>NZ_JBFATY010000001.1:0-1158840 GCF_040678535.1 Nonomuraea sp. NPDC052634 | reverse complement strand
ACCAGCCTCCGGCCGACCAGCCTCCGGCCGACCAGCCTCCGGCCGACCAGCCTCCGGCCGACCAGCCTCCGGCCGACCAGCCTCCGGCCGACCAGCCTCCGGCCGACCAGCGCCCGTCTGAGTCTCGCCGTCGCTCCACTGACGTCCCACCCGCGTCCCCACCGAGAACGCCGGAACCGCGCCCGATGCCCCACGCCACCGCTATCGGGAAATGTCCGGTGGATGTCCGGTCTATGTCCTTGTCCTGGAAGCGCAGGTCGAACACCATCCGGAGGTGACTCATATGCGCGGTGGGAAGGGGCGATCATGCGGGGCGGAACGTCAGCGGGCAGAACCCGCCATCCAGGCATCGACCAGCGGCTGAGCGCGGCTGGGCCATCGGAGGCCGGGCGATGACGGAGAAGGAGACGTGCACGGGAGCGCTCCGTACGGCGGGCCGCCTCCTCTGGCACTACGCCGAGCTGGTCATCGCGGTCAACCTCGGCATGCTGCTGCTCGGCATGGCGGGCAACGCGCTGCTGCCCGCGAGCACCCGTGCCGACGTCCGGCTGCTCATCATGGTCGCCGAGATGGCCGTCGTCCCGGCGCTCTGGATGGCCGTCCGCCGCCACCGCAAGCAGGCCATCGGCGAGATGGTGGCGATCATTTTCGCGCCCTTCCTCGTCCTGTTAGTCCTGTTCTGGTTGGGCCTGCTCGGCGTCGCCCAGGTCTCGATGATCGGCCACTGGGCGATGTACATCCTCATGGCGGCCGCCGTGTTCAGGCGCCGCGACGAGTACGCCGCCCTGCCCCGCTTCACCGTCCGGGGGAAGTGGTTCAAGGGCGCGGCTTCCGTGCTGATCGTGCTGCTCATCCCGGGCGCGGTCTCGGCGGCCAGCACGATCGGCAGGTTCGGCGACATCTACGAGGCGCGCGCCGACGCCGTCTCGGTCGCGCCCGCGGCCAAGAGCCACGACCCGGCCAAGCCCACCGTGGCCTTCCTCACCGGCGGCAACGGCACCAACGCCGCCGACCTGCTCGGCCCGTACGAGGTGCTGGCCCGCACCGGCCGGTTCAATCTCTACGTCGTCTCCGCCGGCCCCCGGCTGATCCACATGACCGGCGGGCTGGACCTCGTCCCCGACATGACGTTCGACGAGCTCGACCGGCTCATGTCCGGCCAGGGCGACACCCTCGACGCCGTGATCTTCCCCGCGATGCAGACGCCTGAGCCCGCCGAGCTGGCCTCCATCAACGCCTGGGCGCGGCGGCAGTCGGCCGCCGGCGCGCTGACCGTCAGCGTCTGCAACGGCGCCCGCGCGCTGGCCCGCACCGGGCTGCTCGACGGCCGTCCCGCCACCTCGCACTGGCTGCGCATGCGCGGCCTGCGCGCCGACTTCCCCGCCGTGAAGTGGCGAAGCGGCATGCGGTACGTCGACGACGGCGACGTGATCACCGCGGCGGGCGTGCTGTCCGGCATCGACGCCGCCCTGCGCATCGTCGAGCGCCTGGCCGACGCTCCCGCGGCCCGCCAGGCGGCCGACGCCGTGCACTGGCGGCACTACTCGCCCGGCGCGCCCGCGAGCATCCCCGTACGCAGCCTCGAACTCGCCGACCTCGTCGCCCCGCTCAACTCCTCCTACCAGACCGGCCCGTCGGACATCGGCGTGCTGCTCACCGACGGCGTCGGGGAGCTGGAGCTCGCCTCGGTGTTCAACTCCTACACCGAGCAGTCCGTGGTCGGGCGGACCATCGCCGTCGCCGACGGCCCCGTCCGCTCCGAGCACGGCCTGACGTTCGTCCCCCGCGCCACCCTCGCCGCCGCGGCCACCGGGCTCGACCGGCTCCTCGTGCCCGGCCTGGACGCCGCGCGCCGCCAGGTGCCGGGCGTCGGCGATCTCCGTCCGGAGTACCTCCACACGACCGGGGAGTTCGCCTTCGACGCGGTGCTGCGCGACATCGCCCGTACGTACGACGTGGCGACGGCGAGGTTCGCCGCCAAGACGCTGGAGTACCCGGTGGTCGACGTCAAGCTGACCGGACCGGGATGGCCCTGGCTCCCGACGCTGGTCTTCGTCCTGCTCCTGCTGCTGGGCGTCGCCGCCGCCTGGACGATCACCGTGGCGATCCGCTTCCTGAGCCGCAGAAGGGCCCACGCCTAGCGGCCATACCGATCCGATCACTGTCGCCGTCACTTCCGGTGGAGGGGGTCGACACGTGTGGTGACATCGGGTTAGCGTCCTGATATAAGGATCTTTATCCGGTCAGGAGGTCTCCATGGAGGTTCCCGGCTACACAGAGATCCGGGAACTCGGGCACGGCGGAACCGGCCGGGTGATGCTCGCCGTCCGCGACTCCGACGGCTTACACGTGGCGATCAAGCACCTCTCCGGTGAGCTGCGCGAGGACGAGGCGTTCGTCGCGCGGTTCAGGGAAGAGGCGCGGCTCATCCAGGAGATCGACAGCCCGCACACGGCCCGCGTGCTCGACTACGTCGAGGGCGACGACGACGCGGTCATCGTGATGGAGCTGGTCGACGGCGTCACCCTGCGGCGGCTGCTGAGCAACGAGGGTGCGACAGGCCCGCAGGCGGCGCTGTCGGTGCTGAAGGGCTCGCTGCTCGGCCTGGCGGAGGCGCACCGGCACGGCGTGGTGCACCGCGACTTCAAGCCCGAGAACGTGATGATCACCCAGGAGGGTGAGAGCAAGCTCGTCGACTTCGGCGTGGCCGCCCGGGTCGGGGAGACGGGTGTGCTGGCGGGCACGCCCTCGTACATGGCCCCAGAGCAATGGGACGAGGCGCCGGCCGGGCCCGCGACCGACGTCTACGCCGCCACCCTCGTCTTCTACGAGTGCCTGACCGGCCACCGCGCCTTCCACGGCGAGAACATCGCCGCCCTCGCCTACCAGCACCAGCACCTGCCGCCGCCGATCGACGACATCGAGGCGCCGCTGCGCCCCCTGATCGAGCACGGCCTGGCCAAGGACCCGGCGCAGCGTCCCGAGTCGGCGCTGGCGTTCCTGGAGGAGCTGGAGGACACGGCGCGGACGGCGTACGGGAGTGAGTGGGAGGAGCGCGGCCGTGCCAGGATGGCGGCGCTCGTCGTGCCGCTGGCCGGGCTGCTGCCGAAGCCGCCCGCCGTCCCGGAGCCCGGCACGGGGACGAGCCTTTTCCACAGCGCGCTCTCGCCGGCCGGGAAGCTCGCCATGACCGGCGGCCTGGTGGTGGCGACGGCCGTGGCCGTCGTGTCGACGTTCGCGATCCTGGGCGACGCGCCCGACCCGCGCAGCGTGACCGAACCGCCGCCCGCCACCGTGGCGCTGCCCCCGCCGACGACGCCCGCCCCGTCCTCGCCGTCACCGTCGCCGACCCGGGAGACGCCCACGCCCGAGCCGACGCGCACCGAGGCGTCGCCCACGGCGAGCGAGCCGACCGCGCTGACACCGGCGGTCACGTCCCCCGTCCGCCCGGTGACCAGGCCGCCCGTGGTGAGCAGGCCCACGACCCCGCCCACCACCAGGCCCACCACCCAGCCGACGACCCGGCCGACGACCCGGCCGAGCCAGCGGCCCACCACGAGCCGGCCCACCCGCGAGCCGACCCGAAGGCCGACCAGGACGAGCCGGCCCACCCGTCAGCCCACCGCGGACCCGACCACCATCCGGCCGACGCCGCCTCGCGACGACGACCCGCCCGCACCCAACCCGCCTGACACCCAAGAGCCGCCACCGCCCGTGACCAACGAGCCGGAGCAGCCCGCCGGCCGGGGTCCGCTCCTGTCGGTGTCGGTGAGCGTGTCGCTCGGCGTGCCCGTACTCAGGGGCGAGAGGGGACTCCTGGACGCCGACATCGGCCTCGGCCTCGGCACCAGCCTCCTCGGCTTCGCGGTCGTCCCCGGCTCCGTGCTGCTGGGCCGCCACCTCGTCGTCCGGAGAGTCCGCAAGGGCCGCGACCGCGACCAGCAGTGACGCGGCGGCGAGACGTTCTGTGACCGCGTGGTCCGGCCGCGAAAGGGCCGGTGACCACGTGGTCCTGTGGCGAGCAGGTCCGTGATCGCGTGGCGCGGACCGCTTCGGCCGTCCCGCCACCGCACCGAGCGCGTCCGCAGTGCCGGGCGCGTCCGCAGTGCCGAGCGCGTCCACAGCGCCGGGCGCGTCCGCAGTGCCGGGCGCGCCCGGGCCCGCAGAAACGCGCGGCTTCGCGCAGCCTCGCGCCTTCGGGCGCGCGCAACCCGGTCGGGGCTGCGTCGGAACACCTTCGCGTCGTGCTGAGACGCAAAGGGGAGAGTGCGCCGCCCCCCGAGTCGCGTCCGTGGAACGCGCCGTCGTGCCGGGTTATGCCGGACGAGAGTGCGCCGTCGCGCTGAGCCGCGTGGGGTGGGAGAGGGCCGTTGCGCGGTGCCGGTCTGCGGTGGTGCGCCGTGGAGGCGGGTCATGGGTGGCTGCGTGGACCGTTGCGCGGGGCCGGGTTCGCGGTGGTGTGCCGTCGCGCTGGGCGGCGTCTGTTGCCGTCATCGTCGTGCTGGGGCGCGACACCGGGAGCGCGCCGCTGCGCCGGGCCGCGCAACAACGTGAGCACGCCTCTGCGCCGGACCCCGCGGCCGGCGGACACCTGGCGCGGCGAGCCTGTGTGTGCCCGCGAACGTGCCGTGCCGGGGGCGGGACGCCTGGCGGCCGGGGTGGTCAGTCCTTGGCGAGGGCGGCCAACAGGCGGTCTTCGGTGACCTCGGGGCCGGTGAGCTGTTCGGTGATCGCGCCGTCACGCAGCACCACCACGCTGTCGCAATTCTCCACCAGCTCGCTCACATCGGACGAGATGAGCAGGATCGCGAGCCCGTCCACGGCCAGCTCGTCGAGCAGCGCCTGCATCTCCGTTTTCGTGGCGACGTCCACCCCCCGGGTCGGCTCATCGAGCAGCAGCACCTTCGGGTGCATGGCGAGCCAGCGGGCGAGCAGCACCTTCTGCTGGTTACCGCCCGACAGTTCGCCGGCGGGCTGGCGGGGGGAGACGGCCTTGATGCCGAGCCGCCGCATGAAGGTGGCGACGATGTTGTCGATCTGCGCGTCGGATACGATGCCGGCCCGCGACAGGCGGGGGAGCGCGGCCAGGGCGATGTTGTCGCGTACGGACAGGGTGGGCACGATGCCCTCGGTCTTGCGGTTCTCCGGCACCAGCCCGATCCCGGCGCGTACGGCGCTCCTGATCGACCACTTGCGCACGGGAGCACCGGCGACGGTGACCTGACCGGCGTCCACCGGCAGCACGCCGGCGATGGCGCGGGCCGTCTCGCTGCGCCCGGCGCCGAGCAGACCGCCGAGCCCGACGACCTCCCCAGCCCGCATGGCGAGCGAGACACCGTCCAGCATGTGGTGCCGGGTGAGGCCCTTGGCCTCCAGGACGGGTTCGTCGGCGGGCACGTCGGGCTCGCCCGCGGGCAGGGACGGCGCGGCGGGGTGGAAGGGGCGGCCGAGCATGAGCGAGACGAGCCGCAGCCGGTCGAGCCCGGCCAGCGGCCCGGTGTGCACGACCCGGCCGTCGCGCAGCACCGTGACCCGGTCGCAGATGCCGTACAGCTCCTCGAGCCGGTGGGTGACGTAGATGACCGAACGGCCCTGCTCGCGCAGCCGGGTCACCGCGCTGAACAGCACCTCCAGCTCGCCGTGGTCGAGCGCGGTCGTGGGCTCGTCCATGATGACCAGGCGGGCGTCGGCGGACGCGGCCCGCGCGAGCGCGACGATCTGCCGCGCGCCCTCGCCGAGCGAGCCGAGCGGGCGGCGTACATCCACCTCCAGCCCGTACGCGGCCAGCAGCTCCTCGGCTCTGGCGTGCACGGCCGCGGAGTCGATCAGCCCGAGCCGCCCGCGCGGCTCACGGCCGAGCAGCAGGTTGCGGGCCACGCTCATGGTCGGGACGAGGTTGGTCTCCTGGTGGATGGTGGCGATGCCGGCTCGCTTGGCGTCGGCGGTCCCGGCGAAGCGGACCTGCTCGCCGAGTAAGCGCAGCTCGCCGGCGTCGGGCGGGTAGACGCCCGAGAGCACCTTCACCAGGGTGGACTTGCCCGCGCCGTTGCCGCCGATGAGGGCGTGCACCTCGCCGGCGCGTACGGACAGGGAGACGTGATCGAGGGCGGTGACACCCTGGAACGCCTTGAGAACGCCAGCCACCTGCAGCACGGTTGCCTCCGCCTCGATGGTGATCGAGGAAGGAAACATTACAGTAACGGCCTTGTCACATTCGATCAGTGTGGCGATCAGAAACCGCACCGATCGGACTCGGGCGACGTGCGCGGGTAGGCCGCCCAGAATTGGGCCGCGTGCGGGTCGGGGGTGTGCCGCGCAGGATCGGGCCGCGTGCGGGGCGGGGGCGCGCCGCTCACAATCGGGCCGCGTGCGGGCGCGGGCCGATCAGAGCCGGGCGACGTGCAACCGGCTGATCAGAACTGGGCGACGTACAACCGGCTGATCAGAACTGGGCGACGTGCAGCCGCACGCCGCGCGCGCTGAGGTCGTCGAGGACCTCGCGGGGCGCGGCGTCGTCGGTCACCAGGTGGTCGATGCGGTCGGGCGCGACGGTCTGGACCATGGTGTCGACACCGATCTTGGTGTGATCGGCCAGCACCACGACCTCTTCCGCGGCCGCGGCGAGCGCCCGGTCGACGCCCGCGACCTGCATGTTGGGCGTGGACAGCCCGCGCTCGGCGGTGAGCCCGTTGCCGGAGATGAACGCCCGCCGGACCCGCAGCCCGGCCAGTGAGTGCTCGGCCGCGCTGCCGACCAGGGCGAGGATGGAGCCGCGCAGCGTGCCGCCGGTCATCATGACCTCGATGCGCGGCGAGCCGGCCAGCACCTGCGCGACCAGCAGCGAGTTTGTCACCACGGCCAGCTCTGAGTGCCTGGTCAGGCGGCGGGCGAACTCCTGCGTGGTGGTGCCCGGCCCGATCACGATGGCGTCGCCGTCCTCGACCAGCGCGGCGGCGAGATCGGCGATCGCGGCCTTCTCCGCCGACTCCAGCGAGACCTTGTGCGCGTAGCCGGTCTCGCGGGACAGCTCGCCCGGCAGGGTGGCTCCGCCGTGGTGGCGGTTGAGCAGGCCCTCGGACTCCAGGGCGCGCAGGTCGCGGCGGACGGTGACCTCGGACGAGCGGACCGCCTGGGCCAGCTCGCGCAGCGACACGGCGCCGTTGGCGCGCACCAGCTCGAGGATGCGCTGGCGGCGCTCGGCGGCGAACACGGGCCTGCGTCCGTCACTCTGCGTGTCGCTCACGAGCCGATCATAGTCGACCCGCCAACATCAGTTCACCTCTGACCGAACGCGAACGAATCTGATCGGAAATCTTGACCGGCTTGGTCCATCGGTGCTTATTTTGGTGCCTGTCAGGGTCAAAAGCTGTCCGAACCTGATCGGCGCCTTCCGAAAGGACACTCCCCGTGCGCAAGCGCCTCGCGTTGCTGCTGGCCGTGCTGACGGCCGTGTTATGGCAGCTACCGGCAACCGCCTCCGCAGGAACGGCGGCCCTCCCCGAGCGGAACGGGCTGCGCGGCGACTACTACCTGGCCTCGGGGCCGGGGCAGTTCGACTTCGCCGAGCTCAAAGCGAGCATCATCGACCCGAATCTGGAACTTCCCGACCTCAACCCCACGTTCCAGCTCCTGACCGGCAGAGAGGACGACGTCACCGTCCGATGGACCGGCCAGATCACCCCGAAATACTCCGAGACCTACACGTTCTCCATCATCGGTGACAACGGGTTCCGCCTCTGGGTGGACGACCAGCTGATCATCGACCACTGGGTGGACGACTGGGACATCGAGCAGGTCGGCACCCCGATCGCCCTGGAAGCGGGCCGCAAGTACGACATCAAGGTCGAGTACTTCGAGCACTACGGCGGCGCCCACCTGCGCCTGCGCTGGCAGAGCCCCAGCCAGCCGAAGCAGATCGTGCCCACCGAGGCGTTCACCGTGCCGGCCGACTTCCAGCCCGCCGGACCGTACGACGCCCGCGTGAACACCGCCGGCGACGCGGTGACGCTCACCTACTCGGAGCCCCTGGCCCCGCTGCCCGCCGACGCGGCCGGCAAGCTCAAGCTGACCGTCGGCAACGCCGCCTGGCCGGTCACCTCGGCCGTCCAGAAGAGCCCGGAGACCGTGGAGCTGGCGCTCGAGTACCCGATCCCGGCCAAGGCCGGCACCACCGTGCGCACCTCGTACGACGGTGAAGGCGGCATCACCTACGCCGACGGCACCCCGCTGCCCGCCTACGCCCACGCCGGCGTGGTCAACCTCTCCACGTACGTGCTCAAGACCCGCTGGACCGACAAGGTCGACAAGAACAACCCGCTGCCCGAGTACCCCAGGCCGCAGCTCGCCCGCGACCGCTGGCGCAGCCTCAACGGCGTCTGGCAGTTCGCCCCGGCGAAGGAGGGCGAGGCCGCGCCGATCGGCCGCACCCTGCCCGAGCGGATCACCGTGCCGTTCCCCGTCGAGTCGCAGCTGTCCGGCATCGGCCGGCACGAGGAGCGCATGTGGTACCGCCGCACGTTCGAGGTGCCGCGCTCCTGGAGCGGCGAGCGGCTGCTGCTGCACCTCGACGCCGTCGACTGGGACGCCACCGTCTACGTCAACGGCAAGCGCGTCGCCACCCACAAGGGCGGCTACGACCGCATCAGCGTGGACGTCACCGACGCTCTCAAGCGCACCGGCAAGCAGGAGCTGGTCGTCGGCGTGTACGACCCGACCGACCGGGGCTCGCAGCCCGTCGGCAAGCAGCGGCTCGAAGCCGGCAACATCTGGTACACCCCGGTCTCCGGCATCTGGCAGACCGTCTGGATCGAGCCGGTCGGCAAGGCCCGCGTCGACCGCGTGGACACCGTCCCCGACGTGCCCGGCCAGGCCGTGTACGTCACCGTGCACGGCACCCCCGGCACCGCCACCGTGATCGCCAAGGACGGCCGCCGTGTCGTCGGCACCGTACGGGGCAAGGTCGGCGAGAAGCTGCGCATCCCCGTACGCGACCCCAAGCTGTGGTCGCCCGAGAACCCGCACCTGTACGACCTGGAGGTCCGCCTCAAGGACGACAAGGTGACGTCCTACTTCGGCATGCGCGAGATCAGCCTGTCCGGCAACCGCATGCTGCTCAACGGCAAGCCGGTCTTCCAGATCGGCCCGCTCGACCAGGGCTTCTGGCCGGACGGCATCTACACCGCGCCGACCGACCAGGCGCTGCGCTACGACCTGGAGCAGACCAAGGCCCTCGGCTACAACGCCGTCCGCAAGCACGTCAAGGTCGAGCCCGACCGCTGGTACTACCACGCCGACAAGCTCGGCCTGCTGGTCTGGCAGGACATGCCGTCGGCCTTCAAGACCGACGACAGGCAGCAGTTCGAGACCGAGCTGCGCAGGATGATCGACCAGCACAGGAGCGTCCCGTCGATCATCATGTGGGTGCCGTTCAACGAGGGCTGGGGCCAGTACGACCAGGCCCGCATCGCCGACCTGGTCAAGAGCTGGGACCCAACCCGCCTGGTGAACAACATGAGCGGCGTCAACTGCTGCGGCGCCGTGGACGGCGGCAACGGCGACGTCAAGGACTTCCACATCTACCCGGGCCCCGGGAACCCCGGAAAGCCGGAGGGCACCCGCGCGACCGTGCTCGGCGAGTACGGCGGCCTGGGCCTGCCGGTCGTCGGCCACACCTGGTCCGGCGGCGGCTGGGGCTACGCGGTCGAGCCGAACCCGCAGGCCCTCACCGACCGGTACGTGGGCATGATCGAGGAGCTGGAGCGGCTGCACGCCTGTGAGCAGCTCAGCGCCGCGATCTACACCCAGACGACGGACGTCGAGACCGAGATCAACGGCCTCATGACGTACGACCGGGCCGTCACCAAGCCCGACGTCAAGCGCCTCCACGACGCCCACAAGCGGCTCACGAGCGCGATCAACCCGCCCTGCAGCTGAACCCCCCGCGCGCCCGGACCCCGTCGGACGGGCACCGTCGCACGGGCACCGTCGGACGGGCACCGTCGCACGGGCCCGGGCGCGCACCGGCAGGACCTGATAAGAAGGGAACCGCGATGACCCCCCATCTCCGGACGGCCGCGCTGGCTCTGGCCGTCCTCCTCACCGCGACGGCCTGCGCGAAAGCGGAGGAGCCGCAGAGCGCACCCGCCCCCACCGGCACGGCGGGCCGGCAGGTCGTCCAGTCGCCCACGGGCACGGCCGGCCCCACCTGCACGCTGGAGCAGTTCGGCGGCACCACGTTCGACCTCAAGACGGCGACGGTGGGCTTCTCCCAGTCGGAGAAGGAGGCCAACCCGTTCCGCATCGCGGAGACCAAGTCGATCAAGGACGAGGCGGCCAAACTCGGCATCACCCACCTCAAGGTGACCAACGCCCAGTCGCAGTTCTCCAAGCAGATCACCGACGTGCAGCAGCTCATCGCGCAGGGCGTGCAGCTGCTCGTCATCGCGCCGCTCAACTCCGACGGCTGGGAGCCGGTGCTCCAGCAGGCGGCGGCCAAGAAGATCCCCATCATCACGGTCGACCGCAAGATCAACGCCAAGCCGTGCAGCGACTACCTGACGTTCATCGGCTCCGACTTCTACGAGCAGGGCAAGCGCGCCGCCGACCGGATGATCGAGGCGCTCGGCGGCAAGGGCAAGGTGGCCATCCTGCTCGGCGCCCCCGGCAACAACGTCACCACCGAGCGCACCAACGGCTTCAAGGACCGCGTCAAGGAGAAGGCGCCGGACATCACGATCGCGTTCGAGCAGACCGGCGAGTTCGCCCGTGAGAAGGGCCAGCAGGTCACCGAGCAGCTCATCCAGTCCAACCCCGACATCAACGGCATCTACGCCGAGAACGACGAGATGGCGCTCGGCGCGGTGACGGCGCTCAAGGGCGCGGGCAAGGAACCGGGCGACATCAAGATCGTCTCGGTGGACGGCACCCGCAGCGCCGTGCAGGCCATCGCCGACGGCTGGCTGCACGCCGTCATCGAGTCCAACCCGCGCTTCGGGCCGCTCGCCTTCGAGACCGCGCAGAAGTTCCTCGACGGCGAGCCGATCCCCGACAAGGTGATCATCTCCGACCGCGACTACGACACCACCAACGCCAAGGACTCCCTCGGTGAGGCGTACTGACTTGGCCGAGCAGACCGACGAACCGGTACTCGAGGCGCGCGGGATCAGCAAACGCTTCCCCGGCGTCCTCGCGCTCGACGGCGTGTCCCTCGCCCTGCGGCCGGGCGAGGTGCACGCCCTCGTCGGCGAGAACGGAGCCGGCAAATCCACCCTGATCAAGGTCTTCACCGGCGTCTACCGCCCCGACGAGGGCCGGCTGCTCTACAAGGGCGAGCCCGCCTCCTTCGGCACCCCCATGGAGGCGCAGCGGGCCGGCATCTCCACCATCTACCAGGAGGTCAACCTCGTCCCCATGATGTCGGTGGCCCGCAACCTGCTGCTCGGCCGCGAGCCGCGCGGCAGGTTCGGCGTCATCGACACGGCCGCCATGTACGAGGAGGCCGAGCGGGTGCTGGCCGGCTACGGCGTCGAGACCGACGTGCGCCGCCCGCTGCGCACGCTCGGCGTCGGCGCCCAGCAGATGGTGGCGCTGGCCCGCGCCGTCTCGGTGGACGCCCGCGTCGTCATCATGGACGAGCCCACGTCATCGCTGGAGCCGCGCGAGGTCGAGACGTTGTTCGGCGTCATCAGGCGGCTGCGCGACAGCGGCATCGCCGTCATGTACGTCAGCCACCGCCTCGACGAGCTGTACGCCGTGTGCGACCAGGTCACGGTGCTGCGCGACGGCCGCCTCGCGCACACCGGGCCGCTCGCCGAGCTCGACCGGCTGAAGCTGATCTCCCTCATGCTGGGCCGCGACCTCGACGAGGTCCGCTCCGGGGGCATGACCCGCTTCTCCCGCGACCGCTCCAGCGAGAACCGGCAGGGTGACGGCACGCGCACGCCCGTGGTCGAGGCCCGCGGGCTCACCCGCAAGCACGTCCTCGACGGGGTGAACGTCAGCGTCGAGCCCGGCGAGGTCGTGGGGCTCGGCGGCCTGCTCGGCGCGGGCCGTACCGAGACCGCCAAGGCCATCGTCGGCGCGCTCCCGCTCGACGGCGGGCAGGTCCTGGTGGCCGGGATGCCGCTGCGCGGCGGCTCCACCGCCGCCGCCATCAAGGCCGGCGTCAGCCTGCTGCCCGAGGACCGCAAGGCCGAGGGCATCATCCCGACGCTGTCCGTACGCGAGAACATCGCGCTCGCCGCCCTGCCCTCGCTCGGCAGGGCAGGGGTGGTGTCGGAGGCGAAGATCGACCGGGTGGTCGAGATCTTCATGCGGAGGCTGAGGATCAAGGCCGCATCACCGCACCAGCTCGTCTCCGAGCTGTCCGGCGGCAACCAGCAGAAGGTGCTGCTGGCCCGCTGGCTGGCCGTCCGGCCCAAGGCGCTGCTGCTCGACGAGCCGACCCGCGGCATCGACGTCGGCGCCAAGGCCGAGGTGCAGGCGCTGATCGACGAGCTGGCCCAGGAAGGGCTGGGCGTGCTGCTCATCTCCTCCGACCTGGAGGAACTGGTCGAGGGCGCCGACAGGATCCTCGTGCTGCGCGAGGGCGCGGTCGTGGGCGAGCTGTCCGGCGACGAGGTGACCGAGGAGAAGATCATGGCGACGATCGCGGAGCAGAGCGATGGCTGAGCTGACCTCCAGGGGGAGCGCCCGGGTCGCCGTGCTCAAACCCCAGGTGTACGCGTGGGTGCAGGACTACGGCGTGTACGCGGCCGTCCTCGTGCTGCTGCTGTTCAACGTGCTGTTCACCCCGCACTTCCTCGACGCGTCCAACTTCCGCACCCAGCTCGTCCAGGTCACCCCCGTCGTGATCGTCTCGCTGGGCATGGCGCTGGTCATCGGCACCCAGGGCATCGACCTGTCGGTCGGCTCGGTGATGGCGCTCGCCGCCGCGCTGACCGTGCTCTACCTCGGCTACGGTTGGCTGCCCGCCGTCCTCGTGGCGGTGATCGGCGGCGCCGTCGTGGGGGCGGCGGGCGGCGCGCTGGTCGCCTACGTCGGCGTGCAACCCATCGTGGCCACGCTGGCGCTGCTGGTCGGCATCCGCGGCCTGGCCAACGTGCTGGTGCCGCAGCTCGTCGAGTTCCGCAACCCCGGTCTCATCGCGCTCGGCAGCAGCTCCGTCGCCGGCATCCCGGTGATCGTGATCATCGCGGCGGCGCTCACCGTGATCGTGCTGTTCGTGGTGCGGCGTACGACGTTCGGCCGGCAGGTCGTCGCCATCGGCGGCAACCGCTCGGCCAGCGAGCTGTCCGGCCTGCCCGTCAAGCGGGTGCTGCTGACCGTCTACGTGATCTCCGGGCTGCTCGCCGCCCTGGCCGGCGTGCTGGCCACGGCCCGGTTGCAGGCGAGCGACCCCACCTCGCTCGGCCTGTTCATCGAGCTGTCGGCGATCACCGCCGTCGTCGTGGGCGGCACGCCGCTGACCGGCGGGCGGATCAGGGTGCTCAGCACGGTCATGGGCGCGCTGCTCATGCAGCTGCTGTCGGCCACGCTGATCAAGCACAACCTCCCGCAGTCATGGACCCAGATGGTCCAGGCGGTCATCATCCTGGCCGCCGTCTACGCCACCAGGAAGCGGGGGACCCGATGAACCGCGAACAGGTGAGCCGGCTCATCCAGCAGCACGGCGCCGTCATGGTGCTGGCCCTGCTGGTCGTCGTGGGCAGCCTGGCCTTCGACTCCTTCGCCACGGCGGGCAACGCCGCCAGCGTCGTCGTCTCCTCGTCGTTCCTGGCGATCATCGCCATCGGGATGACGTTCGTGATCATCAGCGGCGGCATCGACCTGTCCGTCGGGTCGCTGTTCGTCCTGGGCGGCGTGCTCGCCGCCTACGGCTCCCAGTACGGCCTGCTCGTGGCGCTGCTGCTGCCGCTCGCCGTCTGCGGGGTCGTCGGGCTGCTGCAAGGGCTGGTCATCGCACGTACGGGGATGGCGCCGTTCATCGTCACCCTGGCCGGGCTGCTCGGCGTGCGCGGGCTCATGCTGGCCATCTCCGACGAGGGCGCCACCACCTACCTCGTCGAGGACCCCGCGTTCGCCGCGCTCGGCCAGGGCGGGATCCTCGGCCTGACCTGGCCCGTCTACATCACCGCCCTGCTCGCGCTGCTCGCCATGGTGCTGCTGCAGCGCACCGGATTCGGCCAGAACGTCTACGCCATCGGCGGCAACGAGCAGGCGGCGGCCCTGATGGGCGTGCCCGTCGCCCGTACCAAGGTGTACGTGTACGTCATGTCGGGCCTGCTGGCCGGGCTGGCCGGCGCGCTCAACGCCGCCCGGCTCTCCTCCGGCGTCACCATCCTCGGCATCGGCCTCGAACTCGACGCCATCGCCGCCGTGGTGATCGGCGGCACGCTGCTGACCGGCGGCGCCGGCGGCATCACCGGGTCGGTGGCCGGGGTGCTGCTGCTCGGCGTCATCCAGAGCCTCATCAACCAGGTGGGGAACCTGACGTCGGCGTTCCAGCAGGTGGTCAGCGGCGCGTTCCTGGCACTCGTGGTGGTGGCGCAGCGCCTGCTCAGCAAGGCACAACGCCTCACCTGACGGCTGCGGGGCCGCGCGGCCCGCAGCCCGAGATGGTGGGGACGGCCCGCTGGACCTGTCCGCCCAGGGCACCCCGGCGGTGGGTCCTCAGCGGACGCGGCCGCGCGGCTTGAGCCGCGTGCCGGGCAGGACGGGCGCGGGCAGCGGCTCCCCGTCGAAGCCTTCGACGACGCCGAACCCCTCGCCCTCCATCCACTCCTTCCGGTACGCGGCCACCTCCTCGTGGGAGCGGCCGACGAAGTTCCACCACATGACGATCTCCTCGCCGAACGGCTCGCCGCCGATGAGCAGCACCCGCCCGCGCCCCGCGAGCCGGATGGAGGTCCGGCCCGGCGGCAGGTACACCAGCGCGCCGCGCTCGGCCCCGGCCACCTCACCGTCGAACAGCAGCAGCCCGTGCTCGAACCCCGGCTCGACCGGCACCTCGGCCTCCCCCTCGACGTCCAGTTCGGCGCCGACGAGCGGGGAGTAGGCGGTGGCGGGCGAGGTCACCCCGCCGAGCGTGCCCATGATGACGCGGGCGCGGAAGCCGGGCCCGGCCAGCCCGGGCAGCTCGGGGTGGTGCTCGAAGCCGGGCGCGACCTGCCGGTGCGCATCGGGCAGCGCCACCCACAGCTGCACGCCGTGCAGCGTCGTCTGCGGCGACTCCTCGGAGTGCGAGATGCCGCGCCCCGCCGTCATGAGGTTGAGCTGCCCGGGACGGATCTCCTGCAGCGAGCCGATGCTGTCGCGGTGCAGCACCTCGCCCTCGACCAGCCAGCTCACGGTCTGCAGGCCGGTGTGCGGATGCGGCGGCACCCGCATGGTGGCGACCTGCGGCCCGTAGGCGTCGACGAAGCACCACGCGCCGATCATGCGGCGGTGCTTGTGGGGGAGGGTCCTGCTGACCAGCATCGCGCGGGGACCGCCGAGCGGCACCTCGCGCCCGGTCAGCACCTCGCGCTCATCGGCCGCACCGGCGCCGCAGCGGATCTCGCGCGGCTCGCGTTCCAGATTGCTCACATCCGAACCCTATGCCGGGGTGCTCAGGTGAGCATCTCCCACCAGCCCTCGACCGTGGGCGCGGCCGAGACGTCCACGGCCTCGCCCGGCCGCGGCACCGCGATGCGCACGTCGCGCGCCTTGGCCTCGCGCCACAGCCGGTCGACGGGCTCCGCCCACGGGTGCAGGGCGAGCGTGAACGTCGCCCAGTGCACCGGCAGCAGCAGCTTGCCGCCCAGGTCGAGGTGGGCGTTGACGGCCTCCTCCGGGTTCATGTGGATGTCCGGCCAGGCCGGGCTGTAGGCGCCGATCGGCATCAGCGTCAGGTCGAACGGGCCGTGCTTGCTCCCGATGCCCTTGTAGCCGTCGAAGTAGCCCGAGTCGCCCGCGTAGAACACCCGTTTGGTCGGACCGGCCACCACCCAGGAGCCCCATAGCGTGTCGTTGCGGGTCAGGGTCCGGCCGGAGAAGTGGCGGGCCGCCGTCGCGACGAAGCGCAGCCCGCGTACCTCGGTCTCCTCGTCCCAGTCCAGCTCGATGATCCGGTACGCCGCCACGCCCCACCGCTCCAGGTGCGCCCCGATGCCGAGCGGCACGATGAACGGCGCCTTCTGCGTGCGGTTGAGCGTCTGCACGGTCGCCATGTCGAGGTGGTCGTAGTGGTCGTGGGAGATCGCGATCGCGTCCACCTCGGGCAGCTCGTGCAGCTCCACCGGCACCGGGTGGTGCCGCTTCGGGCCGACGAGCTGCGAGGGGGAGACCCGGCGGCTCCACACCGGGTCGAACAGCACCCGGCGGCCCTCGATCTCCACCAGCGTGGAGGCGTGGCCGTACCAGATCGCGCGCACGCCGTCGGCGGGCGGCGCGTCGGACGGCGGGATGCGCAGCGGAACGGGACCTGCGGGGCGCCGCTGGGAGCGGTCGGTGGCGAGCTCGCCGAGCATGCTCACGGGCGGCCCTGACGGCACGGTCGCCGGCTCGGACATCGTGTTGACGAACGCGCCGTCCCTGAACTGCGGCGAGCGCCGGATCCGCGCCGCCCGGTCCGGCCCCGACGCCAGCGGCCGCATGCCCAGCTCGGCGGGAACCTCGCGCAGCGCCCAGCCGGCCGCGGCCAGGACCGCGCCGCCCGCGAGGATCCGCCGTGCCGTCCGCATCCCTGCCATCGCTCACACTCCCCTGGAAAGTTCTCGCGTCCCGATCGGCGGGACTCCCCGATGTTTCCGCTTCTACGATATATCGCGATAGGTCAGACGGTCGTGATCGCTCAACCGGCGATGACCGGGAACCGGCCGCCGCCGGCGCCCCCCGCGCTTCCTGGCGGCGTACGGCGTTGCCGGGCCCCGTCACCGAAGCGGCGACTCGTCCGGTTGATGGAAACCTATCGGTAGCTTCGGCGCCAGGGAACGCCGCCCCCGCCCGCCACGCGGCGTTGCCTGCTCACCGCCCCCGCCAGGCCCCGCTCGCCGCGCGGCCTCCGGGGCGCTGCCCTCGCCATCGCCCGGCCCGCTACGCGGCTTCGGCAGCCCCGCCGGCATGCGCCACCGGCCCCGGTGCGGAGCTAGCGGCGCTTGTCGTGGTCGCCGTGCGGGTACGGCCAGGGGTTGGGGCGGCAGCGGCCGAGCGACTTCGACTGCTGGACCATCACCGGCGCGAGCCTGCCGGGGCCGGGACAGCGCCGGTGACCGTGGCCAAGCGCGTGGCCGACCTCGTGGTTGATCAGGTAGCGCCGGTACGCGGCCAGGTCGCCGCCGTACTGCGGGACGCCCTTCGCCCACCGCAGCGCGTTGATGACCGAGCGGCGGCCGTTCCAGCAGGACAGCTCGCCGCCGGTGCGCAGCGGCAGGCACTGGCGGATGGTCATGCGCGGGCTGGACAGCGCGACGCGCACCCGTACCGGGCCGTGGTCCACGCGCTGGAAACGGGCCCAGCCGCGGACGTCGTTGAGCGTGCGGTGCACCTCGGCGGCGAACGCGAAGGGATCGAACGGCAGCCCCCGCTCCACCTCCACCAGGTAGCGCACGAGCGCGCCCCGTCCACGCCTGGCCCGGTCGGACCCGGGGACGACGGCGTACCGGCCCGAGGCGGAGTGCGGCACCCGGACCTCCTGCTCGGGCGCGCGTCCGCGATGGCGGGGCGCCAGCGGCTTGGGTGCGGGAGCCGCGGAGGACGGCGGGGGACTGGCGGACGGAGACGGGGGCGCGACCGCCTTCGGGTCCGCACAGCCGGCGAGCACCACGAGCAGCAGCAGGAGCAGTGCGAGCAGCGGCAAGGCGGCCTCCCCACGACGTCACCGGTGGGGAGGTATCCGATCTTACGTTGCTGCTTGTCGTACTTGACGGGCAGGGTGGCTTATCGCGCTCAGTGACCGATTTTGGGGCCCGATGTCAGGGGCTTCTCGGTGGCAGGTACGGCGTGATGTCGATCGGCGGCCGCTCACCGAGCACCAGCGCGGCGGCGATCTCGCCGGCGAACGGGCCGGCCGTCAGCCCGTACGCGCTCAGCCCCGTCGCCACCACCACCCGATCGGTCACCGGCCCGATCAGCGCCGGACCGGGAGCGTAGACCGGGCGCAGGCCGACCCGGGTCTCCGACACCGTCGCACCGGCCAGCCCCGGAGCCACCCTGAGCCCCGCCTCGATCACCTCGTCGAGCCCGCCGACCGTGACGCGCGGCGCGAACCCGACGTCCTCCACCGTCGCGCCGATCACCACCCGCGAGTCGGGGAAGCCCAGCAGGTACGGCCCCTGCCGGGGCAGGATGATCGGCCACCACGCGGTGTCCACACCCTCCAGCGTGGCGTGCAGGATCTGGCCGCGCCGCGGGAAGACCGGCAGCTCGACGCCCAGCGGCCGGCACACCTCACCGGTCCACGCCCCGGCCGCCACGATCACCCTGTCCGCCTCGATCGGCACGCCCTCGCCCGTCGGTGTCTTGCAGACGCCGGGCATCGAAGGCGCGGAGGCGACCGGCGCCGACTGCCGCCACGAGTCACCGCCGCCGGCGGCTTCGGCCGCTTCCCGCCCACCTGCCGCCGGCCTCTCAGCCTCCGGCCGGGCGGCTCCCCGCCGGTCCGTTTCCGCGCCCTCCGTCCCCGGGCGAGCCGCCTTCTGCGCCGCCGTCTCGGATGCGTCCGTCCCGGCAGCAGCGGAACCGGCGGCCCCGGAGACAGCAGCCGTGTCCCCGGGAGAAACGGCCCGGGAAGAGGCTGGAGAAGCGAGAGGCCCGCCGGGCTGATCCTCGGTGGGGTGCAGCAGGACCTGACCGCCGGGGGTCAGGGTGGCGGTGCCCGTACGGACCTCGGCGCCTCTGGCCACGGCCGCCGCGAGCAGCGCGTCGCGTACCGAGCGGCCGTCCACCCTGGCCGCGCCCGGTACCAGCAGCGCGCTCAGCGTGTCGGACAGCGGCGGGAACAGCTCGACGGGGGTCGGGACGTCCACGACCTCGCCCATCTCGGGCGCGCCCGCGTGGCGGCGGCGCAGCAGCGCCCGCACCGGCTCCAGATCGACCGGGTCCTCGGCCACCAGCAGCGCGCCCACCTTGGCGTAACCGATGTCCTCGCCCAGCTCCTCGACCAGGCCGGGGTAGTGGCGCGCGCCCTCGCGGGTCAGGCGGTACCAGTCGTCGTCCTCGGGGTGGTCGACCCACGGGCAGACGATGCCGGCGCCCGCCTGCGTCGCCTCACCGGGGAAGCCGCCGTCCACGACGGTCACCGCCGCGCCCCTGCGGCTCAGGTGGTAGGCCGCGCCGGCGCCCACGATGCCGCTTCCGATCACCACAACACGCATGCTCCCCATGTTCGCAGCCGGGGTGAGCAGCACTGACGACCGGGCCCGGCGACTTGCCATGCGGATGACCTACGCGGGCCGGCCACCTGCGTCAGCTGGGGGCGGCGGCGCGCATGCTTTCCCGCAGCCGCGGCGTCAGGAAGGACGAACGCGGCCCGGCCAGCGCCGAGTCCATCCGCTCCGCCTGGCCCTTGGTGAACATGAACATGGCCGCGTCCTCGACGTAGTCCATGTAGTTCATGAACATGTCCCCGTGGGGCGCGTTGCCGCAGCTCACCTGGGGGAAGGACGGCGCGCCGTGGTTGGGGCCGGCCTGGTTGGGGGTGTCGTCGACGAAGTCGCTGCCCGAGCAGCCGTCGCCGTCGTCGCCCCAGATGTGGCGCAGGTTGAGCCAGTGGCCGACCTCGTGGGTGGCGGTCCTGCCCCCGTCGTACGGGGCCGCCGCCGTGCCGGTGGTGCCGAACGCGGAGTGCCGGATGACGATCCCGTCGAGCTCGGGCGGCCCGCCGGGGAAGGCGGCGTAGCCGAGCGCGTCGTCCAGCTCGCACACCCAGATGTTGAGGTAGCGGTCGGCGGGCCAGGCGTCGGAGCCGCCCCGGGCGGTGAACTTGACCCGGTCATCGGTGGAGAAGCCGGTGACGTCCGTCGAGACGCGCACGACGCCGGTGGCGGGCGAGCCGTCAGGGGCGGTCTCGGCCAGGCGGAACTCCAGCCGGGCGTCGGCCACGAGGTCCCGCCACACCTGCGGCACCTTGCTCACGTCGGGGTTGGCCCGCCGGAAGTCGGCGTTGAGCACCTCGAGCTGGCTGTCGATCTGCTCCTGCCCGATGTCCTGCTCAGGGCTGTGGTGGACGACGTGCACCACCACGGGGATGGTGACGACCTCCTCCCTGCCGGGCGCCCTGGCGGTCCTCCTGGCGAACGTCTCGTTCTCGATGGCGGCGAGGGCGAGCGCGTAGCGAGGCGATGAGGCGAGCAGGCGGCGATGGACGGGCATGGTCGCGCACCGGTCGAGTCCGGGCATGGGGGCTCCCTTTCGTGCGCGCGCGGCGGAGAGGGGAACGCCGCACGGGGGGGACGTTGGCTCCTGCACATCTACCCGGATTGTAGTCGGACAATCACAGAAAGTGACGACAGGAGCCGGCGTCCCCCTGAGCAGGGCTCAGCGCAGCGGGGCCGATGCCGCCGCCGTGCCGCCGTCGCGGGCCGCCCAGCCCGCCAGCACGGTCGCGCCCTCGCCCGGGACGCGGGTCACCGGCACGGTGACGGTGGTGACCCCCTTGCGGGAGATCTTCACGACCTCGCTCCCGGCCGTGCCCTCGGCGTCGCGGACGAACAGGTGCGCCTCGCCGGGCTCCCCGGCCTGCAGCCGCACCCGTACGGAATCACGCCCACTCGACGCGGACACCACACGCGCAGCAGGGTCGGCGGCCGGCGCGCCCGCGGGCGGCACGTTCACCCGCACCGACTGCTCCAGCGTCTGCGGCGAGTCCAGGCTGGACAGCGCCGTGTCGGGGATCACCGGCTCGGGCGGCGTGACAGGCCGGTCGGCGGGCGGCTGGTAGCCGGGCAGCCTGGCCACGCCCCACCGGTACGGGTCGCCCTGCACCCCGCCCCACGTCGACCAGCCGATACGGGTCTGGCCGGTCTTGTCCTGGGTGTCGGAGTCGTACACGAGGATGTTCAGCCCCAGGTGCTCCGGATCGACCGCGCCGGGCAGCACCTCCATCGGGATCGACATCTCCACCGTGTACTCGCCGTCACCGGTCGTGGACGCCACCTTCATGCCGGGCGCGGTCTCCTCGCCGGGGCCCTGGCGGTTGTCGGCGTCCCGCAGGAAGCACGGCGGCCCCTCGGCGGTGACCGGCAGGACCGCGGTCTTGAACGTGGTGGAGGTGTTCTCGGACGCGCCGCGCGGGTCGAGCGTGACCTCCACCGCGTCGGTACGCCAGTGCCGCTTGCAGTCGGAGGACTCCAGCGCGGTGCCGAGCACGTCGTCCTTCACGTGCACCAGCACGTACAGCGTGTCGTCGTGCCAGGCGAGCTTGGCCGTGCCCGAGCAGTCGGCCGCCGACGCGCACTCGCTGCCCTCCCACCGGCGGGAGATGTCGAGCGTGTCACCGGTGTACTCGCCGTCGCCCTCCGCGCCGTCCACGGCCGGCGCGGTCTCGGCCTGCGGCACCGTGGTGGCCGGGACCAGTTCGAGCGCGGGCCTGGTGACGGCCGAGCCGCCGCCGTCGATCGTCGTGGTGATCGTGTACGCGTAGTCACCGCCCTCGTTGGAGGTCTTCAGCGACGGGTCGGAGTTGGTCACCTTGAACGGCACCGTCACCGACTCGCCCGCCGCCAGGTCCTCGAACGGCGCCTCGGTGCGCTCGGCGGTGAATCCGCCGGGCAGGTCGATGCGCACGGTGCCGGAGCGGGTCTCGGAGCCGACGTTGGTGACGACCACGCCGACCTCGCGGCTGCCGCCCGACGGCAGCGTGAGCACCGGCTGGACGATGCCGCCGAGCTGCGGCACGCCGACCTCGGCCGTCCACTCCTCGTACTGGGCGACCTGGGGGAGCGGCTGCTGCGCGGCGCGTACGGGCGGGCTCACCTCGACCTGCCGGTCGGTGTAGCCGCCGCCGTTCTCGGTGGTGAGGGTGGCCGCGACGCGCACCCGGCCCGGCTCGGCCTGCGCGGGCGGCGTGACCGTGAACGTGGCCTTCGCCGTCTGCCCGGCCCGCACCCGTCCGAGGTCGCCCGAGCCGGTGACCTGCCAGCCCTCCGGCACCCGCAGCGCCACCGTGGAGCGGCCGAGCCGGTCCCGCTGCGGCGCGCTCACCTCGGCCTCGACCGTGAACGCGGCGCCCGGCCGCACGTCGAAGTCGCTCGTGCGCAGGAAGAACCGCGTGCCGAGCGGCACGCCGCCCTTGGGCCTGGTCAGCGCGCCGTCCAGGATGTTCGCAGGCGCCGCGGCGGCCGCGCTGCCCGGCTCGGGGAACGGCACCCGCGCGTCCACCTGGGTGAAGAAGTCGCAGCCGAGCTGCTGCGGGTCGGACGGCACGTCGGGGAAGCCGGCCCAGCCCTGCGAGGCGTACTGGCGCTGCGCCTCACGCTCGATCGCCGCCCACGTCTTGCCCTGGCGCGCCGAGGTGCGGCCGCTCCAGACGCCGAAGACGTTCTGCGCCGGGTTCGCCGGCTTGTACGTCGACGAGCACGCCTCCCCGGGCTGGCCGGTGCCGCGCGCCCCGCTGGTGAGCAGCCGGGCGGGCGCGAACGGCTTCAGCCCTTCCTTGGTGATCTGCTCGGGGAACCTCTTCGGGTCGGCGGCCGCGTAGAAGGCGGCGATCGCCAGCCTGGCCGCCTCCTGGTGGTTGCCGTGGTTGCCCGGCGTCGGCGCCGGGTCCATGGTGAGGATGATCTCGGGCCGGGTCTGGCGGACGACCCTGACCACCTTCTCCAGCGTGTCGCCGCCCCACACCTGGTCGGTCAGCGGCGCGCTCACCGTGTAGTAGAAGTCGACGTCGTCGAGGTTGAACACCTCGCGCACGCCCGCCTTGCCGACGGCGGAGCGCTCCTCGGCCTCGCGCAGCAGGCCGAGCGCCGGGCCCTCCTCGGGCCCGACCGCGTTGCCGCCGCCCTCGCCCCTGGTGACGGTCACCACGCCGGCGCGCACGCCGTGATCCTCGTTCCACTGGCCGAGTGTGGACAGCGTGCCCGACTCGTCGTCGGGGTGCGCGCCGACGAACAACGCGTCCAGATCGACGGGCGTCTTGCCTGGACGCTCGTGAACAGCCGATGGGGGAGCGGCCGCCGACGCCGGGAGTGCGGGCGTGACGCCGAGGACGAGCGCGGCCGCGGCCAGCGGCGCGGTCACCGCGGTCCGCCGCCGCGCTACGGATCTTGTGATGGGCATCGAACCTCCGGGGGGTTACTCGCGGACCGCCCCCTGGAGCAGTCCGCGGACGAAGTGGCGCTGGAGGAACAGGTAGAAGACGACGACGGGCGTGGCGACGATGACCGATCCGGCCGCGAGCAGCGTGAAGCCGGAGGTGTACTGCCCCTGGAAGAACGCCAGGCCGAGCGGCGCGGTGCGCAGCGACTCGCTGGTCACCATGATCAGCGGGATGAGGAACTCGTTCCACGTCCACATGAACACCAGCAGCGTCAGCGTGACCACCGCGGGCCTGGCGGGCGGCAGCAGCACCTGCCACAGGATGCGCCAGCTCGACGCGCCGTCGATGCGGGCCGCCTCCACGATCGCCCGGCTGGAGGTCAGGAAGTAGGCGCGCATCCAGAACGTCCCGAACGCCACCGACAGCGCGACCTGCGGCAGCGTGATCGACCAGAACGTGTCGATGAGCCCCAGCGAGCGCAGATCGAAGTAGAGCGGCACCGCCACCGCCTCGCTCGGCATCATGATGCCCAGCATGAACAGGTAGAACAGCACCGTACGGCCGCGAAAACGCATGGTGCCGAAGGCGTACCCGCTCATGATCGACAAAATCACGCTGACGACCACCACGAACGCCGACACCGCGAGGCTGGTGCGCAGATAGGAGTCGAACCGGCCGATCTCCCACGCCGCCGCGAAGTTCCCCAGGCCGGACGTGCCGCCGCTGTCGGCCGGGCCGAGCGCCGCCGACAGGATCACCACGATCGGGTAGAGCGCGAACGCGGCGAACACCGTCAGGATGACGTAGTTCGCCACCCGCTCACCGCGCGAGATCACGACAGCCTCCTGTCCGCGAAGCGGTTGACCCCGAACGACACGATGAAGATCAGCACGGTCAGCGTGACCCCGATGGCCGCCGCCGAGCCGACCTGCCCCAGGCCGAAGGCCCGGTGGTAGACCTCGTACGACGGCACCGAGGTGGAGTCGCCGGGCCCGCCGCGGGTGGTGACGTACACCAGGTCGAAGGTGCGCAGCGCGGCGATCACCGTCAGCGTCAGCGCCACCGCGATCTCCGCGCGCACCGACGGCAGCGTGACCGCGAAGAACTCGCGCACCGCGCCCGCGCCGTCGAGGCGGGCCGCCTCGTACAGCTCCGACGGCACCCGGCTCATCCCGGCCAGCAGCAGCACCGTCACCAGGCCCGTCTCGAACCAGGTGCCCACCACGCCCACGGCGGGCAGCGCGAACGTGTAGTCGCCCAGCCAGCCGCGGGTCAGCGAGTCCAGCCCGAGCGCGCTGAGCAGGGAGTTGAGCGAGCCGTCGGGGGCGTACACGCGCCGCCAGGCCACCGCCACCACGACCATCGCGATGACCTGCGGAAGGAACACCACCGTGCGGAAGAAGCCGAGGCCGCGCACCTTGGCGTGGTTCAGGATCGCGGCCAGCGCGAGACCGATGACCAGCGGGAACACCGCGTAGAAGACGACGAGCACCAGCGCGTGCGCGAACGCCGCGCGCAGCCCCTCGTCGGTCACGATCGCGAGGTAGTTGTCCAGCCCCGCCCAGGTGCCGACCGACAGCCCGTCCCAGTCGTACAGGGAGAACTGCACGGCCCGCCCGATCGGGAACAGCAGGAACGCCGCATAGATCACGAAGGCGGGCAGCAGGTAGAGGTAGGCGACGCGGCGGGGTTCCCCGGGCGGTCGGGTCATCCTCCGTTGCTCTCGACGAACGAGGTGTAGTCCTTCTCCAGCTTCTCCAGGAACTCCTGCGGCGTGGCCTTCTTGGCGAGGAGGTCCTGCAGCGCCGCGCCCAGCGTGTCGGCGAACGTCGGGGTGGCGTAGTCGAGGTAGGGCACCAGCCCGTCCTTCTCGGTGGCCGTGCCGAACGCGGTGAACACGTCCTGCTGCGGACCCTCCTTCACGCTCTGCGCGGAGGTGTCGGCGACCGGCAGGTTACCGGTCTCGGTCAGCACCTTCATGGCGTCGGCGCTGGTGATGAAGTCGATGTACGCCGCCGCCGCGTCCGGGTTCCTGCTCTTGGACGTCACCGCGAACGGCAGCCCCGTGCCGCCCGTCGCCACCGGCGGGGCGTCGGCCGTCGCGCCCGGCGGCAGCATGAAGCCCAGGTCGGAGCCGAGCGCCTTGTCCAGGTCGGCGAGCAGCCACGTGCCGGCGATGAGGAACACGCCCTCGCCCTTGCCGAACGCCTGCCAGGAGGCGTCGTAGCCCTGCCCGTTGAAGCCCTTGGCGAAGTAGCCCTTGTCCACCCAGCTCACCAGCTGCTCGGCGGCCTTGAGGTTCTCCGGCGAGGTCCAGGACGCGCCCTTCTTGCCGAAGGCCAGCGTGCTGATCTGCTCCTTCGGCACCTCGCGGCCCTGCACGGTGCCGAACACGTGCACCGCCGGCCACTTGTCGAGGTTGCCGAACTGCAGCGGCACCTCGCCCTTCGCCTTCGCCGTCTCCAGCGCCGACTCGAACTCGGCCCACGTCGCCGGCGGCTTCAGGCCCAGCTTGCCGAGCTTGGCCTTGTTGTAGAAGATGCCGACGACCTCGCCGACCTGCGGCAGACCGTACAGGTTGCCCTCGCCGAACACCTTGCCGTCGGCGGTGTAGCGCGAGTAGCGCAGCACCGACTCAGGGTAGCGCTGCTTCCACCCGTAGGCGTCGGCGTAGGCGTCCAGCGGCAGCAGCTGCCCCGCCTTGACGAACGCGCCCATCGACGAGCGGCCGTTGTTGGCCTCCACCACGTCGGGCGGCTCGTTGCCGCTCAGCGCCAGGCGCAGCGTGGTGTTGAGGTCGTCGAACGAGCGGGAGACCCGGTTGAGCTTGATGTTGGGGTACTTCTCCTGGAACGCCTTGTTGAGCCGCTCCATCTGCGCCGCCTGGCCGCCGCGCACCTCCTGGTCCCACACGGTCAGCGTGACCTGGCCCAGCTGGGCGGGGTCGGTGCGCACCGCCGAGGCCGACGGCTGCGGCGGCGACGAGGCGGGAGGGGCGGAGGAGCCGGGCGCGCACCCGGCCAGAACCCCGGTGAGGGTCAGAGCGCCGGCGGCGAGCAGGGCGAAGGCTCTCGAACCGCGCGGTCGTCGCGTCGGGGCGGTCATGCGTTACTCCTTCTGGACAGGGGCGCGAGGCGTGTCCGGTTCGTCACCCTCGGGCGAGGGTCGCGGCGCTTCCGGCCGCTGCCCGGAAGCGGGGGGTGCCATGCCCACGTCGGCGTACCGGGCGATGGTGGCGGCGGCCCGGCGCACCGCTCCCACCGGGTCGGTGGGCACCAGCCGGTCGAGGAAGGCGTAGCGGCGGGCCAGCGAGCTGCCGTACGCGCCGCCGTGCGGGGCGGCCTCGCGCACCTCGTGCCACCAGTCGGCGATGTCGCCCCAGCCCGGCGCGGCCAGCGAGCCGCCGAACTGCTGCACCGCGAGCCCGGCGCACAGCTCGGCGAACGCCAGCCGGTCGTCGAGCGGCCAGCGACACAGCGTACCGAGCACGAGTCCGGCGCCGAACACGTCCCCCGCGCCGGTCGGGTCGAGCGCCGTCACCCGGGGCGCCGGCACGAACGCCTCCTCGCCCGTCGTGGAGTCGATCGCCATCGCCCCGTTGGCGCCGTCGGTCACCACGGCCAGGGGCACCTTGTCGGCGATCGCGTACAGCGCGTCGCGCGGCGTCTCCGTACCGGTGTAGGCCATCGCCTCGGTCGCGTTCGGCATGAACGCGTGGCAGTACTCGAGCTGGTCGAGCACCGAGCGCGACCAGGCGCCCGACGGGTCCCAGCCCACGTCGGCGAAGATCAGCGCGCCGTCGCGGGAGGCCAGCTCCGCCCACGAGCACGGCGCGTCGGGCGAGCCGAGCGGCTCGTCGGGCGACAGCGTCGCGATCACCGCGCGCGAACGCGGCGGCTTGCCGATCATCTCGTTGGCCGGCATCGGCGCGGGATGCCCGTGGGTCACCATGCTGCGGTCGCGGTGCACGGCCATCGACACCGTCACCGGCGAGTGCCAGTGCTCGAAGCGGCGCGAGCGCGACAGGTCCACCGACTCCTGCTCCTCGAGGGTGCGCCAGCAGAAGTCGCCGTAGTCGTCATCGCCGAACGCGGCCGCCAGCGACGTGCGCAGCCCGAGCCGGCTCGTCGCGATGGCCAGGTTGGCGATGCCGCCGGGGCACGAACCCATGCCCTCGGCCCAGATCTCGGTGCCCGCCGCGGGCATGGCGGGCAGGCCGGTGAAGATGATGTCGAGAAAGACGGTGCCCGCCAGGAAGACATCGAACTGCGGGGCATCGGGGCTGCGCTCACCGGCAAGAGGGTCGTACGCCTGGACAGACACGGGAATAAGTCCTCCTCGACACACCAGGTTCTGCGCAATCTTGCACGTTTGCTCGCACTCTGCAAGTGCTCGCGCACTCGTTTGGCGCAAGTTGCTTACTTCTGCGCGTTTTTGAATGTTAGACTCCCGGCGTGCTCCAGCGCCTCCGGCATGCCGAGATCATGCGCCGCGTCCGCGACTCGGGCGCCACGAGCGTGCGCGATCTCGCCAGTCAGCTCGGCGTGAGCCCGTCCACCATCCGCAGGGACCTCGAGGTGCTCGACCGCGACGGCACCCTGCGGCGCGTCAGGGGCGGCGCCCTGGCCACCGTCGACGCCGACGCCGACCGGCCGTTCTCCGAGGTCGCGGCCACCGACGAGCAGGACAAGGAGGCCGTGGCCGCCCGCGCGGCCGAGCTGGTCGGCGACGGCGACGTCGTCCTGCTCGACATCGGCACGACCACCATGCGGCTGGCGCGCAAGCTGCGCGGCCGCCGCGTCACCGTGGTCACCTCCAGCCTGGCCGTGCTCGACGTGCTGCGCTCCGACCCCGCCGTCGAGCTGCTGCTCCTCGGCGGCATGGTGCGCCGGCCCTACCACTCGCTCGTCGGCGTGCTGACCGAGGCGGCGCTCGCCCAGGTCGTCGCCGACCGGGTGTTCCTCGGGGCGAGCGGCGTACGTCCGGACGGGCAGCTCGTGGACACCACGCTCGCCGAGGTGCCGCTCAAACGGGCCATGATCGCCGCCGCCGGGCAGGTGGTGCTGCTTGCGGACCGGCACAAGTTCCCCGGCACCGGCGCGCTGCGCGTGTGCGGTCCTGAGGACGTCGATGTGCTGGTCACGAACGAAGGCGCCGACGAGGCGACGCTGCGCGCCTGCGCCGCCGCCGGCGTCGAAGTGCTGCTCACGTGAAAGGCTGAGGATGAGACTGGCCGTACTCGGCGGCGGGGGCTTTCGCGTCCCGCTCGTCTACGGCGCGCTGCTGCGCGACACCGCCAAGCCCCGGGTGGAGGAGGTGGTGCTCTACGACGTCTCGCCCGAACGGCTTGAGGCGATCTCCCACGTGCTGCGCGGCCAGGCCGCGGGGCACGACGACCCGCCTCGCGTGCGCGTCACCACCGACCTCGACGAGGCGCTCACCGGAGCCGACTTCGTCTTCTCCGCCATCCGCGTGGGCGGCCTGGCCGGGCGCACCGCCGACGAGCGGGTGGCGCTCGAACTCGGCCTGGTCGGCCAGGAGACCACCGGCCCAGGCGGCATCGCGTACGGGCTGCGCACCGTGCCCGTCGCCGTACGGGTGGCCGAACGCGTCGCCGCCCGCGCGCCCAAGGCGTGGGTCATCAACTTCACCAACCCGGCCGGCATGATCACCGAGGCCATGCGCGGCGTGCTCGGCGACCGCGTCATCGGCATCTGCGACTCGCCCATCGGGCTCATCAGGCGGGCGACCGGCGCGCTCGGGCTCGACCCCGCCCGCGTCTCGCCCGACTACGTCGGCCTCAACCACCTCGGCTGGCTGCGCGGGCTCCAGCACGACGGCCGGGACGTGCTGCCCGACCTGCTCGCCGACGACGCCGCGCTGCACCGGGTGGAGGAGGCCAGGCTGCTCGGCCCCGACTGGGTGCGGGTGCTCGGCGCGCTGCCCAACGAGTACCTGTACTACTACTACTTCTCCCGGCAGGCGGTGGCCGCCGGCGCCGGGCGCACCCGCGGCGAGGCGCTGCTGGAGCAGCAGGAACGCTTCTACGCCGCCGTGCGCGAGCGGCCGGAGGACGCGCTGAACGCCTGGCGGCTGGCCCGCAAGGAGCGCGACGAGTCGTACATGGCGGAGGCGCGCGAGGCCGCCGACGCCGGCGAGCGCTCGGCCGAGGACCTGGAGGCCGGCGGGTACGAGGGCATCGCGCTCGCCCTCATGGCCGCCATCTCCAGAGGAGAGCCCTCGACGATGATCCTCAACGTGCGCAACGGCTCGGCCGTGCCGGGCCTGCCCGACGACGCCGTCGTCGAGATCCCCTGCGCGGTGGACGGCTCCGGCGTCCGTCCCCTGGCCACCAGGCCGCTGCCCGGCCGCTTCCTCGGGCTCATGCAGCAGGTCAAGGAGGTGGAGCAGACCGCCATCCAGGCCGCGCTCACCGGGTCGTCGCGACTCGCGGTCGCCGCGTTCGCGCTGCACCCGCTGGTCGACTCGGTGCCGACGGCGCACAAGCTGCTCGACGGCTACCGCGCCCGCATCCCCGAGCTGGCCGCCGTCTTCCCCGGCTGAGCACGCAACCGCCGGGGGACTCCCGGTTCATCGGCCGCCCCAGCCGGGGCGTGCCGGACGGCTTACAGGGCTGCGACGGCCTCCCCGATGGGGGTGTCGCCGGAGACGAGTTCGAGCGTGCGACCGGCCGTTCCCGGACTCGCCAGCAGGGCGACGATGACGGCCGCCACGTCGTCGCGCGGCACCGCGCCCCGCGGCACCTCGGGGGCCAGCAGCACCCGGCCCGTGCCCGGCTCGTCGGTGAGGCGGCCGGGCCGCAGGATCGTCCAGTCGAGGTCGCGGCGGCGCAGGTCCTCCTCGGCCTCGGTCTTGGCCTTGATGTAGGCGGCCCACACCTCGTCGCTGCCCGGCGCGGGCGGCTTGCCCGTACCCATGGCGGAGATCTGGACGAAGCGCCGTACCCCGGCCCGTTCCGCGGCGTCGGCCATCAGCACGGAGGCGGCCCGATCGACGGTGTCCTTGCGCGCCGCCCCGCTGCCCGGACCGGCCCCGGCCGCGAACACCACGGCGTCGGCCCCCTCGACGATCCCGGTGACCTCATCGACGCCCGCGCGCTCCAGGTCGCACACCACGCCCTGGCCCCCGGCGGCCTCGACGTCGGCGACGTGCGCCGGGTTGCGTACCAGGCCGACCGCCTGAGACTCCGGCGCGAGCCGGACCGCCAGCCGCAGCGCGATCTTCCCGTGTCCACCCGCGATGATGATCCGCATGTCGGCCATGGTGTCATGGACGCATGCGTGACTTCCCGCAGGCTCCCACCCCGGCGTTTCTGTTCGACCTCGACGGCACCCTGATCGACAGCGTCTACCAGCACGTGGTGGCCTGGCGGCAGGCGCTGTCCGGGATGGGCATCGACCTGTCCGTATGGCGGATCCACCGGCGCATCGGCATGAGCGGCGGATTGTTCGTCAGCGCGCTGCTGCGCGAGACCGGGCTCAAGCTGTCCAGAGAGCAGATCGACGAGCTGCAGACCCACCACGCCGAGGCGTACGAGCAGCAGGCACACTCCGTCAGGCCGCTGCCCGGCGCGGTCGAGCTGCTGGGCGAGCTGACCGAGCGGGGCGTGCCGTGGGCCATCTGCACCAGCGGCTACGCCCGCACCGCCCGGCTCGCGCTGGGCCTGCTCGGGCTCCCTGATGACACGCCGATGGTCACCCGCGACATGGTGCGCAGGGCCAAGCCCGACCCCGACCTGTTCCTCGCGGGCGCGGCCTTGGCCGGCGTCGATCCCACGCACGCCATGGTGGTGGGCGACAGCGTCTGGGACCTGCTCGCCGCCCGCCGGGCGGGGGCGCTCGGCATCGGGGTGCTGTCCGGCGGGTATGGCAGGGACGAGCTGGAGCGTGCGGGGGCCTTCCGGGTGTACGCCGACCCGGCGGACATGCTGGACCGGCTCGACGAGCTCGGTGTGCGCCAGAGCGACTGACGGGAATATCCCCGCGAACCGCCGGGCTTGATGTTGCGTATTCCCCACAGAGGAGCTGACTAATGGACTTGGCAGACATCGGCGTCACCGGCCTGGCGACCATGGGGCGTAACCTGGCCAGGAACCTGGCGAGGCACGGCTACACCGTCGCCGTGCACAACCGTTCCTACGGCCGCACCGAGCAACTCGTGAAGGAGTTCGGTGACGAGGGCGCGTTCGTGCCCGCGAAGGAGATGGCCGACTTCGTTGCCTCGCTGAAGCGGCCACGCCGGGCGATCATCATGGTGAAGGCCGGCGCCGGCACCGACGCGGTGATCGAGCAGCTCGCCGAGCTGATGGAGCCGGGCGACATGATCGTCGACGGCGGCAACGCGCATTACGAGGACACCCGCCGCCGCGAGGCCGCGCTGCGCGAGCGCGGCCTGCACTTCGTCGGCACCGGCATCTCCGGCGGCGAGGAGGGCGCGCTGAACGGCCCGAGCATCATGCCCGGCGGGTCGAAGGAGTCCTGGGAGGCGCTCGGCCCGATCCTGCAGGACATCGCGGCCAAGGTCGACGGCGTGCCGTGTGCCGTGCACGTCGGTCCCGACGGCGCCGGGCACTTCGTGAAGATGGTGCACAACGGCATCGAATACTCCGACATGCAGCTCATCGCCGAGTCCTACGACCTGCTGCGCCAGGCCCTGGGCGCCACCCCGGCCGAGCTCGCCGAGGTCTTCAGGGAGTGGAACAGGGGCGACCTCGACTCGTACCTGATCGAGATCACCGCCGAGGTGCTCGACCAGGTCGACGCCGAGACCGGCAAGTCGTTCGTGGACATCGTGGTCGACCAGGCCGAGCAGAAGGGCACCGGCCGCTGGACCGTGCAGAGCGCGCTCGACCTGGGCGTGCCCGTGACCGGCATCGCGGAGGCCACGTTCGCCCGCGCCCTGTCCGGCCACCCCGAGCAGCGCGCCGCCGCCCGCTCCCTGCGCGGTCCGAACCTGTCCGGCGTCGGCGGGCGCGAGCTGATCGAGGACGTCCGCCAGGCGCTGTACGCCTCCAAGATCGTCGCGTACGCCCAGGGCTTCGACCAGATGGCCGCCGCCTCCAAGGAGTACGGCTGGGACCTCGACCTCGGCGCCATGGCCACCATCTGGCGTGGCGGCTGCATCATCAGGGCCAAGTTCCTCGACCGGATCAGGGCGGCGTACGACGCGAACCCGAACGTGCCGACGCTGCTCGCCGACCCGAGCTTCGCCGGGGCGCTCGAGGCGGCCCAGGAGTCGTGGCGGCGCGTGATCACCACGGCGGTGCAGATCGGCGTGCCGACGCCCGGCTTCTCCTCGGCCCTGGCCTACTACGACGGGCTGCGCCGCGACCGCCTCCCGGCGGCGCTGGTGCAGGGACTGCGCGACTACTTCGGCGCGCACACCTACCGGCGGGTGGACAAGGAGGGCACCTTCCACACCGACTGGTCCGGCGACCGCACGGAACGTCCGGCGTAGCCCGCTACCCGGCGCTGGGCGGCTTCGTCATGGCGGAGCCGTTGGCGAGGGCCGTCACCACGCAGAAGCCGAACGGCCCGGCGGCGTCGTGCACGGTCACCTGACCGGTCGCGACGCCGCCGTCGCTGACGTGGCCGGTGCTCTCCATGCCGATGAGGTCGCCCTCGGGCGGCCTGGCCAGGGTCAGCGTGTAGTCGGCGTTGATGAACCGCAGGCCGTCGGCCTGGGAGTTGCTGAGCGGGCTGGCGAAGTCGGCGGCCAGCGCGGCCCGTACGATCGGGGTCAGCGGTTCGTCGTCCACCAGCGCGAACCGCTCGCGCATCCACACCCGGCCCGGCCCCGGAGCGCCCCACTGCGTCACCCGCCACAGGTCGAACGGCGGCGTCCACGGCCCGTTCGCCTCAACCGGCGGTCCTTCGGGCGGCGGCACGTCCCAGGCGGGCGTGACCAGCGACCGCTCACCGCCGGGCTGCTCGCCCTCCCGCAGCAGCACCGCACTCGCCCGCGCGATGACACCCTGGGCGGTGGAGATCGTCGCGTCCGCCACGCGGATCCTGCGGCCGTCTCTGACCAGGGAGGTCTCGACGGTGACCGGCAGCATCGGGCTGTTGCGGAACAGATCGACGGTCAGCCGGGCGAAGCGCAGGCCAGGCCGGGCGTGCCGCTGCTCGATCGCGCGTGCGGCCAGACCGCCGAGCAACCGGCCGTGCAGCATGCCGGGGGACCAGGGACCACGGGCGTGCGGCGCGGGGACGTACTCGTCCCGCTTGAGCGTGAAGAACGCTGACTCTGACGACACAGAACGAAATTCTAGAGCAAGGTGCGCGCGTGAGATCGCTCGCCGCCGGATGAGCGGCTACCGGCTACCGGCGGCGCAGCCGGCGAACGAGCGTGGCATTGCGGCCGGAATGTGGCCTGTAGGGCTCCTAGCCTGCCGCGCATGCCATCGCTCATCGACGACCACGTCCTCGACATCGCCCAGGACGAGCTCGACGACCTGCGCGAGCGCCTCGCCGGCACCCGCTGGCCGGACGCGCTCGACGCGCCGCCATCCAGGGCACCAGGCCGCAGACCCTCTCCTACGCGCTCACCGACTCACCGGCCGGGCTGCTCGCCTGGAACCTGGACGCGTCCGCCTCCCGGGGCCGGGACGTCGGCGGGCTCGACCCGGGCGACATCCTCACCAACGTCGCCCTCTACTGGTTCACCGGCACGGCGGGCTCGGCAGGCCGCCTGTACAAAGAGAGCCTGCCCGACTGGGCCCCGCCCGCCGCCCCCGATCCCACGCCGACCGGCATCGCGGTCTTCCCCGGCGACACGACCGTGCGGCGGTACGCCGAGCGCGTGCACAACGTCGTGCACTGGTCGGAGTTCGAGCGCGGCGGCCACTACGCCGCCGTCCAGGCTCCCGACCTGCTCGCCGACGACATCAGGACGTTCTTCGCGAAGCTGACCTGACGGGCCGGGCCGGCCGCTGCGGCTGCCCGGCCGTCCGGCGAACGCGAATGCCCGCACGCGGCGGGGCCGTTGACCGGCGACGCGAGCACCCGCGCGACCGAGCGGCTGGGACAGGGGCGAACGCCCGCGCGGTGGCCGGGCCGCTGGGCTCGGGTAGGGACCGCCCCCAGCGGCCCGGCCGTGCCGTCTAACCGGCGGCCATGATGCAGAACGGATGCCCCTCGGGATCGACGAGCACCGTCCAGCCGTCACCGCCAGGCTGGAACTCCGGCACCGTCGCACCCAGCGCGACCAGCTCCTTCTTGGCCGCCTCGACATCGGGCACGGTGAGGTCGAGGTGCGCGTGCTTGCCGCCACCCGGCCACCCCGGCCCTTGATAGCCGTCGATCCGCTGGAACGACACCGAGACCGGGCCGCCCTCGAGCGACGCGAAATCGGCGTCGCCCGTCTGCTTCCAGCCGGTCGCCTTGGCGTAGAAGCCGGCGAGGGCGACCGGGTCGGCGCAATCGAACACGATGGACGAAATGTTCGCTGTCATGGAGCCCAGCGTGCCGGGGGAGCGGCGGCCCGGTCTTGAACATCCTTGCGGCCCTCGGACAGTGGCCTCAGCGGGTGCGGACGAAGTGGAACGGGCAGTGCGTACCGCCCGTCCCGATGGTGGTGCGGCGCTCGAATCGGAAGCCGTGCCGGTCGGGCGCGATGGCCTCGATCCAGTTCGCGTCGAACGCGCACATGACCGGAGTCAGCTCCGGCGCCCCGTTGGCGAGCAGGACATCGTGGTAGAAGCACCGGCGCACCTCGACGTGGTAGCGCTCGCCGTCGTCGACCGGCCGGGCGAAGACGAACCCCTTGCCGAACGCGTGCTCCTCACGCGACTTGCTCAGCTCCACCATGGCCTGGAACGCGTCCTGCGCGCCGTCCAGCATCGCCCGGGTGCCCTCCTTGAGGGAGTCGCCGAGCGGTTCGATGAAGGCCGCGCGTACGGCGGCGATCGCCTCTTCCCTGCCCAGCCTGGGCGAGAGGACCTCGTACGCGGCCACCAGAGCCAGGGTCATGCGCAGGTTGTGGCGGGCAGGCTCATCGACGATCAGATGCGCGTTCGCCGCTTCGAGCTCGTCCTGACGCGCCCGCATGGCGGCGGTGAGAGGCGCGTACTCGGGCAGTGCAGTGGCGAGGTGCTGGTAGAAGGCGTCCAGCAGCAGCGCCGTGTCGCGCTCCGGATCGGGGACGTAGTGGTCGGCGCCGGTGAGTCCGAACGGGTCGGTGGACATGCGGTTCCTTTCGTGTACGGCTCGGCGCGTACACGACCGCGATCCCGCCTGGAGGCACGACCGGCCGTGCTCGCGACCGAGCGAGCAGGCCAGCGCACTCCACCGACCGACCAGGCGCTGACAAGCTGTTGTCGATGTGTCGCCGCCCAGTTTGGCACGAGCCCGGCGATCACGTCCACGGCCGCCGAGGCTGCGACGGGGCGGAATTGTCGGAGGCGGTGGCTAACGTTTCCGGCGTGCGTTCGTCAGTGTCTCTGGCCTCCGGTCCCGGGTTCCGGCTCGACGTCGTGACCTGCGTCGACGATCACCGCCGGTGGTCGGCTCCCGAGGTGAGCGACCGCTATCGGGTGGTGCTGGTGCGGCGGGGCGTGTTCCGGCGGATGACGCGCGGGCGGGCCGTCGTCAGCGACCCGACGATGGCCTACATCGGGCTGCCCGGCGAAGAGGAACGCTTCGCCCACCCGGCGGGCGGCGACGTCTGCACCTCCCTGTCCCTGTCGCCCGGTTTGTGGCGTACGCTCACCAGCGCGATGCCGCTCCACGACGGCGCCCGTACGTCCGGCGACTCCGGCCCAGCCTTCGCGGCGCCGGCGTTCTACGTGGACGCCCGCCTCGACCTCGCCCACCGCCGCGTCCTCAGGGCGGCCCGCGACGGCGACATCGCGTACGAGCTGCCCGAGACCCTGATGCTCCTCCTCCGCGCCGCCCTCGCCCCGGCCACGTCCGCTGGTGATGGCGCTCCGTCCCACGTCACAGCGGCGCCTACCCGGCGCACCGCCGCAGGGCCGGGCGCGCAGGCCGGTCCGCGCGGCGAAGCCCCGGCGATGATCTCTGCACAGGTGGCGGGGCGGACGCACGCAGCACTGACCCCGTCGCAGGCGCCAAGGAGGGAGGACGCGGTGACCGCGTCTCGGGTCGCTGGACGGAAGGACGCGGGGGTGACTTTGTCCCGGGCAGCGGGGCGGATGGACGCGGGGGTGACTTTGTCCCGGGCTGCGGGGCGGATGGACGCGGTCGGCATCGTTGGGGCCGCCCGTGAGGCGTTCGCCGCCGACGTCCCGGAGACCGCCACGCTCACGTCGCTGGCGGCCTACCTCGGCGTGTCCCCCTACACGCTCAGCCGCGCCTTCACCCGCGAGCTGGGCGTCTCCCTCACCCACTACCGCAACCGAGTGCGCGTCGGAAGGGCGCTCGACCGGCTCGAAGACGGCGCGCCGAGCCTGGCCGAGCTGGCCGCCGACCTGGGCTTCGCCGATCAGGCCCACCTCACCAGGACCATCCGCCGCCACGTCGGCCACACACCGACGGCGGTGCGCCGCCTGCTCGGTGCCCGGCTACCGTGACGGTCCCGGCTCGCGAGCATCATCGGTGGTCGCCTTCGGCGCAGCTGCGTTCCGTGGCGGCGGTCGGCCGCACGTCTGCGACTGTGTCGGCTGCTGTCCGCGCGGGAGCCACGTGCCGGCGCCTGTTGCGGTTCGGCTCTTGCAGGAGGCCCTGTCCATTCGGAGGTGTCGTCATCGGGCCGGTGCGTGGCGTCTCCTGCGGGCAGGCGAGCAGAGGGCGCGAGCTTCCGGGGCGATGCCGTGGTCGTGCGGCGGGCGGGGTGGATTTTCGGAGGGTGCGCGCCGTAAGCTCCCCCAATGCGTGATCTAGGTGAGGACCCCCGCCCCGCCCGGGGCGCCGTACGTGAGGTCTACGACGTGCGCGGCGCCGCCACTCTGGCGTACTCTCCCGACCTCGACGGCCTGGCCGACCCGGGGGAGATCGTGTGGGCGTGGGTGCCGTACGAGGAGGACCCGTCCCGGGGCAAGGACCGGCCGCTGCTGGTCGTGGGACGTGCCGGGCGGCGGTTGCTCGGCATGATGCTGTCCAGCAAGGGCGACGACGGCCCCGAGTGGCTGGAGCTGGGACGGTGGGGGAACGACGACCGCGTCTCCTACGTCCGCCTCGACCGGGTCTTCGAGCTCGACGAGGACGACATCAGGCGCGAGGGCGCGGTGCTGGACGGTGAGCGGTTCGCCAGGGTGGCGGCCCGGCTGATGAAGCTGCACGGCTGGAAGGTGGGCAGGTGAGGTTCTCGCCTGCGGCCCGGTCGTTCGTGGCGGGGCTGCTGGTGAGCAACAGCGCACCCCACCTGGCCACGGCCGCCACGGGACGCCGCCACCTCACCCCGCTCGCCGGCCGGCGCTCCGGGCCGGGCGTGAACCTGGTGTGGGGGCTGGCCAACCTGGTCGGCGGGCTCGCGCTGCTGCGCTCGGCGGCCAAGACCGGGCGTCCGGGCGATGCCTGGGACGGGCGGCTGGTCGCGTTCGAGGGCGGGTGCGTGGCGTTCGCGGCCTGGATGGCCGCCACCGAACGCCTCACGCACATGAATCACAAGGAGCGGTCCGCCGATTGACCGGTCTTCGGTGGCCGTGCCCCCCCACGACGTCCACGACCGCCGCGCCTCACACGGTGAGCCGTCCCGCCCGGACCGCCCTGCTCCCAGGTTTGAGCCGACCGGGCGGGACGGTCAGGTCATTCCAGGGCGGCTCGCGCGCGTTCGCGGCATTCGGCGAGCGTCAGGCCGGCCAGGGCCTCCCGTACGGCGGGGACGCACACCGGCGCCATGGACAGGCTGGTCACCCCCAGCCCCACCAGCAGCGGCGCGAGGAGCGGGTCGCCCGCGGCCTCCCCGCACACCCCCACCGGCTTGCCCGCCTCCTGCCCGGCCCGCGCGCACATCGCGATCAGCTCCAGCAGCGCGGGCTGGCGCGGGTCGAGGATGTCGGCGAGGGCGGAGTGCTGGCGGTCGGCGGCGAAGGTGTACTGGGCGAGGTCGTTGGTGCCGATGCTGAGGAAGTCGACCTCCTGCAGCAGGCGGTGTGCGCGCAGCGCCGCCGCCGGGACCTCGATCATGACGCCCACCTTGGCGATGCCCTTGGCCCTGGCGCGGCGGGCGAACGCGCCGGCCTCCGCGACCGTGGTGACCATGGGCGCCATCACCCAGGGTTCGGTGCCGGTGCGGCGGGCGGCCTCGGCGATGGCGTCGAGCTGGGTGTCGAGTACGTCGGGCAGCAGCCGGTCCACGCGCAGGCCGCGTACGCCGAGCGCCGGGTTCTCCTCGCGCGGCAGGCCGAGGAAGGGCAGCGGCTTGTCGGTGCCCGCGTCGAGCGTGCGCACGATGACGCTGCCGCTCCCCGCGAACACCTCGGCGTACGCGCTCACCTGCTCCTCATGCGACGGCGCCTGCTTACGGTCGAGGAACAGGAACTCCGTCCTGAACAGTCCGACACCCTCGGCGTCCGGCCGCAGGTCGGCGGCCGAGCCGATGTTGAGCAGCAGCCTGACCGGGTGACCGTCGGCGGTCTTGCCCGGCCCTGAACCGGCGGCGAGCCTGGCCCTGCGTGCCTGTTCGGCCTCGGTGACCGCGGCCGCCTCCGCCTCGGTGAGGCCGACGGCGATCTCGCCGGTGGTGCCGTCCACGCCGACGACGGTGCCGTCCTGAAGGTCCATGACGCCCTTGCAGGCCACCACGGCGGGCAGACCCCGGGCGCGGGCCAGGATCGCGGTGTGGCTGGTGGGCCCGCCGCGCTCGGTGACCAGCGCCAGCACGTCGTCGCCCAGCCCCGCCGTGTCGGCGGGGGAGAGGTCGTCGGCGGCCAGCACGTACGGGTGGCCGGGGTCGGGCAGGCCCGGCATGGGCAGACCGAGCACCGACGCGACGGCGCGGTGCTTGAGGTCGTCGAGGTCGGCGGCGCGTTCTGCCAGGTAGCCGCCGAGCGCGGCCAGCGCCTCGCGGTGCTGGGCGAACGCGGCGTCGAGCGCGTGGGCGGCGTCCACGCCCGAGGCGGCCCTGGACTCGGCGTCCTCGCGCAGCATCGGGTCCTCGCAGATCATGGCGAGCGCTTCGAGGATCTCGGACGCCTCGCCGCCGGCCTCCGCCGCCCGCCTGTTCAGGTCCTGGGCCACCGCCTCCAGCGCCTTGCCGACCGCGGCCACCTCCGCCGAGGGGTCGCCGACGGCGCGCGGCGCGGGCAGCGCGGGCGGGCCGGCCATCCGCAGCACCGGCCCGGCCGCCCGTCCCTGGCTCACACCGAGCCCGGCCAGCCGCCCCGCGCTCCCTTTCCACTCCCCCTCCCCGGCATCGGGGGACGGTGACGCGGGGACGGGCGGGGCGGTGTCGTCACGCATCGGGGGCCTCTTCCGCGTCGAGGTCGCGCGCCAGCAGCGCCGCCAGCGCGTCCAGCGCCTCCTCGGCGCCCGGCCCGTCGGCCTCCAGCGTGACCTCCGTGCCCTTCACGGCCCCCAGCGACAGCACGCCCAGCATGCTCTTGGCCGGTACGGCCTTGTCACCGGCGCGGATCGTCACCGGCACGCCCGCCTTGGCCGCCGCCTGCACGAACAGCTTGGCGGGGCGGGCGTGCAGGCCGCTGGCCGAGGCGACGACCACCGTACGTTGTGCCATGGCAGGACCTCCTAGGGCTCGATGGTGACCTTGATGGCCTCGCCCCGGCTGACCAGGTCGATGCCGTCCAGCACCCGCGGCAGCGGCAGCCGGTGCGTGATCAGGTCGGACACCACCACCGACCCTTCGGCGACCAGCTTCAACGCCTGGGCGTTGTTGGCGGGGCTGGAGCCGTTCGCGCCGACGATGGTCAGCTCGCGGTAGTGAACGAGGTTGGAGTCGAGCGAGATGATCGGGTTGTCCTTGGGCAGCCCGCCGAAGAAGCTGATGCGGCCCTGCCTGGCCGCCATCCGCACCGCCTGCTCCTGGGCGGCCCCCGAGGCGGCCGCGGTGATGACGACGTCCGCGCCGCGCCCGCCGGTCAGCTTCAGCACCTGCTCGACGGGGTCGCTGTCGATGGCGGCGTCGGGGCGTACGAGCTCGGCGGCCATGGCCAGGCGCTCGGCGTTGACGTCCACCAGGAACACCCGGTTGGCGCCGCGCGCCCGCGCCAGGCGGACGTGCAGGCAGCCGATGGGCCCCGCGCCCATGACCACGACGTCGTCGCCGGGCCCCACGCGGGCCAGCGTCTGGCCGTTGATCACGCACGCCAGCGGCTCGGCGACCGACGCCTCGGCGAAGCCCACCCCGTCGGGGATGGCGTTGACGCCGTCGACGGCGAGCACCTTGGCCGGGACGATCATGTACTCGGCGAAGCCGCCGTCGTAGTGGTAGCCCATCGACTCCTGGTTCGGGCAGACGGTGAGCCGCCCGCGCCGGCACTCGCCGCAGGTACCGCACGGGATGGCGGCGATCACCTGCACGCGCGCGCCGGTGTCGACGACCTCGCCGGCGATCTCGTGGCCCATCACGCGCGGCGGCACGATGTGGTGGTGGCCGAACTTGAAGATCTTGGCGTCGGTGCCGCACGTCGAGCAGTTGCGTACCCGGATCTTCAGTTCGCCCGGACCGGCGACCGGCTCGGGCGCCTCTTCGATCCGGATGTCGCCTGGCGCGTGGAAACGCGCGACCTTCATGTCAGCTCCTTCATCACCTGGGAGACCTCGGTGGCCTCCCGCAATGTCCGCGCCCTGCCGGGGTCGAGCAGGATCTCGGCGAGCGCCGCCAGCAGCGGCACGTGCCCGTCGTCCTTGGCCGCGATGCCGACGCAGAGCGTCACCTGCTCGCCGTCCCAGTCGACGCCGTCGGGGAAGCGCACCACGCAGATCGCGTCGCGCTTCACGGCCTCCTTGGAGGCGTTGGTGCCGTGGGGGATGGCGACGCCCTCGCCGACGTAGGTGGAGATCGAGCGCTCGCGTTCGAGCATCGCCTCCACGTACGACTCGGCGACCGCTCCCACCTCGACCAGCGCCCGCCCGCACCGGCGGATGGCCGCGGTGCGGTCGGGGGCGCTCTCGTGCAGCAGCACGGCCCGCGGGTCGAGCAGGCCGTCACGCATCGACCGTGCCGCCGTTCTTGATGGTGTTCACGAGCTTGGTCACCGCCGGGTCGCCGAGGAAGATCTGGAACGGGATGAGGACCTTACCCGGGGCGGCCGCCCTGGCACGGGCCGCCAGGCCGGAGTGGCAGACGATCACGTCGGCGTCCTCGGGGATGTTGTTGACCGGGGTGTGCTCCACGGTCACGCCCGTGTCCTTGAGCTGCTTCTTGAGCTGGGAGGCGAGCATCACGCTGCTGCCCATGCCCGCGTCGCAGGCCACGATGACCTTGCGGATGTCCTTGCTGTCGATGCCGGCCATGGCTCAGCTCTCCTTCTGAGTGGTTTCTACGATTTCGGCCTCTTGCGCCGCGCCGGGCTGGGCCTTCTCGCCCCTGCCGAAGCCGAGCAGGAGTGCGGCGATGACGAACGAGACGCCGGTCGCCACGAGGATCCCCAGGCTGGAGCCGAGCCAGCCGCCCTTGGGAGTGACCGCGATGTAGGCGAAGATGCTGCCGGGCGACGGGGTGGCGACCAGCCCGGCGCCGGTGATCATGAAGGTGAAGACGCCGGCCGCGCCGCCCGCGATGACGGCCAGGATCAGGCGGGGCTTCATGAGCACGTACGGGAAGTAGATCTCGTGGATGCCGCCGAAGAAGTGGATGATCATCGCGGCGGGGGTGGTGGGCCGCATGGCGCGCGGGCCGAAGAGCAGGAACGCCAGCAGCAGGCCGAGGCCGGGTCCGGGGTTCGACTCCAGCATGAACAGGATCGACTTGCCGCTCTCCGCCGCCTCGGCGACGCCGAGCGGGCTGAGCACGCCGTGGTTGATGGCGTTGTTGAGGAACAGCACCTTGGCCGGCTCGATGAGCACGGACGCGATCGGCAGCAGGTTGTTGGTGATCAGCCATTCGACGGCGTCGCCCGCCGCGCTGGTGACGGTCTGCATGACCGGGCCGATGGCGTAGTAGCCGACGATGGCCATCGCGCCGCCGACGATGCCTGCCGAGAAGTTGTCGACCAGCATCTCGAAGCCGGCCTTGGTCCGCTGCTCCGTGAACTTGTCCACATATTTCAGGACCAGCGCGGCCAGCGGGCCGATGATCATGGCGCCGAGGAACATCGGCTTGTCCGTGCCCACCACGACGCCCATCACCGCGACCGCGCCCACGACGGCTCCGCGCTGATCGTGCACCATCCGCCCGCCGGTATAGGCGATGAGGACCGGAAGCAGGATGCGGATGATCGGGTCGACCATCTGGGCGAGCGACTCGTTCGGCAGCCAGCCGGTCGGGATGAACAGCGCGGTGATGAGACCCCAGGCGATGAACGCGCCGATGTTCGGCATGATCATGCCGGCCAGATGGCCGCCGATGCGCTGGATGGTGGCCTTGACCCCGGTTCCGGTGACCGGGGGTGTGTAGGTGTCGGCCATGGGAGGTGCTCCTTTGGAGGATGAGCAGGAGATCAGCCGGGTTGCGGGAGTGCCGCGGGTACGGCGGTGGAGAGCGGACGTTTGGGGTCGGGCCGGCACACGGTGACGGCGTCGATGTCGATGTGGGCGGGGCCCGGCATGCGGCTGCCGGGCTGCTGGACGGCGGCGGCGCCCCAGGCGAGCGCCTGCGCGAGCGCGCCGGGGCCGCTGCCGCCCGCGGCGAGGAAACCGGCGAGCATGGCGTCGCCCGCGCCGACCGAGCTGCGCGGCACGGCGGCGGGGGCCTCGCCGTACCAGGTGCCGGCCTCCTCGACCAGGACGGCGCCGTCGGCGCCCAGGCTGGCAAGCACTGTACGCGCTCCCGCCGCGCGCAGCTCGCCCGCCGCCGCGACCACGTCGCCCAGGCTCCCGATCGGCATGCCGGTGGCCGCCGACAGCTCCTCCAGGTTGGGCTTGACCAGGTCGGGAGCGGCATCGAGCGCGTACGACAGCGCGGGCCCGCTGGTGTCGATCGCGACGTGGATGCCGGCCCCGGCGAAACGGCGGCACAGCGTGGCGTAGACGTCGGCCGGCACCTCGGGCGGCAGGCTGCCGGAGGCGACCACCCAGTCGGCGCCCTGGCCGCCGGAGTGCGCCGCGTCCAGCACGGCCTCGGCGATCGTGTCGAGCTCGGCGGGCGACAGCGCCGTGCCGGGCTCGTTGATCTTGGTGACGGTGCCGTCAGGCTCGGCCAGCGTGACGTTCGACCTGGTCGCGCCGGACACCGGCACGGTCACCATGTCCAGCCCCTCGGCGGCCAGCAGGCGGACGAGCTGCCTGCCCTCGTCGCCGCCGTACGGCACCACCGCCCGGCTCGCCACCGCGTTGGCGAGCAGCGCGCGCGAGACGTTGACCCCCTTGCCGCCGGGGTCGAGGTGGGCGGTGGCGGCGCGGATGACCGTGCCCCGGTCGAGCGAGGAGATCTCGATCGTGCGGTCGAGGCTGGGATTGAGCGTCAGGGTGACGATCACGCCCTGATCACCTCCGGTCCTGCGGCGGCCACGTCGGCGGCCTGGGCCACGTCGAGGCCGGTGTCGGTGATCACCACGTCGATCTCGCTCAGCTCGGCGAACGTCGCCAGGTAGGTGTTGCCGAACTTCGTGTGGTCGGCCAGCAGCACGCTGCGCTGCGCGGCCTTGACCATGGCCCGCTTGATCGCCGCCTCGGCCGGGTCGGGCGTGGTCAGGCCGCGGGTCAGCGAGCAGCCGTTGGTCGCCATGAACGCGACGTCGACGTTGAGGTGGGCCAGCGGGCGCAGCGCCCAGTCGTCCACGGTGGCCAGCGTCTTGCCGCGCAGCCGGCCGCCCAGCATGATCACGTGCAGGTTGGCGCGCGCGGCCAGGGCGGTGGCCAGCGGCGGCGAGTTCACCACGACCGTCAGCTCCCGGTCGGCCGGCAGCACCTTCACCAGGCGGCCCGTGGTGGTGCCGGCGTCGATGATGATCGATCCGTCCTCGGGCAGCTCGGCCAGCGCGGCCTTGGCGATGCGTTCCTTCTCGGCCGTCATGACCTCGTCGCGGGTGGCCAGCGCGGGCTCGAACCCCAGCCGCTCGACGGGGATCGCGCCCCCGTGCACGCGGCGCAGCACGCCCGCACGCTCCAGCGCCGTCAGGTCGCGGCGGATCGTCTCTGTGGTCACGTCGAGCTCGGCGGCCAGCGTCACCACGTCGACGCGGCCCGCGGCACGCGCACGTCGCAGGATCTCCTGCTGCCGCTCCTCGGCGTACATGATGTTGATTCACCGCCGTTTCGTGTTGGTTTCATCTGTGTTTATACCCGCTTAGTTGGGCAGGTCAAGGGTGTACTGGGGAGATCTGGTAGTTATAGGCGGATGCGAACCAAGGTCCTGGGATCCCTGCTCCTCGCCGGCACCCTCACCGCCGCGATCGCGACACCCGCGAAGGCCGCCGCCGCGCCCCGAGTCCCCGCGGGCACCACCGCGGCGTGGGTGGTGTTCGACCGTCAGGCAGGGAAGTTCGTCGCGCTGCGCAACGCGCACCGCAAGTACCGCTCCGCCTCCGTCGTCAAGATCCTCATCGCGATCGACTACCTGGAGGGGCGCAGGACCGTGCCCCCCGCCGACGCCAAGCTGCTCAAGATCATGCTGCGGTCCAGCGACGACGACGCCGCCTCCGCGCTCTGGGACCGGCTCGGCAAGGGGCAGATCATCGTGCGGCAGGCCCGCAGGCTCGGCCTGGCCGACACCACCCCGCCGCCCGCGTCCAAGCCCGGGTTCTGGGGCTACACCTCGCTCAGCGCGTACGACATCGTGCGCACGTACCGCTACCTGCTCGACAAGGCCGAGCCCCGGGTCAGGGACACCATCCTCGGTCACCTGCGCAAGGCCACGCCGTGCGGCACCGACGGCTTCGACCAGACCTTCGGCATCCCCGACGGCGTGCCCAAGCCGCACGCCGTCAAGCAGGGCTGGTCGGGCTTCGGCACCAGACCGCCCGCGCCGTGCACGGGCAACGCCAACCACGCCGCCGGTACCGCCGCCGCGGGCGGGGCCGTGGGGGCGTCCATCTCGTGGGTCGCGCAGCGGGCCACGGGCTCGGGCGTGCCCGACTACGGGCGGCCGGTGCTGCACACGACCGGGCTGGTGGGCCCTGGCGAGCGGTACGTGATGGCGGTGCTCACCGCCCACCCGGTCGGCGGCACGTGGAACGCCTCGGTCAAGCGCATCACCACGCTGACCCGCGACCTCTACCGCTCGATCACCCGCTGATCCCGCCGCCGGGCGTCCTGTCCTATGGGGCGGGTGGGTGGCCGGTCGCCAGGGTCTCGCTCACGCGCTGGCACCGCCGCCTCGCCGCCCCCGTCAGGGCTTCGTTCCGCCGGAGAGGGCGGCGGCGCGTTCCTGTTCGAGGCGGACCTTCTTCGGTACGCACATCCGCCACGCCTCCAGCACCAGCTCGCGCATCTCGTCGGGATCGAGCGCGGCCACGCGCGCCTCCACCCAGTTGAAGCGCATGTCCGGCTCCCGGGGCAGGAGGAACTTGTCGGGCTCGGCGGCCACCAGCGCCGCGCGCTCCTCCTTCGGAAAGCCGAAGCCCATGATCGTCTCGTCGCGCGAGAACGCCACGTAAACGATCCTGCCCACCCGGAACTTGATCCGGTCGCGGATGAGATGTTCGCTCGTGCGCGGCAGCGTGAGCGCGAACCGGCGGACGTCCTCGACGGTGACCACGCCGCCAGGCTACTCCGCCCAGAGCCCGCGCCCGCAGCGCCTCCAAGAGCGATCGCTAGAGCTCCCGCAGCTCGTCTACAGGACCTTGGCGGCCAGCCTGATCTCCTCGAGCAGCACTTCGAGGTCCGCCTCCGTGGTGTCCGGGTGCAGGAAGCAGGCGCGCAGCGCGTCCCGCCCGCCCAGCCGGGTGCCGGTGATGAACGCGTTGCCGCGCACCTGCACCGCGTACGGCAGCGCCCGGTTGAGCGCGTCGAGATCGCGATCGCGCGGCGTGTGACGGAAGGCCGCGATCGAGGTGGTCACGGGGGCGAGCAGCTCGAAGTCGGGCGCCTGCTCGACCATCGCGGCGAGCGTGCGCGCCAGCCCGGAGGTGTGCTCCACGAGCCGCTTGATGCCGGCCCGGCCCAGGTGCGACATGGTCGCCCAGGTCTTCAGCGCGCGGAACGGGCGGGTCTGCTCCGGTCCGTACTCGGCGAACCAGCCCAGCTCGCCCGCGTTCTCGTCCACCAGGTACGACGGCACCAGGCTGAACGCCGCCCGCGCCGCCCCGGGATCGCGCAGCAGCGCGCACCCGCAGCCCACCGGCACGCCCAGCCACTTGTGCGGGTCGAGCGCCAGCGAGTCGGCCCGGTCGAGCCCCCGGTAGTGCGGTGCGGCGTCGTCGGCCAGCACGCCGAGCGCCCCGTAGGCCCCGTCCACGTGGAACCAGATTCCGTACGCGGCGGCCACGTCGGCGATCTCGCCGAGCGGGTCCACCGCGCCGGAGTTCACGGTGCCCGCGCTGGCCGCCACGCAGAACGGCCGCAGCCCGGCGTCGAGGTCCTCGGCGATCATGCGCCGCAGCGCGGCCGGGTCCATCCGGTACGCGCCGTCCACCGGCACCTTGCGCACGTTGCGCGCGCCCAGGCCGAGCAGCTCGGCCGCCTTGCGCAGGCAGCTGTGCCCCTCCTCGGTGACGTACAGGACCATCGGCGCCCGCCCGGACAGGCCGTCGCGGCGGACGTCCCAGCCGTCGGCCAGCGCCGCCCGCTGCCGGGCCGCCGACAGGCAGATCACCGTCGCCATGGACGCGCCGCTGGTCAGCAGCCCGCCGCCGGGCGGGTGCGGGAATCCGACCAGCTCGGCGAGCCAGCGCACGACCGTGCGCTCCAGGTGCGGGCCCGCGTGGTCGCCGCCCGCGCAGCTCGGGTTGAGCGCCGCGGCCAGCGGCTCGACCAGCACGCCGGCGGGGTTCGGCGGCGAGTTCACCCAGCCGAAGAAGCGCGGGTGGCCGTTGCCCATCGGGTACGGCAGGATGTGCTCGCGCGCGTCCTCCAGCAGCGCGCCCAGCGGCCTGCCGGTCTCCGGCAGCTCCTGCCCGGCGATCCAGGCCAGCTCGTCATCGGGCACCGGCCGCCACACCGGGCGCGCGGCGAGGCCGTCCAGGTGGCCCGCCACCAGCCCGGCGGCCCGCATCCCGGCCGTACGCAGCACCTCGGCCCGCATGCCGGACGTCGGCGGCTCATCGGCCCGGACACCGGCCGTCCCCGGCTCATCGGCCCGGACACCGGATGTACGCGGCTCATCCATCGTGCGGCTCCCTCCCCGTCTCGTGCCGCCCGGCTCCGTGGTGTCCTGCCGCGCCCGAGAGACCAGGCGTCAGCTCCATGGCGAGGTAGAAGACGCAGCCGCTGCCGGGATCGCCGGCGAAGGCGTGGCGGCAGTCGCCCGGGTAGTAGGCGGAGTCGCCCGCGCCCAGCTCGTACGGCCGCCCGTCGATCGTCAGCAGCAGCCCGCCGCGCTCGACGGCGAGGTACTCGCGCGACCCCGGCGCGTGCGGCGCGAACTCGCCCGCGTCCACGCCGGGCCCGATGGTCGTGCGCATGAACTCGAACTCCACGTCGCCGAGCACCGGCGACAGCACCCGCCGCTCCCAGCCCGACGGGTCGCGCAGCACCCGCTGCTCGGCGTGCCGCAGCACCCGCACGCCGCCGTGCGCGGGCTCGTCGAGCAGCCGCGAGATGGACGTGCCCAGCGCCGTGGCCAGCCGGTCGAGCACCAGCACGGTCGGAGTCTTCGCGCCCCGTTCGACGTCGGAGACCATGCTCCTGCTGATGCCGCTCAGCTCGGCGAGCCGCTCGATGGACAGCCCGCGCGCCCGCCGCTCGTCGCGGATGCGCCGGCCCAGCTCGGCCATGGACAGGCCGCTGGACAGCACCCCTTCGCCAGTCATTCCTCCACTATAGCGATGCTTTGTCCGCTTTAATGGATTCCTGGTACGCCTTCAGCACCTGCTTGCGCCGCTTGGCCGGCAGGCGGTCGATGTAGAGGTGGCCGTCGAGGTGGTCGGTCTCGTGCTGCAGGCAGCGCGCCAGCAGGCCGGTGCCCTCGACGGTGACGGGCGCGCCGGTCACGTCGAAGCCGCGCACGATGGCATGGTCGGGGCGGGGGAGCGGTGCGTACTGGCCGGGCACCGACAGGCAGCCCTCGTCGCCCGCGTCGAGGTGCCGCTCGCCGAGGCTCGGCAGCTCGAGTTCGGGGTTGACGACCACGCCCTTGTGCTGCTTGCCCTCGGCGTCGGGGCAGTCGTAGACGAAGACGCGCAGCGACACGCCGATCTGATTGGCGGCGAGGCCGACGCCCTCGGCCGCGTACATGCTGGCGAACATGTCCTCCACCAGCGCCGCCAGCTCGTCGTCGAAGCGGGTGACCGGCTCGCAGGGATTGTGCAGGACGGGGTCGCCCACGAGGGTGATCGGCCGGACCTCTGCCACGGACTCCGCCTTTCATGCAGTTCTCGTACGTCGTCGGGAAAAGTCTACGTACGCTGATCGATGTCTTGTCATGTGAGACAATATCTCTTGAATGATGAGACAGCGGCTAGGGTGGTGGAGTCCGCGATTGGAAGGAGTTCACCGATGAACGCCGTCTACACCCACGGCCACCACGAGTCCGTGCTGCGCTCGCACCGCTGGCGCACCGCCGAGAACTCCGCCGCCTACCTGCTGCCTCACCTGCGACCGCACATGAGGCTGCTCGACGTGGGCAGCGGACCCGGCACCATCACCGCCGACCTGGCGGGCCGCGTGGGGCACGTGACGGCCTCGGAGGTGAACGACGACGCCCTGGCCCTGGCCAGGGCCGAGATCGCCGCCAGGGGGCTGACGAACGTCGACTTCGCCGTGGCCGACGTGCACGACCTGCCGTTCCCCGACGGCTCCTTCTGCGTCGTGCACGCCCACCAGGTGCTCCAGCACGTGGGCGACCCCGTACGCGCGCTGCGCGAGATGGGCAGGGTCACCAAGCCCGGCGGCATCGTCGCCGCCCGCGACAGCGACTACGCCGCCTTCGCCTGGTGGCCGCGGGTGCCCGCGCTGGACGAATGGCTGGCCCTGTACGAGAAGGTCGCCCGCGGCAACGGCGGCGAGCCGGACGCCGGGCGGCGGATGCTGTCGTGGGCCCGCGCCGCCGGCTTCGGCGACGTCACCGCCACCTCGTCCACCTGGTGCTTCGCCACCCCGGGCGACCGGGAGTGGTGGGGCGGCATGTGGGCCGACCGCATCCTCGCCTCCGCGATGGCCCAGCAGGCCCTGGCCACCGGCGCCGCGACCGAGGCCGACCTGAGGCGCATCTCGGCGGGCTGGCGCGAGTGGGCGGCGGCCGAGGACGGCTGGTTCTCCGTCCTGCACGGCGAGATCATCTGCCGCGTCCCCGCCTGACCCGCCGTACGCGCGCCGCGGGAGCCTGACGCGCAGGAAGGGTGGCGCGGCGGGCACCCGGTCACGATGCCACGGCCTTGATCGCGCGAGCCGAAGAGGCGGCATGCGCCGGGTAATGACCGCACAATGCCCGGCCGCAACCCTGGCCGAGAGACCGTTCCCGATGGAGATTTGAGCGGGCGGGGAGACCTCCCTCTCCCCGCCCTTCGGCCGCCCGCCGCCTGGCGGGTGCGGCGGGGAGCGCCGCAGAAGGTCCAGTCAGTCCAGGGAAAGGGAAAAGGATGTCCGCATTCGCCAGAGGTGCCGCCGCGATCGCCGCCGCGCTGGCGCTGACCGCCCTGTCAGCCGGGCCCGCGCAGGCCGCGGGATCGGCAGCGAGCGCCGGTACGGTGTGCGTGACCGCGGTCGAACCCGACCGCGCCGTCTGCGTCTCCGCCGATCCGGGCTTCCACCCGCTCCAAGCGTCCGTCACGCGAGCGCAGAACCTCAGTTTCAACGCCGTACGGCTGCGCCCCGCCGAGGGGATCAGCGTCGCCTGCCTCGCTCCCGGCGCTTCGGTCACCTACTCCCAGCCCCGCAAGATCCTCGGCATCGACGTGCTCTCCAGCAGCACGTGCGCCGTCTGACCGGCTGACATGATCCGGCCCCGGGCGAGCCGCCCGGGGCCGCAATCCGGACGTTCAGCGGCCGACGGTGCGGACCCGCTGCCACTGCGGGTCGCGGTAGAGGACCATGTCGGTGCCGATCATCTCGTCGGGCGCCGACACCATCGCGATCTCGCCCGCCGCCTGCAGCTGCAGCAGCAGGTCGCGGACGCGCGGGCCGACCGGCAGCCGGCCCGCGGGCAGGCCGAGGCCGTTCCTGACCGTGTCGGCCACCTCGGACAGGTGGAACGGGCCGTCGAACCCCGCGACGACGCCGCGCACGATGGTCATCGTGATCAGGTGCTCGGCCTCGGCGTGCGCGAGCTGCCAGGTCACCTGCTCCTTGCGACGGCCGGTGCCGGCGCAGGAGGTGCACGGACGCACCAGGTCCGGCGCCACCTCCTCCTCCGCCGTGCCCAGGCAGGCCGAGCACAGCCCGCTCTCGGCGGCGTGCACCTCGGCCGTCATCCGGCCGGCCATCAGCGCGCCGCACACGCAGGCGAACGTGTCACCCAGGATGCCGGTCTGTGGGGAGATCGCATGCTTGGTCACCGAGCCGACTCTACCGGTGATCGCCGCGTGCGCCGTCCCACGTGTCCCGCATGTCACTCCGGTCACACGGCGGAGAACGGGCCACATGGCGAAGCGGCGGTCAGAGCCGGACGTCGGCGAGGCCGCGCAGGCGGCGCAGCGCCTTGCGGGCAGCCGACACGACCTTCTCGTCCGGATGGTGGTCGATCAGCACCTGTAGCACCCGTCCCGTCCACGGATGGTCGCAGAAGGCGAGGATCGCGATCGTGCCGGCCTGCTCGTCGGCGTCCATCCCCATCGAGATCGACTCGATGACCTCGCGGATCTCGCCGCCGAACTCCAGCAGCGCCGCCGCCATGTCCACCAGCACCCAGGACATCTCCTCGGGCGCGGGACGCCGGTTGTCGCGGCCGGTCCTCGCCGCGATCACCGCGCCGAGCTTCGGCTGGTCGAGCAGCCGGGTCAGCGCCAGCCGCCCCTCGTCGCCGAGCGCCGTGGACAGCACCTCCACGCCGACCGCGCGGGCCAGCGGGCTCACCGTGCCGAGCGCGGAGGCGATCTCGGCGGCCGCGTCCGCCTGTCCGCGGCCCTTGAGCCAGCCGGCCAGCTCCTCGGTGCGCTCGGCCTCCGGGTACGAGCGCAGCCCGTGCAGCAGCGCCGCCGCGTCCGCCTCGGCCAGCGAGCCCATGACGGGGATCTCCTGCCCGGTGGTCTCGGCGATGATCTGCCGCGCCACCCACAGGCCGAGCCAGCTCAGCGTGTACGGCTCCTCCTGCCGCACCAGGCCCAGCCCGGTCAGCGTGGCGGAAGGCGCGCTCGCGGCCGGCTCCCTGGACAGGAACAACCTGATCAGCTCCAGCAGCAGGCCCTCGTCGCCGGCCAGCCGTTCGCGGCAGTGCGCGGCCCAGAAGCCGAGCACGTCCGAGTCCTCGGCGTCCGGCTTCAGCTCCCCGGCCTGCTCGCTCACCTCCTCGAACGAAGGCGCCGAGCGTACGGCGGAGGCGAGCGTGGTCGCGGCGGGCAACCGGATCGGAGGCTGCAGGGGCAGTGTGTCGTCGTCGTAGGAGCTCACCCGCCCATCCTGGCGCGAGATCTGGGCTAAAGTGCCCTCTGACACCGAAAAGCCGGAAGAAAGGAGGCGCTGAGATGTTCCGCACGTCCAGGGGCGCGCTCCGCGCCCGCTTCTGCTTCTCGGAGGATGCATGCGTTTCCGTCCCGCCCGGCGAGACGATCTAGACCGCCTGCTCGGCTGCGTCGTCGACGAGCCGATCAGCTGGGCCCACCCGGATCGGCTGCTGACGTTCCTCGGCACCGGCAGCTACCGCTACGACCGCATCTGGCTCGCCGAGGACGAGCAGACCGGCGAGATCATGGCCCGCGCCGTCTGGTGGAGCTTCCCCGACGGCGACCGCCCGCTCGCGCTCGACTGCCTGTACGTCCACCCGTCCGTCACCGATCGCCGCGCCCTGGCCGCCGAGCTGCTGCGCCGCGCCCACGACGCCTACGGGACCGTGCCCGAGTACCACGTGTTCGTCACCCCGGGCTGGCGCGACGACCCGGGCACGCGCGCCGCCGTCGGCTGGCGATGGGAGGCGGCCGGCAAGGCCGGGCTGACGGAGGAGCTGGAGCGCCTGCGCTACGCCTGGACCGACGGCGAGGCCCCGGTGCCGGAGCCGTCACGGCGGCTGGTGTTCCGCGCCGATGACGACGACGAGGCGTTCGTGGCGGCGTTCCGCCGGGTGGCGGAGGGCACGCTCGACTTCCACACCCGCCAGGCGCTGGCCGTCATGGACCCGGAGGAGCAGGCGCGCGCGGACGTGCGCGACTACACGTCCATGCGCGGCGACCGGTCATGGTGGCGGCTGGCCTACGACCACGGCGGCGACCTCGTCGGGGTCGCGCTGCCGTCGGCCAACGACGCCGGTCCCGTGGTCGGCTACCTCGGGGTCGTGCCGGAACGGCGCGGCCAGGGGTACGTCGACGACCTGCTCGGCGAGATCACCCGCTTCCACGCCGGACGCGGGGTGCGGCGCATCGCGGCCGACACCGACGTGGGCAACGTGCCCATGGCGCGGGCGTTCGAGCGGGCCGGCTACCGCGTCTTCGCCGTCCGGCTGGTCCTGTCGGCCGCCACGGGACGTTCCGTCTGACACGCTGAGCGATCGCCGTACGGCCGCTCGGCGACGCCGGCCGACCGTACGGCGACGCTCATCGACCGTACGGCGATCGCCGCCCGAACTCCCGCGCGTCACGTCTTGCGCCATCGGCGCACGCTTGTTCTGATCGACAAGTGAGTGCTTACGAGGCGGTCTACCGGCGCAGCATCGAGGAGCCCGAGGCGTTCTGGGGCGAGGCGGCCCGCGGCATCGAGTGGGACACGGCGGCGAGCACCGTGTACGCCGGCGGACGCTGGTTCCCCGACGGGCGGCTGAACACCTGTCACAACGCGCTCGACCGGCACGTCGCGGCCGGCCGGGGCGAGCAGGCGGCGCTGATCCACGACAGCCCGGTCACCGGCGTCACCCGCACCTACACCTACGCCGAACTGCTGGAGGAGACGGCGAGGACCGCGGGCATGCTGCGCGGGCTCGGCGTCACCGCCGGCGACACCGTGGTCATCTACATGCCCATGGTGCCCGAGGCGGTGGTGGCGATGCTGGCCTGCGCCAGGCTCGGGGCGGTGCACTCGGTGGTGTTCGGCGGGTTCGCGGCCGGGGAGCTGGCGGTGCGCATCGACCACGCGCGGCCCAAGGTCGTGCTGTCGGCGTCGTGCGGGATCGAGCCGAGCCGGGTGGTGGCGTACAAGCCGCTGCTCGACGACGCGCTCGCGCAGGCGAGCCACCGGCCTGACCGCTGCGTGATCCTGCAGCGGCCGCAGTGCCGCGCCGAGCTCACCGAGGGCCGCGACCTCGACTGGGCGCAGGCCGTCGCGGCGGCCGAGCCCGCCGGGTGCGTGAGCGTGGCCGCGACCGACCCGCTCTACATCCTCTACACCTCCGGCACCACGGGCGCGCCCAAGGGCGTCGTGCGCGACAACGGCGGCCACGCGGTCGCGCTGCACTGGAGCATGTCGAACGTGTACGGCGCCGCGCCGGGCGAGGTCTTCTGGGCCGCCTCCGACGTGGGCTGGGTGGTCGGCCACTCCTACATCGTCTACGGGCCGCTGCTGGCGGGCTGCACCACCGTGCTGTACGAGGGCAAGCCCGTCGGCACCCCCGACCCCGGCGCGTTCTGGCGGGTGGTGGCCACGCACGGCGTGCGCACGCTGTTCACCGCGCCGACCGCGATCCGCGCCATCAAGAAGGAGGACCCTTCCGGCGAATACGCGAAAAAGCATGATCTGTCGGGGCTGCGGTACCTCTTCCTCGCCGGCGAGCGCCTCGACCCCGACACCTACCACTGGGCCTCCGGCCTGCTCGGCATCCCCGTCATCGACCACTGGTGGCAGACCGAGACCGGCTGGCCCATCGCCGCGAACTGCGTCGGCATCGAGCGGCTGCCCGTCAAACCCGGCTCGCCGACCAAGCCCGTGCCCGGCTGGGACGTCCACATCCTCGACGGCGAGGGCCGCGACTGCGCGCCCGGCGCCGAGGGCGCGGTCACCGTCAAGCTGCCGCTCCCGCCCGGCGCGCTGCCCACCCTCTACCGCGACCCCGAGCGCTTCACCCGCTCCTACCTCGACCGCTATCCCGGCCACTACCTGACCGGCGACGGCGGCCACTTCGACGCCGACGGCTACCTCTACGTCATGGGCCGCATCGACGACGTGATCAACGTCGCCGGGCACCGCCTGTCCACCGGCGCGATGGAGGAGGTCATCGCCGCGCACCCCGACGTCGCCGAGTGCGCCGTGATCGGCGTCGCCGACGAGCTGAAGGGCCAGCTCCCCGTGGGGTTCGTGGTGCTCAAGGCGGGCACGTCCCGCGACCCGCAGGAGGTGGAGCGCGAGCTGACCGCCCTCGTACGCGAGCGCATCGGCCCGGTCGCCGCCTTCCGCCGCGCCGTCGTGGTGTCCCGGCTGCCGAAGACCCGGTCGGGCAAGATCCTGCGCGCCACGATGCGTGACATCGCCGACGGCCGCCCGTACACCACCCCGTCCACCATCGAGGATCCCGCGGCGCTGCCGGAGATCGAGACCGCGCTGAAGGGTACGTGACGATCAGGGCGAACCCCGACCGTCCTGGCGAACCGCCTGCGGCGCTCGGGACCGACGACGCATGATGGGACATCCCCAGTCCCCCGGGAGAAGGCCATGATCGAAACCCCGAGCTACGCCGACGCCCTGAGGATCCTCGGATGCAAGGACACCAGGCTCGTCAAGGTCATCGGGCTGGCCTCGGCGGCCGAGCGCACCGGCTGGGCGCTGTCCGGCGGGCCGCAGCTCTCCGGCGGCCTGCGCGACCTGCGCGATGCGATCGTCGCCTACGGCGAGGACGTCGTACGCCGCCTGCCCGAGCTGCGGGCCGGGGTGGACCGGCACACCCGCACCCGCCGCCTGGCCGCCGCGCACGCCGCCGTCGTCGTGTCCGCCTACTTCGAGGCGCTCGGCGAGGCCAAGCTGCCGTTCACGCTCGACCGGCTCGACCGGGGCGAGCAGATCTCCCGGGTGGTGCCGGCGGCGGAGCGCTTCACCCGGCTGGTCGCCGAGCTGCTGCTGGAACGCCTGCCCACGCCCGAGCCGCACGTGCCGTACGCCGACACCCGCGCCGCCGTGGAACGTGCCTACCTGCGCATGTCGGAGTGCCTGGCCGCGTACGTGAGCGGCCTGTCCTTATGGGACGAGCTGCCCGTGGACGACCAGCTCCAGCTCCCGCGCCTGCTCGCCGACGGGCCGCCCGCGCACGCGCTGCGCATCTACGACGAGGACTACCGGTCGCTGGCGCTCGACAGCCACGAGTTCGGGGTGCGCAGCCTCGTCACCGAACCGCCGCCGCCCGCCACCGCCCTGTCGCGGGTGGCCTGGCTGCTCGCCGAGCTGGCACCGCCCCGCGCCGGCGACCGCCCCATGATCCACCGCGTCAGGATGGCCGCCAACGCGCTCGACCAGCCGCTGCTCGTAGTCGGCAAGCTGCCGGAGGACGTCTACCTGCCGCTGCTCGGCGAGGGCTACCTGAGCCCCCGCTGCCGGGTCGCCGAGCTGACCCAGGAGTCCACGCCCGCGCTGCGCGGCTGGTGGGAGGGCCAGCGGATGCTGGCCGACACCGAGGCGTTCCTCGTCGGCCACCTCACCTCGCTGCGCGCCACCCAGGTGCCGCTGCTCGTGCTCGGCGAGCCCGGCTCAGGCAAGACCAAGCTCACCGAGGTGCTGGCCGCCCGGCTGGCCCGCTCGGAGTTCCTGCCGATCCGGGTGGAACTGGGCAGCGTGCGGGCGCGGGCGAGCGTCACCGAGCAGATCGAGCAGGCCGTGGCCGAGGCGCTGGGGGAGGAGGTGGCCTACGCCGACCTCGTCGCCGCCGCCGACGGCGCCATGCCGGTCATCCTGCTCGACGGCATGGACGAACTGGTCGCGGGCGCCGCCGCCCGCTACGACTACCTGGAGCGGGTACGCGAGTTCCAGGCCAGGGAGGCCGAGGCCGGGCGGCCGGTCGCGGTCATCGTGACCAGCAGGACGGTGGTGGCCGACCGCGTCCGCTTCCCCGACGGGCTGATCGCGCTGGAGCTGCGGCCGTTCGACGACGACCAGGTACGCCAGTGGCTCGACGTCTGGGACCAGGCCAACCGCGCCCTGCTGGCCAGGCGCGACCTCACCCCGCTGCCGCCCGAGGCGGCGCTCGCCCACGGCGAGATGGCCAGGCAGCCGCTGCTCCTGCTGCTGCTCGCGCTCTACGACGCCGGCGGCAACGCGCTCCAGCGCGACCACGGGCCGCTCGGCCGCGCCCGCCTGTACGAGGTGCTGCTGCGCGACTACACCGAGCGCGAGACAGGAGGCGCGCACCGCGTCCTCATCGACCAGGAGCTGGTGCTGCTCGGCGCGGTCGCGCTGTCCATGCTGGCGCGCGGCAGCCAGGTCATCACCGACGAGCAGCTCGAACGCGACGTGCCCGCCCTGTGCCGCGGCGGCGAGGACGAGCCGGACGACGACGTCGAGCCGGGCGGCTGGGCCCGCAAGGCCACCGAGCGGTTCTTCTTCGTCCGCCGCCGCGGCCACGCGTTCCTGCACGCCACCTTCGGCGAGTTCCTCGTCGCCTGGATCACCATGTACGCGCTGCGCGACCTCGACCGGCGCCGCCGCCTGGCCGGCGACGAGCCGCTCGCCCTCGTGCAGGCCGTGGACGACGACCTGCTGTACGCCGTCACCTCGCACTCCTGCCTGGCCGAGCGCACCCCCACCATCGGCTTCATCCTGGAGCTGCTGGCCGAGGTGCCGTCCGCGGTCCGCGCCCGCTGCGTGGATCTGCTCACCGGGCTGCTGCGCCGCGCCCTGCACGAGCGGACCCGCCGCCACTTCACCAAGTTCCGTCCGGTCCGGCTCACGATGACCCGCCGCCTGGCCGCGTACTCGGCGAACCTCGCCCTGCTCATCGTCTGCGCATCCGAGCAGCCCGTCGCGGTCTCGGCCCTGCTGGGCGGCCCCGACCACCTCGAACGCTGGTCCACGCTCACCCACCTGTGGAAGGGGGAGCTCGGCCAGGAGGGCTGGACCGGCCTCGTCACCACTCTGGCCGCCCGCCGCGTCGTCGTGGACGGCCGCGAGGACGTCATGCTCGGAGGCGGCGCCGACTCCGCCGGCATGGGCGACGTCATCACCGCGATCGCCACCGGCCACGACTCCCGGCACCGGCGCCTGCTCGACCTGCTGCTGCGCGCGCTGGGCGCGGGGGAGGCGCTGCCGTTCGGCCAGCGGGTGGCGCTCATCGAGGAGCTGCTGCGCACCGCCGGCGTCCGCTCGCCCGCGCTCTACCGCGCCCTGGGCGCGCTGTGGTACGAGGAGGGCGCCGACCGCACCGTCCTGCGGCCCCTGCTGCGCACCCTGCTCGACGACCCCGCCGACCGGATGGCGACCTGGGAGCAACTGGTCAAGGCCGGCATCCCGGAGAGCGCCCTGTGGGAGATCCAGCAGGCCGCCCTCCTGCAGGGCGAGTGACCGTACCCCTTGCGCGGTAGCGCGAGTACCGCCACGGCGGTATCGCGCGGGGCGGAGACGCCGCACTACGGTGCGGGTATGCGGACGACCGCTCTCGTGCTCGTCATGGCGGTGAGCGTGCACGCCTCCACCGTCATGGCGTACGCCAACCAGCCGCACGCCCGGCCGCTCGACCTGCTCGGCCACGTCCTGCTCGCCGCCTCCGCGCTCGGCCTGGCGCCGCTGCCCAGGCGTCCTGACCTGGCGCTGGCCGTGTGCGCGGGAGCGGCGGCGGTGATCTTCGCCCGCGGCTACGCGATCGCCCTGTGGCCGGTGCCCGCGCTCATCGCGCTGTTCGCCACCATCGCCGCCGGGCGCAGAACCGCCGGGTGGGCGGGGGCGGCGTGCTCATGGTGCTGCTCGCCTCGCTCACCCTGCTGCCCGCCCTGCTGGCGCTGATCGGCACCGGCATCGACAGGTTCTCGCTGCCTCGCAGGAGCGGGGGAGTGCCGCTGTCGTACCGGTGGAGCAAGGTCGTGCAGCGCCGCCCCTGGACGGCGGGAGCCGTGGCGCTGGTCGCGCTCATCACGCTGGCCCTGCCCGCCACGCACCTGCGCGTCGGCTGGTCCGACGCGCAGAACCGGCCGGTCACCGACACCACGCGCCGGGCGCACGACCTGCTCGCCAAGGGCTTCGGCCCCGGCATGGCGGGGCCGCTCATCCTGGCCGCGCCCGCCACACCAGAAGGCGGGGCCGAGCTGCGCACGGCCGTCCGGCAGGCGGCCGGCACACCCGGCGTCGCCCGCACCCTCCCGGCGGGGGAGAGCGCCGCGCTCGTGATCCCCGAGACCGGCCCCCAGGACGAGCGCACCGAGGACCTCATCCACCGGCTCCGCGCCGAGCTGCCCGAGCAGGTGCTGGTGACGGGCTCGACCGCGGCCGCCGCCGACTACGCCCGCCACACCGCCGACCGGCTGCCCTGGGTGGTGTGCGCCGTGCTGCTCGCCGCCTTCGCGCTGCTCGTGCCCGTGTTCAGGAGCGTGGTCCTGCCGCTGAAGGCCATCGTGGTCAACCTGCTGTCCATCGGCGCCGCCTACGGGGTGGTGGTGGCGGTGTTCCAGCTGGACGTGCTCGGCCAGGGCACCGCGGGACCCATCGACGCGTGGGTGCCGATGATGCTGTTCACGATCATGTTCGGGCTGTCCATGGACTACGAGGTGTTCTTGCTGTCGAGGATCAGGGAGGAGTACCTGAAGGACCGCGACAACACCCGCGCGGTCGCGGACGGGCTCGCCAGGACCGCCGGGGTCATCACCTCCGTGGCCACGATCATGATCTGCGTGTTCGCCGCGTTCGGCGCGTTCGACGATCGCGCGCTGCGCATCATGGGCGTGGGACTGGCCGTCGCGGTGCTGGTGGACGCCACAGTGGTGCGGCTGGTGCTCGTGCCCGCTGCGATGGAGGTGCTCGGTGACCGCAACTGGTGGTTCCCCGGACTGACCTTTCGGAGGCTGACACCTGGGCAGAAATCTACGTAATATCCCAATATCACGAGCGTTGGGGGCGCCAGGGTGCCAGGGCAGAACGTGGGTGTGGTAGTGGATCCGGCCGTCCGGCTGGAGGACGCGACGACGTTGCGCGCCAACGCCCCGCTGCTGTCCAGGATCAAAGCCGGATGGGTGCCGCCCGCCGAGGTGGTCCCGGCCCGCCGCCGCAGCCCGTCGAGCGCGCTGCTCCTGGCCGCCACGCCGGTGGTCATCGCGCTCATGGCGGTGCTGCTGGCCTCCCGGTACGCCGCCGCCGGCTTCGTGCTGCTCGGCACGTACGTCTTCATCGTCCTCATCAAGATCGCCTCCATGAGCGAGGTCCCCGAGGACGACCGCCCGCACGAGCGCGCCGTCTACGAGAAGGCCCGCCTGTACGAGGGCCGCTACCTGCTCCCCGAGGACTTCGACGAGGAGGCCGCGGCCGTCCTGGCCAGGGCGCAGCGCGCGATCGGCACCGTGCTGCGCTCCCACGTCAACGCCGAGGGCCTGCTGGACGGCGCGCGCAACGGCGTGATGCTGCCCGCCCAGGAGTGGGAGATCGCCCGGCTGCTCGCCAAGCTGTCGGCGCTGCGGATGGAGCACCGCGAGCTGCTGGCCAGGGGCATCGCCCCCGAGGTCGCGCAGGTCATCGAGCCGCTCGAACGCGCCCTGGCCGGCAGCGAGGCAGCCGTGGTGGCCCGTGTTGAGGCGCTGGAACGTTACGCCGGCCACGTCGCCGAGGCCGAACGCGCGTACCACGCCCGCAGCCAGATCGAGGAGCTGCGCGCCCGGCTGCCGCGCTACGAGGAGCTGCTCGCCGAGTCGGGCGCCGACAAGCTGTCCGTACCCGAGATCGACCGGCTGGCGCAGGACGCCGACGCGCTGGAACGCACCTTACGCCGCAGTGTGAAGTCCGCCCACGAGGCGTTCCGCCACCTGGAGAGCTGACGACCGGACAGGAACACGCGCGGAGGATCGAGGACGTGCCCGGACGATACGCGAAGGTCATCGTCGATCCGTCCGTGCCGGACGAGGTCGCCGCGGTGCTCCGCGACAACCGCAAGCTCCTGCTCAGGATGCGGGCCGGGTGGGTGCCGCCCTCCATGGGCCGCCTGCCGCTGGCGGGCGCCGCACGGGCCGCCGCAGCGGTGACCGCGCTGATGGCGGCCGTCTACGGGCTCGTGCTGTTCAACGCCGAGCGCTACACCCCGTTCGTGGTGATCATGACGGCGTCGGCGCTGCTCATGGTCGCCGTCCTGCTCAAGCCGCGGCCCGACGCCCAGACGCGGCGGCGCATGGCCCTGGAACGCGAGGTCTACGAGATCGCCCGCGCCCACGAGGGCCGCTACGTGCTGCGCGACCGCCTCGACGAGCAGGCCAGGGCGCTGCTCACCCGCGCCCAGACGGCCATCGACCAGGTCATGTCGTCCAGCGTGCACGCCGAAGGGCTGCTGGACGGCGCGCGCAACGGCGTGATGCTGCCCGCCCAGGAGTGGGAGATCGCCCGGCTGGTGGCCAAGCTGTCGGAGCTGCGCGCCGAGCACCAGGCGATCATCGCCGAGGGCGTCACCCCCGAGGTCGAGGCGGTGGCCGAGCCGCTGGCCCGCGCGCTCGACAGCAGCGAGAAGGCGGTGCTCGCCCGCGTGGAGGCGCTGGAACGCTACGCCGGTCACGTCGCCGACGCCGAACGCGCCTACCGCGCCCGCAGCCAGATCGAGCGGCTCGGGGCCAGGCTGCACCGCTACGAGGAGCTGCTGGCCGAGACCGGCGCGGACGGCGCCGAGATCCCCGAACTGAAGCGGCTCTCCGACGACGCCGACCGCCTGGAGCAGGCGCTGCGCGACAGCGTCAGCTCCGCGCACGAGGCTTTCCGCCACCTCGGCGACTGACTTCGCTTAGGATCCGGGCTGTGGCGGACATGGTGATCGATCCGGAAATACCGCCCAACGACGCCCGGCTGCTCAGGGACGGCCGCCGTGTCCTGCTGAAGATGCGCGCCGGCTGGGTGCCCCGGCCCAGGGCGAGCAGCTCCGGCAGGCGCGTGCGCAGGGCAGTGGCCGCCAGTGCCGCTGTCTTCCTGTGCGTGCTGCTCGGCTTCGGCGCGCTGCGCATCGGCGTCAGCCTCCTGCTGCTCCTCGTGCTCGGCCTTCCCTTGCTGATGGTGGTGTTCACCCGCGACGACCTGTCCGAGGACGAGGTGACCGAGTACGAGCGCGGGCTCTACGAGCGGCTGCGCTGGTACGAGGGCCGCTACGTGCTCCCCGACGACCTCGACGAGTCGGCCGCCCGCCTGCTGGAACGCGCCCAGCGCGCCATCGCCTCCGTGACCGGCTCCCGCGTCAACGCCGAGGGCCTGCTCGACGACGTGCGCAACGGCGTGATGCTGCCCGCCCAGGAGTGGGAGATCGCCCGGCTGCTCGCCAAGCTGTCCGCGCTGCGCACCAAGCACAGGGAGACCGTGTCCAAGGGGCTCACCCCCGAGGTGGAGGCCGTGGCCGAGCCGCTGGCCCGCGCGCTCGACGACAGCGAGGCGGCGGTGCTGGCCAGGGTCGAGGCGCTGGAGCGCTACGCCGCCAACGTCGGCGAGGCCGAGCGCGCGTACCTGGCGCACCAGCAGATCGAGGAGCTGCGCGGGCGGATGCACCAGTACGAGGAGCTGGTCGCCGAGACGGGCGCCGGCGGGCTCGCCGTACCGGAGATCGAGCGCCTGGCCCAGGACGCGGACCGGCTGGAACAGGCGCTCAGGCGGAGCATCAGCTCCGCCCGCGAGGCGTTCCGCTCCCTGGACCCGGGAACCGCCGAGCCGGACCCCGGATCCCCTGAGCCGGCCCCCGGATCTCGTGAGTCGGACCCTGGATCTCGTGAGTCGGACCCTGGATCTCGTGAGTCGGACCCTGGATCCTCCGAGGCGCCCTGACGGCGGCGGGCCGGAGATGCCCCGACCGTCCGCCAGGAGAGCGGGACCTACCGGCCGCCGGTGTAGACCTGCGGCATGCCGTAGCTCGCGGTCTCCAGCAGCAGGTCGCACAGCGCCTCGGCCGCGTCGAGCCGGCCCAGCTTGGCCGCCGCCTGCCCCATCGTGTGCCGCAGCTCAGGATCGGCGAGCAGCGGCATCAGCTCGGCCAGCAGCATCTCGCCCGTGGGATGCGGCTCCAGCAGCGCCCGCGCCGCCCCCGCCGAGGCCAGGTAGGAGGCGTTCTTGCGCTGCTCGTCGCCGCCGGTCGGGATGAGCGGGATCAGCACCGACGGCTTGCCGATGGCGGTCAGCTCCGACACCGTGCCCGCGCCGCTGCGCGAGATCACCACGTCGGCGGCGGCGAACAGGTCGGCCAGCTCGCTGCCGACGTACGGGACCGGGTGGTAGCGCTCGGCCAGGTCGGGCGGCAGCTCCACGGCCCGCATCTGGTCGATCCACGCCGGGCCGCACTGATGCACGATCTGCGCGTGCGGCAGCAGCCGCGGCAGGATCTCCATGATCAGCGTGTTGATCTGCTTGCTGCCCTGGGCGCCGCCCGTCACGTAGATCAGCGGCACCTCGAACGTCAGCCCGAACAGGTCGTACGCCGCCGCCCGGTTGCCCTGCAGCAGCTCCGGCCTGATCGGGTTGCCGGTCACCACGGCCTTCTTGCGGGCCTTGGCGGGCAGGTAGTCGAGCGACGACTCGTGCGACAGCGCGATCCGCGTCGCCAGCCTGGCCAGGATGCGGTTGGCCAGCCCCACCACGGTCGTCTGCTCGTGCATCACCAGCGGCCTGCGGATCAGCTTGGCCGCCACGCCGATCGGCACCGCCACGTAACCCCCCGTCGACAGCACCACGTCGGGGAGGTACCGGGCGGCGTGCCCCACCGCCTGCAGCACCCCGATCGGGATGCGGAACATGTCGGCGATGTTGGTGCCCAGCTCCTTGAGGTTGGGCCGGCGGCGCAGCTTGCCCGTGGTGATCGCCTTGAACGGGATGCCGTGCTCGGCCGTGATGCGGGCCTCCAGGCCGTTGGCGGTGCCCACCCAGAGCACGTCGTGCGGCACCTGACGTCGCTGGACGGCCGACAGGGTCGTCAGGGCCGGGTAGGTGTGACCACCGGTGCCGCCGCCGGTGATCAGCAGTCGCAGGGTTCGTGACATGACGCTCAGACTATGGCCGCGCAGCGGAAGCCGGTGTGCCCGGTCGACGAGTCGGGCGTGTTCGACGTGCGCGCCGCCACGCGGTAACGGTTGCAGTAGGAATCGTGACACATGTACGAGCCGCCCCTGATCACCTTCGCCGTGCCGTCCGCCGGGCCGAGCGGGTTCTCCGCGTACGGCTCCCACTCGGTGCCCCACCAGTCGGCCGTCCACTCCCACACGTTGCCGGCGACGTTGTAGAGGCCGTAGCCGTTCGGCTGGAACGACTTGACCGGCATCGTCCCCTTGCTCGGCGCGGTGGGGAAGGGGCCCTGCCAGATGTTGCAGCGCTGCCGGCCGTTCGGCGCCAGCTCGTCGCCCCACGGGTAGCGCTTGCGCTCCAGGCCGCCCCTGGCCGCCATCTCCCACTCGGCCTCGGTGGGCAGCCGCTTGCCCGCCCATTCGGCGTACGCGGCGGCGTCGTTCCACGACACGTGCACGACCGGGTGATTCTGCCGGTCGCCGATCGACGAGCCGGGCCCCTCGGGCGAGCGCCACGTGGCGCCCTCGACGCCGACCCACCAGGGCGCGCCCGGCACGGTCGCGTCCATCACCCCGGCCCTGGCGAACTGGTAGAACACGAACGACCAGCCGATGCGCTCGGCCTCCGTCACGTAACCGGTCTCCTTGACGAACGTGGCGAACTGCGCGTTCGTCACGCATGCCGCGTCGATGAGGAACGGGTCCAGGCGCACCTCGCGCACCGGCCCCTCGCCGTCCTCCGGCCTGCCGTCCGGGTCGTCGCCGCCCATGAGGAACGTCCCGCCGGGGATGCGCACCATCCCGCGCGTCGTCGCCTTGCGCTTACGCGCCGGCGTGGGCGCGGCGAGCCGGACGGCCTCGTGTGACGGCCCGGCGGCCTCCTGAGACGGCCCGGCGGCCTCCTGAGACGGCCCGGCGGCGCTCTCCCTGCTCGGGCCACAACAAGCGGTCAAAGGTCCCCCAAACGTGTCATGCCACCAAGGAAGGGTAGTGCCTGGAGCGTGCCCACGATCACGCGGCGGGGCGAGACGGCGGTGGGCGCCGCGGTCGGTCCGGGAGATCCCCGCCCCGGGAGTGTGCCCCCAGGGTGCAGCGGGGGCTCCAGCCGGGCGCATCGCGAGAGCAACGTTCCGGGAGGCTCCGCACCCGGTCACATCGCGAGAGCAACGTTCCGGGAAGCTCCGCACCCGGTCGCATCGCGAAGGTGGCGTTTCGGGAGGCTCAGCCCGATCACCTTGCGAAAGCCGCAGAACGGTAGCGTGTTCTCCCATGCGACTCGGCGTGCTGGACATCGGCTCGAACACCGTCCATTTACTGGTCGTCGACGCCCACCGCGGCGCGCGCCCCATGCCTGCCTTCTCCCACAAGGCCGAGCTGCGCCTGACCGAATACCTCGACCAGGACCAGAACCTCGGCAAGGAGGGCGTCGAGCGGCTCGGCGACTTCGTCGAGGAGGCCGTCCGCATCGCCGAGGACAAGGGCGTAGAGCACCTGCTCGCCTTCGCCACCTCCGCCGTACGCGAGGCCGCCAACGGCGAGGAGGTGCTCGCGCGGATCGACCGGCGCTGCGGCGTGCACATCGCGGTGCTGTCCGGGCGTGACGAGGCGCGGCTGACGTTCCTCGCCGTGCGGCGGTGGTTCGGCTGGTCGTCGGGGCGGCTGCTGGCCTTCGACATCGGGGGCGGCTCGCTGGAGATCGCCGCGGGCGTGGACGAGGAGCCCGACGTCGCCGTGTCGCTGCCGCTCGGGGCCGGACGGCTGACCCGCGACTGGTTCACCGCCGACCCGCCGGCCCCCGAGGAGGTGCGCGGCCTGCGCAAGCACGTACGCGCCGAGATCGCCCGCACGGTCGGCGACGTCATGCGGTACGGCCGTCCCGACCGCGCGGTCGCCACCTCCAAGACCTTCAAGCAGCTCGCCAGGATCGCCGGCGCGGCGCCCTCCAGCGAAGGCCCGTACGTCGCCCGCTCCCTGTCCCGCCAGGACATGGCCGACTGGGCGGCCAAGCTCACCACCATGGAGTCGGCCGCGCGCGCCCGGCTGCCGGGGGTGTCGCCGGGGAGGGCCGCGCAGCTCGCCGCCGGGGCGCTGGTGGCGGACGCGGCGATGGACATTTTCGAGGTGGAACGGCTCGACGTGTGCCCGTGGGCGCTGCGCGAAGGCGTCATCCTGCGGCGGCTCGACCTCATGCCCGGACGGCTCGACCAGCTCGACGCCGGGGCGAAGTAACCTTGATCTATCCCAAATCCCTGGAATAAACCGCTGGTGGGCGGGCATTGTCCGGCGAATGATGACCGTGCTCGGCTTGATCGGGACCCTGATGGTCGTCCTGGTCCTCATCGTCTCGGCGGTACTGCTCATCGCGGTGGCCTCGATGCTCACCTTCCTCGGCCTGGCCGCCACGATGATCCGCTGGCGAAAAGCCATGACCCGCCTCCTCCGGCTCCTCCGCCTCCCCACCGGCCAGCGCTCCACCCAGAACCCCCGCACGACATCGCCCCGCCCGGCAGCGGCCAGGGCCGGCTCGGCGGCGGAAGCCGGCCCGGCGTCCCGCCCGGCCGCGAGCCCGGACCTCGCGGAGCGGAAACCGCACGCGCGGCCCGCCGCGGGGCAAGCGGGCGTCGGACGGGAGTCTCGTGCCGGGCAGGCGGGCTCGGGCGTGGGACGGGAGCCGCACGTCGGGCGAGCAGGCCCAGGCGTGAGACCGGAGCCCCGCAGCGGGGAGACGGGCGGGCTGGAGCTGAAGCAGGCGAACGGCCGGGCCGGCGACAGCCTGGGCCGCGCGAACAGCCGGGCCGGTGACCACGCGCACCGCGTGGCGGGCCGGAGCGACGACCGGCTGGAACGTGCCGGACGCCACGCCGACGATCAAGAACCGGGCGCGCAGGACCGTCGTGACGACCGTCCGGCGGGCGAGCAAGCACCGGAGAGCGCAGTGAGCGGGCGTCCCGAGAGCAGCAGCGTGGGGGAGCGGATACCCCAAGGGCGGTGAGCGGTCGGCCAGGGGGAGGGGGCCGCCAGGGGGAGGGGTCAGGTGGCCATGAGGTGGCGGCCGGCGGCGCCGGGGGCGTAGCGCAGGCGCTTTTCCAGGCAGACGACCGCGCCGTGCTCGCGGCGGTTGGTGAAGCGGACGTCGTCGGCGAGCGCGCGCATGATCTGCATCCCGCGCCCCTGCTCGGCGCCCGGCTCGGGTTCGAGCAGGCTGCGCGGGTCGAAGCCGCCGCCGGTGTCGATGACCTTGATGACGCACAGGTGGTCGTGGACGGACGCGCTGACCGTGTAATCGTCGCTGGGCCCCGCGTGCTTGATGACGTTGGAGCACGCCTCTGTGAGCATGAGCTCGATGTCGTCGCGCACCTGCGGCTCGACGCCGAGCGACCGCAGCGTGCCGTCGAGCAGCTGCCTGATCAGCGGCACGCTAGCCGCATCCCTGGGCAGTCGGAGCGCTATCGTAGCCTCCACCACGTCTCCTCCCCTTTGGATGCGTGACGGGTCACTGCCCCGAAAATGCCGCCCCATTCGTCCGTATAGGGGGCATCGCGCCGGAAATCGCGGTCAGGCGTCCAGGAGCCGGAGCGCCACCTCGACCGTCGCCTTCTGGATCTCCTCCTCCGGCAGCTCGTCCTCTTTCAGCAGCCACTTGCCCGCGTGCAGGGCGAAGAGCGCCAGCGAATAGCTGACGCGCTCGGTGGGCGTGGCGCCGGACTCGCTGAGCTCGGAGATCAGCTCCATCATCCGTTCGCGGATCTTGATGAGCGTGGGGTGGTCGCGCAGCGCGGTCTGGTTGCGCTCCAGGAACCGGGCGATGCCGTGGTGGCGGGAGTCGCGGAGGTCGGCGGCGTAACGTTCGACGAGCTCGCGGCGCGTCTCCGGCGTCTTCGGCCGGCTGCGCACCCACTCCAGCAGTTTCTCCAGCTCGATCAGCCGCTTCTCGACCAAGCTGGCCACGATGTCGTCCTTGGTCTTGAAATGGTAGTAAAGTGCGGCCTTCGTCACCCCGAGCTCCTCGGCGATCTCCCGCAGCGAGGTCGCTTCGTATCCCTGCTCCGTGAAGCGCCGGAGGGCGACTTCCTGGATGCGGGTTCGGGTGTCTTCGCGCACTTCACACCTTTTCGACTTGTCGGCCGGTAAGTATGCGCCTTCATTCTACGGCGCATGCCCCCCGCCCCCGCCGCCGGTACGGAAAAGGAGAGGCGGTTTCGCCGGGGTTTGGGGACAATCCGGAGCATGTACACCATCAGGCGGCCCACGGCGGACGACGCCCCCGCCATCTTCGAGCTTGTCTCGGCGCGCAACACAGAGGTCATCGGCGAGCCGGACACCACGCTCGCCGACATCGTGGACGACCTGAACGAGCCCGGCTTCCACCCCGCCAGGGACGGCTGGAACGCCTACGCCCCCGACGGACGGCTCGACGGGCACGCCTGGGTCTACCGCAACGGCGACAGCGACCTGGTGGACGTGGACGTCATCGTCCGCCCCGGCGTCCAGGACCTGGCGGACGAGCTGTGGCGGCTGGTGCTCGACCGCGCCGCCGAGCTCGGGGCCGCGTGCGGGCACGAGAGCGTCACCCTGCACTCCGGCGTCTACCGCGCCGACCGCGAGAAGCAGGAGACGCTCGGCAGGTTCGGCTTCGAGCCCGGCACCTGCTTCCACCGCATGCGCATCGACCACGACGGCCCGGTCGAGGCCCCGGAGGTGCCCGGCGGCGTCACCCTGCACACGGGGGAGAGCGAGGAGGTGCGGCGCCAGGCCCACCAGGTGCACCAGGTGGCGTTCGCGGAGCACTTCGGCTTCGTCGCGGTCCCGTACGAGGAGTGGTACCAGCGCCGCCAGGCCATGTCCGCGACCGACTGGGCGCAGCTGACGCTGGCCAGGGTGAACGGCGACCCGGCGGCGGTGGTCGTCGGCAACGACCAGTTCGTGGCCGACGAGCAGTGCGGCTACGTCGCCACGCTGGCCGTGCTGCCCGAATACCGGGGCCGGGGGCTCGGCCGGTTCCTGCTGCGGCACGCGTTCGCCGCCGACGCCGCCCGCGGGCGCAAGGGGACGCTCCTGCACGTCGACTCCAACAACACCACGCCGGCCCTGGACCTGTACGAGTCGGCGGGCATGCGCCCGGTCCTCATCGTCGACGTCTGGCGCCGCCGCCTATGACCGGCCTCTCCGACCCGGCGCCGCCACCATGCCGCCTGCGATGGACGTCCCGGCCTCACACGCGGTGCTCGGCCAGGTGCTCGAGCACCGCCTGGTTGGCCTCCCAGCCGTCGGGGAACTTCACCGGCACCCCGAGCTGCACCGGCTCGGCCGACGGGTGCGCGTCCAGCAGCTCGGCGATGCCCGCCCTGGCGACCACCACGCAGGCGTGCCGGTGCCGGGACGTCAGCACGCACAGCCGCCCCGACTCCAGGTGGAACGCCGTGGCGTCGCGGCGGCCCGACAGCGGGTGCAGCACGATCGTGACGTCGTACTCGCGGCCCTGTAGCCGGTTGGCGGTGTCGACGGTGATCTCGGGCGGCAGGCCCGCGGCGCGGATGGCGGCCACCTGGTCCCGGTGCGCCGCGCCGACCGCGATCCTGTCGGCCGTCACGGGCCGTTCGCCCTGCTCCGAGCCCGCCACCGCGCCGCGCTGCAGCAGCCGCTCGGCCAGCATCGCCACCGCCTGCACGGCCTCGCCGTCGGTGCGCACGGTGTGGCGGTTGGGCAGCTCCAGCAGCGCCCACCCGGACCTGGCGGCCTCCTCGAGCGCCCGGTCGTGCACGGTGCCCATGCCGCCGGTGGACAGCTCGAGCCACCGCTCGCCCTCCGAGGTGCCCGAGCGGAACCCGGTGAACGGATAGAACGCCTGCGACACCACCGGCGCCGCCGACGCGGGCAGCCGCCACGACACCGGCAGCCGGTGCACGGGCAGGTCGGGATTGTGCCGCAGCAGCACCGCGACCGCGCTCTGCAGCGGGTCCCACGACAGGCCGGACCAGCGGTCGCCGTCCACGATCGAGAACGGGTCGAGCTGCCCGGGATCGCCCACGAACAGCGCCCGCTCGAACAGCCCCGCGATGCGCAGCAGCTTGTCCGAGCGCATCTGGTACGCCTCGTCCACGATCGCCCACGGCCACACCCGGTCGCCGATCCACGCCCACTTGTCGGCGGTGGCGATGACGATGTCGGGGTCGCCGAGGTCCTGGATGCGGGTGCCGACGCGGACGCCGGGCAGCTCCAGCATGCGCAGCGGCGGCACGTACCCGCTCGCCGACAGCCGCCCCACGGTCAGGTGCGGATGCTTGTCGCAGATCCTGGCCACCAGGTCGTCGACCTGCTCGTTGGTCTGGGCGACGATCATCAGCGGCTCGCCGGTCGCGGCGATGTGCGCGGCGGCGCGTACGACGAGGGTCGACTTGCCCGCGCCGGGCGGCGAGTCGACCACCACGCCGCGGTGCCTGGGCAGGTCGGCCAGGACGTTCCTGATGACCTGCTCGGGGCTGTCGGTCACGACCAGTCCTCCAGAGCGTCCTCGTCGTCGGGCACGTACTCCTGCGGCGGGCCGCCGTGCGTCCACGGCGTGGCCTCGGCCTCGGGCAGGGCGGGCGAGCCCTGGAAGTCGTCGGTGAGCGAGGTGTAGCAGACCCGCTCGCCGACCTCGGGCACCGCTCCGGGCGCGGGCGTCTTGCCCCGGCCCATGCCCTTGGTGATCTTCAGGGTGACCAGGCCCTCGGCCGCCTCCACCAGCTCGGCGCCCTGGCCGCGGCGCTGCGGGGTGCCGAGCGAGGTGCCGGGCGCCAGGCGTACCGGATCGTCCGTCTTGATCACCACGAGCGGCCGGAGCTTGCGCGAACGGCCCTCGCCCTCGGTGTTGTCCGGCACCGTCTCGACGACCTCGCCGGCGAACGCCTCACCGGTCAGGCGGTACTCGGCCATGACCAGCGGGTCGTCGTAGGCGCGCTGCACCTCGTAGGCGGCCTGCGCGCGCTCCATGCGGGCCAGCCGGGCCGCGGCGGCCACCGCGCCGTCGCGGCGGGGCTGCGGCGGCGCGCCCTCGGCGATGCTCTCCGCCATGCCGCTGAACGAGCCGCGGTCCTGCTCCCACCGCTGCGCCACGCTCGCGCCCTCGGGCAGCCCGGCCAGCAGGTCGATCGCCTGCCACATCAGCCGCCAGGTGGGTTCGAGCTGGGTGCGCAGCGCCTCGGTGATGCGCTCGGGCGACCCGCTCTCCATCGCCGGGGCGAGCACCTCGGCGTCGAACCCCGGATCGGTGGCGGGCCCCGCGGGCGGCCAGATCAGCGGGTCCTCGGCCTCGTCGCTGGGCCCGGTGGTGATCCAGCCGATGAGCGAGGCCAGGTTGGCGTCCTCCAGCGCGCTCTGCCCGCTGGCCCAGTGGCGGCCCAGCTCCTGCGTCGCGGCCAGCATCAGCGACGACCCCGGGTACGCGGCCCGCTCCCCGAGATAGGTCAGCCACCGCCCGAGCAGCGGCACCGACTCCGGCACCGGGTAGGGCCCGTCGGGGCGGCGGAACCGGGTCGAGCGGCCGAGCAGCCGGGTGAACGCCACGCCGCCCAGATTCGGCACGATGAGCTGCGGGGCGTCCAGCGCACGCTCGTAGGGGTCGGCGTTCCTGCGCTCGACCGTCTCGGTGTCGTGCAGGAAGCCTTCGATGTACGGCAGCAGCACGTCGGCCACCTGCGCCGCCCACGCGAAGCGCAGGTCGCGGTTGCGCGGCTGGGTCACCACGAGCAGGTGCGGCCGGTCGCGGTCGGTGCCGAGCATCGCGGCAAGCGGCGCGGCGGCCTCGCCCGACAGCTTCAGCGGGATGAACACCATGGGCCGCTCGGACAGGTGGCAGTGCCTGACGGTCGCGACGGGCTGGGCGATGCCCTCGTCGAGGGCGCGCAGCCGGGCGAGCGAGGTCAGCAGGCTCATGCCTGGCCCTCCCCCTGGGGCGCCGGGCGCAGCGGCGGGGCCGGCGGCGGGATCGGTCGCGGGTTCATGCGAGGCACTCTCTTCGCAGGCGTTCGGCGTTGCGGAGCAGGCGGGCGATCTCCTCCTGCCCCTCGGCCGGGTCGAGCGTGCCGTCGGCCAGGCCGAGCGCCTCGGAGACCGAGGCGACCCCGCCCAGCTCGTCGCGCACCTGGCGGCCGAGCAGGTCGGACGCGCCCTCCTGGCGGGCCTCGTCGCGGCAGAAGAAGCACAGGTCGCAGGTGGACAGGCAGTCGGGCGCGTAGCGGGCGGTCGTCCTGCGCAGCGCGTCGGCCAGCTCGGCCACCGGCCTGGTGGGCCGGCCGTCCTCGTCGGGACGCAGGTCGAAGCTGAGGTCGTCGGGCAGGTCGGCGAGCAGCCGGTCGAGCGTGGTCATCCTGGTGAGCTGGCGGCGCAGCACCGCGAGCTGCTTGCGTACGTCGACCAGCGACGCGACCGGACGGTTGGCGAAGTTCTCCGGGCAGACCAGCACCACGTCGTGGGAGACCTTGAGCGGGTCGTGGCCCAGCTCCTCCAGCAGCGTGCGCAGCGCCAGCACGTAGACCGCGGCCTGCCGGGCGGCCGCCGCGACCGCCGACGGGTCGGCCTGACCGTCGATCACCGCGAACGACTTGATCTCCACGATGTGGAAGCGCCCGCCGAGCTGGAAGGCCACCACGTCGGGCTCCAGGTAGGCGGTGTGCCCGGCGATCTCCAGCGTGAGCAGCGGATGGTCGTACAGCGTGCCCGCGTCGTGCTCGTCGCGGGCCGCCCGGTCGATCAGCGCCCTGGTGTGGGCGTGGCGCAGGTGGGCGCCGACGTTCTCCACGTCGTGGTAGGCGACCTCCGCGATGGGCAGCCCGAGCAGCTCGCGCAGCATCCGCAGCAGCTCCGCGCACCCGTCGGCCTTCACCTGCGCCTCGAACATGTTGCCGCGCGTGATCGCGAACGGCGACTGCCCGAACGGGGCGGGGAAGCCGAGGTGGCGGGCGGCGGCGTCCTTGTCGATGCCGGCGCCGTCGAGCAGGGCCCGGCGGGCACAGCCGGGGTTGGCGGCCAGGGCCGCGATGGCGCGGGCGTCGTGCGGCCGCGGCGGCGTGGTGCCCCGCAGCGCCTCCAGGCGGTGCACGTGGTCGCCCTCGCGCTTCAAGCCGCTCACTTGGCGTTCTCCTTCTTGATCGTGCTCAGCGTAGCGGCGCCGAACAGCCGGGCGGCGTCACCGAGCTGCGCGGCGGCGCGTTCGGCCAGCTCAGCGCGGTCCCGCGTGTCGCGATCGACGTGGACGCGCAGCTCGGCCTGGGCCGCGCGGGTCACCCGCTCGGGGTCGGGCGGGCCCAGCGTGCCGTCCGTGGCGCCGGGGATGTTCCTGGCCATGCGCAGCAATAAGCGGCTCGCCCGCTCATCCAGCGGCTCACGCCCCTCCCGCTCCCGCGCCGCGTGCTCGCGGGCCACCGCGATGGCGCAGGTCAGGAAGTCGACGCGGGGGCTGAGCGGGCCGACCACGCGCCGCTCCAGCGGCCAGGTGCTCAGCGTGAGCAGGCCGCGGGCGGGGGAGAGGCGGTCGGTGAGCGCCGCGCACAGGTAGTACGGCCGGCCGTACGGCGAGGACCGGAACGAGCGCTCCTCGTCCCTGCGCAGGCTGGTGAGCTGGCCGCTGCGGATGGTGCCGCCGAAGAACGCGTCGCTGACGGCCACGATCAGCCGGGGCTGGGCGGGCGCGCCGAGCAGCCGCAGCCCCTGGTGCACCTGCTCGCGCACGGTGACCAGGCGCGGCGGCTCCTCCTTGACCGGCTCGGTGCCGCACACCAGGGCGTCCCAGGCGCGCTCGGCGCTGCGCAGCTCGGCCCGCAGCACGCGCGCGGTGGCGCCGTCCCTGGCGCGCATCGCCTTGCGCACGGCCGCACGCAGCTCGTCGATCCGCCGTTCGAGATCGTCCAGCCGGTCACTCATGGCGCGACTTTACCAACAGTCCCAGCATTTTCCAGTAAATCGGGGAAGATCGGCGCCATGCTGAGATCTACACTGTAAAGGCGCCCGCCCGGGTCAGGCCGGCCTGGCGACCGCCCACGTGTGGTCCTCGGTGAGGAACCGGTCCAGGCGCAGCCCGGCCGCCGCGAGCTGCGCGGCGAGCTCGTCGTCGGTCAGCCGCAGCGACTCGAAGGACTGCGTCCAGACCTTCCTGGTGCCGTCCTTGACGTAGCCGTACTCCATCGTCACCGCCGCCACGCCGGGCCGGACCGGCTCGTACGACGCCATCTTGATCGTGATGTCGCCCTCCGAGCGGCTCCTGCCCACCTGCCAGCGGTCCTGCGACGTGGCCGGCATCCATTGGATGAGCACCGACCCGCCCGGCTTGACGTGCCGGACGCAGGCGTCGAGCAGCTCGCGCCGCTCGGCGTCGTCGGGGGTGTTGACGAGCTGCGAGGCCAGCATGACGGTGTCGAAGCGCTCGTCCAGGTGCAGGTCCTGGATGCGGGACAGGACGGTACGCGCGCCCCGCACGTACGCCAGCATGTCCGGCGACTCGTCCACGGCGACCACCGTGAAGCCGCGCTCGATGAGCGGATGTGTCACCCGCCCGACGCCGCAGCCCAGCTCCAGGACCGTGCCGCCGTGCGGGGTCACCTCGGCGACATGGTCGGGTTCCGAGCCGGCGCCGACGAGGGTGTAGAACTCGACAGGGGATCCGTCAGGGGTGATGGGGCCGGGGCCCGTGCCTGTTTGACGCATGCTCCGAACGTAACCCGGGACCCCGCGAAGATCAGCCCCCTATGCGCTGCCGCCGGGAGCCGTCGCCGGCCGGACGCTCCGGGGCGTGGCAGACCCACATGCTGAGCAGTGAGCCCGCGCCGGTCTGCTCCACCGTCACCGCGTCGCACAGATGCCGGATCACCCACAGTCCGTAGCCGCGCGAGGCGGTCCGGTCGAGCGCGGCGGCGGCGAGGTGGCCGCCGGTGAGCAGCCCGGCGACGTCCAGCACCTGCACCATGACCCCGTCGGCGAGGCCGCGCGCGGTCAGCACGCCGGAGGCGCCGCCGTGGTCGAGCACGTTGGTGACGGCCTCATTGGTCGCCAGCACGAGGTCGTCAAGGCGCCGCTCGGGAAGGCCGCAGCAGCGGCCGTGCAGGCGGACCAGGTCCCTGATCAGGCCGAGGTCGGCCGTGATGGGACAGCGCAGTTCGAACTCGGATGCCATCGTCCTTCGTGCCCGCCGAGGGCCGGGAGGATCGGCGGGCGTCCGGCACCTGACCGAGCAGAAGATCGCCAAACCCCGCCGGCGCGCTGACGAAGATCTCGGGGCCTTTGACGCGGCTCTGACACGGCACAGAACCCGACAAAACGGGCGTCGGCGTACGTTGGTGACATGCAGGCACCCGGTGGTGACTCCCGATACCTGCCGATCGGCGAGCACGGGCTGATCGGCGACCTGTGCACGGTCGCGCTCGTCGGCACCGACGGCACGATCGACTGGTACTGCTGCCCGCGATTCGACGCCCCCAGCGTCTTCGCCGCCCTGCTCGACGCCGGCAAGGGCGGCTCCTTCGAGCTGCACGCCGACGTGCCCGCGACGACCAAGCAGTTCTACTTCCCCGACACCAACGTGCTGATCACCCGGTTCTTCGCCGACGACGGGGTGGGCGAGATCCAGGACTTCATGCCCATCGCCACCGACCCCAGCGAGGCCGACCGGCACCGGCTGATCCGCCGTGTCTCCTGCGTACGCGGCCGCATCCCGTTCCACGCCCGCGTGGCGCCCCGCTTCGACTACGCCAGGCAGCCCCACGTCGTCACCCGCGAGGCGGGCACCGTCACCTTCGCCTCGCCGGCGCTGGCGCTCGCGCTGACCTCCAGCGTGCCGCTGCAGACCGACGAGCGCGACGCCTGGACGACCTTCGAGCTGAACGAGGGCGAGCACGCCGTATTCGCCCTCGACAACATGGCGCCCGGCATCGCGCCGCGCGGCTGCCCGACCGAGGAGGCGGAGGCGGAGTTCACCGCCACCGTGCGCTTCTGGCGGCGCTGGCTGTCGGCCTCCCGCTACCGGGGCCGCTGGCGCGAGGTCGTGCACCGCTCGGCGCTGACGCTCAAGCTGCTCACGTACGCGCCGACCGGCGGCATCGTCGCCGCGCCCACCACCAGCCTGCCGGAGCGCATCGGCGGCGGCCGCAACTGGGACTACCGCTACGTCTGGATCCGCGACGCCGCGTTCTGCGTCTACGCGCTGCTCAGGCTCGGCTTCACCGAGGAGGCCGACGCGTTCATGAGCTTCCTGTCCGACCACGTCTCGCTCGGCCGCGGCGGCCGCGACGGCCCCTTGCAGATCATGTACGGCATCGACGGCCGCTGCGACCTGCCCGAGCAGGAGCTGCACCACCTGGAGGGCCACCGCGGCTCGGCCCCCGTGCGCATCGGCAACGCCGCCGCCGACCAGCTCCAGCTCGACATCTACGGGGCGCTCATCGACTCCGTCTACCTCTACAACAAGTGGGGCGCGCCGATCTCCAGCGACCGCTGGGAGGAGGTGTGCACGCTGGTCGACTGGGTCTGCGACAACTGGAACCAGCCGGACGAGGGCATCTGGGAGACCCGCGGCGGGCGCAAGAACTTCGTCTACTCGCGGCTGATGTGCTGGGTGGCGATCGAGCGCGCGATGCGCATGGCCACCCAGCGCGGCCTGCCCGCCGACATGCCCCGCTGGCGGCACGCCCGCGACAACATCTACCGCGACATCATGCGGCACGGCTGGCGGCCCGATCTCGGCGCGTTCGTGCAGCACTTCGACGAGGACGTGCTGGACGCCTCGATCCTGATGATGCCGCTGGCCAAGTTCGTCTCGCCGACCGATCCCAAGTGGCTGTCCACGCTCGACGCGCTCGGCGCGGGGCTGGTCTCCGACTCGCTGGTCTACCGCTACGACCCCGAGGTCAGCCCGGACGGGCTGGAGGGGCCCGAGGGCACCTTCTCGATCTGCTCCTTCTGGTACGTCGAGGCGCTGGCCCGTGCGGGCCGCCTGGACGAGGCGAGGCTGGCGTTCGAGAAGATGCTCACCTACGCCAACCACCTCGGGCTCTTCGCCGAGGAGATCGGGCACAACGGCGAGCAGCTCGGCAACTTCCCGCAGGCCATCACGCATCTCGCGCTCATCAGCGCGGCCTTCAACCTCGACCACGCGCTCGGCTAGGGGGCGGCCTCGACCGGCCGGGTGGCACACCCCAGCCTTCCGGCGACGGCCGCCAGCCTGGCCTCGAACGCCCGGCGCGTCTCCGCCGCGAACCCGGCGAACATGCGGTTGGCCAGCGGCACCGCCCAGCGCGCCGTCCGCGCCACGTTGAAGACGCGGTGGACGAGCAGCGCGCCCTGCGGGTGCGGCTCGACGCTCCACTCGCCCCGGTACCACCAGCCGCCCTGGAACGCGATCGTGCGCCCGGAGATCTCGACGGTGGAGGTGTGTCCTGGGGCGTCCTCGACGGTGAACCGGCCGGAGCGCCGCCCGTCGGGCAGCAGCTCGCCGGCCAGCGCGTCCCAGACCGCGGCGACCGGCGCCTCCAGGATCGCGGCCGCCTCGGCGAGCGCCGGCGCACCCCGGCGGCCGCGTTTCATGACTCGCTCTCCTGCTCGTCGAGCACCTCGGCGAGCAGGCCCTGGTTGACGGTGCCCGACCAGGTGAGCTCGCCCGACTCCAGGCGGGCGATGAGCCCCCTGATCCAGCCGAGCTCGGCCTCGCTGAGCGTGCGCTCGTAGTCGAGCTCCACCGTCAGCACCTCCGGCAGCCCGGAGGTGCGCAGCGCCTCGAGGTGGGCGTTGAGCCCGGCCAGCTCGCCCTCCAGGGAGGCCGCCCTGGTGCGCAGCGACTGCAGCGCGTCGGGCACCGGCAGCACCCCCATGAGGGAGACGGCGGCGGTGAACGTGCGGCGCTCGCCCTGCGGGCTCTCCAGGAGGGCGCGCAGCCGGGTGGCCAGCTCGCGGCGGCCCTCGTCGGTGATCTCGTAGATGGTGCGTTCGGGACGGCGGCCCTGCCTGCTCGTCTCGACGGGGACGATCAGCTCCTGGCCGGCCAGCTTCTCGACCGCGTGGTAGAGACTTCTGGGCAGGCCGGTCACGTAGTCCTTGTGCGTGTCGACGATGAAGCGGTGCAGCTCGTAGGGGTGGGCCGGGCGTACCGACAGCATGGCGAGCACGGTCAGGCCGACCAGGTCGGGACGTCGCGCCATCGTTCCCCTCCGCTTCTCGTGCGCTTCGCACTTTAGCCCAGCCGACCCCTCATAGTGCAACTCGCCATATTAGGGAGAGCATCGGCGGGTGAATGTGAACAGGCGTCGGTTCCTGCTTGATCGACGGCGCATTCGAGCGCATTCTCAACACGAAAGCCCGATCATCTCCACGCCCAGCCGACCGCCCGCCGGAGGAGAGCGCATGAGAACGGGAGCATGGCTGATCGGAGCCCGTGGTTCGGTCGCCGTCACCAGCATGATCGGTGCCCTGGCCGTCAGGTCGGGCCTGACCGGCCCCACCGGATGCGTCCTCGAGTCGCCCGCGCTGCGCGACCGCGTCCGGCCGGGGATCGGCGACCTGGTGTTCGGCGGACACGACGTCACCTCGGTGCCGCTCGACAAGAAAGCCGCCGAGCTGGCCGCGGCCGGGGTCGTGCCGGCGGCCGTCGCGTCGGCCGTGCAGGCGGAGCTGACGGCCATCGACCAGCGCTTACGCCCGTTACCTTCCGCCGCCCGCCAGGCCGAGACCGCCGCCGCCATCAGCGCCGACCTCGACGCCTTCCGCCGCCGCCACGACCTCGAACGCGTCGTCGTCATCAACGTCTCCACCACCGAGCCCGCCCCGCCGCCGCATCCCGCCCACGCCGAGCTGCCCGCGCTGCGCGCCGCGCTCGACCGTCCCGGCAACGTCCTGCCGCCCAGCGCGCTCGCCGCCTACGCCGCCTTCCACGCCGGCTGCCCGTACGTCGACTTCACCCCCTCCACCGGCGCCCGCCTGCCCGCGCTCGACGCGCTCGCCCGCGAGCGTTCCCTGCCCTACGGCGGGCACGACGGCAAGACCGGCGAGACGCTGGTGAAGTCCGTGCTGGCCCCGATGTTCGCCCAGCGCAACCTGAAGGTCCGCACCTGGTCGGGCGTCAACCTGCTCGGCGGCGGCGACGGCGCCAACCTCGCCCGCCCCGGCGCCAACGCCGCCAAGGCCGCGAGCAAGCAGCGCGTCCTCGCCGAGACCCTCGGCTACGCGCCCCAGGGGGAGACCCGCATCGACTACCTGGAGGACCTGGGCGACTTCAAGACCGCGTGGGACCTCGTCACGTTCGAAGGCTTCCTCGGGACCGCGATGCGGATGGAGTTCACCTGGCACGGCTGCGACTCCGCGCTCGCCGCGCCGCTCATCCTCGACCTGGCCCGCCTCACCGCCGCCGCGCACCGGCTCGGCCGCGTGGGGCCGCTGCCCGAGCTGGCCTTCTTCTTCAAAGACCCCCTGGGCGAGGTCCCGCACGGGCTCGCCGAGCAGTGGCAGGCCCTGTGCGCCTTCATCGACACCCTGGAGCCCGCTCGGTGACCTCCTGTCCGTCCGTCCTCTCGAAACCCGTCCTCCTGCCCGCCCACGCGCCGTCCGTCCCGCCCACGCATCGGGGCGCGGTCACCCGCCCGCGGCTCGTGCGCGGCGGCCCGGGGCACCTCCACCCCGCATGGGGACCTCGGCGGGTGAGCCGGTCGAGAGCAGGGTCGCCGGCGAAAGGAGCGCGGATGTGAGACTTCGGGACCTGATCGACCTCGTGCGGGCCCCGGCCGCGCTGTCGGTGCCCGGCGACGTGATCGCCGGAGCCGCCGCGGGGAAGGCGCTGGGGCCCGGGACGGCCGGGCTGGTCTGCTCGTCGGTCTTCCTGTACTGGGCGGGGATGGCGGCCAACGACTGGGCCGACCGGCACCTCGATGCGGCCGAGCGGCCGGAGCGGCCGATCCCGTCCGGGCGGGTGCGGCCGGGGGAGGCGCTGGCGGTGGCGGCCGGGCTCACGGCCGCGGGCCTCGCCGTCGCGGGGCTCACCGGCGGGCGGCGCGCACTCGCGGTCGCCGCGCCGCTGGCGGGGGCGGTGTGGGCGTACGATCTGGTGGCCAAGAACACCCGGGCCGGACCGCTGGTGATGGCGCTCTGCCGCGGCCTGAACGTGCTGCTGGGCACCACGTCGGCACCCTCGCCCGCCGCCCCGCGCCCCGCACCAGCCGGACCGGGCCGTTCGTCGGGTGCGGCGGTTCCCGCGGCGCTGACCGTGGCGGCGCACACGTACCTGCTGACCGATCTGTCGCGGGGCGAGACGGCCGGGACCACCTCGGCCCGCCCCGCCGCCACGCTGGCCGCCACCCTGGCGCTGGCCACGACCGCCGCCGTTCCCTCCGGACAGGTCCGAACGGCCGGCGGACCGGCGGCGCCCGCGCAGGGGGCGCTGGCGCTCTGGTACGCCGCGCAGTTCGGCCGCCCCCAAGCGCGAGCCGTCTCGGACCCCTCCGCGAGCAGGGTCAGGGACGCCGTGACGGCCGGGATCGTCAGCCTGCCCGCGCTCCAGGGCGCGCTGGCCGCCAGGGCGGGCAGGCCGCTCGCCGGAGTCACGCTCGCCGCGGCGGTGCCGCTCGCCCGCCGCCTGGCCAGGAAGGTGTCGCCCACATGATCAGGTTCGGTTACGGCACCAACGGCTTCGCCAATCACCGCCTGACCGACGCGCTGGACATCATCGCCGGCCTCGGCTACAGCGGCGTCGCGCTCACCCTCGACCACCACCACCTCGACCCGTTCGCCCCCGGCCTCGCCCGCAGGGTGGCCGAGGTCGCAGACCGGCTCCGCACGCTGGGCCTGGCCGTGGTGATCGAGACCGGCGCCCGCTACCTGCTCGACCCGCGCCGCAAGCACGCGCCCACCCTGCTCGACGACGACCGCGCCGAGCGGGTCGGCTTCCTGCGCCGCGCCGTCGCCGTGGGAGCCGACCTGGGGGCGGAGGCGGTGTCGTTCTGGTCGGGGGTGCGCCCGGCCCGCGTACCGCCCGCAGCGGCCTGGGAACGGCTGGTGGCCGGATGCGCGCAGGTGCTGGAGCACGCCGGCGGGATGCCGCTGGGGTTCGAGCCCGAGCCCGGCATGCTGGTCGACACGATCGCGGGCTGGCGCAGGCTGCGGAAGGCCCTGGGCGAGCCGGAGGGGTTCGGCCTGACGCTCGACATCGGGCACTGCCGCTGCAACGAGCCCGACCCGGTGCCCGACTGCGTGACGGCCGTGGCGGGGCACGTGGTGAACGTCCAGATCGACGACATGCGGCGCGGGACGCACGAGCACCTGGAGTTCGGGGAGGGCGAGATCGACTTCCCGCCGGTGCTGCGGGCGCTGTCCGACTCCGGCTACCGGGGCCTGGTCGCCGTCGAGCTGCCCAGGCACTCGCACGCCGCCCCGGACGTGGCGGCCCGCTCACTCGCCTTCCTGCGCCGCGCCGAGGAAGCATCGCGCCGCCTCGTACGTACCGGAGCAGGCGAGGGGCGCGTGCCCACGACGGAGGGAGGCGGCGCGTGACCACCATCGACGCACTGCGCAAGGCGCTGACCGGCACCCCCGGATGGCCCTGGCTGGAGGAGGCGCTGGCGAAGGCCGCGGAACGCCCGGAGTCGGCCGTGCGGCCGTTCTCGTCGGCGGGACGCAAGGCCGGGCGGGCGGAGCTGCCCGACGCCCCCGGCTGGACGGCCGACGAGGCGGCCAGGGCGCTGCTGCTGGCCGCGCTGCCGCCCGACCGGGTGGCCGGGGACGTCACGGCCTTCTACCAGTACGGCGACGCCGACGAGAAGCGCGCCGTGCTGAAGGCGCTGCCGCTGCTGCCCATAGGCGCGCAGGCGGTGCCGCTGCTGCTCGACGCCATCCGGACGAACGACGCCCGCCTGCTGGCCGCCGCGCTCGGCCCCTACGCCCGCCACCTGGACCCGCCGGCCTGGCGGCAGGCGGTGCTGAAGTGCGTGTTCATGGGCGTGCCGCTGGACGCGGTGCACGGCCTCGGCGAACGGGCGGACGCCGAGCTGGCGGAGATGCTGGCCGCGTTCGCCGAGGAGCGCGCCGCGGCCGGACGTCCCATGCCCGCCGACGCCGCCGCCCTCCTGAGCCGCCTCACCAGCGAGGAGACCTGATGCGCATCTTCGACCCCCACATCCACATGACCTCGCGCACCACCGACGACTACGCCAGGATGTCCGCCGCGGGCGTGCGCGCCGTGGTCGAGCCGGCGTTCTGGCTCGGCCAGCCGCGCACCAACCCCGGCTCGTTCACCGACTACTTCGACTCGCTGCTGGGCTGGGAGCCGTACCGGGCGGCGCAGTTCGGGGTCGTGCACCACGCCACGATCGCGCTCAACCCCAAGGAGGCCAACGACCCGCGCTGCCGTCCCGTCCTGGACCTGCTGCCCCGCTACCTCGACAAGGACCGGGTGGTCGCGGTCGGCGAGATCGGCTACGACTCGATGACGCCGGAGGAGGACGACGCGTTCGAACGCCAGCTCGCCCTGGCCGTCGAGCACGCGCTGCCCGCGCTCGTGCACACCCCGCACCGCGACAAGGCCCGCGGCACCAGGCGCACGCTGGAGGTGGTCGCGGCATCCGGCATCGCGCCCGAGCGGGTCGTGATCGACCACCTCAACGAGGTGACGATCGAGCTGGTGCACGGCTCGGGCTGCTGGGCGGCGTTCTCGATCTACCCGGAGACGAAGATGTCGCCGCCGCGCATGGTGGAGATCCTGCGCCGGTACGGCCTGGAGCGCATGCTGGTCAACTCGGCCGCCGACTGGGGCGTCTCCGACCCGCTGCTGACGCTGGAGACGGCCGAGGCGATGCTGAAGGCCGGGTTCGACGAGGACGACGTGGACAAGGTGTTCTGGCGCAACCCCGTCGAGTTCTACGGCCAGTCGGGGCGGCTCGACCTGTCGGCGGTCGCCGGCGCGGACGAGCCGACGTTCGCGGGCAGCTCGATCAAGCGCGGCGGCGAGTGATGCGGCTCCTGCATCCGTCGGGCACGCCGCTGCACCTTGGCTACTGCACCAACGTGCACCCCGCCGAGGACCTCGACGGCATCGTGGCCCAGCTCGACGCGTACGCCGCCCCCGTCCGCGACCGCCTCGGCACCGACGTGCTCGGCCTCGGCCTGTGGCTGGCCGCTCCCGTCGCCGGGACGCTGGCCGCCGACCCGTCCGCGCTCGGGCGGCTGCGCAGGGAGCTGGACGCGCGCGGCCTGGAGGTGGTGACGCTCAACGGCTTCCCGTACGCGGCCTTCCACGACCCGGTCGTCAAGCACGCCGTCTACCGGCCGGACTGGACCGAGCGGGAGCGGCTGACGTACACGCTGGATCTCGCCCGCGTCCTGGCGGGGCTGCTGCCGGACGACGCCGCGCGCGGCTCGATCTCCACGCTGCCGCTCGGCTGGCGCGAGCCCTGGGACGCCGCCATGGCCGATGCCGCCGCCCGCCACCTGGACGAGCTGGCCGCCGGGCTGGCGGAGGTCGAGGCGGCGACCGGGCGGACGATCAGGGTCGCGTTCGAGCCGGAGCCCGGCTGCGTCGTGGAGACCACCGAGCAGGCCGTCGCCCACCTGGCGCACGCCGACACCGAACGGCTCGGCGTCTGCCTCGACCTCGCCCACCTCGCCTGCGCCTGGGAGCAGCCCGCCGCCGCGCTCAAGGCGCTGGCCGCCGCCGGGCTGCCCATCGTGAAGGTGCAGCTCTCCGCCGCCCTGGAGACCGCCGAGCCCGAGGCGCTGCGCGAGTACGCCGAGCCGCGCTTCCTCCACCAGACGCGTACGAGGACCGGTGAGCGCGCCGACGACCTGGACGAGGCGCTCGACCGCCGCCTGCCCGGCACCTGGCGGGTCCACTACCACGTGCCGCTGCACGCCGCCCCCGCCGCGCCGCTGGCCACCACCGCCCCCGTGCTGCGCGACGCGGTCGCCGAGCTGGCCGGCGGGCCCGAGCCGCTGTGCGACCACTACGACGTCGAGACCTACACCTGGAGCGTGCTGCCCGCCGCGCTGCGCCCGCGCACCCCCGCGGAGCTGGCCGCGGGCATCGCGGCCGAGCTGGAGTTCGCACGTACCGAGCTGCGGAAGGCGGGAGTGACGGCATGACCAAGCTGCTGGTCCTCGACGTGGTGGGGCTGACCCCGCGGCTGCTCGCCCACATGCCCCGGCTGCGCGCGATCGGCGAGCGCGGCTTCCAGGCGGGGCTCGGCACCGTGCTGCCCGCCGTCACGTGCAGCGTGCAGTCCACGTTCCTCACCGGCCTGCCTCCGTCGGGACACGGCATCGTCGGCAACGGCTGGTACTTCCGCGACCTCGGCGAGGTGTTCCTCTGGCGGCAGCACAACGCCCTGGTCGAAGGGGAGAAGCTGTGGCAGGCCGCACGGCGCGAACGCCCCGGCTACACGGTGGCCAACGTCTGCTGGTGGTACGCCATGGGCGCCGACGTCGACTGGACCGTCACGCCCAGGCCCATCTACTACGCCGACGGCCGCAAGGAACCCGACTGCTACACCGACCCGCCGGAACTGCACGACGAGCTGACCGCCCGGCTGGGCACGTTCCCGCTGTTCAGCTACTGGGGGCCGGGCGCCGGCATCGCCTCCTCCCGCTGGATCGCCCGCGCCACCCGGCACATCATGACCGCGTACGACCCGGACCTCACCCTCGCCTACCTGCCGCACCTCGACTACGACCTGCAGCGCTACGGCCCCGATGACCCGCGCGCCGCCGCTGCCGCCGCCGAGCTGGACGCCGAGCTCGCGCCGCTGCTGGACGTCGCAGGCGACCGGACCGTGGTGGCGCTGTCGGAGTACGGCATCACCGGCGTCGGCCGCCCCGTGCACGTCAACCGCATGCTGCGCTCCGAAGAGCTGCTGCGCGTCCACACCCAGGACGGCATGGAGTACCTCGACCCGTGGACGTCCAGGGCGTTCGCCGTCGCCGACCACCAGATCGCGCACGTCTACGTCCGCGACCCCGCCGACGTGCCCGCCGTGGCCAAGCTCTGCGCCGCCCTGCCCGGCGTCGGCACCGTGCTCGACGAGGACGGCAAGGCCGCCCACGACCTCGCCCACCCCCGCTCCGGCGAACTGGTGCTGCTCGCCGAGCCGGACGCCTGGTTCACGTACTACTACTGGCTGGACGACGCCCGCGCCCCCGACTTCGCCCGCCTGGTCGAGATCCACCGCAAGCCCGGCTACGACCCGGCCGAGCTGTTCTTCGACCCCGCCGCGCCGGGAGCCGCCAAGCGGCGCGCCGGTCTCGCGCTGCTGCGCAAGAAGCTGGGGCTGCGCTACCTCATGAGCGTGGTCGGGCTGGACGCGGGCGCGCGCGCCGTACGCGGCTCGCACGGGCTGCTGCCGGCCGATCCCGCCGACGCGCCCGTCCTGCTCTGCTCCGACCCCGCGCAGGCCAGGGAGCGGTACGCGGCCACCGAGGTCAAGGACCTGCTGCTCCGCCTCGCCCGGTGAGCGGGTCACCGCCCTGGGAGCCGGCCGGGACTCCGCTCAGGAACCCCATGCGATCCTGACGATCGCCAAAAGCGCGACGCAGACCACCATGGCGACCTGAGCCAGCCGGCCCCAGAGCGGAAACCGCGCCCTCGACGCCCCGGACGGACCGCTGCGCCCGCCAGATGAGGAAGGCGCAGACGATGACGATCGGCGCGAAGATCAAGGTCAGCCAGTCGGCCAGCACCGGCAAGTTCATCGGGGGATCTTTCCTCTGGCCACATTCCTCTGGCCACGCGAACGGCGGTCGGACGGGACGGCCGGAGCCGTGGAGAGCCCCATTGTGCGGCACACGGCCCGGGACCCCTCCCGGCGCCTGTGCGCGCACGCAGGGCACCTGGCGCACCGCCCCCGCATCCGCCGCCGGAGAGCCGCGACCCCGCACGACCCCCGCCGAGGCCGGGCGCGACGGGCGGGCCGTTGATGAGAAGCCGGCTGTTTTCGCAGGCAGGCAGCGCGAAAGGCCCCGCCCCGGCTAAGGTTTCCACGACCGGACGAGGAGGGGTGGCAGGTGAAGCGAGGCGGGCAGCTCCTGGCGGCCGTCGCGGGCCTGGTCGCCGCGATCCCCGTCTACTACCTCACCGACGCCGCCGCGAGGGCGCTGCGCGGCGGCACCGTGGCCTTCGCCCCCGCTCCGTCCGCGCTGGCGTACGTGGCGGGCGTCGCCGTCCTGGTCAGGCTCCTGACGGTGTGGCCGGTCGCCGCCCTGGCCTGCGGCGTGCCGCTGACGGCGGCCGGTGTGCTGTTCGCGCTCGACCTCGGCTCCGCCGTCGATCTGGCGGCCACGCTGCCGTGGGCGCGGGCGGGCGGCCTGCCGTGGACGTCCGGTCCGGTCCCGTGGGCCGAGCCGGGCGAGCCGCCGGGCACCCTCGCCGGGATGACCGGCCTGTACGCGCTCACCGGCGCCTTCCTCGTGCTCTCCGCCCTGCTCCCGGCCCGCAGGAGACCCCTGCTCGGCGGATGAGCGCGTACACGACCTGGTCACCGGTCGCGGAGCAGCCGCAGCAGGTCCCACTCGGTCTCGCAGACCCGCCGCCCGATCGCCGCCGGCTCCACCGAGCGCGCGCCGCCCCGGAGGCGCCGCATCGTCAGCATGACGCAGATGACGCCCCACTTCAGCACCCCGAACGTCTCCCACCAGCGCAGCGGCTCCCGGTCCACCGGCTGCCCGCCCGCCTCCTCGCAGGCGCGGATCAACCCAGCCTCCACCTCAAGCCCCGGCCCCACACCCGCATCACCCGCGTCAGCCCCAGGTGCCGCCCGCCGCGTACACGCCCGGAATGCGCCGCCCCACCGAGTCGATGTGCACCTCGTCGGGACCGTCGTAGATGCGACCGGCCCGCGCGTGCCGGTACATCCGCTCCAGCGGCGTGTCCGGTATGAGCCCCGCCGCGCCGTACACCTGGATGGCCCGGTCGATGACGTTGTGCAGCATCCGCGCGCCCACCACCTTGATCGTGCCGATCTCCACCCGCGCCTGCGAGCCCGCGTCGATCGCCTCGGCGGCGTGCGGCGTGAGCAGCCGCGCCGACTGGATCTCGGCGTAGGAGCCGAACACGTGCTGCCGCATGAGCTGTTCGGCCGCCGGCGGCTCGCCGAACGCGCGGCGCTCGTGCAGCCTGCGGCACATCAGGTCGAAGGCCCGCTGCGCCTGCCCGAGCCAGCGCATGCAGTGGAAGATCCGCCCCGGGCCGAGCCGCTTCTGCGCGATGACGAAGCCCTGCCCGCGCGGCCCGAGCAGGTTCTGAGCGGGCACGCGGACGTTCTCGTAGCGCACCTCGCAATGCGACCCGCCGAGCCCCAGCACGGGCGTCTCGCGCACGATCGTGTAGCCGGGGGTGTCCGTCGGCACCAGGTGGTCATGAACCGACCCGACAACAGAACGTCATTCTGGTCAGCGGTCTCAGGGCAGCCAGCTCACCTTGCCGTGCAGGAAGGCGTACCCGACGAAGGCGACGGCGTCGATCAGCGTGTGCGCGACGATCAGCGGCATCGAGCGGCCCCACCGCTGGTAGAGCCGCCCGAACACCAGTCCCATCACCACGTTCCCGACGAACCCTCCGAACCCCTGATACAGGTGGTACGACCCGCGCAGCAGCGACGACACCACGACCGCCTTCCATGGCCCCCACCCGGCCTGGCCCAGCCGGTGCAGCAGGTAGCCGGCGACGATGACCTCCTCGAGCACCCCGTTCTGCGCCGCCGCCAGCAGCAGCACCGGCACCTGCCACCACACCTCGGGCAGCGCGCCCGGCACCACGGTCAGGTTCACCCCTGCCGCCCACACCGCGAGGTAGAACGCCAGGCCCGAACCGCCGATCGCGGCCGCGAGCGCCGCGCCGCGCAGCAGGTCGCCGCCCGGCCTGCGGAAGTCCGCGCCGATCGTGCGCAGCGACTCGCCCGAGCGCACCATCAGGTATGCCACCAGTCCCACCGGCGCCACCGCCACGGCGATCTGCACCAGCTGCAACGTCAGGTCCAGCCACGGTCGCCCGGGGGCCATCGACCCGACGAGCACGGCCTGCTGCCCCTTCAGCTCGCGCGGCGCGGTGAGCGCCCCGATCAGCCGTACGAACGCCACCAGCGCGCTGGCCCCGAGCGACACCGACAGCACGACGAAGACCTCGGCCCGGATCAGCCGGGGAGTGAGCAGGTGGGGCGGGGCGAGGGGGGACTGTGTCTGCATGGCCGCAGACTAACCCCGACATGATCGGATCCCGATAAAGCCCACATTCCCGATGCGCCCCACGACCACCGACCCCGCCCACCCTCCGCGCACGCCTGCAGCGCCGCCCGCCGCCGATTCCGCACGCCTCCAGCCATCCAGCGCCGAGCCTGCGCGCTTGCGTCGCTGCTCACCCCGCCCCCGCGCGCTTGCGTCGCGGCCCATCGCCGACCCCGTGCGCTGCGGCGCCGCCCCTCCCGCGTGCCTGCGGCGCCGCCCTCGCCCAACCCGGCACGGCCCCCTCGCCGGCCGCCACCTGAACTCTTCGGACGGCGCCCCCACCTCCCAGACCGGCGCTGGGCTCTCCGCGCGGTCCCACCAGCGGTCCCGCTCTCAAGACCGCTGCGTGGCCGGTGTCCGGCCTCTTTCAGCGGCACCTGTGGTGAGCGTCCACTGCCCTGCGGCGGAGCTTGCGTCCGTCCGAGCCGGGGAGGGGCGGGCTGCGGCGGGATGTTGGGATCGGGGCGTGGGCGTGTCAGGCAGGACGGTGTGACAGGCACCGAACCGCACGACGTTCCCAGCGCGGCGCAGCTCGTGGCCGCCGTCCGCGAACTCCTTCAGAGCGACGTGCTCCCGGCCGTCGAGGGCCCGGTCCGTTTCCACACGCGGGTGGCCGTGAACGTGCTGGCCATGGTCGAGCGGGAGGTCGAGCTGGGTCCTGCCCAGGCCCGTGAGCACGCGGCCAGGCTGGCCGGCCTGGGCGTCGCGGACGAGGCCGAGCTGGCCGCCGCCATCCGCGCGGGCCGTCTGCCGGACGACGAGCGCCTGCTCACCGCCCTGGAGGCCGCCGTACGCGCCAAGCTGGAGGTCGCCGATCCCGCCTACCTCACGGCGGACTGACCGGAGACGAGCGGATCGCCCACCCGCCGGCCAGGCGGGGAGAACGGCGAGCGGCCCGCCTCCGTCAGATCGGGAAGCGGGTCAAGGGCGCGCCGAGAACGGCGAGCGGCCCGCTCCCAGGTCGGGGAGCGGGCCGCGAAGAGACGCCGGACGGGTCGTCCGCCGAGGTCAGTGAGACCCGGTCAGGTCGAGGTCCTTGACCTTGGGGTCGCCCTCGTCGGCGAAGTAGTCGTCCTGCTTGGTGGCGTCGTCGCCGTCGGCGACCTTGGCGGCCTTCAGGATCGCCGTGGCCACCACCGCCACCACCAGGTTGACGATCAGCGCCAGGAACCCGGCGTAGATCGTCATCGAGGTGTCGAAGCCGAAGTTCGACAGCGGGAACGCCGAGCCGCCGAAGTGCGCCTTGCCGTTGGCGGGGTTGGGGATGAGGTACAGCATCCACATGCCCGCGGCCAGGCCGGCCGCCCAGCCCGCGATGAGCCCGCCCTTGTGGAACCAGCGGGTGTAGAGGCCGAGCGCCACCGACGGCAGCGTCTGCAGGATAATGACGCCGCCGATGAGCTGCAGGTCGATCGAGAACTGCGGGTCGAGCAGCAGGATGCACAGCACCGCGCCGATCTTGACCAGCAGCGAGACGATCTTGGAGACGTTCGCCTCCTGCGCGTCGGTGGCGTTCTTGTTGATGTACTCGCGGTAGATGTTGCGGGTGAACAGGTTCGCCGCCGCGATCGACATGATGGCGGCCGGCACGAGCGCGCCGATGCCGACGGCGGCGTAGGCGACGCCCGCGAACCAGTCGGGGAACATCTGGTCGAACAGCTGCGGCACAATCGTGTTGGCGTCGGCCTTGCCGTCGGTGGTGACCGGCTTGGTGCCGGCCGCGATGGCCATGAAGCCGAGCAGCGCGATCAGGCCCAGCACGAAGCTGTAGGCGGGCAGCGCCGACATGTTCCGCTTGATGACGTTGCGGTTCTTGGAGGCGAGCACGCCGGTGAGGCTGTGCGGGTAGAGGAACAGCGCCAGCGCCGAGCCGAAGGCCAGCGTCACGTACTGGAGCTGGTTGTTGGCGTTCAGGACGAAGCCGTCGCCAGGAGCCGGGGTGGCGTCGAACTTGGCCTTGGCCGCGTCGAAGATCGAGTCCCAGCCGCCGAGCTTCGCGGGGATGTAGATGACCGCGGCCAGGATCACGATGTAGATGAGCGAGTCCTTGACGAACGCGATCAGCGCGGGCGCCCGCAGGCCGGACTGGTAGGTGTAGGCGGCCAGGATGGCGAAGGCGATGATGATCGGCAGGTGCCCGGTGATGCCCATCGTCTTCAGCACGGCCTCGATGCCGACGAGCTGCAGCGCGATGTACGGCATCGTGGCGATCAGGCCGGTGATGGCGACGGCCAGCGCGAGCGTGGGCGAGCCGAAGCGGGCGCGCACGAAGTCGGCAGGGGTGACGAACCCGTGCACGTGCGAGACCGACCACATGCGGGCCAGCACCAGGAACACCAGCGGGTAGACGACCACCGTGTACGGCAGCGCGTAGAAGCCGAGCGCGCCGGAGCTGAAGACCAGCGCGGGCACCGCGACGAAGGTGTAGGCGGTGTAGAGGTCGCCACCGACGAGGAACCAGGTGATCCAGGAGCCGAAGCTGCGCCCGCCGAGGCCCCACTCGTTGAGGCTGGCGAGGTCGTTCGGGCGGCGCCAGCGGGCGGCCACGAAGCCCATGCCGCTGACGATGAGGAACAGCAGAACGAAGATGACCAGCTCGGTCGTGTGAGCGCTCACTTGGTCATCCTGTAAACGAGAGTGGTGGTGGCCACGCCGACGATGATGAAGGCGAGCTGCAGCCAGTAGAACAACGGAAAGCCGAACAGCCGCGGCTCGTCGTAGTTGTACAGGAATGTCAGCAACGGCAGCACGATGGGCACGATCAGCAGCCAGTTCCATGGACTGCGATCGCTACGTGGCTGCCCGGGTTCCCCGGTAGTCATCTGGCCCTCCGATGAGTTGATCAAGCGCGCTGGCGGTGACCAGGCTCGTGACATTGAAGTCAACGGAGGGAGGTTAGCTTTTCGAGGGGATTAAACCCAATGAACGCTATGTTACGGTTTGGCCTAAATGCCGAGTTGATATCTCGATATCTGAGACGGACATTCGGTCAGGCCGCTCAGAACCCTAACTCTGGCGAGGCGGAGAGCGCCGCACATTGTCGCCGAGCGGTCGGTTGGCCGCGACGAACGGTCATCCCATTAACCCAGGAAGTGCGGTCAGGTCAGGGTGAAGAGTCAGGACCGTCGTAGAGGCGGGTCATCCGGGCGGCGGCGTCGGCCACCATCGCCCGCAGCCGCGGCGGGGCGAGCACCTCTGCCTCCGGCCCGAACCGCAGCACCTGCGAGAAGGCCACCGGCAGCGACTCCACCGCCAGCCGCACCGTCCCGTCCTCCTGCAGCGAGGCCATCGCGTCCGGCACCGCCGCCGGGTCGGCCACGTGCCGCAGCATGCGCACACCCCGCTCGGTCAGCCGCAGCGTGATCTCCTCCCGCAGCAGCGACCTGGCGAACGCCGCCGCCTGCTCCGCCCAGAAGGCCGCCAGGTCGAAGTCCTGGTCCCGGTCGAACGTCTCCTCCAGCACCGAGATCTCGCCGAACCGGTGCACCCGGAAGATCAGGAACCTGCCCCGGTGCCGCGCCGCGAGGTACCAGACCCCCGCCTTGAGCACCAGCCCGTACGGCTCCAGCACCCGCAGCACGTCCTTGTAGACCGCCGAGACCCGCCGGTCCCGCCACACCGCCCTGGCCAGCGGCGCCAGCGCGGCGGGCGGCGGGTCGTCGCCCGCGAACCAGCCGGGTGCGTCCAGGTGGAAGCGCTGGGCGGCGGTCGCCGGCGCGTCGCGCAGCGCGGGGGCGAGGGCGGCGGCGGCCTTCAGCCGGGCCGCCGCCGCCACGTCCTGCAGGCCCATCTCGCGCAGCGCGGCCGGCACGCCCGACAGGAACAGCGCCTCGGCCTCGGCCCTGTCCAGCCCGGTCAGCCGGGTGCGGTACCCGTCGAGCAGCCGGTAGCCGCCGCCGCGGCCCCGGTCGGCGTAGACGGGCACGCCCGCCTCCGACAGCGCCAGCATGTCGCGGTGCACCGTACGCTCGGAGACCTCCAGCTCGTCGGCCAGCTCGGCCGCCGTCATCCCGCCCCTGGCCTGCAGCAGCAGGACCAGCGACATCAACCGCGAGGCGCGCACAGCGGCAGCACCACGGCCGAGGGCCGCTCGGGCGAATGGAACACTTCGACGTCCACGGGCACCATCCTGCCTTCTCCGCCGGGGGAACCGAGCGGTTCGCCGGTGCCCGGGTTGCGGGCGATCGTCGGATACGCCCCGGCCGCCACGTGCACCCTGATCCGGTGCTCGCGCCGGAACCGGTGCCCGATCGGCCACAGCTCCACCTCGACCCGCCGTACGCCGTCGCCGTCGAAGTCCCCGTCGAAGTTCCCGTCGAAGTCCCCGTCTCGGGGCCCGAGCCGCCTGACGCCCTCGCACACGTTGTACGAGCGCCCGTCGGGATGCACGTCGCACACCCGCACCACCACGTCCACGTGCGGCGTGCTGGAGCGCACGTAAAGCTCGGCGCGCACCGGCCCGATCGCCTCCAGCGGCCGGTCGAGCGCGGGGGAGCTGTAGACCAGCACGTCGCGCCGCTGCTCCAGCCGCCGCTGGTCGCGCGGCCTGGAGTCGCCGAGCAGCACGGGACCGCCGATGCGCGGCGTCGGGTACGCCGGGTGGTAGCGGAAGCGGTCGGGCCCGCCCTCCAGCGGCCCGTCGGGCCCGAGGCCGAAGCCGTGCTGGAGATGCCAGCGCGCCTCCCGCATGCCGGGCACCGGCCAGCCGGGGTAGTCGCGCCACTCGCCCGCCCCCGTCACGTGGATGCGCACCGGGTCGGGCCGCAGCAGCGAGGAGTCGCCGAGCAGGTGGGCGCGGAACCAGGCCGACGCCTCCTCCATGGTGGCGCGGCCGTGCCGGGCGTCGATGTGGTACCAGGGCCCGATCGTCAGGTACGGCCGCCGCCCCGCCGCCCGCAGCGCCGCGTAGTCCTTGAGCTGCCACGGCAGGAACACGTCGTACCAGCCGCCGAGCATCGTCACCGCCGCGTCCACCTCGCCCACCTTGGCGGAGAAGTCCCGCTTGTGCCAGTACGGGACCGCGGGGTTCTCGTGGTGGGCGAGCAGGTCCCGGTAGAAGCGCAGCGGACGGCCCGCCGAGACCAGGTCGAGCTCCGCCACCGGCCGCCCCGACAGCACCGCCCTGCGGGTCAGGCGGGGCGCGGTCAGTATCGACGCGCCGCCGAACCTGCGCGACATGCCGTCGGTGAGCGTGGTCCAGCTCAGCGCCGACTCCAGAGCGAACGCGCCGCCGACGTACGCGGCGTCCCTGAACTGGGAGGCGGTGATCTGGGTGGCCATCGCCTTCAGCTCGGGCCCGGCGAAGGGCGCGACGGCCCACTGCGCGTAGCCGAGGTAGGAGGGGCCGAACATGGCGAACGAGCCGCCGTAGAACGGCTGCTCGCGCAGCCAGGCGACGGTGGCCAGGCCGTCCTCGTGCTCGTCGCCGAGCGGGTCGAGCAGGCCGCCCGAGCCGAAGCCGCCGCGGCAGCTCTGGATGACGACGTGCAGGCCCTGCCGGGCGAAGCCGCGCCCGAAGTACCAGCCGAGCAGGCCGCGCCGCCCGTACGGCGAGCGCATGAGCACCACGGGGCCCGGCCGTCCGTGCGGAGGGGCGTAGTGGTCGGCGAGCAGCGTCACGCCGTCGGGCATCGGCACGTGAAGGTCGCGCCGGATCCGCACGCGTCTCATGTACCAAGCAGTAACATACGCCGCCCCGGGCGGGTAGCCCGGGGCGGCGTCAACGAAAGCGCCGGACGGCGGCCGGCGCCCGGCGTCATCAGGAGCGCCCGCGGCCGGTCAACCGGCGTCACCAGGAGCATCGGGTCGCGGCCGCCCCGCCCCGCCGCGCGCGGCGGGGCGGGGCGGGGCGGAGCCGCCGGGGTGCCGTTAGGGCGTCGCCCGGTCAGGACGCTCCGAGATGCGCAGCGCGTTGACGATCGGCGAGCCCTGCCGCGTCGCGAACCGCACGTTGAGCTGACCGTCGGTCACCTTCACCGTGTACTGCCTGCTCACCGCCGTGTACGTGCCCGCCTCCAGCGCGAGGTCCAGCGCCGGGATCGCGAGCTCGCCCTCGACCAGCACGTCGAAGACCCGCTTGCCCATCTGGGTGCGCGACAGGTCGGCGAAGTCCAGCTCGACGGTGTACGTCCCGTTCGGCACGTTGTCGAAGCGGTACTCCAGCATGCCCTCCCTGGCCGTCTGGAACAGCGTCTGGTCGGCGGTGCCGGAGACGCTCTTCGACGTCTTCACCGTCTTGCTCTTGGTGGCCACGTAGCCGTGGCCGCCCTGGGTGTACTTGCGGTCGGGCGTCCAGGCGTCGCCGGCGGAGTCCACGGCCTTCTTGGTCGCGCCGACGTCCACGGCGACCTGGAGCTTGGGCACCACGACGGTCACCTTGACCTCGATGGTCGGCTGCCGCCCGCTGGCCGACTTCACCAGCAGCGTGCCCGTGCGGAACGTGCCCGCCGCCACCCCGGCGCTGGACACCTCCACGGTCAGCGTGGCCTTCTGTCCCTTGGCGAGCTCCCCGGAGGCCGGGGTCACCGTGAGCCAGGAGTCGCCGGTCACCGTGTACGGCGTCGCCGTCCCGAGGTTGGTCAGTTCGAGCGTGCGCTTGCGGGTGGAGTCCGCGGGCTGCACCACGGTCAGCTCCGCCGCCGACGCGCTCACCCGGCCGGTGACCAGCTCCGTGTCCACCCGCGTCACCGCTGCCGGGGCCACCGTGACCTGCTGGGTGAACGAGCCGTAGTGCTCCTTGGTCACCTCGACGTCGTAGTCGCCGGCCAGCACCTGGCCGTAGAAGGCGCCGTCGTCGCCGGTGGTGAACGTCGCCACGTCGCCCACCGTGACCGTCGCCCCGGCGATGGGCTCGCCGTCGTTGGCGTCGGTCACCGTGCCGACCACCAGGCCGTGCCTGCTCGCGGTGAACGCCAGGCTCTGGCCGGTCGCGAGCACCGGCTCGTTGTAGGAGTAGAGCAGCGCGTCGTCGCCCGCCGCGTTCTCGACGCCCACGGTGGCGCTGGAGCCCTGCTCGCGCTCGCTCTCGATGTCCTTGTACCGGAACCCGATCGAGCCGTCCTCACCGAGCAGCGCCGAGAACGAGATCCGCTGCGAGGGCTCGTTGTAGAAGGTGACGTTGCGCCACTCGACCACGAACACCCGGTTCGGCGCGGTGCCCGTCACCGCCGTGTAGACGCCGGCCTGGTCGTCCACGATGAAATCGTCCCAGTACGGGTAGATCGCGTTGTTCGGCGTGGCCGACGACGGGATCCGGACGTTGCCCGCGGTGGTGACGCGGGAGTCGCCGAAGGTGAGGAAGCCGTTGGTGGCGATCCACGCCCGGCTCTGGCCCGTGCCGTAGAACGGCACCGGGAACGGCAGCGTGACCTGCACCGCCTCGTCGTCGCCCGTCAGCGCGAGCTTCTCGGTGCCCGCCACGTACGGCTGGGCGCCGGAGGCGCAGGTGTAGCCGAAGTTGTCGCCGCGCAGCGGCAGCTCGATGTCCTTGACCAGGTCGCCCTCCAGGGTGATCGACTCGGTCGTGGAGCTGGAGCAGCGCGAGGCCGGGGTGACGGTCAGCTCGTACGTGCCGTGCGGCAGCGTCAGGCTGTAGCGGCCCGCCTCGTTGGTCACCGCGCTCACCGGCGTGCCCGTGGCGGCGACGGTCGCGCCCGGCTCGGGCGTGCCGGCCGTGCTGACGGTGCCCGACACGACGGCGGCCGGCTGGGCCTCCAGCGTCAGGTCTGCGGTGCTCGCCTGCTCGGCGGTGATCGTCACCTCGGTGGTGGCCTCGGCGTAGCCGAACTTGGCCGCGGTCACCTCGTAGTCGCCGGGCAGCAGGCGCGGCAGCGCGTACGTGCCGTCCTCGCCCGTCGTGACCGAGCGGGTCAGCGGGCCGGTGACGGTGATCGTGGCGCCGGGCACCGGCTCGCCGCCGGAGGTGACCGTGCCGGACAGGTCGCCGAGGCCCTCCTTGGGCGCGGCCTGCACGGCGGCGTAGGCGTCCAGCCTGCCCTCGCCCCACACGTTGTTGTCGGCCGCGGTGCCGCCGCAGCTGGTGTCGTCGACGTCGATGGCGGTGCCGTCGAGAAGTGCCCTGGTGGAGTCGATGGCGCCGGTCAGGCCCGGCGCGGCCGACCAGATCAGCGCCACCGTGGCGGCCACGTGCGGTGAGGCCATCGAGGTGCCGGTGTAGGAGTCGTAGCCGTTGCCGGGCACCGAGGAGCGCACGTTCACGCCCGGGGCGGCGATGTTCGGCTTGATCTCGCCGTTCTCGCCCTCGCCCTTGCTGGAGCGGGCGTAGAGGTCGTTGTTCACGTCGAAGGCGCCGGCGCTGTAGGCGGTGATGTACTGGCCGGGGGAGCCGCTGGTGCGGCAGGCCGGGCCCTCGTTGCCGTTGGCGAAGGCGGGGAAGATCCCGGCGGCGAGCCAGGTGTCGACGACCTCCTTGTACCAGGGGTCGAAGCCGTCGCCGCCCCAGGAGTTGTTGACGATGTCCGGCGCGAGGTCGGGGCGCGGGTTCTCACCGTTCAGGTCGGTGGGCCGGGCGATCCACTGGCCGGCCGCGAGCAGCGAGGCGTCGGTGCAGGTGTTGTACTCGCAGCCCTTGGCCGCGATCCACTTCGCGCCCGGGGCCACGCCGATGCCGTTCGCGCCGACCATCGTGCCCATCACGTGGGTGCCGTGGCCGTTGTTGTCGCACGGCGCGGACGACGGGCAGACGCGGGCCGGGTCGAACCAGTTGTAGTCGTGGGTGTAGGTGCCGTCGGGGTTCCTGCCCCGGTAGGCGGCGGCCAGGTCGGGGTGGTCGAACTGCACGCCGGTGTCGATGTTAGCGACCACGATGCCCTCACCGCGGTCGCCCAGCTCCTCCCAGACGCGCGGGGCGTTGATCCGGTCGATGTTCCACTCGACCGCGTTCACCCTGGCCTGTGCCTGCCCATGGTCCGGCTTGGGCACGGAGACGGTGCGGATCGGCTCGATGCTTCGGACCTCGGGCAGCTCGGCGATCTCGGAGGCGAGCTTCTCGCCGGCGGTCACCTTGACCGCGTTGACGATCCAGTACGGGGTGTAGTCGGCCTTTCGGGCGTCGAGTAATTTGCGTAAGCCCTCCTGGGAGGACTTCGCCCGCTCGCTCTTGGCTTTGTAGACGGCCTCGACCTTCGCCTCCTTGGTCACGGCACGGCGGGCGCCGCTGAGATCGGCGGAGCCCTTCATCCTGACCCAGAAAGTGGCCTTGCCGTCCTGTTCCAGCCGCGCCTGCACGGCGGCGTCGATCTTGTCGGATTCCGGCGCCGCCTGAGCCGCGGTCTGCGGGACCAGCAGACCGGTGGCGGCCACGACGATCCCCGCGAGGATCGCTCGCCAGCGGGAGATGTGGGGCACGTGCTCTCCTTCTCGACGGGTGAAGAGGTGATCTTCACGCCTCTGTCGAGAAGAGTGAAGTGATCAAGTGAAGAAAGCAATAGTTGTCAGAAAAAGTTACTTTGCGATCATAAATGTAATCTGGTCAGGTCGCCTGCCGGTACGGTCAGTGAGCGCGGTGACCGAATTGGTCAATGATCGCCATGAAATAGGCGGCGATGCGTTTCGGCTCCTCGTCGTCGGGGTGCGTGCCCACGTGCAGCATGACCGCCGCGGTGAGCACCTCCTGCACGACGTCCACGTCCAGCGCCGCCGGCAGCCGGCCGGACTCGCGGGCGCGCACCAGCACGTCGCGCACCGCCGCCGCGCGCCGCCCGCCGTTGACCTTGCGCCACGTCTCCAGCAGCTCCGGGTGGTCGTCGCGGCTGCCGTACAGGCGGCGCAGCAGCCGCCGGTTGCGGGGCACCGCGAGATAGCGGCCCCAGTCGGCGAACAGGTGCTCGAGGTCGCGCCAGCCCGTCAGCGCCGGGTCGTGGTCGTGGTCGGCCCACTCCAGTGTGCGCACCAGCAGCGCCGTCTTGTCGGCGAACCTGCGGTAGACGGTCGCCCTGGTCACCCCGGCCCGCCGCGCCACCTGCTCGATGCTGGTCTGCTGGGCGCCCTGCTCGATCAGCAGGTCGAGCGCGGCCGACAGGATGGCCAGGTCGGCCTCCTGGCTGCGCGGCCGGCCCGCCGTCCGCGCCCGCGGCCGCTGATCGTCGCTCATGCCTCTCCGGTAGCCGTCCGTCGTCGCGTCCCGCGCGAGTCTAGTGATCCCCAGGTGACGGGCTGTTGGTCCACGCCCGCCGCGCCGAGCGGCATGAACCCGACGCGCCCAGCTCGGGGCCGATCGGCCGGGCCATCTCGGCGACGAAGCCCGCCCGGTCCTGCTCGGGCACGCCGAGCGGCGCGCAGATGACCGCGGCGGGTATCGGCGCGGTGCACGCCTCCACCACGTCGATCGGCGGCCCGTGCCGCTCCATCGCGTCCAGGCGGGCCCGCGTGACCTCCTCGATCCGCTCGGTCAGCCGCCGCATCCTGCGCACGGTGAACTCGCCGGTCAGCAGGCGGCGGTAGCGGGTGTGCCGGGGCGGGGCCATGGCGACGAACAGCCCCGGCGGTGCAGGCCGCCCTGCGGCGCGTCCGACGGCGTGGGCAGGCGGCGCGGCTCCGAGCGGGCGGTGAAGCGCGGATCGGCCGGCACCTCGCGGGCGAACGCGTGGCCGGTGACCAGCCACCCCCTTCGGAGGAAAACAATACAGGACAGCTCTGTATTCAAATAGGGGTGGCCGGGGAGCGGTACTGTGCGAAGACGCGCCACACCAGCGGGCTCGTTGCGCGATCATGGTCGGGGGGTTAACCTTGACGGCATGCGAAATCACGCTCAGCTCCAGTGGTGGCGCCGCTCCTAGGCGGCGCGTGTTTCGCATTCCACAACGGACGGCCGCCCCGGATGGCGGCCTTTCTCGTGTCCGCCCCCGGGGCTCGATCATTTGAAGGGGCAGGAAGTGGAGAAGAGCGGATATACCACCGCCGGGGGCATCGGTGTCGAGCGCGAGACACGCGAGGTGGACGAGGCCGCCCTCGAAGAGATCGTCACAGCCCTGTCGGAGCGGCGCGGTGGCGCCTTCTCCTCCGGCATGGACTACCCGGGCCGCTACAGCCGATGGGCGTTCGGCTACGTGAATCCATGCCTCGAGCTCGTCGCCAAGGGCCGTACGATCTCGGCGACCGCGCTCAACGAACGCGGCCGGGTCGTGCTGCCCGCGATCGCCACGTGCCTGCTGAGCGCGGGCAAGCCCGTCACCGACCCCACCGCCGACCGGGTCTCGGTGTACGTACCGGAGTCCGAGGACCTGCTGCCCGAGGAGCAGCGCAGCCGCAGGCCCACCGTGTTCACCGCCATCCGCGAGGTCATCGCCGCCTTCAAGGGCGACGATCCGCACCTCGGCCTGTACGGCGCGTTCGGCTACGACCTCGCCTTCCAGTTCGAGCCCATCAGGCAGGAGCTCGTCCGCCCCGACGACCAGCGCGACCTCGTGCTGCACCTGCCCGACCGGCTCGTCGTCATCGACCGCCAGCGCGAGACCTGCGTCGAGCACCGCTACGAGTTCACCGTCGACGGCGCCACCACCCGCGGCCTCGAACGCACCGGCGAGATCGTCACGCCCGCCGCGCCCGGCGAGGTGCCGCCCAACCCGCCCAAGGGCGAGTACGCCAAGGTCGTGGCCGCCGCCAAGGAGAAGTTCAAGCGCGGCGACCTGTTCGAGGTCGTGCCCGGCCAGGTCTTCCACGCCGTCTGCACCGACCCGTCGGCCTTCTACCGCAGCCTGCGCACCAGCAACCCCGCCCCGTACGAGTTCATCATCAGCCTCGGCGAGGGCGAGCACCTGGTCGGCGCCTCACCCGAGATGTACGTCCGGGTCAACGGCGACCGCGTCGAGACCTGCCCCATCTCCGGCACCATCGCCCGCGGCCGCAACCCGGTCGAGGACGCCGAGGCCATCCGCACCCTCCTGTCCAGCGTGAAGGAGGAGTCGGAGCTGACCATGTGCACCGATGTCGACCGCAACGACAAGTCGCGCATCTGCGTCCCCGGCACGGTCAAGGTCATCGGCCGCCGCCAGATCGAGCTCTACTCCCGGCTCATCCACACCGTCGACCACATCGAGGGCCGGCTGCGCCCCGAGTTCGACGCGCTCGACGCGTTCCTCACCCACATGTGGGCCGTCACCGTCACCGGCGCGCCCAAGACGTGGGCCATGCAGTTCATCGAGGACCACGAGGCCACCACCCGCCGCTGGTACGGCGGCGCCATCGGCTTCATCGGCTTCGACGGGTCCATGAACACCGGGCTCACCCTGCGTACCGCGCAGATCAAGGACGGCATCGCCGCCGTCAGGGTCGGCGCGACCCTGCTGTTCGACTCCGACCCCGAGGCCGAGGAGCGCGAGACCGAGCTGAAGGCCAGCGCCCTGCTCGGCGCGCTCGCCGCCGTCAACCAGCCCGGCACCGTCAAGGCCGCCGAGCCCAGGCAGCAGGCGGGCCTCGGCATGAAGGTGCTGCTCGTCGATCACGAGGACTCCTTCGTCAACACCCTGGCCGACTACTTCCGCCAGGAGGGCGCCGACGTCGTCACGCTGCGCCACGGCTTCCCGACCCACATGATCGACGAGATCGCGCCCGACCTGGTCGTGCTCTCGCCCGGCCCCGGCTGGCCCACCGACTTCGGCATGTCGGCGCTGCTCGACGAGGTCTACGCCCGCGACCTGCCCGTCTTCGGCGTCTGCCTCGGCCTGCAGGCCATGGTCGAACACGCCGGCGGCACGCTCGAGCTGCTCGACTATCCCGAGCACGGCAAGCGCGGCCGGGTCTCCAAGATCGCCGAGAGCGTGCTGCTCGACGGCCTGCCCGACGAGTTCACCGCGGCCCGCTACCACTCGCTGCACGCCAAGCGGCCCGGCGTGGTCGGCTTCACCCCGACCGCGCTCACGCCCGACGGCAACGTCATGGCCATCGAGGACACCGAGCGGCGGCGCTTCGCCGTGCAGTTCCACCCCGAGTCGATCCTCACCCAGGAGGGCAACGCGGGCGCGAAGATCATCGCGAACGTGCTCCGGCTCGCCCGCAGATGAGTAAAACCCGGGCGGGGGCATGCGGGGCTCCCCTAGAGTCTCCGCATGCTCCCCGTAGACCTGCCCGGCACGGTGCGTGACGCGCTGCTCGCCCCGCTCGTCGACCACCACTGCAACGGGGTGCGGCGCGACGACCTCGGCCGAGCCGGCTTCGAACTGCTCATCAGCGGCTCCGGCAGCCCCGCGCCGCCCGGCACCACCCACTTCGACACGCCGCTCGGCGTGGCCGTACGCCGCTGGTGCGGGCCGCTGCTCGACCTGGAGCCGCACGCGCCGCCCGCCGTCTACCTCGCCCGCAGGACCGAGCTGGGGGCCGCCGAGGTCAACCGGCGGATGCTGGCCGGGGCCGGGGTGGTGGCGTTCCTCGTCGATTCTGCGGCGCAGGACGGCGAGCTGCTCGGCGCCGCCGAGATGGGCCGCCTCGGCGGGGCCGCCGCCGACGAGCTGGTCCGCGTCGAGCACATCGAGCGCGACGTCGCCGCCTCCGCGCAGCTCGCCGTCGACTACCTCGACGACCTCGGCGAGGAGCTGACCGCCAGGGCGGCGCGGGCGGTCGCGCTCAAGACCGTCGCCGGCGCGCTGTGCGGGCTCGACCTGGAGGCGGGCAGGCCCGCCAGGGGCGCGGTGATCGCGGCGGCCAACCGTCGCCTCGCCGACCCCAAGGCGCCGCTGACCGACCCCGTCCTGCTGCACTACCTGGTCTGGAGCGCCGTCGACGTGGCCAAGGAGCGCAACCTGCCGGTGCAGTTCCACGGCGGCTTCGCCGGGCTCGCCGGGCCGGGCGTCTTCGGCGGGCCGGGCGCGTCGAGTGCGGCCGGTGGCCCGGGCGGCCCGCTGGGGGAGCCGCACCGCGCGGACCCGGCCAGGCTGAGCGCCTTCGCCGCCGCGCTCCAGCCGCTCGGCGTGCCGATGATCCTGCTCCACTGCTACCCGTTCCACCGCCAGGCCGCCCACCTGGCGGCGACCTTCCCGCACGTGTACGTGGATGTCGGCTTCGCCCCGCAGCACACCGCCGCCGCGACCCGCGTCATCGACGAGCTGCTGGAACTGGCCCCCTTCCACAAGCTCCTGTACGGCTCCGGCGCGTGCGGCCTCGCCGAGACCGCCTACCTGGCCGCCCTCGCCCACCGCCGCGCCTTGGCCGTGGCCCTGGCGGCCAGAATCGGCACGGGGGAGTGGAGCGCCGCCGACGCCGCCCGCGTCGCCCACATGATCGGCTCCGCCAACGCCCGCCGCATCTACCGCCTCTGACCGCCCCGGAACGACAGCGCCGCCCCGCCCGCCCGATGCCACGCGGGGCCGCTCCTTCACCTCGGCGAACACACCGGCAGCCCCGCTCTGCCCACCCCGGTGACCGGCGGTGAGGATGAGCGCCGAGCGAACCGGCGCGTGTGGACGAGCCTGACCATCGCGTGGGGCGGGGGCAGAGCGCCGCCCCGATCCGGCACCCGAGGCGCCCGCACCCTGACCGCCTCTGCGGGTTGAGGGACCGCAGGTCGGTGCAACGTCGGGCCATGGCTGCGCCCGCGCTACGTCCGGGTGGATGGGCGAGCGCTGGTCGGTGCGGCGCAGGCGGGCTCGCGCCTGTGCCACGTCCGGGCGAGCGCCGGTTTGTGCGGCGCGGGTGTGTCAGCAGCCTCACCGGCCTTTCGCTGCGATCCGGATGGCGGCCGCTTGCGATCGTGCGCGCCCGGTCTGATCGCCGCCGACGCGCAGGCCCGATGGGCGCTTCCTGCCTCTGTGGCGTGCGGCCTCAGGCGCGGCGCCCCAGGCCCGTCTCACAGATCGTCTCGTGGCTGCGTCGGGCCGACGTCGCGTCGTGGGCCTGGGTGCGGTGGCTCCTCGCGTCGCTTGCGGACCGCAGGGCGTGAACGCTACCCGCTCCAGCGGTCGTGTGGCCCTCGCGCCAACGGTCGTGTGGCCTTTCGCGCCGGCGTTCACCGACGTGTTGCCGTAAACCCTCCGAAAGGCGCTTTCGACGTGCGGCGCCGGGCCCGCACAACAGGAAATGTCAAAATAAAAATCCAAATTTCCTGATTACGCTCCATCTAATGGCTCTTGTCGATGTGTAAAAAGCGCTGTCATGATCGGGAACGCCAGACAACCTAGCCCTTGGAGGTGTCGTGTCCTGGCGTCCCATCACCCTCATGGCCGCGTTATGCCTGGCACTGGCGGTGCCCGGCACCGCCGCAGCCGATGATCCGCCGCCCGAGGTGGAGCAGCGCGCGGGCACCCGCGCCCCCGCCGAGGTCTACGGCCTGTCTGAGCCCGCGCAGGCGGGCGACCCGGTGGCGGCGGCCAAGGCGCACCTGGCCGATCCCCGCTACCACATCGACCCCGCCGACCTCGTCCCGCTCAGGACCGTCGTGGACGGCAGGGACGAGACGGTCAGGTTCGCCCAGCGCCACCGGGGCGTGCCCGTCTTCGGCGCCCACTACCTCGTGCACTTCCGCAAGGACGGCGACCGGCGCGAGGTCGTCGGCGCGGGCGGCCGCTTCCTCACCGAGCTGACCGTCGACACCACCCCCGCCGTCACACGGGAGTCCGCCGCCGCGATCGCCCGCATCACCTTGATCCGCGACCGCCGGGCGAAGGAGAGCGCCAAGGCCGAGACCGCCGGGCTCGTCGTGATACCGCACGGCGCCGGACAGCTCGCCTGGCACGTGGTGCTCACCGGGCGCGAGCCGGTCGCCGGGCGGCCGCTGCTGCTCGACGCCTACGTGGACGCCCACTCCGGCCGGCCCCTGTTCGCCGTGGACCGCCTGCGCATGGAGGGCCCGGTGACGGGCACCGGCGAGACCGCGCACGGCCGTACCGTCGAGCTGAACGCCTACCAGCGCGCCGACGGCGCCTACGAGCTGCGCGACCGCGCCCGCCCCATGTGGGACGGCTCCGACGGTGAGATCCTCACCTACGACGCAGCGGGCGGCGACATCACCGCCTGGCTCGGCGCCGGCGTCCCGGCGGACGCCGAGCCCGCCCGCTCCGGCACCCTCGCCTTCGGCCCCGAGCACACCGCGAGCGGCGCCGTGGACGCCCACTGGGGCGCGGGGCAGGTCTACGAGTTCTACCGCAGGCTCGGCCGCGACGGGCTCGACGGCCAGGGCGGCACCATGCATTCGGTGGTCAACGTCACGATGGAGGGCGAGCCGTTCGCCAACGCCTTCTGGGACGGCACCAAGATGATCTACGGCGGAGGCGTCGGCGACTACCGCTCGTTCGCCTCCGGGCTCGACGTCGTCGGCCACGAGATGACCCACGGCGTCATCGAGCACAGCGCCGGACTGGTCTACATCGGCCAGTCGGGCGCGATGAACGAGGGCCTGGCCGACTACTTCGGCAACGCCATCCAGGTGGACAGCTTCGGCATCCCGATGAGCGACCCGAACGCGAGCCTGCTCGGCGAGACGCTGTGCACGACGCTCCCGCCGGAGCAGTGCGCCGCCCGCGACCTCGACGACGGCCGCGTGGCGGGCGAGGACTACCTCGGGATGACGGTCGCCCTCGACTACGGCGGCGTGCACTACAACTCCACGATCTTCTCCGGCGCCCTGTGGGACGTCAGGGAGGCTCTCGGCGGCGCGTCCGCCGACCGGCTCGTCTACAAGGCGCTCACCGAGTACATGACGCCGCTGGACGACTTCGTGGACGGCCGCCGCGCGGTCGAGTCGGCGGCCCGCGCGCTCGGCATGTCCGCCCGCGACCGGCTGACCGTGAGCCGCGCGTTCGACCGGCACGGCATCAAGCCCGGCTGGGAGCGCGCCCTGCGCACCGACACGCGCGTGCTGATCGACGGCATCACCGATCCGTACGCGCGGCCCGACGTGGCCGGCGGCCGGTACGTGGTGTCGAACTCCTCGCCCGACGTCGTGGAGCCCTCCCACATCCTCACCGGCCGGGTCGGCGGCGGCAAGCCGGTGCGCCTGTCGGAGAACGACCGGTGGAACTTCATGCCGGCCACCGACGGCAAGCGCGCCGCGTGGATCTCGTTCGACGCCACGCGGCAGAGCTACCGGATCCACACGCGTCCGCTCGACCGCTCGTCGCCGGAGAAGCTCGTCCACGACGGCACCGTCGTCATCGAGTCGGTGGCCATCGACGGCGACACGATCGCCTGGGACGGCGTCGGCCCCGACGGCGAGCACTCGGTCTGGGTCAAGCGCGGCGACGCGCCGCCCGTCGATGTCACCGCCGCGGCCGGGGTGCGCGGTTACGCGCCGTCGCTCAAGGGCGGCAGGCTCGCGTACCACAAGGTCTGGACGGAGGGCGACGCGGCCCACAACGCGCCCGCCGTCCTCGACCTCGAGAGCGGCGCGGAGACCGTCGTGCCGATGCCGCAGGGCTCGGTCAGCGCCGAGCCGACCCTGACGGGACGGCACCTCGTCTGGATCTACGACGAGAACGGCGACGGCCGCGCCGGCATCATGCGGGCCGCCATCGACGGCACCCGCACGGCCGTGGTCGTGCCGGACGGCCCGCAGGCGCCCACGGCGTACTGGTTCGACGCCAACGACGCCTTCGCCACCATCGGCGTGTGGCCCGACGGCACCGAGCTGTCGAACGACATCCTGCTGAAGATCCACCAGGTGCCGCTCAGCGGCGGAACCCTGCAGCGGTTCTCGTGCAACCGGGGCTTGCAGGAGGCCTTCGCCTCCGGCGACGGCAGGACCGTGGTCTGGCTGGACGGCACCGACGGCAACACCGACCTGGTCACCCGCGACCGGCCGGCGGGGCGCTGCCGCGGCGGCGCGTGACGCCCGGTCAGGCGACCGGCAGGCGTCGGCCCGCGCACGCGGGCTGACCTGGACAGGCGCCCGCCGCACCACAGTGAGGGGGGCGGCGGGCGCCGAGTCGCGTACGCTCGCCCGACCTGGTTTGCTTAAGGGCCGTCACACTGCCGAAACCGAGCGGGGGGCTATCCATGCGCACTGTCGAACCAGAGGTCTTCATCGTCGCCAGGCCGGCGCTCGACTACGACGAGCTCGCCCGCTACCTCAGGGAGGTCGGCGGGGAGAGCTGGCTTGAGCGTCTCGACCGCGGCGACCTCGACGCGCAGAACCTCGCCGAGTTCGCCGGCCGGCTCTGCTACCGCTCGTTCGAGCCGGGCCTCAACCCCAACGTGGTGCGGATCAGGGAGAACCAGGACGACTACCTGCGCAACATCCTGGCCAGCGCGCACGGCTCGGTGCTCGAGCACGTGAGCTTCAGCTTCGTGCTGCACAACGTGAGCCGGGTGCTGACCCACGAGCTGGTGCGCCACCGGCCGGGCGTGGCCATCTCGCAGGAGTCGCTGCGCTTCGTCCGCCTCGACGAGCTGCCGTTCTGGTTCCCCGAGTGGGCGCGCGAGGACGAGGAGCTGATGAAGCGGGCCACGGCCGTGCTGGAGCAGCTCGAGCAGTTCCAGCTCTGGATGGCCCAGCACTTCGGGCTCGACGAGGAGGGCGTGCCGTTCTCGGAGAAGAAGCACCGCACGTCGTTCATGCGCCGCTTCGCCCCCGAGGGCGTGGCGACCGGCCTGGTGTGGACCGCGAACGTGCGCACGCTGCGGCACACCATCGAGGCCCGCACCGCGGCCGGCGCGGAAGAGGAGATCCGCCTGCTGTTCCAGCGCATCGGCGAGCTGATGCGCAAGGAGGCGCCCGCGCTCTTCGGCGACTACGTCGTCGAGGACGGCGCCTGGATCCCCGGCTGGCGCAAGGTCTGACCACCCGCCCGGAACAGGCGCGGGCCACGGCGCGGGGCGGCCCGCCCGAGCGGGCGCGGGCCACGGTGCGGGGCGGCCCGCCCGAGCGGGCGCGGGCCACTGTGCGGGGCGGCCCGCGCGAGCGGGCGCGGGCCACTGTGCGGGGCGGCCCGCGCGCACGGGCGACGGCCAGGAGGCGAGGGTCAGGCGAGGGCCGGCAGCACGTAGACCTCGGCCCCCGGAGGCATGGCGCAGTCGAGCCCGCCCAGCCCCCGGGAGTGCGTACCGCACACGAACATGCTGATGTGACGGCGGATGCGGCCGCACTCGTCGCGCAGCCGCTCCTCCAGCAGGGGGTGGCTGCGCCGCAGCGCCTCCAGGGCCGAGCGCAGGGTGGGCGGCGAGTCGCGGTCGTCGCCCACCGCGAAGACCGCCACCTCGCCGCGCCCGCTCACCCACCGCCGCAGCGAGGCGGGCAGCACGAAGACGACCATGGTCACCGGTCTGGCCATGGCCTAGAGCACCGCGGCGCGCACGGTGAGCACGTCGGGCAGGTAGCGGGCGACCGTGGACCAGGTCTCGCCGTCGTCGCGCGAGGCGTAGACCTCGCCCGATCGGGTGCCGAAGAACACCCCGGCAGGCGAGGCGGTCATCGCGTCGCGCAGCACGGTGGAGTAGACGGGCTCGCCGGGCAGGCCATCGGAGAACGCCTGCCAGGTGGCGCCGCCGTCGTCGGTGCGGTGGACGCGGTAGCGGTGGCCGACCGGCGTGCGGTCCATGTCGGCGTGGAGCGGCAGTACGTAGACCGTGTCGGGCCGCGACGGGTGGACCGCGATGGGGAAGCCGAAGTCGGACGGCAGCGACGAGCCGATGTCGCGCCAGGTGCCGCCGAAGTCGTCGCTGCGGTAGACGCCGAAGTGGTGCTGGAGGTAGAGCCGCTCGGGATGTGAGGGGTGCATCGCCACCTTGTGGACGCACTGCCCGAACTCCGGATATTGCTGCCCCTCCGGCATGAACGGGGCCCGGATGTTCTTGTTGGCCGCCTCCCACGACAGCCCGCCGTCGGCGGTGCGGTAGAAGCCGGCCGCCGAGACGGCCACCGCCATGACCTTGGGGTCGGTGGGGTGGGTGACGATCGTGTGCAGGCACAGCCCGCCGCCGCCCGGCTCCCACCGCTCGCGGTGCGGGTGCTCCCACAGGCCCTCGACCAGCCGGTAGGTGACGCCGCGGTCTTCGGAGCGGAACAGCGCCGCGGGCTCGGCCCCCGCCCACACCACGCCGGGCTCGGACGGTGACGGCGCGAGCTGCCAGACCTTGGCGAGCGTCGCGCCGGTCTCTCCGGGGAAGGCGACGGGGGGCCGGTCGGCCTCGTGCCAGGTGGCGCCGAGGTCGTCGGAGTACATCACCGACGGGCCGAAGTGGCCGTACTCGATGCCCGCCAGCAGCCGGGGCGCGGCGCCGCCGGTGTCGATCGCCACCGAGTGGACGGCGATCGAGGAGAACTGGATCGGCTGGACCTCGAATGGGCCGCCGCCCTTCGACAGGGCCAGGAACAGGCCCTTGCGGGTGCCGACCGCGAGCAGTGCGTCACTCATGACTTCGCTCCCATGTTCGCTTGCCGGCCATCGTGACACGCGCCACCGACAGTTACCGAGGATCGGGAGATTCGGTGCGCGGGCCGCCGCTTACCCGGGGGGGTAATCGAGGCGCTTCCCTGTGATCGCCTAACGTGGGCGGCATGGAAGCGGTCGCCGTACATGAGGAGTCTTTCGGCCCGCTGCTGCGCTCGTGGCGGCAGCGGCGCCGGGTGAGCCAGCTCGACCTGGCCATCGAGGCGGGGGTGTCGGCCCGCCACGTCAGCTTTCTGGAGACCGGGCGTGCCCGGCCGAGCCGGGAGATGGTGATGCGGCTGGCGGAGGAGCTGGACGTGCCGCTGCGGCACCGCAACCGGCTGCTGGTGGCCGCGGGGTTCGCCCCGATCTATCCGGAACGCGAGGTGCACGCGCCCGAGCTGGAGGCCGTCAGGCAGGCGCTGGACACGATACTCGCGGGGCACGAGCCGTACCCGGCGGTCGTGGTGGACGCGGCGTGGAACCTGGTGGCGGCCAACGCGGCGGCCGGCCTGTTCCTGGAGGGCGTGCCGGAGGAACTGCTGAAGGAGCCGGTCAACGTGCTGCGGCTGTCGCTGCACCCCGACGCCCTGGGCGGGCGGCTGCTCAACCTCGCCGAGGTACGCGCCCACCTGCTGCGCCAGCTCCGCCGCCAGGCCGAGTCGTCGGGCGACGGGCGGCTGGCCGAGCTGCACGACGAGCTGGCCGCGTACACCTATCCGGACGCCGCCGGCGACGCGAGCGTGGCGCACCTGCCGGGCCCGTCCGACATCCTGGTGCCGATGCGCGTCACGGCGGGAGACCGGGTGCTGTCGCTGTTCACCACCATCGCGACGTTCGGCACACCGCTGGACGTCACGGTGTCCGAGCTGGCCATCGAGACGTTCTGGCCCGCCGACGAGGAGACGGCCGCCGCGCTGCGGGCGCGGATCAGCGAGCGGTGAGCGGCAGCGCGGGCGGCGGCTCGCCGGTGGCGACCGCGGCCTCGATCGAGACCAGCGGCTGCGGGCCGGGCACGATCGGCAGGCCGCCGGTGACGGTGTGCGTGCGCACGTCGGGCGTCCCGTTCGCGGGCGGCCCGGCGACGGCGAAGGCGGGGAAGGCGTTGCCGCCGGGCACGACCGAGGTGGAGATGTAGTCGCCCACGCTCCTGCCCTGGTCGGTGAGCGCCAGCCAGCCGACCGCCATCGGGCCGTGCAGCTCCAGCGGCGACGACCAGCTCGCGCCGCCGTTGGCCGACGAGGTGTGGCCGACGGTGAGGCGGCAGGTGGCGGGCACGCAGGCGGCGTCGGCGTAGCGGTAGTAGGTCACCGCGAGCCGCGCGTGCCCGCCGTCGCTCGTGCGGTCCACGCCGAGCCCGGGGATGACGTGGTCGCCGCCGTCGGCGGTGACCCGCAGCACGTCGCCCCACTTCTCGCCGCTTTCTGACGTGCTGAGCACGATGTCGTTGCCGGCGCAGCCGTGCTGGAAGCGGCAGTCGTGCCAGGCGACGTAGACCGTGCCGGCGGCGTCGGTCTCGGCCGACGGCAGCGGCAGGGCCCGTAACCCGCCCGCCGGCGTGTGCCGCTGCACCCGCGAGACCAGCACGCTCTCGCTCCAGGCGGTCCCGCCGTCGCGGGAGCGGAAGGCGCGGATCTCGCCGTCGTTGCTCAGGTACGGCACCACCACCGTCCCGTTGGGCCGCACCACCGGCTGCCCGCCGAGCCCCGTGGCCTCGGTGGCGGCGACCGACCAGGACAGGCCGCCGTCGGCCGAGCGCGCCACCCTGATCGCGTTTCCCGCCGCGTGGTCGTCGAAGACGGCGTAGCACTGCCCCCGGTACGGGCTGCGCTCTCCGTTGTCGCAGACCACCCAGCTCTTGTCCAGGTCGCCGCCCACGGCGGTGACGACGGGCGGCGACCACGCCACCCCGTCGGTGGAGCGGCTGGTCAGCACCGCCGCCCCGGACACCCCGCCGCTGTCGGAGAGCCCCAGCGAGGTGATCAGCCACACGCCGTGCCCGGCGTCGTAGGCCACCGACGGGTCGGCGGTGCGGGCGTGCACGCCGCCCGCCGCCGTGGTCAGCCCGGGTAACACGCCCCGCGTCCAGGTGGCGCCGCCGTCACCGGAGGTCGCGAACGCGATGCCGGCCGCCCCTCCGTCGGATGAGCGCCCGATCTGGTGCGCCGCCACGATCACGCCGTCCCACTCGTAGGTGTCGGCTCCGCCCTGCGGGCCGGGACGACCCTCGGAGACGCCGATCTCGGTGAGCGGGACCGCCTCAGACGCCGCTCCGGCGGCCGTGGCGGGGACGGACGTGACCAGCGACGCCGCCGCGAGGACGGCCACGAGCCCGCCGATCACGCGGCGCCGGGCGGGAAGAGGCACGCTCCACCTCCACGAAGGGGATCATCTCCAGATGGCCTCTTCCCCGCCCGATTGTCAACCGTTCGAGTGAGTTGTCAGCGTTCGCCGTGCACCACGTCCCGGTGAATGCGGGCGGGCGGGACGCCGTCGCCCTGGAGGCGGCGCACGGTCTCGTTGACCATGCCGGAGGGGCCGCACACGTACACGTCATGCTCCGACCAGGAGTGGAAGCGCTGGGTCACCTCGGGCAGACGGCCCCGCATGCCCTCGTAGCCGGGCTCGTCCGACACCACGGGCAGCACCCGCAGCCAGGGGAACGACGACTGCATCCTGATCAGGTCCGGCAGGTCGTACAGCTCGGCGGCGGTGCGCGCGCCGAACAGCAGATGGATGTTGGGACGGCGGCCGGAGGCGATGATGTGCTCCACGATCGCCTTCAGCGGCGCCAGCCCGGTGCCGCCCGCCACGCACAGCACGTCGCGCTCGCTGTGCTCGCACGGCGTCATCGTGCCCATGGCCGGGCCCAGCATGAGCGTGTCGCCGATGCGGGTGTGCCGGATCAGCGCGGTCGAGACCCAGCCGCCGGGCACCGACCGTACGTGCAGCTTGATCATGTTGTCCTCGCGCGGCGCGTTGGCGATCGAGAACGTCCGCCAGACGCGCGGCCAGCGCGCGGTCTGCACGGTGACGTACTGCCCCGGCGTGTACGGCAGCGGCTGCGCCGGGCGCAACGTGATGACCGCGATGTCGCGGTGGCGCAGCTCGTGGTCCACGACCTCGGCCAGCCACCACGCGGGCGAGGTGCCCGCGTCCGACTCGGCCGCCTCGATCATGATCTTGGAGGCTTCGGAGAACGCCGCGGACCAGGCCGCCTCGATCTCGTCGTTCCAGACCTCGGCCGCGAAGCGGCGGATCGTGGCCAGCAGGGCGTTGCCCACGGCCGTGTAGTGCTCGGCGACGACGCCGTACTTGCGATGGTCACGGCCGAGCTGCCCGAGATAGGCGGCCATGCCCTCCGGGCTGTCCAGGCTCCACACGATCCTGGTCAGCGCGCTGAACAGCCGGTCCCGCTGCACGTTCATGGCAGGCGGGAACATGCTCCGCAAGTGCGGGTTCTCGGCGAACAAGCGGCCGTAGAAGTAGGCCGTGGCCTTGTCGGCCACGGGTTCGACGAGAGAAAAACTCTCCTTCACCAGGCGCGGATTCAACGACATGAAAACAACCCCACCCCTTGACCGGAATCGCATTCCGGCCCTCGCCGTTCACCTCCCTGACGTTCCGGGTGATGAGCGCGGGACCCCTCCCCGGCATGTCCGTACGCTCGAAATCGAGTGTTACACCGGCGATGACCCCCCACAACCGTTTCGCCCAATACGGTGCTAAGCAGAACTATCAGTAATGGATCCGTGATTCTCCGCGTTCGGCGGCCTGTGAATTGCGGTCGTGAAATACGAAAAGAAGTAATTTTCATATTGAGTGGCGATTTTCCCGTGCGTCGCCGGAGATGTGCCGTTCCCGTCGATCAGGGGAGGGCGCGCGGCGCGGCGATTTCCGCGTGCATCGACGGAGCACCGGCACCCCGGCCGGCCGGGGAGGGCCCCTCACGCGGCGGGCAGGCCGGGGGAGGGGATCTTCAGGAGGGGTGACATATCGGAAAGACTGTGCGCCATGATGGGGAATGCATGGGGCCGCCGCCGCACCTCGGCGGATGGCGGCCGTATGAACTCCACCATGCCCCTGGAGATCGCATGTCCCGACCGCTGATCGGCATCACCGCCTACTGGGAGGCCGCCCGCTGGGGCGACTGGGTACGCGAGGCCGTGCTGTCTCCCCCCTCCTACGCCAAGGCGGTCGGCCGGGCCGGCGGCGCGCCCGTCGTGCTGCCGCCCATCGCCCCGAGCTCGGCCGGCGACTACGTGAGCGGCCTGCGCGGCGTCGTCCTGGCCGGCGGCGCGGAGCTGGGCGCCGACACCTACAACGGCGAGCAGGACGCCAGGGCCGACGAGCCCCAGCCGCACCGCGACCGCTTCGAGCTGGCGCTGGCCAAGGCCGCCATCCGGGCCGACCTGCCCGTCCTCGCCATCGGCCGCGGCATGCACGTGCTCAACGTCGCCCAGGGCGGCACGCTCATCCCGTGGCTGCCCGACGTGCTCGACAGCGACCGCCACTCCGAGCCCGACGGGCCCCACGTCATCCAGGTCAGCGTCACCAGCAAACTCGGCAAGGCCGTCGGCGACCGCGTCGAGGTCAGCGCGCCGCACCGCCAGTCCGTACGCAGGCTCGGCACCGGCCTGCTCGCCGTCGCCTGGGCCGAGGACCAGATCGTCGAGGGCATCGAGCTCCAGGGGCACCGCTTCGGCGTCGGCGTCCAGTGGCACCCCGAACGCGGCACGGACAACCGGCTCTTCGATGCGTTCATCGAGGCGGCCCGATAGGCTGCGGATCATGCCGCTGCACCCCCAGGCGCGGGATTACGTCGCCCAGATCCAGGCCGGCTCCGACGAAGGGCTGGCAAGCCTCGACCTGGCCGCCATCCAGGAGATGCGCGCGACCGACCCCATGGCCGTCCATCGGGGGCCGCTGACCAAGCTGCCGTTCGTCCGCGACGAGGTGGCCGAGGGCGTGCCCATCCGCATCTACCGCGCCGACCCCGGCGACGGACCCCTGCCGGTCCTGGTCTACTTCCACGGCGGAGGCTGGGTCTTCGGCAGTGTCAAGCGCAACGACGCGACCGCCCGCGACCTCGCCATCCGCACCGGCGCCGTGGTGGTCTCCGTCGACTACCGCCTGGCGCCGGAGAACCCGTTCCCCGCCGCCGTCGACGACGCGTGGACGGTCGTTCGCGACCTGTTCGCCCGACCGGCCTTCTACCAGAGCAACGGCAGCGTCGCCGTGCTCGGCGACAGCGCCGGAGCCAACCTCGCCGCCGTGGCCGCCTGGCAGGCCCGCGACGCCGGCCTCACCCTGTCGCACCAGGTGCTCGTCTACCCGGTGCTCGACGCCGCCATGGACACCCCCAGCTACACCGAGAACGCCACCGGCTACGGCCTCGACGCCGCCGACATGGCCTGGTTCTACCGCCAGTACGCCGACGGCGTCGACCCCGCCGACCCGCGCCTGTCGCCGCTGCGCCTGCCCGACGTCTCCGGCCTGGCCCCCGCCACCGTCATCACCGCCGAGTACGACGTGCTCAGAGACGAGGGCGAGCGCTACGCCGCCCGCCTCACCGAGGCCGGCGTGCCCACCGAGCTGCGCAGGTACGACGGCGCCGTCCACGGCTTCTTCGTCCTGCCCGGCCTGTTCGACCAGGCCGTCGAGGCGCGCGACTACGTGGCACAGCGGCTGCGGGAGCACCTGTGAAAGACACCTACACCAAGCTGCGGCTGGACACCCCGGCAGACGGCGTGCTGCGCGTCACGATCAGCGAGCCCGCCAGGCTCAACGCCGTCGACGCCACCGCCCACCGCGAGCTGGGCGAGATCTGGCGCGACGCCGACCGCGACGCGTCCGTACGCGCGATCGTGGTCAGGGGAGAGGGCACCGCGTTCTCCGCGGGCGGCGACCTGTCCATGATCGAGGACATGATGCGCGACCACGACACCCGCATGCGGGTGTTCGCCGAGGCCCGCGACATCGTCTACAACGTCCTCAACTGCTCCAAGCCCATCGTCTCCGCCATCCAGGGCCCCGCCGTCGGCGCGGGACTCGCGGTCGCGCTGCTCGCCGACATCTCCGTGGCCGGCCGTACGGCCCGCATCATCGACGGCCACACCCGGCTCGGCGTCGCGGCCGGCGACCACGCCGCCATCATCTGGCCGCTGCTGTGCGGCATGGCCAAGGCGAAATACCACCTGCTGCTGTGCGAGCCGGTCACCGGCGAGCAGGCCGAGCGGATGGGCCTGGTCAGCCTGTGCGTCGACGACGACCAGGTGCACGAGCGGGCGATGGAGATCGCGGTCAGGCTCGCCTCCGGCGCCCAAGACGCGATCAGGCTGACGAAATACGCGCTCAACAACTGGCTGCGCCTTGCGGGGCCGTCCTTCGACGCCTCGCTCGCCATGGAGTTCCTCGGCTTCACCGGCGCCGACGCCGCCGAGGGCGTGCGCGCGCTGCGCGAGAAGCGGCCGCCCTCGTTCGGCTGAGCTCATCGACCCTGGTGGGGTGTGCTTCGCCAACCATCGGGTAGTCGGGGCGCGTGGGCGACGACGGCGCGGCCGGGCATCTGTCCGTCGAGGTCGAGAACGCCGCCCCGGCACGCAGCGCCGAGATCCTTTGGCGGCCCGCGTGACCGTCGGGCGTCCACGCGCAGGGGGAGGAGGTCAACCAGCCGCCGTGGCCACGGCCGCGGCGACCAGCCCACCGGCCGGTCCACCCTTCGCCATCATGGCGGGACCAGGGACGTGATCGCTACGGCGATGGGCACGCCGGTCCGCAGGCCGGCGGGAACCGCGGGGGCGGTCCGGACACTCGCGCCGCCGGGAAGTTGAGCAGGCAGCTCCCGGCCGCAGGCGCAACCCGTCCGATCCCGGCGCCGATCGGGCGGCCGGACACCCCGCGCTCCTCCTCCTACGCCCGGCCGGCCGCAGGTGTGTCAGCGCGGCCGGCGGGCGTGGAAGACGAACGCGGGAGGCGTGTTGCGCCACACCGTACGTCCCGGCACGACCTCCTCGAACCGCTCGGCCAGCAGCGCGCGGAACCGCCGCGCCGAGCTGAGCGGAATCGCGTGGATGTAGGAGAACGTGGTGAACGCCGCGCCCGGGCTCATCGCCTCCGTGACCGCGCCGAGCAGCTCGCGCTGCATCACGTCGGGGAACGCCGCCCACGGCAGGCCGCTGATCACCACGTCGGCGGAGCGCAGCCCTCGCTCGGCGAGCAGCTCGCCCAGCCGCATCGCGTCGGCGTGCGCCACGTCAACGGCCGGATAGCGCCCGGCCAGCAGCCGCGCCAGCTGCTCGTTCACCTCAACGGCCAGATGATGCCCGCGCCCACCGAGCCGCTGCTGGATCTCCGCCGTGAACGCGCCCGTACCGGGCCCCAGCTCGACCACGATCGGCTCGCCCCGCTCGGGGATCGGCGCGCAGACGGCCGCCGCCAGCCGCCGTGAACTGGGCGCGACCGCGCCGATCGTGCCCGGGGAGCGCAGGAACTGACCGAGGAAAAGTGCGGTGTCGTTGGGCATGCCATGAACGTAGACCGATCGGCGCCGGTGATCGCTCCCCCTCCCGGGCGGACCTGCGGCCACTTGGAGGAGGCGGGCTCCTCCACTCGGAGGATCAGCAGGCCGGACGAGGCGGCTACCGTGTGGTTCATGCGTTGGCGTGGCGTGCCGCTCGATGTCCTCCTTGCGGCCTCGGGGGTGGGCCTCGACCTGCTCACCACGGCGCACGCGGGCGACACCGAGTACCTCCCCGCCGAGGCGGCCATCCCCATGGCGCTGCTCGTCGGCCTGCCCATGGGGCTCGTCCGCCACCGGCCCATCGCCGTCACGCTCTACCTCGCGGCCGTGCTCGCCGTCACCGACCAGCTCGGCTCGTTCACCTCCAACACCGCGCAGATCCTCCTCTGCGTCGCGCTCGGCGTGGCCGGATACCGCGCCAGCGTGCGCGCCACCGCACTCGCGGTCGTCGCCGCCATCGGCGCGACCGCGATCAACATCGCAGACCCCGGCATCGCACTCACCGGCAACACGTGGATGTACGCCATGCTGCTGCCCGTCTTCCCCGCCGTGCTCGGCGGCTACCTGCGCGGCTCGGCGGAACGCCTCAACGAACGCGACGTCACCCCCGACGCGCTGCTCGCCGCCGGCGGCGTGGCGATCACCGTGCTCAGCACCTGGACGTCCTGGCACTCCGGCAACCAGCCCGTCTGGGTCATCGGGCTGCTCGCCGTCGTCGGCGGCCTGTCGCTCGGCGTCGCCAGGCGGCTGCCCGGACTGGTCTTCCTGCTCCAGGGCGTGCTGCTCGTCTCCGCCGACGCCTACCTCAACCAGGCCGTCAACACCTGCGTGATCCTCACTCTGATCGCGATCGGCGTGTTCGCCATGCGGGTGGTGTCGTGGGCGTGGACGCTGGCCGCGTACCTGACCGGCTGCCTGCTCACCGCCATCGCCGTCGTCGGCCCCGCCACCGAGATCACCCCCTTCCGCGTCGGCCTGCTCATGACGCTCGTCGCCACGCCCATCGCCATCGGCCGCTACCTCGGCATGCGCCGCGCCGCCGCCGCCGCCGAGCGGCTGCGCGCCGAGGAGGCCGCGCGCGCCGCCGTCGCCCAGGTCCGCGCCGACCAGCTCGCCGAGCGCGAGCGCATCGCCCGTGACGTGCACGACATCGTCGCCCACCACGTCGGCGCCATGGTGCTGCGGGCCAGCGCCGCCCGCTACACCGCGCCCGACGGCCCCGTCGCCGACGCGCTCGACGACATCCGCGAGACAGGACACCAGGTGCTGCAGGACCTGCGCGACCTGCTCGACCTGCTGCGCGACCCCGAACGCCAGCCCGACCTGCTCGCCAACCCGGCCGACGTCGTACGCGAGTCCGCCGAGCGCATGGCCGCCGCCGGCCTCGTCGTGGACCTCGACCTCGACCCGGCCATCGACCAGACCCCGCTCATCGCCCGCGCATCCGCGGCCAGGATCGTCCAGGAAGGACTCACCAACGTGCTCAAACACGCCGGCCCAGGCACCCGGGTCCGCGTATCCGTGACCTCCTCAGACGAAGGAGTCGCCGTCGAGGTCCGCAACGGCCGCCCCCCGACCGCCATCGAACGCCTGCCCTCCTCCGGACGCGGCCTCGCCGGCATGCGCGAGCGGGTCCGCACGCTCGGCGGCACGCTCAGCGCGGGTCCCGACGGCGACGGCGGCTGGGTGCTCGCCGTCCAGCTGCCCGCCCGCCTGTCCTCGGGGAGCGTCGCGTGATCCGCGTACTGGTGGCCGACGACCAGGCGCTCGTACGCGCGGGCGTGCGCATGCTGCTGCAGGCCACGGGCGACATGGAGGTGGTCGCCGAGGCCGAGGACGGCGCCGAGGCCGTCCGCCTGGCCGAGCGCCACCTGCCCGACGTCATCCTCATGGACCTGCGCATGCCCAGGGTCGACGGCCTGGAGGCGATCAAGCGGGTGCTCGCCGCCCGGCCCTCGACCAGGATCGTGGTGCTGACCACGTTCGCCGAGGACGGCAACGTCTACGCCGCCCTGCGCGCCGGCGCCGTCGGCTTCCTCGTCAAGGACGACGACCCCGAACGCATGGTCGACGCCGTCCGCCGGGCCGCCGCCGGCGAGCAGCTCCTCGCGCCCTCGGTGCTGCGCCGCGTCGTCGAACGCTTCCTCGCCGCCGAGGAGCAGGCCGCGCCCGTCGTGCCGCCCGGCCTGACCGAGCGCGAGCTGGAGGTCCTCGCCCTGGTCGGCACCGGCCTGTCCAACGCCGAGATCGCCGAGGAGCTGCACGTCGGCGTCACCACGGTCAAGACCCACATCGCCGCCGCCATGGAGAAGCTGGGGCTGCGCAACCGGATCCAGGCGGCCGTGGTCGCCCACCGTACGGGGCTGGTCGACGCCTCCTTCCGCCCCGTACGCCACCCCCGGAGCTGACCTGGCGGGCGCGGCGGGCCTTCCGGCGGCGTACGGCAGGGACGGCGGGTTCACCCCGGGGCGTACCGGCGTCTCATCCGGCGGATGGACGACGGGACGCCCCCGCTACGCGATCATGTGAACGCACATCGATCGCGGCAGCGGAAGGACCCGCCATGCAGAAGACCCTCGGTGCCCGGGCCCGGCCGGACGGCGCGGCGGGCAGGATCTCCGCCGGCCTGCTGTACGGCCTGCGCCTGGCCGTCACCGCGCAGGCCGCGGCGCTCCTCGTGGCCGCCGCGTTCGCCGGGCAGGCCGCGGGGAACGCGGCGATGGCCGAGGCCCACATCATGGCCGGGATGGTCGTGCACGTCGTGGCGTTCGTGCAGATCGTGCTCGCGGTGCTGTTCTGGCGGCCCGGTGGCGGGGCGGGCGGGCCCGCGCTGGGCAGCATCGCGCTGTTCGCCGTCGGTCTCGCCCAGCACGTCACCCTGCCGGTCGCGCACCCGCCCAGCGGCGTGATCCTCCTCGTCCTCATCCTGGCGCTGCTGTTCTGGGTCTGGTTGTCACCGTCAGCCACCTGGCGCCGCTAAGGTCGAAGGCGTGTACGTGAAGATCTGCGGGCTGAGCGAGCCCGAACACGTCGCGACCGCCGTCGAGGCCGGCGCCGACGCCATCGGATTCGTCATGACCAAGAGCCCACGCCGCATCACGCCCGAGCGGGCGGCCGAGCTGGCCGCGCTCGTCCCGCCGCACGTCCTCACCGTCGGCGTCTTCCGCGGCGAGGACCCGCAGACCGTGCGCGAGGCGGCGCTGGCCTCCGGCGTACGCGCCGTCCAGCTCCACGGCAAGCACCCGCACGGCGACTTCACCGCACTCAAAGACCTCGGGGTCCGCCTGATCAGGGCCGTCGACGCCCAGGCCGACCTGCGCTGCGGGGCGTACGACGAAGACCTGCTCATCGTCGATGCGCCCCACGCAGGCTCCGGTCAGCCGTGGGACTGGGCGGCCGTGCGCGGGCGCCCCTCCGGCCAGTGGATGCTGGCCGGCGGCCTCGCGCCCGGCAACGTCGCCGAGGCGGTCGCCGCCGCCGAGCCCTGGGGCGTCGACGTCTCCAGCGGCGTCGAGACCGCGCCGGGCAAGAAGGACTCCGACCTGATCAGAGCGTTCCTCAAGGCAGTACGGGATCTCGATGCCTGACACCCCCCTCTCTCGTGGCCCGCGCATCGCCGTCGCTTCGCCGGCCCCGCACGAGGCCGATGACCTGGCACGGGTGCTCGGCTTCCTGCACGGCTTCGCCCGCCGCCGGGCGTCCCGCGTGCTGCCCGCGCCGGGCGGTTTCGCGGTGCTCGACGATCGCTACCCCGGCTCGTACGACGACAACAAGCTGATCGTCACGACCGCCCCCGACCCGGACCCCGGCCGGGCCACCGAGCTCCTGCTGAAGGCGGCCGACGAGCTTTTGGCCACGCGGGCCCACCGCCTGATATGCGTCGACGACGACCGGCTCGGCACCGCCTGCGCGCCCGCGTTCGAGGACGCCGGCTACGAGCGCGAGACGACGTTCGTGATGACCTACCACGGCGAGCTGCCCGAGTCGCCGCCCCCGGTCGAGCGGCTGGAGCTGTCCGAGCTCATCCCCGTGCTGCGCCGCGACTGGCGCCAGACGCTCCCGCAGGCACCGGACGACGTGATCGAGGGCCTCGCCCGCCGCGTCGAAACCCGCCTGGACGGGGCCGACGTTGTCCGCTTCTATGGGGTGCGCGCGCCGGACGGCGAGGTGGCCGCTCGCGCCGACCTGTACGTTCATGGAGGCGTCGCCCAGATCGAGAACGTCTTCACCAGCCCTGCCCACCGCGGCTCCGGCCACGCCAGAACCTTGATGACCGCCTTGCTGGCAGAGGCCGCCACCCTCCTATCCGGCACCTCACCCGCGGACACCCCGAACGCGCGGCATGGTAAGACCGAGGGGATCCCCATCGCCGGCACGGGCGAGCCTGTCGGGAGCCCTACCGCTGGGGCGGGCCAGCCTGTCGAGAACTCCGCCGCCGGTGCAGGCGAGCCCGTCGGGTACTCCCCCGCCGGGGCGGGCGAGCCCGGCGAGAACACCGAGGTGAAGACCGGCAGCGGCACGGGCGGCCTGATCTTCCTCCTGGCAGACGCCGACGACTGGCCCCACCAGTTCTACCGCCGCCTCGGCTTCACCCCGGTCGCCCGCACCCACGCCTTCCTCCACACCTGACCCGCCCGGCTCGGAGCGCCCCTGACGCTCCCGGCACGACGCGGTTCGCCGTGAGCCGCCCTCGGCACCATGCGGCCCGCCCCGGCCGTAGCCCGTCCACCGGGGCTGCGGCCGTTACCCCGCCAGGGTGGCTTGCGCGCGGCCGAGCGGGAGCCCGCTTCCGGGGCGCCCGCCGCGACGCGTCTCGCTTCCCGGCCGCCCCCGGCGCGGCGCGGCCCGGCTTCAGGGCGGCCATGCGCGGCGACCCGACCTCCGTGTCGCGCTATCCCGTCAGCCCCCGTGTTCCGTAGTCCCGTTGTGTGGGCTCTGCATGCCGTTCCTGCCTTGCGGTCCGGCCGTCGGGACGTGGCCGCGGTCGCGAGCCAGGCACACAGGGCGGTTGTCGGCGTGCGCCTGGCAAGGGGGAGCTTCGTCCTGGCAGAGCCCGAGCCCGTCGCCGTCCAGCGGGCTCCTGGGGCGCTCTGGCACGTCGGGCCGGCGGGTCGGTGTCGTTGCTCGGATGGCGCGTTCCAAAGCCCGGAGGGAGCTTCACAGGCGGCCGGAGGGCGGGCGGATGGGGACCGCTGCGGCGGAGTTCCAGGCAGTAGGGTCTCCTGCGTGAGTGAAACTTCCGCCGAGGACCGGATCTGGACGGTTCCTAACCTGCTGAGCTTCCTGCGCCTCCTGGGCGTGCCCGTGTTCTTCTGGCTGGTGCTCGGGCCCAAGGCCGACGGGTGGGCCATCGGGATCCTCGCGGTGGCCGGTTTCACGGACTGGCTCGACGGAAAGATCGCCCGCGCGTTCAATCAGACGAGCAGGCTCGGCCGGCTCATCGACCCGGCCGCGGACAAGCTGTACGTGTTCGCCACCGTCATCGCCCTCCTGCTGCGCGACGTGATCCCGTGGTGGCTGGTCGTGGTCGTGCTCGGTCGTGATCTCTTCGTCGGCTGTTTCGGCCCTGTTCTTCGCAAACACGGCTACAGGGCACTTCAGGTGCATTTCCTGGGCAAGGCGGCCATGTTCAATCTCATGTACGCCTTCCCGCTCCTCTTCCTTGCCTCGCACTCCGGGTGGTATGCCGAAATAGCACGAATTGTCGGGTGGGCGTTCGCGCTCTGGGGAACCGGCCTCTACTGGTGGGCGGGCGTCTTGTATGTCGTCCAGGTGCGCCAGCTCGTGGCGGAGGCCAGAAGGGGATGATCGGGTGAAGGCGGTCGTCATGGCGGGCGGGGAGGGCACTCGGCTGCGTCCGATGACCGCCAACCAGCCCAAACCTCTGCTTCCCGTGGCCAACCGCCCGATCATGGAGCACGTGCTGCGCCTGCTCAGGCGGCACGGCGTCACCGAGACCGTGGTGACGCTGCAGTTCCTCGCGGCCCTCGTGCGCAACTACTTCGGCGACGGCGGCGAGCTGGGCATGAGCCTCCAATACGCCACCGAGGACGTGCCGCTCGGCACCGCGGGCAGCGTCAAGAACGCCGCCGACCGCCTGCGCGACGACCGTTTCCTGGTCATCTCCGGAGATGCCCTGACGGACATCGACTTATCGGCGATGATCCGCTTTCATCGCGAAAAAGGCGCTTTAGTCACGATCGGCCTGAAACGCGTCCCCAACCCGCTCGAATTCGGGATCATCATCGTGGACGAGGAGGGCCGGGTCCAGCGCTTCCTGGAGAAGCCCACCTGGGGCCAGGTCTTCTCCGACACCGTCAACACCGGCATCTACGTCATGGAACCCGAGGTCCTCGACGCCGTCGCCACCGGCCGCCCCGTCGACTGGTCCTCGGACGTCTTCCCCGCCCTCCTCGCCCGCGGCGCCGCCATCTACGGCTACGTCGCCGACGGCTACTGGGAGGACGTCGGCACCCACGACAGCTATCTCAAGGCCCAGGCCGACGCCCTGTCGGGCCGGGTCGCGCTCGACATCGGCGGCTTCGAGGTCTCGCCCGGCGTGTGGGTCGCCGACTCGGCCTCCGTCGATCCCGACGCCGTGCTCAAGGGCCCGCTGCTCATCGGCGACTACGCCAAGGTCGAGGCGGGGGCCGAGCTGCGCGAGTACACCGTGCTGGGCAACAACGCGGTCGTCCGCGAGGGCGCGTTCCTGCACCGCGCGGTCGTCCACGACAACGTCTACCTCGGCCCCGGCACCCACCTGCGCGGCTGCGTCATCGGCAAGAGCACCGACGTGATGGCGGGCGCCCGCATCGAGGAGAACGCCGTCATCGGCGACGAATGCGTCATCGAGGCCGAGGCGTACGTCTCCAGCGGCGTCAAGGTCTATCCGTTCAAGACCATCGAGGCCGGCGCGGTGGTCAACACCAGCGTCATCTGGGAGTCGCGCGGCCAGCGCAACCTGTTCGGCCCGCGCGGCGTCAGCGGCCTGGTCAACGTGGAGATCACCGCCGAGCTGTGCGTGCGCCTGGCCAGCGCGTACGCCACCACGCTGAAGAAGGGCGAGCACGTCGTCACCTCCCGCGACTGCTCGCTGGCCGCCAGGGCGCTCAAGCGGGCCGTCATCGGCGCGCTGACCGCGGGCGCCATCAACGTCCTCGACCTGGAGGCCGCCCCGCTGCCGGTCACCCGTTTCCACACGGCCAGGGTGTCCGCGGCCGGCGGCATCGCGCTGCGCACCACTCCGGGCGACCCGCAGAGCGTCGACATCGTCATCATGGACGACCGGGGCGCCGACCTGCCGCCCGCCGCGCAGCGCAAGCTGGAGCGGGTCTTCTCCCGCCAGGAGTTCCGCCGCGCCTTCCCCGGCGAGATCGCCGAGCTGACCTACCCGTCGCGCGCGGTCGAGGACTACACCCACGAGCTGCTGCGCCATGTGGGCGTGAGCGGCGTGCGGGACATGAAGGTCGTCGTCGACTGCGCGGGCGGCACCTCGTCGCTGGTGCTGCCCACGCTGCTGGCCAGGGTCGGCGTCGAGGTGCTCACGGTCAACGCCAGGCTCGACGACGTCTCGCCCACCGAGACGCTGGCCGAGCGCCGTCGTGACCTGCAGCGCCTGTCGGAGCTGGTCAGCTCGTCGAGGGCGGCGTTCGGGGTGCGGTTCGACCCGGTGGGGGAGCGCATCGCCCTGGTGGACGAGAAGGGCCAGCTCATCAGTGAGGAACGCGCCCTGCTCGTCGTGCTCGACCTGGTGGCCGCCGAACGGCGGGGCGGCCAGGTGGCGTTGCCGGTCACCACGACCAGGGTCGCCGAGCAGGTCTGCCGCTTCCACGGCGTGCAGGTGCAGTGGACGCCCACCGCGCTCGACGCGCTCACCTCGGCCGCCGCGGGACCCGACATGATCTTCGCCGCCGACGGGCGCGGCGGGTTCGTGGTGCCCGAGTTCAGCCCGGCCATCGACGGGCTTGCCGCGTTCATGCGGCTGCTCGGGCTGGTGGCGCGCACCCGGCTGTCGCTCAGCCAGATCGACGCGAGGATCCCCGAGGCAAGGCTGCTCAGGCGGTCGGTGCCCACGCCGTGGGCGGCCAAGGGAGCGGTCATGCGCTCGGTCATCGAGGCGGCCGAGGCCGAGCCCGACGGGCACCGCGTCGACACCACCGACGGCGTGCGCGTGGCCCGCGACGACGGCAGCTGGGTGCTGGTGCTGCCGGCCGCCACGGAGCCGGTCACCGACCTGTGGGCGGAGGCGGCGGATCTGGACGGCGCCCAGGCCCTGCTCGAACGCTGGGCGCGGGTCGTGGAGCGGGCGGCGGGCTGAGCCCGTCACGCAGAGTCAACGGAAAGGGTTTGCCGATGACGTGCCCAGAGAGTGCCGCAAGATCGTAATGTAGAAACGCGCGGCGGCATGGACCACGGGGCGGGGGCGGCGGTAACTTTATCTGCGTCCGAACCACAGTGCAGCGCCCCGCCTTGACCTTTGCCGCTGATCAGCGTAAGTTGCGGCATTCGCAAACGTGAAAATAGCGAAGCGAGGCGCGCCCAGAGCACCGTCGCCGCGTCTTCGCGGTAGGAGGCCGAGCCGATCGATGCCGAGCGTCTACTGCACGCAGTGCGGGCACGCCAACCCCGAGGATGCCCGTTTCTGTTCCCGTTGTGGGTCGCCGCTGACCAGACACGAGGTCTCCGGGGACACCACCTCGACGATCTCCATAGCGGGAATCGAGGCGTACGAGGCTGAGACAGGCGACATGCTCCAGGCCGAGCGGGCGCTCGTCGAGCAGCTTCCGCCCGGCACGGCGTTGCTCACCGTGACCAGGGGCCCCAACCAGGGGAGCCGTTTCCGGCTCGACAAAGACCTGACGACGACGGGGCGCCACCCCGAGAGCGACATCTTCCTCGACGACATCACGGTCTCCCGCCGCCACGTCGAGTTCTACCGCCACCCGGGCGGTCAGTTCTCCGTGCGCGACGTGGGCAGCCTCAACGGCACGTACGTCAACCGCGAGCGTATCGAGGAGGTACCCTTGCACTCGGGCGACGAGGTGCAGATCGGCAAGTTTCGCCTTCTCTTCCTGATGCGGGGCAGCTCCGGCGTATGACTTCACAGGCGGCACGCTCGCACATGAGCATCGGGGAGGTGCTCGCGCTCCTGCGGAGCGAGTTTCCCGATGTGACGATCTCCAAGATCAGGTTCTTGGAGGGCGAAGGGCTGATCGAGCCCGAGCGCAGCCCCTCCGGCTTCCGCAAGTTCACCCACCTGCACGTCGAGCAACTGCGCTTCATCCTGACCGAGCAGCGCGACCACTACCTGCCGCTGCGCGTGATCAAGGACAAGATGGCCGAGAGCTTCGGCCGGCCGCGCGCGGTGCAGCAGGCGCAGGAGGTCAAGCTCAGCCGGGCCGAGCTGCTCGAGAGGGCGGGCATCGACGACGAGACGCTCACCGAGCTGGAGGACTACGGCCTGCTGGCCCCGGTGGCCAGGCGCTACGACGAGGAGGCGCTCAAGATCGCCCGCACCGTCGGCGCCCTGGCCCGTTTCGGCCTGCACGCCCGGCATCTGCGGGCGGTCAAGGCGGCGGCCGAGCGCGAGGCCGGGCTGGTCGAGCAGACGGTCGCCCCGATACTCAAGCGGCGCCGCCCCGGAGCCATCGGAGAGGCCGACGAGGTCGCCCGCGAGCTGTCGAATCTTCTGCTCGACCTGCACGCATCCCTTGTGCGCACGGAGGTGCGGTCGGTCCTGGGTCGTTGACGACGAAGCGAGCTGGGAGGCGAGGGCACATTCCGGGCCCACCGGGTGTTACGTTGAATTGCAGGAACCAGTCAGCAGAAGCGATGTTCACAAGCTGTGCCGGGTGACCGGTCAGGAATACGGAGCAGCCCGTGTTGCAGATGGAGGTCGTGGGCGTTCGAGTTGAAATGCCCACAAATCAGCCGATCGTCTTGCTCAAGGAGGCACACGGGGAGCGGTTCCTTCCTATATGGATCGGCATGACCGAAGCCACGGCCATCGCACTGGCCCAGGCTGAGGAGCCGCCGCCGCGGCCGCTCACCCACGATCTCTTCCGAGACGTGCTGAGCGCCCTGGGTGTGGGCCTGCGAGCGGTCAACATCGTCGCCCTGCGCGACGGCATCTTCTTCGCCGACCTGGTGTTCTCCAACGGCGTGGAGGTGAGCGCGCGGCCGTCCGACTCGATCGCGCTCGCCCTGCGTACGGGGGCGCGGATCTTCGCCAGCGAAGAGGTCGTCCAGGAGGCCGGGGTGATCATTCCGGACGACCAGGAGGACGAAGTGGAGAAGTTCAGGGAGTTCCTTGACACGATCACTCCTGAAGACTTCGGCAGGGCGGGGTAGGTATTTCAGTGCATTTACGCTTCACGACGCGCCGAGCCGGATCGTTGACTGAGCATGGTCACGGTCCTACGGTGCAAGTGAAACCCGTGGCCGCCCTTTACGAACCCCCAGATCAGGCCACGGGATGAGAGAAAGCCGGAGGTCCGCGTGGCGGTCAGCAGCGGCGAGGGAAAGACGGCCGGCCAGGAAGATCCGGTGCGGCGCGAGAGCGCGCGGCAGCGTGCCGGAGAGCAGGGACTGCTCTTCGACGAGCAGCCGACGGCGCTGCCGGGTGACATCGGATACCGCGGGCCCACGGCCTGCGCCGCCGCCGGCATCACCTACAGGCAGCTCGACTACTGGGCGCGCACGGGCCTGGTAGAGCCCACGATCAGGGCCGCGCACGGTTCGGGCTCACAGCGGCTCTACAGCTTCCGCGACATCCTGGTGCTCAAGGTCGTCAAACGGCTCCTCGACACCGGGGTGTCGCTGCAACAGATCCGTACGGCCGTCCAGCACCTGCGTGACCGCGGGGTCGCCGACCTCGCCCAGATCACGCTCATGAGCGACGGCGTCAGCGTCTACGAGTGCACCTCGGCCGACGAGGTGATAGACCTCCTCCAGGGCGGGCAGGGCGTGTTCGGCATCGCGCTCGGCCGGGTCTGGCGCGAGGTCGAGGGATCCCTCGCGGAGCTGCCGGGGGAACGAGCGGCGGTCGAGGACACCGTCCCGGCCGACCACCCCGCTGACGAACTGGCCCGCAGGCGGCGCGCCCGCCGCATCGGCTGACCTGATCACTTCCGTACCGCTCGCACCCGGGGGAACGCCGCCCGGGGCGGGGCACGCAGGGGAGCGGAGAGGCGGCACAGCGTCACCGCGCCATCAGGCCCTCACCGCCGGACCTGCGGTGAAGTGCGCCCTTCACGCGTGGTGCGGTGCACGGCAATCCCGGCCTACCGTAGTAATCTAGGACAGCAAAGCTGACGACCCCGTGCGGGAGAGTCCCCGGGCACCGTGCCCAGGGCGCCGAAGGAGCAACCCTCCCCGGAATCTCTCAGGCAACCGGTACCGCTCGGGCGAGGCGACTCTGGAAAGCAGGCGCGCCCGCCAGGCGTGTCTCACCGACGGTGCAAGCCCTGCGTCAGGGTGAAGCTCTCAGGTCGTGGCGCCGCGCAACGCGTGGCCCGCGCTGACAGAGGGGGAGATCCGGCACTCGCCCGCGCCCCGGCGCCGGTCTCCGAAAGCCTCGGGAGGCACACCATGACCGATCTGTCAGCTCCGCCGTTCTCGTCCAGGCATATCGGCCCCTCCGAGTCCGAGCAGCAGCGCATGCTCGAGGCCGTGGGCTTCGAGTCCGTCGCCGACCTCGTGGCCGTGGCCGTCCCGGAGTCGATCAGGGCCAAGGACCGGCTCCGGCTGCCCGCCGCGATCGGCGAGGCCGAGGCCATCGCCGAGCTGCGCGCTCTGGCCGGCCGCAACAAGGTCCTCACCTCCATGATCGGCCTGGGCTACTACGACACCGTCACGCCCGCCGTCATCCGCCGCAACCTGCTGGAGAACCCGGGCTGGTACACCGCCTACACGCCGTACCAGCCGGAGATCTCGCAGGGCCGCCTTGAGGCGCTGCTGAACTTCCAGACGGTCGTCTCCGACCTCACCGGCCTGCCCGTCGCCGGCGCGTCCCTGCTCGACGAGGGCACCGCCGCCGCCGAGGCCATGACGCTGGCCCGCCGGGCGGGCAAGTCCAAGAGCAACGTGTTCGTGGTGGACGCCGACGCGCTGCCGCAGACCAAGGCCGTGCTCGCCACCAGGGCCGAGCCGCTCGGCATCACGCTCGTCGAGCACTCGCTCGACGGTGAGCTGCCCGAGTGCTTCGGCGTGCTCGTGCAGTACCCGGGCGCCTCCGGCCGGCTGCGCGACTTCCGCGACGTCGCCGCCGCCGCGCACGACAAGGGCGCGCTCGTCGTGGCCGCCGCCGACCTGCTGGCGCTCACGCTGATCGCCGCCCCCGGCGAGCTGGGCGCCGACATCGCCGTCGGCTCCTCCCAGCGCTTCGGCGTGCCGTTCGGCTTCGGCGGTCCGCACGCGGCCTACATGTCCGTACGCGACGGGCTGCAGCGCCAGCTCCCCGGCCGCCTGGTCGGCGTGTCCGTGGACGCCGACGGCGACCCCGCCTACCGGCTGGCCCTGCAGACCCGCGAGCAGCACATCCGCCGCGAGAAGGCCACCAGCAACATCTGCACCGCCCAGGTGCTGCTGGCCGTCATCGCGAGCATGTACGCCGTCTACCACGGCCCCGAGGGCCTGCGCCGCATCGCCCGCCGCGTGCACCGCCAGGCCAGCGCCCTGGCCGAGAGCCTGAAGGGCGCCGGCATCGAGGTCGTGCACGGCGAGTTCTTCGACACCGTGCTCGCCCGCGTGCCCGGCAGGGCCGCTGAGGTCGTGGCCGCCGCCGCCGAGCGGGGCATCAACCTCTGGCAGGTGGACGCCGACCACGTCTCCGTCGCCTGCGACGAGAAGACCGGCGCCGCCGAGCTGGCCGCCGTACGCGCCGCGTTCGGCGTCACCGGCGACGCGATCGAGCCCGAGCAGGCCCCCGACGCGCTGCCCGCCTCGCTGCTGCGCGAGAGCGACTACCTGACCCACCCGGTCTTCCACCAGCACCGCTCCGAGACCGCGATGCTGCGCTACCTGCGCAAGCTCCAGGACAAGGACATCGCGCTCGACCGCTCGATGATCCCGCTCGGCTCCTGCACGATGAAGCTGAACGCGACCACCGAGATGGAGCCGATCACCTGGCCGGAGTTCGCCGCCATCCACCCGTTCGCGCCCGAGTCGCAGGCCGAGGGCTACCGCGAGCTGATCGGCACGCTGGAGAGCTGGCTCGCCGAGGTGACCGGCTACGACGCCGTCTCCATCCAGCCGAACGCCGGCTCCCAGGGCGAGTTCGCGGGCCTGCTGGCCATCCGCGCCTACCATCGCGCCAACGGCGAGGACCGGCGCGACGTCTGCCTCATCCCGTCGTCCGCTCACGGCACCAACGCCGCCAGCGCCGTCATGGCCGGCATGCGCGTCGTCGTCGTGGCCTGCGACAAGGACGGCAACGTCGACCTCGCCGACCTCGACGCCAAGATCGAAAAGCACCGCGACGCGCTCGCCGCGATCATGGTGACGTACCCGTCCACGCACGGCGTATACGAGGAGGCCATCACCGAGATCTGCGCCAAGGTGCACGAGGCCGGCGGCCAGGTCTACGTCGACGGCGCCAACCTCAACGCGCTCGTCGGCCTGGCCAAGCCGGGCGAGTTCGGGGCCGACGTGTCCCACCTCAACCTGCACAAGACCTTCTGCATCCCGCACGGCGGCGGCGGGCCCGGCGTCGGGCCGGTGGCCGTCCGCGCCCACCTCGCCCCCTACCTGCCCGGCCACCCGCTGCGCGGCGGCACCCCGGTCGGGCCGGTCTCGGCGGCGCCGTACGGGTCGGCGGGCATCCTGCCCATCTCGTACGCCTACGTCAGGATGATGGGCGCCGACGGCCTCACCGCCGCCACCCAGCAGGCCATCCTGTCGGCCAACTACCTCGCCCGCCGGCTGGCCCCGCACTACCCGGTGCTCTACACCGGCCGCGGCGGCCTGGTCGCGCACGAGTGCATCATCGACCTGCGGCAGATCACCAAGGAGACCGGCGTCACCGTGGACGACGTGGCCAAGCGCCTCATCGACTACGGCTTCCACGCGCCGACCATGTCGTTCCCGGTGGCCGGCACGCTGATGATCGAGCCCACCGAGAGCGAGGACCTCGCCGAGCTCGACCGGTTCGTCGACGCGATGATCGCCATCCGCGGCGAGATCGCGAAGGTCGCCTCCGGCGAGTACGACAAGACCGACAACCCGCTGCGCAACGCCCCGCACACCGCCGAGTCGGTCACCGCCGACGAGTGGACGCACCCCTACAGCCGCAGCGAGGCCGCCTACCCGGTGGCGTCCCTGCGCGAGAACAAGTACTGGTCGCCGGTGCGCCGCATCGACCAGGCGTACGGTGACCGCAACCTGGTGTGCTCCTGCCCGCCGCTGGAGGCGTACGAGGACTGAGCGGAGACCGGAGGGCGGGCCGCACGAGCCCGCCCTCCGGCATGCGCGGCCGCTCCCGCGCCCCGCCGGCGAGCCCGCCAGTCCTTCGGCGTCAAGTGAGCAGACATGATCGACGGAAGTCGTTAGGCTCGGGGCCGACCGTCCCCACAAGGAGCTCCGTTGACGTCCTCAGAACTGGAGACCTCGCCCCTCGACACCGCCCGCCGCCTGGCCGAACGCGGCGAACTCGACGCGGCGGCGGCGATACTCGGCGAGCTGGCCGACGATCCCGACGAGCCCGACCGCGCCCAGGCCGCCGTGGGCCTCGCCGTGGTCCTGGAGCAGCGCGGCGACGTCGAGGCCGCACGGCGGGCCGCCAGGACCGCCCTGGCCACAGGACACCCCGAATACGCCGCCCAGGCCGCCTGCCACCTCGCCCAGGGGTTCGAGCGCGAAGGGCGCGACGAGCAGGCCAGGGGCGCCTGGCAGGCGGTGCTGGGGGTCGGGACGCCCGCGTACGTGCCGCTCGCGCGCCTCGGGCTGGCCAGGCTCGCCGTCCGCGAGGGCAACCTGGCCGAGGCCGAGAAGGAGCTGCGCGAGGCCATGCAGGCCGGCGTCGAGGCCGGAGACGCGCGGATCGGCGCGCACGCCGCCCAGCGCCTGGCCGATCTGATGGTCGAGCACGGCGAGCCGGGCGCGGCGGCCGAGGTGCTGCTCGACGCTCTGGAGTTCGCCCCGGAAGACGAGATCCCCGGGCTGCGGGTGCAGCTCGGCATCGCGCATCTGGAGCTCGCCTGCGCCGAGTTCGCCGAGAGCGTCGAAGGCGGCGCCGACCCGCAGACCAGCGCCCTGGCCATCGAGCTGCTGGCCCGCACGCTGCCGCTGCGCGGGCGCAATGAGGACGCCGAGCGGGTGTGGACGTACGGGCTGGAGCACGAGGACGAGACGCTCGCCGCCGAGGTACGCCTGCGCTACCACCGCGACACCTGACGCGCTGGCGGATCGCGTCGCCTGGGCGCCGCGCCGGTCAGCGGCGCCGCATGATCACGGCGGCGGCCGCCACGTTGATCGCGACGATCGCCATCCAGGTGATCAGCAGGCCGCCCGCGCCCGCGCTCGCGACCGCGATGCCGGTCAGCGGGATGCTGAGGGCCAGCGAGCCGATCACGATCGCGACCATCGGCCCGGCCGGGCTCTGCCGCTTGCCCTGCGGCGCGGGCTCGTGGCGGTCGAGCTCGGCGCGTACGCGGTGCGCGATCGTGGCGTCGAGACGCTCCATGAACGAGTCGATGAGGGCGGCCTCGTACTCCGGGCCCAGGTCGCGCCGGGCGTCCAACGTGGCCTGCAGGTCGTCCCTGAGGCGTTTGTCTGACATGCGATCTATCATCCACGGGCCGTGGCACGCCGTCATCCCACCTGAGAGGTAGGGCGTGATCCTCCGGAGGTACGGTGCTGCCATGCAGGTGATGACCCCGAGAGGCCCGGCGATGGCCGAGATCGACGAGGCCGAGGACCCCAGGCTGTTGCTGGTGATGACCCACGGCGCCGGCGGCGGCGTGGACTCGCCCGATCTGCTGGCCGTGCGCGATGCGGCCCTGGCGGTGGGGGCCACGGTGGCGCGGGTGACGCAGGCGTTCCGGGTGGCGGGGGCGCGGGCGCCCGGCTCCGCGGCTGCGCAGGACGAGGCGTGGGAGAGCGTGGTGAACGCGCTGCGCGAGCGCTTTCCCGGGCTGCCGCTGGTGCAGGGCGGGCGGAGCAACGGCGCGCGGCTGGCCTGCCGTACGGCCAAGGCCGTCGGCGCCGTCACCGTGGTGGCGCTGGCCTACCCGGTGCACCCGCCGGGCAAGCCGGAACGTTCACGGGCCGACGAGCTGCGCGAGGCCGGGGTCGATGTGCTGGTGGTGAACGGCGATCGCGACCCGTTCGGCATACCCGATGCGGAGGACGCGGCCCGGCTGGTGGTGCTGCCGGGGGAGAACCACGACCTCAACAAGAACCCCGCCCGGGTGGGCGAGATCGTCGCGGAGTGGCTCACCCGGTACGCCTAGCCCGCACTGTCCGGGCCTGAGCGCTTGTGCCTGCGTGGGTGTGGTTCGCCCGCACCGCGCGGGCCTGCGCGCGTCGTACGCTCCTTACCCGCGCCGCCTGCCCGGCCGGACCGGGCGGGCCTGCACGGGCGCTGCGCGATCTTCATGCGCGTCGTGTGGCTTGCTCAGGCGCCTTGCTCGGCCTGTGCGCGGCATCGCGTGCGCTTCTTGCGCACGTCGTTCGGTTGCAGGTTCACGCGCGCTGTGCGGGCCGTCGCATCAGGCCGCACGGGCGGGATGCCGGCTTCTGGGCCGGCTTTGTACGGGTCTAGAAGGGTCTTCGCGCGAAACCTCTGGGCGGCCCTTCACGGGCCTTCGTATGGGCCCGCGCGCGGCGTTCATGTGCCGCTGGCGCGGGCCGGCGAAGATGGGCGGCCTGGCGCGGAGCCGCGCACCGGCCGCCCGGTGGCGGGTCAGGCCGCGCCGACCACGGGCCGGTGCGGCGCGATGGCCGCGCCGCTGGGCAGAAGCTCTCCGGTGTCCTCGAACAGGACGACACCGTTGCAAAGCAGGCTCCACCCCTGTTCGGGGTGACTGGCGAGTGTGCGGGCCGCTTCGCGGTCCGGCGCCTCTGCATCCGGACAGGCCGGTTCATGCGGGCACATCGGCGTGCCTCCGATATCTCGTGGGATGCTCCCGTGGTGGAGGGGCGGGAGCCGGCTCGGGTAGTTGTGCTGGCCCGTGTGGCGAGTCACACGTTTCGGCATGGCCCGCAGGGACTGTTACAGGAGGGTCCCCGAACCGTGTGACCTTCGACACAACGTGCCTCTTGCAGGATAACGGGCCGAGCGCACCACGCGCATCACGTTTGCAATCCCTTGAGAAGAGCGTCGAGTCCGCGCTCGAAGTCCTCATCCGCTCTTTCGTCCCGCCTGACCCATTCATCGACCTCGGGGTCGGCCCAGCCGGACTGCTGCACCTCGACCGCCACGCTGCCGAACACGAAGGCCCGCAGCGCGCGTACGGCCTCGGCGGCGTTCTCCAGGCCAGCCTCGGCGAGCTGCTCGGTCTGCTCCCTGATCGCGATCGCCGTGGCGCCCTTGGGCGGCTTGGTCAGCGCCAGCGCCAGTACGCCCGGGTGCTCGCGCAGCAGCTCCCTGCTCGCCCGGCACCACGCCTTGGCCGTCTCCTGCCAGGTCGATCGCGGCTCGACGTGCACGGACGTGACGTGCTCCGCCAGGGCGTCCATCAGCGCCTCTTTGCCGCGGGGCAGGTGGTGGTAGATGGCCATCGCCTCGACCTGCAGCGCGTCGCCCAGGCGGCGCATCGTGAGCCGGCGCAGGCCCTGGCTGTCGGCGATGTGCAGCGCGGCCTCGATGATCCGCTCGCGCGAGAGGGGGACCGGCGGTCTCTTGGCAGGCATGCCGGTGATCTTACTATGTAAAGGCGCTCGCGCCGGGGCGATTTCCGTCCGTGTCGCCGGACGGCGTACGCTTGGCGGTTGAACGAGTAACGACAGCGTGAAAGGGCCGGGTCGAATGGCGTTTTTCCGTCCGCGGGTGAGCCGGGAGGCAGAGGTTCGCTACCACGCGGACCAGGAGATAGCCAAGAGCTTCCCCGAGTTGCTCGACAAGGCCAGGCAGGCCGAGCGCACGCTGCAGGAGCTGCGTGCCGCCGACGCCGACGAGTTCGAGCTGCGCGAGGCCGGGCTGGCGTTCGACCGCGCGCTGACCGAGGCGCTGCGGGCCGCCGAGGCGGGGCAGCGGGCCACGTTCGGAGTGAAGGCCTACGACGACCGGATCGCGCGCCGCAAGGCCAAGGCGACCCCCAAGGGCGCCATGTGGACCGCCGAGGTCAACCGCCTGCGCACGCTGCGCGAGGAGAACCGCCTGTGGGGCATCCCGCGCGTCCCGCAGCGCGTCCCCGCCGCCCGCTGAACACCACCGTTTTCCGCTGACGGCCGCGCCGCTCGCTGACCAGCATCGTCTTGCGCTGACGGCCGCGCCGCCCGTTGAGCGGCACCGTTTTCCGCTGACGGCCGCGCCGCTCGCTGACGCCGTGCGCCTGGTGAACGGTCGCGGCCGCCCGGCTCGGCGTCCGCCGGACGCAGGCGACCCCCGCGCTCGCCGCCGCCTTCGGCGGTCTCTTCGCGGTGGGCGGCTTTTCGTGGTTTCAGCGGTCTAAGTGGCTCGTGATCGCCCGGCGGGCCGGTCGGGCCCGTGCATGACGAGAGCCCCGGTGGGCATGACGAGAGCCCCGGTGGATCACCAGGGCTCTCGGTGCCGGCACGCCCAGCCGGGCGGCGTCAGCTCGCCCAGTCCAGCAGCGGACGCGTGTTGCTGGGGTGGCGGAGCTTCGACAGCGACTCCTTCTCCAGCTGGCGGATCCGCTCCCGGGTCAGGCCCAGGTGCTTGCCGATCTCGTCCAGGGTGTGCGGCTTGCCGTCCACGAGGCCGAAGCGCAGCGCCATGATCTTCGACTCGCGCGGCGAGAGGTTGTCGAGCACGCCGCGCAGCTGGTCGCCCAGCAGCTGGCGGTCGACGATCTCCGACGCCTCGGGGGAGTCGACGTCCTCGATGAGGTCGCCGATCGTGGTCTCGCCGTCCTCGCCGATCGTCGCGTTGAGCGAGATGGGCTGCCGGCTGGTGCGCAGCAGTTCCTCGATCTGATCGGGCGTCTTGTCCAGCTCGACGGCCAGCTCCTCGGGGGTGGGCTCGCGGCCCAGCCGCTGGTGCATGTCACGCTCGACCCGCGACAGCTTGGAGAGCATCTCCAGCACGTGCACGGGCAGCCGGATGGTCCGCGCGGAGTCGGCGAAGCCGCGCTGGATGGCCTGCCTGATCCACCACATGGCGTAGGTGGAGAACTTGAAGCCCTTGGTGTAGTCGAACTTCTCCACGGCCCTGATCAGGCCGAGGTTGCCCTCCTGGACGACGTCCAGCAGGGACATGCCGCGGTCGGTGTACTTCTTGGCCACCGACACCACGAGGCGCAGGTTGGCCTCCAGCATGTGGTCCTTGGCCTGCTTGCCGTCCTCGACGACCATCTTGAGGTCTTCGCGCAGGTCCTCGGGCAGGTCGGGCTGGGTCTCCAGCTTGTACTCCGCGTACAGGCCCGCCTCGATGCGCCTGGCCAGCTCGACCTCCTGCGCGGCGGTGAGCAGGGTGCGGCGGCCGATGGACTTGAGGTAGGTGTGCACGGAGTCGCCCATGACGGACGCGGTGTCGTCGAGGTCGAGCGGCTCGTTGTCGAGGTCGGCGTCCTCGCCGTCGATGGCGAGGTCCTCGGCGACGTCCTTCACCGGGTCCTCGACCGGCTCCGGCGTGGGCTCGGGCTCGGCGCCGTCGGTCTTGCGGGACTTCTTGCCGTTGGGCTTCGCCGGCGCCTTCGCGTCGGTTTTTGCCTCGCTCGCCTTGCGGCCGGTATTCTCTGCCCGCGAGGTGGTCTTCTTGGCGGTGGCCTTCTTGGTGGGGGTCGTGGTGCTGAGAGACGGCTCGTTCTCGGCGGCCAGGCTCACGCCGGCCTCTGAGAGTTCACGCAGAATCGTGCGGCCTTCAGAGGGGCTGATACCGGCCTTCGCGAAAGCGTCACGCAGCTCCGCCAGAGAGAGGTGACCCTGCGCTCGCCCTCGTTCAATGAGCTGGTCGAGAGATACGGGCGGGGTCGCCACGGCGGTTCTGGGCATGAGGACACCTCCTCCGTACGGAGTGGAAGCGATCAGGCAGGTTGTGGTGGGGCGGTCGACGTCCGCACGGCGCACCAGTATCAATAACGCCAATCGCCGTCATTTGTTCCCGTGCGCCCGATGCGGGGGATGAGAAGGGGCCGATGGCCCGAATACTCAACCGCCCCGTCCCGGTTCTTATTCCGGCTGCCCGGCGATCTCTCCGGATTCGCCCTCGCTCGGCTGCTGCCCGCCCGGCTCGGCGTCGCCGATCTCCAGCTTGCCCACCTCGGGCATCGGCATCGGCTGGGCGTCCTCCATCCGCTGGTCGCTCCAGTAGCGGAGCACCGTCTGGGGGTCGGGGTTGACCTCCGTGGAGACCACGGCGGGCTCGCTGCTCTCGGGGCTGGGCTGCTCGCCGGACGGTGACGCCTTCTCCATTTCGGCTCTGGTCTCCCTGGCGACCTGGTCGAGCTTGCCCGCCGAGGCGGCCGCCGCGACTGAGGCGCCCCCGACGATGATGACGCCGACGACGGCCGCGGATGCCCACATCTTGCGGGTCTGGTCCATGAAGGCTCCCTCCTTCTCCCCACTATGACGCAGCCGCAACTCGTCAGGTTCCTGCCCTCAGCCGTACTAGATCGGTCTTTCCGTTCGGCAGCAGTGGCAGCCGGGACATCAGCCGCAGGTCGCGCGGGGCGGCGTGGGGAGGAAGCCTGTCGCGGCAGTATGCCCGCAATTGTGAAAGTGTTGGTGGTGCGTCGGGGTCGGCGGGGACCACGACGGCGGTGACCAGCTCACCCCACTCCGGATCCGGTACGCCGATCACGGCCACGTCGGCGACCTCGGGGTGCGTGGCGAGCACGGCGGTCACCACGCCCGCCACCACCTTCTCGCCGCCGGTGTTGATGACGTCGTCGGCCCGGCCGAGCACGCGCAGCCGCCCGCCGTCGAGGTCGCCGAGGTCGGAGGTGACGAACCAGCCGCCGTCGAGCGGGGCGGGCGGCCGGTCGAAGCGGTAACCGGAGAACAGCACCGGCCCGGCGATCCTGATCAGGCCGTCATCGCCGATCTTGACGTCGACGCCGTCGAGCGGACGGCCGTCGTAGACGCAGCCGCCCGAGGTCTCACTGCTCCCGTACGTCGTCACCACCCGCGCGCCCAGCTCGCGGGCGCGCTCCAGCAGGCCGGGACGGGCCGCGGCGCCGCCGAGCAGGATCGTCTTGAACACCGACAGGTCCGCGCCCATCTCGACCAGCCGGTGGAGCTGGGTGGGCACCAGCGAGACGTGGTCGGCGCCGGATTCGAGCACCGCCCGGGGGTCGAAGGCCGGGTGGATCACCGGCTCGCTGTCCGAGAGCAGCGCGCGTATCAGGACCTGCAGGCCGGAGACGTGGGAGACGGGCAGGCAGCACAGCCAGCGCTCGCCCTTGGCCGCACCGACGCGGCGCAGCGAGGCGGTGGCGGAGGCGCGCAGCGCGGCGGCCGAGAGCATGACGCCCTTGGGCGGGCCGGTGCTGCCGCTGGTGGAGATCACGACCGCCACGTCGCCGGGGACGCCGGCGCCGTCGTCGCGGGGTGAGCCGCCGACATGGGTGGGCCGCAGCGCCTCGATGGCGGGACCCTCCTGGCCGGGGGTGAGCGGGAGGATCGCGGGCCCCTCACCCGCCAGCGCGTCGCGGATCGCCGCGAACAGGGCAGGTCCCGGAGGCTGCACGATGGCATGCAGTGGCCGGTCCGGATGCGACGGGTTCCTCCACATGCTCGTAAGGTTAATGGCGACAGGTCGGACAGCGGGTTCAGGGAGGGTCGTGACGCGTTCCCCCGTGGTCTTCCGGATCCCGATGCGTACACGGCTTCGCGGGCAGACCGCCACAGCGGGGCCGCCCCCGCGGGCTTGCGCGCGGCGGTCTGAGCGCCCCGGTCCGCCTGGCGTGTCCCCGTGCGACCCGCCGGGGGAGCGGGCGGCGCGGCCGTCCGCCGGCGTGCGGCGGATGGAGGCGGCGCCTCCGGTGCCCCCGCTCCGCCTTATGGGGAATTTTCAGCATTTGTCGGCATTTGAGATCCACTGGCTTGGCCGGAAGCAGGAGGCGTCCCGTTGAACCCCGCTACCGCGCTGGCCACGGTGCTGGTCGACGAGCTGGTGCGCTGCGGCCTGACCGACGTGGTGCTGGCGCCAGGCTCGCGTTCCGCACCGCTGGCCATGGCGCTGCACGCCGAGTCGCGGGTGCGCCTGCACGTGCGCATCGACGAGCGCTCGGCGTCGTACCTGGCGCTGGGCCTGGCCAAGCGCTCCGAGCGGCCGGTCGCGCTCATCTGCTCATCCGGCACCGCGGCCGTGAACTTCCACCCGGCGGTCGTCGAGGCGTCGGAGTCGGGGGTGCCGCTGCTGGTGCTGACCGCCGACCGCCCGCCCGAGCTGCGCGGCACCGGCGCCAACCAGACGATCGACCAGCTCAAGCTGTACGGCACCGCGACCCGCTGGTTCGCCGAGGTCGGCGTGCCCGAGGAGCGTCCCGGCCAGGTCGCCTACTGGCGGTCGCTGGCCTGCCGCGCCTACCAGCACGCCGCCGGCGCGGGCAACCCCGGCCCCGTCCACCTCAACGTGGCCTTCAGGGAGCCGCTGATCCCCGACGGCGACACGAGCTGGTGCGAGCCGCTCGACGGCGCCGCGAACGGCCCGTGGGTGCGGGCCAGGGTCGCGCCGCCGCCTGTCGCCCTGCACCTGCCGCCCACCAGGCGCGGCGTGCTCGTGGTCGGCGACGGCGCGGCGAACGTGCGCCGCTACGTGGCCGCGGCCGGCATGGCGGGCTGGCCGGTGCTGTCGGAGCCCAGCGGCGGCGGCCGTTACGGCGACAACGCCATCTCCACCTACCACTACCTGCTGAGCACGCCCGAGTTCGCCGACGCCCACCGGCCCGACGTGGTGGTCACGCTGGGCAGGCCGGGGCTGTCGCGCCCGCTGCTGTCGTGGCTGCAGCGGGCGGAGGAGCACATCGTGGTCGCGCCCGACCTCGACCGCTGGCCCGACCCGACCCGCTCGGCCACCCAGGTCGCGCAGGCCGTGGAGATCCCGGTCGCCTCCGGCGACGACAGCTGGCTGCACGCCTGGCGGCGCGCCGACCGGGCGGTCAGGGCCGTCATGGACGAGGTGCTCGACCTCACCGGCACCAGCGAGCCGCGCCTGGCCAGGGACCTCGTCGACGCGCTGCCGAACGGCTCGCTGCTGTTCTGCGGCTCCTCGATGCCGATCCGCGACCTCGACCAGGCGATGCGGCCCCGGCGGGGCATCAGGTTCATGGCCAACAGGGGCGCCTCCGGCATCGACGGGCTCGTCTCCACCGCCATGGGCGCCGCGCTGGCGCACAACGGCCCCTCGTACGCGCTCATCGGCGACCTGTCGTTCCTGCACGACCAGAACGGCCTCATCCTCGGCCCCCGCGAGCCCCGGCCCGACCTGTGCCTGGTCGTCGTCAACAACGACGGCGGCGGCATCTTCTCGCTGCTGCCCCAGGCGGCCATCCGCGACCCGTTCGAGCGGGTGTTCGGCACGCCGCACGGCGTGGACCTCGGGTACGTGGCGGCGGCGACCGGCACGCCGTACACGCTGGTGTCGGACATCGGCGACCTGCCCAAGGCGCTGCGCGGCCAGGGGCCGCGCGTGGTGGAGGTGCGCACCGACCGCGAGGAGAACGCGCTCGTGCACGCCCGCCTGCGCGAGGCGGCACAGGACGCCGTGCGCGCCTTCCTCAGCGCCTCCTGAGCGCCCTCACCGGACCGCCTCGTCGGCGTCCCCGCCGGACCGCCTCTTGGGCGCTCTCGCCGGACCGCGTCCTGGGCGTGCCCGCTGGACCGCGTCCTGGGCGTGCCCGCTGGACCGCGTCCTGGGTTTCCCCGCCGGACCGTGCGGGGGCGTCAGCGGGCGAGCGCGTCGAGCAGGCGGTTGAGCGGGCCGTCGATGCCGTAGCGGTCGGCCAGCGCGACCAGCGCCTCGGCGTCGCGCGGCTTGCTCGGCAGCGTCAGGTCGGCGTCCGGCAGCGGCGCGTCCTTGGCCACCTCCACCACGGTGGGGGCGACGCGCAGGTAGTCGCGGGCGGCGGCCAGCTTCGTACGGCTGCCGGCCGGGAAGCCGTCGGTCTCGCCCGCGTCGAGCGCGTCGAGCAGCCCGCCGAGCGAGCCGAAACGGGTGATGAGCGCGGCCGCGGTCTTCTCGCCCACCCCGGACACGCCGGGCAGGCCGTCGCTGGGGTCGCCGCGCAGGGTGGCGAAGTCGGCGTAGGCGCGGCCGGGGATGCCGTACTTGGCGGTGACGAACGCCTCGTCGACGATCTGCAGGTTGCGGATGCCGCGCGCGGTGTAGAGCACGCGCACCGGGCGGGAGTCGTCGACGAGCTGGAACAGGTCGCGGTCGCCGGTGACGATGTCGACCGCGCCGCTCGCCTGATGCGCCAGGGTGCCGATGACGTCGTCGGCCTCGTAGCCGGGCGACTCCAGGCGGGCGATGCCGAGCGCGTCGAGCACCTCCTGGATGACCGCGATCTGCGGCACCAGCGCCTCGGGCACCTCCTCGGTGTCGCCGTGCGCGACCCGGTGCGCCTTGTACGTGGGGATCGCCGCCACCCGGAAGGCCGGCCGCCAGTCCGCGTCCATCGTCGCCGCGAGCTGATCGGGCGCGTACTGGCGGACGAGCGTGGCGATCATGTCGATCAGCCCGCGCACCGCGTTGACCGGCGACCCGTCGGGAGCCTTGATCGACTCGGGCACACCGTGGAAGGCGCGGAAGTAGAGGGACGGGGTGTCCAGAAGCATCAGCACGGACCCATGCTGCCATCCTCCACCGACAACCCGCCCGCACCGCTCACTGGTCGAGGATGCCGACCGCCAGCAGGCACGCGTCGTCCTCCGGGTTCGGGCCGCCGATCTCGGCGAGCAGCGCGTCCAGCCCGTCGTCCAGGTCGCGGCCCGACAGGCGGCGGGCGGCGGCCAGCACCTGGTCCAGGCCCTCGTCGATGTCGCGGGTGCGCCGCTCCACCAGCCCGTCGGTGAACATCAGCAGCAGGTCGCCGGGCAGCAGCCGGGTGGTGGCCAGCTCGTACGGGCTGCCGGAGGCCGCGCCCAGCAGCACGCCCCTGGGCTTGGGGAGATGGCTGGCCACCCCGTCGCGCACCAGGATCGGTGCGAGGTTGCCCGCCTGACCCCAGGCGAACACCCGCGTCGCCGGGTCCAGGTGGCCCACGATCGCGGTGGCGGTGGTGTCCTTGAGCTGGTGCATGACCAGCTCGTTCAGCCAGTCGAGCAGCCGGTTGGCGGCCTGGCCGGTCATCGCCAGGCCGACCAGGGCGTGGCGGAGCTGGGCCATCCGGGAGATCGCCGGCAGGCCGTGGCCCGAGACGTCGCCGATGGTCAGCAGCAGCCGGCCGTCGGGGGCGGGCGCGGTCTCGAACCAGTCGCCGCCCAGGTTCGCGGTCTTCTCCGCGGGCACGTACCGCACCGCGACCCTGGTGTGCGGCAGATCGAGACAGCCGACCGGCTCGGGCAGGATCGCCTCGCGCAGCGCCAGCATCACGTGGCGCTCCTCGGCCGCCTGCTCGCGCGCCTCCAGGAGCTGGCGGCGCGACTCCGAGACCATGCGCTCGGCGCGGCGGCGGCCGGTGATGTCCTGGATGACGCCGTGCATGCCGATCGTGCCGCCGGGGCCCGGCAGGGGTTCGAGCACGACCCGCAGGTCGCGTACGTCGCCGGCGCCGCGGCGGATGCGGAACTCGGCCTGCACCGGCTCGACCCCCTGCACCACCGACCACAGCAGCCGGTCGAGCGTGGCCACGTCGGCGGGATCGACGTGCTCGGCCAGGTCGGGCAGCGGGATGGGACCTTCCTCCGGGTCCCTGCCGAAGATCACGTAGACCTGCTCGGACCAGATGGTCTCGCCCGTGTGCAGGTGCCACTCCGCCCAGCCCATGTTGCCCAGCCGCTGGGCGTGCGCCAGCCGTACGGCGAGCATCTCGGCCTCGCTCTCGTGCCCGAGCAGCTCGGCCGCGCCTATGACGTCGACCATCGTTCTCACTCTCGAACGCAGTGGAACTGGACAATTGGCCCCACACTACGTGATCGACCGCTAACGTGGTGTAGTTCTGAGTTGGTGCGTGGCGAGACCTTTTCCCGGTTTTTAGGCGGTGCCGCAAGAGTAGATTGGGCCTGTGACGTCCTCAGATCTGTATCCCGTGTCCCGTCTGGCCGCCGTCCAGGAGGCCACCGCCAAAGCCGGTCTCGACGCCCTGCTGCTCACGCCGGGGCCCGACCTGCGCTACGTCAGCGGCTACGACGCCAAGCCCTTGGAGCGGCTGACCTGCCTGGTGGTGCCGGCCTCGGGTGAGGCGTACATGATGGTGCCCCGCCTGGAGCTGCCCGCCGCCGAGGCGTCGCCGGCGTCCCGGCTGGGGCTCGAGTTCGTGGCGTGGGACGAGACCGACGACCCGTACGCGATCGCCGCCGCCCGGCTCGGCAGGCCGGCCAAGGTGGGGCTGGCCGACCGCATGTGGGCCATGTCCACGTTGCGTTTCCGCGAGGTGCTGCCCGGCACCGAGCAGGTGCTGGCCGGCAGCGTGCTGCGGGAGCTGCGGATGCGCAAGTCGCCCGCCGAGGTGGCGGCGCTGCGCGAGGCAGGCGAGGCCATCGACGGCGTGCACCGCCAGGTGCCCGAGCTGCTGCGGGCCGGGCGCACCGAGCGCGAGGTGGCCAGGGACATCGCCGAGGCGATCCTCGCCTCGGGGCACGCCACCGTCGACTTCGTCATCGTCGCCTCCGGGCCCAACGGCGCGAGCCCGCACCACGACGTGTCCGACCGGGTCATCCAGGCGGGCGAGCCGGTCGTGGTGGACATCGGCGGCCAGCTGCACAACGGCTACTGCTCCGACTCCACCCGCACCTACAGCGTGGGCGAGCCGCCGGCCGAGTTCGCCGCCTACTACGAGGTGCTGCGCCAGGCCCAGGAGGCCGCCTGCCAGGCGGTGCGTCCGGGCGTGTCGTGCGAGTCGATCGACGCCGCGGCCCGCGACGTCATCGCCGCCGCCGGATACGGCGAGTACTTCGTCCACCGCACCGGCCACGGCATCGGCATCGAGACGCACGAGGAGCCGTACATCGTCTCCGGGAACGGCGAGCCGATGGAGCCCGGGTTCGCGTTCTCCGTCGAGCCCGGCATCTACCTGCCCGGCCGCCACGGCGCGCGGATCGAGGACATCGTGGTCTGCACCGACGACGGCTTCGAGCGGCTCAACAACACGCCGCGCGAGCTGGTCGTCGTCTGACGGGCGTGTTCCGCGAGGTCGTATGCGCCACCAGGCCCGGCTCCGCGCGGCCCAACGAGGACCTCGTGATCGCCGGGCCGTCCTGGATCGCCGTGCTCGACGGCGCCACGGCCCCGTCCGGCGTCGACAGCGGCTGCGTGCACGACGTGGCCTGGCTGGTGGGGCGGCTCGGCGGCGCGCTGGCCGCCGAGCTGGCCGGCGACGCCCCCGGCTCGCTCGCCGCGATCCTGGAGCGCGCCATCGAGGCCACGGCGGCGTCCCACGCCGCCACCTGTGACCTCGCCAACCCCGACTCGCCGTCCGCCACGGTGGCCATGGTGCGGGTGCGTGAGCGGCTGGAGTACCTCGTGCTGGGCGACTCGCCCGTGGTGCTCCGGCTGGCCGGGGGAGGGGTGCGGGTGGTGTACGACGACCGGCTCGACCGGCTGCCCGGCGGGCGGCCGTACTCGCTGGAGCTGGTGCGCCGCCTGCGCAACGCGCCCGGCGGGTTCTGGGTGGCCGCCGCCCGTCCCGAGGCCGCCCGCGAGAGCGTCACCGGCGAGATCGCTCTCGGTGACGTGCGCGGGGCCGGGGTCTTCACCGACGGGGTGGCGCGGCTCGTCGACTGGTACGGCCGGCGGTGGGAGGACGTCCTCGACCTGCTCGCCGGGCAAGGGCCGCAGGCCGTCATCGCGGCGGTGCGGGAGCTGGAGAGCGAGCGCGGGCCGGTGTGGGGCAAGCGCCACGACGACGCCACCGCCGCCTGGGGACTGCTGCACGGCCCCGCCTGAGCGCCGTCCCCGCGCGCTTCCGGCAGTCTCACAGGTCCGGCCGTCTCGCAGGCCGCTGAGGCGCGTGAGGGATGGCGCGGGGGAGAGCCGGAGGGGACGGTGCGGCCAGGCTACTGATACCTTGATCGATAGTACGTGATCATGAAAGAATTCCCCTGACAGGTGTATATCCAGGGGAAATGGGGGTCGTCGGGCATGATCCGCGAGCCGGTCGAGCGGCCCTAGGATGCCGGGCGACGAGCTGGACGAGGCGTTCGAGCTCGGCGAGACGTGCGCCCTGGCCGCCGAATGCGGCCGAGATTTGCGGCGATGTGCCGAAATGTACGGTGGGTTGTTCCCGGCTGCCGCCTTCAGCTCCGAGCTCTTCACCGCCCTGACGCTGTCCACCGCCTTCAGCGCGCCGTGGGCGAGCGCTCACCGGCTGAAGGTCGTCAACCGGGCCGCCCTGTGGGTCCTCGCGGTGGACAGGCTCATCGATCACCGCGCGCTCACCCGTTCCCACGTCGACCGCCTGGCGAAGGACTGCCTGGACGTCGCCGAGGGCGCGGCACCGCGCTCGGCGGCCTCCCGCTTTCTCGCCGATCTGCGCGACGAGCTCGGCACGGTCAAGGAGTTCGGCGGCCTGCAGGACGTCTGGGCGGACCAGCTCGGGTGCATGCTTGAGGGCATGGCGCGGGCCTGGACGTGGCGCGACAGGCGCGACCGGCCCTCGCTGGCCCGCTACGTCGACAACGCCGACAGCAGGGGCTCCTGCTTCGTGGACCTGTGTCACTGGATCTACGCGGCCGACGAATGGGCGAAAGCCCACTTGGAGGAGTTGCGCGCGGTCAGCCGTCAGGTGCAGCGCTACCTGCATCTGCTCGGCGACGTCGTGAGCTACCGGCGGGACCTGAGCTGGGGCGGGCTGAACGTGCTTGCGCTGGGAGTGGAGCGCTCGGAGGTGACGCTGGCGATGGCGGATCTGGCCCGCCGGGCGGAGGAGCTGATCGAGCCGGTCGCCGTTCACAGCCCGCGCACGGCCTTCTACCTGCGCAGACAGCTCGGCTTTCACACCGGGTTCACCGGCGTTTCGGACTTTCACTCGCCACGGTAAAGTGCTCGTCTGAATACATGACAGACAAACTTGACTCTTTGCCTGTTAGATCACCGAATAAGCGTGCGACTCGCCACAAACCGTGACATTTTCATTCTTGTAAAAGATTGCGGCTTGAGTGGAAAATGTGGCGTTGCTAGGGTGTCTCGATGCCAGGCATGTGGGCCGACCTTCACAAGCTTCCTTGACAGGTACCACTGACCACGGCACCTGGGGCGGGGTCGCGCATGCGCGAAATTTGTACGGGCGGTGCTGGATGGAATTCGGTCGCTCAGACCGTTGGCGGCTGCCGACCGCGATCAAGATCTTGATCGCCGGAGGTTTCGGCGCCGGCAAGACCACGATGGTAGGGGCCGTCTCGGAGACCAGGCCGCTGCGCACGGAAGAGGCGCTCACGCAGGCGGGCACCCACATCGACGACCTGTCGGGCGTGGAGCGCAAGCTCGCCACCACCGTGGCGATGGACTTCGGCCGCATCACGATCCGCGACGACTACATGCTCTACCTGTTCGGCACCCCGGGTCAGGAGCGTTTCTGGTTCGTCTGGGACGAGCTGGCCATGGGCGCGCTCGGCGCGGTGGTGCTGGCCGACACCCGCCGCCTCGACGACTGCTTCCCGGCCGTCGATTACTTCGAAAAGCGTGACCAGCCGTTCATCGTGGCGCTCAACCACTTCGAGGGCACCACCCCGTTCACGATCGGCGAGGTGCGCTCGGCCATCGGCCTGGAGCCGGACATCCCGATCGTGCGCTGCGACGCCCGCCGCCGCGACTCCGGCAAGGAGGTGCTCATCACGCTCGTCGAGCATGCGATGCGCAGGGGAGCCTCTCCTGTCGGGACCATGTCGTGACCATGACGGGCTACCTTTGACCGATGGAGGAGATCGACCGCCGCATCGTCACGTTGCTGGCCCGTGACGGCCGCATGAGCTTCACCGACCTGGCCAGGGAGACCGGGTTGTCGGTCTCGGCGGTGCACCAGCGCGTACGCCGCCTGGAGAAGCGCGGCGTCATCCGCGGATACGCCGCGATCATCGACCACGACGCGGTGGGGCTGCCGCTGACCGCGTTCGTGTCCATCAAGCCGATCGATCCGGCCGCGCCCGACGACGCCCCCGAGCGGCTGGCCCACCTGACCGCCATCGAGGCCTGCCACAGCGTGGCGGGCGACGAGAGCTACATACTCAAGGTCCGGGTGGCCTCGCCGGTCGCGCTGGAGGACCTGCTGCAGCAGATCCGCGCATCGGCCAACGTCTCGACCCGCACCACGGTCGTGCTCAGCACCCCTTACGAGCACCGCGCCCCCGACGTCGCCGGCGAGCCGCCCGTGGCCGCCGAAGGCGCCTGAGCGGCCTCAGCGGGGCCCGTACGCGGCACGCAGCGCCGCCAGAGCGCTTCCGGCGGCGCCCAGCCGTTCCAGGCCGAGCGGCGCGGCCCCCATGACCGGTGGCCGGTCGGCCACCACCGGCTCGGCGTGCGGCACCCGCAGCGCGAACCCCGACTCCGGCAGCGTGGTCATCAGCGGGTCGCGCGGTCAGCAGGCCGCCGCCGAGCACCACCTCCACCGGCGTCTCCAGCAGGCCGTGCCGGCGCAGGCGCACCTCCGCCGGCGCCGCCACCTCCTCGGCCTGCCGCTCGACCGGCTTCCTGGCCACCGCATCGCCGTCAACGGCCGTCGATGTGACGCCCGCCTGTGTGAGCGCCCAGCAGAGGCCGTACGCGCCGGCGCGGCGGCGACCGCCAGAGGGACGAAGCGCAGGGGGGTGCCTCCTGCCGTCCATCATGACGGGACGGTCGAGCTGAACACCTCGTCGCGTACGGCGGCGAGGGCGAGGTCGAGCGCACCGGCGAGGACGGGGTTGCCCTCGACGCTCGACAGGCGGACGGGCGGCTGGGGAATGGTCAGCGCGTGCAGCTCGTGCTCGACCAGCTCGCGCAGGGTCTCGCCGCCCGGCAGCACGACGCCGCCGGTCAGCACGATCAGGGCGGGATCGACGACCGAGGTGATGGCCGCCAGGCCCACCGCCAGGCGGGCGGCCACGTCGCGCAGCCCGGCCCTGGCGTCGTCGGCCTCCTTCCCGGTGCCGGCCGCCGCACGCACGGCGTTCGCGACGGCCTGGCGGAAGTCGGAGCCGCGCACGCCGTACGAGCGCAGCAGCTCCAGCACCGCGGGCCCGCCGGTCAGCGCCTGGTAGCCGTGGCTCGCGTAGCGCCCGGCCTCGCGGGCCGTCGGCGCGCCCGGGATCGGCATGTAGCCCACCTCGCCCGCGCCGCCGGTCGCGCCCCGGTGCATGCGGCCGCCCAGCACGATGGCCGAGCCGATGCCCTCGTCGGCCCACAGCAGCACGAAGTCCTGCTGCCCGCGCGCCGCGCCGTGCGCCTGCTCGGCCACCGCCACCAGGTTGACGTTGTTCTCCACGTCCACCGGCACGCCCAGCCCGGCGCTGAGCGTGGGCACCAGGTCGGGGATCTGCCAGCCCGGCACGTCCTCGGCGGCGGCGTAGCCGAGCCTGCCGGTGGTCGGGTCGATCGCGGCCTGCACGCCGATCACCACCCGGCGCAGCTTGTCCGGCGGGTTCGCGCCGCGCAGCGCCGCGTTCAGCCGGTCCACCAGCTCGCCGTGCGGGCGGCGCGGAGTCGGCAGCACGTACTCGCCGGCGACCGTGCCGGTGATGTCGGCCACCTTGGCCTCGATGCGGTCGGGGGTGACGTCGAGCGCGGCCACGTACGCGGCGGCCGGGTTGATCCGGTAGACCTCGGCCGTACGGCCCGGCAGGCCCTCCCTGACGCCGTCCTGCACGACCAGCCCCGCCTGCTGGAGCCGGAGCAGGAGCTGGGAGGCCGTCGGCTTGGACAGGCCGGTGATCGCGCCGATCTCGGGACGGGTCAGCGGCCCCCGCTCCAGGAGCGCCTGCAGGGCCGCGCGATCATTGATGGCACGTAGCAGACTGGGGGTTCCGGGCACCGGGCCGCTCACAGCGTCTCCTTCGCTAGGTTAGGAAACTTTCCTAACTGACGATGACCCTAAGAAGCCGCAGGCGAGACGGTCAAGAAGTGAGACCAAGACGTGATCGGGAAAGGGGGAAAGTGCTGAGACCAGTGAAGCAGGCGTGCTAATGTCGGCGTTTGTCGCAACAACAAGCAGAATGGCCCGGAGTGTCCCATTAACCACATTAACGGTCAGGCGGCAACGCGTCAAACCGAACTGGCAAAAGAGCAGGCGTACGTCACCCGCCTCTACGACCGCCTCGACACCCTGCGCGAGCGTACCCAGCGGCAGCTCAAGGAGGTGCTCGCCGCGGGCGCCGTCGGCACGATGCAGAACAGGTCCGAGCGCGACACGTTCGCCGGCATGTACGCCTCGCGCCTCGCCCGGCTCTGGGCGGTCGAACGCGGCCTCGCCTTCGGCCGGCTCGACCACGTCGAGGAAGGGCGGCTCTACATCGGCAAGATCGGCATGACCGACGACGAGCAGCGCCGCCTGCTCATCGACTGGCGGGCGCCCGTCGCGCAGCCCTTCTACCGCGCCACCCCCGCCGCCCCCATGGGCGTCACCCGCCGCCGCCACCTGCAGACCAGGGGGCGCCAGGTGGTCGGCGTCGATGACGACCTGCTCGACATCGACGCGCTCACCGACGACGACCGCGCCACGCTCAACGGCGAGGCCGCGCTGCTCGCCGCGCTCGACGAGCGGCGCACCGGCCGCATGCGCGACATCGTCGCCACCATCCAGGCCGAGCAGGACCGCGTCATCCGCAGCGACCTCAACGGCGTGCTGGTGGTGCAGGGCGGGCCCGGCACCGGCAAGACCGTCGTGGCCCTGCACCGCGCCGCGTACCTGCTCTACACCCACCGCGAGCGCCTCGAACGCCGCGGCGTGCTCATCATCGGGCCCAACCTCACCTTCCTGCGCTACATCGAGCAGGTGCTGCCCTCGCTCGGCGAGACCGACGTGCTGCTGTCCACGATCGGCGAGCTCTACCCCGGCCTCACCGCCACCGCGCGCGAGCGTCCCGAGGTGGCCGCGCTCAAGGGCGACATCCGGATGGCCGACGTGATCGCCAAGGCCGTACGCGACCGGCAGCGCGTCCCGCGCAAGGCGATCGAGCTGCCGCTCGGCCGCATCACGCTCACCATCGACCGGCAGATGATGGAGACCGCCAGGAACAAGGCCCAGCGCTCGCGCCGCCCCCACAACCAGGCCCGCACCGTGTTCGTGCGCACCCTGCTCAACGCGCTGGCCAGGCAGCAGGCCCGCAAGATCGGCAAGGGGCTCATCGACGACGAGGAGCTGGCCGACCTGCGTGAGGACCTGCGCACCGAGCCGGTCGTCAAGGCCGCGCTCAACCGGCTGTGGCCCTACCTCACGCCGCAGGGACTCCTGCTCGGCCTGTACGGCTCCGCCGAGCGCCTCGGCTACGCCGCCTCCTCGCTCACCCCCGAGGAACGCCTGCTGCTGCGCCGTGACGGCGGCGAGTGGACCGAGTCCGACGTCCCGCTGCTCGACGAGGCCGCCGAGCTCCTCGGCGACATCGACGAGCAGGTGCTGCGCGCCACCGCGATGCAGGCCGAGGAGGAGCTGGCCGCCGCCAGGCAGGCGGCGGAGAACGAGCGCGAGGCCGAGCTGGCCTACGCCCGCGAGGTGCTGGAGCTCACGGGCCTGTCCGACGTGATGGAGGCCGAACGCCTCGCCGAGCGCCAGCGCGCCGACGGCCCCCAGCTCACCACCGCCGAGCGCGCCGCCGCCGACCGCACCTGGGCCTACGGGCACGTCATCGTGGACGAGGCGCAGGAGCTGTCGCCGATGGCCTGGCGGGCCGTCATGCGCCGCTGCCCGACCCGGTCGATGACCATCGTCGGCGACATCGCCCAGACCGGCTCGGCCGCCGGGGCGCGTTCCTGGGCGGAGGTGCTCGACCCGTACGTGGCCGGGCGCTGGCGCCAGCAGGAGCTGACCGTCAACTACCGCACCCCGGTCGAGCTGATGGACGTCGCCGCCCGCGTGCTCGCCACCATCGACCCGGAGCTGCGGGCGCCCATGTCCGTGCGCGAGGCGGGCACCCGGCCCTGGTCGGCGCCGCTCGCGGCGCTGCCGGACCTGGTCGCCGCCGAGGCGGCCGATGGCGGCAAGGTGGCCGTGGTCGCCCCCGACGACATGGTGGCCGACCTCGGCGCCCGGCTCGCCGCCGCCGTGCCCGGCACGGTCGCCGTCACGCCGGGCGCCGGGCGGGGCAGGGGTGCCGAGGCCCTGGACGCGCCCGTCGCCGTCATGAGCGTCGCGGACGCCAAAGGGCTCGAATTCGACTCCGTCATCGTGGCGGAGCCCGATCTCATCGCCGCCCAGTCGCCACGAGGGCCCAGCGACCTGTATGTTGCTCTCACGCGTGCGACGCAGCGGCTCGGGGTCGTCCACGAGCGCCCGCTGTCGCCCGCGCTGCGGGACTTGCCAAGCCGCTCACCGGAGCCCGCGAATGGGGTTTGACCGGCTTTGAAGCCGCCAGTCAAACATGTCCTAGCTGCTGAAACTTGATGTTTCTGCTGATCGGGACACGGTTGACATCTGAGGTGGAGTCGGTAGTTTGCTGCGCAGTCCAGCACGGGACTTGGCCGGTTGGCCGTCTCTGACATCGCCGGATCCTGCGTCCGTGACGGAGCGCGACTCCGTCCACACAGCCAGGTGCAGGGCCGTCGGTCCGTCGAGTCGGGGCACCCCAACCGGGCGGGGGGTTGGACCCGGGACGGGTCCGGGAGCCCAGTAGACAACGGAATTCCGCGCTCGCCGCCGACGAGACGGGTCCGGTCCGAAGGGTTTCCGGGCCCTCTTCCCGTTCCCGTGTTCCAGGACCGCCGACGCGCCGGGTGGTCCCGCCCAGATCGCTGCGGGACCGCCCTGCCGTCTTTCCCCTTCTCCGATCTTCTGCGGGGTGTGCCGGTCTGAGTGCGGCCCGGGAGCGGTAGCGTTTTCGCAAGCAGGCGTTTGCGAGGTGGCGAGGAGAGCCCGGAGTGGTGCAGGACCGTACGAATCCCACGCCCGTGTCCGGGCGGGCCGCTGTCGGCACGACCGCCGACGCCCCGGTTGCCGCCGCGAAGCCGGAGCTTGACGCCCTGGCCGCCGCCGGTGAGGCGCAGCCGGCCGCCACGGCCGGCGCTGCTCAGGCGCCGCCCGATGTCCATGCCGCTGGAGCCGAGGCGCGGTCCGAGGCTCAGGGGGCATCCGAGGGCGATGCCGGGCGCTCGGGGGAGGGGCGTGCGGTGCCGGGGGAGAGGTGGCAGGTGCTGCTCGCGCGGATGCTCGCCGCCGTCACCGGTGGCGTGACGCTGTTCCTGGCGTTCCCGCCGCTCGACTGGTGGCTGTGCGCGCCGCTCGGCATCGGCCTGATCGCCGCCTCCCTCTACGGCGCCCGCCCCCGCCGCGCCGCCTGGCTCGGCTACCTGGGGGCGGCGGCGTTCCTGCTGCCCGGCGTCGCCTGGGTGCGCACGATCGGCGACGACGTGTGGCTCATGCTGGTGGCCACCGAGAGCGTCTTCTACGCCGCCATGGCCGCGCTCGCGGCGCCGGTGTTCCGGCTGCGGGCCTGGCCGCTGTGGTTCGGCGGCCTGTGGGTGCTGATGGAGTGGGCGCGCGGCCTGGTGCCGATCGGCGGCTTCCCGTGGGCGCGCGCGGCCTTCAGCCAGGGCGAGTCGATGTTCACCCCGTACGCCGCGCTCGGCGGCGCGCCGCTGGTGTCGTTCGCGGTCGCGCTGTGCGGTGCGCTGCTCGCGTACGCGGTGGTGGACCGGCGGCAGTTCGCGGTCAAGGGCCCGATCGGGGGCGCGGGCAGGCTGGTGCCGGTCGCGCTGGCGGTGGCCGTGCCCGTGCTGGGGCTCGCGGTGCCGAGGTACGGCGACGAGGGCCGTACCGTCAACATCGGCATCGTGCAGGGCAACGTGCCGGGCCGCGGCATGTACGCGCTCGGCGACGAGCCCGCCGTGGTGCTGCGCAACCACGCCAACGAGACCAAGCGCCTGGCCCAGGCCGTACGCGACGGCAAGCTGCCCAAGCCCGACATCGTGGTCCTGCCGGAGAACTCCACCGACATCGACCCCTACCGCGACGAGTACGCCCGCCAGGTCATCCACGACTCCGTGCGCGACGTCGGCGTGCCCACGCTGGTCGGGGCGGTCGTGGCCATCGGCGAGGAGAACCGCGCCACCCGCAGCCTCGTCTGGGACCCGGTGACGGGGCCTGGCGCCTACTACGACAAGCAGCATCTGGTGCCGTTCGGGGAGTACACCCCGTTCAAGGAGATCGTGCTGGCGCTGTGGGAGCGGGCGAACCTCGTCGGCAGGCAGTCGGTGCCCGGTGACAAGCCGGGCGATCTGAAGATGGGGCCGGTCACGATCGGCGCCGTCAACTGCTACGAGGTGGCCTACGACGACACCGTACGCGGCACCGTGCGGGCCGGCGGCACCCCGCTCGTCGTGCAGACCAACAACGCCAGCTACGCCCTGTCCAACCTGCCGCCGCAGCAGCTCGCGATGTCCAAGCTGCGTGCGGTCGAGCACAACAGGGCCGTGGTCACCGCCGCCACGACCGGTATATCCGCTTATGTCACGCCTGACGGTAAGGTCTCCTGGCAGACCCGTGAGCTTGTCGCTGACATGAACGTGGTCAAGGTGCCCGTACGTACGCAGGAAACAATCGCCACAAAGGTGGGCGCACTTCCTGAATGGGCATTGATGGTAATGGGAGCGGCGGCTGCCGGGTTCGCCGCGTGGCGTGGCAGGCGGCGAGCCGATCAAATGAGGAACGACGGATGATGGAGAGTCTCGGCCGGGTGCTCGTCGTCGTGCCGACGTACAACGAGCGCGACAACCTGCCGGCGATCGTCCAGCGCGTACGCGCGGCCGTGCCGGAGGCCCATGTGCTGGTGGCCGACGACAACAGCCCCGACGGCACGGGCGAGGTGGCCGACGCCCTCGCCGCCGACGACGAGCAGGTGCACGTCCTGCACCGGCCGGGCAAGCAAGGACTCGGCGCGGCCTATATCGCCGGGTTCCGCTGGGGGCTCGACGAGGGCTTCGACGTACTGGTCGAGATGGACGCCGACGGCTCGCACCAGCCCGAGGAGCTGCCGAAGCTGCTGCAGGCGCTGGCCGACGGCGCCGACTTGGCCATCGGCTCCCGGTACGTGCCGGGCGGCAAGGTCGTCAACTGGCCGCAGCGCCGCGAGCTGCTGTCCAAGGGCGCCAACCTCTACACGCGGGTGATGCTCGGCCTGCCGGTCCGTGACGCGACCGCGGGCTTTCGCGCCTACCGCGCGGCCACGCTGGAGAAGGTGGGCCTGGCCGGCGTCGAGTCGCAGGGCTACTGCTTCCAGGTCGACCTGACGCTGCGCACCGCGCGTAACGGGCTGCGGGTGGTGGAGGTGCCGATCACGTTCGTGGAGCGGACGGTCGGCAAGAGCAAGATGAGCGGCAAGATCATGTCCGAGGCGCTGTGGCGGATCGGCATGTGGGGCGTCACCGGGCTGCCCAAGCGCCTCAAGGGGGACGGGCCGCGCGGCTAGCGCCAGAGGGCGGGCGGCTCCTGCGGCTTGCCGCAGGGGCGGAGGATCGCGCGGCCCGCGGCATCCGGCGGAACGCTCAGCAGGCGCCGGGCGTTGTCCAGTGCAGTGACGCGTGTGCGGAAACGAGGATTTGAACGATGCGGCTGCTGCTCTTCCTGGCCTTTCTGGTCATCCCCATCCTGGAGATCTGGCTGCTCATCCAGGTCGGCCAGGTGATCGGCGGACCGGCCACGATCGCTCTGCTCATCGCCGACAGCCTGCTGGGCGCGTGGCTGGTGCGGCGCGAGGGCAGGAGGGCGTGGCGGGCGCTGCAGGAGGCCCTGCAGAGCGGCCGGATGCCCGATCGGGAGCTGGCCGACGGCGGCATCATCCTGGTGGGCGGCACGCTGCTGCTCGCGCCCGGCTTCTTCCTCGACGTGTTCGGCCTGCTGTGCCTGATCCCGGCCACGCGGCCGATGATGCGCCGGCTGGGCTCGTGGTTCTTCGAACGGCGGATCAAGCGGCTGGCGCAGTCGTCCCCGTACGCGAACCTCTTCCCGCCCACGTCCGGCTTCCCCGGCGACGACCCCGGCCCCGCCTCAGGCGCGCCTCGCGGCACCCGCGTGGTGCACGGCGAGGTCATCCGCGACGACAACGAGTCCTGAAGCGCATCCGGCTCTCAACCGCATCCGGCCCGAGGAATGCTCGACGGGTTGCAGGGGCGTTCGATTGGCCGAGGACACCACACGTGCGGCCGACAGAGGACACAACAGTGCGGTCGGCCGAGGACACAGCGGCCGGCCGAGGGCACAAGTGCGGCCGGCCGAAGGCACAGAGAAACCCCCGGGCCTGAAGCCCGGGGGTTCACCGTGAGAGGAGGTCAGGCGCTCTTGCGACGCTGGGCCCGGAGGACCGCGAGCCGCTCGTTGAGCACCTCCTCAAGATCTTCGATGGACCGCCGCTCCAAGAGCATGTCCCAGTGCGTCCGCGGGGGCTTGGTCTTCTTGGATTCCGGCTGCTCGCCGTCCACCCGCACCGCGGTGGCGCCGCACATCCGGCACTCCCAGCTGGCGGGAATCTCGGCCTCGGCGGCAAGCGGAACCTCGAAGCGATGGCCCTTCGGACAGGTGTAGGACACCTCCTGGCGCGGAGCCAGGTCCGTGTTACGGTCGTTCTCGTAGCTGGTTGCCCCGAGCCGGGTGCCACGAAGCGCGCGCTCGCCCATGTTTACATGCCTCCTACAGGGCCCCCTTGCGTGGGGGGTCTGTCTCCCACGGTGTCTAACGCTTGGTACCGTGATGGGATTCCCACCTGTGAGGTGATCCAATCGCGCTTGGGGCCATGGTTCTTCAGGTGATCGCCGATCAGGGCCGTAACCTGCGGTGATGCCGGTGCTCGCGCGGCACGGGGGGCATATATCCGGATTTTTTTGCCCGCACGTAGCCCGCCGTCCGGCGTGTGAGCCGCCCCGCCTGCCGTCCCGCCGCGTGCCATGAGGGGCGAAGCGCTCGCTCCGGTGGCCGGGTTTGGCGGCCGGGGGGATGCGTGATAGCGTGAACGAGTTGCAGTTGTTGTACCCATAAGACTTTGTGCGCGTCTGGCAGAGTGCGGCTGGACGCGTTTTTTGTTTTCTCCCGGTCATCTCCGGATGGGCTTTCACGCGGCGACACCGCGGTCCGCACGGTGCGGATCGCACCCATCTCTGAAGGAGATCGACATGGCTACCGGAACCGTCAAGTGGTTCAACTCTGAAAAGGGCTTCGGCTTCATCGCGCAGGACGGCGGCGGGTCCGACGTCTTCGCCCACTACTCCAACATCGTCTCCGACGGTGGCTACCGCGAGCTGTTCGAGGGGCAGAAGGTGTCCTTCGACGTCGTGCAGGGCCAGAAGGGCCCGCAGGCGGAGAACATCGTGGCCGCCTGACCAGGCGAGCATGTAACGGGCCGGGCCCGCATCCCTTCGGGGGTGCGGGCCCGGCCTTCTCGCGTGCGGGGCCTTCTCTCCGGCCGGTGCCGGCGGTCTTCAGGTGCGGGCCGGCTCGCCGTGTCCGGGCTCGCATCTGCTCCGGAGCGCAGGCCCGGGTGGTGCGCGCTGCGGAGGTTCGGGCTGCGGGGACGTCAGGCCGGTGGCCCAAGGGCAGGTCAAAGTCTCATGGCCGGAGAGTCGGGGCCGGTCGCCAGGGCAGCGCACCCATGAGGGCCGGACACCTCGTGGGGAGGGCCGTGGTGCGGGAGCCTGGCGTGGGGTGCGTCCTGGTGGGCTACGACGAGTCGCCGGGGAGCGAGCAGGCGCTGCGGTGGGCGGTGCAGGAGGCGCGGCTGCGCGGGCGCCCCGTGGTCGTCTGCCACGCCTGGCACTGGCCGTACGCGCTGCGCCCCGTGAGCCGGACGCTGCTGGCGGAGGTCGAGCAGGTCGCCGCCGGGGTCGTGGAAGAAGGCGTGCGGCGGGCGCGTGCACTGGGCGGTCCGCTGGACGTGCGTCCGCTGCTGGTCAAGCGGCCGGCCGCCGCGGTGCTGCTGGAGGCCGCTCACGAGGCGGAGCTGGTGGTGCTGGGCTCGCGCGGGGTCGGAGGGTTCGAGGACCTGCGGGTGGGGTCGGCGGCCGTCCAGGTGCCCGCGCACAGCCCCGCCCCGGTCATCGTGGTACGCCCCGACGGCTCGTCCGAGGAGCCGGCCGGTGGCGAGCAGGCCGTGGCGTACCCGGGCGACCTGTCCGGGGAGCGGGCCGGCGGTCTGGAGCGCCCTGGCGGGCCGTCGGAGAGGCAGGGTGGCGAGGAGTGGGACGTGGCGTACCCCAGCGGCGTGGCCGACGAGGACGCCGGTGGGGTGCGGATCGTGGTGGGGCTGGACGGGTCGCCGGCCAGTCAGGCGGCCTTCCGGTTCGCGTTGCGGGAGGCGGCGCTTCGCGGCGGCTCCCTCGAGGCGGTCTGCGGCTGGTGGGATCCCTGCGACCGTCCGGGGGAGGACGAGCAACCGTTCGTGGACGCCAGGTCCATCCGGGCCGGGGCCAAGAGGAGCTTCGAAGAGGCGGTGCGCCGCCTGGCCTCCGGAGGGCCTGGCGTGCCCGTGACGGCCGACTTCGTGACCGAGCGGCCGCCCAGGGCGATCGTGGAGCGCGCGAGCGGGGCGACGCTGCTCGTGCTGGGGCGCAGCGGCAGGCGGGCGGGCGCGCTCATCGGGCCGGTCCTCCAGGCCGCGCTCGCCGAAGTGCGCTGCCCCGTCGCCGTCACCCCGCCCCCGCACTCCCGGAAGTGCGCTGCGTGATCATCGTCACTCGCTGACGCACATAGACTCCTGAGTGGTTAGCGTCCTCATGGGGAGTCTGGGGGCGGTTTTTCGGAAGAGTGATGTGTTTCACTCAACTCGATGGGCAATTCTTGCGTCGGATCTGACAGGGTGTTGATCGGTTCTGTGAAAGTGCCGCCACGCCGCATCCGGCGCGACGGCCCGTACGGCGGACCATCTCGCGTCGCGAGTTGACGTCGTACGGGCGGATCGGTTGAACTCCGGGCGGGGGCGCCAGGCGCGGAGAGCGTCCCCGCCCGGTCGCCCGTCGGCCGCCGCGCCGCGCCTCGCCGTCCACCTGAGCAGACCGCATGGCCCTGAACGGAAGGTCGATGCCCGCGCCCGATCAGCAAGCCCGGCGGGCCCGTGCCGCCGTCGCGGCGCTGTTCCTCACGAACGGCGCCGTGTTCTTCAACGTCGTCCCGCGCTACCCGGAGATCAAGGCGGGGCTCGACGTCGGCAACGCGGTCTTCGGCGGCGCGGTGGCGGGCATGCCGATCGGGGCGCTGCTGGCCGGGCTGTTCGCGGGTGCGGCCGTGCGCCGCTTCAGCTCGGCGCGGGTCGCGGCGTTCGGGGTCGTGGCCATGGCGGTCGTGACGCCGGCGATCCCGTTCGTGTCGCACTGGACGGCCTTCTGGGGCGTGCTGTTCGTCCTGGGCGCCCTCGACGCGGTCATGGACGTCGCCCAGAACGCCCACGGCCTTCGTGTGCAGCGCCTTTACCGGCGTTCCATCGTGAACTCGTTCCACGGCGTGTGGAGCATCGGCGCGGTCCTGGGCGGGCTGATGGGCTCGGCCGCCGCCGGGCTGCACCTGCCGCTCTCCGTGCACCTCACGATCTCCGCCGTGCTGATCAGCGCCGTCGCCCTGGTCGCCTACCGTTTCCTGCTCCCCGGCTCCGACGATGCCGAACGGGCGGTCGTGGCGACGCCGGCTCCTGAGCGGCCGGGCGTGCTCTCCGAGGCGTCCGGTGACGCGCCGGGGCGTGCCGGCAGGCGGTGGCGGCCGGCCGTGCGGGCGCTGATCGCGCTCGGCGTGCTGGCCGCCTGCGGCGCGCTCGTCGAGGACGCGGGGGAGTCATGGGGTGCGCTGTTCCTCAGCGGCGACCTGGGCGCCGGCGCCGCCACCGCCGGGCTCGCCGTCGTCGTCTTCCAGGCCGCCATGACCGTCGGGCGGCTCACCGGCGACCGCGTCGTGGACCGCTTCGGCAACCGGACGGTCGCGCGGGCCGGGGGCCTGCTGGCCGCCGCGGGGATGGGCGGCGCGCTGGCGGTGCCCTCCGTGGCGACGGCACTGGCCGGGTTCGCGCTGGCCGGGCTGGGCGTCGCCACCGTCGTACCGGCCGCCATGCACGCCGCCGACGAGCTGCCGGGGCTGCCTCCTGGCGCCGGGCTGACCGTCGTGAGCTGGCTGCTGCGCGGTGGTTTCCTCATCTCGCCGCTCATCGTGGGGGCCGTGGCCGACCTGGCCGGGCTGCGGATGGGCCTGCTGTCGGTCGTGTTCGCCGGAGTGATGACCGTCCTGCTCGCCCGATCCCTGGCCGGCCGCTTCCGCCCCAGAAGCGAGCGAGCGTGACGGCGGCCGTCCCTCTGCGGAGGGGCGTCAGGCGCGGCTAGGCGTCCTCCTGGGCCTCGGCGACGGCGGACTCGTACGCGAGCAGCGTGTCGACGACCAGCCGCCGCTGCTCGGCCGTCAGCGGCGCCAGCGCGCTGCCAGGCCCGCGCCCCCGGGGACAGCCACCGTGAGATGGCCGGCCGGCTCGCCGGGCTGATGTCGACGATGCGGCGGCGCCGGTCGGCGTCGTCCTCCCGCCGCTCCAGCACGCCTTTGCGGCTCAGCTCGCCGACCAGGAGGCTCACGGTGGTCGGCGCGACGCTCAGCCGGTCGGCGAGCTGGGAGACGCTCAGCGGGCCGTCGAGCAGGAGCATCGACAGCAGCGACAGATGCCGCGGCGCGAGGTCGAGCGAGCGCAGCTCCTCGGGCGGCGGATCGAGGCGCTGACCGACGCCGTCGTCGCCGTCTACGGTGAGTGGGCGCGCGAGATCGCCGAGGTCCGGCTCGTCGGCGTCCCGGCGGGCCGCTGGGGCATCGGCGGCAAGCCCGCCGCGGATCCCGCGCCGAGCGTGACGTTCGCCATCAAGGAGGCCGCCTTCGGCCGGCCGGACGCCGACGACATCGTGGCCCGCCTGATCTCCGGCGTGACGGACGTGATCGCCGCCGTCGTCGGCGAACGCGTCCGCCCCAGGGTGAGTGTCGACCTGGTGGGCATGCCCGCCGGGCGCAGCGGCGTCGGCGGGGTCGTGCTCACGTCCTAGCCGTCCGTGGGCGTCAGATGCGCTCGGGGACCTCGTTGCCGGCCGCGCGGATGGCCTTGGGCAGGTTCGTCAGCGCCAGCAGCACGAAGCCGATCACGAAGAACACGATCATCGACATGATCGCGATCCGGTAGCTGTTGGTGAGCTGCAGCGCGATCGTCACCGTCAGCGCGCCGATGAACGCCGAGCCCTTGTCGCTGATCTGCAGCAGGCTGAAGTACTCGGCCTCCCGTCCCTTCGGGATGACCAGCGAGAACAGCGAGCGCGACAGCGCCTGCGTGCCGCCCAGCACGATCGCGATCGCGAACGCCATGAGGTAGAACTGCACCGCCTGCCCCTCGGCCACGAACATGGCCATCGCCACGATCGCCGTCCACAGCACGAGGCTCGCCAGCACCGTGCGCTTGGTGCCGAAGCCGCGCGCCAGCCGGCCCAGCAGCAGCGCGCCGAAGAACGCCACGAACTGCACCATGAGGATCGCGGTGATCTGCACGGTCTGCGGCAGCTTCAGCGCCTCCGACGCGAACGCCGCGCTGTTGGCGATCACCGTCTGCACGCCGTCGTTGTAGACCAGGTACGCCACCAGGAACAGCAGCGTCAGCGGATACTTGCGCAGCCCGGCGATGGTGCGGCCGAGCTGCCGGAGGCTGCCGCCGACCGAGGCCAGCGCCGTCGTCTCGTGGGCGGGCACGGGACGGTTGCGCAGCCGCAGCAACGGGATGATCGTGAACGTCGCCCACCACAGGCCCGCCGACATCATGCAGATCCGCACCGCCATGCCCTCGGTCAGCCCGAGGTTCTCGTGCTGGAGGTAGAGGACCAGGTTGAGCGCGAGCAGCAGGCCGCCGCCGAGGTAGCCGATCGCCCAGCCGCGCGAGGAGACCGCGTCGCGTTCCTCGGCGGTGGAGATCTGCGGCAGGAACGAGTCGTACACCACGACCGAGGAGCCGTAGGCCAGGTTCGCGATGACGAACAGCACGCCGCCGAGCATGTAGCGGTCGCCCTCGACGAAGAACAGGCCCATCGCGGCCAGCGCGCCGATGTAGGCGAACACGCCGAGCATCTCGCGCTTGCGCCCGGTGTGGTCGGCCAGCGCACCCACGATCGGCAGGAACACGATCTGCAGCAGCACCGCGACCGTGGTGATCAGGCCGAAGAACGCGGCCGGCCGGATGTCGGCGCCGAGCACGTCCACGTAGCCGAGGCCGGGGTTGGCGGCGGCCAGCTCGTCGAAGGCCGACACGCACGTGTCGGAGGCCACGTCCGGGAAGTCCTTGGCACAGGCCGCGGTCTTGGCGACCGGGATCAGGTAGGGGCCGAGGAAGACCGAGATGACCGCGGTGTAGAAGGCGGAGTTGGCCCAGTCGTAGAAGTACCAGCCGCGTTGCTCGCGGCGGCGCGCTGCGGGGGAGTCGTCGAGGGCCGCGGGGGGTGCGGATGCGGGCATGGTGTCGTGTCGCTCCTCTGGGGCCCTCTGCGCGGGGGCCGGGCGTGTCGGGACGGTGCCGCTACGATCTCAGGCCGCCAGGCCGGAATGCCAGAGCCCGCGGCGGTCGAGCACGTTGCGCAGGCCGGTGACGTTGTCGGTCATGATGCCGTCGACGCCGAGATCCAGCAGCTGCTCCATGCGGGCGGTGTCGTTGATCGTCCACACGTGCACCTGCATGCCGATGGCGTGCGCCGTACGGACCAGGGCGCGCGTGGTGACCCGCAGCCCGCGGAAGCCGACCGGCACCTGCGCGCAGGGGATCCCGGAGCGCGACAGGCGCGCCAGCGTGCGGCCGTAGCCGGAGGTGGCGGCGGCGGCGCGCAGCGCGGCCACGCCGCGCGGGCCGAGCGAGGAGCACACCTCCCTGCCCAGCGCCCGCCTGGCCGCCTCCAGGCGCTCGTCGTTGAACGAGGTCAGGCAGATCCGGTCATAGGAGTTGGTACGCCTGATCGCCTCGGCCAGCGGGCCGATGGCCGCCCACTCCTTGACGTCGATGTTGAAACGGATCTCCGGCCACGTGCCGAGCAGGTCCTCCATCAGCGGGATCTCGTGCACGCCGTTGATGCGCGCCTGCTTGACCGTCCGGTAGGGCAGCTCGGAGATGCGGCCGCGCCGGTCGGTCACCCGGTCGAGGGTGTGGTCGTGGAAGGCGATCAGCACCCCGTCGGAGGTGGCGTGCGCGTCGGTCTCCAGGTACGTGTAGCCGAGCCCGATCGCGCGCTCGAAGGCGGCGACGGTGTTCTCAGCGCCCTCGGCCGCACCACCGCGGTGGGCGAAGGCCAGCGGGCCCGGATGGTCGAGGAAGGCGAATCGACGGCTCAGCACGTGGAGAAGTATGCCCCTTCGTGATGAACGGTGCGGTTACGAATCGGGGAGATTCTGCCACTCCTGCCGCCGCGCCTCGGCGAGCGCGATGGCCGCCGCGACCGCCACGTTGAACGAGCCGACCCGCCCGACCTGCGGGATGTAGCAGGCGCCGTCGACGGCCTCCAGCAGGGCCGGGGAGCAGCCGTGGTCCTCGCTGCCGACCACCAGGCACACGTCGCGGTCGAGGTCGGCGCGGTGCAGCGGCACCGACTCGGCGGTCAGCTCGATGGCCAGCACCGCGTAGCCCTCCTCGCGCGCCGCCTTGACCGCCTCGGTGGCCGGGACCGGGTCGTGCCAGGTGACCAGGCGTTCTGTGCCGAGCGCGGTCTTGCCCGCCTTGGGGTTGGTGGGCGGGGTGGCGTTGCCGGCCAGCCAGATCTCGTCCACGCCGAACGCGGCGGCGCTGCGGAAGATCGAGCCGATGTTGAACGGCCCGGTGACCGACTCGACGATGAGCGCGAGCCGGTTGCCGGTGTTCCTGCGCCAGGTGCGGTTGAGCCGCTTGACGTCGGTGGGGCGCAGCTGTTTTCTCAACGGGTCACCTTCAGGATGCGGTAGGCGGCCCGGCTGGCCTCGCGTGAGGCCTGCCAGCCCTGCTCGCCGAGCCAGCGCTGCAGGGAGTCCGAGCCGAGGTGTTTCTGGACGACCAGGTGGGCCACGCCGTCGGGCGTCAGCCGGGTCAGCCACCTGGTGAGCATCTCGTGCAGCGCCTGCTTGCCGATGCGGATCGCGGGGTTGGACCAGATGGCGCGGAACGTCACGCCGTCCGGCACCTCGTCGATGTGCACGGCGCGCACGTTGCCGAGGCCCGCCTTGCTCGCGTTGCGCTCGGTCAGCTCCAGGCCGCGCCGGTTGACGTCGATCGCCCACACCGTGGCGCCGGGCGCCCGCTTGGCCATGGTCAGCGCGATGGGCCCGTAGCCGCAGCCCAGGTCGAGCAGGTCGCCCTCCTGAGGCGGCGGCGGGACGCTCTCCAGCAGCACGCGCGTGCCGACGTCGATCCGCTCGGGCGAGAACACGCCGCGGTCGGTCTCCAGCCGCAGATGCAGGTCGGGCAGGACGAGATCGACCGACGCCGGCCTGCTCGCGGTCTCGGGCTGCTCGGAGAAGTAATGGGCCACGTCGCCAAACGTTACGGGATCCGCGTACCGAACAAGACCGCGGCGCCCGCCACCAGCAGCCCGGCCACGAGCGCGGCCACGATGAACCACTGCGTGATCTCCTGGTTGACCAGTTTGTAGCCGAGCGAGGTGCCGATCTGCTCGTAGACCTCGCGCAGCTCGCTACCGGACTCGGCGGTGTACGCCCGTCCGCTGGTGCCGTCGGCGAGCGCCTGCAGCGTCTGCTTGTTGACCGGCACGTTGACCGGGCGGCCGTCGATGTTGACCGTGCCCTCCTGGGTGCCGTACGCGATCGTGGAGACCGGCACGCCGGCCTGCGCGGCCGCCTCGATGGCCTCGCTGACCGAGCGGCCCGAGGTGTTGTCGCCGTCGGACAGCAGCACGATCGCGGCCGGCGGCGGGTCGGTCGCGGCCTGCTGGTCGAACGAGCGCACCGACTCCAGCGAGTTGAACACGGCCTCGCCGATGGCGGTGCCGGGCCGCGTGGTGAGGTTGCCGAGCGCGGTGATCACGGCCTGGTGGTCGGTGGTGGGGGAGACGATCACGTTGGCCGAGCGGGCGAAGGAGACCACGCCCACGTTGAAGCGGTCGGGCAGCTCCTGCGCGAACGCCTGCGCGGCGGCCTTGGCGGCGCTGATGCGGTCGGGCTGCACGTCGTCGGCGTCCATGGACAGCGAGATGTCCAGGGCGATGATGATGGTGGCGCGGTCGCGGGGGACGCGTACCTGGTCGGCGGGCTTGGCGGCGCCGATCACCAGCAGCGACATCATGACGAGGAACAGCGCGGGCGCCACGTGGCGGCGCCAGCCGGGCCCTGCGGGGGCGACGAGGTCGAGCAGGGCCAGATTGGTGAAGCGCACCGTGTAGCGGCGGCGCGCGAACATGGCCGCCACGTAGCCCGCCACGAGCAGCAGCACCAGCACGAACAACCACAGCCAGCCGGGGGCGAGAAACGTCATGCGGTCGGTCTCCTGTGGGCGAGGTGGCTCATGCGGCGCTGGCGCAACACGAACTGCGCGACGTCGAACACCCAGTCGCGGTCGGTGCGCAGCACCAGGTGGGCGACGCCGGCGCGGCGCAGGGCCAGGCGGGTGCCCTCGCGCTGCAGGGCCGCCGCCTCCGCGTACGCCTGCCGGATTTTCGGCGAAAGGTGCACTTCGCGTACGTTCCCGGTCTCGGGGTCGGCGAACGCGACCCGGCCCACGTCCGGCAGCTCCAGCTCGCGCGGGTCGATGACCTCGACGGCCAGCACCTGATGGCGGGCCGCCAGCCGCCGGATCGGGCGCTCCCACGGCCGCTCGGCGTCGGGGTCGAGATCGGGACTCGCGTCGAGGAAGTCGGAGACGATCAGCCGCATGCCGCGGCGGCGGCGCGTGGCGTTCAGGATGTCGATGCCCTCGGCGAGGTCCGGCGGGTCGGGCACCACGCGGCCGCGCGGCGCGTCCATGAGGGAGTGCAGCAGGCCGTAGAGCGCGGGGCGGCCGGTGCGGGCGGGCATGCGGTGGACGTACTCGTCGTGGATGACGAGCGCGCCGAAGCGGTCGCCCATGCGGCTGGACAGGAACCCGATCGCGCCGACCGCCGCGACCACCAGGTCGCGCTTGTCGGTGTCGGCGGTGCCGAAGTCCATGCTGGGCGACAGGTCGGCCAGTGCCCAGGTCTCCAGCTCGCGGTCCGCGATCAGGTCGCGTACGTGGGGGATGGTCGTGCGGGCGGTCACCGCCCAGTCCATGCGGCGCACGTCGTCCTCGCCCGGCACGTAGACCCGGCTGTCGCCGGACTCGCTGCCGGTGCCCGGCAGCAGGCCCTGGTGCGCGCCGTGCAGCAGGCCGTCGAGCCGGCGGGTGACCGTCAGCTCGAGCCGCCGCAGCGCCTGTTCGGCAGTGGTGCTCAACGGTTCTGGTTCCAGACGACGAGGGGAGGGGGCACGGCGTGCAGGATCTGCTTGACGACGTCCTCGGGATCGACCCCGTCGGCCAGGGCGTCGAAGGTGAGCATCAGCCGGTGTGCCATCACGTCCACGGCGACGTCGCGTACGTCGTCGGGCAGCAGGTAGTCGCGCCCGCGCAGCAGCGCGAGCGCCCGCCCCGCCGACACCAGCCCGAGCGTCGCGCGCGGGCTGACCCCGACCTCGATCGTGTCGCTGAGGTCGGGCAGGCCGTACTCGGCCGGGCTGCGAGTGGACATCACCAGCCGCACGACGTAGTCGGCGACGAGCTGGTGCACCGAGACCTGCTCGGCCGCCTTCTGCAGCTCCAGCAGCTTGGGCGGGTCGAGCACGCGCTCGGGCACGGGCGGTGTGACGCTCATGCGGTGCAGGATCTCCAGCTCCTCGTGGGCGCTGGGATGGGGGACGCGCACCCGGAAGAGGAACCGGTCGCGCTGCACCTCGGGCAGCGGGTAGACGCCCTCGGACTCGATCGGGTTCTGTGTGGCCAGCACGATGAACGGCTTGGGCAGCGGATGGGTGACGCCCGCGAGCGTGACCTGGCGCTCGGCCATCACCTCCAGCAGCGCCGACTGCACCTTGGCGGGGGCGCGGTTGATCTCGTCGGCCAGCAGGAAGTTCACGAAGACCGGGCCGAGCTCGACATCGAACTTCTCGTTGGAAGGGTGGTAGACGCGGGTGCCGACGATGTCGCTCGGCACGAGGTCGGGAGTGAACTGGATCCGGGCGAACGTGCCGCCCACGACGGTGGCCAGGGTGGAGGCGGCGAGGGTCTTGGCGACCCCCGGCACCCCTTCGAGCAGGCAGTGCCCGCGCGCCAGCAGCGCCACGACGAGGCGTTCGACCATGTGGTCCTGGCCGACGATGACACGCCGGACCTCGTCGAGACTCTGACGCAGCAATGCCGCGTCGTTTCCGCCTGGCAACTCTTCGGCGACGCTCATGACGCCCATTCCACCAAACGCGCCGCAAACTCGCACGACGCCACGTCTGTGCTTACATGGCAAACGTGGCAAGTCCCCTGCAGTACGGCGACCCACCCCGGCTGGGGCCCTACGTGGTGCAGGCGCGCCTGCACAGCGCGCCCGCCGGCTTCGTGTACCTCGGCCAGGGCCCCGACGGGCGCGCCGTTTCGCTGGCGGTGCTCACCCGGGGCGCCGCCTACGACGCCGCGGCCCGCGACCGGTTCGTCACCGCCATCAAGGAGGCGGGCGGCCGGGAGCGGTCGGGCGTGCGCGGCTGGCTCACCCGTCCCGCCAGGCCGCGTACCGGCGGCGCCGTGCTCGAGGGCATGCCCGAGGTGCTCATGTACGACGGCGGGCGGGCGCCGTGGGTGGCGGTGCCGTACCAGCCGGGGCGGCCGGGCGCCGAACGGTTCCTGGAGCCGGTCATGGTGGGCGGGACGCTCATCGGGCAGGCGCACGGGCCGGACTTCGTGCCGTACTGGCTGACCGACCGCGCCCCCGCGCTGCCCGGCCCGCCGCGCCCCCGGCGGCCGCTGACCGAGACCCGCAAGCGCGTGCTGCTCGCCGCGCTCGCCGTGATCATCCTTCTGCTGCTCGTGGTGGCGATCCTGCTCATGCTGGTGTTCGGGCGGCAGGACAGCCAGCCGCAGCCGCGCCAGCTCCCGCCGACGGTGTTCGTGCCCACGCCGCCGCCGACGCCCGAGACGCCCAACCCGCAGCCCTCGCCGTCCGAGTCGCCGTCGCCGTCGGAGAGCGGGCAGCGCACACCCGGCCGCTCACCCGGCGAGGACCCGGGTGACGAGGCCCCGCTGTGACCGGGCGGCGGAAAAACCGTTTGAGCCTCACGTAACGTGAGGGTTTAGCGTCCGGGGCCATGGAGTTCATCGTTCACGACACCCTCACGCCCATCGCGTCCCTGCTGGAGCAGCCGCTGGAGCGCAGGCCGGACGCGCTGCGGGAGATCCTGGAGCCGATGCGCGCGCAGATCCCGATGCCGGGCGACATCGTCGACATCCACCACCAGGGCGGCGGCTTCCGCGTCGACGCCGACGACCCGCGCTACCTGCCCGCCGTGCGCCGCATGATCGAGCAGGACGTGCTCGGCCAGGTGAAGCACGAGCTGGAACGCGCCTCGCAGGCGCTCGGCGACGCCAAGCAGCCCGGCAAGCTGGACGTCTACCTCATCATGGGCGACCCCGGCAACGAGCACCTGATGAAGACGTCCGGCGGCTACTACGGCATGGGCGCCGGCACCAGCTACATCTACCTGCTGGCCTGGCCGTCCGACGAGGTCATCGGGCGGATCTCGCACCTCGCGGTGCACGAGTTCCACCACCACGTGCGCTTCTCCAACGTGGAGTGGAACCCGGTCGCCGTGACCGTGGGCGAGCACGTGGTCGCCGAAGGGCTGGCCGAGGCGTTCGTCCGCGAGCAGTCGGGGCCCGAGGCCATGGGTCCGTGGTCGTCCATGGTGACCGGGGAGGCGTTCGAGGGCGCCTTCGCGAAGATCATGGCCGACTTCGACCTGCAGGGGATGCAGAACACGCCCGCGTACGTGCTGGGCGACACCATCGCGCGCCGCTTCGGCGGCGAGCCGCGCGGCATCCCCGACATGGCCGGGTACGCGGTGGGCCTCCACCTCGTCGACCAGGCCCTGGCCGCCACGGGGATGAGCGCCGCGGAGGCGACCGTCGTACCGGCCGCCGAGCTGCTGCGGCGCGGCGGCGTACGCAAGTGATCCGGGCGCCGCGCCGCACGCTTCCGGCGCGGCGCCCGATCAGCCGGGGGAGACGCCAGCCGGGGGAGACGCCAGCCGGGGGAGCTGTCAGGCGGGAGACGTCAGCCGGGGGAGACGAAGCCCGACTCGTACGCGGCGATCACGGCCTGGGTGCGGTCGCGCGCACCCAGCTTGGTCAGCACGTTGCCCACGTGCGTCTTGACGGTCTCCTGGCTGACCACCAGTGCGGCGGCGATCTCCTGGTTGGACAGGCCCTTGGTCATCAGCCGCAGCACGTCGCCCTCACGCTCGGTCAGCCGGTCGATGCCCGGCACCCGCTCCGGCGAGCCCGCCCGTGACCGGCGGCCGGCCAGGGCGCGGATCGCGGCGGGGAACAGCAGCGAGTCGCCCGCCGCCACCAGGCGCACCGCCTGGACGAGATCGTCCGGCTTCGTGCGCTTGAGCAGGAAGCCGCTGGCGCCCGCGCGCAGCGCGTCGTAGACGTAGTCGTCGTTCTCGAACGTCGTCACCACCAGCACCTTGGGCGGCTGGTCCAGGGCCAGCAGCCGCTCCGTGGCTCGGATGCCGTCCACGGCGGGCATGCGGACGTCCATCAGCACGACGTCGGGCCGCTCGCGGCGGACCACGGTCAGCGCCTCCGCGCCGTCGGCGGCCTCGCCCACCACGGTCAGGTCGGGCTCGGAGTCGATGATGATGCGCAGGCCGGCGCGGATGAGGTCCTCGTCGTCGGCGATCACGACACGCAGTGTCATGGACTCGACCGTAGCGGCAGGCGGGCGGCCACGCGCCAGCCGGTTTCCGTGGGACCGGCCTCCAGGTCGCCGCGCAGCAGCCTGACCCGCTCCCGCATCCCCGCCAGGCCCCGTCCGCCGCTCAGCCCGCCGCTCTGGATGCCGTCGCCGCGCCGCCCGTCGCACGGGTTCACGACCTCCACGCGCAGGTCGCCGCCGTGCACGGCGGCGGTCAGGCGGATGGGGCCGTGGGCGCCGTGCTTGATGGCGTTGGTGAGGGCCTCCTGAACGATCCGGTACGCCTCGCGGGACACCACGGCCGGCACCTCCGACAGGTCGCCCACCTGCTGGTCCACGGAAGCGCCCGAGGTGGTGATGAGGTCGCCGAGGTCGTCCAGAGTCGCCTGCGGCGCTCTGCCGGACCGGTCGTCAGGGCGCCCGGCCGGGCCGTCGCTCGCGTTCCCGGCCGTACGGGGGCTGTCGCTGGTGTCCCAATCCGTACGGGTGCCGCCGCTCGGGTCCCCGGCCGTACGGGGGCTGTCGCTCGGGTCCCCGGCCGTACGGGGGCTGTCGCTCGGGTCCCCGGCCGTAGGGCGCCCGTCGCTCGGGTCCCCGGCCGTTCGCGGCGCGGCGTCGTCGTCTCTGAGCAGGCCGAGGACGTGGTCGAGATCGGCGAGGGCGGCGCGGGCCGACTGCTCGATGGCGGCCAGCGCGCTGCGCGCCGTCTGGGGCGCGCCGTCGGAGCCGCGGTCGAGGACCCGCCCCGCCGCCGCGGCCTGCAGGGTGACGACGCTGAGCGCGTGGCCGACGGAGTCGTGCAGCTCACGGGCCAGGCGGTTGCGCTCGGCCAGCGCGCGGGCGTGCTCCTCGGCGGCGGCCAGCCGTTCGGCCGGCGTGGGGCCGAGCAGGACGGGCGCGAGCCTGGCCAGCAGCGCACCGGCTCCGGCCGCCAGCGCGACCAGCCCGGCCAGCAACGCCACTCCGGCCAGCGCCCACAGGAACGCGTTCCAGCCCGGCGCGATCTCCAGCCCCATCGTCTGCGTGGGCGGGCCGGTGAAGAACACCACGACCGTGAAGATCGTGAACGGCACGATCGCCAGCGTGCAGCCGCTGACCACGCCGCCGACGCCCAGGTGGAGCGTGAACCAGGCGGCGGTGCGCCGCCGCTCCTGCCAGGACCGGCCCGGCTGCCGGGGCGGGGTGAGCACGCGGGCTCCGAGCAGGCCCTGCGCCGCGCTCACCTCAAGCCCGCGTATCGGCAGGAACAGCCCGGTCACCGCCACGACGGGCAGCATCGCGAAGAACACGCCGACCTGCGCGGGCAGCAGCAGCAGGTTGGCCGTCCTGCCGCTCCCCAGGCCCGCGATCAGGCTGCCGACCATCATGTACGGCATCAGCAGCGCTCCGCCCAGGATCAGGCACGACCACCGGCGGGCCAGGTTCCGTATCACCTATGGGATTGTATGCCGTCGAATTCACCGCGTTTATGCCGATGAATGCGCGGCCGGTGACGTATTTCCCCTTTTCCGGTGGCGTGGCGCTCCAGGCGGTTTCGCTCGCGTGGAAAGGCGGCCTGACCTGGCTTGATCCGCTTTATCGGGACCTGATCAAGGGTGCGTCGCCGTGCTCGGTCGGCGAATTCTCCGCCGGTCGCCGATTTGCATCGATGGCCGACGATCCGAGGCGGCGCGTTCGTCATCGGCGTGCTGGACGGCCGGTCGAGCCCCCCGCGCGGACCGGCTGATCGCCTCGCTGCGCTGGGCGCCAAGACCACCCGGAGCCGCTCATCCAAGGACGTCGTCTGCCGAGGCTCCGCGTTCGGTAATCGGTTCGCCGGGCGGGCGTGTCCGCCTTCGGCCGGGGTAGGCGGCCCCGTACTCGAAGGAGGACAGACATGACGAAGACGGCTCCGGAGAAGATGGCCGAGACGGACGTCATCGACCTGCTGGTGGCCCAGCACGGCGTGATCAGGGACCTGTTCGACGAGGTCGAGCAGGCCCCCGCCGGGCAGCGGGGCGAGGCGTTCACCCGCCTGGTGCGCATGCTCGCCGTGCACGAGACCGCCGAAGAGGAGATCGTCCACCCCTACGCCCGGGGCAAGATCGACGGCGGTGACGGCGTCGTCGAGGATCGGCTGGCCGAGGAGAACCAGGCCAAGCAGCTCCTCTCGCTCATGGACGAGGCCGGACCCGACGCGCCCGACTTCATGGAGAACCTGCTGATGCTGCGCGGCGCCGTCGAGGCGCACGCCCGCGCCGAGGAACGCTACGAGTTCAACAAGCTCATCGCCCAGACCACCGAGGCCGAGCGGCGCAGCATGGCCGCAGGCGTCAAGGCGGCCGAGGCCATGGCGCCCACCCACCCGCACCCCGGCACCGAGTCGGCCACCAAGAACGTGCTGATGGGCACGCCGATGGCGATGATGGACCGCGTCCGCGACGTCATCCGCAGGGCCATGGGCAAGAACCCCTGACCATGACGGACCCCAAGGGAATCGGGCTGCCCGGCACGATCCTCGGGATCGGGCTGGGCGGCTTCGTCGACGGCATCCTGCTGCACCAGCTGCTGCAGTGGCACCACATGCTCAGCAGCCGCTACCCGGTCGACACCGTGCCCGGGCTGCGGATGAACACGGTGTGGGACGGGTTGTTCCACACCGTGACCTGGCTGGCCGTGCTCATCGGGCTCGGCCTGCTCTACTCCCGGGTGACCGCCTCGCGCGGCCGGGTGTGGCGCTCGCGGACGCTGTGGGGCTGGATCCTGTCCGGCTGGGGGCTGTTCAACCTGGTCGAGGGCGTCATCGACCACCACCTGCTCGGCGTGCACCACGTCCGTACGGGGCCGGGACAGCTCTGGTGGGACCTCGGGTTCCTGGTGCTCGGAGTCGTGCTGCTGGCCGCCGGGTGGGGGCTGCGCCGCGGCGGCGACGCGCTCGACCTGTGCCGCGACGCCGAGCCCGCACCGCGATGAGCCACGGGCACCACGACCACGTCACGGCGCTGCCGGTCGTCGCCGTGCTGCTCGTGGCCGCCGCGTACCTGATCACGGCGGCCCGGCCCGGCCCCAGGAAGTGGAGCCGGTGGCGCTCCGCTGCGTTTCTATCCGGACTGGCGCTGCTCGCCGCCGGTCTGACCGGGCCCGTCGCCGCGCTGGCCGCGACCGACTTCCGCGGCCACATGCTGCAGCACCTGCTCATCGGCATGCTGGCGCCGCTCGGCCTGGTGCTGGGCGCGCCGATGACGCTGCTGCTGCGCACGCTGCCGGCCGCCCGCGCCCGCCGCCTGGCCGCGCTGCTGCGCTCGCGCGCCGTCCACGCGGTCGCGAACCCCGTCGTCGCGCTGCTGCTCAGCGTCGGCGGGATGGTGATCTTGTACAGCACCCCGCTCTACCGGCACAGCACCGCCGACCCCGTGCTGCACGGGGCCGTCCACGTGCACTTCCTGCTGGCCGGGTGCCTGTTCGCCTGGGTGATCGCCGGGCCCGACCCGGCTCCCCGGCGGCCGTCCGTGCCTGCCCGGCTGGTCGTGCTGGGCGTGGCGATCGCCGTACACGCCGGGCTGTCCCAGCTCATGTACGCCGGCGTCGGCGTGGACCTGCCCGTACCCGCCGAGGAGCGGCGCGGCGCGGCCGAGATCATGTACTACGGCGGGGACCTGGGCGAGCTCCTTCTCGCCCTGGCCCTGGCGAGCTCCTGGCGCCCCCGCCGCCGCGTCACCGCTCCCGATGACGCTTGCGCACCCTCACGGCCCCTCGCATCCTCCTGACCCGGCCGCTCGCGGACGCCGGCGGCGGAACGCCCCACATCACAGGTTCATTGCAGTATGCAAGGTTCTCTTGGTCTCCTTGATCAGTCCGGCTGGAATGTCAGTCGTCGTCAGGATGTCGAGCATGGCGCGAAGCGGGGAGTACACGGGGGCGTGTCCTGGGTGCCGCTCTTGGGCCGCCGAGGAGATGAGGCATGGGTCTATCCCGGGAAGAGCGTCGGGCACTGGAGGAACTGGAGAAACGGTTAGCGCTCGATGAGCCCGAGCTGGACGCGCTGCTCTCCGGGAAGGCCGGTCACCACCGGCGGCGCGGGTCGGCCATGCATGTCTGGCTCATGCTGATGCTGCTCACCTGCGCGATCGTCATGATGGGGATCGTGCTGCTGATCACGACGGGGGAGCGGGAGTGTCCGGGGGTGCCGTTCAGCTCCTGTGAGAGGGCGCCCGCGCGGCAGGAGGGGTAGCGGCGGTACAACTGTGGACATGGGTGACATGTCCTCAAACGTGGGGACACACGTCGCCGGCCAGGATGACGACCTGTCGGCCGTCGTCACGGCCGTGCTGAGCGGGTCCCGGCTGCTCGTCGCCGTCGCCGCGAGGTCGCTCGGCGCGGTCGAGGACCGCATCACGCTGCCGCAGTTCCGGATGATGGTGCTGCTGGCCGGGCACGGCGAGACCAAGCTCGTCACCATGGCCGAGCTGCTCGGCGTCAACTCCTCCACCGCCATGCGCATGGCCGACCGCCTGGCGGCCGCCGGGCTGGTCGTCCGCGAGGTCAACCCGCAGAACCGGCGCGAGAGCCTGATGCGGCTCACCGGCGAGGGCCGGCGCATCGTCGACCAGGTGATGGAGCGCCGCCGCGCCGACATCGGCGCCATCGTCGCCCGCATGCCGGCCGAGCAGCGCCGCGCGCTCGTCTCCGCCATGAACGCCTTCAACGCGGCGGGCGGCGAGTCACCGGACGCCGCGCCCCGCCCGCTCGGCCTGCAAGACGTCTGACCTGCGGGGCTCTCCGCCGTCGCCCGCCGTCTCGCCGCCGGACCGGTGGGGTGGTCAGGTGGGAAGCCGCTTCAGCGCCCTGCCGTCACCCGGCCGCCCCTGTGCCCGCCCTCGCGGCAGGCCGTCAGCCCCACCGGCAAGCGGGTTCAGGCGGCCGGACGGGTGCGCGGAGGCGGTTCGTGCGGCGGGGTGGTTGGCGTCAGGCCGTCGGGTCGGGGAAGCTCTCCGGGGTCGTCAGGCCCGTGCTCTCCAGCAGGCGCTGGTGGTTCAGCACCGCCTCGTTGCACTGCTCGGCGAAGCGGCGGACCAGCGTGTTCTGGGTGCTGCCGCGCACCTTGCCGATCAGGCCGAAGACCTGGCCGTGCGCCAGGCGCAGCCATTTGACGTACGTGGCGTCGTACGAGGAGCCGGTGCTGCCGGAGATGTCGCTCATCCAGCGCTGCTGCTGCTCGGTGGGCTTCACCGGCAACTTGACCTCCAGCTTCGATGCCACCTCGCGGACCTGCTCGTCCAGCGTGTGGTGCTGGCTCGCGATGGTCTCGCTGACCTGCCTGACCTTGGCCGATGTGGCGCGCTGCACGGCGTCCTGGGCCATCGGCATCTCCCACAGGCCGGCGAGGCGCACCTTGCGGATGAGGTCCCGGTCGAGCTCCGACAGCGGCCCCCACTTCGTCTGCCAGGTCCCGGTGTCCTCTTCCTCCTCCGCGGGCGGCGCGGATTCGGAGGGCTCCGCTGCGGGAAACGGTGTTTCGCTCGCCAGTTCGGCGAGTGCGGCCGTGTCGGCGGTGGGCGTCGGCGTGTAGCCGGCGCACGCCGTCAGCGGCCAGAGCGCGGCGATGCCGCAGACGATGAGTACGCGTCGGGGTCCCATGATCATCGTCCCCTTCCCCGGCCTGAGACGGCCGTCATGGTGAGGTACGCCGCCGGAGGCGGGGCCGTTCATGGCACTGTGCGAAGTCGTATGGGAGCTCGTGGTCCCCGGGTGCACCGGCGTCCAAGCCCGACGAGCTCGTTTCCTCCTAAGGTGCCGGGCATGACGGAACTCGATGTGAACCGGCCCGAGATGGCCGGACTCGGCCGGCAGGCCGTGGACGCGCTGGCCGACTGGCTCGATGCGCTGGAGAAGTCGCCCGCCAGCGACTACACGCCGGCGGAGTACCTGGCGGAACGCCTGCGCCGCCCGCCGGCCGCCGGGCCGGGCGACTTCGGCGAGCTGGTGGAGACGTTCCTGCGCGCCGCCGGGCAGGGCGTCAACACGGCGGGTCCCGGCTACCTCGCCTACTTCCCCGCGGGCGGGCTGTACTCGGCCGCGCTCGCCGAGCTGCTGGCCAACGCCGTCAACCGGTACACGGGCCTGGCGCAGATGGCGCCCGCGCTGGTCGCGATGGAGCACGGCGTGCTCACCTGGCTGTGCGAGCGCTTCGGGCTGCCGCCGGGCGCGGGCGGCATCACCACCAGCGGCGGATCGACGGCCACCCTGTCGGCGGTGCTCGCCGCCCGCCAGAGCCGCCTCGGCGACGACCTGACCGGCGGCACCCTGTACGTCACCGCGCACACCCACCACTGCGTGGCCAAGGCCGCCCGCATCTGCGGCCTGCCCGCCGGCGCCGTGCGCCAGGTGCCGATGACCGGCGACCTGCGCATGGACGTGCGCGCCGCCGCCGAGCTGATCGCCGCCGACCGGGCCGCGGGGCTGCGGCCGTTCCTGCTGGCCGGGACCGCGGGCACCACCGGCACCGGCACCATCGACCCCCTGCCCGAGCTGGCCGGGCTCGCCGCCCGTGAGGGGCTGTGGTTCCACGTGGACGCGGCCTACGGCGGCGGCTTCCAGCTCACCGAGCGCGGCCGGCCGCTGCTCGCCGGCATCGAACGCGCCGACTCCATCGCCATCGACCCGCACAAGAGCATGTTTCTGCCGTACGGCACCGGCGTGCTGCTCGTCCGCGACCCGGCCGCGCTGCACGCCGCGCACGCCGACGGCGGCGACTACCTCCAGGACCTCGCCGCGATGGACGGCCTGCCCGACTTCGCGAACCTCGGCGTCGAGCTGACCAGGGAGTTCCGGGGGCTGCGGCTGTGGCTGCCGCTGCACCTGCACGGCGTGGACGCCTTCGCCCGCGAGCTGGAGGAGAAGCTCGACCTGGCCGCCGTGGTGCACCGGGAGCTGGCCGCCGATCCCCGCTTCGCGGTGCCGTGGCGGCCGGATCTGACCGTGGTGGTGTTCCGGCTGCGCGAGGGCGACGACGAGCGCAACCGCCGCCTGCTCAAGGAGATCAACGACACCCGGCAGATCTACCTGAGCAGCACGAACGTTCAGGGGCGGCTCTACCTGCGGCTGTGCGTGCTCAGCTTCCGTACGCACGCCCGCCACGTCGAGCGCGCACTCGACATCATCAGGGCTGCGGCCGACGCCGTGACGGCAGTGTGATCGTCAATTTTCGGGGTAGCCACGAAAGTTTCACGGCCTTCGTGGGGGACGATTCCGCAGCTTGCTGCGGGTCTGTGGTCAAGTGGGCTTCACAACGAGCAAGAGGCCGTTGACAGACACCGGAAGCGAGTCCGATACTTTCGCCAGCTTCCCGATATTTTCGGAAAGCGACTCGCTCTCACCCATCGTCGATCCGGGGCCCTTGAGGCCATGGGGCGCGTACCCGCGCGCCCGCATTCCCGCCGCCATCACGCGAGGAGGAAGCACCCCATGAACGGCGCACCCCCCTATCCACCGGGCCGCAGGCGCCGGTGGCGATTCGCCGCCCGCGCGTTAGCCGTCATCGCGGCCCTGGGCGTCGCGATGCTCCCCAGCGTCGCCCACGCCGCCGTCACCACCAACCAGACCGGCAACCACGGCGGCTACTTCTACTCCTTCTGGACCGACGCTCAGGGCACGGTCTCCATGGAACTCGGCTCGGGCGGTAACTACAGCACCTCCTGGCGCAACACCGGCAACTTCGTCGCCGGGAAGGGCTGGGCCACCGGCGGGCGCAGGACCGTGACGTACTCCGGCAGCTTCAACCCGTCGGGCAACGCCTACCTGACGCTGTACGGCTGGACCAGGAACCCGCTCATCGAGTACTACATCGTCGACAACTGGGGCACCTACCGGCCCACCGGGACGTACAAGGGCACCGTGACCACGGACGGCGGGACGTACGACATCTACCAGACCACCCGCTACAACGCCCCGTCCATCGAGGGCACCCGCACCTTCGACCAGTTCTGGAGCGTCAGGCAGCAGCGGCGCACGGGCGGCACCATCACCGCCGGCAACCACTTCGACGCCTGGGCCCGCGCCGGCATGCATCTGGGCAGCCACGACTACCAGATCCTCGCCACCGAGGGCTACCAGAGCAGCGGCAGCTCCAACATCACCATCGGCACCGGCGGCGGTGACAACGGCGGTGGCGACGACGGCGGCGGTGACAACGGCGGTGGCGGCTGCACCGCGACCCTCTCCGCCGGCCAGCAGTGGAGCGACCGCTACAACCTGAACGTCTCGGTCAGCGGCTCCAACAACTGGACCGTCACGATGAACGTGCCGTCCCCGGCGCGGATCATCGCCACCTGGAACATCAGCGCCACCTACCCGAGCTCCCAGGTGTTGCAAGCGAGACCCAACGGCAACGGCAACAACTGGGGGGTGACGATCCAGCACAACGGCAACTGGACCTGGCCCACCGTCTCCTGCAGCGCGGGCTAGCCTTCTCCCCCTCCTGAGAACCCTGTGGCGCGGCGGTCGCGAAACACCGCCGCGCCACAGCGCTGCCCGCCCCGCCACGGCGCTCCGCTACAGCGCCCCCGCCCTATCACGGCGCTCTGCTATGGCGCTCTGCCACGGCGCCTGCCGGGCCCCGCCCTGCTACGGCGCCGCTCGCCACGCCATGGCGCCCGCTCGCCGCAGCGCTGCCTGCCCGCCTCCGCGTTGCCCTTCTCGCCGCGCTCGCCGCGGCACCGCCCGCTACGCCATGGCGCCCGCCCGCCTCTGTGCTGCTCGCTCTGCGCCGCGCTGCTCGGACCTGCCACGGTGCCCTGCTGGGGTGCCGCTTGCTACGCCATGACGCTCGCTCGTCGCAGCGTCGCCTGCCCGTTCCGCCACGGCGCCGCTCGCCTTGCCGCATTGCCCTCCTCGCCACGCTCGCCAGGGCTGGCCAGGGTTGGCCAGGGCTGGCACGCCACGGTGCTGCCCGCCCCGTCAGGACGCGGGGCCGACGCGGCGGGCGGCCACGATGGGGGCGCGGGACCGGCGTGGCGAGGCGGCCGCGATGGTGGTGCGGGGTCAGCGGGGCGGGCCGGCTGCGATCGTGCGGCGGGCGTCGGCGACGCCGCCGCGCCACCAGCCCATCGCCTCCACCCACCAGGTCATCCCGGCCGCCGCGTACCCCTCGACGAGCCCGTCCGCCGCCCGGCCCTCCAGCGCGATGTCGAACCCGTCCAGCGACCCCCGCTCCTCACCCAGGAAGTCGACCACCCGCGCGAACTCGTCCACCGGCACCGGCGGAAGATCGTGGCCGTAGTCGCGGAACGTCGGCATCGCGCCGTCCCAGCGGGCCGCGCGGCGGAAACCGGCCTTGGTGGGCCAGCGCCCTGGACACCAGATCGGGATGCGCGGCCGCTGCACGGGCGTCGGCGGCAGCCGCTCCCACAGCCGGGTCAGCTCGTCGAGGCCCTGGTCGAGCTTGGCCGCGCGGACCTTCAGATCGGGGTCCTCGCCGAAGTCGGCGTACTCGGAGTCCAGCGACCCCAGCCCCGCGCCGAACACCAGCCTGCCGCCGGACAGCCGGTCGAGCGAGGCGGTCTCCTTGGCCACCGTCTGCACCCGCCGCCGGGGGAGCGCGGTCATCAGGATGCCGAGCCGGACCCGGCTCGTACGCGCGGCGATCGCCGACAGCGTCACCACCGGGTTCGCGACCGGCCAGCTCGGGTCGTGGTAGAGCAGATGGTCCCAGAGATAGACCGCGTCCCAGCCGTGTTCCTCGGCGGCGACGCCGAGCTCGGTCAGCAGCGTGGGGTCTCCGAACTCGCCGACGTTCGGCAGTCCGACAGCGAAGCGCACCATGAGCCAAGGCTATGCCCGCGACCGCCGTCACAGCGGCTCTCGCCGGTGTGGCGCTCTGCCGCGAGCGTCGCGCCGACCGGCCTCCTCGGCTGGAAATCACCGCAACCGACTGGCAAACGTCCCTTGACCTGCATATTTCACGATACATCGTAAGCAGAGCTAATATTTCGGGCATGAGTGCGGACGAGGATCTGCCCGGTGCGTTCGCCGGCGTGCTGCTCGGCCTCAACCGGCTGATCCGGCGCCGCCTGCGACAGGGCCTGACCGGGCCGCGGCTGCGCGGCGCCCAGGTCGAGCTGCTGCGCCTGGTCGCCGACAACCCCGGCATCAGCGTCTCGGCCGCGGCCAGGGAGCTCTACCTGGCGGGCAACTCGGTCTCCACGCTGGTCAACCAGCTCAGCGGGGCCGGGCTGATCGGTCGCGAGGTGCGCAGGGACGACCGCAGATCCGCCAGGCTGCTGCCCACGCCGGAGGGCGAGGCGCGGCTGCGGGCCTGGCAGGAACGCCGCACCGCGCTCGTACGCGAGCACCTGGCACGGCTCGGCGAAGAGGACCTGGCCGCACTGGAGGCCGCACTCCCGGCCATGCGCCGCCTGGCCGAGAGCCTGCAGGAGGAGGTGACGGCGTGATGACGGACGCCGACGGCGTACGAGACCATGCCACGGGGACCGCCCACGACGGCCCCGCCCACGACGGCCCCGCCCACGACGGCCCCGCCCACGGCGGCGGGCACTGTGGCAGACACAGTGGCAGACACAGTGGCAGACACAGTGGCGGGCACTGTGGCAGACACAGTGGCGGGCTGGACGGCGAGGTGAGCCGCTACGGCGGGCGGGACGGCGGAGCGGGGCACGGCGGCGCGCCGGAGAGCGGGGCCGATGCGGAGGCGGCGGCGGTCTCGTGTACGGGGCTGCGCTACTCCTTCGGCGAGTCCACCGCCGTGGACGGCCTCGACCTGACCGTACGCTCCGGCGAGGTGTTCGGCCTGCTCGGCCCCAACGGCGCGGGCAAGACCACCGCCATCAGGTGCATCACGACGCTGCTTCCCGTGCCCAAGGGCATGGCGCGGGTGTTCGGCCTCGACGTGGCCGCCGACAGGATGCGGGTGCGCCGCCTGCTCGGCTACGTCCCCCAGCAGCTCTCTGCCGACTCGGGGCTGACCGGCAGGGAGAACGTCTCGCTCTTCGCCCGCGTCTTCGACGTGCCGAGGCGCGAGCGGCGCGCCCGCGTCGACCAGGCGCTCGAGGCGGTCGGGCTCGCCGACGCCGCCGACCGGCTGGCGAAGACGTACTCGGGCGGCATGGTGCGCCGCCTGGAGCTGGCCCAGGCGCTGGTCAGCGCGCCGCGCCTGCTCATACTCGACGAGCCCACGATCGGGCTCGACCCCATCGCGCGCACGGTGGTGTGGGAGCACATCATGGCCGTGCGCGCCGCGACCGGGATGACCGTCCTGGTCACCACCCACTACATGGACGAGGCCGACCAGTACTGCGACCGGGTGGCGCTCATGCACAAGGGCCGGGTACGCGCGTCCGGGACGCCGCGCGAGCTGACCGACGACCTGCGCGCCCGGCGCGGCGGCGGCCCGGCGCCGACCCTGGAGGACGTCTTCCGCGACGTCGCCGGCAGCGGTCTCAACGAGGAGGGAGGGGAGTTCCGCGATGTCCGCCGTACCCGCACCACCGCCTCCCGCGTCGGCTGACGGCTCGCTCGCCGCGCCGCTAGCCGCCCCGCCGAAGGACCGGCCCGCCTGGCGGGTGGTCCCGGCCAGGCTGGCCGCGATGTGCGTGGTCGAGCTGCAGAAGCTGCGCCACGACCGTACGGAGCTCTACACCCGCGCCGTCCAGCCCGCGCTGTGGCTGCTGGTCTTCGGCGAGACGTTCACCCGCATCAACGTGATCCCGACCGGCGGCATCCCCTACCGCGACTACCTCGCGCCGGGGATCATCGCGCAGTCCACGATGTTCATCGCCATCTTCTACGGCATCCACATCATCTGGGAGCGCGACTCGGGCGTGCTGACCAAGCTGCTGGTCACGCCGACGCCGCGGGCGGCGCTGGTGGCGGGCAAGGCGTTCGCGGCCGGGGTGAAGGCCATCGTGCAGGCCGCCGTGGTGGTGGTCATCGCCGCGCTGCTGGGCGTGCACCTGGGCTGGCATCCGCTGCGCCTGCTCGGGGTGGTGGTGACGGTGCTGCTCGGGTCGGCGTTCTTCGCCTGCCTGTCGGTGACGATCGCCGGGATCGTCCGCACCCGGGACCGGTTGATGGGCTTCGGGCAGGCCATCACGATGCCGTTGTTCTTCGCCTCCAACGCGCTCTACCCGACGACCACGATGCCGGACTGGCTGCAGGTGGTCAGTGCGGTCAACCCGCTCAGCTACGAGGTGGACGCGCTGCGCGGGCTGCTGCTCGGCGTACCGGCGCACCTGCCGCTGGACTTCGCGGTGCTCGCGGTGGCCGCCGCGGCGGGGATCACGGCCGCGGCCGCGCTGCTCGGCCGCCTGGCCCGTTAGAGCCGGTCCGTTGCAGCAGGTCGCAGCTCGTTTAACCCGATCTTCCCCGGGAAGCCGCCGCCCATGATGGACTACGTGCTCCCGCTGCGCTGGGAGGACGACCGCGGCCTCGGCGAGCTCACCGCCTACCTGCGGGCGCTGGCCCGCCACGTACGGGAGATCATCGTCGTGGACGGCTCGCCGCCCCCGCTGTACGAGCGGCACGCCGCCGCCTGGCGCGGCCTGGTCACGCACGCCCGCCCGGACCCCGGCCTGCGCTGCGCCAACGGCAAGGTGGCCGGCGTGCTCACCGGCATGCGGCTGGCCCGCGCCCGGCACGTGGTCATCGCTGACGACGACGTACGCCACGACGGGGACACGCTCGCCAGGATCGACGCGCTGCTGGAGACCGCCGAGCTGGTACGCCCGCAGAACCACTTCACCGAGCTGCCCTGGCACGCCCGCTGGGACACCGCCCGCACCCTGCTGAACCGCAGCGCCGGCGCCGACTACCCCGGCACGTTCGGCGTGCGCCGCGCCTTCTTCGAGCGCATGGGCGGCTACGACGGCGACGTGCTGTTCGAGAACCTGGAGCTCATCCGCACGGTGCGCGCCCACGGCGGCAGGGAGCTGCGCCCGCTCGACCTGTACGTGCCGCGCCTGCCGCCCGACGCGGCCCGCTTCTGGAACCAGCGGGTCCGCCAGGCCTACGACGACCTGGCGCAACCGGCCCGGCTGGCGCTGTTCCTGCCGGTGCTGCCCGCGCTGGCCTGGTGCCTGTGGCGGCGCCGGTACGCACCGCCGCTGGCCGGAGCCGCGCTGGCGGTCGCGCTGGCCGAGGCGGGGCGGCGGCGGGCGGGCGGCAGGCGTGTCTTTCCCGCCACGTCGGCGCTGTTCGCGCCCGTGTGGGTGCTGGAGCGGGCCACCTGCTGCTGGCTCGCCGCCGGTGCCGCGCTGCGGGGCGGCGTTCCGTACGCGGGGCGCAGGCTGCGGCGGGCCGCCCACTCCCTGCGGTGGCTGCGGCGGGCGGCGCGCTCGCAGGCGGAACGTACCTCTGCGGAGCGACATCAGTCCGGCGGGTCCGGCTCGCTCGGCGCGCGGAAGCCGGCCACCTTGTGCGAGCCGTCGCAGAACGGCTTGACCGCCGAGCGCCCGCACCGGCACAGCGCCACCGTCGAGCGTCCGGCGGGGATCGGCACGCCGTCCTGAGTGACCAGCCGGAACGGCCCTCTGACCAGCAGCGGCCCGTCCTCGCACGGCGTCACGGTCACCACATCGTCCATGCCGTCCCCGTCTTCCCGGTGTTGCGACATCCCACTTCAGTGCCCGAGAGGCGGGGCGGTATGCCGGAATGATCCGTGACCTGTGGGGTAGCACTGCCGTGTGACCACACGTGAGCAGCGCGTGACCAGAGTGGGGGAGCGGCGATGACGACCGGCTTCGACCCGGCCGCCTATGGGCGCGGCATCGCCGACATCTACGACCTCACGGTGGCGAACCTGCCCACCGAGGCCACCGTCGAGCAGCTGTGCCTGCTCGCCGAGGGCGGGCCGATCCTGGAGTTCGGCATCGGGACGGGCCGGCTGGCCGTGCCGATCGCCGCACGCGGGCACGAGGTGGCCGGCATCGACGGCTCGCCCGAGATGGTGGAGCTCCTGCGCGCCAAGCCGGGCGGCGAGCGCATCCCGGTGGCGGTGGGCGACTTCTCCACCACCCGGGTCGAGGGCTCGTTCTCGCTGGTGGCGCTGACCACCAACACCATCTACGCGCTGCCCTCGCAGGACGCGCAGGTCGCCTGTTTCCGCAACGCGGCCGCGCACCTGCGGCCCGGCGGCAGGTTCGTGGTGGAGGCGTGGGTGCCCGACCTCGCGGCCTTCCGCAGGGGCGGCGCGCTGCGGCTGCTCGCGCTGAACGAGGACGTCGTGCTCGCCGAGGCGGCCCGCATCTCGCCCGCCGAGCAGCTCATGGCCACCACCAAGGTACGGCTGACCAACGGCGGCGTACGCCTGCTGCCCGCCAACCACCGCTACGCCTGGCCCTGCGAGCTCGACCTGATGGCGCGGCTGGCCGGCATGGAGCGCGAGTACCGCTGGGCCGACTGGAACAGGACGCCGTTCACCGACACCAGCACCGAGCACGTGTCGGTCTACCGCCTGCCCGGCTGAGGCTCAGGAGGGCCGGGACAGCGACGAGTCGCCGCGTTCCCACCGCGCCATCACGTACGCCGCCCACAACCGCTCCAGCTCCACCGCGCACGCCGCGCCGAACACGATGTCGCCCGCCAGGTGCGGCTCGTCGGCGGCCAGCACCGCGCACAGGTCGTGCGCCGCGACCTGCTCGTGCACGGCGTCGGCCTGCACGTGCTCGTCGTAGAAGCGCGTGCTCACGGCGTCGCCGCCGAGCCGGCGCAGCCCCCGCGCGTAGCGGCGGTTGGGCAGCGACGAGGTCATCTCCAAGGCGGCCAGGTGCCCGGCCAGCGCGCCGCGCAGCCGCCGGTGCAGGCCGAACAGCGACATGGCGTTGGAGATGGCCAGCGTGACGCCGGGGACGTGGTCGAGGTAGGCGCCGTAGGAGTCGTCGAGGCCGAGGCCGCGCATGGTGGCGCGGAACAGCTCGGAGTGCATGCGCTCGGCGCGGCCGCCGCCGTACTCGTCGGCCTGGATCTCCACCAGCGCCGCCTTCGGCCCGCCCGCCAGGCGGGGGATCGCCCACGTGTGCGGGTCGGCCTCCTTGAGGTGGTAGATCGAGCGGTGGACGACGAACTCGCGGAAGTGCTCTCGGCCGGCCCGCTGCGCCAGGAACCGCGAGACCGACGGCCCGCTGTCGTCGGCCGTGAGGGCGACCAGTGTGCGCCGCACGTCGCCCGGCCCGTTCACGCGCGGCCGGGGCACGGCGCGCGCGAGGAGCTTCTCGAAGTGCCGCTCCAGCACCGCCCTGCCGGCCAGCAGCGACGGCTCCCACTCCCAGCGCTCGTCGACGCCGGAGAAACCCCGGTAGTGCAGCTCGTAGCAGGTGAACAGGGCGAGCTGGAAGTCGCCGTCGCCCAGGTCCGCGCCGGTCACGTCGAGGTGCAGCGCCCGCCCGTCAGGGGGCGCGGCCAGGCGGCGGAACAGCAGCGCGGTGACGGGTCCGCGCGGCGCGGGCAGCCCCGGCGAGAGCCCGCCCGGCGTGTCCTGGACGGTCCTGCCGTGTCCACCGATGGCGTCGACCGCTGTCACGAAGCACCCCCTCTTACCGGCTCCAAGTCGTTTCCCCCGCGCTGACCAGGCAAACCGCCGGTATGACTCACCCCTGGCGGGGTAGTGGAGGCACGGCGGGAAAGGTCCTCGCCGGTCGTACGGGGAGGTGATGTCCCTGATGACCCGCGAAATGGAGCGGCATCCCGACATCATCGGCATGCGTGAGAAGTACGACGTGGCCGCGGCCAAACCGGCCTTTCAGGTGGCGGACGGGCTGACCATGCTGGCCGGGCTGTTCCTGGCCCTGTCTCCATGGATCGTCGGCTTCTCCGGCATCACGTCGCTGACCGTCAGCAATCTGGTGACGGGGCTCGCTGTGACGCTGCTGGCGGCGGGGTTCAGCTCCGCGTACGGGCGGACGCACGGAATCGCGTGGATCGTGCCCGTCATCGGTGTGTGGACCATCCTCGCGCCCTGGCTGATCAGGGGGGAGGCGGACACGCCGGCCACGATCACCACCAACGTGATCGTCGGCGCGATCATTCTCATCCTCGGCCTGGTGGCGCTCGGCATGAGCATGACGAGGAGGCGATGAGACCAGGGCCGGCCCTCGAGACCGGCCCTTCTCACGCCTTCACCCGCCTCCCGCGCCTGCTCCGTCTCGCGCCATCCGCCCCTCTCACGCGCTCACCCACCCTCACTCGCGGGCCGGACGCGCAGCGCCAGCGCCACCACGGCGGCGTCACCCGGCACCCGCACGTCGCGCCCGGTCAGCTCCCTGAACCTGGCGAAGCGGTGCTGAACGGTGTTGCGATGGCAGTAGAGCGCCGCTGCCGTGTCGGCGATCGAGCCGTTGCCCGCGAGATGCACGCGTACGGTCTCCAGCAGCCGCTCCCGCTCCACCGCGCCGATCGACTCCAGCGGCCCCAGCACCCGCTCCGCCAGCTCCGCCGCCAGCTCGGGGCTGTGCGCGACGAACACCTCGAGCCACCGGTCCTCCAGCCGCATCGGCCCCGCAGGCGCCGCGCCGCCGGCCCGGATCGCGGCCGCGGCCAGACGCACCGCGTGCGGCACCCTGGCCAGACCCGCCACCCGCGGGGACACGCCGCACGCCACGCGCGCCAGCGCCTCCAGCACCAGCCGTTCCGGATCGGGCGCCCGATGGGGCAGTTGCACCACGAACATGTCGCCCGACGGCGACTCGTGACGGTGCGTACGCAGCCCGAGCCCGCTCATCCCGCTCGCCGCCACCCGCAGCGCCGCCCCCGCCGCCGGGGACGCCACCACCGCGACGAACGAGGCCGTCACGTCGAAGCCGAGCACCCGCCCAGCGTCGCGCACCACGTCGGGGTTGCGGCCGTCGTTGTCCAGCAGCCGCGCGAACCACGTGCGCCGCTCGTCCTCGCGCTGCCTGCCCATCTCCAGCACGGCCCGCTGATAGCCGGTCATCAGGCCGGTGTTGTGCTGCTCGACCGCCTCCCACACCAGGATGGCCCCTTCGAGCAGCGGCGGCAGGTCCTCCGGCGCGGCCAGCCGGACCAGGCCCAGCCAGAGCGCGCGGGCGTCCAGCCGGGCCGCCGCGAGCAGCGACTCCAGCGGCACGCCCTGCCCGGCCCGCCGCTCGCCCAGCCGCTCGGAGTGCGGCCGCAGCTCGGGCGGCACCCGGCCCTCGGCGAGGTGGCGCAGGATCAGCTCGAACCCGACCCTGGCGCCCTCCAGCACCTCCTCGCGGCTGACCAGGCCCCGCGCGTACGGCTCCATCGCCATCACTTGCTCGGCCCAGTCGTCGATGAGGTCTTCGTAACTCTCCAGACATCGCCGGGCGAGACGGACCAGCACGTCGTTGGTCATGTGCACAATCTAGCCGCGCATTTACGCACCGTCTCACCGTTGGTCGGCCCCCTGACCTCGCCATACCGTGAGCGAAACGGGAGGTTCGACGTTGCATCTGACACCTCGCGAGCAGGAGCGGCTCACCATCTTCACGCTCGCCGAGCTCGCCCGCCGCCGCCGCGCCCGTGGGCGCAGATTGAACGCCCCCGAGGCCATCGCCCTGATCTGCGACGAGATCCTCGAACTCGCCTGGGACGGCGCCACGCTGCCCGAGGTCATCGAGGGCGCCAAGGCCGTGCTCGGCCCCGGCGACGTGATGGAGGGCGTCTGCGCGCTCGTGCCCCACGTCCAGGTCGAGGCGCTGTTCCCGAACGGCACCGCGCTCGTCGCCGTGGACGCCCCCATCGGCCCGCCGGAGCCCGGCGGCCCCGGCGCGGTCCGGCCGCTGCCGCGCGAGGTCGAGCTGAACCCCGGCCGCGAGCGCACCACCCTGCGCATCACCAACCGGGGCGAGCGCACGGTCTACGTCTCCTCGCACTTCCCGCTGGGAGAGGTCAACGCGGCGCTGTCGTTCGACAGGTCGCCGGAGGGGCTCAGGCTCGCCATCCCCGCCGGCACGGCGACCGCCTTCCCGCCGGGCGAGACCGTCGAGGTGGAGGTCATCACGTCATGAGACGCGAGACGTACAACGCGATCTACGGCCCCACCACCGGGGACCTCATCAGGCTCGGCGACACCTGCCTGTGGGCCGAGGTGGAGGCCGACGACGTGCCGCACGGCGACGAACTGCTCGGCGGCTGCGGCAAGACGCTGCGCGACGGGCTGCTGGCCAGCCCGCGCGGCGACAGGGAGTCCGCGCTCGACCTGGTCGTGGCCGGGGTCGTGCTCATGGACCCGGTGCTCGGCGTGCGCAAGACGCACATCGGCGTCAAGGACGGCAGGATCGTCCCGTTCGAAGGCGCGATCATCGACTCGCACACGGCGATCGTGCCCGGCGAGGGCCTGATCGCCACGCCCGGCGTCGTGGACTCGCACGTGCACCTGTCGTCGCCGGAGATCGCGCCCGCCGCGCTGGCCTCCGGCGTGACGACCGTGGTCGGCATGGGCCTCGGGGGCGTGTGGGACGTCGGCGTCAACCCGGCGCACAACCTGCACACGCTGATGGCCGCCTGGCGCGGCACCCCGCTGAACGTGGCGTTCCTGGCCCGCGGCTCCTCCAGCTCGCAGCGGCTGCTGGAGGAGGCGGTGCTGGCGGGCGCGGGCGGCTTCAAGATCCACGAGGACTTCGGCGCGACGCCGCGCGTCATCGACACCTGCCTCGGCGTCGCCGAGCAGGCCGACCTGCCGGTGGCGCTGCACTCCGACTCGATGAACGAGTCCGGTTACCTGGCCGACACGATCGCCGCGACGCGCGGGCGCACCGTGCACGCCTACCACGTCGAAGGCGGCGGCGGGCATCCCGACCTGCTGGAGATCCTCTCCGAGCCGCACGTGCTGCCCTCGTCCACCACCCCCACGCTGCCCTACACCACGAACACCGCCGGCGAGCTGTTCCCGATGACGATGACCGTGCACCGGCAGAACCACCACATCGACAGCGACGTGGCGGTGACCCGCAGCCGGGTCAGGGAGCACGGCATCGCGGCCGAGAACGTCCTGCACGACCTGGGCGCGATCAGCATCGTCAACTCCGACTCGATGGGCATGGGCCGGGTGGCCGAGACCGTGCGGCGCACGTGGCAGGTGGCGCATCTCAACGCCCTGGCGGCCGGCGCGGGAGACCCCGCGGGAGATAACGCGCGCATCCTGCGCTACCTCGCCAAGCTCACCGTCAACCCGGCCGTCGCGCACGGCCTGGCCCACGAGGTCGGCACGCTGCAGCCCGGCCGCCTGGCCGACATCGTGCTCTGGCAGCCGGCCTGGTTCGGCACCAAGCCCGAGCTGGTGATCAAAGCCGGTTTCGTCGCCCACGGCGTCTCCGGCAGCGGCTCCGGCTCCACCCGGCTCACCCAGCCGCGCGTCTACCGGCCGTACTTCGGCGGACTCGGCGACGCGCCCGCCCGGCTGTCGCGGATCTTCGTCGCGCACGACGCGCTCGACTCCGCCGACAGCAGGGACGCCCTGCCACGCGGCCTGCGGTACGCGGCGATCCGGCACTCCCGCGGCCTCACCCGATCCGACATGTGCCGAAATATGGCGACTCCTCGCGTCGAGGTGCCGCGCGAACCCGGACCCGTCCTCGTGGACGGCGCCGCGGCGAGCATGGCCCCCGCCACCGAGGTGCCGCTGGCTCGACTCCACCACTTCGCCTAGGAATCCCCCCGTATGAGCTCCACCACCGCCCGCGGCGCGGGCATCGCGTCCTTCGTCGGCACCTCCATCGAGTGGTACGACTTCTACATCTACGGCACCGCGTCCGCCCTCGTCTTCAGCAAGCTGTTCTTCCCCGAGGTCAGCCCCGCCGCCGGCGTGATGGCCTCCTTCGCCACCTTCTGGGTCGGGTTCCTGGCCAGGCCGCTCGGCGGCGTCGTCTTCGGCCACCTCGGCGACCGCATCGGCCGCAAGCGCACGCTCGTCGTCACCCTGCTGCTCATGGGCGGGGCCACCACGCTCGTCGGCGTGCTGCCCACGTTCGCGCAGATCGGGGTGCTCGCGCCGGTGCTGCTCGCCACGCTGCGGCTGGTGCAGGGCATCGCCGTCGGCGGCGAGTGGGGCGGCGCGGTGCTGATCGCCGCCGAGCACGCGGGCCCCAAGCGCATCTTCTACGCCGCCTTCGCCCAGCAGGGCTCGCCCGCCGGGTCGATCCTCGCCACCGCCGCGTTCGCGCTGGTCAGCATGCTCCCCGAGGACGCCTTCCTGTCCTACGGCTGGCGGATCCCGTTCCTGTGCTCGGCCGTGCTGCTCGTGGTCGGCCTGGTCATCAGGATGCGGGTGGAGGAGTCGCCGGAGTTCACCCGCATGCAGGAGCGGCGCGAGGTGGCCAAGCTGCCCGTCGCCGAGGTCTTCCGCAGCTCCTGGCCGCTGGTGCTGCTGGGCATCGGCGCGAGCGGCGTCGGCATCGCCTCGGCGTACTTCACCAACACCTTCATCCTGTCGTGGGCCACCACCGACCTCGGCATCAGCCGGAGCACGATGCTCGACGTGCTGCTCATCGTGGCCATCACCCAGTTCGTCACCCAGCCGATCGGCGCGGTGCTCGGCCAGCGCTACGGCGCCGCCCGCTTCATGCTGATCGCGTTCACCGCGCTCATCGTGTGCACGCCGATCACCTTCGCCATGGTCGGCACCGGCTCGCCCGTCCTGGCCACGCTGGGGCTGGCGCTCAGCATCGTCTTCGGCGGCATGTCGTACGCGGCCCTGGCCGGCTTCCTGGCCGAGGCGTTCCCCGCCCGGGTCCGCTACACCGGCATCTCGCTGTCGTACCAGCTCTGCGGCGCCCTCATCGGCGGCACCGCCCCGATGATCGCCCAGGCGCTGCTCACCTCGACCGGCACCATCTGGGCGGTCGTCGCCCAGTACCTGGTCATCATTCTGCTCACCATGGCCTGCGTGGCCGCACTGCGGCGCAGGAGCGTGGCGGCGCGGGAACCGCTGGAGGTCTGATGCGTCTCGACGCGCTGTTCGTCAACGGCCGCTTCACCACCCTCGACCGCGACCGGCCGCAGGCCACCCGACTGGGCGTGCTGCACGGCCGGATCGCCGGGCTGGACGAGGAGCTCGACGGGGTGAGCGCCGAGACGGTCGTGGACCTCGGCGGCGCGCCCGTCGTGCCCGGCTTCAACGACGCCCACCACCACCTGAGCATGCGCGGCCAGCGGCTGCGCGAGCTGGACGTGCGCGTGAGCAGCCTCGACGAGCTGTACGCGCGGGTCGCCGAGCGCGCCGCGACCCTGCCGGAAGGGGCCTGGATCCGCGGCGGCGGCTACGACCAGAACAAGCTGGGCGGCGTCCACCCCACCCGCGAGGCCCTCGACCGGGCCTCCGGCGGCCGCCCGGTCTGGCTCCAGCACACCTCCGGCCACATGGGCGTGGCCAGCACGGCGGCGTTCGCGCTCATGGGCTTCCCGTCGCTTGAGGACGTGCCCGACGTGCCGGGCGGCTCCGTCGGTCGCGACGAGCGCGGGCTGCCCGACGGCCTGCTCGCCGAGCAGGCACAGGACCTCGCGCTGCGGGTGCTGCGGCCGCTCGCGCACGAGGAGTTCATCGAGGGCATCGCGCTGGCCGGGCGGGCCGCCGCCGCCGAGGGGCTGACCAGCTTCACCGAGCCGGGCGTCGGCGCCGGCCTGGCCGGCAACGGCCGCTGGGACGTCGCCGCCTTCCAGGACGCGATCAGGCGGGGCCTGCTGCCGCAGCGGGCCACGCTCATGCCGGGCTCGCCCAACCTGCACGACGTGGACGCCGAGTTCGGGCTCGACCTCGGCGTACGCTCCGGGCTCGGCGACGAGTGGCTGCGGATCGGGCCGGTCAAGCTGTTCTCCGACGGCTCGCTCATCGGCCGCACCGCCGCCATGTGCTGCGACTACGCGGGCGAGCCCGGCAACCGGGGCTTCCTGCAGGAGGAGGCGGAGGCGCTGCGCGGCTTCATCCTGCGCGCCCACGGCTCCGGCTGGCAGATCGCCACCCACGCCATCGGCGACGCCGCCGTGGACGTCGTACTCGACGCCTACGCCGAGGCGCAGGCCCGCACTCCGCGCCCGGACGCCCGCCACCGCATCGAGCACTGCGCGGTCACCAGCGACGCCCAGGTCGCCAGGGTCGCCGAGCTGGGCGTCATCCCCGTGCCGCAGGGCCGGTTCATCTCCGAGATCGGCGACGGCATGCTGGAGGCGCTCGGGCCCGAGCGGTCGCGCGGCTGCTACCGGCAGCGCTCGTTCCTTGAGGCCGGCATCGTGCTGCCGGGCAGCTCCGACTGCCCCGTGGTGGCGGGCGCGCCGCTGCTCGGCATCCACGACCTGGTCAACCAGCGCACGGCGAGCGGGCGGCCGTTCAACCCGCAGGAGGCGCTCACCGTCGAGCAGGCGCTGCGCGCCTACACCGAGGGCTCGGCGTACGCGGTGCACGAGGAGCACCTCAAGGGCACGCTGAGCCGGGGCAAGCTGGCCGACTTCGCGGTGCTCTCCGACGACCTGTTCGCCGTCGATCCCGCCGCGATCAAGGACGTCACCGTGATCGCCACCGCCGTGGGCGGGCGGCTGGTCCACGACGGGCGTTGACCCGGTTTCTCCACCTATGACCCGCACGTTGCGGCGGCATTGGCTCCCCATGAACCGGCAGTTGCAAGCATGGCCCTGAGGAGCGAGGCGAGCGGGGAGGTTGCCTATGCCCCTGCGTCCCGGCCGCCTCTCCGTGCAGGCCCGCCTCATCCTGATGACCGCGCTGCTGTCGCTGGCGAGCCTCACCGGGGTCGCGGTCGCCGCGGACCTGATCGTGCGCGAGAAGGTCGAGAGCGAGGTCTACCAGAGCACCCAGCGCGCGGCCTCGGACTGGATCGCGGCCATGGACACCTCGACCCCGCAGCCCGTGACCACGGCGGAGGTCAACCTGCTCCAGCTCGTGGACGCCACCGGCCGCGTCGTGGCGGCCAGCCGCGACGCGGCAGGGCGCCCGCCGATCAGCACGCTGTGGCCGGGCTCCGACGACCGCATCAAGCACGGCAGGGAGTGCGCGAACGGCGAATGCGTGATGTTCACCGCCTTCCGGCCGTCCCCGCAGGAGGAGGAAGGGCTGTGGGGCGGCGCCTCCCACGTCGTGTACGCCGGCCGCGTGGAGCCTCCCGTCCTGGCCGGCTGGAACCTCGAGCTTGGCCTGGCCGGCGCCGTCCTGGTCGCCAGCGCGCTGGTGACCGGCCTGGCGGCGCTGCTCATCCGCCGTACCCTGCGCCCGGTCGAGGTGATGCGGGACCTGATCGCCGAGATCACCGTCACCGACCTCGGCCTGCGGGTGCCCGTGCCACGCGGCCGTGACGCGATCGCCACGCTCGCCCGTACCGTGAACCGGACCCTGGCCAGGCTCGAGGAGGCCGTCCGGCAGCAGGGCTACTACTCCTCGATGGTCTCCCACGAGCTGCGTACGCCGCTGACCGGCCTGCGTACCCGGCTGGAGGAGGCGCTGATCTATCCGGGCGTGGACCGAGGCCAGACGATCAGCGACGCGCTCGGCAGCGTGGGCCGTCTCCAGGTGATCATCGATGAGATGCTGCTGCTCACCCGGGTGCGCACGTCGTCACCGCAGCAGGCCGAGCGGGTCGATCTGGGTGCTCTCGTACGGGACGAGGTCGAGCGCCTGTCGCCCGCCTACCGGCCGCGCGTGTCCGTCCACGACGCTCCCCGCGTGTGGGGCAACCGCGTCCAGCTCGGAGAGGTGCTGACGAACCTGCTGGTCAACGCCGAGCGGCACGCTCGAAGCGCGATCGAGGTGAGCGTCGAGCGCGCCGACGGCGAGGCCGTGCTGACCGTCTGGGACGACGGCAACGGCATCGCGCCCGACCAGCGCGAGCAGGTCTTCCAGCCCTTCATCCGGCTGGCCGCGGGGCGCGAACGCGACCCCGGGGGCAGCGGGCTCGGCCTGGCCATCTCCCGCGCCATCGCCCAGGCACACCAGGGCAACCTGGCCATCGAGGAGACCCCGCGCGGCACCTGCTTCGTGCTGCGGCTGCCGCTGGCGGGCGAGCACGAGCCCGGCTGAGCGAGGCCAAGAGTCCTCGCGATCAAGGGACTTTCGGCCCTAGGGAGCGGCGGCCGGAACCGGGAGCATGGGTGGCGCACCCGCTGAGGTGCGGAAGAGAGGCACTCATCCCAACAGGACGGCTCCGTCCGGCCGCGGGCTCCGGCGAAGACCGGCGGTCATCACCGGACCCGCGACCGCGGCGGAGCCGTTCGAAGCCGAGGACGCGACCCGAGCCCGACGCGGCGTCAGCCCTTCTCCGCGCCCTCGTTGGCGTCGCGGACGAAGTAGCGCTGGAAGATGAGGAAGATCACCGCGACCGGGACGGTGGCCAGGAGCGCGGCGCCCAGCTTGAGCGGGAACTGGGTGCCGCCGCCGAGCGAGCCGCTGACCAGTTCGGCGAGGCCGCGCGGCAGGGTGAACAGCTCCGGGTTCTGCACCGCCACCAGCGTGTGCGGGAACTCGTTCCACGAACCCTGGAACGACAGGATCGTCAAGGTGATCAGCGCGGGCCGGGACATCGGCAGCACCACCGACCAGAAGACCCGGAACGTGCCCGCCCCGTCGATCCTGGCCGCCTCCTCGACGCCGCGCGGCACCGACTCGAAGAACTGCTTCATGATGAAGACCCCGGTCGCGTCCGCCACGAGGGGCAGGATCAGCGCGAGGTACGAGTCGTACATGCCGAGCTGGTTCAGCACCAGGAACTTCGGGATGAACAGCACCACGCCCGGCACCGCCATCACCGCGATCACCGCCGCGAACAGCCCCGCCCGGCCGCGGAAGCGCAGCCGGGCCAGCGCGTAGCCCGCCATCGAGTCCAGCAGCACCCGCCCCAGCGTCACCACGATGGTCACCAGCAGCGAGTTGCCCAGCCAGATCGGCATGTCGGTGCCGCCGAACACCCGCTCGAACGCCGCCAGCGTGGCCGGGTGGGGGATGGGCGACAGCGGGTTGGCGGCGGCGTCGGGGTCGGTCTTGAAGGAGTTCGCGATCTGGATGACGAACGGGTAGATGAAGACGACCGAGAAGACGATCAGGACGAGGCGTCTCATGCCTTGCGCTCCCTCATGACCCACCGCTGGAACAGCGTCAGCAGCACGATGATCGAGAAGAGCACGAACGAGATCGCCGTGCCCACGCCGTAGTCGAAGTCACGGAAGGCCGTCCGGTACGACAGGAACGCCGGCGTCAGCGTGGTCTTGGCCGGATCGCCCTGGCTCATCACGTAGATCTGGTCGAACACCTGCCACGTGCCGATCAGCCCCAGCGTCAGCACCAGGAACATGGTCGGCTTGAGCATCGGCAGCGTCACCCGCCAGAACCGCTGCCACCGGGTGGCGCCATCGATCATGGCGGCCTCGTCGAGCGTCTTCGGGATGTTCTGCAGCGCCGCGAGGAACATCAGCATGAACGTCCCCGACGTCGTCCACACCACCAGCATGATGATCGCGCACATCGCCACGCTAGGCCCCGACAGCCAGTCCCACCAGCTCAGGCCGAGCATGCCGTGCTCGGTGAGCACCGCGGGCGGATCGCCGATCAGGAGCTGGATCACGCCGCGCGGGTCGGAGAACCACTGCGGCCCCTGCACGCCGAGGAAGCCGAGCACCTGGTTGACCGCTCCGGAGTTGCTGAAGATGAACAGGAACACCACGCTGATCGCGACGGAGCTGGTCACCGACGGGAAGTAGAAGGCGGTGCGGAAGAATCCCTTGCGCTTGTTCACCACGAGTGCGAGGAAGAGCGCGAGCGCCGTCTGCAGCGGCACGACCGCGGCGACGTAGTAGATGTTGTTGCGGATGCTCGTCATGAAGTCTTCGCGGGCCAGCCCGTCCTCGGTGAACAGCCGGGCGTAGTTGTCGACGCCGACGAACGGCACCTCGGCCCGGAACGGGCTGCCCTGCCCGTTCCATCCCGTGAGGCTCACCCAGAGCGCCATCAGGATGGGCAGGAGCAGGAACAGCCCGAGGATCACCACGACCGGCGCGACGAAGAGCCACCCCGCGAGGTTCTCCCTGGTACGGCTGCGCATCACGTCAGCCCAGCGTGCTTTCGGTGTTCTTCTGCAGCCTGGCCAGGATCTCCTTCGGGTCCTTGGAGGCCAGCTGCTGCAGGCCCGCGTCGAAGTCGGACAGGACGCTGTCCATCTTCGGGGCGTTCACCGGGCCCTGGGCGTAGTCGGCGCCGCCCACGAAGGCGGCGTCGCCCGGGAACTCCTTGAGGTAGTCCTCCTTGGCCGAGGCCCTGGACGGCATCACGCCGAACGCCCTGGCGAAGGCGAGCTGCTGCTCCTTCTTCGTCATCGCCTCGACGAAGCTGATGGCCGCGGCCTTCTGCTTGGACTTGGCGGCGATGCCCCAGCAGTTGCTGAACGACAGCGTGCCCTTGCCCTTCGGCCCGGCGGGCAGCTCGTGCACCGAGAACTTCACGTCCGGATAGTCGGCCTTCATCGCGCCCTTGATCCAGTTGCCCTCGATCGTCATGGCGGCCTTGCCCTTGCCGAACGCCTCGCCGCCCCACTCGGCGTCGAGCGCCTTGGCGTACTGGGCCTGCTTGCCGGTGAGCAGGTCCTTGACGTACTGCAGCGCCTGAAGGTTCTCGGGGCTGTCACCGGTGGCCTGCTTGCCGTCGGCGCTGGTGATCCAGCCGCCCGCCTGCACCATGAACGCGCCGACCCGGTCGCGCGTGTCGCTGAACGTCAGCGGCGTCACGTCCTTGATCTTCTTGGTGACGGCGGTCAGCTCCTCCCACGTGGTGGGGATGTCGTCCTCGGTGAGGCCGTTCTTCTTCCACAGGTCGTCGTTGACGATCAGGGCGAGCGTGGAGAAGTCCTTCGGCACGCAGTAGAAGCGGCCGTCGTAGGTGTAGGTCTCGCGCAGCTTCGGATAGAAGTCCTGGACGTCGGAGATCTTGTCGGCGTACGGCTCCAGCGCGCCGACGCTCGCGTAGTCGGCGAAGCGCGAGGCGTCCACGTAGAACACGTCGGGCGGGTTGCTGCCCGCCAGCGCCTGGCCGAGCTGCTGGTGGATGTCCTGGGCCGGGGTGACCACGGCCTTGTTGCCGGTGGCCTTGGCCCACGCGTCGGCCGCCTCCTTGACCGCGTTCGTCTCGGCGTCGCCGGACGAGGCCATCAGGACCTGTAGCTCCGCCGGGCCGCTGGTCTGCTGCTGCGGCGCGGCCTGCCGGTCGTCGAAGCCGCTGCCGCAGGCGGTGGCGGTCAGGAGCACGGCGGCCGCGGCGGGGATCGCGAATCTCTTCATGATCGAGGGTCCTTCCGGATGACCAAGGTGGGACTGAGCAGCGCGTGGGACTCGGTCGGCCGGCCCGACAGGCGGCCGGTCAGCATCTCCACGCAACGGGCGGCGACCTCGGCGAGCGGCTGGCCGAGGCTGCTGAGACCGACGGCGGCGGCCACCGGCGTGTCGTCGAACCCGACGACGTCGCGCGTGACCTGCAGGGCGCCGAGCGCCACGGCGTCGCTGACGCACACCAGGGCGGTGGCCCCGCGCCCGGTCAGCTCGAGCGCGGCCGCCCTGCCCTGGGTCAGCGTGCCGTCCGTCGCGAGGTCGAGGTCGGTGTCGAGCCCTTCGGCCGACAGCGCCCTCGACCAGCCGGCGCGGCGGTCGTCGCCCACACCGGAGCCCGGTTCCCAGCCGATGAAGCCGATCCGCCGGTGCCCGGTGGCGAGGAAGTGGCGGGTGGCGGCCTCGGTGCCGGCCGCGCCGTCCACGTCCACCCAAGGGTGGCCGACGTCCGTGGCGCCCCACGGCCGGCCGAAGGTGACGAACGGCAGGTCACGCTCGGCCAGCCAGGCGGTGCGCGGGTCGTCGTGGTGGGTGCTGGTCAGCACGTAACCGTCGGGCTCGAACTCGCCGCGGAGCCGGTCGATGGTGTCGATCTCGTTCTCGTCGTCGGTGGCGGTGTAGAGCAGTACCCGGTAGCCGGACCTCTCCGCCGCTTCGGTGAGGCCGTGCAGCCAGCGGTCGAAGACGTTCATGCCGTCCTCGGTCGTCTCGATCCGCACGGCAAGGAGCCGCGACCGGCCGGTCCGCATCTGCCTGGCGGCGGCGCTCACCCGGTAGCCGAGGGTCTCCACCGCGGCGAGCACGCGCTGCCGGGTCTCCTCCTTGACGACCTCCGGGGAGTTCAGGACGTTCGACACCGTCTGGCGGGACACACCGGCGAGCCGCGCCACATCGGCGATCGTGACCTTCGCCGCCATATATCGCCTTTCCGTGAGTTTGAACGATCAAAATGATGTATGCCAGGATTAGATCGTTCAAGTTAACGGAGTGTCAAGGGGGCCTCACGTGACCGACCACCGGCTGCAACCGCTGTTGCACGATCTCGTCAGCACCGTGATGGCGCCGACGACCGCGCTCAGCAGTGCGGACGGCCAGATCAGGCCCGCAGGGGTGCAGGGGCTCTTCCACGCCGACGCACGGGTGCTCTCCCAGGCCGGGCTGCTGATCGACGGCCGCGAGCCGGAGGCCGTCGCGCACGCTGTGCCGGGGCCGGGGCTCTCGCGCTTCGTCGCGCTGGCCCGCTGGCTCGGCGACCCCGTCCCAGACCCGACCGTCAGAGTGGACCGCCTGCGCCGGGTCACGCCCGGCGGCATGGACGAGGAGATCACCCTCGCCTCCACCGCCTCGGCCCCCGTCACCTGCACCATCACGGTGGAGCTCGGCTGCGACCTCGCGCCCATCGAAGTGGTGAAGTCCGGCGGGGACACGGCGCCTCTCGCCCCCGTGTCCGATGCAGGCGGGCTGGTCTGGGAGTCCGGTGACGTCCGGGTCAGCGTGCGGGCCGACGCCGAGATCAGCGGGCAGACGCTGCGGTGGCGTGTCACCGTCCCGCCGGGGGAGCGGGTGACCGTACGGTGGGGCGTGACCGTCCAGGACCCCGAGGCGGTCGTCGCCGCGCCTGCCAAGGCGCTCGAATGGAGCAGGCCGCAGGTGGAGGCCGACGACGCCCGCCTGGTACGCCTGGCCCGCCAGTCGCTCGACGACCTCGAGTCGCTGCGGCTCACCGAGACCGGCGCGCCCGATGACACGTTCCTGGGCGCCGGAGTGCCCTGGTTTCTGACCCTCTTCGGCCGCGACAGCATCTGGGCCGCCCGCATGCTGCTCCCGCTCGGCACCGAGCTGGCCGCCGGCACCCTGCGCGTCCTGGCCCGGCGCCAGGGCACGAAGATCGACCCCACCTCGGGCGAGGCGCCCGGCAAGATCATGCACGAGCTGCGCCGCCACGAGTTCAAGCTCGAAGCGAACCAGCTCCGCCTGCCCGCCGCCTACTACGGCACCATCGACGCCACCCCGCTCTGGATCACGCTGCTGCACGACGCCTGGCGCTGGGGCATGCCCGAATCCGAGGTCGCCGCGCTGCTGCCCGCCATGGAGGCGGCGCTCGGCTGGCTCGCCGACCACGGCGACGCCGACGGCGACGGCTTCCTCGAGTACATCGACACCAGCGGGCGCGGCCTGGCCAACCAGGGCTGGAAGGACTCGGGCGACGCCGTCCGCTTCCACGACGGCTCGCACGCCGAGCCGCCCATCGCGCTCGTCGAGGTCCAGGGGTACGCGTACGAGGCGGCCACCGCCGGGGCGGCGCTGCTCGACGCCTTCGGCCGGCCCGGCGCCGAGCGGTGGCGCGACTACGCCGGCCGGCTGGCCGAACGGTTCCGCGCGAAGTTCTGGACGGACCGCGGGCGCCCCGCGCTCGCCCTCGACCGCGACAAGCGCCCGGTCGACGCGCTCACCAGCAACATCGGGCACCTGCTCGGCACCGGCATCCTGACGCCCGACGAGGAGCTGCGCATCGCCGGCCTGCTGAGCGACCCGGCCATGTCGGGCGGCTTCGGGCTGCGCACGATGTCGAGCGGCGATGCGGGGTTCAGCCCGCTGTCGTACCACTGCGGCTCCGTCTGGACCCACGACACGGCGATCGTCATCACCGGCCTCGCCCGCGCCGCCCTGTCCAGGGAGACCGCGCTGACCGCCGCCCCGTCCGGGCGGGCTGACGTGGCCGGCGCGCCTGGTGCGGTCGGGACGTTGCCCGGCGAGCCTGATGTGGCCGGCGCGCCGTCCCGCGAGACGGATGCGGCCGGCGCGCCGTCCGGCCCGGCCGATCTGGCCGCCGGCCTCGCCCGGGGGCTGCTCGCCGCCGCCGAGGCGTTCGACTACCGCCTGCCGGAACTGCACGCGGGCGACTCGCGGGAGCTGTTGGGCCGGCCGGTGCCGTACCCGGCGGCCTGCCGCCCGCAGGCGTGGTCGGCCGCGGCCGCCGTCGCGATCCTGCACGCCGCCACCGGCCTCTACCCCGACGTCCCGGAAGGCAAGGCGGTCCTCCGTCCACTGCCCTCCGCCCCGCTCGGTGCCCTGTCGGTCCGCGGCCTGCGGGTGGCGGGCTCCTCGGTGGACGTCACGGTGGACGCGTCCGGCACCGCCCACGTCACCGGCCTGCCCGAGGGCATCACCCTCGTGACGGAGTGACCCGCCGCCCGGCCGCCCGCCCCGTCGCGCCTGCCGCCTGGGCGATGCGCGTGCCCGGCCAGGCCGCCGCCGCGGAGCGCGACCTGCGCCAGGCCGCCGCTCGCTCTGGGCGGCACGATCCGCCACCCCGCCCCGCAGCGATGCCCGCCCGGACGGCTAGGGCCGGAGGGCGTCCATGAGGAGGTCGAAGAGGCGGTCCATGCGGTCCCAGGTGTCGCCGGCCGCCGTGGACAGGAAGACGCCCAGGATCATCGCGGTGACGTCGTCGGGGTCGATGTCGCCGCGCAGGGTGCCCGCGCGGGCACCGCGCTCCAGGATCGTGCCGATGGCGGCGGTGATGCGTTCCCTGGTCGTGGGCGTGGCGAGCCGTCCTGAGGCCCAGCCGGCGCGCAGGGTGTCGAGCATGGCGCGCTTGGTCGAGACGAACGCCCCGTAACGCTTCATCCACGCCCGCAGCGCGACCTCGGGCGGGTGCTCGGCAAGGAGGGCGGGTACGCATCCGGTCACCTCGTCGAGCTCGGCGGCGTACACGGCCTCGACGAGCGCCTCCCGGGTGGGGAAGTGGCGGTAGAGCGTGCCGATGCCGACGCCGGCCTGCTTGGCGATGCCTTCGAGCGAGACGGGCCCGTCGGCGGTGGCGAAGGCCGCGCGGGCGACGGCGAGCAGGTTCTCGCGGTTGCGGCGCGCGTGCGCGCGAACGGGCCGCCCGGGGGCCGGAGATTCGGAAGATTCCGGGGCAACCAAAGCGGAGGCACCTCCGATAGTGCTAGGGTCGGTCTTGGCGGAGGGTCCTCCGCTTTCTCTCGTCATTGTCTCAAGGACGGTGTTTCCTGATGTCCTCCGGCACCTCTTCCTCCGACGTCACGGCCACCGGAGCACCGCGTCCCGGCGGCTCCGGCCTGCTCGGCGACCTTACCGTCTCCCGCGTCGGCTACGGCGCCATGCAGCTCGAGCGGCTGCACGACGACCGCGCCGCCGCCGTACGGCTGCTGCGCCGCGCCGTCGAGCTGGGCGTCGATCACGTCGACACGGCCGACTTCTACGGCGACGGCTTCGTCAACGACGTGATCCGCGAGGCGCTGCGCCCCGAGGACGGCGTGGTCGTCGTCAGCAAGGTGGGCGCGGTCGTCGACCCGGACGGCCCGTTCCCGCTCCGCCCCGCCCAGCGTCCCGGGGAGCTGCGGGCGAGCGTCGAGGCCAACCTCAAGAGCCTCGGCGTCGAGCGCATCCCGGTCGTGAACCTCCGCAGGCTCGACGTCGGCCCCGGCATCCGCGCCACCGGCCCCCAGGTGGTGGACGTGGACGACCAGCTCGAGGTGATGACGGCGCTGCGCGACGAGGGCAAGATCGGTGGGATCGGGCTCAGCGCCGTCTCGCTCGACGTGCTGCGCCGTGCCCTGCCCGCCGGCATCGTCTGCGTTCAGAACGCCTACAGCCTCGTCGGGCGCGACCACGAGGAGATGCTGGCGCTGTGCGCCGCCGAGGGGATCGCCTGGGTGCCGTACTTCCCGCTGGGCGGCGCGTTCCCCGGCATGCCCAGGGTGGTGGAGCAGCCGGCGGTGACCGAGGCCGCCGCCAAGCTCGGCCGCACGCCGTCCCAGATCGGTCTGGCCTGGCTGCTGCGGCACGCGCCCAACGTGCTGCTCATCCCCGGCACCGCGTCGGCCGCCCACCTGGAGGAGAACGTCGCCGCGGGCGAGATCGCGTTCGACGACGAGACCCTCGCCGCGCTGGACGCCGTACCGTCGCAGTCCACGAACATCCTGCTCGGCTGATCGCCTTCGCTTCCGGTCAAGGGGGTTTGGCGCCGCGCTGACCCGCGCGGGACGCGCACGTGCCGGCCTGCGGGGTAGAGCCGTGACGGGAGGCGCGGAACGGGCGCCGCCCCCTTGTACGCGAAGGCGGAGGAACACTTGTGACCCGGCTCTACGATCCCCGTCACACGGCGGTCCTGCTGATCGACCCGTACAACGACTTCATCTCCGAGGGCGGCAAGCTCTGGCCCAGGCTCGCCCCCGTCGCCACCGAGGTCGGGCTGGTGGACAACCTGCGTACGGTGACCGCCGCCGCGCGCGGGATCGGCGCCCGGCTGCTGATCGTGCCGCACCGCCGCTGGGAGCCGGGCGACTACGAGAGCTGGCGGCACCCGAACCCCACCCAGCGCGGCATCATGGAGCGGCACTCGTTCGCGCGCGGGACGTGGGGCGGGGAGTTCCACCCTGACCTCGCGCCGCAGCCCGGCGACATCGTCGTCCACGAGCACTGGGCGCAGAGCGGCTTCGCCAACACCGACCTGGACTTCCAGCTCAAGCAGCACGGCATCACGCACGTGGTGCTGATCGGCGTGCTCGCCAACACCTGCCTGGAGTCGACCGGCAGGTTCGCGATGGAGCTGGGCTACCACGTCACGCTGGTGCGCGACGCCACGGCGGCGTTCAGCCCGGAGATGATGTACGCCGCCCACGAGCTGAACGGCCCCACATTCGCCCACGCCATCCGCACCACGGAGGAGCTGGTGGAGGCGTTCGGCCTGACGGCGGCCTGACCGGACGCGATGGCCTCACCGCGCCTGGGCGGCGGGCCGGGTGGCCGGCTGGAACCTGAACGACCGGGGGAGCCGGGCGCCCGCGCCGGGCTGACCACCGGCCCGACCACCCGGCTCATCGACCGGCTGGAGCAGGCCGGATACGTCCGCCGCAGCCCCGCCACCGACGACCGCAGCAAGGTCATCGTCGAGCCCGTCGGCAAGCCCGCCGAGCTCGACGAGGTCATGACGCCGGTCAGGCGCGAGGTGGGCGAGATCCTGGCCGGCTGCACCGACGACCAGCTCGACGTGCCCTACGACTACTTCCGCAGGGCCGCGCGCGCCTACGAGCGGGCGGCGGAGCGGTTGCGCGTCGGCTCATGACGGCGGTGCTCAGGCGCCGGCTCATGACGGCGGTGCTCAGGCACCGGCTCATGACGGCGGTGCTCAGGAGGCGGTGAGCGCCCGGGTGACGGTCAGGCTGTCCTCGTAGATGTGGTAGCGGGTGATCAGACCGTCCTCGACCGTCAGATGCAGCGCGAACGGCGACGTGTACGCCACTCCGCCGCCCCGTACGGTCTGCTTGATCACCCCGAGCACCACGGCATGCGGCCCGTCCACCAGGATGCGCTCGATCGAGGTGCCGTTCAGCTCGGGCACGTGGTGCTCGGCCAGCGACCGGAAATGCTCGGCCACCTCGGCCCGGCTGGACCGGGGACGGATCCACGGCACGGCGGGATGCCCCTCGGAAGGCCAGGAGAGCCGCCAGTCCACCGGTTCGGCGAAAAGTTCCGCCGTACGGTCGTGGTCTCCCTCGGCGATCCTGGTCAGCAGCTGGGTCACGACGTCACGGGTGCGTTCACTCATGACGGCGATGCTTCCACCTCAGGCCGGAAGCCGTCGATTACCTGGGAGGTCATGCCGGGCGGCGGCAACGCGCCCCGCCGGGCGGCTCCGGCCTCGCCAGGTCCGGCCGCTCCGCGCCGGTCCGCCGCTCCAGGCGGGTGCCGTGCGGCAGGGTGACGGCCAGGATCGTGCTCGGGATGTCCAGCTCGATACGGTGCCAGCGGCCACGCGGCACGATGGCGGCGGTGCCCGCCCCCAGCCTGACCACCTCCTCCCCGCGCCCGTCCGGACGCAGGAAGAGGCGGATCTTGCCGACCACGCAGGAGACGATCTCGTCGGCCTCCGGGTGCATCTCCCAGTGGTCGGCGTGCACGTCGTCGGCGGTCTTGGCGTGGAAGGCCGTCAGCCGCCAGCCGTCCCGGTCGCCGCCCGCGCCTCTCCTGCCCGCGCGGATCTCGCCGTCCCGGCCCAGGTGGATCTCGGACGCGAGGAGGTCGATCGGCCTCGAGCCGCTCACGTCATGTCGGGGGATCAGCGGGACGAGCGCCTCCAGTTCTCCGTTCATGCCCGCCATCCTGACGATTCCCGGCACCGAGATCGCCCGCCAAGCGTCGGGGATGTCCCGGGCATGACGCACCGATCGGCGCGCGCCCGGGGATCAGGTGAGGAGGCGGAGCAGCTCGGCCTCCTCCTCGGCGGTGAGGCCGGATTTGGTGACCTGGTGACCGGAGTCGCGCAGCCAGGCGAGCGTGTCGCGCGCGGTGTCGGCGACCGGGCGGATGCGCAGCCCGGCGTCCAGCGTGGCCGAGACGTCGCGGGCCATGAAACCGGCGTATTCCGGCAGCGGCAGCCACAGCGGCAGCGACCGCGGACCCATCCACGGCGCCACCTTGTGCTCGGTGAGGAACGCCTGGTCGGCCCAGACCAGCTCGGGCCGCACCGACAACCCCTCGGCGATGCCGGCCAGCATCTCGCCCCTGGTGAACGGGCTGGACATCACGTCGTACGGCCCGGCGAGCCCCTTCTCGGCGGCGTCGAGCGTCCAGGCGGCCACGTCGCGTACGTCGATGAGCTGCACCAGGTCGTCAGGGGAGCCGGGAGCCAGCACGGGCCCGCCGCGCGCCAGCCGATCCACCCAATAGGTGAACCGGTCGGACCCGTCCTCCGGGCCCACGATCAGCCCGGCGCGGACGATCAGCGCCGCGTCACCGGCGATCTGCTCGCACGTCACCTTCGCCGGCCCGTAGTTCTCCGGGGCGCTCTCGTCGGCGCCCGGCGCGAGCGGCTCGTGCAGCACCTGGTTGGCCTCGTGGGTCTCGGCGTAGACGCTGCACGAGGAGATCAGCGTCCAGTGCCCGGCGCGCCCCGCCAGCTCGGCGACCGCCCTGCGGACCATGCTCGGCTGCCTGGCGACGTCGATCACCAGGTCGAACGAGCCGTCCAAGGGCGACAGGCCGCCGTCCTGCGCGCGATCGACGCGGACGAACTCCACCCCCTGCGGCGGGTCGCCCGCCTGGCCGCGCGCCGCGCACACCACCTCGTGCCCGCGATCGCGTGCCTGCCGCGCGATCTCCCTCGACAGAAACCTCGTGCCACCCAGAACAAGTGTCCGCATGCCCTCATCCTGGCCCATCGAGGCAGGCGGAACCGGCCCGCTTCACTCCCAGCGCAACCCGAACCGCCGCCTCGATGGGAGGGGCGCTAGCCGGAGGCGAATCGCTGAGCGCGGTCGCGGGCCCACTGCACCATCTGCGCGGTCTGCTCGTCCGGGATCGGCGAGCCGGGCATGCCGCTCAGCCGTTCGACCTGCTCGGCGAGGCGGAGGTGCTCGCGGTGGGCGTGCTCCCTGCACGGCAGGCAGGTGACGCGCTCGGGGTGGGGCGAGGTCATCGCGTACGGCACCTGAAGCCCGCAGCCGGAGGTCACCACGGACGGCGCGTCGGGGACGCGGCCCAGCGTCGAGGCGATCACGTTGCGGAAGGCGGCACCGGATTGCAGCACCTTCTGCTCGACGTGGATGTGCGGGTCGATCTCGCGCATCGGCGGCGCACCTCCGTCAGTCCGGCGGCTCTGGAGCCAGACTAGTGCGATGGCGGACGGGCTTACGCTTCTGCTGCTTTTCGGTCACTTTCCGTGCCGTCCGATCGTTGCGTTACGCAAAGGACTGTTATGGTCGCGATAGGTGATCTGGTCGGCGCAGATCTTCCTCGTACGTCCACGCTGGGACCCTTGTCATGCACCCCTCAGAACCTGGCATCCACGAGAGCGCTCCGGACTTCGACATCCGGCTCGACAGGCAGGAGGAGGTCGTCCTGCTGTCCCTGACCGGGCGGCTTGAGGGGGTGGCGTGCCTGATCCTGCAGCAGTACCTGGTCAATGCGCTGGTGGCGCGGATCCCGCCGCTGATCGTGGTCGATCTGCGCGAGCTGGCGGCGGTGGACGAGCACGGGCGCGACGTCCTGCGATCGGCGGCGCGGCACGCCAGGGTGTCCGATGGACGGCTGATCGTGATCCCAGGGGACGGCATCACCGGCCATGGGCACGCCGGTGAGCGGGCCGGGATCGAGGTGGCGGAGTCGGTGGACGACGCGCTCGCCGAACTCGCCTGCATCCCGCGCCGGTCTTCCGGCTGACGCGGCCGAAGACGCCGGGGAGCGGTCGACGCGGCCGGCCGACGCCGGGGAGCGGTCGACGCGGCCGGCCGGCGCCGGGGAGCGGCTGACGCGATCGGCCGGCGCCGGGGAGCGGCTGACGCGATCGGCCGGCGCCGGGGACCGGCTGACGCCGTTGGAAGCGGCGGAGGATCGGCTGACACGGCCCCGGAGCGCAGGTGCGAGAGGCGTTCCGATAGCTTGCCTGATCGTGAGGCGCAGATGGATGGCACCGGGCCTGCTGGCGGCGATCGGGGTGGTGCTCGCGGCGTGGACGGCCGCGAGGGGCGGTCTCGTGGCGGCGGCCGCGATGCTGGTGGTGTACGCCGCGCTCGGCTTCGTGATCTCGCCGCTGGCGTTCCCCAGGCCGGTCGGCGCTGAGGAGGCGCGGCGGCGCAGCGCGGCCGACGGGCGGGCGATCGTCTACTGGCGTCCGGGCTGCCGGTACTGCATGCGCCTCAGGTTCCGGCTCGGCCGCGCCGCCCGGCGGGCGTACTGGGTGGACATCTGGCGCGACCCGAAGGGCGCGGCGGCGGTGCGGGGGATCACCGGCGGCGACGAGACCGTCCCGACCGTGGTGCTGGCGGGCGAGCCGCACGTCAACCCCGACCCGAAGTGGCTGCGCGACCGGCTCGGCTGAGTCCTCAAGTGACGGGTCAGCCCGCCGCCGGGCGAGGTGCTGCCCGCGCCGGCCGGTGCCGCCGAGCGTGCGTGCGTTCAACGTGCCAGGTGTGCCGGAACAGGGGAGTGCCCGCCTCCGGGCCGCTGAGCCGGAGGCGGGCACGTGTGGCGGCGAGGCGCGGGCCCGTCATGGGCCGATCGGTCCGGCCGCCTTTCAGCGGCTTCGCTCCTCGCCTTCGCCTTCTTCCTCCTCGTATTCGCCTCCTTCCGGCTCCTCTTCGGCCTCTTCCGCTTCCTCCTCTTCCAGTTCTGCCTCCTCCCCGGGCTCCTGCTCGGCGGGCTCCTCGCCCTCCTCCGGCTCTTCGCCCTCTTCCTCCTCGTACTCTTCTGGCTCTTCTTCCTCTTCCTCGGCCTGAGCCGCGCGTTCCTCTTCCATCGCCGTCTCGTGGTCCTTGACCACCTCGCCGTCGCGGATCTCGCCGCGCCAGCCCTCGCCGACGTCCTCCGGGTGCAGCAGCAGGTGCGCATTGACGTGGCGGCGGAAGTGCTTGAGCTCGAGCCGTACGCGGCGGCCCTGCGCCCGCCACAGATTGCCGGTCCGTTCGAACAGCCCCTGCGGGTGGTACTCCAGCACCACCAGTACCCGCGTCAGGTCGTCGCTCAGCTCGTGGAACGTCACCGCGCCGTCCACATGACCCTTCGGCCCCTCGGACCGCCAGATGATCCGCTGGTCGGGGATCTGCTCGACGATGCTCGCCGTCCAGCTCCGGTGCGACCAGAAGACCTGCGCCTTCCAGGTGAGCTTCTCGTCGGACTCCTGCTTGACGTTCTCCACTTTCTTCATGAACGACGGGAAGTCCTGGAACTGCGTCCACTGGTCGTACACCAGGCGGCGGGGCGCACCGATGTCGATCGTCTCGACGATGTTGGTGACCTTCTCGAAGCCGCCCTTACCGCCTTTGCCGCCTCCGGTGATCTTCTGCATGATGCTCTGCAGCCCGCCCTTGACACCGCCCTTCAGCACTCCGCCCAGGACGCTGCCCGAGCCGCCTCCGTCGTCTGAACCCGAGCCGCCCTTGCCGGTCACCGCGCTCAGCAGGCCCTTGCCGCCGTGCTCGGCGTAGTCGGTGAGGCGGCCGGTGAGGCCCTCGAGCTTGTCGCCCGCCTTGGATACCGCGCGGTTCAGCGCGGCGTGCATGAGGTTCTTCGCCTCGTCGGCGAGCCGCTCGGTCGGCAGCGCGGCGAGGAAGTCCTTGCCGACGCCCTTGACCGCTCCCGCCGCCGTGCCCGCGGCTCCCTTGGCGGCGCCGGTGACACCCTTGGCGGCGCCCGTCACGCCCTTGGCGGCTCCCGCGACCTTTCCGGCCGCGCCGGTAGCGCCCTTGGCGGTGTCCGTGACGCCTTCAGCCGCACCTTTGGCGGTGTCGGTGACGCCTTCGGTCGCGCCTTTGGCGGTGTCCGTCGCGCCTTCGGCCGCGCCGGTGGCGCCCTTGGCGGTGTCGGTGGCCTGCTCAGCGGCGCCGGCGGCGGCGCCCGTCGCCTGCTTGGCCGCATCTGCGGCGCCCTTCACCGGGCCCTTCGTGGCGCCCTTCGCCGTACCGGCGGCCCGAGTGGCCGTGCCGGTCGCCGTCCGCGTGACCTTGCCTGCGGCCGACGTCTTCTCCGTGCCTTCCTTGGCGGCGCTCGCGGCCTTGCCCGTCGTGCCTTGCTTCGCCGCACCGGCGGCCTTGCCGAGCCCGCTGACCGCACGCTTGCCCGCGCCCGCGGCCTTACCTGCCGTACGCGTCAACCGCCGTACTGTGGGGCGGCCCGCTCCCGCTCGTTCCTCAGCCACCTGTGCTCACCTCCGCACGGAGGTCCGCCGGATGGTACGCGGCTGCCGTCGCGCCCGTTCCTGCCCAGCAGGCTCTCGCTCGGTCTCGTCCTGATCCCCGGCCTCGTCGCCGGTATCGCTCTCGGGCTCGCCGTCCGAGGAGGACTCGTCGGTGGGGCCGGTGCCGTCCGCCCGCTCGGCGGGCTGGTCCGCGCCCTCGGTGGGCTCGTCCCCGCCCTCGGCGGTGGCCGGTGTCTTGAGCTGCTCGGCACGTTCATGGAGCTTGTCGCTCAGGGAGTCGACCTGTCTGCTCGCCGCGGCCTTACCGGCCTCCAGCAGGCCGCCCTTGACCTGCTCGGTGAGCTTGCCGATATCGGCCGATGAGCCCAGCGCCTTCAGCCCCAGCGACAGCAGCCCGCCGTTCCCTGAGGCCTTCCCCGCAAGCCCGGCCGCCGCCAGGAACGCCGCCGTGCGCAGCTTCCGTCGCCGCCCGAGGTAGTACCCGGCCAGCAAGGCGCAGGCGATTCCCATCTTGTTCGCCATGATCGATTTTTCCTTCCCCGAGCCGCGTCTGTGAAGGCCGACCCATCGCCGCCCGCCTGCCCTCAAAGGGGGCAAAGAACCTGAAATCAGGCGAAACTTCAGCAAAACTCGGCATCGGCCGGTCTCCGTGCCGGTGCCCGAACGGCCCGCCGCGTGGCATCGGCGGGCCTCCGTGCCGGTGCCTGAACGGCCCGCCGCGGGTCAATCGGGGAGCAGCGTCACGCAATCCTTTCGGGTGGGTCGGCACGCGTCGTGACGGCGAGCACGGGTGGGCCGGGGTGAGGAGCGGGGGCGGCCCCGCGCGGCGCCTGCCGGCCGCGGGGCCGAGCCCGGCGGCGTCGAGATGGTTGGTCGGCTCGTCGAGCAGCAGCAGGTCGTGCCCGGCGCCGAGCAGGCAGGCGGCCGTCGGCGACCCCGATGGTGCCCGCGCGGTGCACGATGCCCGCGTCCGGTGCGAGCCTGCTTGCGAGCACCTGCAGCAGTGTGATCTGCCACGGCCGTTCTCGCCGGCCACGCCCAGCCGGTCGCCGGCCGAGACGGTCACGTCCACGCCGGTCACGCGCAGGGCGGCCACCACGAGCGAGGAAAGGTCAGAGCTGACGCGGATGCGCTCAGCCGCGCCCGTGGCAGGGCGGGGCGGGCCGCGTCGTCCTCAGAGGAAGTACACATGGCATGCCGGGCACTTCACCCGATGCCGCGCACACCCGTTCGGGCCCGGCGGGAGGCGATCACGTACGCCGCGCTGACGATCACGAAGAACGGGACGCCCGCCCACCAGGCAGGCCGCAGCGGCTCGATGAACAGCGTCGAGACGATCACCGCGGCAAGGAACACCATCACCACGCCCGACGTCACGGGCGCGCCCCAGAGCCGCACCGGCGACGGCGGCAGCCCCTGGGCGGCGCGCTTGCGGCGGAACGCCTGGTGGGTGGCCAGGATGAGCAGCCACACCACCAGCGCGCCGAACACCGACACGCCGAACAGCGCCAGGTACGCGCCGCTCTCGCTGGCCGCCGACACCCCGGCCGCGAGCGCCAGGCCGAGCGCCGACAGCGCGAGCGCGTTGCGCGGCACACCCGCCCGGCTCAGCCGTCCCGTCCAGCGAGGGGCGTAGCCGTTGGCGGCCAGGGAGTGCATCATCCGGGTGGTCAGGTAGAGGTTGGTGTTGGCGCTGGACAGCGCGGCGGTGAGCACCACGAAGTTCATGATGGTCGCGGCGGCGGGGACTCCGGCGGCCGAGAACACGGTGACGAACGGGCTCTCGGTGACCGAGCCGCCCTGCGCCGTCACCGGCCACGGCACCACGGTGAGCACGATCGCGATGGCCACCACGTAGAAGAGCGCGAGCCGGGTGATCATGCGGCGGGCGGCGCGCGGGATGTCGCGTACGGGGTCCTCCGACTCGGCGGCGGTGACCGACACGACCTCGGTGCCGATGTAGCTGAACAGCACGAACACCATGGCGAGGAACAGCCCGCTCATCCCGTTCGGCAGGAAGCCGCCGTGCGCGGTCAGGTTGGCGAGGCCCGTGGCGTCCGCGCTGGGCAGGCCGACCGTCACCAGCACCAGGCCGAGCAGGACGAACACGATGATCGCCACCACTTTGATCATCGCGAACCAGTACTCGATCTCGCCGAACAGCCGCACCGCGGCCGCGTTCACCGCCAGCACGACGAGCGAGAAGACCGCGACCGGCAGCCACAGCGGCAGCGACGGCCACCAGAACTGCACGTAGATCCCGGCCGCGATCACCTCGCCGCCGATCGCGATGACCTGGATCGTCCAGTACGTCCACCGCACCACGAACCCGGCCCACGGCCCCAGATAGCGGTGGGCGATGACCCCGAACGCGCCCGCCTCGGGGTGTACCACCACCATCTCGGCCAGCGACCAGCCGATCACCATGGCGACCGCGGCGCAGATGACGTACGCCACGATCGTCGCCGGGCCCGCCTGCGAGATCGCCAGGCTGGAGCCGAGGAAGAGCCCGGTGCCGATGGCGCCGCCGAGCCCGATCATCGTGAGCTGACGGCCGGTCAGCCGGCGCTGCAGGCCGGGTGCGTTGGGGGTCGCGGGGTCGTCCACGGCGGGTGCCTCTCGGTAGGGGGGTGGTCAGCTCCTCCGATAGGAGCTGATGGCTTCGACGGCCGCGTCCACATCGGAGCGGTCGTTGTAGTAGTGGAACGACAGCCGCAGCAGGTCGCCGCGCGGCGCCGTCCAGATGCGGCGCTCGGCGAGCGCGGCGGCCAGCCGGTCGGGGGCCTGGTCGGCGATGGCCACCTGCGGGCCGCGCGCGCCCGCCGGGCTCGCCACCCGCACGCCCTGCGCGGTCAGCCGCTCGGCCAGCTCCTCCACCAGCCCGGACACGTGCCGCCGCACGTCGTGCAGGTCGATGCGCTCGATCAGGTCGAGGCCGGCGTTGGCGGCGTACGCCGACGGGATGGGCGGCGTGCCGGTCTCGAAACGGCGGGCGTCGGCGGGGAAGTCGAGCAGCCGGGGGTCGAACGCGAACGGCTGCCTGCGGCCGAACCACCCGGTCAGCTCCGGCTCGCGCTGCTGCTCGAGCCCGCCGCGCACGTACAGGAAGGCGATGCCGGGCAGGCCCAGCAGGTACTTGAGCGAGCCCGACGCGAGGTAGTCGCAGCCCAGCTCGCGCACGTCGATCGGGGTCACCCCGGCGGCCTGGTAGGCGTCCACGAAGACCCGCGAGCCCTGCTCGTGCGCCAGCCGCACGACGTCCTCGACCGGCAGGCGGGCGCCGTTGCGGTAGGTGTGCAGCGGCACCGACACCAGGCCGACGCTCTCGTCGATCAGCTCCTCGTACGCCTCCGCCGCCACGTGTTCGCCGCTGTCGGCCACCACCCGCACCCGCGCGCCGCGCTGACCCTGCGCCAGCCAGACGTGCGCGATGGACGGGAACTCCAGGTCGGTGGTGACGATGCCGGGCCGCCGCGACCAGTCGAGCGAGGAGGCGGCCTGGTATGCGGCCTCCGAGGCGCACGACAGCACGGCCACCTCGCCGGGCTCGGCGCCGATCAACCGGGCGAAACGCTCCCTGGCCCGCTCGACCTGCGCCATCCACGTCCCCCACGGGGCGCCCTCCACACGCAGCGAGTGGCCGATCTCCTGCAGCGCGTACGCCAGCCGCGACGACAGCGCGCCCTGGCTGCAGCTCGCGAGGTGCACGCAGTCGGCCAGAGAGGGGAACTCGGCCCGGAACTGGGAGGCGTTCAACATGTACGACATTTCGGGCACCTTATCCAGGGGATTTCAACCAGGTCAATAGCCGTTCAATGTGGTTGAACGACGGTAGGATCGCCGGGTGATCGGTGCCAGGATCCGGCAGCTCCGCACGGAACGCGGGCTGACCCTCGCCCAGCTCGCCGCCGCCACCGGCGTGTCCAGCGGGCTCATCAGCCAGGTCGAGCGCGACCTCGCCGACCCCAGCCTGGAGACGCTGCGGAAGATCGCCAAGGTGCTGGACCTGCCACTGTTCGACCTGTTCAAGGAGCCCGACGCCGAGGCCGTGGCCGTGGTGCGGCGCGGCGGGCGGATGCTGGTCAAGTCGCCGGCCGGCGGGATCTCCTACACGCGCGTCTCGCCCGGCCATGGCCGCCTGGAGGTGCTCGAAGGCCACCTGCTGCCCGGCGGCGCGTCGGCCGCCGAGCCGTGGACGCACCCGTCGGAGGAGTGCGTGCTCGTGCTGCGCGGGCGGCTCGTGGTCGAGGTGGCGGGGACCGAGCACCTGCTGGAGGAGGGGGACAGCTGCTACTTCGACTCCACGCTCCCGCACCGCTACATCAACCCGGGCGACGAGCCCGCCGACTTCCTCGTCGCGGCGACCCCGCCCAGCTACTGACCGGTGCGCCGTCAGGGGAGAAGCCGGTTGGGAGCAGCGGTCACTCGCCGGCCATGGCGTACAGTGCGGCGTCGGCGATGACGCCCACCGTGCGGATCACCGGCTCGGCCGCCCAGCCGCCCTCGGCGACCTCCTTGTAGCGCCGGTCGTCGTAGCCGGGGAAGAACGTGCGGGTGTACCGGTCGGCGTGCAGGATCGCGATGAGCGTCCCCGTATGGGAGTCGGGCTCCGCGCCGCCCAGCACCGCCGCCACCCGCGCCCTGATCTCGGCCCGCCCGCCAGGACGCGCCTCCGGCCACCGCTTGACGGGGAAGAAGCCGAGCGCCTTGCCGCGCGTCTCGGCCAGCACCCCGCCCGTCACCAGCCGGGTCAGCAGCCGCCGCCGTAGGCCGTGCCGTTCCAGGAGCTGGACGCACGACACGGGCCGCCTGCTCTTGGCGCCCATGAGGGTCAGCGCGGCGTCCAGCTCGTCCTCGCCGAGCCGGCTCTGGTCGCGAACGCGCAGCCTCCTGCCCGACATCTCCACCCGGCCGTGCACGACCAGCTCGGCCAGGACGGCGGCGGCGATCGCGGGATCCAGCCAGGTCATGGTGACGTCCGGCCGGCCTTCCTTGTCGTAGGCGAGCAGGAGCAGCTCTTCCGCGATGGTCATGCGACCTTCACCCTCTTCGCGCGGCATGGTGCTCACGGCGTGATCCACCTCGGACGTGGTCGCGCGGCCAGCCGGGGAAGATCCGTCGATCAAGCCGGGTGCCTTCGAGCGTCCAGCCAAACGGCTACGCGGTCAAGGGCCCGCCTCGGCGAAGGAGCGGGCGGCGCACGGGCCGGCGTGAGCGAGACAGCGCTGCGAGGGCGCGAAGCTGTGATCACTACTATGACGGACTTGTCCCTCACAGCGTGAAAACGGCGTTGTGCGGAGAGTCCATCCTCTATGCTCCGGCCATGACTTCTCCGTCCTATGCCGCTCACCCTGCGGATACTCATATTTCGGACTTAGCATCCGAAGCCCCTGAGCCGGAGGCCGAGGAGAAGGTCGGCGTCATCGACCTGCTGGAAAAGGCCGGCTCCGTCCTCGTCCCGCTCGGCGTGACCCTGTACGCGCTGCTCTACATGGGCTACCAGGCCATGTACGCGATCTTCGGCATCACGCCCGAGCAGGCCGGCATCGACCAGGCCGTGCTGCTCGGCCGGTTGCTGGGCACGATCCTGCCGCTGCTGATCCTGGGCGCGATCGCCCTCGGCCTCGCCGTCAGCCTGGGCTGGCTGCTCAACGTGATCACCCGCGGCTGGGCCGGCCGGATCGTGCAGAAGGTGCGCCGGCAGCCGTGGATCGTCGCGGTGATCGCCGCCGCCTGGGCCGGCGCCTCGTACCTGGGCTTCATGTACTTCATGACAGCGCTGTCGGGCGACGACCCCACCGCCAAGATCAGTGTCGAGGCGGGCGACGTGCTGCTCGCGGCCGGTCTCGGCGTGGTGGCGTACGTGGTGCCGTTCCGGCTGCTGCGCCGCAGGCCTGTGGGCAGGGCGGGCCTGAAGGTGCTGGTCGGCGCGCTCACCGGGATCGGACTCGGCTACGTCCTCATGATCCAGATGATCTACGGCGCGATCAACGTGCTGGAGAAGGGCGAGTCCACCGCCCTGCTCGACGCCGTCGGCTTCCAGACGCAATGGGCCAAGCTCCAGGACAGCAGCGGCAAGCCCCTGTACGACAGCCGCTGGATGATGGTGCTCGGCGAGCACGAGGGCGGCTACGCCATCTACGACTGCGACAGGGCGCTGACCTTCCGCAAGTTCTCCGAGAGCACGATCCTGACCGAGGTGCAGATGTTTCCGCCCGACAGGGAGAAGGGCTTTACCTGCGGCAGCCTCGCGGAATAGCCCGCGGCCAGGGCTTCGACGCCCGCCCGCCGGACCGGCCGGCGGGCATCGTCATGGAAAGGTCTGACGACCGCCATCCACGTCTCGGTAACCGGTCAGATTACGACAAGTAATCACCTATCGGGCTAAAGCGGTAGATACCGTGACCGTATGGCTCGCGTAGGGAGGCGTGAGGAGCCGATGCTGTCGCGCGGGACCGAGTGGCTCACCGCGTCTCACCGGCTCCAGCCGGCCGGGCCCCCGGCCACCTCGGAAATGGACGAGACGCTCGTGCGCGCCGCACGGGAGACCGGGGCCCACATCGCCATGCTCTATCTGCTCGACGCGGCCGGCGAGGTGCTGCTCATGCAGTCCCAGATGGGACTGCCGGGCCCGATGGTCGGCCAGTGGAGCAGGCTGCGCGCCGAGGCCGGCGTCCCCGCCACCGTCGCCGTGCGGCGCAGGGAACGGGTGTGGGTGCCCGACCTGGAGGAGCTGGCCCGCCGCTTCCCGGCCATGGCCTTCCTCGTGCCGTATCACTTCTCCGTGCTGGCCACGCCGCTCAGGATCGACGACCGGGTGGTCGGCTCCTGGGTGCTCATGTGGTCGTCGTCGCGGCAGCCGCGGCTCGGCTCGTACGAGCTGGAGGTCATCGACGAGGCCACCCGCCGTATGGAAGAGGTGCTGAAGGAGTCGGCGGGGGACGACCAGCGGCCCCCGGTCACCCCGCAGCCGCGCACGCTGACCCCGCTGCCGTCGCGGCCCTCTGAGGGGGCGCGCACACCCGCCGCCTTCGGCTTCGCCGACCGGCTGCGCGACGGCTGCGTCTCGCTCGACCTGTACGGCCACATCACCTACCTCAACGACCCGGCCGCCGAGATGCTCGGCGGCGCCTCCCACGGCACGCTGCTCGGCCGCGTGCTGTGGGACGCGGTGGACTGGCTGCGCGGCCCCGTCTTCAAAGAGCGCTTCCGGCACGCCGTGGTCAGCCAGCAGCCCACCACCTGCCTGCTCGGCACGCCGGGCGGCGTCACGGTCGAGGCCCGCCTGCACCCCGACCCGACGGGCGTCAGCCTGCACCTCGTGTCCACCGGCAAGCTGCCGCTGGCCGACAGCTCGGCGCATCCGCAGCCGCACCACCTGCACGAGCTGCTGCACCTGGCCGCCACCCTGACCAGGGCGCTCACCGTGCGGCAGGTCATCGAGGTGGTCACCGACCACATGATGGCGGTGTGCGGCGTGCACTCCATGGCGGTCTTCATCGCCGAGGGCGGCAGGCTGCGGGTGCTCGGCTCGCACGGGTTCAGCCGTACGTTCGTCGAGCGGCTGAACGGGATGCCGGTGGACTGCCTCACCATGACCGGCCGGGTCATGCGGACCGGCGAGGCCAGGTTCTACGGCGACCGCGAGGAGATGGGCGAGGTCTACAAGCCCGCGCTGGACGCCGACGACATGGAGGCGTGGGCGTTCCTGCCGCTGTCGCTGCCCGACCGGCTGGCCGGCACCTGCGTGGTGGCCTTCGAGCAGCCCCACCCGTTCAGCGGGGCCGAGCGCACCACGCTCACCTCCCTGGCCGGGCTGATGGCCCAGGCGCTCGACCGCGCCCTGCTGTACGAGGCCAAGGACCAGGCCGCCCACTGCCTGCAGACGAGCCTGCTGCCGCGCCGCCTGCCCGACATCGAGGACCTGGAGGCGGCCGCCCGCTACGTGCCCGCCACGCGGGGCGTCGGCGTCGGCGGCGACTTCTACGACCTCATCCGCCTGCACGACCACGCCGCCGTGGCGGTCATCGGCGACGTGCAGGGACACAACCTGTCGGCCGCCGCGCTCATGGGGCAGGTGCGCACCGCCATCCACGCCTCCGCCACCGACCCCGAGGCCGATCCGGGCACGGTGCTGCGCAACGCCAACCGGCTGCTGCTCTACCTGGACACCGACCTGTTCACCAGCTGCGTGCTGCTCCACCTGGACCTGCGGCTGCGCGCGTTCTCCATCGCCAACGCCGGCCATCCGCCGCCCCTGCTGCGGGCTCCCGGCGGCGCCGCGGAACCCGTGGAGGTACCGCCGGGCCCGCTGCTCGGCATCGACCCGGACGCGGAGTATCCCACCTTGCAGGTGCCGTTCTCGCCCGGCGCGATCCTCGCGCTGTACACCGACGGCCTCATCGAGGCACCGGGCGTGCACCTGGACGACGCCATCGCCCGCCTGGCCGCTTACCTGACCAAGGCGGGGCAGCAGCCCCTGCACCTGCTCGGAGAGACCCTGCTCGACCAGGCGCCCGCCGCCGAGCAGCGCGGCGACGACATCGCGCTGCTCCTGCTCGAACACCTGCCACGACCATGACGGGACCATGACGGAAGGAGCCTACCGACCGTTCCACCGAAGCCTGCTCCGGCTGGGGGCGGGCAGAGGAGGTCGCATGAGGCTGAGCGGGACGGGATGGCGATGGCCGTACCCCCGGTCGATCCGCGCGCGCTACACGTGCTGGGTCGGGGTGCTGTTCCTGGTGATCCTCTCGGTGGTCGCCGCCCTCGCCGTGCTCGGCATCCGCAACAGCATCTCCAAGGACGTCTACGAGGACCTGCGGCAGGACGTCGTGGGCTGGGCGAACCAGATGGTGCCCGGCCAGATACCGCGGCCCACGCCGAGCGTGCGCAGCGACTATTTGCAGCTCATCAACGCGCGGGGCGAGCTGGTGGCGGGCAACGGCTCCGGGTTGCGCATCCCGCCGCTGACCACCGTCCGCCCGCCGCCCGATGCGCGTCTCAAGGACGCCGTGGCCTGCCCCGGGGAGGGGCCGTGCCTCATGGTGGCGGTGCTGCGGCTCGACGGCAGGGTCGCACAGACGCTGTTCGGCGGCGAGGAGCACTTCGTCCTCGGCGGCAGGCTGATGCCGCCCGCACTCGCCACGCCCTACCTGGAGATCGGCTTCGGCATCGCGGTGCTGATCGCCTCCGCTGTGGCGGCCTGGGCCACGTGGATGGTGGTCGGCCGCACGCTCCGCCCGGTGCAGGAGATCAGCGCCACCATGCGCGAGGCCACCGCGAACGACCTCAGCCTCCGGGTCCCCGCGCCCCCGGGCGACGACGAGATCGCCGAGTTCGCCCGCACCTCCAACCTCTACCTCGACCGGCTGGAGAAGGCGGTGTCCGCGCAGCGCCGCTTCGCCTCTCTCGTCTCCCACGAGCTGCGCGCCCCCGTCTCCGCCCTGCACGTGCAGCTGGAGGAGGCGCTCATGTACCCCGACGAGGTGGAGCCGCGCTCGGCCCTGCGGCTGACGCTGCGCACCACCGAACGCCTCCAGGCCATCATCGACGACCTGCTCGCCTACACCCGGGTCAAGAACTCGGGCATGGCGGCCCAGCAGCAGCTCGACCTGGTCGAGCTGGTGGAGGAGGAGCTCGCGGCGCTGCCCCGCTCCGGCATCGACATCCGGCTGCACCGATCAGGCCGCCCCACCGTGATGGGCTCGCGGGTGCAGCTCCTGCGCGTGCTCGACAACCTCCTGGCCAACGCGCGCCGGCACGCCCGCACCTGCATCGACGTCTCCGTCGCGCGCTCGGACCGGCAGGCCGTCCTGGTCGTGCAGGACGACGGCGAGGGCATCCCGCCCGAGGACCGCGAGCGGATCTTCGAGCCGTTCGTCCGCCTGGAGGAGGGGCTGCGCCTCGATCCCGGCGGCAGTGGGCTCGGGCTGGCCGTCAGCCGCGAGACGTGCGTGGCGCACGGCGGCTCGCTGACGGTCGAGGACTGCCCGTCAGGCGCGCGGTTCGTGATCCGCCTGCCGGTGTACGAGCAGCCCTCGGCCGCCGACGCCGCCTGAGCCGCCCCTTCCCGGATGGCCGAGCCGCCGCTTCGGCACCGCCTTTCAGCGCAGCTTGGCCACGCCGTCCAGCAGGCGCTCCACGTCCGATGCGTCGTTGTAGTGCACCAGGCCCGCCCGCACCGCGCCGCCCGAGTCGCGGATGCCGAGCGCGCCGGTCAGCTCCCAGGCGTAGTTGTGGCCGTTCCAGACGTTCACCCCCAGCTTGGCCAGGTGCTCGGCCACCTGGCGCGGGGTGTGCCCGGCCACGTTGAAGTAGGCCGTCGCCGTCCGCCGCGCGGGCTTGCCGTACAGCGTGACGTGCGGCATGGACTCCAGGCCCGCCAGCATCTCGGCGAACAGCTCCAGCTCGTGCTCCTCCGCGGCGGCCATCGAGGCCAGCAGGCGCTCGCGGCGGGTGCCGGTGCCGGGCACCATGGCGGCCAGGTGGTCCACGGCGGCCGTCACGCCGTCCAGGTCGGCGAAGGCCGCCGTGCCGGTCTCGAACCGCTCCGGCACCGTGTCCGGCGACGACGCGAGCTTGTCCGGCCTCAGCGTCTCCAGCAGCTCGGGATCCGCGACGACCGCGCCGATGTGGGGCCCCGCCCACTTGTACGCGCTCGTGGCGTAGAAGTCGGCGCCCAGCGCCCGCATGTCCACCGGGCCGTGCGGGGTGGCGTGCACGCCGTCCACGTACACCAGCGCCCCGGCCCGGTGCGCCAGCTCGGCGATGGCGGGCACGTCGGGGCGGGTGCCGAGGATGTTGCTCGCCGCCGTGACCGCGACCACCCGTGTCCGCTCGTTGATCAGGTCGGCGTACTGCTCGACCGGCAGCTCGCCGGTGACCGGGTCGACCTCGGCCCACCGCACCGTGGCGCCGGTCTGCGTCCACGGCCGCACGTTCGCGTCGTGGTCGAGCCGCGAGACCACCACCTCGTCGCCGGGACCGGCGATGGCCTTCGACAGCCGGTACGTGAGCGTCGTCATGTTGGGCCCGAGGATGACGCCTTCGGGACGGCCGCCCACCAGGTCGGCGACGGCGGCGCGGCAGGCGGCCACGATCGCGTCGGAGCGGTGGCTGGCCGGGAAGGCGCCGCCCACGTTGCCGATCCCCGTCCGGTAGGCGGTGGCGATGGCGTCGATCACGGACTGAGGGACCTGGGTGCCGGCGGCGCCGTCGAGATAGGCGTGGCCGTCGGAGAGCGCGGGGTACGCGGCGCGTACCTCTTTGATGGGGAAAGGCATGATATCTAGATGCTCACCTGGCGCGACCTCAATCGTGCGATCTTGACTCGCCAGTATCTTTCGTCCCTTCAGGAGACGGGGTGGCGTGCCCGGCCCGTACGCGGGCAGCTGTGAGTCGAAGGGGTTCCGGCCGCTCTTGAAGTGACCGGTGTGCTCTGATTGCGTTCGGGGCGGAGGTGGGACGATGCCGCAGCTTTCCGCACTCGACGCGCAGTTCCTGCACTTCGAGACCGTCACCAACGTCGCCAACATCGCCGGCCTGGCCGTGCTCGACGGCCACCTGCTCCGCGCCGACCTGCAGGACCTGCTGCAGCGGCGGCTGCCGTACGTGCCCGCGCTGCGGCGCAAGCTCGCCCCCGTGCCCCTCGGGCTCGACCACCCGTACTGGCAGGAGGAGGACGATCTCGACCTCGACTACCACGTACGCGAGATCGGCCTGCCCCCGCCCGGCGACGACCGGCAGCTCGCCGAGCAGGTCGCCCGCCTGCACTCCCGCCGCCTCGACCGCGGCCGCCCGCTGTGGGAGATCTACCTGATCCACGGCCTGCCCGGCGACCGCACGGCCCTCTACACCAAGATCCACCACGCCGCCGTGGACGGGATCGGCGGCGCCGACGTACTGGCCGCCCTGCTCGACGTCACCCCCGAACCCGCGCCCCCGCCACCCGTCGAACCCGAGCACGACCAGCCGCCGCCCGGCCTCGCCGAGATGGTGGCGCGCGGCCTGGCCCGGCTGGCCACCAACCCGGCCCACGCCGTGCGGTTCGCCGCCGACGCCGTCCCTCACCTCGACGAGATCCCCGTCGTGTCCCGGCTGCCCGGGGCCGCCCTCGTCTCCGGAATCGCCCGCCGCCTCGCCGGTGAGGGCCACGCCCCCGACCTGCCGGTGCTGCCCGCGCCCAGGACGCCGTTCAGCGGGCCCGTCTCCGCGCACCGGCGCTACGCCTTCGTCTCGCTGCCCTTGGAGGAGATCAAGCAGGTGCGCAAGGCGTTCGGGGTCACGGTCAACGACGTCGTGATGGCGGTGTGCGCGGGCGCGCTGCGCCGGTGGCTGGCCGCGCACGGCGGCGTGCCGGCCCGGCCGCTGGTGGCCGGAGTGCCGTTCTCGGTGCGGCCGGGCGAGGGCACGGGCCGGTCGGGGGAGGGCTCGGAGCGCTCGGGGGAGGGCGCTGGGCGGTCCGGCGAGGGCTCGGGGCCGGGCAACCAGGTGGCCATCATGACGGCGCCGCTCGCCGTGCACCTCGCCGACCCGGTGGAGCGGCTGCACCACGTACGGCAGTCCATGCACCGCATCAAGGACCGCTTCTCGCTCGCGCCCGCGCGCTGGCTGCGCGAGTTCAGCGAGTCGATGCCGGCCGCGCTCATGGGACTCGCCGCGCGTTCGGCGTTCGGCCTGGTCGGCCAGGCCGCGCCGCCCATCAACCTGATCGTCTCCAACGTGCCGGGACCCCAGTTCCCGCTGTACGTGTGCGGCGTCCGGCTGCTCGGCAACTACCCCGTCTCGGTGATCACCGACGTCAGCGGCGGCATCAACATCACCGCCTTCTCCTACGACGGATGGCTCGACGTCGGCGTGGTCACCGATCGGGACATGGTGCCGGACGCCTGGGAACTGACCGACGACCTACGCGCGGCCCTCCACGAGCTACGCGAGGCAGAACCCGGCCGGCCGCATTAGCGCCGCCCGGCCGGCTCCACTGCGCCGTTCTGGGCGCGCCCGGACGGCGTCGCTCGGCGTGAGCCGCTCGCACCCCACCCTGCCCGGCGCTGTCCGGCTCGTTCCTCCTGTGCCGTTTCAGCGTGCACCGCCAGCGGCGCCCGGCTTGCCTCGCTAGCGCCCCTGGGCCCGCGCGGAATTGTCGGTGGCGGGTGACACGCTGGGTATCGGCGTGCTCGTGGGTAGGGGGTTCGAGCAAGGGTCGGTCGGCGGATGGCCGCCGTGCCCGACGAAGCGGTCAGGCCAAAGGCCGGGCGAAGCGACCGGGCGAACGCGACCGGCGGCGGAACGCGGCCGGGCGAACGGGGCCGGGCGAACGGGGCCGGGCGAACGCAGCCCGGTGAAGGGGGTGGTCAGCGGATGGCCAGGGTGCCGAGTGAGGGCTCCAGGAGGTCGAAGACGCGGCGGGCGATCTCCGTGACCTCGGCGGCCATGCGGTCGATCGCCGCGTCGTCGCCGTCCTCGGCGGTCAGCATGCGGGCCTGCAGCTCGCGGAAGATCAGCCGGTCGGCCGCCGCGAGCTGTGCCGCCACCGCCCGCGCCCCGACGGGGTCGCCGGGCATCTCGGCGGCGAGCTGCTCGGCGAGCGCCTCCTCGCGCAGATCATGCAGCTCGCGCAGGCGCGCCACCAGGGTGGGGCTCTCGGCGATCATGCGGGCGAAGGCGGGCCCGGTGAAGCCGATGATCGCGTCGTGGCGTTCGATCGCGGCCAGATACTCCCGCCGCATCGCGGCCAGCGCCGACTCCCCGGCCGGGCGGCGGGCGAGCGTCGAGGCGGGCCCGGCCACGAACTCCTCGTGGTGGTCGAGCGCCAAGTCCTCCTTACGGGGGAAGTAGTTGGTCACGGTCATCTTGGCGACCCGCGCCGCCGCGGCGATGTCGGCGATCGTCGTGCGGTCGAAGCCACGTTCCAGGAACAGTTGGGTAGCGTGGTCAGAGATGGCCTGCCTGGTCTCACGCTTCTTCTGTTCTCTCAAACCCAAGGTGTCGGTGCTCATGGCTCCAGTCTTACATAAAAACTTAGGTTCGACCTTATTTTAGGTTGACTCTTCGATCGAGAGAACCTAAAGTTAGGTGCGACCCAAGTTTAGGACGCCGTCCGTGCACGCAAGCGAGGAGAGGGTTTTGTCCCAAGCAGCAGAGGTTCTCGAACTGGACGACAACACCGCCGACGGTGTCACGACCGTCGGGGCCGACTCGGTCAAGGCGTATCTCAAGGAGATCGGCCGCGTGCCGCTGCTCACCGCAGAGCAGGAGATCGACCTGGCCAAGCGGATCGAGGCCGGGCTGTTCGCCAGGGAGCGGCTCGACACCGAGCCGGACCTGCCCGACGACCTGCGGGCCGACCTGGAATGGATCGCGGAGGACGGCGTACGCGCCAAGCAGCGCATGCTGGAGGCCAACCTGCGGCTGGTGGTCTCCATCGCCAAGCGCTACACCGGGCGCGGCATGCTCTTCCTCGACCTCATCCAGGAGGGCAACCTGGGTCTGATCAGGACGATCGAGAAGTTCGACTACCGGCTCGGCTTCAAGTTCTCCACGTACGCCACGTGGTGGATCAAGCAGGCGATCACCAGGGCGATGGCCGACCAGGCCCGCACGATCCGCATCCCCGTCCACATGGTGGAGCTGATCAACAAGGTCGCGCGGGTGCAGCGCCGCCTGGCGAGCGACCTCGGCCGCGAGCCCACGCCCGAGGAGATCGCCAAGGAGTGCGAGCTCGACGTCGATCGCGTCATCGAGGTCCAGGGGTACGGCCGCGAGCCGATCTCCCTGCACACGCCGCTCGGCGACGAGGGCGACAGCGAGTTCGGCGACCTGATCGAGGACACCGAGGCCGTCTCCCCGGCCGACGCGGTCTCGTTCACGCTGCTCCAGCAGCAGCTCCGGGCGCTGCTCGACCAGCTCACCGAGCGGGAGGCGGGGGTGATCAGCATGCGGTACGGCCTCAACGACGGCAAGCCGATGACGCTCGACGAGATCGGCCGCGTCTACGGCGTCACCCGCGAGCGCATCCGCCAGATCGAGGCCAAGACCATGTCCAAGCTCCGCCACCCGTCGCGCTCACTGGCGCTGCGCGACTACCTGAGCTGAGCGCCGCCGCCTCCGGTGTGAAAGGCTGCGCAAACGGGTCATCAAGAGTGACGCCACAGCGCTCTCAGGGCCGGGCCGTCGGCCTAGATTCCGTGGCGTGAAACGCGCCCGTTCGAGCCTCGCCCACCAAGCGACGTACGCAATCAAGCATCCGGAAAAGATCGTCCCTCACCTGCGGCGGCTGGCCCGCGACACGTGGTTCAGGCTGCGCACGCGGGACCACGTCTCCTACTACCGAGCCGTCATGCGCTCCGACACCGCCCGCGACCCCGAAGGGGCGGTCGGCTCGCACAGCCACAAGCGCTGGCTGGAGGTGGGCCGCATGCAGTTCGACTACCTCGTCGAACACGGGCTCAAGCCCGAGTGCCGCCTGCTGGAGATCGGCTGCGGCAACCTGCGGGCCGGGCACCTGTTCATCGACTACCTGCACACCGGCAACTACTACGGCATCGACATCTCGCCCGACATCCTCATCGCCGCCCAGGACACCATCGTCCGGCACAAGCTGGCCGACAAGCTGCCCCACCTGACCCCCGTACGCGACCTGCGCTTCGCCTTCCTGCCCGATGCGCACTTCGACGTCGTGCACGCCCACAGCGTGTTCTCGCACTCGCCGCTGCACGTCATCGAGGAGTGCTTCGCCCACGTGGGACGGGTGATGAAGCCGGGCGGCTGGTTCGACTTCACCTTCGACCGCACCGAGGGCAAGGAACACCACGTATTGCGCGAGGACTTCTACTACCGCACCGAGACGCTGGCCGGCCTGGCCACCTCGTACGGGTTCAACGCCACGTTCATGGAGGACTGGGAGCGCGGGCCGCACAAGCAGTCGAAGATGCGCCTGACCAAGCGCACCACCCTCTGACCTGGCCTGTCCGTCGCGGGTGAGAGTGGAGCCCGTTGCGGGCGATGGCTCGCGCCGTTGCGGCGCGAGAGGTCATGGGTGCGGCGCTCGACCGGGGCAGGCCGGGAGCAGCCAGGTGCAGGGCTCTGCGGCGCCCCGGGCCCTGCGCCGGGGCAGGTTCCAGCCGGCGGACGGGCGTTAGGGTGATCACCATGCACCGCAGCCGCGTCTACGCCCTCCTCATCGACACCCCCACCCCGGAGGCCGAGGCGGCCGCCGCCTTCTGGGCCGCGGCTCTCGGAGTCACGGCCCGGCCGCTCCCTGGTGAAGAGCAGTTCATCAGCCTCCACGGAGCCATGCCCGGCCTCATCGTCGCCGTCCAGTCGGTGGACGACGCCCCTCGCTTCCATGTGGACATCGAGACCGACGACGTCGAGGCGGAGACCCGGCGCCTGCTCGGCCTGGGCGCGGAGGAGGTGTCACGCTGGCGGGAGTGCCGTACTCTACGCGTCCCCGGCGGCCACCTCATGTGCGTGCTGCCCGTGCACAGCGACCCCGCGGTCTTCGAAGCCGAGGCCAGCACCTGGCCCTGACGGAACCCGGCCTCTCGGGGAGATAATGCGGTGCGCCCGTGCCGGGCGGCTGCCTAGGGTGGTGGCACGTGAGAGACGTACGCGCGTTGCCCAAAGCCCACCTGCACGTGCACCTGGAGAGCACCGTCCGTCCCGAGACCGTCCGCGAGCTGGGCGGCGAGCCCCTGCCCGAGGGGGTGTTCCGGAGCTTCAGGGAGTTCGCCGACCGCCGCGCCCAGATCCGCGCGCTGCTCCGCACCGCCGAGCACTTCCGCCGCGTCGCGCTGGAGTTCTGCGCCGACGAGGCCGCCCAGGGCACCAGGTACGCCGAAGTGACGTTCACCGCCGCCTCCCACGGCGAGCGGGTCGGGCAGCCGGACATGCCGCTGGCGGCCGTCCTCGACGGGCTCGCCGAAGGGCGGGAGCGGTACGGCATCGAGTGCCGGGTGCTGCTCGACCACTCCAGGCGGCGGCCGATCGAGCGGCTGTGGCGGACGTACGAGCTGGCCACCCGGCACGACGAGGTGATCGGCATCGGGCTGGCCGGCGACGAGAGCCACCCGCTCGCGCCGTTCGCCGCCGTGCTCGACGCGGCCAAGGACACCGGGCTGCACCTCGTGCACCACGCGGGGGAGGCGGCGGGGGCGGCCAGCATCCGCGAGGCGCTCGACATCGGGCACGCCGAGCGCCTCGGCCACGGCATCAGGGTCCTCGACGACGACCGTCTCGTGGCCGAGGTCCGCGAGCGCGGGATCCCGCTGGAGGTCTGCCCCACCTCCAACGTGCTGCTCGGGCTCGTGCCGTCGCTCGCCGAGCACCCGCTGCCCCGGCTGCGCGCCGCCGGGCTCGCCGTCACGATCAACACGGACGGGGAGACCGCGCTGGCCGGCGAGTACGCCCGGCTCCGCGACGTCTTGGGCTACACCGACCACGACCTGGCCGACTTCGCCAGGGCCGGCATCGACGCCTCCTTCGCCCCCGAGGCGCTCAAGGCCGAAATGCGGGCCGGCGTGGATGCTTGGCTGAAGGCGGACGCATGACCCCCGCCGCCGACGTTGCGCCGTCCCGTGGCCGTGCGCCTCGCGTGTCCGGGGCCGCGCCATCCGTTGAGGCGGTGGTCGCGTGACTCCCGTCCCTGACGGCGCGCCGGCCGCTGAGATCGTCACCGCGTTCGGGGGAGCGGGGGAGCCCGTGTGGCTGGGCGGGGCGTGGCGGGCGGGGCCGGTCGTGCTCAAGCCGGTCACCTTCCTGCCGGAGACGCTCTGGCGGGCCGAGGTGCTGGCGTCCCTGCCCGAATCGCCGCGGTTCCGGCTCGCCCGGCCGATCCAAGCGAGCGGCGGCGGTTGGGTGGTGCGGGGCTGGGAGGCGTCCCGGCTGGTGGCGGGGGAGCCGGATGTACGCAGGCCGGACGACGCACTACGCGCCGGCGCGGCCTTTCACGCGGCCGTCGCGCACCTGCCGAGGCCCGCCTTCCTCGATGACCGCGACGATCCCTGGACACATGGGGATCGGGTGGCCTGGGCGGAGCGGCCCGTGACGCTGGACGCGGCGGGCCTGCTGGAGCCGCTCGTACGGGCTCGCCGCCCGATCGATCTGCCGTCCCAGGCGGTGCACGGCGACCTGGCGGGCAACGTGCTGTTCGCCCCCGGCCTGCCCCCGGCGATCATCGACTGGCCGGTCTACTGGCGGCCCGCCGCGTGGGCGTCGGCGATCACGGTCGTCGATGCCCTGTGCTGGTACGGCGCCGCCCCCGCCCTGGCCGCCCGCTGGGCGCACCTGCCGGAGTGGGGGCAGCTCCTGATCAGGGCGCTGATCTACCGCATCGTCACCGACCAAGCCCTCCTCGGCGGGGACGGCTGGACCCGCGACCGGGTGGCCGCCTACCGCCCGGTCGCGGACCTCGCCGTCACGTACGCACAACACCCCGGCTGAGCGCCGGCACCGGCGCTCAGCCTCGGCCCCGCACCGGCCCCAGCCATCCGGACAACCTCGGAAAGCGAAAGCCCCGGGAGGCGGGAAGCCCCCCGGGGCCGGAAGCACCAGAAGCGCCTGGTCAGCCGCGCGCGACCTGAACGACCGCCGCGCCCAGCGGATCCAGCGCCACCTCGCCGGACACCTGACGCCCGGTGAGCAGGTCCGTACCGCTCACGTCCACGGCCACCGACGCCCCCGACTCGGCGCTGTGGTTGAGCAGGAACACGTACTCGTACGCGTCATCGCCCCGCACCGAGCACTCCACGTGCGCAGGCACGCCCTCGAAGCGGGAGCGCACCCCCGACTCGGCGACGACCCGCGCCACCGTCTCGTCGAACGCCTCCTGCTCCAGCAGCGTCGCGAAGTACACCACCCGCCCGGCGCCGAACCGGTTCTCGACCACGGCCGCGCGCCCGGCCAGCAGCCCGTCGGCGTACGTGGCGAGGGCCGTGCCCGTCTCCAGGTGCAGGTCCTCGCGCCACCAGGTGGAGGCGGCGCGCCGCCCGTCGGCGAACTCCACGGTGAACGACTCGTGCGGCCGCGCCGGCCAGTACTCGTCGATCTTCGCGCCGATGAGCCGCCGGAACGCACCGGGGTAGCCGTCCGGCCTGACCCGGTTGTTCGCGTCCACGACGCCGGAGAAGAACGACATGATGACGGTGCCGCCGTCCTGCGCGAACTTCTCGATCCGGGCCACGCCCGCGTCGTCGATCAGGTACGCGTTCGGCACCACCAGCACCTTGTACCCGTCGAGTGAGGAGGCGGCCGACACCACGTCCACGGCGTGATGCCGCTCCCACAACGGCGTGTAGTGCCGCATCACCGTGTCGGTGTAGCTCCAGTCGTTGCGCGGCAGGCCGAAGACCTCCTCAAGGCCCCACCAGCCGTCCCAGTCGAACAGGATCGCGATGTCGGCCGACGAGCGGGTGCCGGCGACCGGCGCGAGCAGCTTCATCTCCCGCCCGAGGTCGGTGACCTCCCTGAACGTCCGCGACTCCGGCCCGGAGTGGGGCAGCATCGCCGAGTGGAAGCGCTCCTGCCCGCCCCTGCTGGCCCGCCACTGGAAGAACATCACCGAGTCGGCGGCCCGCGAGACCGCCTGCAGCGAGCCGAGCCGCATCCGCCCCGGCTCCTTGACGACGTTGAGCTTCCACTGGCTGACCGCGCTGGCCGCCTGCTCCATCAGCATCCACGGCTGACCGCCCTTGAGCGAGCGGAACAGGTCGTAGTTGAAGGCCGCCGACACGTGCGAGCCGGCGTCGGCCGGATCGGGGTAGATGTCGAGCGCGGCCGCGTCCTCCTCCTGCGCCCACTTCCAGTAGTCGGCGTGGCGGAAGAAGCGCATGAAGTTGGTCATGACCGGGATGTCGTCGCGGAACGAGCGCACGATGTCCCGCTCGGCCTTGAAGCACTCCAGCAGCGCGTCGGAGGTGAAGCGCTTGAAGTCGAGGCGACGGGTGGGGTTCATCCACGTACGCGGGATGTGCGGTACGTCCACCTGCTCCCAGTCGGTGTAGACCTGACCCCAGAAGCGGGTGGTCCACGCCTCGTTGAGCGCGTCCAGCGTGCCGTACTTGCGCTTGAGCCACTCGCGGAAGGCCACCGAGGCGGCCGGGCCGTACGACGTGGGCCCGTACTCGTTGCTGATGTGCCACATCGCCAGCGCCGGGTGGAACGAGTAGCGCTCGGCCAGCTTGGTCGTGATGCGCGCGGCGTACTCGCGGTAGATCGGCGACGACGGGTCGTAGTGCAGCCGGTTGCCGAACCCGAACGGCTGGCCGTCCTCCCTGATCGGGAACACCTCGGGGTGCAGGTGGGTCAGCCAGACGGGCGGCGCGGCCGTGGGCGTGGCCAGGTTGACGCTGATGCCGTTCTCGTGCAGCAGGTCCATGACCTCGTCGAGCCAGCCGAACTCGTACGTGCCCGGCTCCGGCTCAAGCGACGCCCACGCGAAGACGCCCAGGCTGACGATGTTGACGCCCGCCTGCCGCATGAGCCGGACGTCCTCTTTCCACACCTCCCGGTCCCACTGCTCGGGGTTGTAGTCGCCGCCGTAGGCGAAACCGCCGACACGTCGCCTGAAGGCTTCCATGCGGTCCATGCTCATCGGTCCTGGGGGGCGTCGGCCGTCACCACGACGGTGGTGAGCCGTGGCTCGTCGCCGCCGAACGCGTACACCGAACCGGTCAGCAGCACCGTACGCTCCTCGACCACGTCGGCGACCGAGCGGCGGATGGACAGCCCGACCTCGCCCGGCTCGACCACGCGCCGCCCGTCACGGCCGGTGAACGACAGCAGCCTGGCCGGCACCTCGAACTCGACCCGAGCCGACCGCCCGGGCTCCAGCTCGACCCTGGCGTACCCGACGAGCTGGGCGAGCGGCCGGGTGACCGAGGCGATCCGGTCGGAGGCGTACAGCTGCACCACCTCCGCGCCGGCCCGGTCGCCGGTGTTGCGCACCGTCACCGAGCAGCGGATCGGCTCGCCCGCCACGACCTCCTCATCGGCGGTGAAGCCGGAGTAGCCGAAGCTCGTGTAGCTCAGCCCGTGGCCGAACGCCAGCACCGGCGCCGGGTCGAGGTTGGTGACCGACCCCGCGCCGCCCAGCTTGGGGTGGAGATAGCTGTACGGCTGGCCGGCGATGCCGCGCGGCATGCTCATCGGCAGCCGGCCCGACGGGTTGACCGCGCCGCTCAGCACCCGCGCGATCGCGCCCGCGCCCTCCTGGCCGGGGAAGTACGCCTGCACGACGGCGGCGGCGCGCTCGATGATGCCCGGCACCGCGTACGAGCGGCCGGTCATCAGCACCACCACGGTCGGCGTGCCGGTGGCGAGCACCGCGTCGGCCAGCTCCTGCTGCGCACCCGGCAGGGCGAGCGACTCCACGTCACAGCCCTCGCCCGAGGTGCCCCGCCCGAACAGCCCGGAACGGTCGCCCAGCACGACGATCGCGACGTCCGACTCGGCGGCCAGGCGGGCGGCGTCGGCGATCCCCGAGCGATCGCCGTCGTCCACCCCCGTGCCGCGCGCGGTCTCGATGCGCGCCTGCGGCAGCTCCTCGCGCAGCGCCTCCAGCAGGGTCGGCGCGGCGATGCCGGTCTCCACGTCGGGGAAGTGCGGCAGCACATGGTTGACGAACGAGTAGCAGCCGAACAGCGCCGCCACCTGGTCGGCGTTCGGCCCGACGACCGCGATCTTGCGGCCCGCCGTGTCGCCGAGCGGCAGCACGCCGTCGTTGGTGAGCAGCACCACCGACTCCTCGGCGAGGCGGCGGGCGATGTCGCGGGAGGCGGGGTCGTCGAGGTCCACCTCGCCCTGCGGCTCGGGGTCGTAGTCGTCGTCCAGCAGGCCCAGCTCTGCCTTCTGCCGCAGCACCCGCAGCAGCGCCCGGTCGATCAGCGCCTCGTCGATCCGGCCCGACTCCACCGCCGCGCGCAGCGGGTCCAGGTACGTCACCCCGGTCGGCAGCTCGATGTCGATGCCCGCGCTGAGCGCCTGCACGGCCGCGTCACCGGCGTCGGCCGCCACGGCGTGCAGGGTGTGCAGGAACGCGACCGCGAAATAGTCGGCCACGACCGTGCCGTCGAAGCCCCACGTGTCGCGCAGCACGCCGGTCAGGTAGCGGGGGTCGGCGGCGATCGGGATGCCGTCGATCTCGGCGTAGGAGTTCATCACCGAACCCGCTCCTGCGTCGCGCACCGCGACCTCGAACGGGAACAGCAGCGTGTCGGCCACCTCGCGGGCGCCCGCGTGCACGGGCGCGAGGTTGCGGCCCGCGCGGGAGTTGGAGTAGCCGACGAAGTGCTTGAGCGTGGCGATCACACCGGCGGACTGCAGGCCGCGCACGTAGGCCGAGCCCACGGTCGCCACCTCGTACGGGTCCTCCGAGATGCACTCCTCGACCCGTCCCCAGCGCTGGTCGCGGATCACGTCCAGAACAGGGGCCAGCCCCTGGTGCACACCGAGCGACCGCATGCTCGCACCGATCGCCTTGCCCATCTCCTCCACCAGCTCCGGATGGAAGGTGGCGCCCCACGCGGGCGGGGCCGGGTACGTCGTGGCCCGCCAGGCCGCCAATCCCGTCAGGCACTCCTCGTGCGCGATGGCCGGGATGCCGAGTCTGGTGTTCTCACGCAGCCACCGCTGCCGCTCGGCCAGCGTCTTGCGCGCGGCCTCCGGCTCGACCGGGGTCGTGCCGAAGTGACGGGTGATGTGGCCGACGCCGTTGCGGGCGAACTCCTCGAACCCGAGGTCCTCGCTCTGCATCGAGTCCTGCAGCGGGGCGACCACGCCCTTCTTCCTGTTGACGTTCAGCCAAACGCCGACGAGCTGGGCGAGCTTCTCCTGCAGTGACATGCCGGCGAGCAGTTCCTCGACCCGCCGCGCCCGCTGCTGCGCGATCTCCGGCTCCGGCGGATCTTCAAGTGCTGGCATGACCCCTCGCGACTTTCCTGGTATCGGAAAGTTTCTGGTTAACTTTCCGATAAATCATCGTGACTTTGCCGAGCTGTTACGCTAAGGTCCGGGTCGTATCCCTGTCAATAACCCGCTCATATGGCGGAATACCGCCTGTTCAGCGGGCCGCCATCGTTCGGGCGGGTTTTCCGAAAGTCGCAACTTCACCGGTGCCGCCGGAAGGCGGCGCCACGGCCAACGGGAGGTCCTGTGCGTCGAGCCACGCTGGCCGACGTCGCCGCGGCCGCAGGAGTGTCCGTACCGACGGTCTCCAAGGTGCTCAGCGGCAAGAAACACGTCTCGGCCGCCACCCGCGACAAGGTGCTCGAAGCCGTACGAGCCTCCGGCTACGAGGCTCCGCGCCCGCCCAGCAAACCCCGCGCCGGCATCATCGACCTGCTCATCGACGGCCTCGGCTCGCCGTGGGCGCAGGTGCTGATCAGCGGCGCCGAGAAGGCCGCCGCCCGCTGGGGCTTCTCCCTGGTCGTCACCTCCTCCTACCGGCCCGACTTCGACCTGCGACGCTGGATCGGCATGGTGCGCAAGCGCAACACCGACGGCATCGTGCTCGTGCTGTCCAGGGCCGACCAGCGTGAGATCGAGGCCCTCGAGGAGCTGCTGCACGTGCCGCTCGTGCTGCTCGACCCCGTCGGCCAGCGCGACCCCCGCCTGTCCACCGTCGGCGCCACCAACTGGCTCGGCGGCGTCATGGCCACCACCCACCTGCTGGAGCTCGGACACACCAGGATCGGCTTCATCGGCGGGCCGCTCGACACCCAGTGCACGCTCGACCGGTACGAGGGCTACCTGGCGGCTCACCGCACGTTCGGCATCGAACCCGACCCCGCGCTCACCCGCTACGGCAACTTCATGGTCGGCGGCGGCAAGACGCTCGGCGGCGAACTCCTCGACCGCGACGACCCGCCCACCGCCGTCTTCGCCGGCAACGACCTCCAGGCCGCCGGCGTCTACCAGGCCGCCACCGAACGCGGCCTCCGCGTCCCCGACGATCTCTCCGTCGTGGGGTTCGACGACTCGACGCTGTGCGAGATGCTCTCGCCGCCGCTCACGACCGTACGGCAGCCGCTCGACGACATGGCGAACGAAGCCGTCCGCCTCGTCCACGAGGAGCTCACCCACCCGCGCGGGCCGTCCGGCACCCGGATCGAGCTGGCCACGAACCTGATCATCCGCCGCAGCACCGCGCCACTGAAGGCCCGGCCCTGAGCCTCAGTGAGTTGGCGGGGGTGGTGTGGCGGTGTCAGGTGTGCGCACGCCACAGCACCGCCTTCTTGACCGCCCGATCCTGACTTGACCGCCCGATCCTGAGCCTTGGTTCGGCTGATCGGCGTCGCGGCGGGGGTCCGGCCGCGCGCACGCCGCAGCACCGCCCTCCCCCGATCGACCACTCGCGACCGGGCCAGGCTCAGCACGGGTCGGCCGGAGTGCCGGCTGCCAGCGCGTCCGCCGCGGCACCTCTCGGTCGGAGGCGGAGGGGGCCGGGAGAAAGCGGCGTCTCGCCCGAAAGCCCGCGAGGGGCCTGACCGGAGCCCGCCAGCGTCTGACCGGAGTGGCCTGCGAGCATCTCGGCCAGCGCCCGGCCTACTAGCACCTCAACCCGTCCGGCTTGTGAGCGCCCCGACCCGAGCCTGGTTTGCGAGCGTCTCGCCCACGTTCGGCCTGCGAGCGCCCCGCCTGACCTGGCTTGCAAGCACCGCCGCCCGAGCCCGGTCGGCGAGCGCCCCCGCCCGAGCCCGACCTGTGAGCACCTCGCGCCTCGCCTGCGAGCGTCAAGCCAGAGCAGGCTGCGCCCGGAACAGATCAAGCCGGACTGGACCTGAAGGGCGCACCCACGAGGAGCGGAGCCTAGGAGCCTCGGAGCGGAGCCGGCGAGCAGGCATACCGAGGGAACGGTCAGAGGAGACCGGCGTCGCGGACCTTCATCGCCACGTGCACGCGATTGTCCGTGCCGAGCTTGGCGAAGATGCGGGTGATGTTGGCCTTGACGGTGGCCACGCTCACCGACAGATCCCTGGCGATCTCCGCGTTGGAGCTGCCCTTGGCGACCTCGATGGCCACCTCCCGCTCGCGTTCGGTCAGCTCGGCCAGCTCGCGTGCGGCGTCGGGCCGGCGCGGCTCGTAGCGTCCGGTGGCGGCGGCGATCACCTGCTGGGTGACGCTCGGCGACAGCACCGGCTCGCCGTTGGCCACCGCCCGCACCGCCTCGATCATCTTCGGCGGCGGCGTGTCCTTCAGCAGGAACCCGTTCGCGCCGATCTGCAGCGCCCGCAGCACCATGTCGTCGGCGTCGAACGTGGTCAGCACCAGGATCCGGGGCGGCGACGGCTGCCGAAGCAGCAGCTCGGTGGTGGTCAGACCGTCCTGCTCCGGCATGCGGATGTCCATCAGCACGACGTCGGGCCGCAGGTCGCGGATCATCGTCATCGCCTGCTTGCCGTCGCCCGCCTCGCCCACGAGGTCGATGTCGGACTCGCCGCCCAGGATGAGCCGCAGCCCCGTACGCACCATGGGATCGTCATCCACGATCACGACTCTCACCACGCGTCAAGCCTCCCACGGCAGCAGCGCGTCGAGGACGAAACGCCCGTCGCGTACGTCATGAGTGATCTTCCCACCGGCCATCCGCGTCCGCTCGGCCAGCCCGATCAGGCCCAGCCGCCCACCCGGCCCCGGCCTGCCCGGCATGGTCGCGTTGCTCACCCGGATCCGCAGCCCGTCGCCCGGCCGCCCGCCGATCTCGGCCCGCACCACGCTCCCCGGCGCGTGCTTGCGCGCGTTCGTCAGCGCCTCCTGCACGATCCGGTACGCGTGCCGCCCCGTCTGCGTCGGCAGCCGATCCCTCTCTGTGACGGTGTCGTGCACCTCGACCTGCTGCCCGGCGGCGCGTACCTCGGCGAAGAGCGCGTCGAGGTGGGCCAGCGTCGGCTGCGGCGCGGCGGGCTCGATCTCGGCCGCACCGTCGTGCTCGGCCTGGTCGTCGTGCCCGCCCCGCCGCAGGGTGCCCAGCACGGCGCGCAGCTCGTTCAGCGACTGGTGCGCGTTCTCCTGGATCGCCAGCGCCGCCTCCCGCGTCTGCTCGGGCGTCAGGTCCTTCCGGTACGCCAGCCCGCCCGCCAGCATCGCCAGCAGGGAGAGGCGGTGCGCCAGGACGTCGTGCATCTCCTGCGCGATCTTCAGGCGTTCGGCCAGCTTGGCCTGCTCCACCCGCTGCGCCTGCCCGCGCCGCTCCGCCTCCAGCCGCTCCGCCTCAAGCTCGCGCCGACCCCTCAGGTAGAGCCCGAACGCGGTCACCGCGGCCAGGACGGCGGCCGAGACGATCGCGTAGAACACGGTCAGCTGGATGTCGTCCTTCCACCGGCTGTAGAACACCTCGCACGCCCAGAACAGCACCGCGACCGGCACCACCTGCCGCCACCGGCGATGCGTGGCCAGCGAGGCGAACGCGACGATCGCCGGCCCGCCCATCGTCATCGAGAAGGCCGTCGGCACCGCCAGCACGGCCGCGATCTGCCACTGCCACCTGCGCCGCAACGGCAGCAGCGCCATGCCCGCCGCGCCCGTGGCCATGTCGGCGAGCAGCATGCCCACGTCCACCTGAGGTCCGTAGGTGCCGCTGCTGATCAGTATCACCGCGGAGAGCAGCAGGGGCAGCGCGGCGAACAAGTAGAGCAGCACGGCCCCCAGCTTGTCGGTGGACCGCCCGATGTGTGACCGCCCTGCGGCTGACCGCCCTGCGGCTGACCGCCCGGCAGTTGACCGCCCGGTGGTTGACCGGCCGGTAGTGACGGCCTCAGGCATGCCGAGCCGCCCGTCCGGACCTAGGCGTTCGGCCGAGCTCGGGCGCGACAGGTCCGGACGCTCGGCCTGGTCTAGACGCTCGGCCGGGTCTGGGTACTCGGCAACACTCTGCCGCGGCGGATCCGAGGGCTCGGCGGTGTGGCTCGGGTGCGGCGGATCCGAGGGCTCGGCGGTGTGGCTCGAGCGCGGCGGACCCAAGCGTTCGGCGACGTCACTCGAGCGCGGCGTGCCAGGGTCATCGCCTGGTGTCTCGTGCACCGGGCTGGGGTCGTGGCCTGATGCCCGGTCGAGCAGGGAGGGGTCGTGGCCTGATGCCTGGTGCGGCGTGCCGGGGTCGTCACGTGCCATCTGGCGCGGAGGGACAGCGTGGTGGTCGTGCACGGCCATCAGCCTAAACATGGCCTGGCCTGCGCGTTAGCACCCTGGGTCGACTCCGCTATAGACCCTCGGCTACAACTCGCCGCGCAGGTGTAGCCCTGGCGACGGCGACTTTCGACCCTGGTCCGATGTGATCCGGTGGCGTTTCCGATGAACTTCTGATCGTGATCGAACTCCACCGCGTCACCAAGACCTACAAGGGCGTGAAGGCGCTCGACGACGTGTCCTTCACCGTCCACCCCGGCTCCGTCACAGGCTTCCTCGGCCCCAACGGCGCGGGCAAGTCGACGGCCATGCGCATCCTGACCGGCCTCATCAAGCCCACATCAGGCCGCGCCACCGTGCTGGGCAAGCCTTATGCCGAGCTGGCGCGTCCCGGCTACGACGTGGGCACCCTGCTCGACGCCGGCGCCCAGCACCCCGGCCGCACCGGGCGCGAGGTGCTCACCCTGGGCGCGCTCATGCTCGGCCTGCCGAAAACGCGCGTCGACGAAGTACTCGGCATGGTGGGCCTGACCGCCAAGGAGGCCGGACGGCCGGTGCGCGGCTACTCACTCGGCATGCGACAGCGGCTCGGCATCGGCCACGCGCTCCTCGGCCGCCCCAAGGCGCTCATTCTGGACGAGCCCGCCAACGGCCTCGACCCCCAGGGCATCCAGTGGATGCGCGAGCTCCTGCGGGACCTGGCCGCCTCCGGCTGCGCCGTTCTGCTCAGCTCACACCTGCTGTACGAAGTGGAGCAGGTCGCCGACCGCATCGTGATGATCGGCGCCGGGCGCGTCCTGGCCCAGGGCACACTCGCCGAGCTCAGCCAGGGCCGCAGCCTCGAACAGACCTTCCTCGACCTCACCTCCCGCGCATCCCGCACCCCCGCCTGACGCTGGCTTCGGCCTGGTCTCCCAGCCCCCACGACCCCGTCTTGGAACCCGATGATCTCTCTCAGTCCCGATGACCTCGTCCGCCGTAGCAATGCGACCAGGCATCGTCGCCTGCAGTCGCGACCTGGACAGGTGCCATCGTCCGCAGTCGCGACCTTGGCCGGCGCCGTCGTCTGCAGTCGCGATCTGGGCCGGTGTCGTCGCCCGCCGTGGCGGGGCGGCCCGGTGCTATGGCGTGCCATCGCAACCCGATCCGGCCCTTACCTACCGTCGAGATTCGGCTCGGCGTTTTCGCGTGTTGTCGCGGCCTGTCCTGGCGTTGTGGCTTGCTGTGGCGGCCCGATCCGGCGATGCGGTCCCGCCGTTGCGAGCGGATCGGGCGTCTTCGCCCGCCGTCGCCGGCTGGCCCGACCTGGCCCCGTCTACTGCCGTTACCCGATCCGGCGACCGTGCGTCACCTGGCTTCCGGTTACGTTCCGGATGCCGGTCCGGCAAGGGCCTGCGTCGTCAAGCGGGTCTGCATGCGCGGGCCGGGCGGGCGAGCGTCGGCGGCTCCACCGGGCTGGCGTTCAAGGACCCTCCGCCGGTCGTCGCCCGCAAGGCGGCACACGCGGTCGTGTTCGGGAGGCGGCCCATGCGGTCGTGTTCGGGAGGCGGCACACGCGGTCGTGTTCGGGAGGCGCTGCATCTGGTCATCGAGACACGGCCACGTTGGGGGTTTCCCTGCCATTCGGCGTCGTCCGCGAAGCGTCCTTACGCAGGGTGCGCTCGATAGCCGTCCGTGAGGCGCTTGTGAGGCGGCCGTAGTTGGTCGTCGTCGCTCGCCAACTTGGTGTCGCCCGCGAAGCGTCCCCACGCGCCCCTCGACTGTCGTCGGTCAGACGCTGTGCTGTCGCCCGTGCAGCGCTTGCGGGGCGGCCGCAATTGGTAGTCGCCCGCGAAGTGGCCATCGAAGGATGCGCTCGGGCAGCGCCTGGCCTGGCCGGACGACCCCACGTGACACAGCACCCGCACGCTCAGCGGTCGCTCGCGAAGGGCCGCGCTCGGCCGTGGCCCTGCCACTTGGCCATCGGACGCAACGCGTGTGTGACGCGGCTGCACTTAGGCGGCACTCGTGAAGCGTTGGCGACGGCTTCCACTCGGCGGCTTCTAGGCCGGAGGGGCTGGCGGTTGCCTGGCCAGACGACCGGCGGGTGCCTGGCCAGACGGCTGGCGGGTGCTTGGCCAGACGGCCGGCGGTTGTCTGGCCAGACGGCTGGCGGGTGCTTGGCCAGACGGCTGAGCGTGGCTCGCCCCTTCTTCCCCCTACTTCTTCACCCCCACCACCGACAGAACCACCCCTTGCACCCATAGCGATTGGAGCTGCTCATGACCACCCACATCGCCCCACGAACCTGGCAGCGCAGCACGTTCGGCACCCTGCTGCGAGTTGAGACGCGGAAGCTGCTCGATACCCGGACCAGCCGGATCATGACCGCCGTCCTGGTCGTCGTCGCGGTCGCGCTCGTCGCCGGCCGGGGCGTCGTGACGGGGACAGCCGACCTGTTCACGTTGGCCGGGACGGCGGGGGCGGCGTTCGGGATTCTGCTGCCCGTGCTCGGCATTCTGTCGATCACCGGCGAGTGGCATCACCGAACGGCGCTGACCACGTTCACCCTGGAGCCGAGACGGGCGCGGGTGCTGGTGGCGAAGTGCGTGCCGGTACTGGTGGCGGCCGCGCTGGCGTGCGTCCTCGCGGTGCTGGTCGCGCTGCCGGTGACGGCGGTGGCGGCGTCCGTGGCGGGCGTGGAGGCGTCGTGGCGGCTCGAGCCGTACGAGCTGCTGGGCTGGATCGCGACGATGGTGCTGGTGACCGCCCAGGGCCTGGCGTTGGGGCTGCTGGTGCTGAACGCCCCGGCCGTGATCGTGATCTACCTGGTCAGCCCCATGGTGTGGAGCTTCGTCGGTCAACTTGGCAAGGGAGGTAAAGCCATGGCACAGTGGCTGGACCTCAACTCCACCAGCGACGTTCTGATGAGCGGCGACGTGACAGGCGGCGATTTGGCGCGCCTGGCGGCGTCTGTGACGGTCTGGATCGTCGTCCCTGCCGTGGTGGGGACCCTGCGAGTGCTCCGCAGCGACGTGACCTGATGCTTTACCCACAAGGTAGATCTATGCCGGTTTCGTGGCGATATGTTTGCCAATGTCCGGTTTTAAGAGGTAGCGTCGTAGACGTCACCGAGCAGTGACCCGCGCCTGACCAAGAGAGGCGGGGCCTGCCTCGGTTCTTCGGATCCCACGATCCACGCGGATTCCCGCTGCGCTCCACGTAGCGTCTGTACGGCGTGCTGCCCGGCTACGTACGTCCCGACGAGCGCAAAGTTCCCGTCCCCTAACAAAGGACCTGAATTTTCCTATGTCTGCTCGCCTGCGTTCTGTCGCCCTGCTCGCCGCCTCCGCCGCCGCGGCCATGACCGTCGGCGCGTCCACCGCTCACGCCGGGACCGGCGTCGAGCAGCGCGGGGTGCTGAAGGGCTCGACGACTGCGTCCTACTTCTGGGACGACGCCTCCGGCCGAGCCGGCGACACCGGGCTGCCCGCGGCGGGCAAGCCCATGCAGAAGGGCCTGGCCGCCAGCCCGAGCTGGCCCCTCATGACCGAGGGTTACGTCATCTACAAGGGCAAGAAGCTGCCCTTCTTCGTGGGTGACCGCGGCCCCGGCGCCCCGTCCAACCGCGGCGTGATGCTCGACCTGGACGCCAAGACCTTCGCCGAGCTGACCGGCGGCACGTTCAACCCGCGCACGCTGGGGGTCGACGGCGTCAACGGCGAGGGCCACATCAAGGTCGACTACATCATCACCAAGTGGGGTGACGGGGTCGGCAAGAAGAGCTACCCCGTGGCCTTCTCCACCGGCGCCTGGGCCGAGAAGGACGACAACCCGGTCATCCAGCAGGTGTCCGTCAAGGTTCCTGCCACCCGGTAAGGCCGGCCATCAGACGTCATCGAAGAGGGCGCTCCCATCGGGCGGAGCGCCCTCTTCGGCGTTTCCCACGGACGTCAGCGTCGCCGTGATACGCGGGCGTCGGCATCGCCGCTTCATGCGGGAGGCCGGTGCCGGCGTCTCATGCGGGAGGCCGGTGCCGGCGTGTCATGCGGGCGTGGGCGTCGGCGTGTCATGCGGGCGTGGGCGTCGGCGTGTCATGCGGGTGTCGGCGTCGGCGTTTCATGTGAGCGTCAGCGCTGGTGTTTCATGCGGGTGTCAGCGCAGGTTCGGTACGGGCACCTTCGACCAGTCGATGTCCGAGCCGAAGTAGAAGCTCGGGTACGCCGGCTGGTTGTAGCCCGTCTGCTGCCTGGCCACGTCGACCCGGTACTGCGGGTCGTGCATGAGCGTGTACAGCTTCCTGTCGGTCACCTCGGTGCTGAGGTAGATGCGGATCGCGCTGCTGTCGGCCGTACGGACCAGCAGCTCCTCGCGCCAGTCGCCGAAGACGTCGGCCACCAGGCCGGGGTTGCCCTTCGTCCAGTTGTTCGTCAGCGTGCCCTCGGCCGTCAGCAGCGTTCCCCTGCGGTGGTCGTCGATGGTGGGCGTCTGCAGGACGTCGGTGGCGGTGCCGTTGACGAGCTGCGTGGTCATGTCGGCGGCCCAGCGGATGCTCATGTTGGTGCCGGGGGTGTTCCTGCCCAGGTACTCGCCGCGCGCCGACCACAGACCGGCCTGCACCGCCTGGTCCGGCGGCATCGAGGACCACATCTCCAGGCCGCGGATGCCCGGGTCGATGTCGCCGACCATGCCGCGGCCGGTGTCCACGCCGCTGTAGCCGCCGTGGATCACCTCGCCGGTGGCGGCGTCGCGCAGCGCCCAGCCGTACGGGGCCCACGAGCCGCCCTCGTGCACGGTCCAGATCTCCAAACCGGGATGATCGGGGTCGAAGTCGCCCACGTGCATGGCGTCGCCGTGCCCGAGCCGTACGTTCTGGCCCGGCACGTTGCTCTGCGGCGGCGCTACGTCGAAGGAGGAGTACAGCAGGTCGCCGTCGTCGTCGATGGTGGCGGAGCCGTACACGATCTCCTGCCTGCCGTCGCCGTCCACGTCGGCCACGCCCATCGAGTGGAAGCCCTGCGTGGTCAGGTCGGCGTACTTCGGGTTGCTGCCGGGGACGCCGTGCGGCGAGGCGTTGAACGGGTTCGTCATTGGGGCGTGGCCGCTGTCGACGTACCAGCGCTCCTTGAGCCGCCTGCCGTCCCAGTCGTAGGCGACCAGCGTGGTGCGGGTGTAGTAGCCGCGCGCGAAGATCGCCGACGGGCGCCGGCCGTCGAGGTAGGCGACCGACGACAGGAAGCGGTCCACCCGGTTGCCCGGCTCGATCCTGGCCATCGCGTAGTCGCCCCAGAGCAGGCCGTCGTCGCCGCGTCCCGGCTTGTAGTGGACGGTCTGCAGCTCGCGGCCCGTCGCGCCGTCGAACACCGACAGGTACTCGGGGCCGGTGAGGACGAAGCCGGCGAACTCGCGCAGCCGGTTGTTGCCGCTGCGGGAGGGCGCGTAGACGTCGATGAAGTACGTCGCCAGCTCCTCCGCGTCGGCCTTGGAGAGCGGGTACCGGTACTTCGGCTCGATGCCGAGCGCCTCTTCGATGGTCTTCGGCCAGCGCCCGGCGACGACCTCCGGATGCTCATGCCACTTCGTGAACATCGCCGCCAGGTGGTCGAAGTAGTCGGCGGCGCTCATCCGGTAGTCGTCGGTGTGGGCGTACCCGGCCTTGCGGTCCTCGCGCGGCATCGTGATGTAGCGCTCGGAGACGACCTGGCCCTTGGCGCCGTACCGGATGATCTTTGTGCCCGGGGCGGTCTTCAGCATCATCTCCGAACGGCCGTCGCCGTCGAAGTCGTAGACCAGGAACTGCGTGTAGTGGGCGCCCGAGCGGATGTTCACGCCCAGGTCGAGCCGCCAGCGCAGGGTGCCGTCCAGCTCGTAGGTGTCGAGGTACGTGTTGCCGGTGTAGCCGCGCTGCGAGACGTCCTTGGAGTTCGACGGCTCCCACTTGACCACGTACTCGTACTGGCCGTCGCCGTCCACGTCGCCCACGCTCAGGTCGTTGGCCGCGTACGTGTACGCCTCGCCCGCCGGGGTCACGCCGTCGGCGGGCTTGCGCAGCTTGAGATTGTAAAACGTTTTAAGCCAAGGCCTGACAGCAGGGCTCTTCCGGCCCTCGCGGCCCCTCGCGATCGGCGCCACCCGGTACTCGGAGCGGGACGTGCCCGCAGGGTCGCGGTAGTTGGTGCTGTCGGTCACCGTGGCGATCGGACGGCCGTCGCGGTAGACGCGGAAGTCGGTGCCCGTCATGCCGTCCGGGCCGTGCCCGGTGACCTCGTCGCCGAGCAGTCGCCAGCTCAGGAACACGCCCTCGCTGGTGGAGGCCGCCACCAGGCCCCGATCGAGATGCTCAAGGCGCGGGCCCGGGCGGTGTTCGCCCTGTGGTGCGGAGGCGGCGGTGGCGGGGGAGGGGGTCATGGGCAGGCACATGAGTGCGGCTAAGCCCACGGCCATGGCGCGGCGGATGCTGCTGGGGGGTCTCATCGTGACGAGCTCCGCTCATTGAATCGATTAAATTTGGCTGGAGATTATTGGGGACTGTGAGGTTTGTCAAGGGCATGTTTCGCCAGGTGATATAGGGGGTGGCGGGGGCGGCCGAGGTCGTGAACCACCTTGAAAGCGTTCAGTGGGAGGGTGGGGAGGACCGCTGTGCGGCGCTGTGATGTACGCGCGATCGGGGGGTGCCAGCACCGTCGCTTGAGATCAGGGCGCCTGCGCCATCGCTTGAGATCGGGGGCGTCACCGCCGCCCGCCTCGTACTGCGACGGTCGCCGTGCCCTCTGGCCGCCGTCCGTTTGCGATCGCGGCGATCGTCGCCACGGCCTGCTCAGCCGCAGCATGCGGCCTCGACCGGCTGCGGCGATCCCGCTGACAGTCGCAGGTTGCGAGTGTGCGGACGATCTTCGGAGGGGCTGGCAACCCCGGTTGATCGGAGCACGATGCGAAAGCCTGGCCCGACGTCTTGGCCTACACGCTGCGGCTGCGGGCGCAGGACCGGCATGGTCTGCCCGTGGAGCGGCCAGGCCGCCGTCAAGCGCAGGGGCGTTGCGGTAGCTCTACGGCAGCGTGACGGCGCTGGCCGCCGTCACCGGCGCGCTGCATCGGGCCGCCGGTCGCTACCTTGAGGTCATCACGTGGTGCGCCCAGAACTTCGAGGCGATGGCCGACCCGGATCAGCGCCTGGGCGCGTCCCTGGGCTACGTTCGGCTCGGTGAGGCACCCGTCTGCCCCCGGCTGCGCCGCGCGGACGCTGCGCAGGCGGGGCGGTGCTCGTGGCTGTGCAGATCGGGCGGTGTTGGGGCGCTGCACAGGGGAGGTGCCCTGCGTGGTTGCAGTGTTTGGCGGGGCGGGCTCGGTGGTTGCGCAGGTCGGGCGGTGTTGGGGCGCTGCACAGGGGAGGTGCCCCGCGTGGTCGCAGTGCTTGGCGGGGGTGCTCGGTGGCTGCGCCTGGGGTCACTGCTGCTCTCCCCGCGCCGTCGTAGGGTTGTTACTTCCGCAGGTGGCCCCGGGACTCTTCGCCCCGGGCGGTCGCCGCTTGGTCGGCGGGGCCGCCGCGCCTCCGGCCGCTCCACACCCACGCGTGCGCCGCTACGGTCATCGGCCCCCGTGCAGGAGGAAGCGGGAAGCCGGCCACCTGGTCCGGGCGTGGCCGGTCGCCCGTCGCCCCGCGCAGGTGGAAGCGGGTCAGGGAGCGGCAGGTGGAAGCGGGTCAGGGGGCGAGGGTCGTGCGAACGGGGAGGGTGAAGCCTTCGGGGAGGGCGTCGGTGATGAGGCGCGTGACGGCGGACCAGGTGCAGACCCTGATCGGGGCGCTCAGCTCGAACTTGCGGGCGTCGCTCACCACGATGGTGTCGCGGGCGATGGAGATCAGGCGGCGTTTGGTCTCGGCCTCGTAAGGGGTGGCGCCGTACACGCCGGCCTCGTCGAGGGCGGTGGCGGCCAGGAACAGCGTGCGGACGCCCAGGTGTTCCAGCGCCGCGAGGGTCTCCGGGCCGCCGAAGGAGCGGGTGTCGCGGCTGTACTGGCCGCCGATGCCGATCAGGGTGATGTCCGGCCGGGGTGCGAGGGCGGCGATGGCCGGCAGCGAGTGGGTGACGACGGTGAGGTCGGCGTCGGCGGGGAGCAGTTTGGCGATCTCCAGCGTGGTCGTGCCCGAGTCGAGCGCCACCGTCGTGCCGGGCTCGATGTGGCGTACGGCTGCGGCGGCGATCGCGCGCTTGGCGTCGGCGGCCTGGATCGAGCGGTCGGAGAACGGCAGAGCCGTGGCGTCCGCCGGAGTGGCGCCGCCGCGCACGGCTCTGATCAGGCCGTCGCTCGCGAGGCGTTGCAGGTCGCGGCGGATGGTGTTGGGGGAGACGCCCAGCTCGTCCACCAGGTCGGCGGCCGAGACGTAGCCGTCGCGCGAGACGCGGCGCAGGATCGCGGCCCGTCTCCCGGGCGCGGACCCGTAACGCAGGCCAGGGTCGGGCTGCCGGTCCGCGGGCATGCCGGAAACGGAGGTCGGGACGCCCTGGGGGGCGGATGCGGTGGTGGGGACGACCTGGGGGGCGGATGCGGTGTCGGGGGCATTCTGGTCGCCGGGGCGGGTGGCGGGCATGTGGCCATGATGCACCATAAGTTGGCACTTTTCCGCCAACTTATGGATTTATAGTGACAACATGACGCCGAACGGGCTGCTGGCCGGGATCGATGTGGGCACCACCCACGTCAAGGTGGGCTTCTTCGACGGCCGGGGCGGCGAGGTGGCCTGCGTCCGGCGGAAGACGCCGTCCGACCTTCCCGCCCTCGTCAAGGTCGTGACGGACGCGCTCGGGGAGTGCGCGGAGCGGGCGGGACGCGGGCCGGAGGCGATCGGGATCGCCGGCATGGCCGAGACCGGCGTACCGCTCGACGCGGAGGGACGGCCGCTCACCCCGCTGATCTGGTGGAACGACCCGCGCGGCGCGGCGGAGATCGCCGAGCTGGGCCTGGACGACGCCACGCTCTACGCCGCCGCCGGCCGCTGGGCGGATGCCAAGGCACCGCTGGCGAAGTGGCTGTGGCTGCGCCGCCACGAGCCCGGGGTGCTGAAGGCCATGCGCTGGTGGGCGGGCGCGCCGGAGGCGGTGGCGTACGCGCTGACCGGAGTGCTGCGCACGAACGCGACGCTGGCCGCGCGCACCCTCGCCTACGACGTACGGACCGGCCGCTACGACGCGGACCTGATCGCCGAGGCAGGGCTGGACGGCGACCGGCTGCCGCCGGTGATCGGCGCGGCCGAGCCCGTCGGCGGGCTGGTCGTGGACGTGCCCGGCGTACGGCGCGGAGCGCCGGTGGTGATCGCCGGCCACGACCACGCGGTGGGGGCGTGGGCCGCCGGGGTACGGCGGCCGGGCGACGTGGCCGACTCGCTCGGCACCGCCGAAGCACTCATGGTGCCGGCGGAACGCGCACCCGACCCGCGTACCGGGATCGCGCTGGGCGTCACGGCGGACCCGGCGCTGGACGGCGAGCGTACGGTGCTCGTCGGCGGCCTGCCGACCAGCGGGGCCATGCTCGACTGGGCGCTGCGCCTGCTCGGCGGCAAGGGGTATGACGACCTGCCCGTCCTGCTCGACGGCGTGCGGCTGCCGACCGGCATCGTCGTGGAGCCGTACCTGAGGGGGAGAGTGGCGCCGGCGCCCGACCGGGGTCGGCGGGCGGTGCTGGCGGGGCTCGATGCCGCGCACGGGCCGGGCGAGCTGCTGGCCGCCGCCGTCGAGGGCACCTGCCTGCACGCGCGCTGGATGCTCGACGAGCTGGCCGCCGTGGCGGGAGCCGTCCCCGAACGGCTGGCCGTCTTCGGCGGGCAGGTCAGGATCCCGGCGTGGATGCGGGTGAAGGCCGCGGTCTCGCCGGTGCCGGTCGAGATCGTCCGCTGCCGCGACGCGGTCTGCGCGGGCGCCGCCCTCATCGCGGGCCGGGCGGGCGGCTCGCTCGCCGACGTACCGGTCCTGCCCCGCGAACGCCACTCCGACGAGCCCGGCCTGCGCGCCGCCTACCGCCCGCAGTACGAGACCTTCCTGTCCAGGGCCGCGCCATGACCCAGGACTCAGACCTTCCTGCCCGAGGCCGCGACATGACTTTCATGGCCAGAGCCCAGGACGCGACCTGCCCGGCCGAGCCCGCGGCGCGAACCGCCCGTACCAGCCGGAAGACCTACCCATCACCCGAACGGGAGCACGCATGACCACCGCCGACCAGCCCACCCTCGACCTGCTCGCCCGCCCATCGGGCGGGTTCGCCATGGTCGCCATGGACCAGCGCGAGAGCCTCAGGCAGATGTTCACCGCCGCGACGGGGCGGCGCGCCGGTGACGACGAGCTGCGGGAGTTCAAGCTGACGGTGGCGCGCGAGCTCGGCCCGTACGCCTCGGGCTTCCTCATCGACCAGGACTATGGGTTCGAGCAGGTGGCCGAAGCCGGCACGGTGTCCGGCGGGCTGATCGTGGCCGTGGACAGCCTTCAGCAGGACCCCGACGGGCCCGTCGAGGACACCGGCATCGACGACCGCGTGGACATGGAGGCGGCGCGCAAGCTGGGGGCGGTGGCGGCCAAACTGCTGCTCATCTGGCGGGACGACGACGAACGGGAGCGGCGGCTGGAGACGGCGGCCGAGTTCGTCCGGCGGTGCGCCGCGGCCGGGCTGCTGTCGGTGCTGGAAGGGGTGGCCAAGCCCGCCCGCGGCAAGGAGGCGGAGTTCGACGGGCCGGCCGCGATCAGGGAGGCGGCCCGGGAGCTGGCCGGGCTCCGTCCCGACCTGTACAAGGCGCAGGTTCCGCTCGGCGGCGCCGCGCCCGAGGAACGGCTGGTCGAGGAGTGCGCCGCGCTGGACGCGGTGATCCCCGTGCCCTGGGTGGTGCTGTCGCAGGGCGTGGAGCGGGACGACTTCCCGGCGGCGGTCCGCGCCGCGTGCCGCGCGGGCGCGTCCGGCATGCTCGCCGGGCGGGCCGTCTGGAGCGACCTGGTCGGCTCGGCGGACCTCGCCGCCGATCTGCGCACCACGTCGGTGCCGAGGCTGCAGCGGCTGGCCGCGATCGTGGACGAGCACGCCCGCCCCTGGACCGCCCGATGACCGGCACGCCGCGCCGGGAAGGCGCTCAGGACACCGTCGCGATGCTGCACACCGTGCCCGCGCTCGCCACCTCGCTCACCACCCTGGCCAAGGAGGTACGTCCCGGTGCCCGGGTGCTGAACTTCGTGGACGAGAGCCTGCTCCAGGACACCATCGCCGCCGGCGACCCGCCGCCCCACGTGCTGCGCCGCCTCATCGCCTACGCCACCTACGCCAAGGAGTCGGGCGCGGGCGTGCTGCTGGTGACGTGCTCGTCGATCGGGGAGGCGGCCGAGCGGGCCCGCCCGTACGCGGAGCTGCCCGTGCTGCGCATCGACGAGCCGATGGCGGACGAGGCGGTACGGGCGGGCGCCAGGATCGGCGTGCTGGCCACGCTGGCCTCCACGCTCGGCCCCACCACGCGGGCGGTCGAGCGGGCGGCGGCCCGCCGCGAGGTTGCGCGCGAGGTGGTGCCGCACCTGTGCGAGGGCGCGTTCGAGGCGCTGCGCGGCGGCGACGCGGCCCGTCATGACGCGCTGGTCCTCGAGGGCTTCGCGAAGCTCGCCGGGCAGGTGGACGTGGTGGTGCTGGCGCAGGCGTCGATGGCCCGCATCGTGGAGCAGGCGGGTGACGCCGGCGTGCCGGTGCTGTCGTCGCCGCGCTCCGGCGTGGCCCAGCTCGCCCGCCAGAACGGCTGACCACCGCTCCGGACGGTTCGGGTGGCCGCGCGTCCGGCGGGGCGGACGCCGGCCCGAGCCACCGCCCTGAGGCCCTCACGCAGGTGAGCCGCCGTGCCGCTCACCTGCGTCATCGGCAGGAGTGATCGGCTTCCGCGCCCTCCTGGGTCTTGCTTGTTGTGATTTGTCGGCTTTCAATGAGCCCCATACGGCAAGATCCAGGAGGGTCCAGATGCGTGGTTTACGGGCGTCCGCAGTCGCCCTGTTGATCGCCGCCACGGCGTTATCCGGGGCGGCGCCGTCCGTTCCCGCGGTCGCCGGGCCGGCAGATCCCGAGGCGGTCTCGCTGGTCACGCTGTCCGTGCCGGACCGGGCGGTCATGGAGCGGCTGGTGGCGTCCGGCGCCGACCTCACCGAACGCGTACGTCCCCAACCCGACGGCAGCGTCCAGGTGGACGCCGTCGTCACCCCGACCCAGCTTGCCGAGTTCCGCACGCTCGGCGCGGCCCCCGCCGGCGAGGCGAGCCCGGCCAGGACGCACAAGGACTCCCGGCCGGCGCAAGGCCGCGACCAGGTCGTGATCGAGCGGGCGGTCTGGTACAAGTCGCGCGACGGCTACTTCCTCTCCGTGGAGGCGTCGAGCAGCGCCGCACAGGCCGCCACGCTCACCGTCGAGTGGCGGGGCAAGCGCGGCACGGCGGGCAGGGCCGAGATGGTCGCGTACGTGGACGCGGGCGCGTACCTGGGCCACCAGTTCAGCACCCCGGTCCCGGCCGACCAGCAGCCGCAGAAGATCACCGTCACCTCGACCGGCGGCGGCAGGGCCGACGCGCGCGTGCGCGAGTGGCCGGACGGCGAGCGGCCCGGCAAGCACGGCCGCGGCTACCAGAAGGACTTCATCACCCAGTACATGCCGCCGGCCCAGCTCAACGAGCGCATCAAGACGCTGCACCGGCAGTTCCCCGAGCTCACCGACATCATCACGCTGCCGTACCGGACGAACGGCTACCGCCGCCACGCCCAGGCGCTCATCGGCACCGTCCCGGACAAGGCCATCGTGATCACCTCGAACGCCTACGGCTCCGAGGGCGGCAACGACCTGTCCGTCGAGCTGGTCGCCCCGGGCACGCCGGGCAGCCCGCTGCGGGTGTCGCTCGACGGCAAGCTCGTCACGGTCAGCCTGGCCACGAACGACGCGGGCGAGCCGGTCAGCACGGCGGCCGAGGTGGTCGCCGCGATCAACGCGACGCCGGGCCTGCCGCTGAAGGCGTCGCGCTACCGTACGGACCCGGGGGCCGGCGTCATGGCGCCCACGCCGCCCGTCCAGCTCGACGACTTCCTCAGCGCCCCCGCCGACGTCTCCAGGAAGCCCGCCGAGGTGCTGGCGCTGCGCATCGGCACCCGCCGCGACGGCTCGCGCACCGGCGTGCTCGCCTACGCGCAGGAGCACGCGCGCGAGTGGGTGACGCCGCTGGTCACGATCGAGGCGGCGGAGCGGCTGCTGCGCAACTACGCCGGGGACAAGGCGACCCGGCGGCTGCTGGAGCGTACGGACATCTTCATCGTGCCGACCGTCAACCCCGACGGCGCGAACTACAGCTTCTACGACTTCAACTCCCAGCGGAAGAACATGACGAACCACTGCCCGCCCGAGCAGTCCGATCCGGCGCTGCGCAACCAGTGGGGCGTGGACGTCAACCGCAACTACGCCGTCGGCTCCCATCACGACGGCTACTTCGGGGCCTCGGGCAACTGCCAGAGCGGCACGTACGCGGGCCCGGCCGAGCACTCCGAGCCGGAGAGCCGCAACGTCATCTGGCTGGCCGAGCGGTTCCGCAACATCAAGTTCGCCATGAACGTGCACAGCTACGGCGGCTACTTCATGTGGCCGCCCGGCGCGTACAAGGCGGACGGCCGCCTCACCCTGCCCAGGCCGACGCCGAAGGAGGAGAAGTTCTTCGAACGCTCGTCCGAGACGATACTCAAGGCCATCGCCGCCGAGCGCGGCACCGTGATCTGGCCGCAGCAGACCGGGCCGGTGACGGACGTGCTGTACTCGGCGGCCGGCAACTCGGCCGATGAGCTCTGGTACGACCACGGCATCTACGGCTGGGACTTCGAGGTCGGCGCCGACCTGTGGAACGCCGAGACGCGCAGCTGGCAGGGCGTGGGCTTCCAGCCGCCGTTCGAGGAGGGCCACGCCGAGGCGATGGAGTTCGCCGCCGGTCTGATCTCGCTCATCGGCATCGCCGCCGACTACCGCGAGCCGTAACACCGGGAATGACCACCGGGCGGCCGGGACCTCGCACCCGGCCGCCCGGCCGTATCGACATCCGCGACAACCCTTGCCAGCACCCCTCCGCCCCCCGCAACACCGTCGAGCCGGAACCCCGGAGGTTCTCCGTGCGCTCACCGGCCGCCCTGCTCGGCACCGCGGTCGCGACCCCCTGTTCACCGCACCCCAGCAGGTCTCACCCGCCGAGCCCGCGCAGCCCGCGCAGCCCGCCGTCCGCGACTCCGGCAACGGCCTCGAGCGCAACGAGATCGCGGCCGGCCTCCCCGAGCAGGCCAGGGGTCAGGCGGCGGTGATCAGCGGCAGGGACGAGGGCGGCGCGGCGGTCGTCATGTTCGGCACCGAGCCGATGTTCCGCAACCCCCCAAGGGCCTGTTCCCGCAGGTGGCGCGGGCCCGGTACTGGGCGTCATCGATCCACTCCGCAGCGGTCACAAGTCCATGATCTGCTAGTATTCCGGTACTCCATCCCTTCCGGCCGGAAATCACCTTAGGTTCCGGCCGGAAACTGCGTTCATGACCCTTTTCACCGTACGTCCCGTCATTCCCTCCGACCGGGCGGTCGTGGAACGCCTGTGGCTGATGTTCCGCCACGACATGTCCGAGTTCCAGGGCGGGCTGCCCCTTCCCGACGCCACCTTCCGCAGCGAGCGGCTCGAATCCGCCTTCACCGGCCCCGGCTGGGCGGCGTACCTGCTGAGCAGCGGCGACCGGCCCGCCGGGTTCGCGTTCGTGCGCGGCCTCGACGGGCCGGTCCGCGTGCTCAACAGCTTCTTCGTGGTGCGCGGCGCCCGCCGCTCCGGCCTCGGCCTGCGGGCCGTCAAGGAGGTCATCGCCCGGCACCCGGGCCGGTGGGAGATCGCCTTCCAGGACGCCAACGCCGGCGCGGTCGCGTTCTGGCGGCGCGTCGCCACCGAGCTGGCGGGCGACGCCTGGACCGAGGAGCACCGCCCCGTGCCCGGCAAGCCCGATGTCCCGCCGGACACGTGGATCTCGTTCGCGACCGCATGAGCGGATCCCCGCCCCCGGCAGCGGTAAGCCCGGGGGCGGGGGAGCGGTCAGCCGGCCGGGGCGTAACCGGCAGGCCGGGTGGTGAACGTGCCCCGCCCCTGCGTACGGCTGCGCAGCCGGGACGCGTACCCGAACACCTCGGCCAGCGGCACCACCGCCGTGATCACCACACTGCCGGCCCGCGCCTGCGAGCCGGACACGCGCCCGCGCCGGGCGGCGAGGTCGCCGAGCACCGCGCCCGCCATCGCGTCGGGCACCGTCACCGTCACCTCCACCACCGGCTCGAGCAGCACCATCTCGCAGGCCCGCAGCGCCTCGCGCAGACCGAGCCGGCCCGCCGCGCGGAAGGCCATCTCCGATGAGTCCTTCACGTGCGTGGCGCCGTCGGTCAGCGTCACCCGCAGCCCGGTCACCGGATGCCCGCCGAGCGGGCCGCTTTCCAGCGCGTCCCGGCAGCCGAGCTCGACCGCGCGCACGTACTCGCGCGGCACCCGCCCGCCGGTCACGGTCGACGCGAACGCGAAGCCCTCATCCAGCGGCTCCACGTCCAGCACGACGTGGGCGAACTGCCCGGCGCCGCCGTCCTGCTTGACGTGCCGGTAGAGCACCCCCGACACGCCGCGCACGACGGCCTCGCGGTAGGCGACCTTCGGCCGGCCGACCGCGACCTCCAGCCGGTGGTCGCGGCGCAGCTTCTCGGCCGCCACCTCCAGGTGCAGCTCGCCCATCCCGGACAGCACGGTCTGGCCGGTCTCGGGGTCGGTCCGTACCGACAGCGACGGGTCCTCCTCGGCGAGCCTGGCCAGCGCCGCCGCCAGCCGGTCGCTGTCGACGCTCTTGCGCGGCTCGACCGCCACCGACACCACCGGCTCGGTCGCGGCCGGCGGCTCCAGCAGCAGCGGGGCGTCCTGCGCGCACAGCGTCGTACCGGCGCGGGCCGCCTTCGGCCCGACGACCGCGACGATGTCGCCGGCCACCGCCACGTCCGTGTCGGCGTGCCGGTCGGCCTGCACGCGCAGGATCCGGCCGACGCGCTCGGTCTTGCCGGTCCCGGCGTCCAGCACCGTGTCGCCCTTGCGCAGCGTGCCCGAGTAGACGCGCAGGTACGTCAGCCGCCCCGACGCCGCGGAGGTCACCTTGAACACCAGCGCCGCCAGCGGCGCCTCCGGGTCGGCCGGCCGCTCCTCGCCCTCCTGGCCGCGCACGGCGGGCACGTCCAGCGGCGACGGCAGGTAGCGGACCACCGCGTCGAGCAGCGGCTCGATGCCCCGGTTCCGGTACGCCGAGCCGCACAGCACCACCACGCCCGCGCCCGTACGGGTCAGGTCGCGCAGCGCGGCCGTCAGCGTCTCCTGGGACAGGGACGGCTGGGCGCAGAACTCCTCCAGCGCGCCCGCATGCAGCTCGGCCACCGCCTCCTCCAGCAGCCGGCGCCGCCGCGTCGCCTCCTCCACCAGGTCGCCGGGCACCGGCCCGGTCTCGTAGGCGTCACCCGACCACACCAGCGCTCGCATGGCGATGAGATCCACCACGCCGGTGAAGCCGTCCTCACGGCCGATCGGGAGCTGCACGACCAGCGGCGCCGGGTGCAGCCGCTCGCGGATGGACTCCACGGCGGCGTCCAGGTCGGCGCCCGGCCGGTCCAGCTTGTTGATGAACGCGATGCGCGGCACGCCGTACCGATCGGCCCGCCGCCACACCGACTCGCTCTGCGGCTCGACCCCGGCCACGCCGTCGAAAACGGCGATCGCGCCGTCGAGCACCCGCAGGGAACGTTCCACCTCGTCGGAGAAGTCGACGTGGCCGGGCGTGTCGATGAGGTTGATCCGGTGGCCGTCCCAGGTGCAGCTCACCGCCGCCGCGAAGATCGTGATGCCGCGGTCGCGCTCCTGCGGGTCGAAGTCGGTGACGGTGGTGCCGTCGTGCACCTCACCGCGCTTGTACGTGGCGCCGGTGATGTACAGCATGCGCTCGGTGACGGTGGTCTTACCGGCGTCGACGTGCGCGAGGATGCCGAGGTTGCGGACGGTGGCCAGAGCGGAGGAAAGGTGAGCACGCAAGGTCCCATAGCCTTTCGGTGACGTTTCCGAACAGGACTGCGCGATTGGGCCCCGCGAAGGGGGTCTTCGTCAGGGCAGCAGCCGGCGCCGGCCGCGCAGCGGGCGCCGGGGCGACGAAGACACCTGGATCACCTCATGACGCGACGAGGGGATGACGACGGCGATGCGGTGGCGCATGGCCGGTCTCCCTTCTCTCGTCGCGTGATGATGCCGGTGGAAGAGTGTACTGATCTAGGAACGTCCGGCAACCAGTTTTTCCGGCTACTTTCGGCTTATCTGAAATATGCGGATAGTGATAATTGATGGCTCGTGAGGGTCATTTGGGCGTGCGCCGAGAATGCGGAAACCCCGCGTACGGCGGGGAATCCGCGCATGTCAGCGCCCTTCCGGCCCGATGAGAAGGCGTTTGATGCCGCGGAGTCGATGGTAGGGGCGTAGGTAGCAGGGGATGAGGAGATCGCCCCGCTATCGGAAGCCTTCATCGTGAAGGCGTGATAGGCGGTCTCCGCGGTCGCGAGACCGCCGGATCGGGGGAACCCAATGCGCAAGACCCTCACCGGGCTGGGCCTGGCGTTCTTTCTCACGCTGGCACCGGCATCCGCAGCACTGGCCGAGGTACCGGCCGGGCCGGTCGCACAGAGCCAGGTGACACCGGCACCGCAGGAGAACAGGGACGAAGGAGGCGGCAACGCCGGCCTGTGGGGCCTGCTGGGCCTCCTGGGTCTGATCGGCCTCGCCGGCATGCGCAAGCAGCGCAATCACGTCGGCAGCGCGGAGCACATCACGCACCGCGGCAACAGGCCGTAACCAGGCCGATCCCCGGCCGCCCTGCCGGGGTGACGTCCCGACGTGACACGGCTGCCGTAGCAGGTCGGCCGTGTCACACCGGAGCGTCTTCAGGGCTGTTCACATTCTTCACAGGGTCACGTGCCCGACGTGGAAGACGCCGTCAGGGTCGTAGGCCCGCTTGATCTCGCGCAGCCGCGCGTAATCGTCCTTCTCGTACGCGGCCGCCGTCCGCGACGGGTCGGCCATGAAGTTCAGGAATCCGCCGCCGCTGGCGTGCGGCCGCAGCTCATCGGCCAGTCCCGGCACCACCGTGTCGACGATCACCGACAGCCGCGTCGAGCGCCGCCCGACCGGCCCGGTGTCCGGACCCGTCCTGCCCAGCGCGCCGCCCCAATGGCGCACCTCCACCGTTCCCGCCTGCTCCGACGTCCGCAGCAGTACGCCGATCACCTCGTCGCCGACGGCGTCGAACAGGTCGAGATGCCGCACCGGCGTCCCGCCCATCGAGCTCTTGGCGAACGTGGTCGGGCGGATCTCGTCGAGCAGCGGCTCGCCCGCGGCCCGCCACAGCGGCGCGAGCAGGCGCCGGGCCTCGGCGGACGGGCCCGCGTACAGCACCTTGATCATCACCACGTGCCGCCCGCGCACCGCCGCGGGCGTGCCGTCGTCGTCCGGCATGCGCCGCAGCACCACCGCCGTGCTGATCTCGTCGGGCGCGTCCTCGATCCAGCGCCGGTAGGCCGCCAGCGTGTCCGCCGCCGCCTCGATCGGGAAGTACGCGAACCCCGAGCACACCTCCGCCACCGGATACAGCCGGAACTCCAGCGCGGTCACCACGCCGAACCCGCCACCGCCGCCCCGCAGCGCCCAGAACAGCTCAGGGTGGCCGTCCGCGCTCGCCGTCACGTGCCGCCCGTCGGCCAGCAGCACCTCGGCCCGCAGCACGCTGTCGGCAGCGAACCCGTACGCGCGGCCCAGCCAGCCGAGCCCGCCGCCCAGCGTGTAGCCGGTGACCCCGACCGACGGCGCGGAGCCCGACAGCGGCGCCAGCCCGAACGGCGCGGCCGCCGCCAGCACCTCGCCCCACCGCGCCCCAGGCCCCACCCGCGCGACCTCGCGCACCGGGTCCACCAGTACCGACGCCATGGGCGCGGTCTTGACCAGCACGCCGCCGTCGCAGGCGACGTGCGTGCCGTGACCGGTCGCCTGCACCGCGAACAGCAGGCCGTGGGCCCGCGCCGCCAGCAGCGCCGCCCGCAGGTCGCCGGCCCCGTACGCCTCGGCCACCACGGCCGGGCGGGCGTCGAGCGCCGGGTTCACCGCGCGGCGCTGCTCGTCGTAGCCCGGCTCGCCCGGCCGGTGCACGGGGCCGGTGAAGCCCGGAATGCTGATGTCGTCCCGGATGTCCTGAATGCGGTGCGGCTGGCTCATCTGTCGGCCCCTTCTCGGCTCGCGCTCCCGGGACCGCGCCTTTCGGGTCCCTTGTGAGCTTCAGAATCCGCCGTTTCGGCCGCCCGCGAATCGGTCGCCCGTCGCCGCCCCGGCTACGCCGGCGGGCGTAAACGCGGGGCTGGGGCGTACGCCATGAGGATCATATGGTTAGGTAAGGCTAAACTAATATCCAGTCCTCCAGGGCAAAGCCCGCGCAATGAGGAGCATCCATGTCCGCTGCCCCGCGCCGCACCCTCGCCGCCCTCGGCATAGCCGCACTCCTCGGCGCCAGCGCCTGCGCGGGGACCTCCGCCGTATCCTCCGCCGGGCCCTCCACCGGGTCCCCGGCCACCCCCTCCGCGTCCGGCGGCCGGACGCAGGGCGAATGGACCTGGACCGACGACCGCGGCAAGACCATCACCCTGCCTGAGCGGCCCGAGCGCATCGTGGCCCAGTCGGGCGCCGCGGCGGCGCTGTGGGACTTCGGCGTGCGGCCGGTCGGCGTCTTCGGCCCGCACAAGCTGAAGAACGGCGGCCGCGACCCCGAGGTGGGCGAGGTCGACATCGACACCGTCGAGTCGATCGGCAACGTGTGGGGCGAGTTCAACGTCGAGAAGTACGCCTCGCTCCAGCCCGACCTCCTGGTGGCCGGGATGTACCAGAAGAACACCCTCTGGTACGTGCCCGAGGAGTCACTCGACGCCATCGACCAGATCGCGCCCACGGTCGGCGTGCAGCTCAGCGGCAAGCCGCTGCCCGGCATCATCGAGCGGTACGGCGAGCTCGCCGCCGCGCTCGGCGCGGACCCTGACGCCCCCGCCGTGGCCGAGGCCAGGAAGCGGTTCGACGCGGCGAGCGCCGCGCTGAAGGAGCTCGCGGCCAAGCGGCCCGGCCTCACGGTGATGGTGGTCACCGCGACCCCGGACGCGCTGTACGTCGCGTACAAGCCGGACCACCCCGACATCGCCTACTGGAGCGAGCTCGGCCTGAACATCGTCTCCCCCGAGCGGCCGACCGAGAGCGAAGGCGGCTTCTGGGAGGTGCTGAGCTGGGAGAACGCCGACAAGTACAAAGCCGACGTGATCCTCGTCGACGCCCGCGCCCAGTCGATGAAGGCCGAGGAGATGGCCAAGAAGCCGACCTGGGCCGACCTGCCCGCCGTCAAGGCCGGCCAGGTCTACCCGTGGCACGCGGCCGAGCGCTACAGCCACCTCGGCTACGCCAAGGTGATGGAAGAGCTGGTGGCCGAGCTGGACAAGGCCCGCGACGACGTCGTCTCCTGACCGCGGTTCTCACGTCACCGGGACGATGACCGCCGTTCTCAGGTCACCGGGACGATCTCCGCGCGCACCAGCGCGCCGTCCTCGATCGTGAGCAGCCCCAGCGTGCCGTGCGGCTGGCGGCGGCGGTCGGTGGGGGAGCCGGGATTGAAGATCCGCAGGCCGTCGCCCGACTCGTCCAGCGGGATGTGCGAGTGACCGAAGACGACCAGGCCGGCGTCCGGGAAGCGGCGCCGCATCCTCGCCGTCCTGCCCTTGGCCGGGCCGCTGTCGTGGATCATGCCGACCCGCAGCCCGTCCAGCGTCAGCTCCAGCGTCTCGGGCGCGTCCACGTCGGGGCCGTCGTTGTTGCCCTTGACGACGTGCACCGGCGCGTACGCCGCCAGCTCCTCCAGCACCGACGGCACGCACACGTCGCCCGCGTGCAGGATGACGTCCGCGCCGCGCAGGTGCTCGGCCACGCGCGGCGGGCACGAGCGCCAGCGCCTGGGCGCATGCGTGTCGGACAGCGCGACCACCTTCACGCCGTCACCCCTGCCCGCCGCACCGCACGCCTCACTCCAGCGCCGCCGCCCGTTCCTCCAGGTAACGCTGCTCGGGCAGGCTCGTGGTCAGCCGCGCCGCCTCGCGGTACGCCGCCACCGCCTCCGCCGTGTCGCCCGCCAGCTCCAGCAGGTGCGCCCGGACGGCCACCCGCCGGTGGTGCCGCGCCATGCGCCCGTCGGCGGCCAGCTCGTCGAGCAGCGCGAGCCCGGCGCGCGGCCCGCGCACCATGGCCACGGCCACCGCGTGGTTGAGCCGGACCACCGGGTTGTCCTCGATGCCGAGCAGCATCTCGTACAGGGCCAGGATCTGCGGCCAGTCGGTCTCATCCGCCGTCGCCGCCTCGTCGTGCACCGCCGCGATGGCCGCCTGCAACTGGTACGGCCCCACCGGCGACGTCGCCAGCGCCTTGCTCACCAGCTCCACGCCCTCCTGGATGAGCGCGCGATCCCACAGGCCGCGGTCCTGCTCGGCCAGCGGGATCAGCCGCCCGTCACCGTCGGTGCGGGCCGGCCTGCGGGCCTCGGTGAGCAGCATCAGCGCAAGCAGCCCGGCCACCTCGCCGTCGCCGGGCAGCAGCCGGTGCACCGCCCTGGCCAGCCGGATCGCCTCGGCCGTCAGATCGGTCCTGAGCAGCTCGGGGCCCGAGGTCGCGGTGTAGCCCTCGTTGAAGATCAGGTAGAGGACGTGGAGCACGACCCGCAGCCGCTCGGCCCGCTCGCTCTCCGGCGGCATCGCGAACTCCAGGCCGCTCGCCTTGATGCGCTGCTTGGCCCGGCTGATGCGCTGCGCCATCGTCGCCTCCGGCACCAGGAACGCGCTTGCGATCTGCGCCGTCGTCAGGCCGCCCACCGCCCGCAACGTCAGCGCGAGCTGCGACGGCGCCGACAGCGACGGATGGCAGCACAGGAACAGCAGGGTCAGCGTGTCGTCGGAGTCGCCCGGCCGCTCCTCGCCCGGCGGCGCGGCCACGTGGGCATCGGCGGGGACGCTGACCGCCACGCTCTCCTCCCTGCGGCGGCGCGCGTTCTCGCTGCGGATGTGGTCGATGACCCGCCTCGATGCCACGGTCGTCAGCCAGGCCCGCGGGTTGTCCGGCACCCCCTGCTCCGGCCACTGCACGGAGGCGTCGAGCAGGGCCTCCTGCACCGCGTCCTCGCAGGTGTCGAACTGCTCGTAGCGGCGCACGAGCGTGCCCAGGACCTGCGGGGCCAGCTCGCGCAGCAGCGCCTCGACCTCGCTCACGCCCTCACCTCGCACGTCCCGCCTTCCACCTGGCCATCGTAGGGGCGGTACGGCGTCCCGCGCCGATTTCCGGTGGCGCGCGCATGACCGCCGGGAGATGTCCTGACGTGCTGACTATGCTCGGCGGAATGCAGCACACAGACCATGACAGGCCCGACCTGAACGGCCGTGACCTGGACGGCCCCGACCTGGACGGCCCCGACCTGGACGGGATCGCGCGGCGGCTGCTGGAGGTGCCCGGAGTGGTGGCGGTGGCGCTGGGCGGCAGCCGCGCCCGCGGCACCCACCGCCCCGACTCCGACATCGACCTCGGCCTCTACTACCGGGGCCGGCTCGCCGTCGACGAGCTGCGCGCGCTCGCACGCGAGATCACCGGCGCCGACACCGACGTGACCGAGCCGGGCGGCTGGGGGCCGTGGGTGAACGGCGGCGGCTGGCTCGTCGTGGACGGCTGGCACGTGGACTGGATCTACCGCGACCTCGACCGGGTACAGCGGATCTGGCGCGACTGCCGGGCCGGCCGCTACGAGGTCGGCTTCCAGGTGGGTCATCCGCTCGGCTTCTACTCGCACGCGTACGCGGGTGAGGTGGCCCTGTGCCGGGTGCTCGCCGATCCCGGGGGAGAGCTGACCGCGCTGCGCGCCGAGGCCGTCCACTACCCGCCCGCCCTGCGCGACGCGCTCATCCAGGGACTGTGGGAGTGCGACTTCGCCCTGACGATCGCCACGTACGGCATGCTGGGCAACGACCCCTCGTACGCGGCGGCCACCCTGTTCCGCGCCATCGGCGTGGCCTGCCAGGCGCTGCACGCGGCCGAAGGCGTCTGGCTGATCAACGAGAAGGGCATGATCGCCTCCGCCGCCCGGCTGCCGTCGGCTCCCGAACGCTTCGCCGAGCGCGCCCAGGCGCTCCTGGCCAACGTGGGCGGCACTCCCGAGGAGATCGGCCGCACCCTCGAAGACGCCAACGCCCTCATCGCCGACGTACGCGCCGCCTGCGGAGCCACCGGCTAAACATCAGATGTCTGACACGCTGATAACTTGGGCTCCGGATGTGAAGCGATGAAGGGAGAGACGTGGTGACGCAAGCGTCCACGACGGACGGCGCGAAAGCGGTCACGGACGGTGAGGTGGCACGATGACGGTCGTCTCCCGCCCCGCCGACAGCGGGCCCGTGCTGCGGGCCGGAGAGGTCGCGTTCATCCGTGACGGCCGTCACCTGCTGAGCGACATCTCGCTCACCGTGCACCCCGGCGAGCACTGGGCGCTGCTCGGCGCGAACGGCGCGGGCAAGAGCACGCTCCTCGCCCTGCTGGGCGCGGTCAACCATCCGAGCCGGGGCGTGGTCGAGGTGCTCGGCCGCAGGCTGGGCCGGGTGGACGTCCGTGAGCTGCGCTCCTACCTCGGTCACGTCAACCCTCGCCACACCCCCGACGGGCCCATGCGGGTGCGCGAGGTCGTGCTGACCGGGCTGACCAACACCGCCGCGCTCGTGCCCCGCTGGCAGCCAACCGAGCAGGAGGCGGAACGCGCCGACCGGCTCCTCGCCATGCTCGGCATGAGCGCCAAGGCCGGCGACCGGTGGCCCACCCTGTCGCAGGGCGAGCGCGGCCGTACGCTGATCGCCCGCGCCCTCATGCCGCAGCCCCGCCTGCTGCTCCTCGACGAGCCCGCCACCGGGCTCGACCTGGCCGCCCGCGAGCAGCTCCTGGCCGGCATCGACGCCTTGCGCGCCCGGCACCCCTCGCTGGCCACCGTCCTCGTGACCCACCACCTGGAGGAGCTGCCCGCCACCACCACGCACGCCATGCTGCTGCGTGACGGCCGCTGCCTGGCGAGCGGCCCGGTCGGCGACGTCCTCACCAGCGAGCTGGTGAGCGCCTGCTTCGACCACCCGGTACGCCTCGTGCGCGGCGACGACGGCCGCTGGGCCGCCCGCGCCGCCCGCGTCCCGGTCACCGTGCCCGGCGAGCCCGTCCCCGCCGCCTGACGCTTTCGGCGGATGGCGGAACGTACCTGTCCGCCTCGTCTCCAAGGCCGGCCGGAACCGGCTCGCCGCCCAGGCCGGCCGCGACGACCGGAGAGTGGCGGATAGTCGAACGCGCGTGCCGCCTGCCCGCCGTGCGGGTCGGTAAGAAGTACCGCATCGCCGAGGATGACCTGGCCGCCTTCGCCGGGCTGCCCGCCGAACGGCCGCTGAGCCCGCGCCGCGCCGAGGCGACCAGCGTCGTCCAGGTGGACGGCATCGACCGGGCCGGCATGGACCGGATCGGCACGATGGTCCTCGGCGCGCTGTCGGCCGAGCGGAGCGGGCTGCGCGTCGAGTTCGCCTACGACGAGGAGCGCGCGCAGCTTAAGATCATCGTGCTCGGCGGGCTGGAGGAGACCGCCCAGGTCCTGCGGATCGTCGACGCTCTCGTACGGCCATGAGCACCCCAGGGGGAACCCGATGCCCGGCGTCCACTGGTACGACCCCCAAGCCGCGCCGTTGAACGAGGCTCGCGACGTGATCGACCTCATCGGCGAGGCGTGGTCGAGCGGCGCCGCGTGGGTGGCCGTACCCGCCGACCGGCTGCCCGGCGGCTTCTTCACGCTCAGCACCGGCGTGGCCGGCGAGATCGCGCAGAAGTTCGTCAACTACGGCGTCGGCCTGTCGATCGTCGGCGACGTCTCCGGCCACATGGCGGCGAGCTCGGCGCTGCGCGCCTGGGTGCTGGAGTGCAACAGGGGCCGCCACATCTGGTTCGTCCGCGACGGTGATGAGCTGACCGCCCGCCTGGCGGGCGCGTCCACCTGAACCCCGGAGGCGTCACGTGGAAGGTGGCGCGGCCTGGCCGCCGTTCCCGTTCTGGGCGGCTCGGGCGGCCGCCGCCTCGATGCCGTCGAGCAGCACGGCAAGCCCGACCGAGAACGTCTCGCTCACCCGATGCTCCAGGTACGGCTCGTCGCCGCCGGGCTCGGAGTCGTCCGACTCCACCCACCGGACCAGCGGGAACCGGTCGGCGAAGCCCGGCGCGACCTCGTCGAGCAGCGACGCGCGCGCCTGCCACCACTCCTCATCGGACACCCCGGTCGCCGAAGGGACCTGGCGCGACTCGGCGACCGTCGTGGCGGCGCCCCTGACGAAGTCGAACAGCAGCGCCACCATCCCGCGCACCCGGCGCGGGCCGAGCCCGGTGCCGCGCAGGATCGCGACCAGGCTCTCCAGCATCGCGAACTCGTTGGGCCCCAGCACGGGACGCGCCTGCGACACCTGCAACGTCCAGGGGTGGCGCAGGTAGAAGGCGAGCGTCTGCTCGGCCCACGCCGTCAGCGCCGACCGCCAGCCGCCGCTCAGGTCGTACTCGGCGGGCAGCTCGGCCAGGGCGCGGTCGTACATGAGGTCGATCAGCTCGCCCTTGCCCGGCACGTACGTGTAGAGCGCCATGCCGGTGCGGCCCAGCCGCTCGCCCACCCTGCGCATGGACAGCGCCGCCATGCCCTCTGAGTCGGCCACCTCGATCGCGGCGTCCACGATCGCGTCGACGCTCAGCCCCGGTTTGGGCCCAGGCCGCGCCTCATTCGGCTCGCCGCTGCGCCACAGCAGCGCCATCGACCGTCGCGCGTCACCCTGACCGGCGTAGACGACCAAGCCGAACTCCCCGGAACCGACAACTCCTTACGGCATAAGATATCAGCGGCCCGGTCACCGGCCGTCACGCTCAGACGCCAGAGGTGATCTTGAGGAGGGCGACGCCGCCGATGATGGCGACGAACGAGCCGAGCTTGACCGGGGTGATCTTCTCCTTGTAGATGAGCGCGCCGAGCACGACCGTGCCGATGGAACCGATACCGGTCCAGACGGTGTAGCCGACGCCGACGTCCAGCGTCTTGAGCGCCAGGCTGAGCGTGAAGATGCCGCCGGCGGCGGCCAGCAGCGTGAAGACCGACGGCCAGAGCCGGGTGAAGCCCTTGGTGGCGTTGGTGCCGAGGGCGAAGGCGATCTCGAAGACGATCGCGATGGACAGGTAGATCCAGGCCATGATCAAGCTCCTTGGGTTGCGAGGGGTGTCAGGCGGCGGTCGGCTCCGTGGGCTGCCGCTTGGCGCCCGTCAGGCGGTCGGCCATCTTGAGCCCGAGCACGCCGCCGATGATCAGGACGAAGGCGAGGGCCTTCCAGGCGTTCATCTCCTCACCGAAGATCAGGGTGCCGAGGACGACGGTGCCGACCGAGCCGATGCCGGTCCAGACGGTGTAGCCGACGCCGACGTCAAGGGTCTTCAGCGCCAGGCTCAGGAAGAAGATGCCGCCGGCCGCGGCGACGGCCGTGAGCACGGACGGCCAGAGCCGCGTGAAGCCCTCGGTGGCGTTGGTGGCCAGCGCGAAGACGACCTCGAAGACGGACGCGATGAGCAGATAGATCCACGCCACTAGTGCCTCCTATATGTATGTACGTGCAAATAAGTACGAGCTATGTTGTATGTACATGTATCCTCCTGTCAAGCCGATCTCCAGGACGAAGAGAGGCTCATCGATGACCCGTACGGCACCCGCCGCCCCCGATCCAGAGCCGGCTTCCGAGCCGGTTCCCGGGCCGGTTTCCGGCTCGCCCGCCACTGACGCTCCAGGTGACATCACCGCCACCTGGCAGCGCGTCCTGCTGCTGCACTCCCAAGTCGAGAGCAGGCTCGCCGCCGCGCTCCAGCGCAAGCACGGCGTCGGCCTGTCCGAGTACCGCGCGCTCGGCCACCTCGCCGCCTCTCCCGCCAGCGAGCTGCGCATGCAGGAGCTCGCCGACAAGCTCGGGCTCAACCAGAGCTCGGTGACCCGCCTGGTCGCCCGGCTGAACGCGGCCGACTTCGCCTACCGCGACCTGTGCCCTGACGACAAGCGCGGCGTCTACGCCGTCATCACCGACGCCGGCCGTGCCCGTTACGCCGAGGCGCGCCGTACGTACGAGGAGGCCCTGCAGGCGGCGCTCGCGGAGGCGGGAAAGGCCGACCCGCACCTGACCGCCGCGCTCACGGCCCTGGCCGAGACCGCGCGGAGCGGCGGCAAGTGACGCCGGACGGCGCCCGCGACCACGCCCGGCTTCTGCCGCACCCAGGCGCTCGCCCGCCGCCGACCGGTGCCTACTTCCGCGTCCCGGCGGCGACGGCGGCCAGCATCTCCCAGGCGGCCTCGGGGTGCAGGGTCTCGGCCGGATCCTCATGGAACGGGTCGAACACCACCGTCTCCGCGCCCATCTCCCGCAGCCGCTCCAGGTCGTCCATGACCTGCTCGATCGTGCCTTCGCCCAGGCGCCGCTCGGCGCCCGTCACCGGCCGGTCCGTCACGCGCAGCAGGATGCGCGGGGCCAGCGCGGGCGCGGGACGCTCCTGCGCGGCGGCCATGTCCCGCAGCTTCGCCCACGTCTCGCGCAGCCACGGCAGCGTCATCCTCAGCGGATGCCACGCCTGGCCGAAGCGCAGCGTACGGCGCAGGGCCGCGTCGCTGCCGCCGCCCACCCAGATCGGCACCCCGCCGGAACGGTAGTCGCTCTCGTTCGCCCAGGCGGCCTTGATCGTCGCCAGGTGCTCGTCGGTCAGCCGGCCGCGCCGCTCGTGCGCCACCCCGAGGGCCTCGAACTCCTGCCGCGCCCAACCGGCGCCCACGCCCAGCACGAACCGGCCGCCGCTGAGGTCGTTGAGGTTGGCCGCCATGCGGGCGGTCAGCAGCGGGTGGCGGTAGGGGACGATCAGCACGGTGGTGCCGAGCGTGAGGCGGGTCGTGGTGCCCGCCAGCCAGGCCAGGGTGGTGAACGGGTCGTAGAAGGGGGCCGGGTACTGTTCGGCGACGTCAGGCGTGATCACCACGTGGTCGGAGACCATGAGCAGGTCGTAGCCGAGCCCCTCGACGGTGAGCGCCCACCGCCGCAGCGTCTCGGGGTCGGTGCCGGGGCCGAAGTTGGGGACGTTCACACCAAGTCGCATGATCGCAGGCTACCGGTGATCGTCTCGGGGGAGTGCGAACGGCCGAGGGAGTGGGAACGGCCGCCGCGGCCCGGGGGAGGCCCCGGGCCGCGGCGGCCGGAGGCCGGCTCAGTCGTCGTCCGCGTCCCAGCCGAAGTGGTGCACGTGCTGCTTGCAGGCGTTGGCGTGGCGCGTGCCGGCGAAGACGCCGTGCTTGGTGATCCAGTGGTAGGTGCTGTCGTCGTTGAGAGCGAGCCCGCACGCCCTCGGGTGCTTGTTCCACTTGTGGTCGGACCAGATGTCGGCGGCCGCAGTGCCGGCCGTTCCGAACACGGCTGCCGTGATGAGCAGCGCGCCGCCGGCGGCAACGAGGCTACTTCTCATGATCTCCCCCTGTAATCACGAAGTGACATCGGCCATCACTATACGTAGCGATCTTGTGGCGGGGTGCTCGCCACGCCCCGCTATTCGATCAACAGGAGGCCGCCGCCCGGCAAAGCATCCACCCGCCTCTGCAATGCGCGGGGCGTGCCATCATGGCGGCTCATGACCAACTTGGCGGAGGTGCTCCGCGATGCCCAGGACGGCCGCTTTCCCCCTGCGGACGGCGGCGTCACCCTCGTGCCCCAGCCGTCGCCGCGCGACCTCGGCGTGCTCTCCTTCACCGCGCACGCCGTGGTCTTCGCCGACGTCGACCCCGCCTGGATCAGGGAACGCCTGCCTCCCGGCGACCTGGACGCCCCGCTCGGGCCGCCGTTCCTGCAGGAGCTGGCGGCGCTGACCGGCCGGGCCGCCGGCAACCTCGACCTGCTCGCCGTGGCCTGCCCGCTGCCCGGGTCCGCGCCGCTCGCCCTGGAGGAGCTGCGCGACAGCGGCCACCCGAGGGTGGCACGGGCCCGCCGCTACCGCGACGACGTCCGCGTTTGGGTCGCACCCGCCCAGGACGACGGGCCAGGAGGCGGCGTGGCCGGTCTGCTGACGGTCGGGCGGGGCGTGGGCGGACGGTGGGAGGTCGCGATCGAGGTCGAGCCCGCTCATCGGGGCCGCGGGCTGGGCCGCCTGCTCGCCGCTGCCGCAAGGCACCTGGCGCCCGCCCCGGTGTGGGCGCAGGTCGCGCCGGGCAACGCGGCGAGCGTCCGTGCCTTCATCGCCGCCGGGTACGCGCCCGTCGGCGCCGAGGTCCTGCTGTCACCGGAGCCCTGACCACCCGGCGGGGGAGCGGGATCCCCGCGCGGGGGGAGCCACAGGGTGCGGGCCGGTCGGCAAGGTGAGGCGCATGAGCCGCTGACGCCGGAATTGCCTGGACCGGCCTGCACGTCGCCTCGAAGGCCGCCTGCGCCCTAGCGGGCCGCAGGCGGGCACCGGCTCAGCGCGGCCATGGCCTCAGCGGGAGCCGCAGGCACGACGGACCGCGCGGCCCGGTACGCCCATGGCGACGGCGCGGCACCCGGATGAGAGATGGCGGCCGCGGTCAGGCCGCGTAGTCCGGGGTCATGGCGGCGGCCAGGGTGAGGTGGGAGGCGGCCTCCTCGTGCCTGCCCTGGCGCTGCAGGGTGCGGCCCAGGAGGTGGCGGGCGTAGGAGTCGTCGGGCGACTCCTCGACCAGCGACTCCAGTGTCGTGCGCGCCCGGTTGAGCTGCGCCGACGCGAAGTACGCCCGCGCCGCCAGCATCCGGACGCCCCGGTCACCGCCATGCTCGTCCATGAGGGGACGCAGCAGCGTCAGCGCCCCGAGCGGGTCGCGCTGGTCGAGCAGCGACTCGACGTGCCGCAGCCGCTCGACCTCGGCGGGCAGGCGGCGCGGGGTGTGCCCGGCGGCGTCCCGGAGGAACGCGGCGATCGTCTCCGGCGACTGCGCGCCCTCCAGCGCCAGCCCGTTCGCGACGATGGTCGGCGACGTCCGCACGCCCTTCGCCTTGCCGATGAGCAGCAGCTCCCGGGTCAGCTCGGCCCCAGGCAGCGCCCGCCAGGCGGCGGTGCCGGGGAGCAGCGCCTGCGGGCCGGCGCCGCCTTCGGACGGTGCCCGGCGGCCGGCGGGATCACCGGCCGGTGCCTGCGGGCGGGCGGAGTCGCCGGACAGCGCGGAAAGGGCGGCGGTGCCGGTGTAGCCGGCCTCGTCGGCCAGGCCCGCGTCCGCGGCGATCTCGGTCAGCACGGCGACGTCGCTGATGTCGCGTACCTCGACGAAATGGGCGCGCAGCAGCCGCTCGGCCACGCGGTCCTGCAGCGCGGCCCCGCCCTTCTCGTACGCCAGCGCGATCAGCCGGTGCGCCTCCAGCGTGGCGACCCGGTAACCGGAGCCCCACTGCGCGCCCAGCCCTTCTGACGCGGCGATCTCGGCGACCCGGGCGCGGTTCTCGGCGGGGGAGAGGCCGGGCGCGCAGGCCCGCAGCGCCTCGTCGGCGACGGGGTCGCGCAGCACCTGCTCCATCGGCACCGCGCGGGCGGGCGCGGACGGATCGATCTGGAACGGCCGCCACATCACCTCGACCGGCTCGCCGTCCCAGGACGCGAGCGCCTTCTCCAGCCGTCGCTTGCCGATGTGGGCCCACCCGCAGACCACGTCTGCCCAGATCTCGATACGCATACCAGCAAGCTATGCGACAAATGTTGATTAGTCAACACATGTCGCTTAAGCGATGCCTGTCGTATAGTGAGGTGCGTGAACCCGGACGATCCGAGAGCCCGGCGCACCCGGGCCAGGCTCAAAGAGGCCGTACGCCACCTGGCCGCCCAGCAGGAGCCCGCCACCATCACCATGTCGGCGCTGGCCAAGCGCGCCGAGGTGAACCGCGCCACGATCTACCTGCACTATCCCGACCTCGACGCGCTCGTCACCGACGCCATGGAGGACACCGTCGCCGCCGTCGCCAGGGCCGCCGCGCTGTGCCCGCTCGACGCGCCCCGCGACCGCGCCCCAGAGCCGCTGGCCGAGCTGTTCGCGTACGTCGCCGCCAACGCCACCCTCTACGCCCGCATGCTCGGCCCCCAGGGCAGCGCCCGCTTCTCGGCCCGCATGCGCGAGCGCCTCACCGCCGAGCTGGCGGGCCGGTTCGCCGGCGGGCACCGCCCCCCTGGGTGGGATGACGTGCCGGCCGACGTGCACGCCGCCTACCTGGCAGGCGCGCTGGCCGGCGTCATCGCCCACTGGGTCGCGGGCGGCTGCCCCGGCGGCGCGGAGGAGGCGGCGCTGGCGTTCTGGAAGTTGTTCCGTACGGGCTGCCGGGCGGATGCCTGAACGTCACGGAAGCGTCCCTTTCGGCGCCTGCCGGAGGTGGATATCAGGAAAGATCAGATTCCGGCCCCTCACCCGCGCCATTCTTGGAGGGTGCACACGACTGACCTCCTTCACTCCCTCTACGCCCGGCGGCTGCGCCGCCAGGTGATGTCCGGCCCCCTGCCCCGCCACGTCGGCCTGATCATCGACGGCAACCGGCGATGGGCCAGGCAGAAGGGCATGGCCAACCCGAGCATGGGTCATAAATACGGCGCCGATCACATCCAGGACGTGCTCTCCTGGTGCGAGACGATCGGCATCAAGCATCTGACGATCTTCCTCTGCTCCACCGAGAACCTGCAGCGGCGCGGCGATGAGGAGGTCGCCTTCCTGCTGAAGGTGATCGAGCAGATGGTCGAAGACCGCTTCAACGTCGCCGACTCGCGCTGGCAGGTGCACGTCGCGGGCTTGCTCGACATGCTGCCCGACACCACCGCCCGGGTGCTCAAAGACGCGGTCGAGAACACCCGCACCTGCCAGACCGGCTTCCACCTCACGCTCGCCATCGGCTACGGCGGCCGCCAGGAGGTCATCGAGGCCCTGCGCGAGCTGCTGTACGAGCGGGCCGAGGCCGGCCAGTCGATGGTCGAGCTGGCCTCGACGCTGACCGTGGACGACATCGCCCCGCACCTCTACACGGCCGGGCAGCCCGACCCCGACCTGGTGATCCGCACCAGCGGCGAGCAGCGCATGTCGAACTTTCTGCTGTGGCAGTCGGCCTACTCCGAGCTGTACTTCTGCGAGGCCTACTGGCCGGCCTTCCGCGAGATCGACTTCCTGCGCGCGCTGCGCAGCTTCGCCGCCAGGCAGCGGCGTTACGGCGGCTGAGCCGGAAGGCCGCACCCCCGTACGCGAGTACCCTTGGCCTGCCGCCCCGTACGTGAAGAGGAGAACCGCCCGGTGCCAGGAACCCACCCGCGCGAGCTCGGCCTGCTGTCCGACTGTGCGAGCTGCTTCGGGCTGTGCTGCGTGGCGCTGCCGTTCTCGGCGTCGGCGGACTTCGCCGTCGACAAGGACGCCGGCCGGCCCTGCGCCAACCTGCGCGACGACTTCCGCTGCTCGATCCACTCGCGGCTGCGCGAGAGCGGGTTCAACGGGTGCACGGTGTTCGAGTGCTTCGGGGCCGGGCAGAAGGTCTCGCAGGTCACGTACGAGGGGCGGAGCTGGCGCGAGGCCCCGGAGACGGCCCGGCAGATGTACGCCGTGTTCCCGGTGATGCGCGGGCTGCACGAGCTGCTGTGGTATCTCGCGGAGATCCTCACCCTGCCCGCCGCCGCGCCCGTGCACCCCGACGCCCGCGCCCTGCTGGAGGAGACGGAACGCCTCACCCGCGAGAGCGCCGTCGTGCTCGAACACCTCGACGTCGGCGCCCACCGCGCGCGGGTCAACGAGGTGCTGCTGCGGGCGAGCGAGCTGGTGCGTCACGGGCTCGGCGGCAAGCGGCACCGCGGCGCCGACCTCATCGGGGCCCGGCTGCGCGGCGCCCGGCTGCGAGGGGCAGACCTGCGCGGGGCGTACCTGATCGGCGCCGACCTGCGCGGCGCCGACCTGCGGCAGGCCGACCTCATCGGGGCCGACCTGCGCGGCGCGAACCTGACCGGCGCCGACCTCACCGGTGCCGTCTTCCTCACCCAGGCCCAGGTGAACGCCGCCATGGGCGGCCCCGCCACGCGCCTGCCCGCCGCCCTCACCCGCCCGGCCCACTGGACGGGCGGCACGGCGGCGGGCGCTCCGGCGGCCGGCGGCCGAGAGACCGGCGGCTGGGCGGCAGGCGCTTCGCGATCGGCGCGCCCCCGCCCCAAGACCCGCCGCCTCAGACGAGGCCGCTGAGCCCCGTACGGCGGGGAGCCTCCGACACCCACAGCAAAACCGGGACGTGTAACATCCCCTTTCATGCGGATGGGAGAAGGGGTCGAGTGGGGTCTGCACTGCTGCCTGGCGCTGGCCTGGCTGGAGGATGAGGCGCCGATCCCGACCGGGAAGCTGGCCGAGCTGTTCGAGCTGCCGCCCGTCTACCTGAAGAAGCGGCTGCAGGACCTCGTACGCGCCGGCATCCTCGCCTCCGTGCCCGGAGTGAAGGGCGGCTTCCGGCTGGCCAGAGCGCCGGAGCGCATCACGCTCCTCGACGTCGTGGCCGCGATCGAGGGCCGCGACGAGGCGTTCAGGTGCAACGAGATCCGCCGGCGCGGAGCGGGCGCCGAGGAGCCCGCCGGCACGTTCGCCAAGCCCTGCGGCGTGGTGATCGCGATGCGCCGCGCCGAACTGGCCTGGCGCAGGGAGCTGGCCGCGCAGACCCTCGCCGACCTCATGCGCGAGGCCGCGCCGTCCGCGCCGGGGCGCACCCGCCGCCACTACGCCCGTCTCACCGGCTGAGACCGGAGCCGAGGCCACGTGAGGGCTGAGGCGCGCTTTCCACGACCACGATCCAGGTGTCGCTTTCTCGGGAGGAAAAAGGGGATGTTGGATGTCCCGGTTCAACGGCGGCGGGCGTTCGTGCCCGTGGCCGTGCTGGCCGTCGGCACGTTCGCCGTGGGGACGGACGCGTTCGTCGTGGCCGGATTCCTGCCGCAGCTCGCCGCGTCGCTGGAGGTGAGCGAGACGGCGGCGGGGCAGTCGGTCACCGCGTTCGCGGTGGCGTACGCGATGCTCTCGCCGATCCTCGCCACCGTGACCGCCCGCCTGTCGCGGCGGGCGCTGCTGGTCGGCGCGCTGCTCGTGCTCGCGCTCGCGAACCTGGGCTCGGCGCTCGCGCCGACCTTCGCGGTGCTGCTGGTGACGCGCGTGCTGGCGGCGGCGGGCGCGGCGGCGTTCACCCCGAACGCCGGAGCCGTGGCGGCGGCGCTGTCGCGGCCTGAGGTGCGAGGACGGGCGCTCGCCACCGTCATCGGCGGGCTGACCGTGGCGACGGCCGCGGGCGTGCCGCTCGGCGGGCTGGCCGGTCAGGTGCTCGGCTGGCGGGCCGCGCTCGGCCTGGTGGCCGGGGCGTGCGCGGCGGTGGCGGTCGCGGTCTTCGCGATCCTGCCCGCGCTGCCCGGCCAGCCGCCGGTGCCGCTGCGCGAACGGCTCAGCGTGCTGCGGCGTCCCGCCGTCCCCGCCGTGCTGGCGCTGACCGTGCTCGGCATGGCCGCCACCTACACCGTCTACGCCTACAGCGCCCCGGCGATGCGCGCCGTCGGCGTGGAGTCCACCGCGTCGATGCTGTTCCTGTACGGGGTGGGCGCCATCTTCGGCAACATGGCCGCCGGGTACACCATCGACCGGTGGGGAGCGAGCCGCGTGCTCATGGGGGGATATGTCGTGATGGCGGCCAGCCTCGCCGGGCTGGGATGGCTGGCCGGCGGGCAGGACGTGCCGGTCGCCCTGGTCGGGCTGCTGGCCGTCGGATGGGGCGCGGGCACCTGGTGCCAGACCCCGCCCCAGCAGCACCGGCTCATCGGCGTCGCACCTCAGGAGGCGTCGCTGGTCGTCTCGCTCAACGCGTCGGCCATCTACGTCGGCATCGGCGCGGGCACGCTCATCGGCGGCCTGACCCTGGCGCAAGGGGTGGCGGTGACGTACGCGGCGGGCGCGGTGCTGGCGGTGCTCGCCCTGCTGCTGATCGTGGCCACCCGGCGCATCTGACCACTAGGCTGGCCTATCGCAGCGATCATGGAGGAGAGCGGCATGGGCATCACCGCGTACACCGTCACCGACCCCGTCGCCCAGCACGGCGAGGGGCCCGTGTGGTCCGCCCGGTGGGGCGGGCTGCGCTGGGTGGACATGCTGAAGGGCGACGTGCTCGCGCTCACCGAGGCCGGCGAGGTGCGCCGCCGCCACGTCGGCAAGGTGGCCGCCGTCGTCCGCCCCCGCGTCTCCGGCGGCTACGTCGTCGCGGCCGAGCGCGAGCTGCTGCTGGCCGACTCCGACGACCTCGACGCGCCGCTGCGCTCGCTCGGCGAGGCGTGGACCGACCCCGGCGTCCGCATGAACGAAGGCGGCTGCGACCCCGACGGCCGGTTCTACATCGGCAGCATGGCCTACGACGAGACCCCAGGAGGCGGCTCCTTCTACGTGGCCGAGCCCGACGGGCGGCTGCGCGTGGTGCTGCCCGAGGTGACGATCTCCAACGGGTTCGGCTTCAGCCCCGACGGCCGGCTCGCCTACTACGCCGACACCACCACCGGCCGCGTGGACGTCCTCGACTACGACCCGGCCGGCGGGCTGAGCGGGCGGCGGCCGTTCGCCGTCCTCGACCCCGGACAGGGGGCGCCCGACGGGCTCACCGTGGACGCCGAGGGCGGCGTCTGGGTGGCGCTGTGGGGAGGCGGGGCCGTCCACCGCTACACCCCCGGCGGGCGGCTCGACGCCGTCATCACCCTCCCCGTACCCAAGGTCACGGCCGTCGCGTTCGGCGGCGAGCGGCTCGACCGGCTCTACATCACGACCTCGGCCCTCGACATCGACCGGGCCGAACAGCCCGAGGCGGGCGCCCTCTTCGCCGCCGACCCCGGCGTACGCGGCCTCCCGGTACTCCCCACCACGCTCTGAAGCCGGCTCGCCGGAGGCGGGCCGGGCGGCGTCGGCGGGGTGACCTGGGCCGTCGCAGGCGGGCCACGCACGTGGTGATCAATCGGTAACGTGAGCGCATGCGTTCGCGCGGTGCGTCGTTGGATGGGCTGTTCGCCGCTTCGGCCGTCGCCCTGGAACTGCTCATCAACGGTCACGCCGGCGAGGGCATGCCGACGCCGTCCGAGTTTGCCGTGGCGCTGCTGGCCGGTCTGCCCATGGGCGTCGTACGCCGGCGTCCCGGCCCGGTCACCGTTCACCTCGCCGCGCTCCTGGTGATCGCCGGCCGGTTAGCGCCGGGCGCCGACAGCGCGCAGGTCCTGATGTGCGTGGCCCTCTGCGTCACCGGCTATCGGCACGGCTTGAGGGAGGCGCGCGGCCCGATGCTCGCCGCCGTACTGGCGACCGCCCTGAACGTGGCCGGCCCCGGCGTCACCCCGGGCACGATGGCGCTCGCGCTCCTCCTGCCTGCGGTGCCCGCCGCCATCGGCGCTGGGTTGCGCCGCGCCGCGCACGCTGACATCGGCGACGACCTGCGTAGTGCCGGGGACGCCGCCATCGGCGCTCATCCGCGCCATGCTGACGACGACGGCACGATCGACGTGCTCCTGGCCGGCGCAGGCGCGCTGCTGGCGGTGCTGAGCACGTGGGACATCTGGCACACCGGCGGCCAGCCCCTCGCGATCGTCCAGGTGGCCACGGTCGTCGCCGGGCTGGCGCTCGGCCTCGCCAGGAGGCTGCCCGGCCTGGTGGTGGCCGTCGAAGCGGCGCTGCTGCTCGCCGCGGACGCCCACCTGCACGGGGCCACCGACACCGGCATGCTGCTCCTGCTGGTGGCGATCGGCGTGTTCGCCAAGCGGGTGTCGTCGTGGGCGTGGACGGCGCTGGTGTACGCGGCGGGCTGTGCGTGCGTCGCGGTGGCCGTGTTCGAGTCCTTCAGCCGGATCACCACGCTGCGCGTGATCGTGCTGGTGACGCTGGTGGCGATGCCGGTCGTCGCAGGCCGCTATCTCGGCATGCGCCGCGCCGTCACCGCCGCCGAGCGGCTGCGGGCCGAGGAAGCCGTACGCCTGACGCTCGCGCGCGCCCGCGCGGACCTGCTGGCCGAGCGCGAGCACATCGCCCGGGACGTGCAGACGCTGGTCGCGGGGCACGTCGGCGCGATGGTGCTGCGGGCCGGTGATGCCCGGGCCGCCGTACCCGACGGGCCGCTCGGCCACGCGCTCGCCGACATCCGCGAGACCGGCGACCAGGTGCTGCGCGACCTGAGCAACCTGCTGCACGGCGGCGACCCGCACCTCGAGGCGCCCGACCTGATACGCGCGGCGGCCGGCCGCATGTCCGCCGCCGGCCTCGTGGTGGACCTCGACCTCGACCCCGGCATGGCGACGGTCTCGCCGGTGCTGCGCGCGTGCGCCGCGGGCGTCGTCCAGGAGGGGCTGACGAACGTGCTCAAACACGCCGGCCCCGGCACCCGCGTAGCGGTCACGGTCACCGCCTCGGGCGGCGGAGCGTCGGTACGGCTGCACAACGGCCCTCCACCCGCCGCCCCGGAACGCCTGCCCTCCTCCGGACACGGCCTGGCCGGCATGCGCAAGCGCGTCCGCGCCCTGGGCGGCACCCTGGACGCCGGCCCGGACGGCGACGGCGGCTGGCTTCTGTCAGCCGCTCTGCCACCCCGAGCCCCCGAGTGAGGCCGCCACCCGGCCCGAGGCTCACGACACCACGCCTCCCACGGCAGCGCCCACGGCGACGCCGCCGGAATCATCAGCACGCTCGCTCCCGCCAGGCCCCAGGCGATGAGCGCGAGCGGGTTCACCTCGTCGCCGAAGCTCTCGTTCATCAGGAAGTATCCGGCCGAGCAGGCCGCCGCCAGCAGTCCCGTCGCCAGGCCCAGCCCGTCCAGGCGGATCTCCTGCCATGCCTCCACGACGATCGCCAGGCCGGCGATCGCGACGATCGTGCCCGCGTACGCGGACCGGGGCAGCCGCCGGCGGCGTACCAGCCGGACCCAGGCCACCACGAGCACCGGCGACAGCGACACCAGCAGCAGCGCGATCCCGACCGGCAGCCGGGTCCACACCGCCTCGATCGGCGTCATCCCGGCCGCGACGAGGTACTTCGCCATCGGACCTGAGAACGCGAACCCGCACGCCGACCCGATCGCGAGCGCCGGGCCCGCCCACCGCATGCCGTCACCACCTGCGCTGTCATGACCGTAAAGGATTGTTGATCATGTCAGTACGCCGCTGAGGCCCGCAACGCGATTTCCGCTCGTACGAAGAGCCCGCGGGGCGCACCCAGCGCGGGCGCTTGACGCGAGGGGGGCACCCCGTCGCCTCGCGCAGCGACCCGCTGGGGTGTTGAGGCTCGGTCGGGGAGCCCGGTCGGGTGGCCGAGGTTCAGTGGGGCGTACGGCCGGGGCGATCCAGTCCGGCGGCCAGCTCGGCGATGGCGGCGTCGAACTGGCGGCGCAGCACCGCGATGTCGGGCACCCTGCCCGGCTCGTCGGCCCAGCGCGACCAGCGGTCGATCACGACCCGCAGCGCGCTCAGCACGGCCCCCGCGCACACGATCGGATAAACACCCGCCTCATCGAACCTCCCGCCGTCCTGGGCGGTCACCTCGCGCGGGACGGTGCGGGCAGGCGCCGCCTCGGCCTGGGCGCGTGGGGTGATCGCCTCGGTGCGGGCGGAGGCCGCCTGCGTGGGGGTGATGCGTTCGGCGATGGCTTCGGCCAGCGCCTGCTCCTGGGCGGCGAGGACGGCCAGCTCGTACGGCACCAGCGACGGTGTGCTCCTGACCAGCCGGAGCGCGCGGATGTGGTCCCGGCCGGCGGCGTCGCTGTCGTTCATGACCGCGAGCACCGCCTCGCGGAAGGCCGTCAGCACCGGCTCCTCCGGCGGGCGGGCACGGAACCGGGCGATGAGCTGCTCGGCGGCGGCCGACAGGGTCGCCACCACCGCCTCCTCCTTGCTGGAGAAGTAGTTGAAGAAGGTGCGCAGCGCGATGTCGGCCGCGCCGGCGATCTGCTCGACGGTGACGTTCTCGACGCCGTGGCGCAGGGAGAGGCGGAGCGCGGCCTCGCTGAGCGCCGCCCGGGTGGCCTGCTTCTTGCGCTCGCGCCGCCCGACGACCGCACCCGCCGCCGGACGCTCACCGCCGCGCAACACCACCTGGCGGACAGGACACCGCGCTCGGCCCCCTCTGCCTGGTACGAACGGTCGCAGCGCGGCTCGGCCGGCAGGACGCCGGTGCGGGGTCAGGTGAGGGGGTGGGTGGCGGCGGTGTGGCAGGCGCCGAAGCCTTCGGCGCGGAGCTCCACGCGGCCCGCCCGCACCCGCAGCGCCACCTCGGTACGGTCGCCGGGCGATGCCACCCCCGCCGCGGCCGCCAGCGCGCCCGTGTCGTCGTGGACCACGCGGAGCCGGGGCCAGGCGGCGCGGGGGAACGCCTGCCGCAGGCACGTGCTCACCTCGGCGACGACCAGCCGCGCCAGGGGCATCAGCTCCTGGGGCGTGCCGGTGACGATGACGGCGGTCACCTCGGCGTCGGGCGGCGCGGCGCGTACGGCCTCCTCGGCGGCCGACAGCCGGTGCAGCCCGAGCACCGCCACCACGCCGTCGCGCTCGGGATGGGCGGGCTCCCCGGTGACCGCGTCGAGCGTCCCTGCCGGCGGCGACCACGGCGTGCCCGGCGACCGTACCTCCGGCACCATGGGCGCCACGAACCAGCGGTCGCCCAGGTCGAGGTCGGCGAGCTGCTCGCACACGCGGATCACGTTGAACGGCTCGACGAACCCGGGCGCGGCGGCCGAGAGCTGCGAGGACCCCTGCAGGACGGTGAGCGCGGCCTCGGCGAGCCGGACCAGCCGCCCGTCAGGTTCGCGGGGCGGCCGCAGCCGCTCCATGGCCAGCCCGAGCAGGATCGCGTTGAGCCGCATGAGCTGCGCGTACGGCTTGCGCGTGGCCTCGTCGGCGAGGATCTCCGGGATCAGGTGCATGCCGAGGCGGCTCGGCTCGCGTTCGCCGTCGCTGACCAGCGGCAGCCGGGTCACCCATGCCCGCGCCACCTCCCCGAGCGCCTCGCGCACGGTCAGCGCGGGTTCTTCCGGCGGCCGTACGGGTGCGCGCTCGGCCAGGTCGGCGAGCACCGCGAAGTAGAGGGCCCGCTTGCCGGGGAAGTTGGAGTAGACCGCGCCCCGGGTCAGCTCGGCCCGGTCGGCGATGGCGTCGATCTTGGCGTCGCGGTAGCCGCGTTCGGCGAACTCCTCCTTGGCCGCCGCCAGCACCTTCGCCCGGTTGCGCTCCTGCGCCTGCGCCCTGGTGAGCCGGACCAACCGCCCTCCTCCGTTTCGTGCCTTCTCAGCAGGCGTCGTCCGTGCCTTCAAGCCGTGGGCTCGAAGACGGTGTCATGCGCCCAAGCACGTTACCGGGCGCTGCAAGCGAGTTGCCGGAGGTCTCAAGCCAAGATACCGTCACCATCCAGATGATGACATCATCCGAAATGGAGGCGACGGATGACCGACGTGCCGGAGATCGACCTGTCCGATGTGGCCGTGCTGCGCGACCTGGCCGCCGCGTACGCCCCGGCCAGGGAGAAGTCCCCCGTGGCGCGGCTGCTGGCACCGGGGCTCGGCCACCTATGGGCCGTCACCCGTTACGAGGAGGCGAGGGCGGCGCTGGCCGATCCGCGCCTGGAGATCAACTCGGGCAGCTTCCTGCGTCCCGGCGTGCCCGAGCACTGCGCCCGCTATATGCGCACGATGTCCGAGATGAACGGTCCCGAGCACACGCGGCTGCGGCGGCTGGTCGCGCCCGCGTTCACGCCGCGTCGGGCCCTGGAGTTCGCGCCGCGCGTCGAGGCCATCGTCGGACGCCTGCTCGGCGAGCTCCAGGAAGGCAAGGCCGACCTGCTCGCCGGCTTCGCCAGGCCGCTGCCCATGGAGGTGATCTGCGAGCTGGTCGGCATCCCCGCCGCCGACCGCCCCGCCTGGCGCGAGTATGGCGCCGCCGTCGCGACCGGTCACGGTGAGGCGTTCGCGAAGGCCATCCCGGCGATCATCGAGGGCGCGAAGGCCGCGATCGCCGAGGCCCGCAGGGCGCCGTCCGCGAACGTGGTCTCCGACCTGGCCCGCATCGCCGGCGAGGACGGCGACCGCCTCTCGGACGACGAGCTGGTGACGATGGTGTGGCTGCTGGTCCTCGCGGGCCAGACCCCCGCGAACCTCATCGCCAACGCCCTGGTCACGCTGTTCCAGCACCCCGATCAGCTCGCCGCGCTGCGCGCCGACCCCGCGCTGATGCCGCGCGCGGTGGAGGAACTGGCCCGCTGGTGCACCCCGCAGATCATGACCGTGCCCAGGTTCGCGGCGGAGGACGTCGAGATCGGCGGCGTGCGCATCCCCAAGGGCGAGCCGGTGACGGTCTCGGTCGTGGCGGCCAACCGGGACCCGCGCGCGTTCGACGACCCGGACAGCTTCGACATCACCAGGGAGCCGGTGCCGCACCTCGGCTTCGGCCACGGGCCGCACTTCTGCGTGGGCGCCGGGCTGGCCCGCGTGGAGGTCGCGGTCGCGCTCGGCGCGCTGCTGCGGCGCTTCCCCGGCATGGAACTCGCGGGCGAGGCGGCGTACCTGCCGGATCCGGGGACGCAGCGGCTCGCGGCGCTGCCGGTGACGCTGGGGGCGGCGCGGCGCTGAGGACCGGCGCGGACGACCTCATCGCCCAGATCGACGTCGGGCTCGGCGGCGACACTACTGCCGGCCCGGCCGGATCACGGCTCGCCCGCCGCGCACCTGGCGCGTCAAACCTGGCGGACGCCGTCGCGCCAGACCGCCCAGACGAGCGGCACGCCCGGCCGGTAGGCCAGGTGGACGTGGCTCGGCGCGTCCAGCAGCACCAGGTCGGCGCGGGCGCCGGGCGACAGCCGCCCGATGTCGTCGCGGCGCAGCGCCCTGGCGCCGCCTAGCGTCGCCGCGACCACCGCCTCGTCCGGCGTCATGCGCATCTCGCGCACGGCCAGCGCCACGCAGAACGGCATCGAGCTGGTGAAGCTCGACCCCGGGTTGCAGTCGGTCGACAGCGCCACCGTGACACCGGCGTCGAGCAGGCGGCGCGCGTCCGGGTACGGCGAGCGGGTGGAGAACTCCGCGCCCGGCAGCAGCGTCGCCACCGTCGAGCCGCTCGCCAGCGCGTCCACGTCGGCGTCGTCGAGATGCGTGCAGTGGTCGGCCGACGCCGCCCCCAGCTCGACCGCCAGCCGTACGCCGGGTCCGGGACCGAGCTGGTTGGCGTGCACGCGCGGCGTCAGACCGGCCCGCAGCCCCGCCTCCAGCACCGCGCGCGACTGGTCGCCGTCGAACGCGCCCCGCTCGCAGAACACGTCCACCCAGCGCGCGTGCGGGGCGCACGCCTTCAGCATCGGCCCGGCGACCAGCTCCACGTACGCGTCGGGGTCGCCGGCGTACTCGGCCGGCACCACGTGGGCGCCCAGGTACGTCACCTCATCGGTGTGACCGGCCGCGATCCGCAGCGAGCGGGCCTCGTCCTCCACCGTGAGCCCGTAACCCGACTTGACCTCGATCGTCGTGGTGCCCTGGCGCAGCGCCTCGGCGACGTACCTGGCGACGTTCGCGTCCAGCTCGGCGTCGCTCGCCGCGCGGGTCGCCGCCACCGTCGTACGGATGCCGCCCGCCGAGTACGGCTGCCCCGACATGCGCGCGTCGAACTCGGCGGTGCGGTCACCGGCGAACACCAGGTGCGCGTGCGAGTCCACGAACCCGGGGATCGCGGCCCGCCCGCCCGCGTCCACCCGCTCGTCAGCGTCGGGCACGCGGGACTCAGGCCCCGCCCAGACGACGCGGCCCTCGTCGAAGACGACGGCGGCGCCGGTGATCGTGCCCAGCTCGGGATCGTTGGTGAGCAGGCTGCCGATCCCGGTGATGGCGACGGACGCGACGGACGCGACGGACGCGACGGACACTGCACGGCTCCTTTCGTTGGGGATGTCGCGGAATGCTACGGGCGGGTGACGCGGGCGATCGCGCGGGACAGCGCGCCGGGCACGTCCGGCACCAGCAGGTGCGCACCGTCGCGGACGACGGGACGGCCGCCGACCACGACGTGCCGGACGTCGGCGGCGGACGCGGCGAACACCGCCGTCTCGGCGCCCAGCTCCGGCGGCGGCCCCGCCGTGCGGACGGAGTCGAGCGCGACCGTGACGAAGTCGGCGGGCGCGCCCGCCTCGATCCGGCCCGCCTCCGGCCAGCCCAGGCTCGCGTGCCCGTCGAGGGTGGCGGCGCGCAGCAGCGCGGCGGCGCTCCACGTGCCGCGGCGCAGCGTGCGCAGCCGCTCGTCCAGCTCCACCGCCCGCGCCTCCTCGAACAGGTCGATCACGGCGTGGCTGTCGCTGCCCAGGCTGATCGGCGACCCGGCGGCGGCCAGGTCGGCGGCCGGGCCGATGCCGTCGGCCAGATCCCGCTCGGTGGTGGGGCACATGCAGACCGTGGTGCCCGAGCCGCCCAGCGTGGCGATGTCGCCGCCGGTCAGGTGGGTGGCGTGCACGGCGGAGGTACGCGGGCCGAGCGCGCCACGGTCGGCCAGCAGCCCGGCCGGGGTGCGGCCGTGCGCGGCCAGGCACGCCTCGTTCTCGGCGGGCTGCTCCGACAGGTGCACGTGCAGCGGCGCGTCGCGCTCGGCCGCCCACCGCGCCACGGTCGCGATCTGCTCGGCGGGCACCGCGCGTACCGAGTGGACCGCCGCGCCGATGCGGGCGTGCGCCCGCTCCTTCAGCTCGCTCGCGCGGGCCGCCCACGCGTCCGCGTCGCCGTCGCTGAAGCGGAGCTGGTGCCGCTCGGGCGGCGCGCCGAACCCCGACGACAGGTAGCAGGTGTCCAGCAGCGTGATCCTGATCCCGGCCTGCGCCGCCGCCTCGATCAGCGCCTCGCCCATGGCGTTGGGGTCGCCGTACGGGGTGCCGCCGGGGGCGTGGTGCAGGTAGTGGAACTCGCCGACGCAGGTGATCCCGGCCAGCGCCATCTCCGCGTAGACGGCCCTGGCCAGCTCCAGGTACGCGTCGGGGTCGAGCCGCCCGGCGACCTCGTACATGGTCTCCCGCCAGGTCCAGAACGTGCCGGAGCCGCGCTGCGCGATGCCGCGCAGCGCGCGGTGGAAGGCGTGCGAGTGCGCGTTCGCCAGGCCGGGCAGCGTCAGCCCGCGCAGCACCTCGGCCCCGGGCGGGGGAGCGGCGAGGCCCGTACGGACGCCGCAGACGCGCCCGCCGGACACTTCGATCACCACCCCTGAGGCGACCGCGCCCCCGACCCAGGCGTGCTCGGCGAAGAACGTCACCGGCATGCCAGCCCCTCCAGCACGTCGGCCAGCGCCTCCACCCCGGCCACGCAGTCGTCCTCGCGAGCGTGCTCGGCGGGGGAGTGGGACACCCCGGTCGGGTTGCGGACGAACAGCATCGCCGTCGGCACCTTCGCCGCCAGGATGCCCGCGTCGTGCCCGGCGCCCGTGGGCAGCACCGGCACCTCGTACGCGCGGCGCGCGGCCAGCAGCCGCACCAGCTCGTCACGGAGCGCGGGCGCGAAGTCCACGACCGGCGTGAACGACTCGCGCTCCAGCCCGACCTCCACACCCTCGCGGGCGGCGTGCTCGCGCGCCGCCTCCTCGATGCCGGAGAGCAGCCCGGCGAGCGCGTCCTCGTCGGCGGCCCGCGCGTCCAGCCAGGCCCGCACCAGGCTCGGCACCGCGTTCACGCCGTTCGGCTCGACCAGCAGCTTGCCGAACGTGGCCCGCGCGCCCGCCGCCGCGGCCCGCTCGCGGGCGGCCAGCGCGGTCGCGGCGTAGGCGAGCATCGGGTCGCGACGGTCCTGCATGCGGGTGGTGCCCGCGTGGTTGGCCTCGCCGCGGAAGTCGAAGCGCCACCGCCCGTGCGGCCAGATCGCCGACGCCACGCCCACCGGCGAGCCGGTATCGGCGAGGTAGCGGCCCTGCTCGACGTGCAGCTCCACGAACACGCCGACGCGGGCCAGCCGCTCGTCGTCGGGGCCGATCGCCTCCGGGTCGTAGCCGGCACGCTCCATCGCCTGCGCCAGCGTCACCCCGTCGGCGTCGCGCAGCGCGGCCGCCCGCTCCGGCGTGAGCTGACCGGCCGTCAGCCGCGAACCCGCACAGGCCACCCCGAACCGGGCGCCCTCCTCGTCGCCGAAGTTCACCACCGCGACAGGACGCGACGGGCGGGCGCCGCGCGCCGCCAGCTCGTCCAGCGCGGCGAACGCCGACACCACGCCGAGCGGCCCGTCGAACGCGCCGCCGTCCGGCACCGAGTCCAGATGCGACCCGGTCACCACGGCGTCGCCCGCCGCCGGATCGCCCAGCCAGGCCCACTGGTTGCCGTTGCGGTCGGTCTCGACCGCGAGGCCGCGCGCCTGCGCCTGCTCGCGGAACCAGGCGCGGCACTCGGCGTCCGCGCCGGTCCAGGCGAAGCGCCGGTAGCCGCCGGAGCCGGCGTGCCGGCCCACCGGCAGCAGCTCCGCCCACATCTCCTGGAACGACGACGGCATCAGGACTCCTTCATCGGCACCCGCACGCCGGTGCGGCGGGCGACCTCCTCGGCCTCCTCGTACCCGGCGTCCACGTGCCGGATCACGCCCATCCCCGGGTCATTGGTGAGCACCCGCCGGATCTTCTCCCCGGCCAGCGCGGTGCCGTCGGCCACCGTCACCTGCCCGGCGTGGATGGACCGGCCGATGCCGACGCCGCCGCCGTGGTGGATCGACACCCACGACGCGCCGGAGGCCACGTTCACCATGGCGTTGAGCAGCGGCCAGTCCGCGATCGCGTCGGACCCGTCGCGCATGCCCTCGGTCTCCCGGTACGGCGAGGCCACCGACCCGCAGTCGAGGTGGTCGCGGCCGATCACGATCGGCGCGCGCAGCTCGCCCGAGGCCACCATGTCGTTGAAGCGCTCGCCCGCCCGGTCCCGCTCGCCGTAGCCGAGCCAGCAGATCCGCGCCGGCAGGCCCTGGAAGTGCACCTTCTCACCGGCCATGCGGATCCAGCGGGCCAGCGGCTCGTTCTCCGGGAACAGCTCCAGGATCGCCCGGTCGGTCGCCGCGATGTCGGCCGGGTCGCCCGACAGCGCCGCCCACCGGAACGGGCCCTTGCCCTCGCAGAACAGCGGCCTGATGTAGGCGGGCACGAACCCGGGGAAGTCGAAGGCCCGGTCGTAACCGGCCAGCTTCGCCTCGCCCCTGATCGAGTTGCCGTAGTCGAACACCTCGGCGCCGGCGTCCTGGAAGCCGACCATCGCCTCGACGTGCCGCGCCATCGACGCGCGCGCCCGCTCGGTGAAGCCGGCCGGGTCCTTGTCCCGCTCGGCCGCCATGTCCTCGAACGCCACCCCGAGCGGCAGGTACGCCAGCGGGTCGTGCGCGCTCGTCTGGTCGGTCACCACGTCGATCGGCGCGCCCTCGGCCAGCATGCGCGGCACCACGTCGGCGGCGTTGCCGAGCAGCCCGATCGACAGCGGCCTGCGCGCGTCCCTGGCCTCGGTCGCCAGGCGCAGCGCGTGCGCCAGGTCGTCGGCCTGGACGTCCAGGTAGCCGTGGTCGAGGCGGCGCTGGATGCGCGACGGGTCGCACTCCACGCAGATCGCGACGCCGCCGTTCATGGTGACGGCCAGCGGCTGCGCGCCGCCCATGCCGCCGAGCCCGGCGGTCAGCGTGATCGTGCCGGCGAGCGACCCGCCGAACCGCTTGGCCGCCACCGCGGCGAACGTCTCGTAGGTGCCCTGCAGGATGCCCTGCGTGCCGATGTAGATCCACGAACCCGCGGTCATCTGGCCGTACATGGTCAGGCCCGCCGCCTCGAGACGGCGGAACTCCTCCCACGTCGCCCAGTCACCGACCAGGTTCGAGTTCGCGATCAGCACGCGCGGCGCCCACTCGTGCGTCGTCATCACGCCGACCGGGCGGCCCGACTGCACCAGCATCGTCTCGTCGGACTTCAGCGTGCGCAGCGTCCGCACGATCGCGTCGAAGGAACGCCAGTCACGGGCGGCGCGGCCGGTCCCGCCGTACACGACCAGGTCGTCGGGGTGCTCGGCCACCTCGGGGTCGAGGTTGTTCTGCAGCATCCGCAGCGCGGCCTCCTGCTGCCAGCCCAGGGCCGTCAGCTCGGTGCCGCGGGCGGCCCTGACCGGGCGTGCGCCTTCCATGATGCTTCCTCTCTGTCTGTCGGCTGTGTCAGCGAGCCTGTACGGGCTCGGAGGACGGATAGATCATTTCCACGGGCGGCTTCGAGGTACGCCTGGCCCACGGGTAGTACAGCGCGGCGGTGGCCACCAGGCCGACGATCCACGAGATGTCGGCGCCGCCGAGCAGCTCGGTGATCGGGCCCGTGTACAGCTTCTGCGCGAGGAACGGGATCTGGATCACCACGCCGAAGGCGTAGCTGACCAGCGCGGTCATGTTCCAGCGGCCGTAGCGTCCCGCCGGGTCGTACAGGGCGGGGATGTCCACCCGCTCCTTGGAGATCAGGTAGTAGTCGGTGAGGTTGATCGCGCTCCACGGCGTGAACACCATCAGCAGCGCGAGCACGAAGTTCTTGAAGTTGTCCAGGAAGTCCGCGCTGGCCAGCAGCGCCACCGCGATCGAGACCGCGGTGAAGCCCACGATGTACAGGGCGCGGACCACGGGGGAGACGCGCGAGCGGCCGTTGAACGCGGTCACCGTCGTCAGCAGGCACATGAAGCCGCCGTAGGCGTTGAGCGTGTTGACGGTCAGCTTGCCCACCACGATCACGATGTAGATGAGCAGCGCGATGGCGGCGGGCCCGGCCAGCTCGCCGACGAACCCGACCTGGTCGCCGACGAACACCGCGCCCGAGACGGCCGCGATCAGCGCGCCCAGCGACATCGCCCACTGCGAGCCGATCACGCTGCCGAGGAACGTGCCCCAGAACGTGGCCCGCTCGCTGGTGCTGCGCGGCAGGTAGCGCGAGTAGTCGGCGACGTACGGGCCGAACGTCAGCTGCCAGGCCGCGCCCAGCCCCACGGCCAGCAGGAACGTCGGTACCTCGAACGGCTTGGCGCCGATGACGGCGCCCACGTCGTACGTGGTGAACACCTTGACCAGCAGGTAGCCGAGGCCGGCGATGCCGACCACGGTCGCGATCCTGCCGACGCTGTGGATGAGCCGGTAGCCGGTCACCGCGACGATCGCCGTCAGCACGCCGAACAGCAGGATGCCCGCGGTCGTCGGCAGGTGCAGGACCCGGGCGAGCGCCTGCCCGGCCAGCACGCTGCCGGTGGCGGCGAAGCCCAGGTACATCAGCACGACGAGGACGAGCGGCAGGACCGCGCCGAGCACGCCGAACTGCGCCCTGCTGGAGATCATCTGGGGCAGGCCGAGCCGCGGCCCCTGCGCGGAGTGCAGCGCCATCACCGCGCCGCCGAGCACGTTGCCGATCAGCAGGGCGATGATCGCCCAGAGGGCGTCGGCGCCGAACACGACGGCGAGCGCGCCGTCCACGATCGCCGTGATCTGCATGTTCGCGCCGAACCAGAGAGTGAATTGGCTGCGCGGCGTGCCGTGCCGCTCGGCGTCCGGGATCACGTCGATCGTCCGGCGCTCCACGGCTGGAGCCGCGCCCAGGGTTTGGTGGTCTTTCATGGCGGTCCGCCTCTCGCGCGTCACGCGCCCTGGGGGGATACGGGGGTTCGAGGGGAAATGTACAGTCCTGTATATACAGATCGCTACCCTGGGAGGGAAGATAAACTTCGGTCATCGGTCACGGAGATCTCTCCGCCCGCTGTCCCCCGACCCGAGGATCCGCCGCGACATGGTGCCCATCTCGGTGGTCGAGTCCGAGCTCGCCGCCCAGTTCCAGCAGCTCGGACCCGCGTCGGCGCCCGCGTACGAGCGGGTCAAGAAGGTCATCGCGGCCGGCGTGCGCTCCGGCCGCTGGGCCCACGGCCAGCAGCTTCCCTCCGAGCACCAGCTCGTCAGCGCGCTCGGCCTGTCCCGCATGACCATCAACCGCGCCCTGCGCGAGCTCATGCACGAAGGGCTCATCGAGCGCAGGGCGGGCGTCGGCACGTTCGTCGCCGTGCCCAAGGCCGCCTCCGCACTGCTCCAGGTCAGGAACATCGCCGACGACATCCGCCGCCACGGCCACCGCCACCGCACCGAGGTGGTCTTCGTGCGCGAGGAGTCGTCGGAGGACGCCGACCCCGAGCTGCGCGACGCCGCCGGGCCGGTCCTCTACCGCTCGCTCATCGTGCACTTCGAGGAGGACACCCCGATCCAGCTCGAAGACCGCCTGGTCAACCCGGCCGCCGTGCCCGGCTACCTGGAGCGCGACTTCACCCGGCAGACCCCCCACGCCTACCTCAACGAGGTCGCCCCGCTCACCAGGGGCGAGCACATCGTCGAGGCCGTGCTCGCCGACGCCGCCGAACGCCGGCTGCTGCGCATCGGCCGCTACGAGCCGTGCCTGCTCGTACGCCGCCGCACCTGGTCAGGCGATGTGCTGGTGAGCGTGGCCCGGCTGCTCCACCCCGGCTCGCGGCACCGCCTCGAGGGCTCCTTCGGGGCCGACTGGTCGCTCGGCCACGCCGTCGATCGCTGACCTCAGCGGGTCGCCTCGATGAGGGCGCGGTGCGACGGGATCAGTCCTTCCGGCAGGTCGCCGGGGTCGCACCAGCGGGCCTCGAGGATCTCCATCGAGTTCAGCCGCAGGGTGCCGCCGCCTTCGTACACGGCCGCGTACGCGACCTCCATCCTGAGCCGGAACCCGCTCCTGAGCTGCACCAGCTCGCCCACCCGCACCTCGAGCCCGGTCTCCTCGCGCACCTCGCGCGCGACCGTCTCCTCGAACGTCTCCCCGCGCTTCGCGCCGCCCGTGGGCAGTCCCCACGGGCGATTCTCCCCCCAGAACCGGTGCCGCAGCAGCAGCACCCTGCCCTCGCGGTCGCGCACCACCCCGGTCACCCCGACCATGAACTTGTCCTGCGTCAGGTAGAGCAGCCGCCACTGCACCGACCCGCGCAGGCTCCGCCACAGCCGCGCGATCAGTCTCTTCACCCGGGTCCTCTCAGGTGGGCAGCGATGCGGTGGTGGTGAAGGTGGGGGCGAGGTGCGCGGTGTCGTTGAACCTGCGCAGGATCCACCGCTTCTCGGTCAGCACCAGGTGCGACACCGAGGCGTTGTCCACCCCCAGGAACGCGAACGGCCGCGACCCGCTCGCCGCCGCCAGCGCCTCCGCGATCACGCCGCCGTGGGTCACCACCACGATGCGCTGGTCGGGGTGGGCGCCGGCCAGCTTCTCCAGCGCCTTGCGCACCCGGGCCGAGAAGGCCGCCGCGGGCTCCGCGCCCGGGATCACGTCCCAGCGCTCCTCCGCCGACATCCTGCGGGCCAGCGGATGGCCCTCGGCCACCATGCGGCGCAGCAGCCCGCCCTCCCACTCGCCCAGATGCACCTCGCGCAGCTCCGGCTCCACCACCGGCGTCAGGCCCAGGCGGGCGGCCAGCGGCGCGGCCGTCTCGGAGGTGCGGCGCAGCGTGCTCACGTAGATCGCGTCGATCGGCTCGGCGGCCAGCCGCAGCGCCACCCGCTCGGCCTGCTCGCGGCCCTCCGGCGCCAGAGCGGGATCGCCCTGCCCGTCGACCAGGGGGAACGGCCGGTCGGGGCGGGCCGGCTCCGACTCGCCGTGCCGCACCAGCAGCACCTCGGTCGCGCCCGGCGGCGTACGGAACCGGTGTTGCCGGTACTCGACCGGCTCGTCGCGCTCACTCCTCACAGTCACCGGACCTTATCCCTTTCCCGCGCCCCCGTCATGATCGTCTCGTACGTGCGTGATTGAATCGGCGATCGCCCGGCCACGAAAGGGGAGCGCATGGCGGTGGACAGGAAGCGAAGCGTGATCTTCGGCGAGGCCGTCGAGCAGTACGAGGCCGCCAGGCCCGGCTACCCCGAGCGGCTCGTCACCGACGTCCTGGACTACGCCCCCTCAGGACCCGTGCTGGAGGTCGGCGCGGGGACGGGCAAGGCCACCGCCGGCTTCGCCGCCCGCGTGAGCGACCTGACCTGCGTCGAACCCGACCCGAGGATGGCGGCGGCGCTCACCGCCAAGTGCCCCGGCGTGCGGGTGGTGAGCGGGACCTTCGAGGAGTACGTACCGGATCGGCCCTTCGCCCTGCTCTACTCCGCGCAGGCCTGGCACTGGGTGGACCACGACCTGCGCTGGGACCTCGCCTGCGCGGCGCTCGCCCCCTCCGGGGCGCTCGCGCTGTTCTGGAGCCACTACGTGCCCGCCGACCCCGAGCTGCACGCCGCCCTCGTCCGGCTCGCCCACCGCTACGGCGTCACCAGCCAGAGCCTCCACCAGGACGAGGGCGACCGCGCCGCGGAGGCCCATCGGCTGCTGGCCGCCGATCCCCGCTTCACCGGCCTCGACCGGCGCCGCTACACCTGGACCGAGCGCTACGACACCGCCCGCTTCGTCACCTTGGCCGGCACCCTGTCCGCGTACCGCATCCTCGCGCCGGACGTGCGGGAGCGGGTACTGGGGGAGATGGGTGCGCTGGTGGGCGACGGCCTCGACATGACCTTCACCACCGACCTCGTCCTCGCCCGCCGCACCTGACCGCCTGTCCGGTCCCGCACCTGACCGCCTGCCCGCTCCCGGACCTGACCGCCTGCCCGCTCCCGGACCTGACCGCCTGCCCGCTCCCGGACCTGACCGCCTGCCCGGTCCCGCGCTCTGCTCCGGCCCGGATTCGCCGCCCCGCGCCCGGTCGCGGGGCGGCCAGAAGCGCTCTGGTACTGTGACGTCCGCAGACGTGATCGTTAGATCTCCGGGTTCGTCCCGGGGAGGTGAGACCCATCACCGCCGTGTCAGGCCGGGTGCTCCCTTCCAGCGACCGTGCGGCCCACCGGGACTAGGTGACCGCGGGAGCGCCCGACGGCATCCCGAAAGGCTCCCATGCCAGTCTCCTCCTCGTCCCTCCCGAACGAACGCATCGTCGCCAGGCTGCGTGCCGCGGGATGCGTCTTCGCCGAGGACGAAGCCGCGCTGCTCGTCTCCACCGCCGCCACCGGCGCGGCACTCGCCGCCATGCTCGAACGCCGGGTCGCGGGCGAGCCCCTGGAACACGTCCTCGGGTGGGCGTCGTTCTGCGGGCTGCGCATCCACGTCGAGCCGGGCGTGTTCGTCCCCCGTCCCCGTACCGAGTTCCTCATCGGACGCGCCGTCGCCCTGGCCCGCGAGGTGCCGGGCAGGCCGGTGATCCTCGACATGTGCTGCGGCACCGGCGCGATGGGCGCCGCCATCACCGCCGCCCTCGCGGGCACGGTGGAGGGGCCGGCCGGGCGGGTGGAGCTGCACGCGGCCGATCTCGACCCCGCCGCCGTGCGCTGCGCCCGCCGCAACCTGCCCGGCGCGTGTGTCTACCAGGGCGACCTGTACGACCCCCTGCCCCCGTCACTGCGCGGCCGGGTGGACATCCTCATCGCCAGCCCGCCGTACGTCCCCTCGGAATCCCTCGCCCTCCTGCCCCCTGAGGCCCGGCTGCACGAGCCCCGCTCCGCCCTGGACGGCGGCGCGGACGGGCTGGACGTCGTACGCCGGGTGATCGACGGCGCCCCCTCCTGGCTGGCCCCCGGCGGGCGCCTGCTCGTGGAGACGAGCCGCGACCAGGCGGCGGCCACGGCCGCGGCGGTGTCGGCGGCGGGCCTGCTCGCCAGGGTCGCCACGTCGGAAGAGTTCGACGCCACCGCCGTCATCGGCACCCTCCGCCGCCCCACCTCCTGATCTTCCTCGGGAGCGGGACGCGGCGTCAGATGCCGTGGATGCGGCGGCCGGTGACGTGCTGGGGCGTGATGCGGATGTAGAGCGGCCGGTCGCCGCCCGCCCACGGCGTGACGCCCGTACGGGCCAGCTCGGGCGTGTCCTCAGGCGGCATGTGGTGCGCCGGCCCCTGGATCAGCACGCTCCACCCCTCCCTGGCGGCCTCGTCGATGTGGTCGATCTGGAACGCGATGACGATGTCCACGCCTTCGAGCCCCGTACGCAGGTCCTGGTCCATGGGCCCGCCCGTGGCGGTGCGGAAGACGATGGCCCCGTCGTGCAGCTTGTAGTTGACGGGCAGCACGGTCGGCCCGTGCGAGCCGTTGAACGCGACCCGCCCGATGCCGCCGGGCGCGATGAGCCGCAGCGACTCGGCCTCGTCCAGCGTCTCCAGGGTCGGGTGCGCGGTGGCGGGGCCGCGCCCGGGCGGCCGGTCCTGCCCGCCGCCGAGCAGCTCGTCCACCGTGGTCTGCAGCGCGTCGGCGAGCCGGTAGAGCACGCCGCCGTCGGGCGTGTCGGCGTGCTCTTCGAGGTATTCGAGATACCCCGGCGACATGCCGGCGCGCTCGGCGACCTGCTCGCGGGTCAGGCCGAGGCGTTCGCGGTGGTGGATGATGCGTCGTCCGAGGTCGCCGGTGCCGGACATGATGGCGTCTCCTAGCGTGAAGGTGCGGCACGCGGTCCCGTTCACGCGTGCCTCGTGGTGGTCGGCGTCGATGAACAGCCGCCGGCCCCGGTAGCAGACGGGCATGGACACCTGGCCGAGCCGGCCGGGCAGCAGCGGGTCGAGGTACAGCCCGTCGCGGTGCGGCTCCAGCCCGAGGTAGCAACGTTGCAGCAGGTCGAGGGTGCCGCCCATGGCGCCCAGGTGGATGCCTTCCGCGGTGGTGCCGCCCTGGACGTCATTGAGGTCGCTCTGCAGCGCCTCGATGAAGAACTCCCACGACCGTTCCCTGTCGAGACGGGCCAGCGCCCAGGCGTGCACGACGGCGCTGAGCGTGGAGCCGTGGCTGGTGCGCCTCAGGTAGTACGCGATCGTGCGGGGGATGAGGCCGTCGTCCACCTGGTAGCCGAGGTGCTGGAGCAGCCCGGTCAGCTCGTCGGCGGTCAGCAGGTAGCAGAGCATCAGCGTGTCGGCCTGTTTGGACGCCTTGTAGCGGTTGACGTCGTCGCCTTCGGCCTCCAGCGCCCGGTCCAGCCGGCGCACGCCCCGGTAGCGGCTCCAGTCCAGCTCGTCGAGGCCGGCGTAGCCGGTGAACTGGCTGATGACGCCGTCGTGGAAGTCGACCCGCAGCCGGCCGCCGACGTCCTCCCAGCGGGCGAGCTCCCCGGGGCGCAGCACGATGTCGGGGCAGATGACGGTGGTCTCCTGGGCGCGGTGCATCAGCCAGGCGGTCATCACGTTGGTGTAGGCGTTGTTGTCCAGTCCCGGCCGCTTGGCGCCCGGGCAGAACTCGTGGTACTCGTCGGGCCCCATGACGCCGCGGATCTCGTAGCGGCCGTCCACCTCGGTGGCGAGCGAGGCGAAGAACCTGGTGATCTCCAGCAGCAGCTCGGCGCACCAGGGCGGCATCGAGCCGGTGGCCAGGTAGTGCTGCCACACGTTGTAGGCGACGGCCAGGCCGACGTGCCGCTGCAATCGCGAGTGGTCGGGCAGCCAGCGGCCCGAGCTGGGGTTGAGGTGCAGGGTCTGGGTCTCCTCGCGGCCGTCGCTGCCGCTCTGCCAGGGGAACATGGCGCCGTCGAGCCCGGACTGCCGGGCGGCGTCCCTGGCCTCGGGCAGCCGCCGCCACCGGTAGCGCAGCAGCCCTTCGGACACCTCGGGGAGGCGCAGGCCGAGCCAGGGCTGCACGAACAGCTCGTCCCAGAACACGTGCCCCCGGTACGCCTCCCCGTGCAGCCCGCGCGCGGGCACCCCGGCGTCGAGGTCGGCGGTGTGCGGGGAGAGCGTCTGCAGCAAGTGGAAGATGTTCACGTGGACGAGCCGCGACAGTTCGGGGCCGTCCACGTCGACCTTGGCCCGGCTCCACAGCCGCCGCCACGCGGCCATGTGGCGGGCCAGCAGCTCGGGGAAGAACGGCGCCCTGCGCACGTGCCGCAGCGCCGACGAGCGGGGGTCGTGGCAGGCGTGGTCGCGCGACGACGTCAGCGCCACGGTCTTGACCAGCCGGACCGGCCGCCCCTCCGGCAGATCCAGGACGTGGTCGGAGCCGATGTGGTCGCGCGCGAGCACCGGCCGCGCCGGCGGGCCCGTCTCGGCGTCGATCCTGGCGGCCAGCGCCACGGTGATCCGCGACGAGCGGGTGACGGCCGTCAGCCAGGCGAGGTGGTCCTCAGAGCCGGTCTCGTGGCAGGTCAGGTGGTCGCCGCGCAGGTCGCGGTAGCGGGCCACGCCCTCGTTGGCGACCCGTCCCTCCAGGGCGGCCCGCACCCGCAGCGGTCCCGACCAGTTCTCGGCGGTGAACGTGTTCTCCTGCGCCGCGAGGTACGGGTCGTCCATCGACACCAGGCGGCGCTGGCGTACGAGGGTGACGCGGCCGTCATCGTCGCGCCAGCGCAGCTCCCGCAGCAGCACGCCGCGCCGCATGTCCAGCTCGTGCCGGTAGAGCAGGAGATCGGCCGTCTGCGGCCGGAACCAGTCGCCGCCGGGCGTGGCGAACCACAGCGGCAGCCAGTCGGGCAGGTTGACCATGTCCTCGTTGGTGACGCTGTGCCCGGCCACGAGCGAGTCGATCCTGTCGTAACACCCCGCCAGATACGTGCCCGGCGTGCGCGGCTCGCCGTCGGGCGTCGCGCCGCGCGTGGCGAAGCGGCCGTTGCCCAGCGTGCACAGCGCCTCGCGCAGCCCCTCGCTCTCGGGGTCGAACCCCTCGTACGTCAGCGTCCAGGCGCTCATCGCCGGCCCACCGGCACCCGCCCCGCGACGTCGGCCTCCGCCAGGTCGGACACCACCGCGTCGGCCCCGGCGGCGAGCAGCGCGGCGGCCCGCGTACCCGTCCTGTCCACCGCGACGATCCGCCCGAACCCGCCCCTGCGGGCCGCCTCGACGCCCGGCACCGCGTCCTCGACCACGCCCACCGCCAGGGGCGGCAGGCCGAGCCGCCGCGCGGCCTCCAGGAACAGCGCCGGATCCGGCTTGCCCGGCGCGCCGAGCCTGGCCGCGTCCGTGCCGTCCACCAGCACGTCGAACAGGTGCAGCACGCCCGCGGACGCCACCATCGCCCGGCAGTGCCTGCTCGCCGACACCACCGCGGTGCGGCAGCCGCGCCGCCGCAGGTCGTGCAGCAGCTCGACCGTCGAGGGGAACGCGGCCACGCCATGCTGTTCGATCTCGCTGACGAACAGCTCGTCCTTGGCCCGGCCGAGCCCGTGCACGGTCGGCGCGCCCGGCTCGTCGTCCGGCCCGCCCTCGGGCAGCGAGATGCCGCGCGAGGCCAGGAACGTGCGCACGCCGTCGAGCCGCGGCCGCCCGTCCACGTAAGCCAGGTAGTCGCCGGGCACGTCGAACGGCGCGGAGCGGCCGCGCAGGAAGCCGTCGAACACGTGCTTCCACGCCGCCGCGTGCACCCGGGCGGTGTCGGTGACCACGCCGTCGGTGTCGAAGACGACGGCCCGCAGGCCGGTCAGGTCGAAGGTGGTCATGCCGGGACGCTACCCGCGCAGGCCCGCCTCAGCCATGGACCTTGGACCTCACCTGGCGGGACCTTCGCAGGCCGCGGACGCGAACCACCACCGCCCCGGGTACGTCTACCTCATCAGACGGCCCTTGAGCAGGAGGTACCGCATGGAAGCGATCACCCGGCGCGTGCTGCCCCTGCTGGCCGCGATCACCCTCGGCGCGGCGGGCTGCGCAGGCGCCTCCGGCGGGCAGGCCACCGCCAGGGTCGGCCCGGGCGGCGAGCCCACGCCGTCCGCCACCGCGCCGGTGCCCGCCTCGGGCACACCCGCGCCGTCGGCCACCGTTCCCGTGCCCACCTCGGGCAAGCCCTCGCCGGCCCCGCAGAAGTCCGGCGCCTCGGCCTCCACCCGCCTGCTCATCGCCGGCCGCTACCAGCCGCTGTGGCCGTTCTCCGGTACCGACGAGGTCGCCGCCTGGCAGCGCGCCTACCAGGCGGACGGGCACCAGCCGTGGCACCTCGACCCCGCCGAGACCGCCATCGCCTTCTCCCGCGACTTCCTCGGCTTCACCGAGATCGACCAGGTCGTCAAGACGGTCGTGGACGGCGAGCACGCCCGCGTCCACGTCGGGCTGAAGGGGGAGGGGTCCGAGCCGATGGTGGCGGCCGTGGTCCACCTCATGCGGTACGGCTCCGGCGACCAGGCACCCTGGGAGGTGGTCGGCACCGACGACACCACGCTCTCGCTCACCACGCCCGCGTACGGGGCCTCCGTCACGTCGCCGCTGACCGTCGGCGGCCGCATCACCGGCGTGGACGAGAGCATCAGGCTGCGCGTCCTGCGCCCCGGCGCCGACGCTCCGCTCGGCGAGCGCTGCTGCGTGGCCGCGGGCGGCGAGAAGGCGCCCTGGTCGGCCACGCTGTCCTTCAAGCCGGATCACGGACGTACGCTGACCGTCGTCGCCTCGACCGGCGGCCACGTCGCCGAGGTCGAACGGTTCGCGGTGACCGGGGTGACCCTGCCGGAGTGACCGGGCGACCCTGCCGCGGTGACCGGGGCCGGCCTGGTGCGGTGACCGGGAATCGGCCTGACGCGGTGGCCCGGCACCCGGCCGTACCGGACGTGCGATAGTAAGTGAACGCACATTCGGTAACGCGTTTTCCCCGGAGGCACCACCATGGGCAGGCCCCGCACGACCAGCGACGAGGCGATCCTCCAGGCCACCGCCCGCGCGCTCGGCAGGCACGGCCCCCAGGGCCTCACGCTCGCCGCCGCCGCGAGCGAGGCCGGGCTCGCCCCCGCCACGCTCGTCCAGCGGTTCGGCTCCAAGCGGGGACTGCTGCTCGCGCTCGCCGCGCACGCCGCCGACACGGCCGGGCGTCCGTTCGAACAGGCCAGGCAGGAGCACGGCTCGCCGCTGGAAGCGCTCCGCGCCGCGCTGATCCACCTGTCGGAAGGCGTGGCCACGCCGGAGGACCTCGCGGGCAGCCTCGGCTTCTTGCAGCTCGACCTCACCGACCCCGAGTTCCGCGCACACGCCGCCGAGCACGCCCGCCGCGTACGCGACGAGATCGCCGCCCTGCTCGACGCCGCCGTCACCGGCGGCGAGCTGGCCACGGGCACCGACGCCGCCGCGCTCGCCAAGGCCGTCCACGTGGCCTACAACGGCGCGCTCATCCTGTGGGGGCTCACCGGAGACGGGCCGCTGCCCGCCGCGATGGCCGAGGCCATCGACCAGGCACTCCGCCCCTATCTGACCGCCTGAGCTCTGGCCGCCTGAGCCTTGGTTGCCTGATCCCTGACCGCCTGACCCCTGGCACCCTGAGCGCTGGACGCCTGAGCTCAGGGCGGCTGAGGCCGGGAAGACAGCCGACCGCCGGTCACGTCTAACCTGGCGGTCGAAATCACTCGAATCCGCGACGCACCGGACTCAGACGGGACCGGCGGCCCCGACGCGAGAGATGATCGACAGGCGAACGACCAGCGCGACGCTTCGAGGTGTTCATGAGTCACGTGGAAGAGACGGCAGAATCCGCGCCGGGCTCGCTGGCCGAGCTGGCCCGCCGCTACGGCCTGCGCCCCGCCATCGCGCGGCCGCCGTTCCCCGTCTACCTGCGCCAGCTCTGGCAGCGGCGGCACTTCATCCTCACCTACGCCATATCACGTAACGTCTCGAAGTACTCGGGCTCAGCGCTCGGCCAGCTCTGGCAGGTCATCACCCCGCTGCTGAACGCCGCCATCTACTACGTGATGTTCGGTCTCATCCTGGGCGGCAGAGCCGGGGTGGAGAACTATCCGGCGTTCCTGCTCACCGGGATGTTCGTCTTCACCTACACGCAGCGCACGGCCACCGCGGGCGCCAAGTCGATCTCCGGGAACCTGTCGCTCATCCGCGCCCTGCACTTCCCGCGCGCCTCGCTGCCCCTCGCGTACACGATCCAGGAGCTGCAGCAGCTCGCCGTCTCCATGAGCGTGCTGCTGGTCATCGTGGTGATCACCGGTGAGCCGCCCAACTGGTTCTGGCTGATGATCCCCGTCGTGCTGGTGCTGCAGACGCTGTTCAACATCGGGGCAGGACTCATCCTCGCCCGGCTCGGCTCCCAGGTGCGCGACCTCAACCAGCTCCTGCCGTTCATCATGCGCACCTGGTTGTACGCCTCAGGCGTGTTCTTCGCCATCCACGACAAGGTGGTCAACAGCGCCGGGCTGCCCGAATGGGTGGCGACCGTGATGTACCTCAACCCGGCGGCCTCGTACATCGAGTGGATGCGCGACATCCTCATCGGCAGCCACACGCCGCCGCCGATGGTGTGGGCCGCGTGCCTGGCCTGGGCGGTCCTCGCGCTCGTCATCGGCTCCTGGTACTTCTGGCGCGCCGAGGACCGCTACGGCCGCGGCTAGGAGCCGCTTCCGCAGATGAAGCCTGCCCGGCTCACCGCGATGAGCCGGGCCCGCCTCACTTGCCCGTACGGCTCGTCGTCTTGCGCGGAACCCGGGTCTCCCCCTCGCTCGGCGTCTCGACCAGCGGCGTGTCCACGAGGTGCTCGACCAGGAACCAGACCTGCATCTCGCCGGTCCTGATCACCTCGGAGACCAGCAGGTCGTTGGTGCCGTCGTCACCCAGCTCGGCGGCGCGCGAAGCCGCGTCCCGCGCCGCGAGCAGGATGGTCTCGTGCGCCTCGACCAGGCGCGAGAGCATCGCCGGCACCTCCTCGGCGCCGTTCGGCGGACGCGGGACCACGGTGATCTCGGCGACGTGCCGCGGGTCGCCGACCGCGATGCCGCCCAGCGTCTGCACCCGCTCCGCGATCTCGTCGATCAGCTCCAGCTGCTCCTTGGCGTGCTTGTCGAGCAGCAGGTGCAGCTGGTAGAAGGTGGGGCCGCGCATCAGCCAGTGATGCTTCTTGTACAGGGCGTACAGGATCTGCGTGTCGGCCAGGATCTGGTTCAGCCGCCCGCAGGAGTAGTGGCGGGCCTCCTCGGACAGGGCCAGCGGCCACATCCGCACTGTGCCGAATTCCTGGATCTCGGTGCCGTCCACGTGCAGCCACGGCTGGCTGCTCGCTTTCTTGGACGCTTTACTGCCTTTGGGTGGCACGATCATCTCCCGGTGCGGTGGTTTTGAGCCGGTCCGACCTCGAACCTTCCCGTACGTCCGCCGATAGAGCCCTAGCCTGTGCCAGCGCACGGCAAAAGCTTGTTCACGCCCGGATCAGCTCATGATCGGGCGGCGGGGGAGCCAGACCGTGCCGCGTCCGTACGGACAAGCCGTCGCGGCGCAGCACGTAGCGCGGCCTTTCACCGTCCAGCAGCGCGTCGAGCGGCCTCCAGACGTGGACCCAAGCCGGCACCGAACGCCGGCAGCGCTGCGTCCCGGCGCTCGTCCAGCACGCAATGGCAGCCGCTCCTCCAATCCCAGCCGGCCGAAGCCGAGGTCGGCGGGCGGGAAGCGGGGGACGAGTCCATGCCTTGGCCGAGGCGGAGTCGGATGCCTCGTGGAGGGGCGATATCGGATTGCCTTGGGTGGTGTGGCGCTGTCAGGCTCTCCGCCATGCCCGCTTTCTCCGCCTTCGACGGCACCACCCTCGCCTACCACGAGTCCGGCTCAGGCAGCCCGCTCATCTGCCTGCCGGGCGGGCCGATGCAGCACTCCGGCTACCTCGAAGACCTCGGCGGCCTGTCCGCGCACCGGAGGCTCGTCAAGCTCGACCCGCGCGGCACGGGTGATTCGGCCACGCCCGACGACCCCGAGACGTACCGGTGCGACCGGCTCGTGGACGACGTCGAAGCCCTGCGCGCCCACCTCGGGCTCGACCGCCTGACCCTGCTCGGCCACTCGGCGGGCACCAACCTCGCCCTCATGTACGCCACCCGCCACCCCGCCCGCGTCGCCGCCCTCGTCCTCGTCACCCCCAGCCCTCTGGTCGCCGGCATCGAGGTCACCGGCCAGGAACGCCTCGAGGTCGCCCGCCTGCGCGCCGCCGAGCCGTGGTTTCCGCAGGCGTACGCGGCGTTCGAAGCCATCGTCGCCGGCACCGGCACCGACTGGGACGTCATCGACCCCTTCTTCCACGGCCGCTGGGACCACGAGACCCGGCGCTACCAGGCGTCCCAGGCCGCCGCACGCAACGACGAGGCCGCCGCCGTTTTCAGTTCCGCGTACGACCCTCCCGCCACCAGGAAGGCGATGGCTGCGCTGCGCATGCCCGTGCTCGTCCTGGCAGGCGAGGTCGACGTCAACACGCCGCCTGTTGCCGCCTCCCGGCTCGCCGCGCTGCTTCCGGGCGCCGAGCAGGCCGTCCTGCCCGCTGCCGGGCACTTCCCCTGGCGCGACGATCCGTCCCGCTTCGCCGAGACGATCGAAACGTTCCTCAAGACCGCTCTGTAGCGGTGGCCAGGCCGCACTTGGAGGTGAAGCCGTCCCGGCGTGGAGCCACACCCGGCGACAAGGCCGCACTCAGCGGTGAGGCCGAGTACGGCGGTGGGGCCGCGCGCCCGAAGGGAAGACCGCGCCTGACGGGGAGGCCGCGCCTGATGGCGGTAAGGCCGGGTCCGGGGCGAGGTCGCGTCCGGTGGGAGGTGAGCCGCTGGCGCTGCTGTGGCAGGCGTACGAGGCCGCCATCGGGCTCGGGGGACTGGCCGTCGTGGTGCTGGCGGCGGCCCTGTGGCAGGCCGCAAGCATGTGCTGCAAGCAGCGCCGGCCGTACTCGCCGCCACCGGGCTGGTGGGCGTGGCCGTGGTGGCGATGCTCGCCGTTCGGGACGGCTTGTCGGCCCGGTTCCGGTTCAGGAGGTTGGAGGCGGCGGACGCCCCGTGTCGCCGCTGTCGTTCACCGCCGTCTGCGTGGTGGCGGCGCTGCTGCTGTGCTGGACGCACGTGCTGCGCGCCGGTGGCGCGCGGCGCGCAGCACGTGCGACGCCCCCGTGATCGGCCCCGAGATCAGATACCGTGATCAGCCCCGAGAGCAGATACCGTGATCAGTCGCCGTGACCGGCCGTCGTGATCAGCCGCAGTGATCACACGCGGTCCGCGGCGATCAGCAGGTACTGGAAGCTGCCGCTCTTGTACGCCTCCAGGAACGCGTTCTCGATCCCCGTGGCCAGGTGCGTCCTGGCCCGCAGCTCCCAATAGGGGATGGTGGCCGCGGTGAGGTCGATGACGCTGACCGGGACGAGCCGGTTGGCCGCCATCTCCTTGAAGTACGTGCTGCGAGGATGGATGTCGCAGATGTAGTGGGCGTTGATCTGGCTGATGGCCCGGGAGGGCAGACTGTAGGCGTCGTTGTAGCAGCCGGTGATGCAGACGTACCGGCCGCCGCGCGCCAGCAGCCTGGCGTGCTCGGCGAACAGCAGCGACAGTTCGACGTACATGGTGCTCTCGTTGTTCCAGGCGGCGTGGAAGGCGCCGGTCGGGAAGCCCGTGTCGAGCATGTTGCGGAAGTGGAAGCGCACCCTGTCGGCGACGCCGCGCTCCTCGGCCTGCCGGTTGGCGAAGGCCACCTGCGATTCGGAGATCGATACGCCGTCCACCTCGCAGCCGAACCGCAGGTGGGCGAGGAGGCTGGAGCCGCCCCTGCCGCACCCGGCGTCGAGCACGCGATACTCGGGGCGCGGTGGCCCGAGGTGCGCCATCAGCGTCTCGGCCTGGGCGGTCTCCAGCCGGTGCAGCTCCTTGACCACCCGGCTCTCCCGGGTCGCGGCCGGGCCCTCCAGCACCGACCAGTCCACCTCACCGATCCCGTAGTGATGGTGGTAGAGGCCGTCCACCTCGCCGAGGCGCAGGTTGACCGGGTTCTCCTCGGTGTTCCAATAGTCGGCGACCGACTGCTGGTAGCGGCTGGTCAGTACGGGGGCGGCGGGCGGCGTCATGGTCATCAGCGGGCTCCTTCTCGGTGTTGGAGATCGGGACGGCGGCGCGGACAAGGACGGGACACGGCGGCTCTGGCAAGCCGGTCATGAACGGGCGGTCAGGACTGGTAGCGGCTGGAGCTGCCGTGCCATTCGAGGCACCCGGCCATCCACGCCTGCGCGCCCCGCAGGAACCGCTTGAGCTCGGGGGAGGGGATCGCGGACAACGCCTGCCGGCTCTGCTCGAACCCGCGGACGAAGTGGTTGTGCAGGTGAACGGCACGCTCGGTGGCCTCGCGGGCCGAGCAGCCGTCCTCGGCGGCCATGAGCAGGATGACGTTGGAGTCGGGCAGCTCGTCGGCCGCCTCCTTGGCCGCCGAGTGCAGGTCGTTGACGAGCACGCTCGCGGTGCCCGCCTGCATGAGCGCGGTGTGGAAGCGCGGCTCGCCGAACAGCTCGGCGGGCAGCCGGTAGCCGCCGACCAGGTCGATGAGGGTCATCGAGGTGTAGAAGCTGTCGTGCTGGCGGGCGGCGAGGTAGCGCCAGACGGGCGGCGGAGCCTCCAGGTAGCGCCAGGCGGCGTACGCGGCCCAGCTCACGTACATCTGGCTCGTGATGTTGCGCACCCGCATGATCTGGGAGTCGGTGGCGTGGCGGGCGACGTGGCTGAGCGCCGAGCGCAGCGCCACCAGCACCGGATCGGCGGCGATCGCCGCCTCGAGCTGCTCGGTGTAGCGGCCCGCGTCGGGCGGCGGGTCCATCGCGGACGTCACCAGCGCCAGCCGGGGCGGCAGCTCTGTCGGGGTGGCGCCGAGGTCGGTCTCGTCGGCGTAGTAGTCGTCGGCGGCCCACCAGGCGGCGTTCATCTGGGCGGCGACCAGCAGGCGGTCGGGATCGTCGGTGTCGGGGTGCGCGAGCATGGCCAGCCGGCCGAACCCGGTGGCCGCGAACTCCTCCATCCTCCCCTCGTGCAGGCCGATGCGCCCGGCCCACGCCACCAGCCGCCGGTCCACCTCCGCGCCGAGCGCGTCGTCCACGCGCACGGTCTCGGGGCAGTACAGCGGCGGGTACGTCCCGGTGCCCCACTCGCGCTCCTGGTAGGGCAGCGGCGTCAGGTCGTACCCGCGCGGGCCGGAGATCGGCGGAGCGGCGGGCTCGTGACCGTCCCCCTCCTCGTACGCGCGCCGGTGCGGCAGCAGCGCGGCCCGCGGGCTCGACGAGGACGCGCCCAGCCCGGCAGGTCCGGCCAGCAGCCGCGCCACCGCAGCGTCGTGGGGAGATATTTCCGGCATGTCACGCCTCTTCCTCGGGCTGGGTTCGGCCGGTCAGGGGATCTCCGGGTGTCGGGCCGGTCACGGGGCCTCTTGGGACCGGACCGGTCGCGGGCTCTCCTGGGGTCCGACCGGCCGCGGGTCCTCTCGGGGTCCGGTCGGTCAGGGGATCTCTTGGGGCCCGGCGGGTCACGAGCGGGGCGCGGCGATGTCGACGTCCTCCAAGATCCCGACCGCGTCCGGCACCAGGATCGCCACCGAGAAGTACGCGCTGACCAGGTACGAGATGATGGCCCGCTCGTCGATCCCCATGAACCGCACGTTCAGCCCCGGCTCGTACTCCTCGGGGATGCCCGTCTGGTAGAGGCCCACCACGCCCTGGTCCTCCTCGCCGGTCCGCAGGGCCAGGATCGACGTCGTACGCGACTTCGAGATGGGGATCTTGCCGCAGGGGAAGATGGGGATGCCCCGCCAGGCCGGCACCTCGTGACCGTTGACGTCGGTGCTGCCCACCACCAGCCCCCGCTTGTTGCACTCGCGGAAGAACGCCGCGATCGCCTTCGGATGGGCGAGCAGCAGCTTGGTCTTGCGGCGCATGCTGATCAGCTCGTCGAGGTCGTCCGGCGTCGGCGGGCCCGACCAGGTGTAGATGCGCTGGTCGTAGTCGGTGTTGTGGAGCAGCCCGAACTCGCGGTTGTTGAGCAGCTCCCACTCCTCGCGCTCGCGCAGCTCGTGGATGGTCAGGCGGAGCTGCTGCTCAAGCTGGTTCATCGGATGGTTGTACAGGTCGGCCACCCGGGTGTGCACGCGCAGGATGGTCTGGGCGACGCTCAGCTCGTACTCGCGCGGGTGCAGGTCGTAGTCGACGAACGTGCCCGAGATGGCAGGCTCGCCGCTGTGGCCGGCCGCGATCTCCACCGCCGCCTCACCCCTGCGGTTGGCGGGCCTGCGTAGGATCTCCAGGTAGCGGGCCAGGTGGTCGCGCAGCGCGGGGGAGCGGTCGGCGATGCGGCGCAGCTCCCAGCGCGGGGCGACCAGCACCGTGCAGGCCGTCGCCGCGCGGTAGGTGCACGGCCAGCGCGGCTCGTCCTCGGTCAGCGCCTCGTCGCCGAACTGGTCGCCGCCGGCGATGATGCCGAGGAACTGGCGGGCGCCGTACGGGCCGGTGCCCAGGCGTTCCAGCCGGCCGTGGGCGATCACGCAGGTCTGCGTCACCGGGCGGCCCGCCTCGGCGACGATCTCACCCGGCTGCACCTCGCGGACGGTGAACGCCGAGGCGATCTCCGCCAGCACGCCCGCGTCGCCGAAGCCGCGCAGTGCCGGGATCTCCGTCAGCGTCTCCGGCACGATCCGCACGTCGTCGGCCCCGTCATGGGCCACGGCCACCCGGCCGCGCCCGATGCGATGCGACAGCCGGCGGTTCACCCGGTACGTACCGCCGCGCACGTCCACCCAGGGCAGCATGCGCAGCAGCCAGCGCGAGCTGATGGCCTGCATCTGCGGGACGGTCTTGGTGGCGGTGGCCAGGGTTCGGGCGGCCCTCGTGTCGAGGCTCAGCCGCGTCTCCGTCGGCTCCGATGGCATCTTTCCTCCGGGCTGGTCGGCAGGGGCGGACGCCACCCAAAGTAGTGATATTGATACGCAGCGTAGGAGTCTCTGGGCAGACAGGAATGCTGGCGACCGGGGAAGATCGATGTCACGGGCTCGCCACCCTTGGACGAGCCCGTTCACGGGAAGCCCGGGGACGGTTCTACCACCCCTGGCCGCGCAGGAACGCGGCGCAGCGGGCGGTCCAGTCGGCCGCCACCGGGTTCTCCTCGGCCAGGCCGATGCCGTGCTTGCCGCTCGGATAGACGTGCACCTCGTGGGCGACCCCGTGACGGGCCAGCTCGGCGGCCAGGGCGTACGTGCCCGGCACCGGCACGGACTCGTCGTCGGCCGTGTGCCACAGGAACATGGGCGGCGTATCGGCCGACACCCGGGAGGTCAGCGACAGCTCGGCGCGCAGCGACGCGGGCGCGCCGGGGCCGAGCAGGTTCTCGGCCGAGCCGCGGTGGCCGTCCAGCTCCGCCACCGGATAGCAGAGCACGGCCAGGCCCGGCCGCGGGTCGGCCCGGTCGATCTCGTCACGCGGGCCCTCCGGCAGCGCCGGGCCCGGTTCGGTGGCCAGCAGCCCCGCCAGATGGCCGCCCGCCGAGAAGCCGAGCACCCCCACCCGCGCCGGGTCCACGCCGTGCGCGCCCGCGTGGTGACGCACCCACCGCACCGCCCTGGCGGCGTCGAGCAGCGGCAGCGGATGGCGGTGCGGGGCGAGGCGGTAGCGCAGCACGTACGCGGCCACGCCGAGCCCGTTCAGCCACCGGGCCACCGGGGCGCCCTCATGGTCGGCCAGGTGGTGGTAGCCGCCGCCGGGGAACACCACGACGGCCGGCGCCGGCCGCCGCGCGCGTACGGGGAACGCGGTGATGGTGGCCTCGCCGCCCGCCGGCCACAGGGGGTGCTCGCTCACGTGTGCGCCTTTCATCGTCGTCGTCCGGGCACGGATGTTAGCGACCCGGCGCGGGCGCACCTGCCCCGGCCTACTCTCGCGGCGAAGACCGTGCGACGATCATCGTGCGTCCCGAAACCACGGCGCAGGAGGGCCGGATGTCCGTTCTGTCGTACGAGCCCCTGACCCCCACGAGCTTCCTCCAGCGCTCCGCCGCCGTCTTCGGCCACCGCCTGGCCGTCGTGGACGGCGACCTGGAGCTGACCTACGCCGAACTGTGGCAGCGCGTGCAGCGGCTGGCCGGCGGGCTGGCCGAGTCCGGCATCGGCCCGGGCGACCGGGTCGCGGTGCTGGCGCTCAACGGCCACCTGCTGCTGGAGTCCACGTTCGGCGTCCCCGCCGCGGGCGCCGTCATGGTGCCGCTGAACATCCGCCTGTCCGCCGGCGAGCTCGCCTACATCCTCGACCACGCCGAAGTGTCGCTGCTGCTGCACGACGACGAGCTGGCCGGCCTGGCCAAGGCGGCCGCCGGGCAGAGCACGGCGGCGCCCCGCCTGGTCTCGGGCACCGCGTACGAGAGCCTGGTCGCGGGCTCACAGCCGCTCCACGTGCCCGTCGCCGACGAGCGGTCCCCGCTGTCGATCAACTACACCAGCGGCACCACGGGACGCCCCAAAGGCGTCGTCTACCACCACCGCGGCGCCTACCTCCAGGCCCTCGCCATGGCCCTGCACACCAGGCTGGAGGCGGCGAGCAGCTACCTGTGGACGCTGCCGATGTTCCACTGCCACGGCTGGTGCTTCCCCTGGGCGGTCACGCTGGCCGGGGCCCGGCACGTGTGCCTGCCCAAGGTCGATCCGGGCGAGGCGTGGCGGCTGGTGCGCGCCCACCGCGTCACCCATCTGTGCGGTGCGCCGACCGTGCTCACCTCGCTGCTCGCCCATCCCGACGCACCCGACGAGGAGCTCGACCCGCGCCCGCTGGCCTGCGTGGGCGGCGCGCCGCCGAGCCCCGCTCTGCTGCGCCGCGCGCTCAGGGCCGGGATCGACGTCATCCACCTGTACGGGCTCACCGAGACGTACGGGCCCGCCGTGATCTGCCAGCCGCAGCCCGAGTGGAAGGGCCTGGACGCCGACGAGTACGCCGCGCTCGCCGCCCGCCAGGGCGTCGGCAACGTCATCGCCCAGCCCCTGCGCGTCGTGGCCGAGGACGGCGGCGACGTGCCCGCCGACGGCGCCACGGTGGGCGAGATCGCGGTACGCGGCAACGACGTCATGCTCGGCTACCACCGCGACCCCGCCGCCACGGAGAAGGCCGCGCCCGACGGCTGGTTCCGTACCGGGGACCTGGGCGTGGTGCACCCCGACGGCTACGTGCGGCTCGTCGACCGCGCCAAGGACGTCATCATCTCCGGCGGCGAGAACATCGCCTCCGTCGAGGTGGAGAACGTCCTGACCGCGCACCCCGCCGTGCAGGAGGCCGCCGTCGTCGCCCGCCCCGACGACCACTGGGGCGAGGTGCCCGTGGCCTACGTCACGCTCGCGCCGGGAGCGAGCGCCGGCGAGGCCGAGCTGATCGAGGCCGCACTGATCGAGGCCGAGCTGATCGCGTACGTACGCGCCCGCCTCGCCCACTACAAGGCGCCGAAGGCCGTCTACTTCGGCGATCTGCCCAAGACCTCGACAGGAAAGATCCAGAAGAACGTGCTCAGGCGGCGCGCCGCAGGTTAGGGAGCCGCCAGAAGGGAAGGTCGCCTCCACGGAGCCGACGACGGCCTTGGGGGGTGTCATGGTCGATTCCGCTAGCGTGTTCCGGCGCAAGCCGGTTGAGCAGATCGCCACCGAGCACGAGGGGGAGCTGGCCAGGACGCTCGGCCTGTGGCAGCTCACCGCCATCGGCGTCGGCGGCATCATCGGGGCCGGCATCTTCGCCCTGGCCGGGGCCGTCGCCCACGAGACGGCCGGGCCCGCCGTGCTGGTGTCGTTCCTCATCGCGGGCGTGGCCAGCGCCGCCGCCGCGCTCTCGTACGCCGAGTTCGCCGGCCTCATCCCGAAGGCCGGCTCCGCCTACACCTACGGTTACGCGGTGCTCGGCGAGATCGTCGGGTGGTTCATCGGGTGGGACCTGCTGCTGGAGTACACCGCCATCGTCGCGGTCGTCGGCATCGGCATCTCCGGCTACTTCGGCTTCCTCGTGCAGAACCTCGGCATGACCCTGCCGCCCTGGATGCTCGGCGCGCCGGGCACAGGCGAGGGGCACGTCGTCGACCTGTTCGCGGCACTGCTGTGCCTGCTCATCGCGTTCCTGCTGAACCTCGGCATCCGCGCCGCCGCCAGGTTCGAGACGTTCGTGGTGGGGGTCAAGGTCGCGGTCGTGCTGCTCGTCATCGTCGTCGGGTTCTTCCACATCAACACCGCCAACTACACGCCGTTCTTCCCGTTCGGCATCAGCGGCGCCATCACCGGCGCGGCCACGGTGTTCTTCGCGGTCTTCGGCTACGACGCCATGAGCACCGCCGCCGAGGAGTCGCGCGACGCCCAGCGCCACATGCCCAAGGCGATCATCTACTCGCTGATCATCGCGATGGTGCTGTACGTGCTGGCCACCCTGGTGCTCACCGGCATGCAGAACTACCGGGAGATCGACCCGGAGAGCGGCTTCTCCTCGGCGTTCGCCTCGGTCGGGCTGTCCGGGCTCGCCTCGCTCATCGCGGCCGGCGCGATCGTCGGCATCCTCACCGTCATGTTCACGTTCATGCTCGGCGTCACCCGCGTCTGGTTCGCGATGAGCCGCGACGGGCTGCTGCCCGCCTGGTTCGCCAAGCTGCACCCGGTGCGGCGGGTGCCCACCCGCGTCACCTGGATCGTCGGCGCCGCCTCGGCGGTGATCGCCGGGTTCCTGCCCATCAGGGAGGCGGCCGAGCTGACCAACATCGGGATCCTGCTGGCGTTCGTGGTGGTGTGCGCGGCGGTGATCGTGCTGCGCTACCGGCAGCCCGATCTGCCGCGCACCTTCCACATGCCCGGCATGCCCGTCGTGCCGGCCATCGGGGTGCTCTTCTCGATCTGGCTGATCACGTTCCTGGACCCGCTCACCTGGCTCCGCTTCGCCGTCTGGTTCGTCATCGGCCTGATCATCTACTTCACCTACAGCCGCTGGCACTCGGCGCTGAACTGACTCAGGCCCACTCGCCCAGCGCCGCGACGGCGAGCGTCTGCTGGGCGCCGAACTCCTCGAACGTCCCGGCCGTTTCGAACCCGAGCCGGGACGCCAGCCGCAGCGACCGCTCGTTCGCCGTCTGCGTCACCACCAGCACCGGCCGGTCCGGCAGCTCGGCCGCCGCGGCGCGCAGCGCCGCCGTCGCAGCCTCGCAGGCCGGCCCGGCGCCCCAGACGAAGCGGCGCAGCACGTAGCTCAGCTCCAGCTCCCACCCCGCCTCGGTCACGTGTCCCGGGCGCTCCGGGTCGCGGCGGTCGAGGGTGAGGGTGCCGAGGAAGCGGTCGGTCTCCGGGTCGGCGACGACGTAGCTCCCCGGCCCGGTGGCGGCGGCCACGCCGTGGGCGTCGAGGAACGACTCCACCTTCGCGCGGGGACGGGGGCCGCCGAGGTAGGTGCGGACCTCCGGATCGGTCATGATCTCGACGATGCCCGCCCGGTCGGCCTCCCGCGCCGGGCGCAGCAGCACCCGGGCGGCGGGGATCAGCGTGGTGGACAGCGTGGGCGGTGCGCTCATGAAACGGTGATCATAACGGTCAGGAGGGGCGGTGGCGCCAGTGATCGTCGGCCAGCGACCAGGCGACCGCCCACTCGCGCAGCCGTACGCGGTCGAGGGCGTGGCGGAAGATCGCGAACGTGCACAGCACGAGGCAGGCGGCCACGCCGAGGATCATCAGGGCCGTCGCCGCCGCCGTGATGCGCAGCTCGGCCTCGCTGGGCGGCGGCGGGGCCGGTCGGCCGGCGCCGTCGATCCAGATCGTGAGCTGCGAGCCGGCCTTGGCAGGGGAGAGCACGGACACCTTGCCGGTGTGGCGGCGGCCGGACGGCGCGGTCCAGCCGGCGGCCACCATCCCGCCGCCGCCCACCTCGCCGAACGACAGCGCGGTCACCGGCGTGTCGGCCAGCAGCGTCGCCCGCACCTGCCGGCGGTCGGCGCCCGCGGCCTGCGCGCCCTCGTACGCCTGACGGGCCGCCGCCGTCGCCGGCCACAGGGCGAGCAGGATCAGCAGCATCGCCACCGCCAGTCCCGCGCTCTCCCACCGGTCGGTACGCCGGCGCAGCGGGTTGCCGTCCAGCCGGTAGCGCCGTACGAGTCGCGTCACCCCGTCGATCACCAGCCTCATCGAGCACCCCCTGCACGGACTTTAAATCCTTCCCCGCCCCGCCGCCGGGACTCCGCGTGGACATCGCCCCTGCTGCGCAGGCTGAAGGGGGAGAGAAGGGGATGAGCCGGGCGGTCAGTCCTGGCGGCGGGCGGGACGCGCCCGTACGTGCATGCGCTCGCCCTGCGGCCCGAACAGCGCCAGCACCTCGGACGGCTCGTCGCCGGGGTTGGTGAACGCGTGCGGCGTCCGCGTGTCGAACTCGGCCGCCTCCCCGGGCAGCAGCGTCGTGTCGTGCCGCCCGAGCAGCAGCCGCAGCCGCCCCGACAGCACGTACAGCCATTCATAGCCCTCGTGCACCTGCTGCTCGGGCTCATAGCCCGGGTAGCGGGGCGGGATGATCTGCTTGTACGCCTGCAGCCCGCCCGCGCGGCGGCTGAGCGGGATGTACGTCATGCCGTGGCGCTTGATCGGCCGCATGTGGACGCGCGGATCGCCGGTCACGGGCGCGTCGATGAGCTCGTCGAGCTGCACCTGGTAGGCCCTGGCGAGGAGCAGCAGCAGCTCGAGCGTGGGCTTGCGGCCGCCGGACTCCAGCCGCGACAGCGTGCTGACCGAGATGCCGGTGCTCTTGCCGAGCTGGGCCAGGGTGAAGCCGCGTTCCTGGCGCAGCGCCCTCAGCCGGGGGCCTACTGACTGGAGCACCTCGTCGAGTTCCATGCACCCAGCTTGCCATTTCGGCAAAGAATTTTGCCAACTCGCCTGTGGGGGCCGCACAGTTGCGCGCATCGGGACAAAAGAAAGGCGCGACATGAACGCGACGACATACGACGTGGTGGTGATCGGCGGCGGGGCCGCGGGACTGAGCGGGGCGCTGGCGCTGAGCCGGGCCCGCCGCAGCGTGCTGGTGATCGATGCGGGGCGGCCGCGCAACGCCCCCGCCGAGGGCGTGCACGTCTACCTCGGGCGCGAGGGCACGCCGCCGCGCGACCTGGTGGCGGCCGGTCGCGAGGAGGTGGCCGGATACGGCGGGCGGTTCGCGACCGGCACCGTCACGGCCGCCGAGCGGCTCGCGGACGGGCGTTTCCGCCTCACGCTGGACGACGGCGGTGCCGTGGAGGCGGCCAGGCTGCTGGTCGCCACCGGATCGACCGACGAGCTGCCGCCGCTGCCCGGCCTGGCCGAGCGGTGGGGCAAGGACGTGCTGCACTGCCCGTACTGCCACGGCTGGGAGGTGCGCGACCAGGCCATCGGCGTGCTCGGCACGAGCCCGCTCGCCGTGCACCAGGCGCTGCTGTGGCGGCAGTGGAGCGCCGACGTGATGCTCTTCACGCACACCATGCCCGAGCCGACCGGCGAGCAGCGCGAGCGGCTCGACGCGCGCGGTGTCACCGTGGTCGAGGGTGAGGTGGCCGAGCTGATGATCGAGGACGGGCGGCTCGGCGGCGTCAGGATGGCCGGCGGCCGCGAATACCGTCGCCAGGCGCTCACCGTGGCCACCAGGGTGACCGCGAACGTCGGGGCTCTCGCCCGGCTCGGGCTGGAGACGGCCGAGATGGAGATGGGCGGCCACGTGGTCGGCACGTACGTGCCGGTCGATCCGACGGGGAAGACCTCGGTGCCGGGCGTGTGGGCGGCGGGGAACATCACCAGCCCCACCGAGCAGGTCATCGGGTCGGCGGCGGCGGGCGTGAAGGCCGGGGCCGCGATCAACGCCGACCTCATCGAGGAGGAGACCCGCGCCCTCGTCGCCGCCCGCAGGGCCGCCCCGGGCGTCGCGGAGGCGGCGCTCACCCCCGAGGAGCTGTGGGACGCCCGCTACTCGGAGAAGGAGCGCCTCTGGAGCGGCGAGCCGAACGCGGTGCTCGTCCGCGAGGTGCGCGACCTGCCGCCCGGACGGGCGCTCGACCTGGGCAGCGGCGAGGGCGGCGACGCGGTGTGGCTGGCCGGGCGCGGCTGGCGGGTCACCGCGGCCGACGTGTCGGGGGTCGCGCTGCGCCGGGCGGCCGAGCTCGCCGAACGCGCCGGGGTGGCGGGCAGGATCGACTGGCAGCAGCACGACCTCGGCCAGTCGTTCCCCGAAGGGACGTACGACCTGGTCACCGCCTGCTACCTGCACTCGCCGCAGGACCTGCCGCGCGAGAAGATCCTGCGCGCCGCCGCCGCGGCCGTCGCCCCCGGCGGGGTGCTGCTGGTGGCCGGGCACGCCGGCTGGCCGAGCTGCGCGGAGAACCCGCTGCCTGACGTGCACTTCCCGACCACACGCGAGGTGTACGAGTCGCTGGAGCCGGCCGAGGGCGAGTGGGAGATCCTCACCGAGGAGGAGTTCGACCGCCCTCACACCGGCCACGGCGGTGAGCAGGGCACCCGCAGGGACAACGTGCTGAAGCTCCGCCGCTTGCGATCTACTTTGTAAAGGCGCCGGGCTCGGCGCGGTACGCCGTCCCCTTGCCCGACAGCGTCACCGAGGGGACGGCGGCCGGCACGAACGCCGACTCACCCGGCCGCAGCACCAGCTCGTCGCCGAGCCGCGCCTCGCCCTCCACGCACAGCACGATCTGCGGCACCCCACCGGGCAGCTCATGGCCGGACTCGCCGGTCAGCTCGTGGCGGGTGAGCGCGAACTCGGGGGCCGGCGGCCGGTAGGCGTACGCGCCGGGCGCGTCCTGCGCCGGCTCGACCAGGTGCGGAGCCGTCGGCGCGAAGTCCACGACGCGCATCAGCTCGGGCACGTCCACGTGCTTGGAGGTCAGGCCGCAGCGCAGCACGTTGTCGGAGTTGGCCATGATCTCCACGCCGATGCCGCCGAGGTAGGCGTGGGGGACGCCGGCGCCGAGGTAGAGGGCCTGGCCGGGGGCGAGGTCGACGTGGTTGAGCAGGAGCGCGGCCGCGATGCCCGGGTCGCCGGGGTAGTCCCTGGCGATGCCGGCGTAGGGGGCCAGCTCGTCTTCGGCGTCGGGGGAGACCTTCAGCAGGGCGCGCTCGACCTCGGCGCGCAGCGGGCCGGCGGCGTCGTCCAGCATGGCCGCGAACACCTCGCGCAGCGCCTGGCCGGGCTCGCCGCCGGTGAGCGCGTCGATCCAGGGACGCAGCCCGGCCACACCGAGCCGGTCGAGCAGGGCGGCCGTCGCGGCGGGGTCGCGGAAGCCGCACAGGCCGTGGAAGGGGGTGAGCGCGCACACCATCTCGGGCTTGTGCGAGGCGTCCTTGTACGTGCGGGTGCGGTCGTCGAGCGGGATCCCGCGCGCGTTCTCGGCGGCGAAGCCGGCCTGCGCCTGCTCGGTGGTGGGGTGGACCTGGAGGGAGAGCGGGCGCTCAATGGCCAGGACCTTGAGCAGGTAGGGCAGCTCGCCGCCGAAGCGGGCGGCGACCGGGTCGCCGAGCGTGGCGGCGGGGTCATGGGCGATCAGCTCGCCCAGCGGGACGTCGCCGACGGTCGAGGGGGCGCCGGGGTGCGCGCCCATCCAGAGTTCGGCCTGCGGTTCGCCGGTCGGCTCCGTGCCGAACAGGCGCGGCAGGGCGGTGACCGAGCCCCAGTCGTAGGGGCGGATGGTGGTGGCCAGGCGCATGGGTGCGGTGGCCGGTGGCAGGTCGGGTCGTGGCACGGCGTTGGCTCCAATCATCGTTCATGGAGCGTAGAACGCGCGGGGGCGGCGTGCGTACCCGGGGGCGGGCCGCGCGAGGCGGCCCTTGATGGATGGTGCCGGGTGGTGCCGGGTCAGGTCGCGCGCGGGCCGAGCAGGACCGGCATGGCGCGGGTGCTGTTGCCGAGCAGCGTGTCCAGCGGCGGCAGCTCCTCGACGGGCCTGGCGAGCCGCATGCCGGGGAAGGCGGAGAACAGCGCGCGCAGCGCGATCTCGCCTTCGAGCCTGGCCAGCGGCGCGCCGAGGCAGAAGTGCGGCCCGTGCCCGAAGGCGAGGTGCTGGGCCGGCGGCCGGGTGATGTCGAAGGTGCCGGCGTCGGGTCCGAACTGGTCGGGGTCGCGTCCGGTGGAGGCGAAGCAGGCCAGTACGGGCTCCCCCGCGCGCAGCCGTACGCCGTCGATCTCGACGTCTTGGACGGCGTAGCGCATCGGGAAGTACGCGATGGGCGAGTCCCAGCGCAGCGTCTCCTCGACGGCGGCGCTGTACGGGCACTGCCCCGACCGCAGCAGATCGAGCTGGCCGGGCCGGGTGAGCAGGGCGCCGATGGCGTTGGTGATGAGGTTGACGGTGGTGACGTGCCCGGCGATGAACAGCAGCTCGATGGTGGCGAACAGCTCGTCCTCCGACAGCCGCCCGCCGTCCTTCTCGTGCAGCCGGAACAGGTCGGTGATGAGGTCCTCTCCCGGTGTGCCGCGGCGCTCGTCGATGATCTGGTCGAGCAGTTCGCGCAGCTCCTTGCGCAGGCCGGGCGAGTCTTCCAGGTCGCCGACCTGGGCGACGGCGTCGGTGAGCCGGTGCAGCTCGTCCTGGTGCTCGGGCGGGATGCCGATCAGCTCGGAGATGACCTCGCGCGGCAGCGGGTAGGCGAACTCGGCCCGCAGGTCGACCGGCTCGTCGGGTGGCTGCTCGGCGAGGTGGTCGATGAGCCGGCCGGTGAGCTCCTCGATGCGCGGGCGCAGGGCGTTCAGCCGGCGCTGCGAGAACGCGGCGGTGAGCGGCATGCGCAGCCGGCGGTGGCGCTCGCCTTCGGCGTTGAGCATCGAGGTGTCGGTGACGATGCGGTCGATGGCGGTGCCGGGCTTCAGCGCGTCGCGGCCGGACCAGTGGCGCAGCTCGCGCGACATGTCCGGGTGCGTGAGGACGGTCATGACGGTGGCGTACCGGGTGGCGGCCCAGACCGGCACGCCTTCGGCGGTGACGGGCACGAGCGGTCCCGCGGCGCGCAGGCGCTCGTTGTCGCCGTGGATGTCGCGGGTGGCCGGGTCGAGGATGAAACGGTCGTCGGTCATGGTCATCCCGTTCGTCGTGGGCTCACCGCGAGCGCGGTGACGTCCATACCGGGGTCTCGGCCGAGGTAGAGGTCGCGGACCAGCTCTCCGGCGGCGGGCGCGTTGCACAGGCCGTGGCCGGAGAAGCCGGTGGCGTACAGGAAGGCCGGCGGGCCCGGCTGGTGGCCGATGAAGGCGGTCTTGTCGGGGCTGGCGTCGCGCAGCCCGGTGACGGCGGTGTGCAGGGCCAGCCCGGCCAGGCTCGGGTACGTCTCGGCGAGCCGGGCGGCGACGTCGCGGCGCCAGGACTCGCGGTCGGATCCCGGATAGCCCATGCCGATGAGCAGCCGGCCCTCGCGCACGCGGACGAGCAGGCCGCTGGCGGCGTGCAGGGTGACCGGGATGTCGGGCGTGCCGGGCGGGAGCGGGTCGGTGGTGAGCAGCTCCTGCTCGATGGGCTCGGTGAGCGGCAGGTCCACGCCGGCGCAGCGGACGAGCGCGGCCGACCAGGCGCCCGCGGCGCAGACGACGGCGTCGGCGGAGATCTCGCCTTCTGCGGTCTGGACGCGGCCCGCCTCGATGTCGATGGCGGTGACCGGGCAGCCGGTGCGCAGCGTGGCGCCCGCCTTCTCCGCGGCCACGGCGTAGGCGTTGACGATGGCCGTGGTGTCGGAGATGAAGGCGTCGGGCGAGTAGGCGGCGGCCTGCAGCGGCAGGTCCCCGATGAGCGGGTTGCGCTGCCGTGCCTCGTCGGCGCTGATGAGGCCGACGTTCACGCCGGCGGCCTGCTGGGCGGGCAGGTCGGCTTCGAAGGCGGCGACCTGCTCGGGCTGGGTGAACAGCACCAGGTAGCCGACCTGGCGCAGCGGCAGCTCGATGCCGGGCCGTTCCGGGAAGGCGTGGTAGGCGGCGAGGCTGCGGACGGCGAGCGCGGAGCTGACCGGGTTGCCGGCGAAGTAGGAGCGTACGACGTCGGCGGTGGCGCGGGAGGCGCCGGAGCCGAGCGCGCCGCGCTCCAGCAGAGTGACCTCGACGCCGGCCTCGGCGAGGTGGTAGGCGGCCGACAGGCCGATGACGCCGCCGCCGATCACCACCGCCCGCGATCCGGCGCTCATGCCGGCACCTGCAGTCTGCGCAGGTGGTCGCCGGCCTCCCACGGGAACAGGTGCAGGTTCCAGCCGCCGAGGCAGTTGCAGTACAGGGCCATGTGGGCCATGATCGCGATGTAGTCCTCGTGGCTGTCGAGGCGTTCGAGGCCGTCCAGCAGGCGCTGGGTGAAGTCCCACAGGCGGTCGAGGCCGCAGTAGCCGAGGAACTCGGCGGGCGTGTGGGCGAGCTGGCGGGTCATCTGGCGCAGCCACGGCATGGGCATGCCGTCGAGCGCGGCGCGGACGAGGCCGCCGTAGCAGCTGTAGCCGAGCGGGCGGGTCTCGCCGTTGACGAACAGCAGCGTCGTCAGGACGGTCTCGTAGCTGCCCGCGCCGGACGGGATGCGGCCTTCGTGCAGGTCGAGCAGCTCTCTGGGCGGGTCGAGCCAGATGCGTTCGGTCTCGGCGTGCACTTCCTTGGCGAGCTGGTTGAGCTCGGGGTCGCCGACGGGCAGGCGGGGCAGGACGTGGCCGCCGCTCTCGCCGGCGCGGCGGACTTCGGCGATGACGGGTTCCTTGGTGGTGTAGACGGACCTCCACACCTCGCGGCCGGCGTGGACGAGGGCGTCGAGGTCCTCTTCGACGACCTGGCCGATCGGGGTGGCGGTCATGGGCTCGGTGAGCTCGCCGTACTTGATGCCGAGGTGCTGCAGGCGCGAGCAGAACAGGGTGCCGTCGGGCACCGTACGGCGGTCCACCTTGTACTCGGCGGCGGTGTGCAGCAGGGCGTGGACCGGGGCGACGTGGTACAGGTGGTACCCGGCGACCAGGGCGTGTCCTTGGAGGCTGCGGTAGGGCAGCGCGTCCCACAGGGCCTGGGCGAGCGAGGGGTTGCGCTGGTCGAGTTCGGCGGCCACGGTGATGCCGAGGCTGGGCCACGATATTTCCACATGCTTAGTCTCGTTCACACTACGTCACTCTAACGTCACGTTTGGTGGCGATCGTGTGGGGGTGGGAGTGTTGACCGCCCTTTGACCTGGGCGTTCGCGCGGGTCAGGCGAACGGGCCGTGCTCGCCGGCCCAGATGGAGGCGGGGTCGACGTAAGGGCGCAGCAGCTCGGTCAGCTCGCGGTCGGGGCGGCCGTCGAGCTCGTGGGCCGCGGCCCTGCGGGCGACGCCCGCCAGCACGTCGGCGACCTGCAGGCGCTCGTCCAGCTCGGAGTTGATGAGGCGCAGCCCGGCCATGCGGCCGCCGAGGATCCGCCGCATCTGATCGATCCGCTCGTCGGTCAGCGTGGTCTGGCGGTCGTGCACGACGACGACGGGGCCGCGGCCATCGCCCCAGGAGGTGACGGCCGCGGCGATGGCGGGGATGAGCGGGTCGAGCGCGGGGAAGACGTAGGGGTCGGCGAGCAGGCGTTCCCTGAACTCCTCGACCCGGTCGCGGGCCCGCCACAGCGCGCGCATGACCTCGCCCGCGGGGCCGCCGGCCGCGCGCATCTCCTCGACCAGCAGGTACGCGTCGGCGACCGAGATGGTGATGCCGTGGCCGTTCTTGGCGCGCAGCAGATAGTTGAAGGAGTCGAGGAAGGCGGCCCACAGGCCGGGGCCGAAGGCGCGGGGGCCCTCGCGGTAGAGGGTGACGGCGGCGGCTCTGGCGCGCGGGTCGAGGCCGATGCGCGGGGTGTGGTCGTCCTGCAGCAGGCCGGCGACCTTGCCGACGATGTAGAAGGTCTTGTCGGTGAGGAAGACGCGCACGTGGCCGAGCACCGGGCCGCCGGGGCCGAGCAGCCAGAGCAGGGCGGCGCGGTGCTTGTCACGCAGGACGTGGCCGGCGCGGTATTCGGTGGCGGGGGTGGGCGCCCGTTCGCGCAGCTCGGCGACGCAGGCGGCGGCCGTGTCGCGGTCCATGAGCACGCTGGCGTGCGCGAAGACGCTGCTGTTGCCGCCGACGAGTTTCTCGCCCTCCGCGCCGGACTCGTCGCACGCGACCTCGAGGGGTTGCGACACGTTGCTGAATCTAGCCGGGGCGGTGGGCTCGCCGCGAGGAGATTTTCCGCCGGTCGGGCGGGGTGCCCGGCGATGAGCGGTGTGCGGGGTTCTGGGAGAATCGCGGGACGCCCTGCTGGAAGGAGCGCATCGACCGCATGCCTGCCGACACGTTGACCCGTCTGGTCCGCGAGATTCACGAGGAGGCCGAACGGGCGCGCGCGACCCCGGCTCCCGAGCTGACCTTCTCGCTGTGGCGCCGCTTCGCCGACACCGGCGACCGGCTGGCGTACGAGGGCGCCTACTTCGAGCGGCGCCGCCGGCTCGCCGCGCTGCTGCTGGCCGCCCACCTGGACGATCGTCCCGACCCGGCGCTGGACGACCTGCTGTGGTCGGTGTGCGACGAGCGCTCGTGGGTGCTGCCCGCGCACGAGCCGGAGGGCGGCGACCCCAACGCGTTCGTGGACCTGTTCGCCGCCGAGACGGCGCAGACGCTGGCGGAGGGCGTGCGCCTGCTGGGCGGGCACGTGGACGCGCGGGTGCGCGACCGGGTGCGCGAGGAGGTGGAGCGGCGGGTCTTCGCGCCGCTCGCCGAGCGGACGATGTGGTGGGAGTCGGCCCGGCACAACTGGTCGGCGGTGTGCGCGGGCGCGGCGGGCGCGGCGGCGCTCGCGCTGGACGCCGGTCACGTGGTGACGCGGCTGAAGGGCGCGATGAAGGCGTTCTTGTCCGGTACGGGGGCCGACGGCGCCTGCCTGGAGGGCCCGGACTACTGGGCGTACGGCTTCGGGTACTTCGTCTACTTCGCCGAAGCGCTGCGCGAGCACACCGGCGAGGACCTGCTCGACGATCCGCACGTACGGGAGATGGCCGCCTACCCGGCCCGGGTGGACCTCGGCGACGGCACCAGGCCGGCGTTCGCCGACGCGCAGGCGCGCGGCGCGTACCCGGCGGGGCTGCTGTCGCGGCTGTCGGAGCGGCTCGGCGTGCCGCTGCCGGTGCGGCGGGGCGAGCCGTCGTTCCACGACGACGCCTGCTACCGGTGGGCGCACCTGTCGCGCACGTTGTGGTGGACCCGGGAGGAGCCGCCCGCCGAGCCGGAGCCGCACTCGTACCTGCCGGACGCGGGGATCGTGGTGGCCAGGGCGGGCCGGTCGGCGTTCGCGGCCAAAGGCGGGCACAACGACGAGCCGCACAACCACCTCGACGTCGGCACGTTCGTGCTGCACGTGCGCGGCGAGACGCTGCTGGACGACCTGGGCGCGCCCGAGTACACCCGCGACTACTTCCGCGAGGGCCGCTACCTGGTGCCGCAGGCGTCGGCGGAGTGGCACTCGGTGCCGCTGGTCGAGGGGCAGGGACAGGTGCCGGGGCGGGAGCGGCGCGCCGAGGTGATCGAGCACGCCGCCTCCGGTGACGCGGTGACGTTCGCGCTGGACCTCACCGCCGCGTACGAGGTGCCCTGCCTGGAGCGGCTGACCCGCACGTTCCGGTGGCGGCCCGGCGGGCTGGAGCTGACCGACGCCTTCGGCTTCACCACGCCGGACGCGCTGGTGGCCGAGCTGTTCGTCTCGCGCCGCCGTCCGGTGCTCGGCGAGGGCAGCGTCGCGTGGGGCCCGGTCACGCTCCAGGTGCCGGACGGGTGGCGGGCGGAGGCCGACGAGCTGGAGGTGCGCGGTCACGACGGCGAGCCGGAGACCGTGCACCGGGTGCGGCTGTCGGCCAGGGTGGCGACCGGCGAGCACCGCTTCGTCTTCACGCTGCCCGAGTGAGCCGGGCCGAAGTCGGCCGGGCCGGAGTGAGCCGTGCCGGGCCGAGTGGCGCGGGACCGGGGCGCGCCCGGCCCGGTGTCAGGACTCGGTGGCGGGCGCGGGGTCGGTGGCGACGATCACGCGGCGGGGCGGGCCGCCGCGCCCCGGCAGCGCCATCGTGATGAGCGCGGCGGCGAGGGCCGCGCCGCAGCCGATGAGCATGCCGGTGTGGAAGCCGTCCTGCGACGGCAGCGGATGCCCGCCGAAGTCGATGGTGAGGTGCGAGAGCACGACCCCGACCACGGCGGCCGAGACGGTGGTGCCGATGGAGCGCATCAGCGTGTTGAAGCTGTTGGCCGCGCCGGTCTCGGAGCGCGGCACCGCGCCCATGATGAGTGCGGGCATCGAGCCGTACGCGAAGCCGACGCCGATGCTGCACACGCAGCTGATGACGAGCAGCCCCCAGGTGGAGCCGAGCAGGACCACCGACAGGCCGTAGCCGAGCGCCATGACGAGGCTGCCGGTGATGAGCGTGACCTTGGGGCCGCGCGCGGCCGACAGGCGGGCGCCGACCGGTGAGACGATCATCATCATGAGGCCGGAGGGCGCCATCCACAGACCGGCGGCCAGCATCGACTGGCCCAGGCCGTAGCCGGTGGCGGCGGGAAGCTGCAGGATCTGGATGACGATCAGCGACTGGGCGTACATGGCGAAGCCGACCACGATCGAGGCGACGTTCGTCACCAGCACCTGCGGGCGGGCGGTGACGCGCAGGTCCACCAGCGGGTCGCGGGTGCGCAGCTCCCACCAGCCCCACAGCGGCAGCAGCAGCGCGGCGGCGGCCAGCAGCCCGAGTGTGGGCGCGCTGCCGAAGCCCCAGTCGGCGCCCTTGGAGATGCCGAGGAGCAGGCAGATCAGCCCGGCGCCGAGGCCGAGCGCGCCGGCGACGTCCACGCGGCCGTGCGCCGAGGCCGGTATGTACGGCACCAGCAGCCGGATGAGCGCGGCCACCAGCAGCCCGAGCGCGGCCGTGGCCCAGAAGAGCACGCGCCAGCTCGCGTACTCGGCGACGGCGGCGGCGAGCGGCAGGCCGAGCGCGCCGCCGATGCCCAGGGAGGAGCTCATGAGCGCGATGGCCGAGCCGAGCCGGTCGGGCGGCAGGACCTCGCGCAGGGCGCTGATGCCGAGCGGGATCAGGCCCATGCCCATGCCCTGCAGGCCGCGTCCGGCGATCATGGGGGCGAGCGAGCCGGCCAGCGCGCAGGTGACACAGCCGAGGACCAGCGGCACGGCGCAGACGAGCATCATGCGGCGCTTGCCGTACAGGTCGCCGAGCCGTCCCATGACCGGGGTGGTGACGGCGCCGGCCAGCAGGGTCACGGTGATCACCCAGGAGGTGTCGGACGCGCTCGCGTTCAGCATCTCCGGCAGGCGGCCGATGAGCGGGACGACGAGGGTCTGGGTGAGTGAGGCGACGATGCCGGCGACGGCCATCACGGTGACGATGCCGTGGCGGCCGTCGCGGGCGGCGGGTTGGCTGGGCTCTTCTTCCACGCGGTTCCCCCCGATGGTGTTCACGTCACGTCGATCTTGAAAGCGATGTGCACCATACACATAACGTGTTAAATGCACACATTGTGGGTGCTGCACATTTCTGTGGAAGATATGCTGACCCGCACCCATGGTTGGGAGAAGGACTGGCATGGACGAGCCCACGGACTCCCTGGCCGCCGTCGAGTACGAGACCATGCGGCTCGGCCGGCACCGCCACCTCGACCGCAGCGCGTACGTCCTGCTCAGCCGGATCCGGAGGGAAGGCCCGATGTCCATCGGGCAGCTCAGCACGGCGCTCGGCCTCGACGTCTCCACGCTCAACCGGCACACCGCGGCCCTGCTGCGCGAAGGGCTCGCGGAGCGCATCGCCGACCCCGACGGCGGCATCGCCCGCAAGTTCCGCCTCACCCCCGCGGGCGAGCGATTCCTGGACGGCGAGCAGGCCAGGAACCTCGACGGGCTGCGCGAGGTGCTGGCCGGCTGGCCGGACGACGACGTCGCCGCCTTCGCCGCCTATCTGCGGCGCTTCAACGGCGACGTCGAGCGCTCCGCCTCCCGGCCCTGGCCCCACCACGCCCGCAAGGGCGTGGCCGGCCCCTCGGGCGGTTAGGCCCGCGGAAGCGCGCCCCGGCTCCGCGGGGAACCGGGGCGGCTCCGCCTGATCCGGCTACGCCGGCAAAAGCGCGGCCTGAACCGGTTACTCGTATTGAGCCCGCTGAAGAGCTGCCTGAGCCGGTTGCTCCCGTCACACCCGCTGAAGAGCTGCCTGAAACGGTCGCTCCCGTCACACTCGCTACAGCGCGGCGCTTGAACCGGTTGCTCCCGTCACATCCGCTACAGCGCGGCTTTGAGCCGGTTGCTCCCGTTACACCCGCAGGGGAGCGGCCGCTTCGGCCTGGCCCGGTTCCCCGCGCAGCGGGAAGTGGCAGGCGACCTGGTGCTTCCCGCCTTGCAGCGGCGGCTCGGTCGCGCAGATGTCCTGCGCCAGCGGGCAGCGGGTGCGGAAGCGGCAGCCGGTCGGCGGGTTGAGCGCGCTCGGCAGCTCGCCCTTGATGGTGGTGTCGGGGCTCGGCACGTGATCGGGGTCCGGCGACGGCACGGCGTCGAGCAGCGCCTGCGTGTACGGGTGGCGCGGCGCGCGCACGACCTGGTGCGCGGGGCCGATCTCCACCATCTTGCCGAGGTACATCACGCCGATCCTGTCGGCCATGTAGTCGACGACCGACAGGTCGTGGCTGATGAACACGTACGACAGGCCCAGCTCGCCCTGCAGGTCCCGCATGAGGTTGAGCACCTGCGCCTGCACCGACACATCCAGCGCGCTGACCGGCTCGTCGGCCACGATGAGCCGCGGGTTGAGCGCCAGCGACCTGGCCAGCCCGATGCGCTGGAGCTGGCCGCCGGAGAACTCGTGCGGGTAGCGCTCCAGCGCCCGCCGCGGCAGCCCGACCTGGTCGAGCAGCTCGCTCACCCGGGCCCGCCGCGAGGCGGCGTCGCCCACCCCCTGAATCTCCAGCGGCTCGGTGAGTATCGCGTCGATGCGCATGCGCGGGTTCATCGCCGCGTAGCTGTCCTGGAACATCAGCTGCACCTGGCGGTGCATGCGGTGGCGGGCGCGCCGGTCGAGGGTGGCGATGTCGGTGCCGTCCACCACGATCCTGCCGCTGGTGGCCGGTTCGAGCCCGGCGACGAGGCGGCCGACGGTGGACTTGCCGCAGCCGGACTCGCCCACGATGCCGAGCGTCTCGCCGGGCACGACGTCGAACGACACCCCGGCCACGGCGCTGACCCTGCCCTTGGCCCTGCGCAGCCCCGCGCCGCCCGCCTCGTACTCCTTGACCAGGTCGCGCACGCTGAGGATCGGCTCGGCGGCGGAGGCGGCGGACTGCTCGCGCCCGGTGGGCGGGGCGAGCACGACCGGCTCGGTGACCGGATGCAGGCAGGCGAAGGCGTGCCCGTCGCCGGCCGGGACCAGCTCGATGTCGCCGGTGCGGCACTCGTCGGTGGCGAAGCGGCAGCGCGGCGCGAACCGGCAGCCGGTCAGCGGGCGTGACAGGTCGGGCGGCAGGCCGGGGATGCTGTAGAGGCGGCCGCCGCCGTCGGCGGCAGACTCCGGCAGTGCCCGCATGAGCGCCTCGGTGTAGCGGTGCTTGGGCGCGCGGAACAGCTCGGCGGTGGTGGCGGTCTCCACGACGCGGCCCGCGTACATGACGGCGACCCGGTCGGCGCGGCCGGCGATCACCCCGAGGTCGTGGGTGACCAGGATGACCGCCATCTTGAACTCCTCGCGCAGGTCGTCGATGAGCTCGAGGATCTGGCGCTGGGTGGTGACGTCCAGGGCCGTGGTGGGCTCGTCGGCGATGAGCAGGCGCGGGGAGCGGATGAGCGCCATGGCGATGACCACGCGCTGGCGCATGCCGCCGGAGAGCTGGTGCGGATAGTCATCGACGATCTTGTCAGGGCGCGGCATGCCGACCCGGCGCAGGATCTCGATCGCCCGCTCGCGCGCCTCGGCCTTGCCGACCTTCTGGTGCACGCGCAGCGGCTCGGCCACCTGCGCGCCGATGTGCATGGTGGGGTTGAGCGAGGTGAGCGGGTCCTGGAAGACCATGCCCATCTCCACGCCGCGCACCCGGCGCAGCTCGGCCGGCTGCATCGTGCGCAGGTCGCGGCCGTCGAAGAGGATCTCGCCGCCGACGACCGAGCCGCCGGTGGGCAGCAGCCCCATGATCGACAGCACGGTCATGGTCTTGCCGCTGCCCGACTCGCCCACGATGCCGAGCGTCTCGCCCTGGCCGACCTCGAGGTTGACGCGATCGAGCGCGTGCACGGTGCCGCGCCGCAGCGCGATGTCGGTGCTGAGGTCGCGCAGCCGCAGCAGCGGCCCGCTGGTGGGGTGCCCCATGGTACGGAAAACTCCTGTCAACGCCGCCGGAGGCGGACCTCGAAGACGTCCCTCAGGCCGTCGCCGATGAAGTTGAAGGCGAGGACGATGAGGATGATGGCGATGCCCGGCGGGTACAGCAGCCACCAGTGGCCGCTGAAGGTGTCCGACAGTCCGTCCGACAGCATGCCGCCCCAGTTCGCCGCGGGTGGCGGCACGCCCAGGCCGAGGAAGGACAGGTAGGCCACGTACAGGATGGCGTCGGCCACCTGGAAGGTGGCGTTGACGATCACGGTGCCGATGGCGTTGGGGATGATGTGCCGGCGCACCGCGCGCCCGCCGGTGCCGCCCATGCCGCGCATCGCCATGACGTACTCGCGGGTGCGCAGCGTCAGCGCCTCGCCGCGCACCAGCCGGGCGGGGCCGAGCCAGGCGAAGGCGCCGATGATGACGATGAGCATCGGCACGGTCGGCGTGACGATCGAGGCCATGAGCATGAACAGGAACAGCGCCGGGATCGACATGAACGCGTCGACCACGCGCATCATGACCGCGTCCACCCAGCCGCCGGCGAAACCGGCGACCGCGCCCCAGACGGTGCCGACGACCGTGGCCAGCAGGCCCGCCGCCAGGCCGACCACGATGGACGTCTGCCCGCCCAGCATGAGCCGGCCGAGCTGGTCGTAGCCGACGCCGTCGGTGCCGAGCGGATGCCCGTCGGTGCCCGGGGTGAGGAACACCTTGGTCAGGTCGGTGTGCACCTGGTCGGTCTGGTAGAACAGCGGCCCGAGGAAGCTGAAGGCGGCCAGCACCACGAACAGGCCCACGCCCACCAGGGCCAGCCGGTTCTCGCAGAAGACCTCCAGGCCCTGGCGCCACATGCCGCGGACGGGTGCCTCGTCCTCGTGGGGGATCGCGGTCATGAGCGGCCTGCCTTGAGCCGGACGCGCGGGTCGACCGCGGCGTAGAGCACGTCGGCGATCAGCGCGCCCACCACGGTGGCCACCGAGATCAGCAGCGTGACGCCGAGCAGGATCGGGTAGTCCCGCTTGAGCGCCGCCTGCCAGAACAGCAGCCCCATGCCGGGGTAGTTGAACAGCCGCTCGACGACCAGGGCGCCGCTGAACAGCGCCGGCAGGTACATGCCGAGCAGTGTGATGACGGGGAACAGGCCGTTGCGCAGGGTGTGGCCGACGATCACGCGGGTTTCCGAAAGGCCCTTGCTGCGGGCCGTGCGTACGTAGTTCTCGTTCAGGTTGTCGACCATGGACGAGCGCACGTAGCGGGAGTAGACCGCGACGGTGAGGATCGCCAGCGTGACCGTCGGCAGCACCAGCCCCTCGGGCTCGGCCAGCATCTCCGCCAGCGTGAAGCCCTGCGGCGCCTCAGGCGGCAGCAGCGGCCACACCTGGGAGAACAGGATGATCATCATGAGGCCCATGAAGAAGATCGGGGTGGCGTAGGCCAGCAGCGACAGCCCGTTGATGGTGTAGTCGGGCCAGCGGTTGCGCCGCACGGCCTGCACCACGCCGAGCGGAATGGCCACCACGACCGCCAGCAGGGTCGAGGCCAGCGACAGCAGCATGGTCTTGGGCAGCCGCTGCCCGATGGCCTCGGCCACCGACTGGTTGAGCTGGAAGGAGTAGCCGAGGTCGCCGGTGACCAGCCGCTGCAGGTACATCGCGTACTGCTGCCACAGCGGCCGGTCGTACCCCATCTCGTGGTTGAAGGCCGCGATCTGCTCGAGCGTCGCTTCCTTGCCCAGGATGGCCCTGGCCGCGCCTCCCGGGAGCAGGTGCAGGATCACGAACGTGATCAGCGTCACCAGGATCACGATGACCAGGGCCTGGCCCAGGCGGGTGAGGAGGTACCGGGCCAAGGGTCAGCTCTTCCAGGACCAGTCTTGGAAGTACATGAGGTTCATCGGGTCCTGCGGCTCGACGCCCTGCAGGTCCGACTTGTACGCCGAGATCTGGTAGACGGGGTTGGGCATCCACAGCACCGGCAGGTCCTTGGCCAGGAAGTCGTTGTACTCCTGGAGGGCGCCGGCGTCGGCGGAGAACTGCGCCTTCTCGATGAGCTCGTCGGCTTCGGGGTTGCTGTAGCTGCCGAGGTTGACGGGGGCGTCGGTCTGGAAGAGCCGCTCGCCGGAGGCGAAGGCCGGGTAGTACCAGCTGCCCTGGGAGCCGAAGAACGACATGTCCCAGTCGCACTTGGACTCCTCCGGCTTGCAGGCGGGGGTGACCGCGACGGAGTCGGGCACCTCCTTGATCGTCAGCTGCACGCCGACCTTGGCCATCTGCGACTTGATCTCGGCGAACATCTTGGTGGTCGCGGAGAAGCCGGACTGGCTGGTGACGGTGAAGCTCAGCGGGGTGTCCTTGGCGATGCCCTCACCGCACAGCGACGGGTCGGCGCAGGTGGTCTGCCCGTCGGGGACGACCTTCCAGCCGTGGCTCTCCAGCAGCTGCTTGGCCTTGGCCGGGTCGAACGGGTAGACGCAGCCCTGGCCGGGCGGCGTGCCCTGCTTGGCCGGGACCGGGCCGCAGGTCGGCTGCGCCATGCCGGCCCAGATGACCTTGCTGATCGTCGGCTGGTCGATGAGCATCTGCAGCGCCTGGCGCAGGTAGAGCTGCTTGAACAGCGGGCCCGTCTTGGGGTTGTTGAAGTTCAGCTGCAGGTACGTGATCGACCACCCGTACCAGGGGGCGACCTTGTACCCCTTGGACTCCAGGTACGACTTCTGCGACAGGTTGGCCGGCGGGATGTAGCCGTAGTCGATGTCGCCGGCGCGCAGCACGTTGAACTCGGCGTCGTCGCCGGTGAACGGGCGCAGCACGATCTTGTTGATCTTCGGCTTGTCGGGTCCGGAGTAGGCGTCCTGCTTGGCCAGCACCACCTCGCCGCTGGGCACGTAGCTCTCCAGCTTGAAGGGGCCGCTGGTGGTCTTCCACAGCGGGTTGGTGGCGTAGGACTTGGGGTCCTTGGAGGCGGCGGTCAGCTCGTCGAACGTCTTCTTGGGGTCGCCCTTGTCCCAGGCGTGCTGGGGGAGGGGGACGATGCGGTTGAGCTGGTTGCCGACGAACCAGGCGGCGTTGTAGGCCTTCTTGGTGGTGATGGAGAAGGTCTTGTCGTCCTTGACCTTGAACTCGGCGACGTTGTCGGGGAAGCCGCCGGGCCGGTAGGAGGCCCACTTGTCCTTGTTGGCGGTGACGAGGTCCCACCAGAACCGCACGTCCTTGGTGGTGATCGGCTTGCCGTCGGACCAGGTGTCGTCCTTGAGCGTGATGGTCAGCGTCTTGCCCTTGTTGCTGACCACGGGCGGCTCGGCCAGCGACCGCGTGGTGTTGATGTTGTCCTCGGAGCTGCCGTCGAGCTGGAAGCTGTAGAGCTTGCGGTACAGGGCGGTGGAGAAGATGTCGTTCTCGCCCTGGGTGAATCCGGGGGCCGAGATCGGCAGGATCCAGTTCGGCGTGCGCAGGGCGACGGTCACGGTGTCCTTGGCCTGCGCCGCTCCGCCCTGCGGCGAAGCGCCGCCGGCGCCCGCGCTGCAGGCGGTCAAACCGAGGCCGATGGCCATCACGCCGCTCACGATGCGGGTTCTCGTCCCCATGTTTCTCCTCGTCGAGACGTGCGCGGGCCCTTCTGGGGGCCTTCAGTCCGGAGAATGTATAGAGGTGCAAGTAGTAAGTCAATGTGAAAAATCCACTTTGTTCGGGACACTTATTTCGGGATAGAGTCCGCGGCGGAGCTATCCGCCGATGAGATCCGTGCGGAACGTCCGCGACATCCGCGCGACATCTTTCGGTGATCGTCTCCGTGCCCGATGATGGGCGTCTGCTGTGATGGCCCGCCGCCGGGCCCAGGGGTCGGGCCCGCTCGCGGGCCCCCGTGCTCGCCCTGCACACTGCCAGGGGGGAGGAGAGAGATGCCGGAGCCGCCCGCCAATCTGCGCGAGCAGGCGCTCAGCCTGCTGGCCAGTGGCAAGGCCGCCTCCCGGGCGGACCTGGTGGAGCTGCTGGAGGTGGCTCCCTCGACGGTTTCCAGCGTCGTACGCCGCCTGCTCGAGGAGGGCGCGATCCTGGAGGAGGGCGTGGGCGCCTCCACCGGTGGGCGCCGCCCCAAGATCCTGCGGCTGCGCGAGGACGGCGGCGTGTACGCCGTGGCCGAGCTCGGCGGCCGGCACGCCCGCGTCGGCCTGTGCGCGCCCTCGGGAGAGCTCCAGGTGGCCGAGGAGTTCGCCTGCGATATAAGCGCAGGCCCGCAGGCGATCTTCGACGAGATCACCGAGGCCTTCGACCGCATCAGGGCCGCGCACGCGCCAGGCCGCCGGCTGCTCGCCGTCGGCATGGCCCTGCCCGGCCCGGTGGACTTCCCGCACGGCCGCCTCGTCGGCCCGGCCCGCATGCCCGGCTGGAGCGGCTACGACGTGCAGAGCGACCTGCGCGAGCGGTTCCAGGTGAGCGCCGTCGTCGACAACGACGCCAAGGCCGCCGCCATCGGCGAGTACGTCACCCGCCGCGCCACCGGCGACATGATCTACGTCAAGGCCGGCAGCGGCATCGGCGGCTGCCTGGTCACCGACGGCCGCATCTACCGCGGCGGGCGCGGCCTGTCCGGCGACCTCACCCACGTGCGGGTGGCCGACAGCGGCGAGCGCGAGTGCTCCTGCGGCAGCCGCGGCTGCCTGGAGACCGTCGCGAGCGGCGCCGCGCTCGCCCGCGAGCTGGCCGGGCGCGGCCGGCCCGTCACCAACCTGCGCGACGTCGTGGCCGCCACCGTGGACGCCGACCCCGCCGTGGTCACGCTCGTCCGCCAGGCCGGGAGGCTGCTCGGCGTCGCCCTGTCGGGCCTGGTCAACTTCCTCAACCCCGACAGCGTCGTCATCGGCGGCGCGCTGTCCAGCCTCGACGTCTACGTCGCGGCCGTCAAAGGCATGCTGTACGAGCGCTGCCTGCCGCCCCTGACCCAGTCGCTGACCATCGAGCCGAGCGCCGCCGGCCCCGACGCCGCCCTCATCGGGCTCGGCCGCCTCCTGCGCGAGACGGCCGGCGTGAACCTCTCACCCGAGCAGCGGCCCGCCGCCGACGCCACCACCACCTCCTAGCCCCGAATCTTCTGGAAAGCAGCACCGTGTCCCTGCGCATCGCCATCTGCGGCATCCACATCGAGTCCAGCACGTTCTCGCCGCACCTGAGCGGCACCGCCGACTTCGACGTCACCCGAGGGCAGGCCCTGCTGGGCCGCTACGACTGGCTGGAGCAGCCGTGGGCCGCCGAAGTGGAGTGGGTGCCGCTCGTGCATGCCCGCGCCCTGCCCGGCGGCGCCGTCGAGCCCGCCGCGTACGACGCCTGGCGCGAGGAGATCGTCCAGGGCCTCGGCCAGGGCACGTTCGACGGCGTGCTGCTGGACATCCACGGCGCGATGAGCGTCGTCGGCCGCGAGGACGCAGAAGGCGACCTCATCACCGCCATCCGCTCCGTCATCGGCCCCGAGCCGCTGGTGTCGGCCGCGATGGACCTGCACGGCAACGTCTCCCACGTCCTGTTCGGCGGCTGCGACCTGCTCACCTGCTACCGCACCGCGCCCCACGTGGACGTCTGGGAGACCCGCGAGCGCGCCGCCCGCAACCTCGTCGAGGCGCTGCACCGCCTGCGCGCCGGCGAAGGACGGCCGCACAAGTCGCTCGTGCACGTGCCGATCCTGCTGCCCGGCGAGATGACCAGCACCCGCGTCGAGCCCGCCCGCGGCCTGTACGCCCGCATTCCCGAGGTCGAGTCCAGGCCCGGCGTGATCGACGCGGCCATCTGGATCGGCTTCGCCTGGGCCGACGAGCCGCGCTGCACCGGCGCCGTCGTGGCCACCGGCACCGACGCCGCCGCCACCGAGCAGGCCGCCCGCGAGCTGGCCCAGGCGTTCTGGGACGCCCGCGACGACTTCGCTTTCGTCGCGCCCACCGGCACCATGGACGAATGCCTCGACGCGGCGCTGAAGGAGGGCGCGGCCCGGCCGTACTTCATCAGCGACTCCGGCGACAACCCCGGCGCGGGCGGCGCCGACGACGTCACCTACGCCCTGTCGCGCCTGCTGGCCAGGCCCGAGATCCGCGACGGTTCCGTCCGTGCCGTCTACGCCTCGCTCTTCGACCCCGAGGCGGTGGCGCTCATCGGCCACCTGCCGGTGGGCTCTTCGGTCAGGGTGCGCGCCGGCGGCCGGGTGGACACGCGCCCGCCGGGCCCGATCGAGCTGGAGGGCACGCTGGAGGCCGTGGCCGACGACCCCGACGGCGGCCGGGTGGTGAGCGTGCGGGTCGGCGGGCTCAGCGTCTTCCTCACCTCGCGGCGCATGCAGTACCGGCTGCTGGAGTCGTACCGGCGGCTGGGCGTGGACGTCGCCGATGTGGACGTCGTCACCGTGAAGATCGGCTACCTGGAGCCCGAGCTGTACGAGGCCGCCGCCGGCTGGATGCTGGCGCTCACGCCTGGGGGCGTGGACCAGGACCTGCACCGGCTGCCGTACCGCAGGCTCAACCGTCCCATCTTCCCGCTCGACGCGGACGCGACGCTCACGCTGTAGCGCTCACCGCTGATCGGCGGGAGCGCGGAGCTTGGCCATGATGCGGTCGAGCTCGGCCAGGTCGTCGGGACCGAGAGCCAGCAGGGAGCGCGGCGGCCGGGCCATGATCCGCTCGGCCTCCTCGGCGGCCGCCGTCCCCGCCGGGGTGAGTGTGACGATCTTGCTGCGCCGGTCCTCGGGGGAGACGCTGCGGGTCACGTAGCCGCGCCGCTCCAGGTCGTCCACCATCAGGCTCGTGTACGGCTTGTCGGTGGCGAGGTCGGCGGTCAGCTCCCGCATGGTCATCGGCCCGGACGACAGCAGGTGGCGCAGCGCCTTGACCCGGTAGAAGCTCATGCCGAGGGCGTCGGCCACCTCCTTGCGGCGGTTCTCCTGCCGCAGCACGAGGTCCTGCATGGCGGCCCAGACCCGGCTCACCGCCTCCTGGCCGTGCTCGTGACCCTGCCGCTCGTCGGAGGGCTCGCGGTCCGGGGTGTCGGTCATGACGTGGTCGCCGTTCTGTCGGGGGAGTGGGCGAGCCGTTCGGCGGTGCGCGTGGCGCTGCGGCGGGCCCAGCCGGTCGTGGTCAGGATAGCGAGCAGCACGATCGCCGAGCCGCACCCGGTGACGATCCACCAGCCGATGCGGCTGGCCTCAGGGAAGTGGGTGGCGAACGGTCCCGCCACCGCCGAGGTGACCAGCGAGCCGATGACCGCGACGCCGAGCGTCTGCCCGATCTGCCGGCTGGTCGAGGTCACCGCCGCCGCCACTCCGGCCTGGGCGCGCGGCATGCCGGAGACGGCGGTGTTGGTGATCGGCGCGTTCAGCATGCCGAAGCCCAGCCCGAACAGCACGTACGCGGCCATGAGCCGCCAGAGCGGGGTGCCGGCCGCCAGCCCCGTCATGATCAGGCCGCTGGCCCCGATGGTGATCCCGGCGAGCAGCAGCGGGATGCGGGTGCCGGACGCGGCCACGATCCGGCCCGACAGCGGCGAGCAGATCACGGTCAGGCCGGCCATGGGCAGCGTGTAGAGGCCGGCGTGCAGGGCGGACAGGCCCAGCACGTTCTGCAGGTAGAGGGTGTTGACGAAGAGGAAGCCGCCGAAGGCGGCGAACCCGCACACGGCGGTCACGGTGGCGCCCGCGAACGGCACGCTGCGGAAGAAGCGCAGCTCGATCAGCGGCTCCTCGGTGCGCAGCTCGTAGCCGATCAGGCCGGCCAGCGCCAGCGCCGCCACCGCGAAGCAGCCCAGCGTGCGCGGCGATCCCCAGCCGGCGGCCGGCGCCTCGATCAGCCCGTACGTCAGCGTCACCAGCATCACGATGACCAGCACCTGACCCACCGGGTCCACCCGGCGCGGGCGCGGCGCGCGCGACTCGGGCACGAACAGCGCGCACAGCACGAACGCGGCCACCCCCACCGGGATGTTGATCCAGAAGATCGACTGCCAGCCGACCGCGCCCACCAGCGAGCCGCCCACGAGCGGCCCCAGCGCCATGCTGACGCCGCTCACGCCACCCCACACGCCGATGGCCCGCGCCCGCTCGCGCGGCTCGGTGAACGTGTTCGTGATGATCGACATGGCGACCGGGTTCAGCATCGACCCGCCTACGGCCTGCACGGCCCGCGCCGCGATCAGCCAGCCCAGGCCGGGCGCGAGCGAGCACAGCAGCGAGCCCAGCGTGAACAGCGTCAGCCCGGTCTGGAACGTCCGGCGCCGCCCGATCCTGTCGGCGGTGGAGCCGGACAGCATGAGCAGGCCGGCCAGCACCACCGTGTAGGCGTCGATGATCCACTGCAGGCCGGAGACGGAGGCGTTGAGATCGCGCCGGATGGAGGGCAGCGCGATGTTCACGATCGTGACGTCCAGGCCGACGATGAACAGGCTCATGCAGCAGATGGCCAGGACGAGCATCCGCCGCCGGGGGCTGAGCACGGGGGTCACGGCCGTGGGGGAGGACCGATCAGTTATAGGCACACAACGATTATATTCGCGTAACTAAAGATTCGTCCCAGGTGGGGGATGTTCGACGGCCTTGGACGCTACCGGCAGGTTCTGCTCTCCGGCGCGCAGTGCTTGATCTCGGGGTAGCCGGGCGACGGCCTGTCGAGCAGCGGCCGGTGCCCCCTGCGCAGGTGCCGGTCAAGGAAGGCCGTCACGTAGGCGCGGGTGACCGCCATGGCGCGGGCGCCGGAGATGCCGGCGCCGGCGTCGAGACCGAGCTGATCGACCAGCACGCCGAGGTCCGTGAACGACAGGTGCTCCGCCCCGGTCAGCAGGAGCCGGCGCTTCCACCCGGTGAGCCGCTCCCAGTCCCGCTCCCACGTGGCGGCGGCGGCCTCGCCCTGCCCGGGTGTGTAGGTGGACGGCTTGCCGAGGAACACGAACGGCCGCGACAGCCCGCCCTCCGGGATCGCCATGTCCGTGGTGCCGTCGATGTCGATGCCGGCCCGTACGCGGGAGTCGCTCAGCAAGGCCGGGATCGTACCGGCCCCGCCGACCGAGTGACCGGCCATCGCGATCCTGGACGGGTCGATCAGGCGGGCGCCCTTCCACGCCGCCCGCGGCCCGGTGAGCCGGTCGAGCACGAACGACACGTCGCGCGCCCGGCTCTTCACAAGGCCCACCCACCACTCGGGGGTCTTCTCGATCTCGCAGGTGACGCATGTGGTGACGCGCCCGTCGGGGAAGGTCGTCGCGATGCTCTCGTAGGTGTGGTCGATCGCGGCCACCACGTACCCTCTGCTCGCCAGCTCCTCGGCGAGCCCGGTCAGCTCCGAGCGCGGCTTGCCGTGGCCGGGGGAGAGCACGACCAGCGGCAGCCCGCGCTCCCGCCCGGCCGGGCGGGCGTCGGTGTAGGCGTGGGTCCTGGTCGTGCTGAGGATGCCGGGAGGAACGCTGGTGATTTCCCGTCCTTCAGCAGCAGCTCGGACTCCTTGGGCGTCATGTACTGCGCGCGGTGGCGGCCCGGCGACTTCGCCGGGTACCAGACCGACACCATGAGCTCGCGGTACTTCACGCTCGGCAGCCACGGGTCAGGACATGAGGTGTCCTTCAGGTGCAGGGCCGTGAAGCCCACCGGGCTGGAGCCGGTCGGCGCGGGCAGGGCCGGGGCGGCGGCCGTGGCCTGGGCGGGGGTCGTGTTCACGGCCGGGGTCATCAGGGCGAGCAGCCCCGCGACGACGGCCGCGCCGCGCTGGAACCGGGTGCGGGCATGACTCATGACGGTGTCCTTTCTCATGGGGTACTTCTTCGGGGCGTTTCATGGCAGGGGTGAGCGCCCCCGTGACCCGGGGGTGCGTCACAGGGGAGGGGTCAGGGCAGGCGGTGGCGGGTCCACCAGAGGCAGAAGCCGGTGAGCAGGGCGGTGGCGGTCAGGAAGAGCGCGGTCTCCGCCCATTGGAGCGGCCAGAAGCGGCCGGCGGGGTAGTACGTGATCCGCTGCTGGTAGCCGTGGTCGGCGAGCTCGTCGAAGCACGCCTCGATGGCCGGTACGTCGAGTCCCGTCCGTACCGGTCGATCCGACCCAGGTGGCGGCGGCGCGCAGCGACGCACCCAGTCGGGCAGGGCGGCGACCGTGCGGCCGGACGCGTCCACGGTCTCGTTGACGACGACCCAGGCTCCCGGCGGTCCCGCCACGGGCACCGCGACCCGCACCAGCGCGAAGACCGCGACGGTGACCGCCATCGCCGGCACGGTGCGGCGGACGACGGCACCGGCGGCGATGCCGGGCACGAACGCGAAAGCGGCGTAAGCCATGGGCGCCACGCCGCGCGCGCCGAAGAGCCGCGGATCGACACGCGTGAGGAGCTCGACGCTTCCCGCGCCGACGGGCAGGGCGGTGACGTCGGGCCACCACGTCGTCTCCGCCGTGTCCGCGATCGTGTCGAGAGGACCGGCCCACCAGGTGACCGCCAGGCTGAGCAACTCTGATGCGGCCACGGCCGCCAGGCCGACGACCGCCAGCTTGGTGACCAGCCAGCGGGTACGGGTGACGCGTACGGACGACCAGCGTCGTCTGCCGCTCGGTGTGCGCGGCGGTGACCACGTGCTGGTCGGCGGGCAGCCTGGCGGGGTAGCGGCGGGGACCGCTGAGCCGGTGGTGCACCGCCAGCAGCTCCTCGACCTCCCCTTCGACCCTGATCCGGCCGCCGGCCAGCACCACAACGCGATCGCAGACGCGTTCAAGATCGGTGATCAGATGGGAGGAGAGCACGACGCTGAGTCCGTGCTCCGCGACCGCCTCCATGAGATCCTGCAGGAACTCGCGGCGGGCGAGCGGGTCGAGCGTGGCGACGGGCTCGTCGAGGAGCAGCAGCTCAGGCCGCTTGGCCAGGCCCAGCGTGAGGGCGAGCTGGGCGCGCTGGCCGCCCGACAGCTTGCCGGCCCGCTGCCCGGGGTCCAGGCCGAGGCGGGCGATCCTGTCGCGGGCCAGGGCGTCGTCCCAGCCGGTGTTGAGCCGGGCGCCGAGGCGGAGGTGGTCGGCGACGGTCAGCGCGGCGTAGACGGGGGCGTCCTGGGCGACGTAACCGACCTTGGCGAGCTGGCCGGCACCGCTGCCGGGGCGGCCGCCGCACACCTCGATCGTGCCCGAGGTGGGGGTGAGCATCCCGGCGGCCAGATTGAGCAGCGTCGATTTGCCCGCGCCGTTGGGGCCGACGAGGCCGGTCACGTGCCCGGCCGGGATGTCGAACGTGCAGCCGTCCAGCGCGGTACGCCGTCCGAACCGCTTGGTCAGCGCCCGAGCCCGGATGCTCGGAGCCTGGTCGGTGGTCGTGCCGGCCGTTCCGCCGCTGGGCTGCCTTTGCCTGGCACGGTCACGCTATGTTCTCTTGAGCGACGCCGCGAAAGGTGGTCATGAACAGGGCCTCGATGCTCTCGTCGTCCAGCCCGGCCCTGCGGGCGTCGGCCAGCCAGCGCTGCAACCGCTGCCGCAGCGGGCCGTGCGCGGCCAAGGTGGTGTCGGCCAGCGTCCTGGTCACGAACGTGCCGACACCGGGACGGGCGGCGACCAGCCCTTCGTGTTCGAGCTCCCGGTAGGCCTTGAGCACGGTGTTGGGGTTGATCGCCAGCCGGGACACCACGTCTTTGACGGTGGGCAGCCGGTCTCCTTCGCGCAGCATGCCAAGGCGTAGCGCGTGCCGTACCTGCTGGACGAGTTGCAGGTACGGCGACAGGCCGGAACGGCCGTCCAGATAGAACTCGATCACGTGACTTCCTCCATTTATCTATATCTATAGCACTTTGGAGGAGGGGTGAAGACCGAGTCCGGATCGAGACGGCACACGCTCCAGCCCGTGAACGGCACTATCAGTGCGAAGGCGCGGTGACCAGGCCGGCCCGCCCGCACCGCACACCCGCGCCCCAGCCCGCGTCCCACCAGATGGGCCGCCGACGACCCCACCGGCACACCCGCCCCTCCTGCGGCGAGGTACGCCCCGAGCACCCAGGCGGGATGCCCCAGCCCGGAGACGCCGGCGTGGCCGCGCCCGTCAGCACGGCGATCCCGTCGAGCCGGCCCATGGTGAGCGCGTCCAGCCGCCACGCGAGCGGGATAGACAGCGGCAGCGCGGCGCGCAGCAGGGTCCGTCGCGATCAACATCGGGCGGCGCCTGACCCGGTCACCCAGGAGCCGGTGGGCAGGCCGAGTACGAGTACCGTGATCGTGGTCGGGGAGCTGAGCAGGCCCACTTCGCCGGGGCGGGCGCGCCGAGAGCGGTCACCGCGAGCAGCGGCAGCTCCACGTACCCGGCCTGCGGCCTGGCCGGCGCGCATCGTACGGGCCGCTACGTCCTCTACGCCCGCACGGCCGTCGCCGAAACCCTGCTGTCCGGCGCCCCTGGAGCCCGCGCGGGCGCTCGTGGGGATGGCGCGGGTGTTCGAGGGAGAGTGTGAGGGGCCGCGGGGATGGCGCGGATGCTCGCGGGGAGGGTGCGAGGGCTCTGGGGATGGCGCGGGCGCTCGTGGGGAGGGTGCGAGGGCTCGCGCTGGAGGCGCGGGCGCTCGTGGGGAGGGCGTGAGGGCTCGTGGGGAGGGTGCGGGCGATCACGGGAGGGACGCACGGAGCGCGGCGGTAGCGGGGGCGACCGCGCTGGGAGCGGTGGGACGGGCCACAGCCCCTGACCGCGACAAGCCCGGCCCGCCGCTCCCAGACACGGCTCAGACCGTGGACACCTCGCCGGCCACGATCTGGTCGCGCAGCGGGGCGAGCGCGCCCGCGATCGTCGCGATGGTCTCCTGCGGCACCCCGCAGTGCGTCAGGGCCCCCGCCAGATGCCCGACCACCGCGTCGAAGTCGCTGCCGGTGATGCCCAGGCCGGCGTGCGCCTGGTCCATCGTCTTGCCCCGGTACTCCTGCGGCCCGCCCAGCGCCGCCGCGACGAAGCTGCGCTGGTGCGCCTTGAGCTTGCCCATGTCGGTGCCGCCGATCTGGTCAAAGATGGACGCCATTGGTGACCTTCCCTCCGGTGCGGATACCAGGAGGGTCACGCCGGGCCGTTCCATCGCCGTGACACACCGGCAATACGCCTGCACCATCGCGCTCACCGAGGTGACATCGGCGTAACGTGGCGCCTTCACGCGGCCGAGCGGACGAAGGAGCCGGCAGGCGCGCAGGCGGACCTGTCCCCCGGGCGCCGGCCGAGGCCCGCACCCGCCGTGGGGCTCTTGACGGGGCAAATGAACGATTTTTTAATTCGCTCAAGGACGTCCCGGAACCGAGACCCAGCACAGACGGGAACGAGGGCATGAAGGTACAGATCGACCCCGGGTCCCCGAGCGGAGCCGTACGATGACCGCCACCGACCGCTTCGGCGAAGAGCTCGCGCAGGCGCGCAAGAACCGCCCCATCGGCACGGCCACCGCCCCGGTCACCGACCCGGTCACGGATTGGGCGACCGACTTCTCCCACGTCGATCCCCAGTGGGCCGCCGATCCCTATCCCATCCAGGATGATCTTCGCGAGCGCTGCCCCATCGCGCACACCGAGCGGTTCGGCGGGGTGTGGCTGCCGACCCGGTACGAGGACATCGCGTCGATCGCCTACGACACCGACCGGTTCTCCTCCCGGGCGATCATCGTGAGCAACGTCCGCCCGCCCAAGGAGCTGGCCCCGGTGGGGGCGGTGCCGCCGATCTCCTCCGATCCGCCGTTCCACCACGATGCCCGCAAGCTGCTGCTGCCCGCGTTCACCAGGTCGGCGGTGGCCAAGCGGGAGGCGGCGACCAGGGCGTACTGCCACGAGCTGATAGACGAGATGCGCGGCAAGGAGGTCGTGGACGCGGCCGCCGACTACGCCCAGCACATCCCGATGCGGGTGATCGCCGACATGCTGGGCTTTCCGCCCGAGGACGGGCCGAAGTTCGCCAAGTTCGTCGAAGCCGCGCTGGAGAGCATCAACCGGCCGCAGGAAGAGCGCGTGGAGGGCTTCGAGAGGCTGACGGACTACCTGGTGGCGCAGATCCACGACCACATCGAGCACCCGCGCGACGACCTCACCACGTACCTGATGAACGCCGAGCTGCACGGCCGCAAGCTCGACCCGATCCACGTGGTGGGCATGATGACGCTGCTGCTCATCGCCGGGATCGACACGACGTGGAGCGCGATCGGGGCCTCGCTGTGGCATCTGGCCAAGACGCCGGCCGACCGGGAGCGGCTGGTGGCCGAGCCGGAGCTGCTGCCGACGGCGATGGAGGAGTTCCTGCGGGCGTACGCGCCGGTCACCATGGCCCGCCTGGTCAAGGAGGACATGACCTGGCGCGGGGTGGAGATGAAGGCCGACGACTGGGTGCTGCTGTCGTTCCCCTCCGCCAACCGGGATCCGCGGCAGTTCGAGCGGGCCGGTGAGGTGGTGATCGACCGCGAGGTGAACCGGCACGTCGCGTTCGGGCTGGGCATCCACCGGTGCGTCGGCTCGCATCTCGCGCGCATGGAGCTGCGGGTCGCGCTGGAGGTCTGGCTGGAGCGGATCCCCGTGTTCGAGCTGGCCGACCCGGCGGCGGTGACCTGGGCGGCCAGCCAGGTACGCGGGCCCAGGACCCTCCCCGTCCGTATCGGCTGACGGCCCCCACCGGCTGTCGGCCTCCCAGGCTCCACACCGCCGCCCTGGACGGGAACGTACGGCGAATCTAGAATCCGAATCTAGAATTTGCGTCCGTTCCTTGAGGTGGGGTCATGCCGCATCGGATCTATGTCGACGGTGAGTGGGTACAGGCGAGCGGCGGCACGCCGATACCGGTGGTGAACCCCGCCACCGAGGAGGTCTTCGACGAGGTGCCGCGCGGCGGCGTCAAGGACGTGGCCCGCGCGGTCGAGGCCGCTGCCGCCGCCCTGCCCGGCTGGTCGGCCCGGCCGGTCGCCGAGCGGGCCGCCCTCTGCGCGAAGGTGGCCGAGGCCCTGCGGGAACGCGCCGACGAGCTGGCCGACATGATCGTGGACGAGCTGGGCATGCCGCTGAAGCTCACCAAGGCCATCCAGGTGGGCGCGCCCATCCGGACGTTCGCCTCGATGCCGCAGGTCGCCGCCGAGATCGCGTTCGAGGAACGGCTCGGCAACTCGGTCGTGCACCGCGACCCCATCGGCGTCGTCGGCGCCATCACCCCGTGGAACTACCCGCTGCACCAGATCGCCGCCAAGGTCGCCCCCGCGCTGACCGCCGGCTGCACGGTGGTGCTCAAGCCGAGCGAGGTCACGCCGCTGAACGCGTTCGTGCTGGCCGATGTCATGCACGAGGCCGGCGTGCCCGCGGGCGTGTTCAACCTGGTCTCCGGCACCGGGCCCGAGGCCGGGGAGGCGCTGGCCGGCCACCCGCAGGTGGACATGGTCTCCTTCACCGGCTCCACCAGGGCCGGGCGGCGGGTCGCCGAGCTGGCCGCCGCCGGGGTCAAGCGCACCGCGCTGGAGCTCGGCGGCAAGTCCGCGAACGTGCTGCTCGACGATCTCGACGACGCCGCCTTCGAGGACGCCGTACGCAAAGGCGTCGCCGCCTGCTACCTCAACTCGGGCCAGACCTGCTCGGCGCTGACCCGGCTGCTCGTCCCGCGCGAGCGGCTGGAGCAGGCCGAGCGCGTCGCCGCCGACGAGGCGAGCACGTACACGGTGGGCGACCCGCGCGACCCCGCCACCAGGCTCGGCCCGCTGGTGTCGGACGTGCAGCGCGAGCGCGTACGCGACCACCTGCGCTCGGCGGCCGAGGACGGCGCGACCGTGCTCACCGGCGGCCCCGACGCGCCCGACGGCCTGGAACGCGGCTTCTACGTGCGGCCGACCGTGCTCACCGGCGTGACCCCCGAGGCGCGCGTCGCCCAGGAGGAGATCTTCGGGCCGGTCCTGGTCATCCTGCCCTACGACGGCGAGGACCAGGCGGTCAGGATCGCCAACGGCACCGCGTACGGGCTGGCCGCCGGAGTCCGCGGCGCCGACCCCGAGCGCGCCTACCGCGTCGCCCGGCGGCTGCGCGCCGGGCAGATCAGCGTCAACGACGGCGCGCACAACGGCCTGGCCCCCTTCGGCGGCTACAAGCAGTCCGGGTACGGCCGCGAGTACGGCCGCTTCGGGCTGGAGGAGTTCCTCACCACCACGTCCATCCAGCTCTGAAGCACCGGGGGAGAAAGATCGATGCGAGGCGTCATCCTGCGCGAGACGGGCAAGCCGGTCGAGGTCAGCGACGGGCTGGCCATCCGGCCGCCAGGCCCTGGCGAGGTGCGCGTACGGCTGCGGGCCGCCGGCGTCTGCCACTCCGACCTGTCGATGTGCGAGGGCCGGCTGCCCGCCCGGCTGCCGCTCGTGCCCGGCCACGAGGGCGCGGGCGAGGTGGTCGAGCTCGGTCCCGGCGTGACGGGGCCGCCCGTCGGCAGCCACGTCATCCTGTCGTGGATCCCGCCCTGCGGCGGCTGCGCGTACTGCCTGGGCGGGCAGCCCAACCTGTGCACCTCCGTCAGCCCGCCCGCCGAGCCCACGCTGACCGTCGGCGGCGAGCCCGCGTACGCGGGGCTGGGCGTCGGCTGCTTCGCCGAGGAGACGGTCGTGGACGCCCGCGCCGCCATCCCCATCCCCGACGACGTGCCGTTCGAGGTGGCCGCCGTGGTCGGCTGCGCGGTGCTCACCGGCGTCGGCGCGGTGATCAACACCGCCCGCGTGCGGCCCGGCTCGTCGGTGCTGGTGATCGGCTGCGGTGGCGTCGGCGTCAACGTCATCCAGGGCGCCGCGCTGGCCGCCGCCGCGCCCGTCGTGGCGGTGGACCGCGTACCGGAGAAGCTGGCCGCCGCCCGCGCCTTCGGCGCCACCCACACCCTCACCCCCGACGAGCTGCGGGAGGCCGCCAAGGAGCTGACCGGCGGGCTCGGCTTCGACTACGCCTTCGAGGTCGTGGGCCGCTCCGAGACGATCAGGCAGGCGTACAAGTCCACCAGGCGCGGCGGCACCACCGTCGTCGTCGGAGCGGGCAGCGCCGACGACCCGGTCACGTTCAGCGCCGCCGAGCTGTTCGCCACCGAACGCCGCCTGCTCGGCTGTCTGTACGGCTCCGGCGACGTGCGCACCGACTTCGCCCGCCTGCTGCGGCTGTGGCGGGCCGGACGGCTCGACCTGGAGGGACTGATCAGCAGGCGCATCACGCTCGACGGGGTGGGCGAGGCGTTCGAGGCCATGGGTTCAGGGGACGTGATCCGCTCGCTGGTCACGTTCCCATGACCCGGCCGGGAGAACCGGCCCGGGACGATCCAGGGGTACCGGACGACCCCGATGAGCGCGCGCGGCTCCGCTACGCCTGGCGCGTGCTGTCCGTCGTCGGCCTGGCCAGCATCCTCATCGCGCTCGGCAGCAGCTCGCTGAACGTCGCGCTGCCCGAGGTCGTCCGCCACTTCGACGCGGGCGCCGCCGCGGCGAGCTGGATGCTGCTGTCGTTCATGCTGGCCAACACCGTGCTCATGGTGGTGTTCGGGCGGCTTGCCGACATGTTCGGCCGCCGCGCGATGTACCTGTGGGGCCTGGCCACCTACACCGGCGCGAGCCTCCTGCTCGGCTTCGCCCCTGGCGAGTGGTACGTCGTCGCGCTGCGCGTCTTGCAGGCCGCGGGCGGCGCGATGCTGCTGACCAACAGCGCCGCCCTGCTCACCGACGCCTTCCCGCGCCGCCACCTCGGCCGCGGCATGGGCATCTACATCGCCTCCTTCTCCGTCGCCCAGCTCGTCGGTCCCACGCTCGGCGGCTTCCTGACGCACCGGTTCGGCTGGCAGTGGGTGTTCTGGTACAACGTGCCGCTCGGCGTGCTCTGCCTCGTCTGGGGGGCGATCACGCTGCGCCGCACCGCGTCCCGGACGAGGGAGCGCGGCACCGACGTGCCGGGCAACCTGCTGGTGCTGGTCTCGCTCGGCGGGCTGCTGTTCGGGCTGTCGCAGGCCGCGGACTTCGGCTGGACGGACCCGGTCGTGGTGGGCGGGGTGGTGCTGTTCGTCCTGCTCATGCCGGTGTTCGTGGTGGTCGAGCGGCGCAGCGCGCACCCGGTGGTGGACGTACGGCTCTTCGCCGACCGGGTGTTCGCGCTCGACCTGCTGGCCACGTTGCTCAGCACGGTCGGGCGGATGGCGGTGGTGCTGCTCGTCGCGCTGTTCTACCAGGCCGTGCACGGCGAGAACCCGGTCGCGGCAGGGCTGAAGGTGCTGCCGCTGTCGGTCGCCATGATGATCGCGTCGATGAGCGCCGGCCCGCTGCACGCCTGGCTCGGCGCCCGGGTCGTGGGGCTGCTCGGCAACGTCGTCGGCACCGCGGGGCTGGTGGTGCTGCTCGCGTGCCTGTCGCCGGACGTCGGGTACGCGCCCGTCTGCGCCGGCACGGTGCTGGTCGGAGCCGGCGCCGGGATGTTCCTGCCGGCCACCGCCACCGCGATACTCGACCAGCTTCCCTCCCACCGGATCGGCATCGTCAACGCCATGCGGCTCATGGTGCAGAACACCGGCGTCGTGGTGAGCACCGCGCTCGCCCTCTCCCTGGTCACCGGGCCGCTGCCGGCCGCGCTGCGGCCCGCCGTCTTCGCCGGGACGCTGTCGCGGGTGGCCCCCGAGGGGATCGGGGCGCTGATCACCGGGTATCGGATCACGTTCGGGGTGCTCGCCACCGTGTCCGTGCTGGCGGTGCTGGCCTCGCTCGGCGGGCTGCGCCGCCGCGCCCGCCAGGCCGCCGTACCCGCGGGGGAAGAGCCCGCGCCCGCCGCACCCGGGGGTGCGCCGGCATCGCCAGGGGAGCGGAGATCGTGACGCACGTGCCGCCCGCGATCGAGCCGGCGTCACCGCCCGACACCCAGCGGCCCGTGCCCGCCGGATGGGTGCGGGTGGACTGCCACGTGCACACCGTGGCCTCCGGCGACGCGGTCACCACGCTCGACCTGCTCGCCGAACGGGTGGCCGCGCACCGCATCGACGTCGTGTGCCTGACCGACCACAACCACCTGGCGGGCACGGCCGAGGAGCTGTCGCGGGCCGTCGGGTGCCGGGTCGTGCCGGGCGAGGAGATCCGTACGGGGTGGGGCGAGCTGCTCGGGCTGTTCCTGACCGAGCGGGTGCCGTACGTGCTGCCCGCCCGCGAGGCGATCCGGCGCATCCGCGCCCAAGGCGGGCTGGTGTGCGCGCCGCACCCGTACGATCCGGAGCGCTCCGGCCTCGGCGACCGCCTGGAAGAGCTGTGCCGCGACGGGCTGATCGACGCCGTCGAGGTGTTCAACGCCAAGATCGAGGACCAGGAGCACAACAGGGCCGCGCTACGGGCGGCACGGGCGTACCGGCTGCCCGGCACCGTCGGCTCCGACGCCCACGACCCGGACGGGATCGGCGCCGCGTACATGGAGATGCCCGACTTCGACGGCCCTCGGGCGTTCCTGGAGGCGCTGCACCGGGCCCGCCGCTACGGCGAGTACCGCGCGCACGCGCCCCGTTACCGGTGATTCTTTACCTGCTTTTGACCAAATCGGTCCGGCCACCACGCCTCCCTGTCGGCAATGTCACAACAGTGGCAAAAGGCGGCATTGCGGTCGTTAGGATTCTGCGGGAAGTACGTGAACGTCCGGGGCGGGGGAGATCGGTGAGCGAGCAGACGGAGGCGGCGGCCGCCAACGGGTCCACCGGCCACACCTCAGGGCGCGCGACGGCCTCCGGTGGGAATGGGACCGCCGCCGGCGCGACGGCCTCCGGCAGCGGGACGGCCGCCGGCGGGAGGGCCGCCTCGGCGGATGCGGTCGGCCGGGTCCTCGGCACCCACGCCGCCTCCCCGCTGTCGTTCTGGGTGGGGCTGGAGCCGGGCCGCGTCGTCCAGCTCGACGACGTGGTGGTGACCAGGCGCGACACGCCCGACTACGGTCCGGTGCTGGTCGCGGGCGTGGTGTCGGCCGTCGAGGCGCGCCACGAGGGCGCCGGGTTCGACTCCGACGTCTTCCTCATCGCCGACGGCGCGCTGCCCGCCGCCGTGGTCGAGCGCGCGGAGGTGCGCGTCACCCGGGTCGAGCCGGAGGTCTTCGTGCCGCCGCTGCCCGGCGCCCCCGTCTACCGCGCCGCGAGCGGCGACCGCGACCAGGCGCTCTACTTCGACGTCATGGACCGGCGCGTCCCCATGGGCCTCGGCCGCGACGGCCGGCCGATGTACGTCAATTTCGATTTTCTCGACGGCACTCGCGGCGCGCACGTGTCGATCTCCGGCGTTTCCGGCGTGGCGACAAAGACGTCATTCGCCACATTTCTCCTCTATTCGATATTCAATTCCGGCGTGCTGGGCGCGGAGGCCGCCAACACCAAAGCCCTGATCTTCTCCGTGAAAGGCGAGGACCTGCTCTTCCTCGACCACGCGAATACCCGCCTCGACGCCGCCGCGACCGCCCAGTACGCCCGGCTCGGCCTGCCCGCCGGGCCGTTCGGCAGCGTCCACGTGTTCGCGCCGCCGCGCCCCCGCGACCCCAACGGCGTGCCCGACGTCTCGGCCAGGACCCGCGACGTCAGCGCCTACTACTGGACGCTGGCCGAGTTCTGCGCCGAGGAGCTGCTGCGGTTCGTGTTCACCGACGCCGACGACGAGCGTGCCCAGTACTCGCTGCTCGTCGGCCAGGTCGCGGCGCGGCTGCAGGCGTGGGCCGAGCCCGTGGGGGACAGCGGCGCCGTACGCATCCGCCGCCCCGGCGAGGAGGGCGGCCCCGTCTGCCGCACGTTCGGCGACCTGGTGGACGTGATCGGCGCCCAGCTCGCCGACGAGGGCACCCGCGCCGTCTGGACCGGCGCGCCCACCCCGCTGGGCACCGTCAACGCGTTCCTGCGCCGGCTGCGCGGCGCGGTCAGGGCGCTGTCGCCCATCGTGCGCGGTGATCTGCCCGGCGGCCGGCCGCACGGCATCGGCACGTCCGGCGCCCAGGTCTCCATCGTGGACCTGCACAACCTGCCGGATCGGGCGCAGCGGTTCGTGGTCGGCGTGACGCTGCGCGGCGAGTTCGCCCGCAAGGAGAGCGCGGGCACCGCACGCCCGCTGCTGTTCGTGGTGCTGGACGAGCTCAACAAGTACGCGCCGCGCGAAGGCGAGTCGCCCATCAAGGAGATCCTGCTGGATGTGGCCGAGCGCGGCCGCTCCCTGGGCGTGATCCTCATCGGCGCCCAGCAGACCGCGTCCGAGGTGGAGCGGCGCATCGTGGCCAACTGCTCGGTACGCATCGCGGGCCGACTCGACCCGGCCGAGGCCACCCGCCCCGAGTACGGCTGGCTGCCCGCCACCGCCAGAGACCGCGCCACGATCGCCCGCCCCGGCACGATGTTCGTCACCCAGCCCGAGATCCCCGTGCCGCTCGCCGTCACGTTCCCCTTCCCGGCCTGGGCCACCCGTCCCGCCGAAGCCGCGGCGCGGCCCGCTTCGAGCCCGAAGGCCGCCGCCGATCCGTTCGCCGGGCTGCCGGGCGCCGACGACGACATCCCGCCCTTCTAGGTCAGGGAAAGCGCGCATGAAGATCCTGCACACCGCCGACTGGCACGTCGGCAAGGTACTCAAGGGCCGCCACCGCATCGACGAGCACCGCGCCGTGCTGCGCGACCTGGTGACCATCGCCCGTACGGAGGACGTCGACGCGGTCCTCGTGGCCGGGGACCTCTTCGACACCAGCGCCCCCACGCCCGAGGCGCAGGCGCTGGTGCTCAACGCCCTCATGGCGCTGCACGAGGGCGGGCGCCAGGTGGTGGTGCTGGCCGGCAACCACGACAACCCGCACCTGCTGGAGGTCTACCGGCCGGTGCTCGGCAAGATCGGCGTGCACGTCGTCGGCGCGTTCCGGCGGCCCGACCAGGGCGGCACGCTCGCCTTCACCGCACGTTCCGGCGAGCCCGTGCGCCTCGCCGTGCTGCCGTTCCTGTCGCATCGGTACGTCGTACGCGCCGCGGAGGTGCTGGCCGGCACCCAGGCCGAGCACAACCGCGATTACGCCGCCCGCATCGCCGAGCTGGTCGCCGCGCTCACCGCGGGATTCTCCGCCGACACCGTCAACCTCGTCACCACCCACGGCACGCTGCCCAGCGGCCGGTTCGGCGGCGGCGAGCGGCGGGCTCAGTCGATCTTCTCCTACTACTTCGAGCCCACCGCGTTCCCGCCCGCCACCCAGTACGCCGCGCTCGGCCACCTGCACCGCCGCCAGCAGATCGCCGGTCCCTGTCCCATCTGGTACAGCGGCTCCCCCATCGCCGTCGACTTCGGCGAGGAGGACAACACTCCCGGCGCGCTGCTCGTCACCGTCGAGCCGGGCCGTCCCGCCCAGGTCCGCGAGGTGCCCATCACCTCGGCCCGCGCCCTCGCGACCAGGACGGGCACGCTGGAGGAGCTGGAGGCCATGGCGCCCGGCCTGGCCGAGACGTGGCTGCGGGTCGTCGTCACCGAGCCGCCCAGGCCGGGCCTGGCCGAGGCCGTACGCGAGATCCTGCCCACCGCCCTGGAGGTCACCGTCCACGAGCGGTTCCGCCCCGTACGCGACCCCGGCCGCGCCCCGGCGACAGGACCCGCCCGCAGCCCCCGTGACCTCTTCCGCGACTACCTCGCCGCCTCCGGCCGCCACGACGACCGCGTCGCCGCCCTGTTCGACCGCCTCCACGAGGAGGTGACCGGCTGATGCGCCCGCTGCGGCTGCACCTCGACAACTTCGGCAGCTTCCGCGAGCCCGCCACCGCCGACTTCTCCGGCGTCGAGTACTTCGTCCTGGTCGGCCCCACGGGCGCCGGCAAGAGCACGCTCATCGACGCCATCTGCTTCGCCCTCTACGGCACCGTCCCGCGCTGGGGCAAGGAGAACGTCATCGCCCATGCTCTGGCGCCGTCCGCCGTCGCGGCCAAGGTCGCGCTCGTCTTCGAGAGCGCGGGCCGTCGCTACGCCGTCGTACGGGCGCTCAAGCGCGACGCCAAGGGCAAGGTGCACACCGCCGAGGCCCGCCTCGACGAGCTGGACCCCGCCGTGCCCGGCTCGGCCGAGCTGGAGGAGCTGCTGGCCGCCGTCGTCCGGCCCGTCGCCGAGGGCGCCGCCGTCACCGCCGAGGTGCAGCGCATCACCGGCCTCGAATACCGGTTCTTCACCCAGTGCGTGGTACTGCCGCAGGGCAGGTTCGCCGAGTTCCTGCACGCCCAGCCGCGCGAGCGCCAGGACCTGCTGGTGCAGCTTCTCGACGCCGACGTCTACGAACGCATCCGGCAGCGCGCCGTCCAGGAGGAGGCCGCCGCCGCGCAGGCCGCCGGCTTCGCCAGGGAGCGCCTGGCCAAGCTCACCGACGCCGACGAGCAGGCCGAGCGCGCCGCGTCCGACCGGCTCGCCGCGCTGCGCGACCTCGACGGGAGCATCAGGGCCGACCTCGACGCGCTGCGCGGCCACGACGAGGAGCTGCGCCGCCTCGCCGATGAGCGCGACGCGCTGCGCGACCGGCTGGCCGCGCTGACCGCGCTCGCCCTGCCCGCCGACGTGCCCACGCTCGCCGGGAGCGCCCGCGCCGCCACCGACGAGGTGGCCGCGCTCACCGAGGCCGTGGCCGCCGCCGAGGCCGCCGAGCAGCGCGCCGAGGACGCGGCCGCCGCCTGCGACGACCCGGCCGTGCTGCTGGAACGCCTCCAGGCGCTCGACACGTACGAGCGGCTGCTCGCCGACCTCGGCACCGCCGAGTCCCAGGCCGCCGAGACCCGCGCCGCGCTCGAACCCCTCGCCGCCCGCGCCCGCGACCTGGAGGCCGCACTGGCCGAGGCCGAGCAGGCCCGCGACCGGCTGCGCGACGCCCACGCCGGGGCCGACCTGGCCCGCCGCCTCGTCGTCGGCGAACCGTGCCCCACTTGCCTGCAGACCGTCACCGCCCTGCCGCACCACCCGGCCACGGATGATCTGCGGGCCGCCGAGCAGCGGGTCAAGACCACGCGAAAGGAGGCCGAGCAGGCCCGCCGCCGCCACACCGAAACCGGCACCGAGCTGCGCCACCTCGACCGCACCGTACGCGAACTCGCCGCCCGCGCCGCCGAGCTGCGCGGGAAGCTGGCGGCGGTTCTCGGCGACGCCGCCACCACGAGCGGTGCGGATGATGTCGGCGACGCCGCCACGATCGGCCGGGATGGGAGGCCGCGCACCGATGCCGGAGCGCGGGCGGCGGCCGCCGCCGCGGAGGGGGCCGACCCGCAGCCCTGCGAGCGGGCCGCGTCCCCGGTGCCGCCTTCCGGGGCGGAGGCCATCGACGGGGGGCTCGAAGCCGAGCGGATCGCCAAGTGGCGGGCCGGGCTGGAGGAACGGCTGGCGGCGGGGCGGGCCGCGCGGCAGCGGGCGGCCGAGCTGCGGCGGGCCGCGCGCGAGGCCCGCACCGCACTGAACCGGGCCAGAAGCCGCGCCGACGAGCTGGCACGGAGGACCGAGCGGCTCTGGCGCGACCTGGACGCCGCCCGCGACACCGTGGTCCCGCTCGGCGCGCCGCCGCTCGACCGCGCCGACCTCCACCACGCCTGGACGGCCCTGCTCGCCTGGCGCGACGAGGCGGCCGTACGCGAGCGCGCCGCCCTGGAGGAGCAGGAGGCCCGCATGGCCGGGACCGACCGGCAGGCCCGCGCCCTGTGGACGTCGCTGGTCGCCCGCCTCGCCGAGCACGACGTGACCCCGCCGGAAGGCACCGGGGAGCGGGCCGGACGGGCGGGGCCCGCCGCGCGCCTCGGCGAGGCCGTCAGCGCCGCGATCGCCCAGGCCGAGGCCAGGCTCGCCCAGGTCAAGGAGAACCGCGCCACCGCCCGCGAGCTGGAAGAGCGCGTCAGAGCCGAGGAGGAGCGCGCCCAGGTCGCCAAGGAGCTGGCCCAGTGCCTGCGCGCCGACGCCTTCGAACGCTGGCTGTGCACCGAGGCGCTCGACCTGCTCGTCACCGCCGCCTCCGAGACCCTGCGCGAGCTGTCCGACGGCCAGTACGAGCTGGCGCTCGGCGCGCGGAACGAGATCGAGGTCATCGACCACGCCGAGGCGGGGATGCGGCGCAACGCGCGCACCCTGTCGGGCGGCGAGACGTTCCAGGCCGCGCTCGCGCTGGCACTCGCCCTGTCCGACCAGGTCGCCGGGCTGTCGGCGACCGCCGCGCGCAGCCTCGACTCGCTCTTCCTCGACGAGGGCTTCGGCACCCTCGACCCGGCCACACTCGACACGGTCGCCACCACGCTCGAACGCCTGGCCGCCGGCCGCGACCGCATGGTCGGCGTCGTCACGCACGTGCCCGCGCTGGCCGACCGCATCCCGGTACGCTTCGAGGTCAGCCGCGACGCCAGGGGGTCACACCTGTGCAGGACGACCGCATGACGGCCGGGTTCACCGTCGACGCGTGGGACCCCGCCTACTCGGCGGCGCTCGACGCCGAGGCGCTCGCCGAGCTCGACGCCACCAGCGCCGAGCTGGACCTCGACGTCGAGCTGCCCGCCGCCCGGTGGCGGCCGGTCACCCCCGACCCCGCCACCGCGCCGCCCGGCGTGCTGCTGATCGCCGACGGGGTGCGCCGCATCGACGCCCGGCTGTGGACGTACGCCGACGGCGAGCCCGACGTGCTGCCCGGCATCGCGGCCTCGTGCGCGGCCGGGATCGTCCGCTGCGCCCCCGGGACGGGGGCCGCGCCGGTCGCCGTCGAGGTCAGCCGGTCGCTCTTCAGCGCCTCGCCGCACGCGGCCGACGTCGTCACCTCCTCCGCCGCCTACCGCGCACGCAGGGCCCCCGGCTCCGGCCCCGACGAGCTGACCCTGGCCCTGCAGCGCCACCTCACCGAGCTGGAGGTCGGCCTGGCCGTCCGCTACCGGGCCGAGGCGGGGGAGGAGGACCTGCTGCTGGTGGACGGGCCGCTGCGGGGGCGTACGCACCTGCCGCGCACGGTCGGCTACGTCAAGACCCACCACACCGCCTACCTGCCCGCCCCGCAGGCCGCCACCGTGCCGGCGCTGCTGCCCGGCCAGCGCACCCCGGTCTTCCTCATGGGCACGAGCTGGCGCCGCCACACCTGGTACCTTCGCCTGCCCACGACCTCCGACATGCCGTGGGCGGGGATCGTACGCTGCGAGGCGAGCGCCGACCTGCCGCTCGACGACCTCGTACGGCTGGCCGACTCGCTCACCCGCGCCCTGCCGCCGCTCGCGGGCGTCGACTACAAGGACCCGCGCGCCCCGCAGAACCTCGTGCCCATCGGCGGGCTCGAAAAGCTGCTGCGCCACCGCCTCGGCGACGCCCGCCTCCTCTACCGCGCCCTGCGCGCCGCCGCCCGCCAGACCCGCCCCACCTCTCCCCGCACCCCGGTCCCCACCCGCTGACGGGTCGGGCGAAGGGGAGGAAACGGCGCCGGTTCTGTGCCACGTCGCTCCTCACCCGCTGGGATGCGCGGTGGGGGCGGGGGCCGGCCGGTGCCGTGCGGCCTCGTCATGCGCTTCGCCGGGGCGCGCGGTGAGGCGTGGGGCCGGCTGCTTCCATGCGGCCTCGTCGTGCGCTCGGCCGAGGGCGCGCGGTGGGGGCGTGGGGCCGGCCGCTTCCGCGCGGACCCACCATGCGCTCCGCCGGGGCGCGCGGTGACGCGGCCGGGAAGGGAGGGGCGGGCGGACAGGAACCACAAGGGTTGAGAACGGGACAGAATTGTCGGGTGACCGTCGATGATCACTTTCCGGCCAGCCCCTTCGAGGAGCAGTTGCTGGCGGCCTATCAGGACGGGCAGCAGGCGGCGTGCCTGAGCCTGCTGCGCGAGGCCGACCTGGCGTTGCCGATCACCGCCGCCGCGGCCGCCGGCGCCGAGCGTCCCGCCTGGGCGACCGCCGCCGACGGCGAGCGGACCTGGGTGATGGCCTTCACCTCGGTCGAGGCGATGACACTGGCCACCGGCGGCGCCGCCACGCACTGCCGGGTCGCGTCGATGACCGAGCTGGCCGCCGGCTGGCCCGACCTGCGCTGGGGGCTGGCGATCAACCCGGGGCTGCCGGTGTCCTTCCTGCTCGAATCCGGTACGGTGGCCCGCCTCGCCGTGCCCACCCTGGAGCAGGACCTGCAGATCGCCCCCGGCTCGGGCGTGCCGGTGGTGCAGAAGCTCATCGCGGCCGCCGACATCCCCGACCTGCTCGCCACGTCCGAGCCGCGCGTGTCGGGCTACTGCCACCACGCGCTCGACGTCTCGCACATCGCCACCCCCGCCGTGCTGGCCGCCGCACTGAACCAGACCGACATGCTCACCGAGACGGGTTCGCTGAACATGCTGCGCTGGCGTCCCGTCGGCCTCGACCTCTACCGCACGCCGTACGGAGGCACCGACGAGGAGGGGCGGCAGGCCGTGGCGGGCTGGGTCGTGGAGGAGCCGCCGTTCTTCGGCATGGGCCTGGTCCCCAGCGTCGACAACGTCATCCGCGAGTACAAGGTGTACGGCGTGGGCCTGCCGCACGGCGCGGAGATCTGGGAGCTCACCCAGGCCGGCACCGAGTACCGCCGCGCCTTCTACCACGGCGACCTGCGCCGCTGGCTCCTGGTGGGGAGGCGATCATGACGTCGTGGCACGGCTACCGTGCGCGCTGGAACGGCGAAGAATATCCGGTCAGCCCCGAGCCGCACGCGCTGGAGCTCTGGGTACGGCTGCGCAGCGAGACGCCGCGCGACGGCTTCGAGGAGGTCGAGCCGGACTGCCACGTCCGCACGGTCCCGGTGCAGGAGTGCGAGTCGCTGCACTTCGTGACCGTCGTGTGCCGGTGGCGCGACGAGCCCTTCCAGGTGCACGACGAGCGGGACGGGCGGCTGTTGCTCGAATACCTCGGCGGGTCCGCGCTCAAGGCCCGTGACCTGGGACTCGATCGGGTGGAACGCGGCGTGTGGCGGGCCTGGGTGCCGCGCGCGGAGGTGACGGACATGCGGGAGGAGGCGGTGCCCCTCACTTCGAGGTTTCTGAACGTTTAGGTTAAGCCCTTGTTTCCTGGTGTTAATGTGACGGAAACTGACCTCTCAGGCACATGTGGCGTCACATGGTGCAAACGTAGCGAGGGGGTTATGGGGGCTTCCGAACAGCCGGATGTGGCCGCGATGCGGGCATACGCCGACGAGCTGCGTGAGACGTTCACGCGCCTGCAGGAGCAAGGGCTGGAGCTGCACGCCAAGGCCAAGGCCGTGCAGGTCACCGAGACCTCCAGCGACGGCCTGGTCTCCGTCACCGTCGGCCCGCGCGGCGACCTGATCCGCCTCGACCTCGACCCCCGCATCTACCGCCGCCCCGACGCCAGGGCGCTCGCCGACACGATCGCCGCGACCGCGCGCAAGGCCGCCGAGGCCGCCCAGCAGCGGGTCATGGAGATCTTCGAGCCGGTGATCCCGGCCGAGCAGTTCAAGGCGCACCTCGAGGGCGACGTGGAGGCCGCGATGGCCCAGCTCGTCGACGGCATCGGAGGTGACCGGTGATCGAGGACTGGTCGGGCGCGTACGTCTCCAAGACCGTCGTGAACCGCGGCATGTCGGCCTGGTCCACGACCGCCGAAGAGGTCGGCAGGACCCTGCCCAAGCTCGCCGACGACGTGGAGTCGTACCTGAGCACCGCGCCGTGGGGCGGCGGAGCCGAGGGCCAGGCGTTCTACAAGGCCCACTGCGGCGACGGCGGGCCCATCGAGATGGTCCGCCAGGCCAAGCGGCTGGCCGAGCAGATCGTGGACGCCGGCGACCGGCTGCGCGCCGCGATCGACAACACGTTGCAGACGGACGCCGACATCCGGCACGACCTCACCCGCATGGCGCGGGAAGTCTGAGACGGGGTTCATGGCGTACTCGGGCGACCACAACTCCAACATCCAGACCCCCGGCGGACAGTCCGTCCAGAAGCAGATCGTCCAGATCGACAGCGACGTCCGGCCCGTCTGGGAGACCGAAGCGCTGCCGGACTGGGTGAACTACTGGCTGATTCCGATGTTGTCGGCCGGTCAGAAGTGGCCGGAGGCCAGCGAGGCCGGGCTGTCGGAGCTCGCACGCCGGTACGCGGCGCTGTCGGACGGCGCGATCTCCTCCGCCGAGCCCGCTGGTTCGGCGGTGCGGACGATCGTCACGGGATGGGCGGCGCCCGCGACCGCGAAGTTCGTGGGCCGGGCGCGTGAGCTGTACAGCAAAGAGAGCGGCATCACCGGCGTCAGCCACAACGCGCACGCGTACGCGGTGCAGGCCAGCAACTTCGCGGTGCAGACGCAGTACTCGAAGCTGACGATCAACGTGGCCTTCTGGGTGACGGTGATCGCCATCGCGATCACGCTGTTGGTGGCGTTCTTCACCGCGGGCGTCTCAACGCCGTTGATCGGTCCGTACGCGGCTGGTGCACGCGCGGCCATCAGCCGGATCCTGGTCAAGCTGGTGGGCGCCGCCGGGCAGAAGGTCGGTGCGGCCCGCCTGGCGCAGGTGGCGGCGTTGAGCGGCCCCACCGGGCGGGCGTTGCTGCTGCGGGTGCTGGCCTCGCCGATCGGCAGGGAGCTCGTCGAAGAGATGGGCGAGGAGTTCTTCATCGAGTTCGTCGCCCAATACCTTCAGAGGCTGAAGGGCACCCGGGAGGACTTCGACTGGCGGGAGATCGCCATGGTCACGGCGAGCGGCGGTGGCGGCGGAATCACCGGGACGGTGGTCGGAGGGCCGATCTCGCGGGTCACCCAGGTGGTGCCGGGGTTCGCCGGGCGGGCGCTGACGACGGGTGCGACCAATGTGATCGCCTCACCGGTCGGCAGCTTCATGGGCAACGCGCTGGTGTACGGGGAGCTACAGAATCCGTTCACCGCCGAGTCCATGGTGGGCGCGTTCATGGGTGGCGTGGGGCGTACCGGGACGATCAGCCCGTTCAACCCGGACGTGGCCCTGGCGCTGGCGCATCCGACGACCACGCTGGCCTCCGCCTACGACGCCGCCGCACGGACCGACGCCGCCCGCGCCGCCGCCTGGGCGGGCGGAGGCAGCCCGTCCGCTGACCCCTCCGGGACCGCTGTCGCGCCGACCGGCCCCGGCGGCAACCAGCCCGCCACGGCCGGCGGCATGCGTACGTCCGAGCCGGTCACCATCCCCGCGCAGCGTACGGCGAGCACGGCCGGCACGATGTCGTCGGCCGGTTCGTCGTCCGGCTCGGCGTCCCGCCCGAGCGTCGGCGTCCCCGACGCCGACGCTTCGCAGCGTCGCCGCACCCCGGAACAGCAGGTCACCCCGGCCCCCGACCGGAATCAGGAGCCGAACCAGGACGACGCCCCCGAGGCGACCCCGGAGCGGCAGCCCGCACGCACCACCCCGGACACCGCACCCCGGCTCGCCGCGGACGCCCAGCCTTCCGCGAGCGTCACCTCCGACACGCGTCCTGACGCCCGCACGCCGCACACGAACGCGACGCCGGAGTCGGAGCCGGCCACCGCACCGGAGCCGCGCACGGCCTCGTCGCCGCAGTCCGGCTCGGCTTCCGCGCAGCAGCCGGCCGCCGGGCAGGCGCCGGGCGCGCCGGCCGCCGCCACGCTCGGCGACCCGGCCACCGTCAGCAGCCCGACCGGCACCCCGGCGGGCACCACGGCGGGCATCACGGCAGGGGACACGACCAGCGCGAACACGGCGGTGACGACGAGCGAGCCGTCCGCCGCACGCGCCGATGGCCGGCCGCAGCCGGCCGCTGGGCAGCAGCAGACCACCGCGCAGAGCCCGGCGAACGAGGGCGCGGCCCAGCCTGTGGTGGCGGCCGGCGCGCCGACCGGCCCGTCCACCGGCCGGACGGGCAGCGACGCGGCTCAGCCGGCCACGCCGCCTGCCGACCGCAGCGACGCGACCCAGCAGCCCGGCACAACCGCCCAGCCCGTCGTAACGGGCCGGCCTGGTACGTCCGGTCAGCCCGACACGGGCGGCCGGGCAGCGGCCGCCCAGGCGGCCGATCAGGCGAGCAACCAGGCAGCGGACGCGGACCACGAGGCCGACAGGACGGCCGCCGACCAGGGCGGCCGGACGAAGGCGGCGTCCAAGGCCGGGGCGCCGACGAGGGCGCGGGCGGCGCTGGTGGAAGCGCTCGAGACCACGTTCCCCGGCGCCGTGATCGGCCCAGACGGCGAGGTGATCGTCCCGAAGCCGGACGGCGGATTCCGCGTCCTGCCGAACGACACGATGAAGCGCCTGCGCCGCACGCTCGACGACGTCGCGGGCAACGTGGACAGCCACCCGGAGCTGGTGGTGGAGGCGTCCGCGCTGCTGGTGCTCGCCGCGTCCAGCGACTCGCTGTCCTCGGACGTCACCCGCGTCACCCCGCCGGAGACGCACACCAGCATCCCGGGAACGGTCACCTCGCAACCGATCGCCGGCACCGCGTACGTCACGGACAGCGGCCGCGACACCGACGTCACCCTTGACGAGATCAAGCAGGCGGCCCAGGCCCTCGACCCCAGGCACTTCGTGCACGGCGCCCAGGAGGTGCGGGGCCTGTCCTGGGACGGCGACGCCCTGACGGTGACCACGGGGAGCGGCGTCCAGCACTTCACGTTCACCGTCGGCGAGCCCGGCCAGCGCGAGATGGCGCGGACCAGGGTGCGCGCGGGCACCGCCGAGGACCCGCACGTGGTGACGTTCGCCCCGCGCGTCGCCACCGACCAGCTCACCAGGGTGTGGCTGCACGAGATCACCGACACGTTCCAGCGGCAGGCGGCCGGCCAGGGACGCAGGGGCATCCTGCGCCGCATGCTGCCGGGCCGCCCGGCGCGGGAGGTCAGGGACGAGTGCGTGACCGCCCGCCGGAACGAGCGGGTGCTGCTGATCGAGCAGTGGGAGAACGCCCCCACGATGCCGGAGAAGCGGCAGAAGGCGATCGACATCGACGGCCTGGACGCCGAGCTGCGCGCCCGGGGCGCGGAGGTGCCGCCGCCGCCGTGGGCGGTGGGGCCGGACGACGTGCGTACCGGCTTCGACATCCCCAGACCGTCCGAGGACGTCGATGAGCTGCGCCGGGCGGCCGAGCAGCTCTCGACGGTCGAGAAGGCCCTGCGCCATCTGCTGAAGGCCCACGTGGCGATCGCGCAGGAGGCCGCGAAAGACGCCGAGGAGGCCGAGAAGAAGGCCGAGACCGCCGGCCGGGACAAGGACAGCGGTGCCGACATCCGCGCCACGACGGCCGCCGAGGACGCCCGCGCGGGGCGGGACAAGCAGGCGCGGAACGAGCGGATCGCCGCCGTGTACGCGAACGCGGTGAACGCGTCGATCGCGGCGAGGGTGGCGTACGAGCGGTACGCGCGGCTGCTCGCCGCGCCGCCCGGCAGCCTCGGGCCTTCGCATCCGGGCCAGCCCACCATGGCCGACCTCATCAGGCAGGCCCGTCGGGAGGCGGAGAAGGCGTACGCGCGGTACGAGCAGGTGCTGGGGCGGAGCAGGCCGGACCCGCTGTCGCTGCCCGAGGCGATGCCCACCGGCCGGCTCGCGCACCTCGACGAGCTCACCGACCAGGTCAACGCGCTGCTGGAGCGGAAGAAGGTCGCCAAGCGGTTCACGCCGAACGAGCTGGAAGGGCTCATCCGCGCCGACTGGCACAAGGCGGTGGCGGGCGACGGCCTGGTGCTGCCGATCAACTTCAGCGGCAGGGCGATCGAGCTGCGGATCAAGCTCAGGCTGTCGGACCTCGTGGAGGTGGACAGCCCCGCCATGCGGGCGTCCCAGGTGACGGTCGGCCTGTTCTACCAGACGGGACAGTCCTACACCGCCACCGAGGCGGGCAGCTTCGGCGTCAACGTGGACTTCAACACGGCGAAGGCGGCGGAGTACCTGATTCCGGGCAGCTGGGGCGCCGCCCTCTTGGAGGTGGCGGGCATCTCCGTCGGCGGCCGCTTCGGTCGCAACTGGTCGGCCTCCGGCGGGGGCAGCATGTTCGAGCAGGGCGGTTCGGTCGCGGACAACCGCACCGAGTCGCTGCTGTACGACGCCGTCGCCGAGTGGACGATCGAGGAGCGCTCCGGCAAGAACGCTACGTGGAGCGCGCCCATCCGGGTCAGCGAGGGCAGCCGCGGCGACTCCCGCACCCAGCGCTTCTGGGTGTGGCACTCGTACGCCGACGCCGGCACGGCCTCCCAGCAGACCATCGACCCGCAGCTGCGCAACCCGAAGCCGCCGAACCAGGAGGTCATCAGCATGACCGGCCTGGAGGAGGCGTTCGACGCGCTCGCCGAGCAGCTCGGCGGCGAGTTCGCCCAGGTCGGCACCCCCGCCCGCCAGAACCTGCGCAAGTTCGTCGTCCGCGAGCTGCAGACGCGCTTCCGCCAGACCCTGGACTCCGGCCTGTCGGTCGATCTGGTGGTGCCGGGCGACACCGACTTCAAGATCACCGCCCACAGCGAGATCGTCGAAGAAGAGACCCGCATGGTCGGTGGGTGGACGCGCGACGCGCTCGAGGAGGAGGTGCTCACCGAGACCGCCACCTCCACCACCAAGGCCGAGACCGGCGACTCGTTCGAGGGCAAGGTATCCGCGGGATTCCCCAAGGCGGAGATCGAGGATCTCGACGTCACCGGGCCGCTGAGCGACTACCGGCCCGACTCCATCGGGCCCAGCGCCAACACCAGCAGGCCGGTGTCGCAGTCGTCGTCGTCCACGGCGAACGAGGTCGCCGTCCATCCGCAGGTGGACAAGCGCAGCGGCCCCTCGCAGGCCTACCGCAAGGTGGCCAAGGTGACGTTCACCATCGAACGGAAGAACAAGCCGCCGCGGACGCTGGAGCCGTTCCAGACGGAGCTGCTGGTGCGCCAGCAGGTGCTCGACGCCTTCCACGCCGGCGACCCCGTGCCGGTCGAGCTGTTCGTCACGGAGAACGGCCGCATCAAGATCGGCGACGACGGGCTCGCCGTGCTCAAGGACTCCAAGGGAGCCGAGCCCATCCCGGGCCGCGAGATGCGGCTGCCGGAATGGCTCGGCGCCGGGGATGGACGGCTGCGCGGCGCAGGCCCCACCGACGTGCGCGAGGTCCACGGGCTCGACGGGCTCGTGGACGAGGTACTCGCCGAGCTGTCCGGCACCGGGCTGGTGGGCGAGGAGGTGGACGGCAAGCGCGTCTACAGCAAGAACCCGCTCGTCCGCGCCGCCCAGCGGATGAACGAGAGCGACATCAGGCTTCACCTGGAGGAGAGCCCGGTCCGCAGCGCGTTCGACCAGCTCGCCCAGGGCGGCGTCATGGTCCCGCTGCAGAAGCACGGCTTCAACCGGGCTCTCGGCCTGGACGCGCTGTACATCGTCGTCCGGCAGGACCCGGACGACACCGGCACCGGCACCGGCCAGGTCACCAAGGTGCGCACCCACCTCGACATCGCCAGCGACACCGCCGGGCGGGGCGTGAGCCGGTCGGTGGCGGGGACGCTCGGCGGCTCGGCGTCCAAGACCGACGGCCCGGAGGAGGGGCAGGACGGGATCTCGCACAAGGCGGGACCGAACGTCGGCGGCGACCGCTCGTACTCGGCCGCGACCAACGTGACCAGCATGGTCAACAAGGTCGGCATGACCGAGGACGGCAAGAACAAGCCGACCGCCGTCGTCGAGACCAGGGCGACGATCGAGGTCCACCAGATCCACGGGGCCACGATGGCGCCCCTGATCGAGCCGCGCCCCATCACGGCGGTCCTGATGGTGCCCGGCGACATGCTGCCCCGCGAGGGCGGGCCGCGCTTCTCCGGCTCGATGGGCAAGCCGAGCAAGCGGCTCATGCGGCTCTCCACGCTGGAGCACTTCGACGTCGGCCCAGAACTGAGCGACATCGACCAGGTCCGCCGCCTGCTGCCGAAGGCGCTGAGAAAGCGGGTCGCGCCGCTGATCCAGCTCTGGCCGATGCTGAGCCGCCACCATCTCGCCGGCCACATCTTCGAGGGCCCGATCTCCAACGATCTCGTGCTCGATCCGCAGGGGCCGAAGCCCACGCGGGCCAAGGTGGACGTGCGCGCGGAGCTCGGCGAGGCGGAGTTCGTCGACATCGCCGACCCGGTGTCCGGCCGCATCATGCTCGCCCTGCGCAGCGTCGGCATCTCCTGGAACGGGGCCAAGAACTTCCTGCTCAGCCTGGTGAACAGCGTCGGCGACTCGGACGACAACGGTGCCAGCAGCGACACCGGCAGCGCCTCGCTGCCCTCGCGCAACCGCACCAGGATGCTGCTGACCGCGCTCGTCGCCATCTTCGGCACCGAGTTCCTCGGCATCGCGACCGGCCGGAAGTACCGCTTCAAGGTCCCGGTCGACGTCGTCACGACCGTCAGCACCAGCAAGGTCGGCCTGGTCGGAGACGAATCCCGCACCCAGCGGGGCGACACGCTGCGCAGCCACGGCAACGGGGTGTTCGTCGTCCCCGAGCACGACGCGCTGCGGATGTTCGCCGAGGGAGAGCTGAAGCTGCCGGTGGCCGTCGTGGCCGACGCGGTCGACCGCTTCATCAACGGCCACATGGACCTGCACCGCACGGTCGCCGTACCGCTGATCACCCGCTACATCCAGGCCAGGAGGGAGGCGGTCGAGCGGGGCGAGGACATCGGGCTCGGTAAGCGGCACTATCCGTCCGACCTGCTCCAAGCGCTCAAGAAGGTCGCCGACCTCGAGCCCGCCGTCGCCCCGGCGGCCGAGGCCACCCGTCACGACCCCGGCAAGGGCTTCATCCACCTCGCGGACGCGCTGAGCAAGGCCCAGGAGGTCAACGACCGGCTCAAGGAGGTCGTCCTCGCGCCCCAGTACGCCGCCGGCATGAGCTCCAGCGTGCCGACGTCGTTCACCGTGACGAACAGGCAGGGCGACGAGGTCAACCTCATGGACGAGGCGCTCAGCCTCATCGAGGAGGCCGTGCCGGGCGCCAACGCCGCCACCCCGAACCTGGCCAGGCAGGTCAGGGTGGACCTCAACGACACCCGCTCCGAGATCCACCTCGACGAGATGATGTCGCGGCGCGGGTTCGAGCGCGAGTACGAGGTGCAGTCGAGCACCCCCAACGCGGCCCCGCAGGTCGTCACCGTCCGCGCCAAGCTCAGGCCCAAGGGCGACCCGAGCCGGGCCCGGATGGTGAGCCAGACCGCTGAGAAGGGCAACATCATCCAGCGCTACCGCGGAGGTGAGCTCGCGCACACGGAGTCGCACTCCGTCGCGCTGTCCGCCGGCGTCGACTACAACGCAGCCGAGGAGGGCGGCGAAAGCAAGGCCGGCGCGTCCACCAAGCGCAGCCGCTCCTTCTCCAACACCAAGATCAACAACGTCATGCGGCTGCTGCGGATCGCGAGGTTCGTCGGCGTGACCACGGTCGCCCAGGACATGGAGCTCGTCCTCGAGGTCGAGACCCGCCCCGCCCGCGTGCGGCGCATCCCGTTCGAGCGGCGCATGCCGGGCACCGCCGCCAGGATCCGCAAGACCGTGCACGCGGTGGGGCGCAAGGGCGAGCCGCCGCAGCGCACGTACGACGTGGTGCTCGAACGCGACGTGCCCAGCGACATGGTGCGCCCCGTCGCCGAGGACCCGGGTCCGGTCCGCGCCGTGACCGACCCGCGCTCGGTCGAGCTGGAGCCGGGCTTCTTCCCCGACACCCTGACCGAGGACCCGGACAGGCCCACGCTCTACGACGCCGTCATCCGCCAGCTCACGAAGATGGTCGGCGACGCCGCGGTCAGAGAGCGCTTGGGAGCGCTGTCGGCCTGGCTGTCGCACTCCGGCCTGATCACCGGCCTGGAACAGATCTCGGGACGCGACGGCGCCGTGGTGCCGCACGTCGCCGAGGCCAAGCTCCGCAACCAGGGCGTGGACGTCTCGATCAAGACCCGCATGTCGGACCTCACGGTGGTGGCCGGGCCGTTCGACGGCGAGAAGGGCGAGGTGGACAGGCGGGCCGAGGCGCAGAACGTCTCCGTCGGCCGCAGCCAGGTCACGCCCGTGGGCGTGAACGGCGGCCAGAGCATCGGCGCCCTCGGCGTGAGCGTCGGCACCAGCGCGGGCGCCCAGGCGTCGCAGAGCGTCAACGTCCACCAGGGCGCGCGCAGCGAGCGCAGCATGTTCGAAAGCGGCAAGCTCTACACCGTCCAGGTGCGGGTGGACTACGACCTGACGTTCGAGCGGGTCAAGCTGCGGCGCGATGGCGACGTCCGGTCCGCGCGCGAGGCCGTCCATCTGCCCGGCGCGAGCGGCGGCACCGCCATGGTCACGATGTCCGGCGAGGAGCTGAACGAGCTGCACGCCAGGATGCAGGCGGGCATCCGCATCGCGGCGCCGCTCGACGGGCTGCCGACGTTCAGGTTCACGCCGGAGCCCGGCCGCGAAGGGCTCATCCAGGTCCTTCAGGACGCCCGCGTGGCCGCCCGCGACCGCGGCGCGGTGGCCCGCGTCCGCGTGCAGGAGCCCGACGGCCTCCACCACTACCTGGCCGCTCCCGACGGCACCGTGCGCAGCGACGACTCCGGGCGGAACAGCCACCGCGACGCCGGGTTCGCCGAGGCGTTCTCCACGCTGCCGCCCCACATTCTGGACGCGGCCGACCAGCAGAACCTGGACCTGCGCGAGGTGTTCCTAAACTCGCCGGTGTCCGGCACGTTCACCGACCAGGTCTCGGCCGCGCTGGCCGAGCGCGGCGCCCTGCCCAGGCCGCCGGAACCGGTCTGGAAGATCGTCCAGGTCGAGGAGTCGGAGCCGCCGCCCGGCGCCAGCACCTTCCAGGGCACGCTCCCGTCCAGCGCGCACGAGGAGGCGCTGCCTGACAGCCCGCTGGGCGCCTCGGCGCGTCCCGAAGGCGAACCGGACCTCACCGTCGCCGAGATCCGCAGCCGGCACGTGGCCGCCACCGACTTCGGCGGGGCCGTCGCCGACGTGCGCTGGACCGGTGAGGACCGCCTCGTCGTCCGGCTGCCCGGGGCCGCCGACCAGCACGTCCGCGTGGTGGCCGCGAACCCCGGCGACGGATTCATCGGGCGCACCGACTTCCGCGCCGGCACCGCGGAGGACCCGCACATCACTTTCGTCGCTCCACGGGTGCACCCGGACATGGTGTCCACGGTGCTGGTCCACGAGATCTCGCACATCGCCCAGGAACGCGCCGCGCAGGCGGCCGGGGCGCCCCAGGGGACGATCAGGGAGTCGCTGTCGCCCCGGAAGGAAGGCGCGGACCACTGCCTGGTGCCCCGGCTCAACGAGCACGCCCACCTGTCGCGCAGGTGGAGCGCGACCGCCGACCCGCAGCTCAGGGAGACGCTCGCGGCCGCCATCAACGCCGTCGCCACGGACATCCGCAAACGCGGCCACACCCCGCCGCCCCCGCCCTGGCCCACCCACCCGCCGTCCGGCCCTCCGGCTGCGGAGGGTGTGCCCGGCGTGCGGGTCAGCGACGAGGACGCGGCGGCCGCCGCCCGCCTACGCGCCCTCATCGACGCGCTCCACAACGCGCAGCCGGCCGAGCCCTCCCTGGCCGCCGCCCTGACCGGCAGCGCCACGGCATCGGGGCCGTCACTCGCCGACGCCTTGCACGGCAGCGCCACGGCGTCGGGGCCGTCACTCGCCGACGCTTTGCACGGCCGTCCCGCTGCTCCGCACTCCTTGGCCGACGTCGTGAACGGTGGCGCGTCAGCTCCGGGCTCGCTCGCCGGCGCCTCGAACGGCACTGCCCCTGCCACCGGATCCCTGGCCGATGCGCTCAGTGGGCGGCCCGCCGCGCGCCGGTCGCTCGGCGCGGTGTTCGGTGGCGGGCGGTCCGGTGCCGCCGAGGCGGCAGCCGCGATCCGTGCCGAAGCCGAGAGAGCGGGCCTGGCACCGGGGCAGCCGGGTGCGACCGCTAAGCTCGTGGCCCTGGCCAGGGCGGGCGAGCTGGCCCCCGAGCACGTGGCGGCGCTGCGCGGCGCGCCTGAGCTGCCGGAGCTGGCCGCGGCCAACGCGGTCAGCAGGGCCGCCGCGCTCATGGGCGCGAAGGCCCGCGTGCTGGGGCCCGGCTTGATCGACGTCCAGCTCCCCGGCCGGCCGCCCCTGGCCGTCGAGATCCGCCCGCCCGCCCCGGCCATCCCCGCCCAGCCGACAGCCGCCGCGAACGGCGCCGCCCACCACAACGGCGAGGCTTCGCCGAACGGCGTGGGGCAGGCGAACGGCACTGCCCATGGGACTGGCATGGCCCGAACCCTTGGCAAGGCCCAGGACACCGGTGTCGGACAGGACATCGGCATGGGGGCGGCCGGTGTGGCGGGCTCGTCCGGCTCGGCGAGCGCGGGCGGGGCCGTGGAACCGACGGGCGGTGGTGTGGTGACGTACCAGGTGGACGGGCTGCAGCCGGTCGGCGCGAACGAGCGGGCCGCCGCGGCCGTCACCGCCGGAGCCATCGCGGCGGCGATGGGCCTGCCTGCCGCACCGTACCGGCACGTCGCGGCGCTGGTCGAGGCCGCCCGCCAGGTGCGGGCCGCGACGGTGCCGCAGCGACGGGCCCGGCTCGGCGTGCTGTACGACCTGGCCGCCACCGCCCCGATGCACCTGGTGCCCGCTCCGGTAGCCGCCGAGCTGACCAAGCTGCTCGACGGTCCACGGCCCGGCGGCCGCGACGACCGCTTGGAGCGGGCGCGCACGTACCTGGAGCGCGGGCGCAAGCTCTCCGCCGGCGTCGGCAGGCTGCCGGACGAGGAGTGCCACTGCCCGAAAGCCGGTCCGTGCCACTGCGGCCGCCGCAAGCAGCGCGACACCGACCGCCACGTGATGCGGGTATGAGCGGGCCGTCTCGTGGCGCGTGCGCGGGCGGGTCGTCTGGTGGCGCGGGGGTGACCCGGCCGTCGTGCGACGCGCGCGTGGGCGGGCCGTCTCGTGGCGTGGGCACGAGCCGGTCGTCTCGTTGGGCGGGCATGATAGGAGAACGGCGAGGAGAGGACGGTTATGGCCTTCGCGGTGGCGCGGACAAGGGATGAGGCGCATCTCTACCTCGACCTGCACCCGTGCGAGTGCGGCTCGGTCGAGACGACCTGGGAGAACGGCCTGGTCGCCGTCGACGAGGGGCTCGCCAACCGCTACTGGGGCACCTGCGACGACTGCGGCAGGCAGCGCGAATACCTGTTCGGCCTGCCGGAGCGGCCGGTGATGCCGTCGGGCTACCCGACGTTCGGGGGCGAGGAGCCGTCGCAGCTGCTCGACGCGGGGGAGTGGCTGTGGGTGGCGGACCTGTCGGCGGGCAATGTGCCGGCGGACGACGCGGCCGAGGCCCACCGTACGCTGTCGATCGCCACGGCCGCCGTCGAGGAGGTCGTGAAGTTCATCCCGCCGGGCGCCGACGAGGTGCCCGATGACGCGTTCTGGTCGCAGCGGGGACGCGAGATGCGGGCGGCCGAACCCGGCAGGTTCCAGCTCGACCGGCTGCTGATCGTCCGCGACTCCTACCGCGATCTGGCGGCCAGGCATGCTTGACGGCGCCACGGCGCGCTCGCTGGTCGAGGCGCACATCTACCTCGATCTGACGGTCTCCGGCGGGTCGGCGGAGGCGTCGGTGATCGAGGTGCCCGACGGGTGGCTGGTGCGGGCGGGCGGCGTGGAGGTGCCGGTCTCGTACGAGGGCGAGCACGCGGCCAGACGGTCGGGCGCCACGTTCGGCACCGGCGCATCCGAGCTGCTGGACGCCGGCCAGTGGGTGCTGATCGGCGCCACGTACGCGAGCCGGGCCCTGGAGGGCCAGCTCGACTACGTGGCGGGCGCGCCCGACGCCGAGCGGTTCCGCGCCGTGGAGACCGACTGGATCTACGCGGCCGATGCGGTGGCCGAGGCGTTGAAGTTCCTGCCTGAGGGCGCCGCCGAGCTGCCGCCCGAGGCGTTCTGGACCGAGATGGGCAGGTCCGCGCGCGAGGCCGACCCGGGCCGCTTCACCAGGGCCAAGCTGGAGAGCGACCACGCGTTCTTCCGCCAGAGCCTCGGCGACTTCCGCCGCATCGCCGGCCCCGCCGCCGGCGACCGCTGACCGGCGCGGCGAGGCTCCCGCGAGCGCCGCTGACGGCGGTTCTGCCGGGGGCACCGGTGACCGCCCTGGAGAAGGCTTCGGCGAGCACGAATAACCCGCCCTGGAGAAGGCTTCGGCGAGCACGAATGACCCGCCCGAAAAGGGCCCTGGCGAGGCGTGCCTGACCGCCACTTCAGCAGGCCATGGACCGCCATCGGCAGAAAATCATGTAAACCTGGTAGGAAATGTTGACTTATGGTCCTGGCGCTCGTACCTTCGTGGTCATGAGCCAGGGCCCCTACCACACGTCCTCGTTACGACCCGTGCTCGCCGCGCTTCTCATGCTGGTCATGACCGCCTGTACGCCGGGCGCCGCCCAGGAGTCCTCAGGACCCGAGCTGTCCGCGCAGGCGCCGCTGCCGACCGCGGTCCCGGAAGGCACCCGGCTGATCGTCGGAGACCCGGCGACCAGGGTGGCGCTGGAGCTGTCCGGCGAGATCGACAAGTTCTCGTTCGACATCGAGTGGGCCAACATCAGCGGCGGCCCGCAGACGACCGAGGCCTTCAGGGCGAACGCGCTCGACGTCGGAGCGGTGGCCGACATCCCGCCCATCCACGCCACCTGGACCGGCCTGCCGGTGAAGATCGTGGCCGCCAAGTTCCGCAAGGACCCGATCGACCACCCCACCTACGAGCTCGGCATCGCGCCAGGCGTCCAGGTCAAGAGCCTGGCCGACCTGCGCGGCAAGAAGATCGCCTACAGTCCCGGCCAGGCGCAGGGCGCGCTGGTGCTCAGGGTGCTGAAGAAGGCCGGGCTCACCAAGGACGACGTCGAGCTGGTAGAGCTGCCGAGCACCGGCGACGTCTACCCCAACGCGCTGGCATCACGCCAGGTGGACGTCGCGCCGATCGGCGGCGTCAACATCAAGCGCTACACCGGCAAGTTCGGCAGGGACGGCGCCACCACCGTCCAGCACGGCCTGCGCGACGACCCCGCACACCTCTACGTCCGCACCGAGACGCTGAAGGACCCGGCCAAGGCGGCCGCCATCCGCGAGTACGTCGCCGCGTGGGCGCGCGCCTCCCGCTGGGCCTACGAGCACCCCAAGGAGTGGATCGAGGGCTACTACGTCAAGGACCAGGGCCTCAACACCGCCGACGGCCAGTACCTGGTCGAACAGGCGGGCGAGCCCGACATCCCGGCCGACTGGACGGAGGTCATCGCCCGGCACCAGGAGACCATCGACATCCTGGCCGCCGAGACGGGCAACCCGCCGCTGAAGGCCGAGGACCTGTACGACCGCCGCTTCGAGCACATCGCCGCCGACGCGCTCAAGGAGGGCGCGTGATGGCGCAGCCCGGCGTCCGCGCAGGCCGTGGCCAGGCGGCGCGACCGGACGCACGCGAAACCGCGCAGGCCGCGCAGGCCGCCGGATCCCCGAGAACCGCGCTCAAGGAGGGTGCGTGACATGACTCTGCTCGCCTCACGTCCCGTCGCGCCCGCCCGCGTACGGGCCCGCCGCCGGCTGAGGCCGGGCCGCCCGATCAAGCTGGGCTTCCTGGTGGGCCCGCTGCTGCTGCTCGCCCTCTGGGCGGTGGCATCGGCGACGGGCCGGCTCGATCCCCGCTTCCTGTCCGCGCCGTGGACCGTGGTCGCCACCGCGGGCGAACTGATCGAGAACGGCCGCCTCCAGGACAACCTGCTGACCTCGCTCGGCCGGGTGGCCTCCGGCCTGGCCATCGGCGTGCCGCTGGGGACGGTGCTCGCGCTGGTGTCCGGCCTCAGCCGCTGGGGCGAGGCGATCATCGACGGCCCGGTGCAGATCAAGCGCGCCATTCCGTCGCTGGCGCTGATGCCGCTGCTGATCCTGTGGCTGGGCATCGGCGAGACCATGAAGGTCACCGTCATCGCCGTCGGCGTGCTCGTGCCCATCTACATCCACACGCACAACGGCCTGCGCGGCATCGACAGCCGCTACGTCGAGCTGGCCGAGACCGTCGATCTGACGCGCGGCGCGTTCATCAGGAAGGTGGTGCTGCCGGGAGCGCTGCCCGGCTTCCTGCTGGGGCTGCGCTTCGCGGTCACCACGGCCTGGTTGTTCCTGGTGGTGGCCGAGCTGATCAACTCGACCAGCGGCATCGGCTACATGATGGACCTGGCCCGCACGTACGGGCAGACGGACGTGATCCTCGTCGGCATCGTCCTGTACGGCCTGCTCGGCCTGTTCTCCGACGCCGCGGTCCGCCTCGTGGAAAGGAGGGCGCTGTCGTGGCGACGGACGTTGGCGAGCTGATCCGCGTCGAAGGGCTGACCCGCGTCTACGGCTCCCGCCGGGTGCTGGACGGCCTGGACCTGGAGCTGGCGCCCGGCGAGTTCACGGCGCTGCTCGGCCGCAGCGGCTCGGGCAAGAGCACGCTGCTGAAGGCCCTGGCCGGGCTGGACGCCGACGTGGCCGGCGGCGGCACGGTGCAGGTGCCTGACGAGGTGTCCGTGGTGTTCCAGGACGCCCGGCTGCTGCCGTGGCAGCGGGTGCTGCCGAACGTCGTGCTCGGCCTGACCGGAGCCGAGGAGCGCGGCAGGCAGAGCCTGGCCGAGGTCGGCCTCGCCGGGCGCGAGCGGGCCTGGCCGAACGAGCTGTCGGGTGGCGAGCAGCAGCGGGTGGCGCTGGCCAGATCCCTGGTACGCGAGCCCCGCCTGCTCCTGGCCGACGAGCCGTTCGGCGCCCTCGACGCCCTGACCAGGCTGAAGATGCACCGGCTGCTGCGCCGGCTGTTCGAGCAGCACCGCCCGGCCGTGCTGCTGGTCACCCACGACGTGGACGAGGCCATCGCGCTGGCCGACCGCGTGCTGGTGCTGGACGGCGGCCGGATCGCCGTCGAGAAGCGGCTCGACGCCACGACGGACGCCGCCGAGGTCCGCGCCGAGCTGCTGCGGGCGCTCGGCGTCACCGGGGACGAGTGATGCACGCCGACGCGACGCGAGCGGCCTGCGCTTCGAGAGCCGTTCTCGGCAGAGCCGTACCCGGCATCAGAACCGTCCCCGGTAGCGGAGCCGTCCCCAGTAGCGGGGCCTTGCTCGCCGTCAGAGCCGGCGGCGCCGCCGGAACCGCAAGTGCTGTCGCTCCCGCGCGGCTATTTGTGCCGCGGCCCGGACGGGTGGAGCATCGTGTCCACATCTGCTTCGCCCGCTTTCCGAGTCTTCCTACTAAATCTATGGGAAAATGATTCCATGAGCCTGGACGAGATGCGCGCGTCGAGCGCCCGCGCCGACACGCCGCTGACCGCCGCCATCCTGGCCGGGCGGTGGGTCCGCTCGGCCGCCGTCGACGACGAGCACGGCCGCTGGTGGCAGGCCAACCCCGACACGCGCGGCGCGTCCGCCGTCACCGCCGAGCCCTGGTCCCTGTACTCGGGGGCCGCCGGCGTGGTGCTGTTCTTCCTCGAGCTGGCCGCCGCCACTGGGCACGAGGCGTACCTGGAGGACGCCAGGGCCGGGGCCAGGCGGCTCGCCGCGACCTGGCGCGAGCAGGAGGACCTCACCCTCTACCACGGGCTCACCGGCATCATGATCGCCCTCATGGAGGCCGGATGGACGCTCGGCGATGCGCGGTTCGAGGCCGAGGCCGCCGCCATCGCCGACCACATCGTGCGCAAGGGCACCGAGCGAGGCGACGGGGTCCAGTGGTCGCGCGACCCCGCGCAGCGCGGCGAGGGCGGCATCATCCTCGGGCTGCTGCGGGCGGCCACGCACCTCGGCGTGCCGGCGTACGAGGAAGCCGCCGTGGAGGCGGGCCTGCGCGTCGCCCGCGTGCCGGTGCCGGGCCACTGGTTCGGCGAGTGCGCCGACCTGCCGGTGGACGCCGTCACCCCCGGCTTTCTCGCCGGTACGTCCGGCACGGCGTACCTGCTGGCCCGCCTGTACGGCGTCACCGGCGACCGGCGCTTCCTCGACGCCGCGCGCAGCGGCGCCGCCTTCGTCCGCGAGGTCAGCGTCGTCAGCGGGCGCTGCGCGGTCGTGCCGCACCACGTGCCGCAGGCGCGCGGCCTGCACTACCTCGGCTTCTGCTCCGGCTCGGCCGGCGTGGCCAGGATGTTCTACGAGCTGTACCGGGTGGGCGGCGACCCCGCCGACCTGGAGTGGGCCGAGCGGCTGGCGCGCGGCATCGTCAGCAGCGGGGCGCCGCGCCGCCGCACCGAGGGCTACTGGAACGTGGCCTGCCAGTGCTGCGGCACGGCCGGGGTGATCGAGCTGTTCGTCGGCCTGTGGGCGGTCACCGGCGACCGGGCCCACCTGGAGTACGCCCACACGCTCGCCGCCGACCTGATCGCCCGCGCCACCGACCACAACGGCCGGGGCTACCGCTGGTACCAGGCGTACCGGAGGCTGCGGCCGGGCGAGGTCACCGCCGACACCGGCTACATGGTCGGTGCGGCGGGCATCGGCGCGGCGCTGCTCCACCTCGACGCCGCCAGCACGCCCGACCGGCCGCGCCGCGTGGTGCTGCTGCCCGACAACCCCTTCCCGGCCATCCCGCTGCCCGCCTCGGCGGCCGGCGGCCGCTGACCCGCCGTACCGGGGGACCGTCAGCGGGGGTTGAGCAGGTCGGTGACGCGCAGGAAGCCGTCCCCGCCGTGTCCGAGCCCGATGACGCGGCGGGCCAGCCCTTCGGCGGCGCGCATCACGCTCGCGTCGATGCCGCGCTCCTCGGACGCCTGCACGATGTGCCGCATGGACGACGCCGCCGAGGTGATCGGGTTGATGTCGCCGGAGAAGACGCCCGCGTCGGCCTCCCGCGCGCCCTGCTCGAAGAGCGGCGGCAGGATCGCGGAGATGCCCTTCGCGAACGGCGCCAGCTCCTGGGCCGTGACGCCCTCCGCCTTGGCCAGCGCCAGCGCGTGGGCGTACCCGGCCATCGCGGTCCAGAAGATGTCGAGCAGCGCGAGGTCGTACGAGGCCGCCCGGCCGACATCGGCCCCCAGGTGGGTGTGGGTGCCGCCGAGCGTCTCCAGCACCGCCCGGTGCTCGCGGTAGAGCTCCTCGGGGCCGCTGTGCAGGAACACCGCGTTCGGCGTGCCGATGGTGGTGGACGGCGTCATGATGGCGCCGTCCAGGTAGCCGATGCCGTGCGCGGAGGCCCACGCGCCCATGTCGCGGGCGCGCGCCGGCGTGTCGGCGGTCAGGTTGACCAGCGTGCGGCCCTTGAGTGCGGCGGCCACCGCGTCCCTGCGCACGATCGCGTGGGCGGCGTCGTAATCCACCACGCAGAGCACGGTGAGCGGGCTCGCGGCGACCGCGGCCTCGGGTGACGGCGCGCCCGACGCGCCGCGGGCCACCAGCTCGCGGTCCCGGCCCCGCGTACGGTTCCAGACCGTGACGGCCAGGCCCGCGTCCAGGAACGCGCCGGCCAGCGCCCGGCCCATCGGACCCAGGCCGAGCACGGTGACGGCAGACTGTGGGGTGGATACGGACATCCGTGAAGACTCCTCGACGACATGGCTTGTGAAGGGTGAAACGGCGATGACGCGCAGCAGAGCACAGGACCCCAACGTCTGCGGGGTGACCGCCGCGATCGCCGTGATCGACGGCAAGTGGAAGACGACGCTGCTCTGGCTGCTGGAGTCAGGCCCGTGGCGTCCCGGCGAGCTGCTGCGCCGGCTGCCCGGGCTCAGCGAGAAGGTGCTGACTCAGACGCTGCGCGAGATGGAGGGCGACGGGTTGGTCCACCGGCAGGTGTACGACGAGCGGCCGCTGCGGACCGAATACTCGCTGACCCCGTTCGGCCGCGACCTGGCCGAGGCGCTGGAGCCCCTCGCCGGCTGGGGTCACCGCCGCCTGGAGAGGCTGGCCGCGGCCCGGCAGGTCTCGTGACGCGCACCGCCCCGGCCTCCTCTCGTACGTCCTGCTGGTCCCCGGCGGCCCTCCGGCCGCCGTGTCCTCAGCTTCGTCCGTGGAGTGCCGGGGCGGCAAGTACCCACAAAAAAGTGGGTATCCGCACGGCCGGTCAGGCGTATGCCTTGACCTCGAGAAGCCCGACCAACGCCGCTCAGTACTGCAGTTTCCAGCTCGCCGCAGCCGCACGCCGCCGCCGTCGTCGAAGACGTACACCTCGGCCGAGCCGATCGTGCGGGCCGACGGCCAGGTCAGCTCGGCCCACTGGGTGCCGGTCTGCGGCCAGGCGCCCCAGCGGGGGTTGGCGGTGTCGTTGGATGACGGCGGGTCGATGCCGTCGTTGATCGCGGCCACGCTCTCCCAGGGCGCGGTATAGGAGGCCGAGGGGGCGGCGTCCGCGGCCAGGTCGGTCGCGGGGCCTGCGCCGCCGCTGCCGACGTTCAGCGTGAACGTCTTGGTGACGGAGCTGCTGAGCCGGTCGTAGTCGCGCAGCCGGACGGTGAAGGTGTGGCTGCCCGCGGCGGTCGGGGTGATGGTGCCGGTGAACCGGTCGAGGGTGAGCCCGGCGGGCAGCGACCCGCTGGTGATCTGCCAGTCGTAGAACGGCACGCCGCCCTTGGCCCGCAGCTCGTGCCGGTAGGCGGTGCCGGCGGCGGCCTGGGGGAGCGAGGCGGTGACGATGGACGGTTCCACCGCCGCCGGCCGGTGGCGGGGCGTCGCCATGTCCGGGCAGGCGCCGTCCAATTTCCCGTATAACAAGTAGGAAATATTGACTTATCCGAGAGTCCGGCTTAGCGTCGAAGACATGAGCCAGGGCTTCCTCCTGACCGCGCGCCCGCACGTGGACTTCTGCCACATCGCCAGCGCGCAGTGTCGCTGATCACGGACCACCGCCCGCGGCCTTCCGCCGCACGCCGCCATCACCCCTTGAGCTCGGGCGTGGCCGACGCCGTCCACGCACCCGCTGACGACCCCGTACACCCGCGTTCGCGCACCACCGCCAGCGCGCCGCGCGAGCGCGCCTTCCCCGTGAGGAACGATCCCGTGATCCCATCACGTCCCACCACCCCCACCAGCCCAGCACCGGCCGGCACCGACCGCGAGGGGAGTGCCCGGGCATGACCGACACGCTGCCCGGCCGCGCCGTCGGCGCCGAGTCGTTCCGCCGCGCGCTCGCCGTCCACGCCAGCGGCGTCGTGGTGATCACCGCGCAGAACGAGGGCGTCCCGGTCGGCATGACCGCCACCTCGTTCTCCTCGGTCAGCCTCGAACCGCCGCTCGTCTCCTTCTACGTCGACCAGTCCTCGACCACCTGGCCCTGGCTGCGCTCCGCCGACCACTTCGCCGTCAACATCCTCTCCGCCGACCAGGCCGACCTGGCCGCGAGGTTCGCCCGCAAGGGCATCGACCGCTTCGCCCCGCCCACCAGGTGGCGGCCGGGCCCGCTCGGCGCGCCGCTGCTGCAGGACGTGTGCGCGCACCTGGTGTGCCTGCCGTACGAGACCGCCGACGTCGGCGACCACGTGCTCGTCGTCGGCCTGGTCGCCGACGTGCGCACGCACGGCGAGGGCCGGCCGCTCCTCTACCACAAGGGCCGATTCGGCCGCTTCCGCCCGCACAACGAAGACTGAGCGACCCGCGTCTGGAGCTGAGTGTGACCGTGCACACCGGGATCAACCCCCGGACCGACATCGGGACGGCGGCCCCCGCCTACGCCAGTCCCGTCGACTACGACGCCTACGGCTCGTACGGCCCAGGCCGCCTGCACCTGTCGCCCGGCTGGAACCGCCCCATCTACCCCTTCCAGGGCCGGATCACCGCCGACGGGTCCAGCGGCTACCGCGCCGAGCCCGGCCGCTACCACCTCTACGTCGCCTGGGTCTGCCCGTACGCGCACCGCGCGGCGATCGTCCGCAAGCTCAAGGGGCTGGAGGAGGTGGTGTCGCTGTCCTACGTGGACGACGAGCGCGACGGGCGCGGCTGGGCCTTCAGGGAGCGCAGGGGCCCCGACCCGGTCAACGGGTTCACGCTCCTTGAGCAGGCGTACGACGCCACCGAGAAGGGCTACCCCGGCCACATCTCGGTGCCCGTGCTGTGGGACCGGCGGCGCGGCAGGATCGTCAGCAACAACTTCCCCGACATCACGATCGACCTGGCCACCCAGTTCGAGGAGTGGGCCGACCGCAGCGTGGACCTCTATCCGCGGGCGCTGCGCCCCGAGATCAACAAGCTGAACGCCTGGATCTACCACGACGTCAACACCGGCGTCTCGCGCGTCGCCCGCGCCGCGAGCGAGCGGGAACGTGACAACGAGCGCCAGCGGGTCGCCGGCATGCTGCGCTCGCTCGACCGCAGGCTGGAGGAACGGCGCTACCTGCTCGGCGACACGGTCACCGAGGCCGACGTGCGCCTGTGGGTCACGCTGGCCAGGTACGACACCGAGTACAACCGCCACCACCTCATCACCGAGCACGACCTGTCCGGCTTCCCGAACCTGTGGGGCTACGCCCGCGACCTCTACACGCTGCCCGCGTTCGCCGAGACCACCGAGGGCCTGCCGGACACCTGGCGCACTCCCCACGGGCGGGACCGATGACAGCACGCAAGCGGGTACATCTCGCCGCGCACTTCCCCGGCGTCAACAACACCACCGTCTGGAGCGACCCCCGCTCCGGCAGCCAGATCGACTTCTCCTCGTTCGTCCACCTGGCCAAGACCGCCGAGCGCGGCAAGTTCGACTTCTTCTTCCTGGCCGAGGGCCTGCGGCTGCGCGAGCTGAAAGGCCGTATCCACGACCTCGACGTGGTCGGCAGGCCGGAGTCGCTGACCGTGCTGAGCGCGCTGGCGGCCGTCACCGACCGGCTCGGGCTGGCCGGGACCGTCAGCGCCACCTTCAACGAGCCGTACGAGCTGGCCCGCCGCCTGGCCACGCTCGACCACCTCAGCGAGGGCAGGGCGGCATGGAACGTCGTCACCACCTCCGACGCCTTCACCGGCGAGAACTTCCGCCGCGGCGGCTTCCTCGACTACAACGACCGCTACGAGCGGGCCGCCGAGTTCGTCCGCCTGGCCCGCGAGCTGTGGGACTCCTGGGCCCCGGACGCCGTGCTCGCCGACGCGGACAGCGGCGGCTTCCTGCGGGAGGGAGCCATCGGCGACGTCGTGCACCACGGCAAGCACTTCGACGTCGAAGGCCGCTTCACGCTGCCGCGCAGCCCCCAGGGGCACCCCGTGATCATCCAGGCCGGGGATTCGTCCGACGGCAGGGAGTTCGCCGCCGCCACCGCCGACGTCGTCTTCACCGGGCACGGCACGCTGGAGGACGGCAAGCGGTTCTCCGCCGACGTCAAAGGCCGCATGGCCAAGTACGGCCGCGAACCCCACCAGCTCAAGATCATGCCGGGCGTCACGTACGCGCTCGGCGACACCGAGGAGGAGGCCGCCGAGAACGCCGCCGCCATCCGCAGGCAGCAGGTGAGCCCGCAGACCGCCATCGCCTTCCTGGAGCAGGTGTGGGGACGCGACATGTCCGCCTGCGACCCCGAAGGCCCGCTGCCCGACGTCGAGCCCGACCTCAGCGAGGGCGTCTCGCGCGGCCGGGTGCCGATCAAGGACAGGGCCGCCGTGGCCGCCAAGTGGCGGGCGCTGGCCGCGGAGAAGAAGCTCACCATCCGCGAGCTGGTCATCGAGGTGACCGGGCGGCAGACGTTCATCGGCACCCCCGAGACCGTCGCCCGCAAGATCGACGAGCACGTGCAGGCCGGCGCCGCCGACGGCTTCATCCTCGTGCCGCACCTGACGCCCGGCGGCCTGGACGACTTCGTCGACAAGGTGGTGCCGCTGCTGCAGGAGCGCGGCGTCTTCCGTACCGACTACACCGGCGCCACCCTGCGCGAGCACCTGGAGCTGGCATGACCCCACCCGCACCCCTCCACCTGGCCGTCGCCCTGGACGGCGCGGGCTGGCACCCGGCCGCCTGGCGGGAGGCGCCCGGGGCCGCCCGCGCCCTGTTCACCGCCCGCTACTGGGCCGGGCTCGTCACCGAGGCCGAGCGCGGCCTGCTCGACTTCGTCACCATCGAGGACGCGTTCGGCCCGCAGTCCTCGCTGCCCGACGGCTTCGACGACCGCACCGACCAGGTGCGCGGCCGGTTCGACGCCGTGCTGCTCGCCGCCCGGCTGGCCCCGCTCACCCACCGGATCGGCCTGGTGCCGACCGCCACCACCACCCACACTGAGCCGTTCCACGTCGCCATCGGCATCGCCACGCTCGACCACGTCAGCGGCGGCCGGGCCGGCTGGCGGCCGCAGATCTCCGTACGCTCGGCCGAGGCCCGCCACTTCGGCCGCAGGACCATCCCGCCGCTCGACCCCGCCGCCGGGTCGGTCAGCGCGCACCCGCACGTACAGGACCTGTTCGAGGAGGCCGCCGACGCGGTCGAGGTGGCCAGGCGGCTCTGGGACAGCTGGGAGGACGACGCCGAGATCAGGGACGTCGCCACCGGCCGCTTCATCGACCGCGACAAGCTCCACTACATCGACTTCTCCGGGAGGTTCTTCTCCGTCAAAGGGCCGTCCATCACGCCGCGCTCGCCGCAAGGACAGCCGGTCGTGGCCGCGCTCGCCCACCAGCGGCTGCCGTACGAGTTCGCCGCCGCGAACGCCGACGTCGTGTTCGTCACACCGCACTCGGCCGGGCACGCCCGAGACATCGTCGCCGAGATCAGGGAGCTGTCGCCGGACATCAAGATCTTCGCCGACCTGCTGGTGTTCCTCGGCGACGACGCCGCGCGGCGCAAGGCACGGCTCGACGAGCAGGACGGCGCCGAGCTGACCTCCGACGCGGCGATCTTCACCGGCCACGTGCGGGAGCTCGCGGACCTGCTGATGCAGTGGCGGCGGGCCGGCATCCAGGGGTTCCGGCTGCGGCCGGGGGCGCTGCCGTACGACCTGTCACAGATCACCTCGGGGCTGACCGCCGAGCTGCGGGCGCGCTCGGCCTTCAGAAGCACCTACGAGGCCGGGACACTGCGCGGGCTGCTCGGCCTGCCCCGGCCGGCGAACCGGTACGCGGAGGCACGATGAAGATCCTGGCCATCACCCTCATCTCGCACCACGCCGCCACCTCGCCGACCGAGCGCTTCGGCGAGGTCGTCGCGACCGCGCAACTGGCCGAGGAACTGGGCTTCGACGGGTTCGGGGTGGGGGAGCGGCACGAGTGGCCGTTCCTGTCCTCATCGCCGCCCGTCGTGCTCAGCCACATCGCCGCCAAGACCTCCCGCATCCGGCTGTTCACCGCCGTCACCACGCTGAGCCTGCTCGACCCCGTACGCGCCTACGAGGACTACGCCACGCTCGACCACCTGTGCGGCGGGCGGCTGGAACTGATCATCGGCAAGGGCAACGGCGCGGCCCAGGCCAAGCTGTTCCACGTCACCACCGAGGACCAGTGGGAGCGCAACCGGGAGTCGTACGAGCTGTTCCGACGTCTGTGGCGGGAGGAGAAGGTGACCTGGAGCGGCCGGTTCCGCCCCGCCCTTGAGGACGCCCAGACCTGGCCGCGTCCCCTGCAGCGGCCGATCAGGGTCTGGCACGGCAGCGCCACCAGCAAGGAGTCGGTCGAGCTGGCCGCCCGCCACGGCGACCCGCTGTTCTCCGCCAACGTCTCCAACCCCATCGAGCCGTACGCCGAGCTGATCGACCACTACCGCGAGCGGTGGGCGCACTACGGGCACGACCCGGCGGACGCGCTGGTCGGGGCCGGGTTCGCCGGACTGTACGCGGCCCGTACCTCGCAGGAGGCCATCGCCGCCTACCGGCCGGTCTTCCAGGCGCGGCTGGACTATCAGCGCAAGGCCGGCATCCCGATCGTCTTCCCCACGCTGGAGGACGCCATCGAGCGCAGCTCGGTGCTGGTGGGCAGCCCGCAGCAGATCATCGACAAGGTGCTGCGCTACCACCGGCGGTTCGGGCACGAGGTCATGCACATCCCCGCCGACGCAGAAGGGCTCACGCCCGCGCGGCACCGGGCCACGCTTGAGCTGTTCCAGTCGGAGATCGCGCCGGTGCTGCGGGCCGAGGCCCCGAGCCGGCCGTTCCCCTCACCGCCTTCCTCTCCCGCCGCGTCCGACGACCGGGTGCCCGCCGTCGCAGGAGGCACGTCATGACGCTGTCCATCCTCGACCTCGCCCCCATCCCCTCGGGCGGCACGGCCTCCGACGCCCTGAACAACACGATCGACCTGGCCCGCAGGGCCGAGGAGTTCGGCTACCGCCGCTACTGGCTGGCCGAGCACCACTTCGCGCCCGGCGTGGCCAGCTCCGCGCCCGCCGTGCTGATCGCCCTGGTCGCCGCGGCGACCTCGCGCATCAGGGTCGGCTCCGGCGCGGTGCAGCTCGGACACCAGACCCCGTTGTCGGTCGTCGAGCAGTTCGGCATCATCGACGCCCTGCATCCAGGACGCATCGACCTCGGCATCGGCCGCTCGGGTCAGCGCCGCGCCGAGCTCGCCGCCGCCCCCAAGGGTCCTCCGCCGCGGCCGCGCGAGGACCGCGAGGACAAGGTGGTGGACGGGCTGCTCATCCCGGCGCCGCTCGACCTGTCCACGCTCGCCGTCCACCCGCAGCTCGTCCACTACGCCACCTTCCTCCAGCAGCCCGGCGCTCAGACGCCCGACTTCGCCGAGCAGATCGACGACGTGCTCGCCTTCATCAACGGCACCCACGAGGTGCACGCCGTCCCGGGCGAGGGCGCGGACCTGGAGGTGTGGATCCTCGGCAGCAGCGGCGGCCAGAGCGCCAGGGTGGCGGGGGAGCGCGGGCTGCCGTTCGCCGCCAACTACCACGTCAGCCCCTCCAATGTGCTGGAGGCGGTGGAGGCCTACCGGGAGGCGTTCAAGCCGTCGGACGAGCTGTCCGAGCCGTACGTCATGGTCTCCGCCGACGCCGTCGTCGCCCCCACCGAGGCCGCCGCCCGCGAGCTCGCCTCCCCCTACGCGCTGTGGGTGCGCAGCATCAGGACCGGCGCGGGCGCCATGCGCTTCGCCACGCCCGCCGAGGCCGCCGCCCACGTCTGGACCGACGAGGACCGCGCCCTGGTCAAGGACCGCGTCGACACCCAGTTCGTTGGCACCCCCGGCCAGGTCGCCGAACGGCTGCGCACCCTGCGCCGGGTGACCGGGGCCGACGAACTGCTCGTCACCACCATCACCCACGACCACGAAGACCGCGTGCGCTCGTACGAGCTGCTCGCCGAAGCATGGAACCACCAGTGACGCCCATGACGCCGATGAAACGCCTCGCGCCGGCCTTACTGCTCGCACTCACCCTGGCCGCCTGCGGCGCCGAGCCCGCGCAGGAGGGGGCCGCGCCCGCCAGCCTGACCTGGGCCATCGAGACGGAGCCGATCACGCTCAACCCCCAGCAGTGGGTGCAGAACAAGGCCAGGCTGCTGGTGTTCAACCAGTTCGACGCCCTGCTGTCGCGGGACGAGCAAGGCGAGTTCCACCCCTGGCTGGCCACGTCGTGGAAGGTGTCGGACGACGGCCGCGTCTACACCCTCCGGCTCCGCGACGACGTCACCTTCCACGACGGCACCACGTTCGACGCCGCCGCCGTCAAGGCCAACCTCGACCAGTTCATGGTGCCCGGCTACAACCCGGCCGTCGCGGCCATCCAGCTCAAGGCGTACGAGAAGTCCGAGGTCGTCTCGCCGACCACGATCAAGATCACCCTCAAGGAGCCCGACGCGCTCTTCCTCGACTTCCTCGCCTCCCCCTACGCGGGGCAGGTCTCGCCGCGCTCGCTCAAGAACGCCAAGGACCTCAAGTTCGGCGGGCCCGACCTGGTCGGCACCGGGCCGTTCATCCTCGACAGGTACGTCCCGGGCCAGGAGATCCACTACCGCCGCAACCCCGACTACAAGTGGCCGCCCGCCGGGGCCGCGCACCAGGGCCCCGCCCACCTGGCCGAGATCACCTACCGGTTCCTGCCCGAGGCCGCCGTCCGCGTCGGCGCGCTCACCTCCGGCCAGGTGCAGGTCATCGAGGGCGTGCCGGCCACCGAGGCCGCGATGATCGAGCGCGACCCCGACCTCACGCTGAGCACCGCGCTCAACTCCGGCACCTCCTTCAGCTACTACTTCAACACCTCCCGCACCCCCTTCGACGACCAGCGCGTACGCGAGGCGTTCCGCGAGGCCGTGGACCTCGACGCCGTGCTGCGGTCGGTCTACCAGGGCACCGCGACCAGGGCGTGGAGCCTCGTCGCCAAGTCGAGCCCGTTCTACGACGCGAGCCTGGAGGGCCGCTACGGCGGCGACGCGGCCAAGGCCAACGCGCTGCTCGACGCCGCCGGATGGAAGGAGCGCGACGCCGAGGGCTACCGCGTCAAGGACGGCAAGCGGCTGACCGTGCGCGTTTTCGCCTCCGCGGCGTTCCAGCGCGACCGCCGCGACGTCCTCGCCCAGGCCATCCAGGCCCAGGTCAAGCAGAACGCCGGCATCGACTACCAAGTCAAGATCGTCGATCAGGGCGCGGCGCAGCAGGCGCTGCAGGACAACGACTACGAGGTGTTCGAGAACTCCCGCGGCGACTCCGACTCCGGCGCCGCGCTCAACCTCATCCTGCCCGCCGAGGGCTCGCTCAACAGGACGCACTACGCCGACAAGCGGCTGGACTCCTGGCTCGCCGAGGCCGGCGCCATCTCCGACCAGGAGCGGCGCAAGGAGCTCTACCACAAGGTCCAGCAGACCGCGGTGCTCGACAAGGCCATCGTGTTCCCGCTCTACGTGCCCGCCGACCAGATCGCCGCGCGCAAGAGCGTGCAGGGTCTCGGCTTCGAGCCCGCGTCGGGCACCCCCGCGAGCGCCTACGACGTGCGGATCGGCACATGATCAGAAGGCTCGGCAGCGGGCTGGCCGTGCTGTGGGCCGCGGCCACCGCCGCTTACCTGGCGCTGCTCCTCGCCCCAGGCGACACCGTGGACATCCTGGTCGGCGACGGGCCCGACACCCCCGAGATCCGGGCCAAGATCATCGCCGAGTGGGGGCTCGACCGGCCCGAGATCGTCCAGTACCTGTCCTACCTGTGGCGGCTGCTGCACGGCGACCTCGGGCGTTCGTACCGGCTGCAGCAGGACGTCGGCGAGGTGCTGGCCACTCAGGTCGGGCCCACCCTGCAGCTCACCGCCGCCGCGGCCGGCATCGGGATCGCGCTGGCCGGGGTGATCGCGCTCGTCACCGCCGGCCGGGGGCGGCTCGCGCGCGGCGCGGCCTCGCTGGCGGAGCTGGTGGCGGTGTCGGTGCCGCCGTTCCTCATCGGGATCCTGCTGCTGTCGCTGTTCTCGTTCACGCTGGGCTGGTTCCCCGTCTCCGGGGCGCAGGGGCCGCGCGCGCTCGTGCTGCCCGCGCTCGCGCTCGCGCTGCCCATCGCGGGCGTGCTCGGGCAGGTGCTGCGCGGCGGTCTCGAACGGGCACTCGAGCAGCCGTTCGCGGTCACCGCGCGGGCGCGCGGGCTCACCGAGCGGGCGCTGGTCGCCAGGCACGCGCTCAGGCACGCCCTCATCCCCGCCGTCACGCTGGCCGGCTGGTTCACCGGCGCGCTGCTCGGCGGCACCGTCATCACCGAGGTGCTGTTCGGCAGGCCGGGGCTCGGCCGCGTCGCCATGGAGGCCGTACAGGGCCGCGACATGCCGGTGGTGATGGCGGTCGTGCTGCTGTCGGCCCTCGTGTACGTCACCATCAGCACCCTGCTCGACCTGGCCTACCGCGCCATCGACCCGCGAATCAGAGGCTGACCGTGCGCCGCCTGATCCTCCCCATCGTCTTTCTCGCCGTGCTCGCCCCGCCCGGCGGCGAGCACTGGTTCGGCAGCGACCACCTCGGCCGCGACGTGCTGGCCAGGGTCGTCTACGGCGCCCGCCACTCCATCAGCATCGGCGTCGCCGCGACCGTCTTCGCCGTCACCTCGGGCGTGCTGCTCGGCCTGGCCGCCGGGCTGTCGCCGAAATGGCTCGACGAGGCGCTGGCCCGCTCGTTCGACGTGCTGTCCACGCTGCCCGAGCTGCTGCTCGCGCTGCTCATCGTGGCGATCACCGGCCCCGGCACCGGAAACGTGATCTTCGCGATCGCCGTCGCCCAGGTACCCAACTACGCCCGCGTGATCCGCGCCCAGACGTTCGTGGTGCGCCGCTCCGGCTACGTCGAGCAGGCCGTCACGTTCGGCCGCTCCCGGCTCGCCATCACCGTGGGGCACGTGCTGCCGAACGTGCTCGGCCCGATCCCCGTGCTGGCCACGATCGGGCTCGGCCAGGCCGTCATCGCCGGATCCGGGCTCAGCTTCCTCGGCATGGGACCGCAGCCCCCGGCCGCAGAATGGGGCGCCATGCTCTCCGAGGCCCGCAACTACCTGCGGGTGGCCTGGTGGGAGGCGCTCTTCCCCGGCCTGGCGATCACGCTGACCGTCGTGTGCCTGACCGTCGTCGGCCGCCGGCTCCAGCAACGCTTCGAAGGAAGGACGTCATGACCACCACCCACGACGCCGTCTCCGCCGCGGCCGCGCCGTCCGGCTCCGCCGGGCCGCTGATCGACGTGCGGGACCTGCGGGTGAGCTTCGGGGAGCACGAGGTGGTGCGCGGCCTGTCGCTGGCGATCGCGCCGGGCGAGTGCGTCGCCGTGGTGGGGGAGTCGGGGTCGGGCAAGAGCGTGACGGCGCGGACCCTGCTCGGGCTGACCGGCCCCGGCTCGACGGTGGAGGCGGCGGCGTTCACCGTCGCCGGGCGGGACGCGCTGCGCTTCGGCCCGCACGACTGGCGGCGGCTGCGCGGCCGCTTCGCCGGGCTCGTGCTGCAGGACGCGCTGGTCTCGCTCGACCCGCTGCGCACCGTGGGCTCCGAGATCGCCGAGGTGCTGGCCGTGCACGACGTGGTGCCGCGCGCCCGCCGGGCGGAAAGAGTGCTGGAGCTGCTGGAGGCGGCCGGGGTGCCGGAGCCGGAGCTGCGGGCGGAGCAGCGCCCGCACGAGCTGTCGGGCGGGCTGCGCCAGCGGGTGCTCATCGCCTCCGCCATCGCCGCCGACCCGGCGCTGATCATCGCCGACGAGCCCACGACGGCGCTGGACGTGACCGTGCAGGCCCAGATCCTGCGGCTGCTCGCCGGGCAGAAGGCGGCAGGCACGGCGCTGCTGCTCATCAGCCACGACCTGGCCGTGGTCGGGTCGATCGCCGACCGCATCCTCGTCATGCACGACGGCCGGGTGGTGGAGGAGGGCCCGGCGCGCGACGTGCTGACCCGGCCACGGCACGACTACACCCATGCGCTGCTGGCCGCCGTACCGTCGGCCGCCTCGCGCGGCACCCGGCTCACCGACGGCCGCCCGCTGGCCCGCCCTGCTCCAACCGCGGAGGGCGGGCCGGTGCTGGCGGCCACCGGGCTGACGCGCACGTACGGCGCCCGCCGCGCCGTGGACGACGTCTCCTTCACCCTGCGCAAGGGCGAGACGCTGGGCATCGTCGGCGAGTCCGGCTCGGGCAAGACCACGCTCGCCCGCCTGTGCATGGCCCTGCTGGAGCCGGACGAGGGCGGCGTGACCCTGCTCGGGCGGCCGTGGAGCGAGCTGCGCGAGCGCGAGCGCAGGCCGCTGCGCCCCCGCATCCAGGTGATCACGCAGAACCCGCTGGACTCCTTCGACCCTCGCCACAAGGTCGGCCGCCTGGTGGCCGAGCCGCTGCGGCTGCCCAAGGCCGAACGGCGGGCCCGCGTGCTGGACCTGCTGGCCCGCGTGGGCCTGCCGCAGGACGTGGCCGACCGGCACCCCCGCGAGCTGTCGGGCGGCCAGCGCCAGCGCGTCGCCATCGCCCGCGCCCTCGGCACCCGCCCCGACGTGCTGCTCTGCGACGAGCCCGTCTCCGCGCTGGACGTCTCGATCCAGGCCCAGGTGCTCGACCTGCTGGCCGAGCTGCAGGCCGAGTACGGCACCGCCATGGTGTTCATCTCCCACGATCTCGGCGTCGTCCAGCACGTCGCCGACCGGGTGCTGGTCATGAAGGACGGCCAGGTCGTGGAGGAGGGCGAGGTGGCCGAGGTGTTCCTGCGGCCGCGCCACCCGTACACGCACGAACTGGTCGCCGCCGTGCCCCGATTGCCCGCGGAAAGGGTGGCAGATCTTCCAGGATCCAGCACGGAACCGCAGGTCAGCGCGGGTACATAGGCTCCGCCTAGTGGCGCAATCCACCCGTTATCCCATTTTTCCTACCGATTGAGTAGGTTGAAGAGCCATGGAACGGGTGGCCCTCGACGATCGGCGGCGCCGGGCGGACCGCGCCCGGCAGGTCGCCGACCTGCTGAGAAGACAGATCATCCACGGCGGATACCCCGGCGGGCAGCTCCCGCTGGAGTCCGCGCTCGCCCGCGAGTTCGACACCTCGCGCAACACCGTGCGCCAGGCGCTGGACCTGCTGCGCGAGGAAGGACTGGTCGAACGGTGTCCCGGCGTTGGCACCACGGTCGCCGCCGAGAAGTACCCGCACGGCCTGCACCGCCTGCTCGGCCTGGCCGAGACGCTGCACGAGCACGGCCAGGTGGTCAACCAGGTGCGCACGATGACGCTCATCGAGCCGCCCGCCCCGGTCAGCCACCGGCTCGGGCTGGCGCCCGGCGAGCAGGTCGTCTACCTCGAACGCCTGCGCAGCCTCAACGGCCTGCCGCTCTCCCTCGACCTCACCTACCTGGTGCGCGACGTGGGCGAGCCGCTGTTCGACGCCGACCTCACCGGCAACGACATCTTCGTCCTGCTCGAACACATCGCCGGCCAGCCGCTCGGCACCGCCGAGCTGACCCTGGAGGCGGTCAACGCCGACCCGCACACCGCCGCCGTGCTCGGCGCGCCGCGCGGGGCCGCGCTGCTCATGGTCGAGCGGCTCACCCACCTGGCCGACGGCAGGCCCGTGGACCTGGAGTTCATCCGTTTCCGCGGCGACCGCCTGACGATGCGCGGTCACCTGCGGCGTAGCGAGAAAGAGGAGCACGCATGGCCCTGATCGACCAGCGCGTCGAGGTCCCGGTCACGATCGACGAGTCCCTGTGCATCGACGGCTGCACGCTCTGCGTGGAGGCGTGCCCGCTCGACTCGCTGGCCATCAGCGACGAGACCGGAAAGGCGTACATGCACGTGGACGAGTGCTGGTACTGCGGGCCCTGCGCGGCCCGCTGCCCCGTGGACGCGGTCACCATCAACATCCCCTACCTGCTGCGATGAAGGAACGCCCGATGCGCACAGCACTCATGGCCGCCGCCACCGCCCTGCTGCTCGCGGCGACCGGCTGCTCGGTGGCCGGCGCGGCCGGCGGCGGCTCCGGTGACTCCGGCGCCTCCCATGGCGGCGGCACGACCAAGGTGGTCGTCGGCTACCAGTCCAAGACCATCAACACCGTCACCGCAGGGACCCTGCTCCGCTCGCTCGGCTACCTGGAGAAGCGGCTCGGCCCCCGCTACACCGTCGAGTGGCAGGACTACGACACCGGCGCCCCCATCACCGCCAAGATGGTCGCCGGGAAGATCGACATCGGTTCGATGGGCGACTACCCGCTGCTCATCAACGCCGCCCGCACCCAGAACGTGCCCTCGGCCAAGACCGAGATGATCTCCATCACCGGCTACAACCTGCGCGGCGGGCTCAACATGGTGCTCGTCTCGCCCGCGTCGTCCGCGCGCACGCTCGCCGACCTGGCCGGCACCAAGATCTCCGCCAGCGTCGGCTCGGCCGGGCACGGCACGCTCGTGCAGGCCATGGAGCGGTCGGGCATCAGCGCCGACGTGGTCAACCACCAGCCCGCCGTCGGCGCGGCCCAGCTCGAGTCGGGCGGCGTGCAGGGCTATGCCCAGTTCGTGGCCTGGCCCGGCCTGCTCGCCTTCCAGGACAAGGGCCGGCTCATCTACGACGGCTCCGCGCTGGACGTGCCGACCTTCCACGGCGTCGTCGCCCGCAAGGCGTACGCGGAAGAGCACCCCGAGGTCGTGGACGCCTTCCTCAAGGCGCAGATCGACGCCACCCGCTACCTGCACGAGCACCCGGTGGAGGCGGCCGAGTCGGTGGCCGAGGCGACCGGGCTGCCGCCCGAGGTCGTCTACCTCTACAACGGGCGCGGCGGCATCGCCACCTTCGACGTCACGCTCAAGGAGCCGCTGCAGGCCGCCCATCAGCGGGACGTGGCCTACCTCAAGCGGATCAGCCCCGACTTCTCCGGCGTGGACGTGGCCGCGTTCGTCAACGACTCCTACCTGCGCAAGGCGTACGGGGCGAACTACGACGCCGACCGGGCCTCGACCGCGAACCCCGCCGCCGTCACCGGCACCGACAGCGCCTGCGGCACGCCCGTCAACGCCCCTGGGACCGCCTCCGAGCTGTGGCTGACCGGGGAGAAGGACACCAGGCCCGCCGCCACGCCCACCTGCCTGCTGCGTCAGGTGGCCGCCGCGAACGCGCAGGTGCGGGCCGCGTACGTGCCCGACACCACGACCGGCACCCGCTGGTTCGCCGACCGCTCGGTCTGGCTGCGCGACCCCGATGCCGACCCCGATCACCGGTTCCTGCCGTTCACCACGCAGGAGGGCGCCGACGCCTACCGCGCGAAGCACCCGGACACCAGGCCCGTCAGCTACGCCGACGCGCTCAAGGCCGCAGGAGGTGACGACCGATGACCGCCGGCACCGAGGTACGCGCACCCGCGCTGCCCGCCTCCGGCGGCAGGCCGCGCGTGCGCGGCGGCGGCCGAGCGGGCAGGGCGGGCAGGGCGCGCAGGCGGCTCGTCCGCCTCGCCTCGCTGCTCGCCGCGGCCGGGCTGTGGCAGCTGCTGACGGTCACCGACGCCCGGCTGTGGCTCAGGTTCGACCGGCTGCCCACCCTCGTCGAGGTCGCCGAGCGGGCCGCGAGCCTGCTCGCCACCCGGCTCTACTGGCTGGACCTGCTGCAGAGCCTCATCAGGATCTGCACGGGCTTCGGGCTCGCCGCCGTGGCGGGCGTGGCGGCGGGCATCCTGGTCGCCAGGTCCGCCAAGGCCGGTGACGTGCTGCTGCCGCTGCTGGAGGCGGTGCGGCCGATCCCGGCGATCGCGCTGGTGCCGGTCGCCATCCTGCTGTTCCCCACCGACGAGCAGGGCATCGTGTTCATCACGTTCGCCGCCGCGTTCTTCCCGATCATGGTGAGCACCCGGCACGCCGTACGAGCCCTGCCCACGCTGTGGGAGGACGCCGTCAGGACGCTCGGCGGCGGGCGCCGCCACGTGCTGCTGAACGTCGTACTGCCCGGCATCCTGCCCGGGGTCTTCGGCGGGCTGTCGGTCGGCATGGGCGTGTCGTGGATCTGCGTCATCTCGGCCGAGATGATCTCCGGCGAGTTCGGGGTCGGCTACCGCACCTGGATGTCGTACACGATCGTGGACTACCCCTCCGTCATCGTCGGCATGATCACCATCGGCCTGCTCGGCTGGCTCACCTCGGCCGCCGTCGAACTCGCCGGCCGGCGCCTGACGCGGTGGCTGCCACGCGCGGAGGAGGCCGCGTCATGACGCTCGGCATCACCATGGAGTCCCTGACCCTCGGCTACGGGCGCGGGCCCGTGCTGCGCGACGTCGACCTGGCCGTCCGGCCCGGCGAGGTGCTGGTGATCGTCGGCGCGTCCGGGTCGGGCAAGTCCACGCTGCTGCGCGCCATCGCCGGGCTGCTGCGCCCGCGCGACGGCCGCGTGGTCGCCGACGGCGCGGAGATCACCGCCACCTCCGGCGAGCGCGCCATGGTCTTCCAGGACGACGCGCTGCTGCCCTGGCGCACCGTACGCGGCAACGTCGAGCTGCCCCTGCGCATCCGCGGCTGGTCCAAGGCGCGGCGGCGGGCCGTCGCCGAGGAGTGGATCGCCCGCGTCGGCCTGGCCGGGCACGAGGACCGGCTGCCCCGCGAGCTGTCCGGCGGTATGCGCCAGCGCGTCCAGCTCGCCCGCGCACTCGCCGGGGCGCCCAGGGCCGTGCTCATGGACGAGCCGTTCGGCGCGCTCGACGCCCAGACCCGTGCCGGCATGCAGGCCCTGCTGCTCGACGTGCTGCGCGACACCCAGGCGACCGTCGTGTTCGTCACCCACGACGTGGACGAGGCGCTGCTGCTCGCCGACCGGGTCGTGGTGCTCGGCCACGGCGCCGTGCGCTCCGTCATCGACGTCCCCTGCCCTCGTGCCCCCGCAACCGGAGCCGCCGATCGTGCCGGGCTGCGCGCTCAGATCCTCAAGGAGTTGTGAACGATGGAGATCCCCGCGATCGAAGACCGCCTGCACCTGGAGTGCGAGGTGCTCGTCATCGGCGGCGGCACCGCCGGCACCATGGCCGCCATCACCGCCGCCGAGCACGGCGCGCAGGTGCTGCTCCTGGAGAAGGCCCACGTCCGCCACAGCGGCGCGCTCGCCATGGGCATGGACGGCGTCAACAACGCCGTCATCCCCGGCAAGGCCACCCCTGAGGACTACGTCGCCGAGATCACCCGCGCCAACGACGGCATCGTCAACCAGAAGACCATCAACCAGACCGCCACCAGGGGCTACGACATGGTCCGCCGCCTGGAGCGGTACGGCGTGAAGTTCGAAAAGGACGAGCACGGCGACTACGCGGTGCGCCGCGTGCACCGCTCGGGCAGCTACGTGCTGCCCATGCCCGAGGGCAAGGACGTCAAGAAGGTGCTCTACCGGGTGCTGCGGCAGCGCCACATCCGGGAGAAGGTGCGCATCGAGAACCGGTTCATGCCGGTCAGGGTGCTCACCTCCGGCGGGCGGGCCGTCGGCGCGGCCGGGTTCGACACCCGCAGCGGGCGGTTCGTCACCGTCTCGGCCGGCGCCGTCATCCTGGCCACCGGCGCCTGCGGGCGGCTCGGGCTGCCCGCCTCCGGCTACCTCTACGGAACGTACGAGAACCCCACCAACGCCGGCGACGGCTACGCCATGGCCTACCACGCGGGGGCCGAGCTGAGCGGCATCGAGTGCTTCCAGATCAACCCGCTCATCAAGGACTACAACGGGCCCGCCTGCGCGTACGTCGCCAACCCGTTCGGCGGCTACCAGGTCAACAACAAGGGGGAGCGGTTCGTCGACTCCGACTACTGGTCGGGGCAGATGATGGCCGAGGTCTCCGCCGAGATCGCCTCCGCCCGCGGGCCCATCTACCTCAAGCTCACCCACCTGCCCGACGAGACCATCACCGCCATCGAGAACATCCTGCACACCACCGAGCGGCCCACCCGTGGCACGTTCCACGCCGGGCGCGGCCACGACTACCGCACCCACGACGTCGAGATGCACATCTCCGAGATCGGGCTGTGCGGCGGCCACTCCGCATCCGGCGTCTGGGTGGACGAGAACGGCGCCACCACCGTCCCCGGCCTGTACGCGGCCGGCGACCTGGCCTGCGTGCCGCACAACTACATGATCGGCGCGTTCGTCTTCGGCGACCTCGCCGGCGCTCACGCCGCTGCGCACCACGCCCCGCTCGCCGAACCGCCCGCCGACCAGGTCGCCGCCGCACACGAGCTCGTCTACCGGCCGCTGCGCAACCCCGACGGTACGCCGCAGCGGCAGGTCGAGTACAAGCTGCGCCGCTTCGTCAACGACTACGTCGCGCCGCCCAAGACGGCGGCCAAGCTGGAGATCGGGCTGGAGTCGTTCGAGCGGATGCGCCACGAGATCGCCGCCATGGGGGCGCGCACGCCGCACGAGCTGATGCGCTGCGCCGAGGTCGACTTCATCCGCGACTGCGCCGAGATGGCGGCGCGAGCCTCGCTGGCGCGCACCGAGAGCCGGTGGGGGCTCTACCACGAGCGGGCCGACCTGCCGCAACGCGACGACGCCGAATGGCTGTTCCACCTCAACCTGCGCAAGCGGGACGACGGGGCCATGGAGTTCGTCAAGCGGCCCGTGGAGCCGTACCTCGTGCCGGTCGAGGAGTTCACGCCCGTCCAGGCCGAGCCCGTCGTGCTCGGCACCGTCGGCACGGCCGTCGTCGCGCGCCGCGGCACCCGCGAGCGCCGCCAGGAGGCCGCGGTCGGCCGCTCGCCGCGCATCCTGGAGCTGCACCGGCTCGCCGAGGAGCAGCCGACCCTGACCGACCTCGCTCCCTACCTCGCCGATGCCGACCCCAAGGTGCGCAGGGCCGCCATCGCCACCCTCACCGAGACCGTCCCCGAGGGCACCGGGACCGCGCTGGCCGAGGCGCTCGCCGACCCGCACGGCACCGTACGCAGGGCCGCCGCCACCGGGCTCACCGAGCTCGTCGAGGTGCTGCCCGCCTCCGCCGGCCTGGGCGCCGCCCTGACCGCGCGGCTCGCCGGCGGCGACGCCTTCGTCCGCGCCGCCGTCCTCGACGTGCTGCGGGCGCTGCGGCTCGGCAGCGTCGAGATCTTCCGCGCCGCGATCGGCGACGGCGACCACCGGGTGCGCATCGCCGCCATCCGCGGGCTCGTCTCGCTCGACGCGCCGGACGAACTGGCCGCCGCCGCGTCCGACCCGTCCCGCGAGGTACGCGTCTGGGCCGCCAAGGGCCTCGGCCTCATCGGCCGCCCCACGCCCGTCCTCGCCGATCTGGCACGGGACGCCGACCCCCTCGTCAGGGCGGCCGCCCTGGAGGCGTCGGCCGCCACCGGCGCGCCCCTGGTCGCCCAGGCCCTGCCCGCGCTGTCCGACCCGGCCTGGCAGGTCCGCGTCGGCGCGGCCCGCTGCCTCGCCGCCGCCGACCCGGACACCGCCACGAAACCCCTGGTGGGCGCCCTCTCGGACGGCAACCTGGACGTCCGCAAGGCCGCCGTCCTGGCCCTGACCCCGTGGGCCGCCGACGCCACCGTCTCGGCCGCCCTGGAAGGAGCCCTGACCGACCCCGACGCCGACGTCCGCGCCTACGCCCGCCACGCCCTCACCCCCTGAAGGGTCACCCATCACGTGTCCCCTCGGGAGGGGCGGCCGCTCGCCGCGTTGCACTCTCTCGGGGGTGGCCGCTCGCCACGTTTGACCCGCTTCGGGGATGGCCGCTCGCCGCGTTGCACTCCCTTCGGGGGTGGCCGCTCGCCACGTTTGACCCGCTCCGGGGGCGGCCGCCCGCGACATTTCACCCCCTCCGGGGGCGACCGCCCGCCAGGCCGCCCCCGGAGGGGCCGCCCGTTGTGCCATCACGCCGGGGCCGGGGCGCCCCGTCCTCCACCGCCCCCCTGGGGAGAGTGGTGGCTGCGGCCTTTCGCCGGAGAGGGGTCCAGGTTTCTTCGAGGTGAGGCGAACTTCTCGTTGCCGGTAGGAGAAAGGGGGTGGGGGTTTCGGGGGAAGTCAGACAGAATTGGCGAAGTGTGCCGCTATTCGTGGAATGGGCGGTACACAACGGTTTATCGTTCAACGAGTGATTGGCGATTGCATGGCGGGCGAGCACACGCGCAAGGTTCTCGTGGTGCGAGGGGGATGGGAGGGGCACGCCCCGGTGGCGGCCACCGACCTCTTCGTGCCCTTCCTGGAGAAGAACGGCTTCGAGGTGCGGCTGTCCGACAGCCCGGCCCCGTACGCCGACCCCGCGTTCATGGCCGAGATCGACCTCATCGTGCAGTGCTACACGATGGGCACGATCGAGCCCGATCAGCTCAAGGGCCTGCGGGCGGCGATCGAGGCGGGCACGGGGATGGCGGGCTGGCACGGCGGCATCGCCGACTCGTTCCGCAACTCCTCCGACTACCTGCACCTCATCGGCGGGCAGTTCGCCTGTCACCCGGGCAAGCATCCCGACGACCCGGACGCGGGCACCGAGCGGCACAACTTCGTCCCGTACACGGTGAACATGCTCCCGGAGGCGGCCGCGCACCCGATCACGGAGGGCATCGAGGACTTCGACCTGGTGACCGAGCAGTACTGGGTGCTGACCGACGACTACATCGACGTGCTGGCCACCACGACGCAGAAGGTGCGCCCGTGGGACCCTTGGCACCGCGAGGTGACCTCGCCGGCCATCTGGACCCGACGCTGGGGCAAGGGGCGGATCTTCGTCACGACCCCGGGGCACAGCCTGGACGTTCTGCAGCACGACAGCGTACGTACGATCATCGAGAGGGGCATGCTGTGGGCCAGCCGCTGACCGTCGGGATCGTGGGCTGCGGAGCCATCTCCGCCCAATACCTCAAGACCATCGACCGCCTGCCCCAGGTGAAGCTCGTCGCCGTGGCCGACCTCGACCCCGAGCGGGCGCGCGCGGCGGCCGAGCAGTACGCGGGCGTCGAGGCGCTGGGCGTGGCCGAGCTGATCGCGGACCCGCGCATCCAGGTGGTGCTCAACCTCACCATCCCGGCCGCGCACGCGGACATCGCGCTGCAGGCCATCGCGGCGGGCAAGGACGTCTACTGCGAGAAGCCGCTGGCCGCGACCGGCGAGGACGCCCGGCGCGTGCTGGACGCCGCCCGCGAGGCCGGGGTACGGGTGGGCTGCGCGCCCGACACCGTGCTCGGCACCGGCACGCAGACGGCCCGCGCCGCCATCGACGACGGTCTCATCGGCCGCCCCATCGCGGCGACGGCGACCATGATGACGCCCGGCCACGAGCGCTGGCACCCCAACCCGGACTTCTACTACGTGCCGGGCGGCGGCCCGCTCCTGGACATGGGCCCGTACTACATCAGCAGCCTGATCACCATGCTCGGGCCGGTGCGCTCGGTCATCGGCGCGGCCAGCAGGACCCGCTCCAAGCGCACGATCGGCTCGGGCCCGCGTCAGGGCGAGGAGATCCCGGTCACCGTGGACACGCACGTCACCGGCGTGCTCGTGCACGAGTCGGGCGTGCTGTCCACGCTGGTGATGAGCTTCGACGCGGTGGCCACCCGCGCGCCCAACATCGAGGTGCACGGTGAGCGGGGCTCGCTCGTCGTCCCCGACCCCAACCGCTTCGACGGGCAGGTGCTGCTGACGAAGCTCGGCGACGGTGAGGCGCGGGAGCTGCCCGTCTCGGCCGGGTACGCCGAGGCGGGACGCGGCGTCGGCCTCATCGACTTCCTGTCCGATCGGGAGCCCAGGGCGGGCGGGACGCTGGCGTTCCACGTCCTGGACGTCATGGAGTCGCTGCTCGCCTCCGCCCGCTCCGGCAGGTCGGTGGACGTCGAGAGCACGTGCGAGCGCCCTGCGGCGGTGGCGCTCGGCGACCCGGCCGCACTCGGCTGACGGTCTTCGGAACGGTCCCGGCCGCGCACGGCCGCAGACGCCGAAAGCGCACCGCCACGGACGCCGAAAGCGCACGGCCACAGACGCCGAGAGGCGCGCGGCCGGGACCCGCTTCCGCGCACCGGCTCTTCCCCAGGCGTTTAATGGAGGCCAAAGGGGGAGCGACTTGATGACTGATTCCACGACGGCGCCCGAGATGCCCGTCTACATGCGGCGCTCGACCTTCACCCCGGATCCCGAGCTGGCGAGGATCCGCGAGGAGGAGGGCGTGCGCAAGGTCAGCACCTCGTTCGGACTCGATGTCTGGATGGTGACGAGGTTCGCCGACGTCCGAGAGGTGCTGGGCGATCCCCCCCGGTTCAGCAACGCCCGCTCGGCAGGTCACCGGCCGCCGGGCGCGCCGCGGCTCACCGACGACGAGCTGCGGCGCATACGGGCGGGCAACCTGCTGATGTTCGACCCGCCCGAGCACACCCGGCTGCGCCGCATGCTCACCCCCGAGTTCACGATGCGCCGCATGCGCCGCCTGGAGCCGCGCGTCAGGGACATCGTCACCGCCCACCTCGACGCCATGGAGGCGGCGGGTCCGCCCGCCGACCTGGTGACGTCGTTCGCGCTGCCGATCCCGTCGCTGGTGATCTGCGAGCTGCTCGGCGTCCCGTACGAGGACCGCGCCGACTTCCAGCGCCGCAGCGGCACCATGCTCGACCTGTCGCAGCCGGTGGAGCGGCGGGCCGCCGCGCAGCTCGAATCGCGCGCCTACATGAGCGAGCTGGTCGGCCGCGCGCTCAAAGACCCCGGCGACGACCTGCTCGGCATGCTCGTCCGCGAGCACGGCGACGACCTGTCCGCCGATGAGCTGGTCGGCATCGGCAGCCTGCTGTTGCTGGCCGGCCACGAGACCACGTCCAACATGCTCGGCCTCGGCACGCTGGCGCTGCTGCGCCACCCCGACCAGCTCGGCCTGCTGCGCAAGGAGCCCGAGCGGTGGGGCGCGGCGGTCGAGGAGCTGCTGCGCTGGCTCAGCATCGTGCACTCGGGCACGATCAAGGTGACCACCACCGAGGTGGAGGTGTCAGGTGTGCGGATCCCGGAGGGCGAGCTGGTGGTGTGCGCGCTGCCGGCCGCCAACCGGGATCCGGCGTTCGTGCCCGACCCCGAACGGCTGGACATCTCGCGCGGCGAGATGGGCCACGTCGCCTTCGGCCACGGCGTGCACCACTGCCTCGGCGCGCCGCTGGCCAGGATGGAGATGACCATCGCGTTCCCCGCGCTGTTCGAGCGCTTCCCCGGGCTGCGCGAGGAGGGACCGCCCGCCGAGTTCCGCTCGTTCAACGTCGTGTACGGCCTCACCTCCCTGCCCGTCGCCTGGTAGGCGCCCCTGGTAGAAGGCTCAGCCCTTGAGCCCGGTGAACGTCATGGTGGCGACGAACTGCCGCTGCGCCGCGACGAACCCGACGATGAGCGGCAGCGTCGCCACCACGTTCCCGGCCATGAGCAGCGACCACTGGGTGTGCCGGGTGCCCTGGAAGTTGGCCAGGCCGAGCTGGATCGTGTAGATGTTCTCGTCGCTGATGGCGATGAGCGGCCAGATGAGGTCGTTCCACGAGCCGAGCAGCGTGAACACCGTCAGCGTGGCCAGCGCGGGCCTGGCCAGCGGCAGCACCACCCGCCAGAACACGCCGAACGTCGTGCACCCGTCGATGCGGGCGGCGTCCTCCAGCTCGGCGGGCAGCGACAGGAAGAACTGCCGCATCAGGAAGATCCCGAACGCCGACGCCAGCCACGGCACGAACGCCGCCGCCAGCGTGTCGATCAGGCCGAGCCGGCTGAACATCACGTACGTCGGGATCATCAGCAGCTGGGTCGGGATCATGATGGTCGCGAGGATCATCAGGAACCCGGCCTGCTTGCCGAAGAACTTCAGCCGCGCGAAGCCGTACCCGGCCATGGAGCACAGGACGAGGTGCGACACGACCGAGACGGCGGCCACGATCACCGTGTTCAGCAGCCACAGCAGCGCCTGCGACTGGCTGAACAGGCCCGCGAACCCGTCGAGGGTGAGCCGGCTCGGGATGAAGCGCGGCGGGAAGCGGTTGATGTCGCTGTCCGGCATGAACGCGGTCAGCACCATCTGCACCAGCGGCAGCGCGAACAGCAGCGCCAGCGGCATGAGCAGCAGGTGCCACGGGCTGAACGGCAGGCGTCGCATCAGAAGGCCTCGATCTTGCTGCGCCGGGAGTAGAGGATCATCCCGACGGTGATGAGCATGGTGGCGGCGAACAGCCCGTACGCGACGGCCGAGCCGTAGCCGAACTTGGTGAGCTTGAACGCCTGGACGTAGACGTAGTAGACGATCGTCTGCGTCGCCCCGAGCGGCCCGCCCCTGGTGGTGGTGAAGACCAGGTCGAACAGCTGCAGCGCGGTGATCGTCTGCCAGATGGAGGTGAAGACGGTCACCGGGCCGAGCTGCGGCATGGTGACGTGCCGGAAGACCTGCCAGCGGCCGGCGCCGTCCATGCGGGCCGCCTCCACCACGTCCTTCGGGATGTCCTGCAGCGCGGCCAGGTAGACCACCACGGTGAAGCCGACCTGCCCCCACAGCGCGATCAGGCAGATCACCGCGAGCGCCTGCGACTGGCTCTCCAGGAACTGCTGCTGCGGCAGGCCGAGCACGCGCAGGACGCTGTTGGCGGCGCCGTACTGCGGGTTGAAGACGAAGTTCGCGAGGATGCCGGTGGCCGCGGCCGAGGCGACGAACGGGATGAAGATGCACGTACGGTAGAAGCCGACCAGCTTGATCGGCCGGTTGAGCGCGACCGCGATGAGCATCCCGAGGAAGATCGACGACGGGACGAACAGCACCGTGAACACCAGCGTGTGCCGCACGGCCGCGAGCAGATCGGGGTCTTGGACCATGAGCTCGTAGTTGAGCCAGCCGATCGGCTTGGCGGGGGAGATGCCGTTCCACTTCTGCCGGGAGATGAGGAACGCCCACACCGCCGGGAAGATCGACAGGCCGACCACGAGCAGGGTGGCGGGGCCGGCGAAGCCCCATCCGGTCAGCGTGCGATGCAGCCACCGCACCCGGCCGGACGGGAGCGTCGCCGCGTGTGCGGCCGGACGGCGCCCGGCGAACAGCACCGACATCGTCAGCCCCCGGCCAGCGCCAGGGCCGACTTCTGCGCCGCCTCGTCAAGGGCCTGCTTGGGCGTCGCCGCGCCCTGCATGGCCTTGGCGATGGCCTCGCCGACGTGCCGCGACATCTCCACGTAGCCGCTGACCGTGGGCCTGGCCTGCTTGGCGTTGGCCAGGTTGGCGACCATCTTCTCCGCGCCCGGGTACTCCTTGATGTACGTCTCGTACTCGGGCAGCTCCGTCTCGGAGGTGCGCAGCGGCAGGTTGCCCTGCGTGAGGTTCCACTGGGCGTCGCCCTCCGCCGAGGTGAGCCACTTGATCAGCTCGAACGACCAGTAGGCCCGGTTGGCGTCGCCGTTGTCGAACAGCGTCCACAGGTCGGGCCCCGAGACGGTCTGGTGGTCGCCGTTGGTGCCGGGCAGGAAGGCCACGCCGTAGTCGGTCTTCTTCCGCTTGAGGTCGTACAGCGACCACGGCCCGTTGATGATCATGGCGATGCGGCCGTCGGCGAACAGCGGCGCGTACCGCTCGTCGGTCTGGTCGAGGTAGACGCTCTTGTCGTCCACCGCCATCGCCCGCAGGAACTCCAGCGCGTCCACCCCGGCCTGCGAGTTGAACGCGGGCTTCTTGTGATCCGGCGTCAGGATGCTGCCGCCGCGCTGCCACAGCAGCGGCCAGAAGTGCCAGGTCGTGTCCTCCGACGCGCTCACCGAGTACGCGGTCCCGTAGATCTTCTCCGCCGGGTCGGTGAGCTTCCTCGCCGCCTCGCGGAAGTCGTCCCAGGTCCAGTCATCGGTCGGGTACGGCACGCCCTTGGCGTCGAAGAGCTTCTTGTTGTAGAGCAGCGAGAGGTTGTCCACGATCGCGGGGAAGCCGATGACCTGCCCGTTCGGCGTCGCGGTCGAGCGGGCCGCCTCGGGGAACTCCTCCCACCCGACCGACGGGTCCTTCACCTTCTCGGTCAGGTCGAGGGTCTTGCCGGACTCCTGGAGCTGCGAGGCCCAGCTTCCGAAAGCGTAGGAGATGTCGGGGTAGACGCCGCTCGCGAAGCCGGCGGAGAGCTTCTGCAGCAGGTCGTCGGTGGTCGAGGCGCCGGAGGAGACCTCGATCGTGACGTTGGGGTGCTGCTGGGTGAACTTTGCGGCCAGCCCTTCGAGGACTTTCTGCGCGTCCGCCGTCTGGCCCGTCCACCAGGTGAGCTTCACCTTCGCCTGCGGGTCCACCGTCTTCGCGCCCTCCTGCGCCGACCCTCCGCAGCCCGCGGCCGCCAGGACGATCGCCGCGACCAGGGCCGCCGCGGTTCTTCTTCGCACTGTGGATGCTCCTCCCGGAATGATTGGAGCCAATCATGGTGGCTTTCGAAGTCTTGTCAATACCTTCGAAAAATCGCAAGACTTGACAAGCTTCCACAACACCTGAAACGGTGCCGTGGTGTCCAGAACGACCTTCGACCTGCTTGTCGTCGGCGACGCCAACCCGGACGTGATCGTCTCCGGCGCGCCTCGCCATCCCGAGTTCGGCCAGCGCGAACAGCTCGTCCCCGCCGCCGGTCTGGTGCTCGGCGGCTCCGGAGCGATCACCGCGTACGGCGCCGCCCGGCTCGGCCTGCGCACCGCGTTCGTCGGCCGGGTGGGGGACGACCCCGCCGGGGCCTTCGTCCTGGACGCCCTGCGCGGCGGCGGCGTCGACGTCTCCGCCTGCGTCGTCGACCCCGACGTGCCCACCGCCATGACCGTGGTGCTCGTGGACGGCGACGACCGGGCCATACTCACCGCCTCCGGCTGCCTCGACCGGCTCGCCGCCGACGACGTGCCGCGCGGGCTCGTCGAGCGGGCCGCGCACGTCCACGTCTCGTCGTACTTCCTCCAGCCGCGGCTCGCCGCCGGGCTCCCCGGGCTGTTCGCCCTGGCCAGAGCGGCCGGCGCGTCCACCTCGCTCGACACCAACGACGACCCCGCCGGCCGGTGGGCGGGCCTGGCGGAGGTCCTGCCCGTCACCGACGTCCTGCTGCCCAACGAGGCCGAAGCGCTCGCCATCGCCGCCGCCGTCGCGGGCCCGCCGCCCGGCGGCGCCGGTGTGGAGTGGGCCGTACGCGAGCTGGCCGCCCGCGGCACGCTGCCCGTCGTCAAGCGCGGCGCGCTCGGCGCGCTCGCCTTCGCCGACGGAGAGCCCGCCGAGGTGCCCGCCACGCCCGCCACCGTGGTCGACGCCGTCGGCGCGGGCGACAGCTTCAACGCCGGCCTGCTCGCCGCGCTGCTGCGCGGCCAGCCGCTCAAGCAGGCCATGACCGTGGCCGTGACCTGCGGCACCCTTTCCACCCGCGCCGCAGGCGGCACCGCGGCGCAGCCCACCTGGGAGGAAGCAACGTCATGAAGAAGATCGTGTTCGTCGGGGCGGGAAGCGTCGTCTTCACCCAGGGACTGCTCGCCGACCTGGTCGCCTTCCCCGAGCTGCGCGGCATGCGCATCGCGCTGCACGACATCGACGCCGAGCGCCTGGAGGTCGCCGAGGCCGTCGCCCGCCGCATCACCGCCGGCGCCGCCACCGTCACCGCCCACCTCGACCGCCGCGAGGCGCTCGACGGCGCCGACTTCGTCATCAACATGGTGCAGGTCGGCGGCTACGACGCCACCGTGACCGACTTCGAGATCCCCGCCGGGTACGGGCTGCGCCAGACCATCGCCGACACCATCGGCGCCGGCGGCGTGTTCCGCGCGCTGCGCACGTTCCCCCTGCTCGACGCCCTCGCCGCCGACATCGGCGCGGTCTGCCCCGACGCGCTGCTGCTCAACTACACCAATCCGATGGCGATGAACGTGTGGTACCTGTCGGGCAAGGTCAAGAACGTCGTCGGCCTGTGCCACTCCGTCTACTGGACCATGCGGGGACTGGCCGATCTCGTGTCGGTGCCGTACGAGGAGGTGTCGTACGTCGCGGCCGGCGTCAACCACCAGGCGTGGGTGCTGCGCTTCGAACGCGACGGCGAGGACCTCTACCCGCGGCTCGACGTGGACGACCCCGAACTGCGCAGGCGGGTCAGAATCGACATGTACCGGCGGCTCGGCTACTACCCGACCGAGACCAGCGAGCACTCCGCCGAGTACGTGCCGTGGCTGATGCACCACGACGGCGAGATCGACCGGCTGCGCATCCCCGTCGGCGAATACCTGCGGGTCAGCGAGGAGAATCTGGCCGAGTACAAGCGCACCCGCGATCTCGTGCGGAGCGGCGGCGAGCTGGACATCGCAGGAACCGACGAGTACGCGCCGCAGATCATCCACAGCATCGTCACCGGCACGCCGCGCGTCGTCTACGGCAACGTCGTCAACGACGGCCTCATCTCGAACCTGCCGCAAGGCTGCGTCGTCGAAGTACCGTGCGCGGTGGACGCCACCGGCGTCCGGCCCACCGCCGTCGGCGCGCTGCCGCCGCAGTGCGCGGCGCTGAACCGGGCGTACGTGAGCGTCAACGAGCTGACCGTGCGCGCCGCGCTGGAAGGCGACCCCCGCCTGGTCAGGCACGCCCTGATGGTCGATCCGAACACGGCCGCGTCACTGACGCTCGACCAGATCTGGGCCATGGCCGACGACCTGACCCGGGCACACGGCGACCTGCTCCCGGAGGCGCTGCGCGCCTGACCACCGCCGCCTCACCCGCGCCCGCCACCCGCACTCGCGCCCAGGCCCGCCACCCGAACCCGTGTCCGGGCCCGCCACCCGCACCCGCGTTCGGGCCCGTCGCCCGCACCCGCGTTCGGGCCCGTCGCCCCACCTGCGTCCGGGCCGGCTACCCCATCCGCGCCCGGGCCCGCCGCGGGGGTCGGGCGCGCGGCGGCGGCCGGCGGGACGGGGAGCGACGGCCCAGGGGCCGGACCGGGCTCAGCGGGCGATCTCGACCTCAAGCCCCTTGTCCCGCAGCGCCGCCACGCACTCGGGATCGGCCGACTCCCCGGTGATCAGCAGATCGATCTCCCCGATCGCGCAGATCGGCGCCATCTCCACCACGCCCAGCTTCGACGCGTCGGCCACCAGGATCTTCCTGGCCGCCGCCCGCAGCATGCGCTGCTTCATCTCGGCGTCGGGCAGGCTCACGTTCGTCACCCCGGCGACCGGGTCGATGCCGCCGCAGCCCATGATCACCGTGTGCGCCCTGATGCCCTCGAGCAGCTTGCCGCCCAGCGGATCGACCAGCGAATGCTGCTGGCGGCGCAGGGTCCCGCCGGTCACCACCACCGAGATCCGGGGCAGCGCGGGCTCCAGCTCCAGCGCGGTGCGCAGCCCGTTGGTGAACACCGTCACCTCGGTCAGATCGGTGCGCGCCACCAGCTCGCGGGCCACGTACGAGGTGGTCGTGCCCGCCCCCATCAGCACGGACTCGCCGGACGTCACCAGCCGCGCCGCCACCTTCGCGATCAGCGACTTCTCCACCGCCGCCGTGCCCAGCGACAGCTCGAACGACGGCTCCACGTGCGGCGCGGGCCCGGCGATCATCGCGCCGCCGCGCACCCGGCGTACCTTGCCCTGCTCCTCCAGCGCGTCGAGGTCGGCGCGCACGGTCACGCTCGACACACCGAACGCCTCGGCGAGCTCCGCCACCCGCGCGAACTCCTGCTCGGCGAGCATCGCCAGCATGCGCTCGCGCCGCACCTCCGTCGGCATCTGCTCCATCACGCACGGACCGCCGCGGGCAGCAGGTCGCCGTGCGCCTCGATCAGCTCGTCGCACAGCTCCTTGATCTTGGGCAGCGGCAGCGTCGCGCCCGTGTTCGGGTCGAGCATCGCCGCGTGGTAGACGTGCGAACGGTCTCCGTCGAGCGCCGCCCGCACGGTCAGCTCCACGACGTTCAGGAACGTCCGGTTGAGCGCGGCGAGCTGCACCGGCAGGTCGCCGACGGGCCGGGGCCGCACCCCCGCCGCGCCGACCACGGCCGGCACCTCCACGCAGCACCCCTCCGGCAGGTTGCCGATCAGGCCCCGGTTGGCCACGTTGACGTAGATCTCCTTCTCCTCACCGGTCAGCATCGCCAGGATCATCGCAGCCGCCGGCTCCTGATGCTGCCACCGGATCAGCAGCGGGTGGCCCGCCGACAGGGCGCGCCGCGTCTCCTCGTACAGGTGCAGGCTCTTGCCGACGCGCCGCAGGTACTCCTCGACCGGCACGCCCAGCCGCGCCGTCTCGTCGGGGTGGCGCATGATCCACGGCACGTACTCGGCGGCGTGCTCGCTCGACTGCGTCGGGAAGTAGCCGAACGTGCGGTAGAGCTCGACGCGTACGTGCCGCCGGAGCTGCGGGTCGGCTTCCAGCACCGCGTCGAGCTCCGGATAGAGCGAGCGCCCGTCCGCCTCGAAGCGCAGCACGAACGACTGGTGGTTGAGCCCGGCGCTGAGGAACGTCACCTCGTCCTCGTCGCGTCCCACGAGATCGGCCAGGTACGCGTGCGTGTCGCACACCGCGTGGCACAGCCCGGCGAACCGCTCGAACCCGGTCGCCTCGTGCACCGCCCACCCGGTCATCGCCATCGGGTCGCTGCAGCTCAGCAGCCACGCGTCCGGGCACTCCTCGGCCATCTGCCCGGCCAGCTCCACCAGCACCGGGATCGTGCGCAGGCCGCGGAAGACGCCGCCGATGCCGATCGTGTCGCCGATGGTCTGGCGCAGGCCGTAACGGTGGGGGATCTCGAAGTCGCGCAACGTCGCGTCGAACCCGCCCACGTCGAGATGGCTCACCACGAAGTCGGCGCCCTTGAGCGCCTGCCGCCGGTCGAAGACGCTGCGGATCTTCGCCTCCGCGCCCGCCTCGGCGTCGATCGCGCGTACCAGCCGCTCGGTCGTGACGAGCTTGCCCGGGTCGTCGTCGTGCAGAATGATCTCGAGTTCGCCGCGCAGGCCGGGACCCAGCACCAGCGCGGAGACCACGCGGCGCGTCAGCTCCACGTCACCGACCCCGATGAAGACGATCCGCGCCATTTCCGCAGTATCCCACGCCCACCCGGGTGCCCCGCCCCTGTGATCCGGCCCTGTCCGCCGGGCGGGCCGGTGGGGCGGCGCTCGGCGGGCATGACGAGTACAGTGCGCGCCGATCCCCCAGCACGACGAGAGAGCGACCATGGACCTGTACCTCGGCATCGACGCCGGCGGCACCTCCACGCGTGCCCTGCTCACCACCTCCACCGGCGAACGCGTCGGCTACGGCCTGGCCGGAGGCGGGAACCCCGTCGCGCACGGCGTCGATGCCGCGCTCGCCCAGATCACCGCCGCCGTCAAGCAGGCGCTCGGCGAGATCGACCCCGGCCGGGTGGCGAACGGCGTCATCGGGCTCGCCGGCCTCGGAGCCCTCCAGGACTCCGCCGTGCACGCCGCCTTCACCCGCGCCTGGGCCGGCTGCGGGCTGCGCTTCCCGGTACGCGGCCTCGAAGACCCTTTGCTCGCCTTCGTCGCGGGCACCCCGCAGCCGTCCGGGCACGTACTGCTGTCGGGGACGGGCGCGGTCGCCCTGCGCGTCGAAGACAGGCGCGTGACCCACGTCGCCGACGGTCACGGCTGGCTGCTGGGCGACGAGGGCTCGGGCTTCTGGCTCGGCCGCGCCGCCGCCCGCCACACCATCCGCCACCTCACCGCCACTCCGGCAGCCCTGCCTGAGCCCGGCATCTCAGGCGGCAGCTCGACTCATCCGCCCACCACCGGCTCGGCGGGCGAGCAGCGCACGGAAACCGGCCGCTCGCCCGCTTCCGCCGCCGCGGATCCGACCGGCGAGCACACGGTGGACGGCCGCTCGCGTGGTTCGGCCGCCGGAAACGCGACCGGCGAGCGGACGGTGGACGGCCGCTCGGACCGTCCTGCCGATGCCGGTCACGCGGGTGAGCTGGTGCGGCTGGTGGCCGAGGCGGTGGCCGGGCCCGGGGCGGAGCCGACGGCGCGCATCGCCGATCTCCTCATCATCCGGGCGCAGGCCGCGCCCGTGGCGACGCTCGCCCCGCTGGCGCCGCTGGTCGGCAAGGCCGCCCAGGCGGGCGATCCGGCCGCCGTCGCGATCGTCGAGTCCGCCGCCGAACGGCTGCTCGCCACGCTGGCTCAGGTGCGCGCGCCCGGGGAGACGTCGCCGATCGTGCTGGCCGGCGGCGTCCTGACCGCCGAAGGCCCGGTACGCGAGCACGTCCGGCGGCTGTGCGAGAAGCGATGGACCACCCCGGTCACGATCGCCGGCGACACCGCAGCCGCAGCCGCCTGGCTCGCCGCCGGAGCCCAAGGCCCGCACGCCGCCTGGTTGCGCGCCACCCCCTGACGCACGGCCCTGGGGAGTGAGGTGAAGGTGCGTGCGTGCGGGACTCGGGGAGGAACCGCACAGGATGTGCGCTGGAGCGGCAGGGTGACGAAGCCGCGGGTCACACTCTCCCCGCCGATTTCGTCATAGCCGGTGACCCCGAATCGATTCTCCGGGGCCGTCGGAACGATCCAAAGGAGCAGAGGACATATGACGAACGCGAAGCTGCGCGCGGCCGTGCCGGGCGGCAGGGTGCTGCTGCCGGGCGACGTCGGGTTCGAGGAGGCGGCCAGGCCGTGGAACGCGTCGGTCCGCCAGCCCGTCGCCGCCGTCGTCGAGCCCGGCGACGCGCAAGAGGTGGCGGCGGTGGTCAGGTACGCCGCCGAGTCGGGGATCGCGGTCGCCGCCCAGGCGGGCGGGCACGGCGCGACGGGCGACACCGAGGGGGTGATCCTGCTGCGCACGACCCGCCTGGGCGGCGTCGAGGTGCGCCCCGATGAGCGGGTCGCCCGGGTGGGCGCGGGCGTGAAGTGGGGCGAGGTGCTGGCCGAGGCGGGCCGGCACGGGCTGACGGGCCTCGCGGGCAGCAGCCCGGTCGTGAGCGTGGCGGGGTACACGCTGGGCGGCGGGCTGAGCTGGTTCGGGCGGCGGTACGGGTTCGCGGCCGACGCCGTACGGGCCTTTGACGTCGTACGCGCCGACGGTGAGCCCGCCACGGTGACGGCCGAGTCGGACCCGGAGCTGTTCTGGGCGCTGCGCGGCGGCGGTGGCGACTTCGCGGTGGTCACGGCCGTCGAGTTCGAGCTGTTCCCCGCCCCGGCCCTGTACGGAGGCCGGGTGGCGTGGCCGGCGCACCGGGCGCGCGAGGTGTTCGACGCCTACCGCGAGCTCACCGCGGAGGCGCCGGACGAGCTGGCGCTGTGGTTCGGCCGGGTGAACCTGCCCAACCTGCCGCCCATGGTGACGATCGACGCCGCGTTCCTCGGCGAGGAGCAGAAGGGGCGCGCGCTGCTCGACCGGCTCGGCAAGATCGATGACGTGCTCCGCGACACCCGTGGGCCGCTCGCGGTGGCCGACCTCGGCTCGATCACCGCCGAGCCCGTCGATCCCACCCCCGGCAGGTCCCGTTCGGAGCTGCTGACCGGGCTGGACGACGAGGTCGCCGATCTGGTGCTGGACGCGCCGCTCGCGCCGCTGGCCGTCGCGCAGGTGCGGCACCTCGGCGGCGCGCTGGCCGCCTCCTGGCCGAACGCCGGGCCGAGCGGCCCGGTGGCGGAGCCGTACCTGCTGTACCTGCTCGGGCCCGCCTTCACACCCGAGCTGGCCGAGGCGGCGGGGGAGCGGCTGCGGTGGTTCGCCGGTCAGCTGGGGGAGCGGGCGAGCGGGCGCAAGCCGTACACGCTGCTCGGGTACGGGGAGCGCGCCTCGGCCGCCTTCCCCGCGCCCGTGCTGGAGCGGCTGCGCGCGATCAAGCGCGCCAGGGACCCGCACGGCGTGCTGCGCGCCAACTACCCGGTCCTCGCCTGACCCCCGCCTACCCGGGCCCCGTGTGACCCGCCACCCGGGCCTCGCCTGACCCGGCTCCTGGGCAGGCCCTCGTCGCCGTGCAGGGGTCTGCCCGAGCCGGGGCAGGTCAGGGGAGGCCGCCAACGGCGCTTCCGACCCAGGTCAGGTCAGGGAGTCGATCCAGCGCTCCAAGCGGCGGCCTTCCACGGTCATCAGCTCGGGCTCCCGGAAGGTGTTGGTGAGCAGCGAGACGCCCTGGTACGAGGCGAACAGCCCGACGGCCAGCTCCCGCGCGTCCCCCCGCCCCATGGCGGCGAACTGCGCCTCCACCCAGTCGAGCACCCGCCGCATCACCCCGGCGATCGCCTTGTCCAGCCCGTCGTCGCGCTTGTCCAGCTCGGATGCGAGGGTGCCGGTGGGGCAGCCGTAGCGGGCGGTGACCTCAGGCCGGCTCATCCAGCCGCGTACCAGCCCCTTGAGCCGCTCCTGCGGGGTGCCGAGCCGGTCGAGTTCGGCGATGACGGTGTCGAGCTCGCGGTCGTGCTCGTCGATCGCGGCCTGGATGAGCTGGTCCTTCGTCTTGAAGTAGTAGTAGACGTTGCCCACGGGCACGTCGGCGGCGCGCGCGATGTCCGCCAGAGTCGTCTTCTCGACCCCTCGCTCGTGCAGCACCTGGGCGGCGGCGCTCGCCAGCCGCTCCCGCTTTCCCGGCCGCTTTGAGTCAGTCACCTGACTAACTATAGACAACCGCGCCTCGGGCCCGCTATGGTCGCAGCTCTAAGTTAGTCAACTAACTAAGAACTGAGGAGCACGTCCATGTTCGTCATCACGGGAGCCACGGGGAACGTCGGCGCAGAGGTCGTCCGCCTGCTCGCCGCCGCAGGAGAGCAGGTCACGGCCGTCTCGCGCAACCCCGCACCGCAGCCGGCGGGCGTCCGTCACGTCGCGGCCGACCTGGGTGACCCGGCGAGCCTCGAGGCCGCCTTCGCCGGAGCGAGCGCGCTGTTGCTGCTGGTCGCCGGGCAGGAGCCGGAGGCCGTCATGAAGACGGCAAAGGAGGCGGGGATCCGGCGCGTCGTCCTGCTCTCCTCGCAGGGCGCGGGCACCAGGCCCGGCCAGTACGCGCACCCGGCCGCCTTCGAGGACGCCGTCCGCGCCTCAGGGCTGGAGTGGACGATCCTGCGTCCCAGCGGCTTCTACACCAACACGCTGGCCTGGGCCGGATCCGTGCGCGCCCGGCAGGCCGCCGCCGCGCCGTTCGCCGACGTCGCGCTGCCGTTCATCGACCCGGCCGACATCGCCGAGGTCGCGGCCACGGTGCTGCGGCAGGACGGGCACGCGGGCCGCACGTACGTGCTCACCGGGCCCGAGCCGATCACCCCACGCCAGCGGGCCGCGGCCATCGGGCGGGCGCTCGGCGCCGAGGTGCGCTTCACCGAGCAGAGCCGGGAGGAGGCCCGTACGGAGATGTCCAGGTTCATGCCGGCCGAGGTCGTCGAGGCCACGCTGGACGTCCTCGGCGCGCCGACGGCGGCCGAGCAGCAGGTCAGCCCCGACGTGGCCGTGGTCCTGGGCCGCCCGGCGCGCACCTTCGCCGGCTGGGCCGCCCGCCACGCCGCCGCCTTCCGCCCCTGATGGGCGTCACTTGGCGTCCGGGCCGCCGGGAAGCTCATGCCCGCAGAACTTCTCGGCCGTCTTCTGCGCCGCAAGCCAGCGTTTGCGGGCGGGTCCGTAGTCGATGACGATGCCGGGCCGGGGCTTGTGCTCGGTGACGTATCGCGCGACCGCGGTGCTGGCGGAGGCGCACTTGATCAATGTCGGCTGTAGTCGCCCGGGGGCCTGGGCCGCGTCAAGGAGGAGCTGATCGGCGAACCTCCGGTAGGTCCTGGCGGCCTCGGCCCGTAACGCGGAGTCCTTCTTCTTGCCGCTGACGGCCTTCACCTCGGCGAAAATCCGGCCGGACACCGACAGGCTCAGCATGTAACAGGGATCGAGTGTGGGGTCGGTCTCAGATGACGCGGTCGTCGTCGTCCCGGGAGCAGCAGGAGTGCTGGGAGGGGTGGCGGCGGTGGGAGGAGCGGTGCCCGCCTGTGGCGTCTCCTGCCGCCTGCCCTGGCCGGAAGGGCCGGTCAGCAGGAGTGCCGGCACCGTGACCAGGGCGGCGAGCGTCACGACGATCAATCCTGCGCGCGTCCTTCTGCCCATGCGTTCCCTCCGCGTCGATCTCCGCTGTACGGTTCGCTCTCGGGACCGGCCCCCGGCCTCCGGGACATGTCATACAAGCGTTGGCCTACACTTGTTGTCATGGCGTTCACGGAGAGATCGGCGGCGACCAGGAGTTCGATACTCGCCGCCGCCAGGAAGCTGCTCATCGAGCGTGGCTACGAGGCGATGACGATCCGGGCGGTGGCCTCGATGGTCGGCGTCGACCCCTCGATGGTCATGCGCTACTACGGCAGCAAGGCCGGGCTGTTCAGCGCGGCCGTGGACGTCGACCTCAAGCTCGCCGCCGTCGACGATCCGCCCGTCGAACGGCTCGGCGAGCTGCTCGTACGCCACTTCCTGGCCCGCTGGGAGGGCGACCTCTCCGACGACGTGCTGATCCTGCTGCTGCGCTCGGCCAGCACCAACCCCATGGCCGCCGAGCGCATGCGCGAGGTCTTCGAGACGCAGATCGCCGCCTTCATCGGCCGGGTGACGGGGGCGGACGACGCGGCGTACCGGGCCGGGCTGGTCAGCACCCAGATGCTCGGCCTGGCACTGACCCGCTACATCCTGCGCCTGCCGCCGATGGTGGAGGCCGAGGTGGACGACCTCGTACGCGACATCGGACCGGTGATCCAGCGCTACGTCACGAGCGCCTGAAGCCGGTCAGCGCAGCGAGATGTGCGGCATCTCGCCCGCCGTGCGGTAGCCGATGCGGGTGTAGACGCTCGCGACCTCGGCCGTCCCGAGACGCGGGCCGCCGAGCTGGCCGCCGCCGACCACCTGGCCGGTGGCGGCGGCGCCGGCGGCGACTGGGGGCAGCGCGTCGGCAGCGAGTACTACATGTCGAACCTCGACGCCGACAACATGCACATCCTGCTGCACGAGATCGGCCACTCGTTCGGCCTGGACGACTTCTACGACTGGACGCCGAGCGGCGTCTGCTGCTTCCTCATGAAGGCCGGCAGCGCGTCGCAGCTCACGGAGTTCGACGCGTGGATGTTCCGCGACTGGTGGCGCGTCCGGCTGACCGGAGGTTGCGTCCGGGCTTCAGCGGGTACGCGTACCTCCTCCTGGCTCGTACCGGAAAGGTGAGGGGGCGCCGGTGCTCGGACGGCTGATCGACCTGGGCGGCTTCGGAGTGGAGGCCGTCGCCACGCTCACCCGCAACGGGCTGCTCGGCCCGGTCCATCCGGCCGCGCTCGCCCGCGTCGTGGAGGCGTACCGGCACTTCCACCTCACCCCCGCGACCGGCCTGGCCGTCGCCGCGGCGCGCTGGCCGGACCGCCCGGCCGTCATCGACGAGGAAGGCGAGGTCACCTTCGCCGAGCTGGACGCGCGCGCCGCCGCGCTGGCGGCCGGGCTGCACCGGCGCTTCGGCGTCGGGCCCGGCACGACGGTCGCCGTCATGTGGCCGAACGACCGGGGATTTCCCGCCGCCGCGGGCGCGGTGTCGCGGCTCGGCGCCGACCTGCTGCTGCTCAACACCGGCCTGGCCGGGCCGCGCCTGCGCGAGGTGCTGCGGCGCGAGGGCGTGCACCTGCTCGTCGCCGCGCCCGGCCTGTGGGAGGTCGAGTTCGACGGGCCGCGCGTGAGCGACCTCGACGACTTCGCCGGCTCCGCGCCGGGGGATGAGCCGCCGTACCCGAAGCGGCCGGGGCGGCTGGTGCTGCTCACCTCCGGCACGACCGGCACCCCCAAGGGGGCACCGCGCCGGCTGTCGATGGCGGCGCTGGCCGAGCCGTTCGTGTCGATGCTGGCCACCGTGCCACTGCGCAGTGGCGAGCCGATGCTGATCGCGCCGCCGCTGTTCCACGGGCTCGGCCTGCTCTGGTACGCCGCCGCGCTCGTCCTCGGCTGCCCCGTCGTGCTGCGCCGCCGCTTCGACGCCGCCGCCGTGCTCGACGATCTCGACCGCACCGGGGCGGGCGCGCTGATCGCGGTGCCGGTCATGCTGCGGCGGCTGCTGGAGCTGCCGCCCAGGCCGCTGCCCCGCCTGCGCGTCGTCGTCTCCGGCGGCTCCGCGCTGCCCGCCGACCTCGCCACCCGCTTCATGGACACGTACGGGAACGTGCTCCACGACCTGTACGGCTCCACCGAGGCCGGCTGGGCCGCCCTGGCCACCCCCGCCGACCTGCGCGACGCCCCCGGCACCGTCGGCCGCCCGCCGCGCGGCGCCACCGTCCGCATCGAGGACGCCTCGGGCGAGGAGCTGCCGCCCGGGGAGGTGGGCCGGGTGGTCGTGGCGGGCGGGCTGACGTTCGGCCCCGGCGGGCCGCTGCCCACCGGCGACCTCGGCCACCGCGACGAGCACGGGCGGCTGTTCATCGACGGCCGCGACGACGACATGATCGTCTCCGGCGGCGAGAACGTGTTCCCGCAGGAGGTCGAGGACTTCCTCGCGGCCAGGCCGGGCGTGGCCGACGTCACCGTGCTGGGCGTGCCCGACGAGGAGTTCGGGCAGCGGCTCGCCGCGTACGTCGTCCCCGAGGACGGTGTCGAGCTGTCGGCCGACGAGCTGCGCCAGGCCGTCAAGGAGGAGCTGGCCGGGTTCAAGGTGCCCCGCGACGTGGTGTTCGTACGGGAGGTGCCGCGCAACCAGACGGGCAAGGTCGATCGGGCGCGGCTCGTATGGGAGTGAGCCTCACCCCGCGAGCCCGGCCGCGATGAGCCGCTCGATCGGCGGGTTCACCCGCGCGAACCCCTCCTGGTTCCGATACGGGTAGTACGGGTAAGGCGCGGTGACCTCGCTCGCCTTGTCCAGCCTGCTGACCTGCTCGGGGGTCAGCCGCCAGCCGACGGCCCCGAGGTTCTCGCGCAACTGCTCCTCATTGCGCGCGCCCACGATCACCGAGGACACGGTGGGCCGGGTCAGCAGCCAGTTGAGCGCGATCTGCGGCACGCTCCTGCCGGTCTCGGCGGCGAGCTCGTCCAGCACGTCCACGACCCGGTAGAGCAGCTCGTCGTCCACGGCGGGGCCGTACACGGCGGTCTTGTGCAGCCTGCTGCCCTCCGGGATCGGGCTGCCCCGCCTGATCTTGCCGGTCAGCCGTCCCCAGCCGAGCGGACTCCACACCAGTGCGCCGACGCCCTGGTCGAGGGCGAGCGGCATCAGCTCCCACTCGTAGTCGCGGCCGACCAGCGAGTAGTAGACCTGGTGGGCCACGTACCGGGGGCGGCCGTGCCGGTCGGCGTGCGCCAGCGACTTCATGAGCTGCCAGCCGGAGAAGTTGGACGCGCCGACGTACCGGAGCTTGCCCGCCGTGACCAGGTCGCCGAGCGTGTCCAGCACCTCCTCGACCGGGGTGGCCGCGTCGAAGGCGTGGAGCTGGAACAGGTCGATGTAGTCGGTGCCGAGGCGGCGCAGCGCGTCGTCCACGGCCTTGATCAGCCGGGAGCGCGAGGTGCCCGCGCCGTTCGGCCCGTCGTGCATGGGCAGGCCGGCCTTGGTGGAGATGAGCACCTTGTCGCGCCGCCCCTTGACGGCCTGGCCGAGCACCTCTTCCGAGGCGCCGTCGGAGTAGACGTCCGCCGTGTCGAACATGGTCATCCCCGCGTCCAGCGCCACGTCCACCAGCCGCCTGGCCTCGGCCACATCGGTGTTGCCCCAAGCGCCGAACAGCTCGCCCCTGCCGCCGAACGTGCCGGCGCCGAAGCTCAGCACGGGCACGTCGAGCCCGCCAAGCCGCCTGTATTCCACAATGCCCTCCTAAACGGAACGGATTTACCGTTAAGCACTGTAGCACGCTAACGGGAGAGTTGTCCCGTTTAGGAGGGTGCGGCTTCGCGTTCGAGTGCGATGTCCCGACGGAGCGCGGTGTCCTGGTGGAAGGAGCGGTCGCCGGCGTCCCTGGCTCGCCGCCCAGCTCGCCGTGCGGATCACCCGCAAGCCCTGGGGGCCGGTGACGCCGCGGGTCTTCGAGAGCTTCGGCCGCCCAGGCGCTGGGCGTGCCGGCCCGCGACCGGTTCACCGTGACCTCGACCCCGGCGAGTACCCGTTCATGAAGGCCATCGCCGGCCAGGTGCGCGCGCACGACGACCGCGAGCGGTTCCTGAGCGGAATCGACCTGGTCCTGCGCGGCATCGTCGGCGGGTCGGCCATAACGCCGTGATAGGTGCAAAGTGATATGAGGCGGGCGGCGGGCTTCACGATCTACGGTTGCTGCCAGGAGGCCCAACCCGCATGAACGCGTACCGCCTTGCCGCCACGGCGCTCACCCTCGGACTCGCCCTCATCACCGGCCCTTCGGTGTCGGCCTTCGCACCCGGCCCCGACGCCGATGTGGCGGCGGCGATGGAGCGGGACCTCGGGCTCGCCTCCGGACAGGCCGCCGCCCGGCTCGCCGCCGAGGAGCGCGCCAGTGCTGCGGAGACGGAGTTACGGCGAGAGCTCGGAGACGCCTTCGCGGGCACCTGGCTGGCCGATGACGGGACGCTCGTCGCCGCCACCACGGACGCCGCCCGCGTTCCGGCCATCGCGAAGGCCGGCGCCCGCGCCGACGTCGTCACCCGCCCGCTGGCCGCGCTCGACGCCGCCAAGGCCCGCCTGGACGCCGCCGCCCGCGCGGCCGGTCCCGACGTGCACGCCTGGTACGTGGACGTGGCCGCCAACGACGTCGTGATCCTGGCCGCCGACCCGGCCGAGGCGGCCGCCTTCGTCGAGGCCGCAGGGGTGGACGCCTCCGCCGTACGCGTCGAGCCGTCGGCCGCCAGGCCCGTCCCCTACGCCGGCATCCGCGGCGGCGACGGCTTCATGGTCGAGGGCAAGGGACGCTGCATCGTCGGTTTCACCGCACGGCAGGGCACCACCGACGGCTTCCTCACCGCCGGCCACTGCGGCCAGCCCGGCGACATCGCCACGACCACCGACGGCACCCCGATCGGCGTCTTCGCCTACTCCTCCGGCTCCGGCTACGACTACGCCTGGGTCACCCTCTACCCCGGCTGGACCGCGCGCGGCGCGGTCGCCGCCGGCGGCACCGAGCAGCTCATCCGCGGCGCCACCCCCGCGCCCGTCGGCGCGTCCGTCTGCCGGGCCGCTCCCGGCGCCGGCTGGCACTGCGGCATCATTCAGCAGCGCAACGTCACCGTGAACTTCCCCGAAGGCGTGATCACCGGCCTGGTGCGCACGAACGTCTGCTCCGAGCCCGGCATGTCGGGAGCGCCGTTCGTCTCGGGCGACCAGGCCCAGGGCATCACCGTGGGCGGCTCGGGCAACTGCGCGTCCGGCGGCACCACGTTCTTCCAGCCGGTCGCCGAGGCGCTGTCCGCCCTGGGGCTGACGCTCATCACGTCCTGACGTCCTCCTGGTCGCCGAGGAGCACGGCCACCATTCGCTGGACGGAACGCGTGAAGTAGCGCGGATCGCCCGGCGGCGTCACGTGGCGGATCAGGTCGCCGTCGAAGACCGCGAGCACCGCGTGGGCCGCGAACTCGGTGTCCAGCCCCGGGCGTGCCTCGGCCAGCAGCTCGCTGAGGTGCCGGTGCCAGAAGCGGTAGCTCGGGTCGGCGTACTTGTCCTCGGCGCACGCCTGCTCGTGCGCCGACAGCAGCACGGCGTTGCCCTCGGCGATCGCGCCCAGCGCATCGAGGAACGCCGTCAGCCGTTCCCTGGCCGGCACCCCCGGGCCGAGCGGCGGCGGCCCGGTCATGATGGCCTCTTTCAGCTCACGTGAACGCTCCTCCAGCAGCGCCTGCAGCAATCCCGCGCGGCTGCCGAACCGCCGGAACACCGTGCCCTTGCCCACCCCGGCCAGCGCCGCGACCCGATCGAGCGACACGTGGTCGCCGCCGCCTTCGGCGAGCAGCCGTTCGGTGGCGTCGAGCACCGCGCGGCGGTTACGAGCGGCGTCGGCACGTTCTGTACGGGTCATGGGGTTCCCCTCTGCGCATGGCGTCGCGCTCTCGTCTGCCGGCCGGGCCGGGCACCGGGTTCACACGATACGGACTGCCGGTCCGCATATGCTACCGTTCGGGAAAACCGGACCAGCGGTCCGAATGGGCGATGCGAACGTTTCGCATCACCCCCGACACCCATAGGAGCCTCGACCCGTGCGCGCACTCCTCATCGACCCCGACGTCCCATCCGCCATCCGCCTCGGCACCGCCCCCGAACCCGAACCCGCCCCCAACCAGCTCCTGCTCGACGTCCGGCACATCTCGCTGAACCGCGGCGAGGTCGCGTTCGCCGCCCGCCGTCCGCCCGGGACCGTGCACGGCCACGACGCCGCCGGCGTTGTCGTACGAGCCGCCGCCGACGGGACGGGACCCGCCGTCGGCGCCCCCGTCGTGGCCTTCGGGGAAGGCGCGTGGGCCGAGCGGATGGCCGTGGACACCACGGCGGTCGCCGAAATCCCCGACGGCGTCGATCCGGCCGACGCCGCCGCCCTGCCGATCGCCGGCGTCACCGCGCTGCGCACCCTCCGCGCCCGCCCGATACTCGGCCACCGCGTACTGATCACCGGCGCGGCCGGAGGAGTAGGCCGGTACGCGGTCCAGCTCGCCGCCCTGGGCGGCGCCCACGTCATCGCCTCGGTCGGCTCACCCGCCCGCGCCGAGGGCCTGGCCGAGCTGGGCGCCGACGAGGTCGTGATCGGGCTGGAGGGGATCGACCAGCCGGTGGACCTCATCCTCGACACCGTCGGCGGCCCCCAGCTCGCCGCCGCCTGGGAACTTCTCGCGCCCGGTGGGAACGTCCAGAACATCGGCTGGGCATCGGACGAACCCGCCGTTTTCAAGCCGTACTCGCTGTTCTCGATCGGGCCTGCGAAGACGATGAGCACGTTCGGCGACGTCCACGAGGTCGGCCCTGACCTGGCCACGCTGCTCCGGTTTCTCGCGACCGGACGGTTGAAGGCGGAGGTGAGCCGCCGCGGCCCTTGGGAGGACGTGGCGACCGCCGCCCGTGACCTGCTGGAGCGCCGAGTCGCCGGCAAAGCCGTCCTAGACGTAACCCCCGCAACCCCCTGACCGCCCTGCGGCCTCCTCGGACCGCTCTTCAGCCGGCCGGTGCGATCACTTTCTGACGTCCTGCGCGGTCACCTCTCAACGTCGTGCGCGGTCGCCGTCGGTCCGCCCGTGCGGTCGCCGCACGGCCGCATGCGCAGCCGCGCCGGTCTGGACTCCGCACTGCTCCCAGCCCCGCGCCCCTCCTCGGTCGCCTGCGCGGCCACGCTGTGGGCCATGCGCCGCCCCAGCCGCGCCGCCCTCGCCCTCGCCCTCGCGGAACGGCACGCGCCGGCTCTGCGCCGGCCTGCCCCGCGCTGGCTTGGCCCGCATCCCCTTCTCGGCACCCGAGGCGGAACGAGCATCGTGGACCTCGCCCCCACAGACTCGCACCTGGTTGAATTGGCGGCGGCGGTTGAGCTGGCGGTGCAGGGCGTGGCCGGCGCGGGGTCCGGGCGGCGCCGGCTGTCTCGGCAGCAGTGGTCGTCAGCTCGGGAACGTGGCGGTGCCGTGCGGGTTGTCGATGACGTACCGCCACTGCCCGTCCGCGCCGCGCCTGAGGACGTCGGTCGCGGTGCCGCTCATATCGATCTTGGTGCCGTCGCGGGCGGTGCCGCGCATCGACCAGTCGACGATGAGCAGGGCGATGTCCCCGGCGACGTACACCTGACGCGGGACCGCCTCCATCGGCACCCCGAAGCTCTGCAAGTGGCGGTTGGCGGCGGCGAGGGCGGAACCGGTGACGGGGTGGCCGGGCACCGGGATGAGTACGGCGCCGTCTTCGTAAACGTGATCGAGGGAGCCGCCGGAATTCATAGCCTCGACGAAGCGGGCGGCGGCATCGGCAGGGCCGGAGTTGTCATGAGTCTTCATGACAAAATGATCATATCACGTTTTCGTGATCACGTTCGAGATCTGGAATTGTCGTGGGCGCTCGCTATGGTCCTGGCCATGGTGGATGCGGTGATGCCGGCACGGCGGCCGGGGGTCGCGGAAGCGTGGGCGAAGCTGCTCACGCTCGCCCGAGCGGGTGACGTGCCCGGCACCGAGCGATACGTCAGCACGCTGGACCCGGCCGCACGCGCCGCGATCGCGGCCGAACTGCCCGGCTACGTCGCCCGCACGCCCGGCCTGGGACGGCAGGCTGGGCCGTTGCTGCTGGCCGGGGTGGGCTGCCTGAGCGACCCGTCGCAGGTCGCGGCCTGGCTCTTCCGCCCAGAGCTCCGGGAACACAGCGCCCCTGGCGAAAGCGCGAGAGGAGGAGGTGGGACGCGCGAGCAGCACGGCATCGGAGGAGGGAACGCGGCGCGACGCGAGGGCAGGGGAGCGGAGAGCGAAAGCGCAGGACGCTGCGGGAAGGCCGAGCACGCGGAGGCCGAGTGCAAGGAGGGCGGCAGCGGGGGAAGCGGGCCCGCGGAAAGCAGCGTGGGAAGTAGACGCGCGGAGGGCTGCGGCTCGCGTCGCGGTAGCGCGGAGGGCGAGCGTGCGAAGGGCGGCAGCGCGGAAAGAGGGCGCGCGGAGGGCGGTAGCTCGGGGAGCGAGGGCGTGGAGAGTCGGCGTCTCCTTCGGCTGTTGCGGAGCAGGCCGCTGGAGTGGCGGGCCGAGGCGGCATGCCACATCGCGTCCCGGCTGAGGTTGCCGGAGCTGCGGCACTGGGACGTGGCAGCCGCGCTGGTGCGCGAGACCGGCATCGCACCACCCGAGGACAGAGCGTTCGTCGTGGGCTGGCTGCGGTCACTGCGAGCACGGCGATCAGCGTGGTCCGGCACGCAGGTGGACGATCCGCTGCTCGCCGCGTACGCGCCGCGCCTGCTCGACATCGACGGCCTTCCGCACGCCGAACTGTGGCCACTGGTCGGTACGGTGGTGCGGCTCGTCGAAGACGGGCTGCTCGACCGGGCGAACGTCATCGAGGCCCTCCTCGGCCGCCTGACCCGCTCCGCCCATCACTCGGGCCAGTTCGAGCAGCGGCCCATACGGGACGAGGGCGCCGCCCCACGCGCCGGGTGCCTGACACCGGCCCAGCTCGTGGGCCTGCATGATCGCCTCAACCTCACCATCGATGAGTCGGCCGCGCACGCCGCCGACTACGTACGCCTGCTGCCCACCGGCCCGGTCGCGGTCGCGGACATGGCAGTGTCGCAGCTTTGGCGTCTTGAGGAGGCGGGGCGGCTGGACGAGAGGCTGTTCGGTCAGGCATTGACGGCACTGACGTCCCGGCCGGAGGAGAGGCTGCTGCGTGCGGCGCTGGAGTGGGCGGGCGAGGCGGTGCTGCGCGACGCGACCCGCGCCGGCGTCGTGCGGGAAGCGCTGGCTCCGATCCTCACTCAGGACACGCCCGCCCTGCGGGAACGCGCAGCCCGCCTAGCGGCCCGCTTGACGCCGCTGGCAGGCCCGAGGGGCCGCACGGCCCCGCACCAGGCGGCGGTACTACGTGCCGAACTCCCGTCGCTCCGTCATGCGGCGGGACCACTCGGGGGACGCCATACGGTCCGTCGCCTCCGTTCCGGTGACCGGCGCCGGTTGAGGTGAGCAGTGGGAGAGTGGCAAGCCCAGCACGCAGCCGAGCGAGAACACGTCCGCCGCCGGACCGGCCTTCTGCGCGCGGGCCTGTTCCGGGGACATGAACGCCGCCGTGCTGAGGACGGTGGAGGTGTGGGTGGTGGAGGTGCCGTCGAGGGCTCGGGCGATGCCGAAGCCGATCAGCCGGGGCCCGTCCTCGGCCAAGAGTACGTTGGCGGGTTTGAGGTCGCGGTGCACGATCCCGCTCATGTGCACGGCGGCCGGCCCCTCGGCCAGAGCGGCCCCGAGTACGGCCACGGACTCCAGGGGGAGCGCGCCTCGGCCGGCGATGGCCTGGTGCAGGGAGGGGCCGGTACGTAGGCGGGTGGCCAGCCACGGCAGGTCGGCGTCGGTGTCGGCGTCGATGAGCGGGGCGGTGAAGGCGCCGCTGACCTTGCGGGCGGCGGCCACCTCGTCGGCGAAGCGCCGCCGGAAGTCCGTACGCGGTGCGACCGGCTCTGCACAACTCGTACAGGCGCGGTGGCGGTCAACCCAGTACGGCGCCGATGGCGGTCATGATCGGGATGGACAGGCCGGTCGTCACCAAGATGGTGCCGCGCGCCAGCCGCCGGGCGGTGTCGTAGGTGACGGCGTACACGTAGATGTTCTGGGCCGTGGGCAGCGCGGCGAAGAGGGTGGCCGCGAGCAGGTGCAGGCCGTCGAGGTGGAGGGCGAAACGCGCGGTCAGGTACGCCACCGTCGGCTGGGCGACGGCCTTGAGCGCCACGGCCAGCGCGATGTCCTTGCCCACGCCGTCCTCCTCGGGGGCGGGCGCCTGGCGGCGGGAGCCGTACAGGCTGAGGCCGTACGCCAGCAGCGCCACCGGCACGGCCGCGCCGCCCAGCAGGTCGATCGGGCGCATGACCGCGACCGGCAGCGAGACGCCGCTCACCGCGAGCGCCAGGCCGAGCAGCGAGGCGACCGTGAGCGGGTTCCTGAACGGCAGCAGCAGGGCGGCGCGCGGGGAGCGGGCGCCCTTGTCCAGGATCAGGAACGACACCGGGGTCAGCACCAGAAGCTGGAAGAGCAGGATGGGGGCGATCAGGGCGGCGTCGCCCAGCACGTACAGGGAGATCGGCACGCCCAGGTTTCCGGCGTTGACGTACGAGGAGGCCAGGGCGCCGATCGTGGCCTGCCGGGTGTCGCGACGGAACACCAGCCTGGCCACCAGCACGAAGACCAGCTGCGTGAACGCCACCGCGATGACCTCGGTGAGCAGCACCGGCGACAGCAGCGCCGCCAGATCGGCCTTGGAGACGGTGGCGAACATCAGCGCCGGGGTCGCCACGAAGAACGCCAGCCGCGACAGCGTCAGCTCGTCGCTCGCCCGCAGCAGTCCGGTGGCCCCGATGACGTAGCCGAGTACGGCGACCGACACCAGAGCGGCGAACGCCGCGACAACCCCCGACACCCAATACCTCCCCAAGTGGTCGATTCAGGAGGCTATCGGAGGTCGATTTCTCGGCTGTGGGCTGGTGGTGTGTGTGAGGTGGTGTGGGCGGTGTTCGACTCAGGGAGGCTGTCGGAGGTTGATTTGTCGGCTGTGTGCGGGGTGGCGGTGGGGGTGGCCGGTTCAAAGGGCTATCGGAGGTCGGCTGTGCGGCTGTCGCCTGGTGGTGCTCGGTGGACACAGGTGGGTCACGGGCGCCGCGGGGTGCGCTGAGCATAGGTCTGGACGGAGAGGGTAAGCCCGTCGTACGGCGCTGACCTGCGAAAACAGGGCAGCGCAGGCATGTGGGGGCAAAATGGGGGGCTTCGGTGACCATTGAGGAACCGCGTACTGACGAACCGTTGACGTCCGCCCTGTCGCCGGTCGAGGCCAAAGGCAAGGGGCGGCTCATCGTGGCCTGGCTCTCGAGCACGGACCACAAGATCATCGGCTACATGTACCTGATCGCCTCGTTCCTGTTCTTCCTGCTGGCCGGGATCATGGCCCTGGTCATCCGGGGCGAGCTGGCACAGCCCGGCCTGGACCTGGTCAGCCCCGAGGCGTACAACCAGCTGTTCACCATGCACGGCACGATCATGATGCTGTTCTTCGCGACCCCGCTGTTCGCCGGGTTCGCGAACGTGATCATGCCGCTCCAGATCGGCGCCCCCGACGTGGCCTTCCCCCGGCTCAACGCGGTCAGCTTCTGGCTCTTCCTGTTCGGCGGCCTCATCGCCGTCAGCGGCTTCTTCAGCGCCGGCGGCGCCGCCGACTTCGGGTGGTTCGCCTACACCCCGCTCTCGCACTCCACGTTCAGCCCCACCATCGGCGGCGATCTGTGGATCATGGGCCTGGCGCTGTCGGGACTCGGCACCATCCTCGGCTCGGTCAACTTCTTCACCACGATCATCACCATGCGCGCCCCCGGCATGACGATGTTCCGGATGCCGATCTTCACCTGGAATACGCTGCTCACCAGCATGCTCGTGCTGATGGCGTTCCCGGTGCTGGCCGCCGCGCTGCTCGCGCTGGAGGCCGACCGCAAGCTCGGCACCCACGTCTACGACCCCACCAACGCCGGGGCCATGCTCTGGCAGCACCTGTTCTGGTTCTTCGGGCATCCCGAGGTCTACATCATCGCGCTGCCGTTCTTCGGCATCATCACCGAGGTCATCCCGGTCTTCAGCCGCAAGCCCGTCTTCGGCTACATCGGCCTGGTCGGCGCGACCATCGCCATCTCGGGACTGTCGATGACGGTGTGGGCGCACCACATGTTCGGCACCGGCCAGGTGCTGCTGCCGTTCTTCGCCTTCACCACGTTCCTCATCGCCATCCCCACGGGCGTGAAGTTCTTCAACTGGACCGGCACCATGTGGCGCGGCCACATCAGCTTCCAGACGCCCATGCTGTTCGCGGTCGGCTTCCTCGTCACCTTCCTGCTGGGCGGGCTGACCGGGATGATCCTGGCCTCGCCGCCGCTCGACTTCCACATCACCGACACGTACTTCGTCGTCGCCCACTTCCACTACGTGGTCTTCGGCACGGTGGTGTTCGCGATGTTCTCGGGCTTCTACTTCTGGTGGCCCAAGATGACGGGAAAGATGCTGAACGAACGGCTCGGCAAGGTGCACTTCTGGATGCTGTTCATCGGCTTCCACACCACGTTCCTGGTGCAGCACTGGCTGGGCGTGGCCGGCATGCCGCGCCGGTACGCCGACTACAGCGCCATCGACCACTTCACCGACCTGCACCTCATCTCGTCCATCGGCGCGCTGATCCTGGGACTGTCCACGCTGCCGTTCCTCTACAACGTCTGGTGGAGCGCCCGTCACGCGCCCCGCGTCACCGTGGACGACCCGTGGGGCTTCGGCAACTCCCTGGAATGGGCGACGAGCTGCCCGCCGCCGCGCCACAACTTCACCAGCCTGCCGCGCATCCGCTCGGAGCGGCCCGCCTTCGACCTGCACTACCCCCACTCGGCTCCTCCCGCCGTCGAAGCCGCCGCGGAGAAGGAGTGAGCATCGTGGACGGCCTGTCGCCCCACGAGCAGCTCATCCTGGCGGAGATCGAGCTGGAGCTGCGCCACACCGAAGCGCGCCTGGCCAGCAGGCTGAGCGCCTTCAACGCCAGAGTCGGCGAGGACAACCCGCAGCGCTTCGCCTCGCAGGTCGGCAACTGGGAGGTGGCCGCCGTGCTGGGCATGGTGCTGCTCATCTCCGCCCTGGTGACCCTCTTCGTCCTGTCCTGCTGACGCTGCGGGAGGCCCTAGGCCGGCCGGTTATGGGCTCACGCACGCGCCGCTCGGTACGGCTCGGCGTCTGAGCGTGTGCCGGGGTGTCAGCGGCGGCCGCGGAACGTGCGGCGCAGGTCGGACACCCACTCCTGCGGGATCTCCCACGGGATGAAGTGCCCGCCGCGATCGTGGCAGGTGACGCCGGCGTGGTTGTACCAGGCCGCCCGGTCGCTCTCCAGGAACTGCCGGATGCGCTGCTCGCCGGTCGTCACGCCCGGCGGGTTCTCGTAGCCGACGAACGTGATGCCCGTCGGTGCCTCCACCACCGGCCATCGGCCGTGCGACGGCGTCCACGGGTAGCGGTTGTTGTTGGCGTACGTGCGGATAGACGAGGCGATCGACTCGCCCGCCCAGTAGATGGTCGCGTGCGTGAGCAGGTCGTCCTTGCTGAACACCCGCTCCACGTCGCAGCCCGCCGCCGCATACCGCTCGTGCCCGAGCACGCCAGTCATCAGCTCGTGCCAGACGTCGACGATCTTCCAGAAATCATGTCGGGACGGGCGGTGAGCGGCGTGGAGAAGCCGAACCCGGGCAGCGACGGCACGATCACGTCGAACGACTCCGCCGGGTCGCCCCCGTACGCGGCCGGATCCGCCAGCGCGTCGACGACCTTCGACCAGTGCCAGAACGTCCATGGCCAGCCGTGGCTCAAGATCAGCGGCACCGGATCCGGCCCAGCCCCGGGGCGGCGCATGAAGTGCACGTGCAGCGGCACCGGCTCCGGCGGCCTGTTCATGGTCGATCCTCCAGTCGTTCGGCGATCTCGGTCAGCCGGCCGAGTACCCGCATCACGTCGGCGAGCGCGGCCCGGTCGTCGCCGTCCAGGTGGTCCACCAGGCGGCGCAGCCGCGCGACGCGGTCGGCGCGCCGGGAGTCGACGATCCGCCGGCCCTCGGGCGTGAGCGACAGCAGGACGGCCCGCCCGTCGCGGGGGTCGGGACGGCGTGACACCAGCCCCTCGCGTTCCAGCTTCGCCACGAGGCTGGTCAGCGCGGGCTGCTTGAGCTGCTCGGTCGCCGTCAGGTCGGTGAGCCGCATCGGGCCCTTGCGCGACAGGGTGTGGAGCACCGACAGGGTCGATGTATTTCGGCTCAGGAGGGTCGGTCGCCTGGAAGCCGGACATGCCGGGTGACGAACGGGGCGGAACGCGGAGGAGATGGGGCCGCTCCGTGAGAAGATCGAGATCATGATTGGACTGCCTGGCTCAGGCCGCCCGGGCGCTCACGATGCCCGCGCGACGGCCACCGACTCCTCCGTGACGTCCTTCGCGCGGCCGGGGCTGCTCGGCCATGCCGCTGTCGTGGAGAGGACGGGTGCGGTCGAGTGCTGAGCATGCCGAAAGCCCACGACGACGCCGCCGTCCCCGCCGTCTCCGGAGGCGCGCAGTCCTTAACGTCCGGCGATGACCATTCCCTGCACGGGCCTGACCCGCTGACCGGCGACCTCGCCGCGCCACACCGGTCCGGCTCCTTGCCCGGTGAGCTTGCCGCGCCGCACCTGCCGGGTTCGTTGCCGGGCGACGAACGCGCCGCGCACCCGCCGGACCCGCTGCCCGGCCCTTCCCGGCTCCCCAGCCGCCTGGCCGCCAGGGCGAGCGGTTCCCGCTCCGGCCCTGCCGGGGCGAGTCCTGGCACGGCAGGTGAGCCGGAGGGCCATGCCCTTCGCGCGGCAGGCGGGCCGGACGATCGGAACCCGGGAATGACAGGCGGGCCGGAAGACGGTGACCCTCGTACGTCCGAGCCGCAGGCGAGCGGACAAGGTGACCTTGATGCCGGGACGGCGGAGCCGCGGGCCGGGAGCGTCGGCCGGATTCCAGGGCTCCGGCCGCGCCGCAGGCCCGGTGACGGGGGTGAGGTGGCCGGTGCCGACGTCGACTTCGTGGACGGGCTGGCGGCGCCGACCCGCCGTACGGTCGTGGCCTGGCTGACCGAGAAGCCCTCCAAGGCGACCCGGCAGGCCAGGCTGCAGGTGCTGGCCGCGTTCCTGCGCTGGCTCCAGGACGCCGAGCCCGCCCTCGACCCGCTCGCGGCCACCGGCGCCCACCTCGACGCCTACTGCAACGGCGCGCTCAGCGGCACGCTGACCGTCGGCGTGCGCACCCCGGGCAGGCCGCTGTCGCCGACCACCGTGTCCAGGAAGCGGGCGATGCTGTCGGCGTTCTACACGTTCGCCTGGCAGCGGGGCGCCGTACGGCCCGGCCCCATCCCCGCGCTGACCCCCGGCGACCGGCGGCTGCTGCGCAAGGGCGTCGCCCGGCTGGCCGCCGAAGGCAAGCCCGCCGAGGCCGTCGCGGTCGCGCTGCTCGACGCCACCGGCGCGCCGGTCTCCTCGCTGGCCGGGATCACCCTGCAGGACCTGCGGGCGGTGACCGCCGGCGAACCCGCCATCGTCACCGTCGCCGACGGCCGCGGCGACCTCGTGGCCTTCCCGGTCCCGCCGGTGGCCAGGCCCCTGCTGCGTACGCTGTCGTCGTCCAGGACCCCTGGAGAGCCGCTCATCAAGCAGGAGGACGGGCACCCCGTGGACGTCCGGTGGGTCAAGGAGGCGCTCACCGAGGCCGCCCTGGCCGGCGGCATCCCCCGCCGCCGCGCCGAGGCGCTCGACCCCCACATGATGCAGGCGCCGACGGTCTCCGACCTGCTCCGCACCCACGCCCCCCGCTGACCCGCCCCGGCGGCCGTCGTGACCGCCGGGCGCGACCGTGCCCAAGCCCGCCGTCCCTCCACGGCGGGCCGCACCCCCCGAATCGCCGCCTCCGACGTGCGACAAAGACGCGTACGAGCGGCGGAGGCCGGTACAAGCGGGCAAAGCCCGTGCCTGCTGCGAGGCCGCACGAGGGGTGAGGCCGAGCAGATCATCACTTCCCGCTCCCATGGGCGGCTCGCAGCTCGGCGAGCTTCTCCTTGACCAGCTCGTCCAGGGCCCGGCGCTGCTCGGGGTCCTCCTCCCAGGTGGCCTCCGCGCACAGCACCCTGGCCGCCTCGTGCGGTTCTGCGTTGCGCGCCGCGTACCAGTCGGGGCCGCCGCCGCAGTGCCTTGTTTCGTCGCTGCGCAAAATCGTCACGATGCCGGAGACGAGAATCTGCCTGGTCCACGGATTCTCGGCCACCACCTGCCGATCCACCGTCAGCCCGCCGCCCCGCAGCGCGCCGCCGAGGTAGTCGGTCTCCCACCGCCACACACGGAGGCTGTCGCCGGGTGCGACACTGCGGCGTTCGACGGGCACCGAGAACGTGGGCGTGCCGCGGCGGCACAACTCCTTGGCGATGCGATCGGCGTCGGCGCGCTCGCGCAGCCCGTACTCGGCCAGGTTCGCAAACGAGTCCCGCCTCGCCTGCTCGGCGTAGTAGCAGTCGATCACCGGATCCTCGTACCGGCCGGCGCGCCAGTACGGCGGGGCGCACGCGGCCAGCGTGAGGTCCGCGCCGTCCTCGATGTCGATCCCGTGCGCGCGCAGCCGCTGGTAGATGGTGACGCCGTCGGCTTCGGCCGTGCGGCGTTCCCGGCGCAGCCAGCCGTCGAAGGTGTCGAGGTCGGGGTCCGGGCACAGCGACACCCAGTCGGACACCGCCGAGACCGGCACCGGCACCTTCCGCCGCGCCGGAGGCGGCACGAGCCGCTCGGGCTCGATGTCGATCGAGTGGTACCCGACTCCGGGCACGAAATAGTGCTCCGGCGCCGCGTGCTCGATGGGGTCGAAGACGTCCCGGATCGGCCAGAACCTCAGCATCCACGTCTCGTCGCTCTTGCCCGTGCCGTGTCCGTCGCCGGGCCGGGGCTCGCGTAAGTACATCTGCACGCCGTACTCGAAGTGCGGCGGCCCGATCAGGAAGTCGTGTCCCCTGTACTCCATCATCGAGGTGATCGCGACCACGCCGCGCTCCGCGACGAACGTCTGCGTGCTGACCGGCGTCCATGAAGCGTCCGCGGGCTCCGGCTCGGCGTCCCACGACTCGAGCCGTACGGCGGCGGTGAAGTGGTGGATCTCCTCGGTGGGTGAGCTCCACAGCAGATCGGTGCCGTCCAGACCGAACGTGTTGTACTCGATGTGCACCTCGTCATCGAGCCTTCGCAGCAGTTGCGCCATGTGCCACACCCTTCCTTCGTGATCATGTCGGCTCGGCGCAGTATGGCCTGCCGCACCGACAATCCCGGGGGCGCAGGAGCTTCACGGTGTCGTACGCACCCAGCGCAGCACGTCCTGTACCTACTAGTATGTCCAGCATGGACACCAGGGAACGGCTCATCGAGAGCACCCGCGAGCTGCTGTGGGAGCGCGGCTATGTCGGCACCAGCCCCAAGGCGATCCAGCAGCGGTCGGGGGCCGGGCAAGGCAGCATGTACCACCACTTCAGCGGCAAGCCGGACCTCGCCCTGGCCGCCATCGACCGCAGCGCCGCGGAGCTGAGGCAGCGGGCCGAGGCCGCGTTCACCGGGCCGGGCAGCGCCGTCGAACGCGTCGCCGCCTACCTGCGCCGCGAGCGCGACGCGCTCAAGGGCTGTCCCGTCGGCCGCCTCACCCAGGACCCCGACGTGATGGCCGACCCCGGGCTGCGGCGGCCGGTCGAGGAGACGTTCGCCTGGCTCACCGGACGCATCGCCGAGCTGCTCGAAGAGGGCCGCGCCGCAGGGGAGCTGGACCCCGCGCTCGACCCCAGGGTCACGGCCACGGCGCTCGTCGCGACGCTTCAGGGCGGGTATGTGCTGGCCCGCGCCGCCGGCGACGCCCAGGTGTTCGCCACGGCCGTCGAAGGCGCGCTCAGCATGCTCACCCGATAGCCCCGCATCCGAAAGGGAGACGACCATGCCGTTCGTCCGCATCGACGCGATGCGAGCCGCCCCCGAGCGGCTCGACGCGCTCGGCCGTGCCGTCCACGACGCCATGGTCGAGACCATCGGCATCCCGTCCGACGACCTGTTCCAGGTGCTGACCTCGCACGACGGCGCCCGCAGCGTGATGCGGTACGGCACGTTCCCCGGCCTGCGCCGTACCGACGACGTCGTCTTCATCGCGATCACCTTCCGGGCGGGCCGTACGCCCGAGCAGAAGAAGGCCATGTACCGGCGGATCGCCGAGCGTGCCCGCGAGTACGCGGGCACCGAGCCGCGCGACGTCTTCATCTCGGTGACCGAGAACGGGCCGATCGACTGGTCCTTCGGCGACGGGGTCGCCCACTACGTGCCCTGACGCGCCGCCCGCTCGGTGATTCCCTCGCTGAAAAATCTGTGATCTTCCAAGCGAAGGGCAGTGCCCCCTTTACATGGACTAATGCGATATGTCTACATAGAGTCTGGCGATCACTGAAAATCCGGTCGGGCGGTCCGGTGGCGTGCCGGGCCCGCGTGAAGGGGGCACGTGAACGGCGCGAGCACGGCGGCCGCCAGACAGACGGTGGGCGCTCGGCTGCGCCATCTGCGGCTCGACCGTGGACTCACCCTGGAAGCCGTGGCCGCGGAGACGGGCAGCTCGGCGCCGACGCTCTCCCGCATGGAGCGCGGCCAGGCCCCGTTCGACCGCGCCTTCCTGTCCCGGCTGCTGACGCTGTACGGGATCACCGACCCCTACCAGCAGGAGGCGCTGATCTCCGTGGCCGTGGGGCGGCGGGAACCGGGCTGGTGGGACCAGACGGTCCCGCTGGAAGAGACCGTGCTGTGGCATCACGAGCAGGCCGCGACGCTCATCCGCACGTACGCGACGCACTTCGTGCCGGACCTGCTGCGCACGCCGGAGTACGAGCAGGCCGTGCAGCGTGCCGTGCAGTTCCCGACGCCGCCCGGCGAGGTGACGCTGGCGAAGGCCGAGAACCTGCGCCGCCGCCAGGAGAGCCGGCGGGCCCGCCTGTGGGCCGTCATCGAGGAGACGGTGCTGCGGCGCCCGCTCGGCGGCGACGTGGCCGCGCACGTCCGGCAGCTCGACGAGCTGCTCAAGGCGTCCCGCGAGCCGGACATCACCCTCCAGATACTTCCCGCGGACTCCGCGTTCCTGCCGCCGGAGCCGTTCACGGTGCTGCGACTGCCGGATCAGCAGGTCATCGTGTTCCACCGCTTCGGCGGCGAGGAGCTCGGCGACCTGCGCGAGCACGAGCGGTACGGGTTGCTGCTCGACCAGCTCGCCGGCGTCGCGCGCACCCCGGCCGAGTCCGCGCTGATGCTCGCTGCCATCCGCGATCAACTCCGAGAAGGGACATGATGGTGAGTTCCCCCACCGAGCTCGACGCCTCCAAGCCGTCGTCGGCGCGCATCTATGACTACCTTCTGGGCGGCTGTGACCACTTCGCGGTCGACCGGGAGGCGGCCAAGACGTTCATGCTGGCCGTGCCGAACGCGCGCAACTCGGCCCGCGCGACGCGCGGGTTCGTGCTGCGTGCCACCCGGGCGATGGCCGAGCTGGGCATCCGCCAGTTCATCGACATCGGCTGCGGCATCCCGATCTACCCGAACGTGCACGACATCGCGCGCAAGGTGGTGCCGGACGCCCGGGTCGCGTACGTGGACAACGACCCGATCGTGCTGGCGAAGGGCCGCGCGCTGCGGGACGAGCAGGGCGTGGTGACCGTGGAGGGCGACCTGCGCAAGCCGGCCGAGATCTTCGCCGGCCCCGAGGTGTCCGGGCTGCTCGACCTCGATCAGCCGGTCGGGGTGCTGACGATCGCGGTGTGGCACTTCCTGCCCGAAGACGAGGTCTACCAGTACCAGGCGCAGATCCGGCAAGCGCTCGCCCCCGGCTCCTGCCTGGCGTTATCTCACGCCTGCGTGGACCACGTGTCGCAGGAGGAGGTGGAGGGCGGGCAGGCCGTGTACCGGCAGACCACGAACCCGATGCGGGCGCGCACCCGCGAGGAGATCGCCGGCCTGTTCGAAGGGTTCGAGCTGATCGATCCGGGCCTGGTGCCGTTGAGCGAGTGGCGGCCGCGCAAGGACGACCCCTACCCGGAGCGATCGCTGGAGGCGCTGGCCGGCGTCGGGGTGCTGCCCGCCCGCTGACAGCGGGCGGGCAAGGGGGATGACCGATGTCCGCTCCTTCCGCGCCGGCACGCGGGACTCTCGCGCCGGTATCCCGAGCCCGCGCACCGGCGCGGAAGGACGCAAGCGAGCGACGGCTACCTGCGGTGGGTGGCGTCGCTGCGGTAGTCGGTGTACGTGTACGGGTTGTCGAGCACCTTCGTCGTGGGGATGTCCGGGTTCATGCCCTTCTCCCAGGCCTCCTCGCCCAGCTCGCCGCGCAGGTACTCGACGGTCCTGTCCACCTGGGCACGGGCGGCGGCGAGGTCGATGCCGACCAGCCGGTGCTCGTGCTTGACCACCCGCCCGTTGACCAGCACCGTGTGCACGTCGCCGCGCTGCGCCTGGAACACCACGTGCCCGAACGGGTTGAGCAGCGGGAACGACACCGGCGAGTGATCGTTCTTGATGAGCACGATGTCGGCCTTCTTGCCCGGCTCGATGACGCCGAGGTCGTCGCGGCCGATGGCGTCGGCGCCGCCCCGGGTGGCCCAGTGCACCACCTGGTCGGCGCGGAGCGCGGCGTGCGTGACGGTCTCGCCCTTGGCCTGCGCCTCCAGGTGCTCGCGTGCGCGGTCGGCGCCGAGCGTGGTGCGCATGGCGGAGAACAGGTCGCCGCTCCACCACACGCTGGTGTCCATCGACAGCGAGACCGGGATGCCGTGCAGGCGGATGGCCCAGGTGGGCGGGTAGCCCTGGCCGGCGCTCTGCTCGCTCTCGGTGGAGACCGAGATGGAGCCGCCGGTGGCCGCGATGCGGTTGTAGGAGTCGGCCGACAGCGAGGCGGCGTGCACGTAGACCGTGCCGGGCGTCATGAAGCCGTGCTCGTACATGAGCCGGATGCCCTCGTCGCTGGTGGCGCCCCACACGCCGGCGTGCGTGGTGACGTTCACGCCGAGGTCGCGGGCCACCTCGAAGGCGGGTTTCTCGGGGAACGACGGGTCGCCCGTCACATCGAAGGCGATCTGGAAGCCGAGCATGTCGTCGCCGGAGATGCGGCGGCGCACGAAGTCGCGGAACTCGGGCGCGGTGGTCCACTCGGCGGGCGGCGCCTGGATGTTGCCGTAGGCGAGCACGTACCGGCCGGGCACCGCCTGCAGCGCGTCCACGGCGGCGTCGGCGTGGTCGGGCGTGCGCAGGCCGTGCGACCAGTCGACGACGGTGGTGACGCCGGCGTCCAGGGCCTCGATGGCGGCCAGGGTGTTGCCCGCGTGCACGTCCTCAGGGCGGAACAGCTTGCCGTACTCCAGGTAGTACCAGACGAAGTACTGGGTGAGCGTCCAGTCGGCGCCGTAGCCGCGCATCGCGGTCTGCCACATGTGCCGGTGGGTGTCGATCATGCCGGGCATGACGATGCCGCCGGAGGCGTCGATCTCGGCCGTGCCCTCGGGCACCTTAAGCCGGGGACCGACGGCGGCGATCTTGTCACCGGTGACCAGCACGTCCGTCTCTGTCAGCACCCGCCTGCCGTCCATCGGCAGCACGGTGCCGTTGCGCAGCACCAGCGGCCGCCCGGCCTCGAACTCGGTCATCGTCATAACTCCTCAAGGAAAGCAAAAAGCGCGAACATCTGTCCGTACAACGGTCATTCTGCCGGTAACTCTACGAGCGCACCGCACGCTGTCAAGGTCGCTCCGCGCTATGGCCTGAGCGCAGGGCAGTGTGCCAGAATCCCGATGGCGGACATATGTCCGCTGAACGAACGGTGTGAAATCGAAGGGGAGACAGGATGACACGAGACGCCGCAACGAACGGACCGGCGGGGGGCGGGCCGCTGTCCGGCGTGCTGGTGGCCGACTTCTCCCGGATTTTGGCGGGTCCGTACGCCACGATGCTCCTGGCCGACCTGGGCGCCGACGTCATCAAGGTCGAGAGCCCGAACGGCGACGACACCCGCGGCTGGATGCCCCCCACGCGCGGCGAGGTGTCCACCTATTACCTCGGCGTCAACCGCGGCAAGCGCTCGATCGCGCTCGACCTGCGCGACGAGGAGGACGCGGCCGCGGCCAGGGAGCTGGCCAGGCGCGCCGACGTGCTCATCGAGAACTTCCGCCCCGGCGGCCTGGCCAAGTACGGACTCGACTACGACGCCGTCAAGGCCGCCAACCCCGGCATCGTCTACGCCTCCATCAGCGGGTTCGGCTCCGGCAAAGGCGCCCGCGTGCCCGGCTACGACCTCATGGTGCAGGCCATCTCCGGGCTGATGAGCCTCACCGGCGACCCCGACGGGCCGCCGTACCGGGCCGGCATCTCCGTCTTCGACGTGATGGCCGGCAACCACGCCGTCATCGGCATCCTGGCCGCGCTGCGGCACCGCGACGCCACGGGCCGGGGGCAGCACGTCGAGATCAACCTGCTGTCGTCGGCGCTGACCGGGCTGGTCAACCACAGCTCCGCGTACGTGGCCGGCGGGGTGATCCCGTACCGGATGGGCAACGCGCACCCCAGCGTGTTCCCGTACGAGCCGCTGCCCACCGCCGACAACGACCTCATCGTCACCGCCGCCAACGACGGCCAGTTCCGCAAGCTGTGCGAGGTGCTCGGCATCCCCGAGGTCGCCGACGACCCGCGCTTCGCCCGCAACGCCGACCGCACCGCCAACCGCGACGTGCTGCGCCCGATCCTCGTCGAGCGGCTGCGCACCCGCGGCGCCGTCGAGTGGTTCGAGCTGCTGGTCGAGGCCGGCGTGCCGAGCGGGCCGATCCAGACCATCGACGGCGGCTTCGCGATGGCCGAGCGGTTCGGCCTCGACCCGATCGTGGAGGTCGGCGAGGGCGAGCGCGCCGTGCCGACCACCCGGCATCCCATCCGGTTCTCGGAGACGCCCGTCAGCTATACGCTGCCGCCGCCGGATCTGGACGAGCACGGCGCGGAGCTGCGCAAGTGGCTGGCCACGACCGGCGGGCAAGGGGAGCGGGCATGAGCGAGCGCGAATATCCCACGGCGCTCGGAGCGTCGTCCCTGAAGAAGATCACGCTGCTCGGGCAGGACCTCGCCGGCGACGTCATGGGCGAGGTGGGCTTCGGCGAGCTGGCGTTCTGGCTGGCCACCCAGCGCCGCCCGTCACCCGGCGAGGTACGCGTCTTCGAGGCCGTGCTGGCCGCGCTGGCCGACCACGGGTTCACGCCGACCGCGATCGTGACGCGGCTGACGTACCTGTCGGCGCCCGACTCCGTGCAGGGGGCGCTGGCGGCGGGCCTGCTCGGCGGTGGCTCGCGCTTCCTCGGCGTCACCGAGGACTGCGGGCGCTTCCTCGACGACGTGCTGCGCGAGCACGGCGACCCGCTGCCCGCCGACGACGCCCACTGGGACGAACTGGCCCTGCGCACCGTGCGGGAGCGCCGCGAGCAGCGCAAGCTCATCCCCGGGCTCGGCCACCACGTGCACAAGGAAGGCGACCCGCGCACGCCCCGGCTGTTCGAGATCGCCGCCGAGGAAGGGCTCTACGGCCCCCACCTGTCGCTGTTCGCCGCGATCGGCCGCGTGCACCCCCAGGTGCTCGGCCGTACCTTGCCGCTCAACGGCGCCGGCGTGTGCGGCGCCGCGCTCGCCGACCTCGGACTGCCGCTGGAGCTGCTGCGCGCGTTCGCCCTGCTGGCCAGGACCGCGGGGCTCATCGGGCAGCTCGCGGAGGAGCTGCGCAACCCCGTCGCCAACGACATCTTCCTGTCGGTGGACCTCAACAACCGGCCGATCGATCCCGAGCCCTACGGAGGTTTGCATGGCTGAACTCGTCGCGGTCATCGCATCCACGCATCACCCGTTCTATTACCGCGCCTCCACCGCCACGGGGGAGGACCGGCCGCCGTTCGCCGACGAGTGGGTACGCAAGGTCGAAGCCTTCCGCGAGACCCTGACCAGGGCGAACCCCGACGTCCTCGTCATGGTCGGCTCCGACCACTTCCACCAGTTCTGGCTGGACAACATGCCGCAGTTCCTCGTCGGCAAGGCGCCCTTCTACGACGCCAACTGGTACAACGAGGAACGCGAGTTCGGCCTGCCCCGGATGTTCTTCACCGGCCAGGAGGAGCTGTCGGCGCACATCCTGCGCGGCGGCATCGACATGGGCTTCGACCTCGCCTTCTCCAACGAGCTGCGGATCGACCACTCCATCACGTGCCCGATCATCACCCTGCGCCCGCAGAACGACCTGCCGATCGTGCCCGTCTACACCAACATCTTCGCCCCGCCGCTGCCGCAGCCGAAACGCTTCATCCAGCTCGGCCAGGCCATCCGCGAGCTGGTCGAGTCGTGGCCGGGTGACCAGCGGGTGGCGGTCATCGGCACTGGGCACCTGTCGCTCGAGCTGGGCGGCCCCCGCCAGTTCGGGCCGCACGGCCCCGACCCCGAGTTCGACCGCAAGGCCGTCGAGTGGATCTCCACCGGCGACATCGAGGGCTGCCTGTCGGAGGTCACCCTCGACAGCCTGTGGAACCCCGGCAACGCCACCCACGGCTTCATGGACTTCATGCTGATGATGGGTGTCGCCGGCGAGGGCGCCAAGGCCGACTACGTGGACACCTACGACCTGTTCCACACCATGGAGGCGTACTTCACCTGGTATCCCAAGGGAGGCGGGCGCGCATGAGCAAGTACCTGCTGGACAAGTTCCTCTTCACCGTCGATCGCGACCCCGAGCTGGTCGAGCGCTACCGCGAAGAGCCGCGCGCGACCGTCGAGTGGTGGGAGGCCGAGTACGCCAACCGCCTGCTCAACTGCCACGCCGGCGAGGCGTCCACCTGGCTGCGCTTCGACGACGTCGAACGTGAGGCGCTGGCCACCCACGACTACGGCAAGCTGTTCGAGCTGGGCGCCCATCCGTTCCTCACGCTGACGCTGTTCATCGCGATGTTCGAGCGCGACTACCCCGAGCCGCTGGGCTTCCAGCACGAGTACGCCCGCCGGCTGTCGCACCACAAGCTGCCGTACCCGGACATCGCCACGTGATGAGGGCCGCGCAGATCGACACGTGCGGCCGGCCGCCGCGCCCGGCCGACCGGCCCGCGCCCGAGCCGGGGGAGTCCGAGCGGCTGGTGCGCGTGCTCGCCGCCCCGATCACGCCGCTCGACCTGCTGTGCGCCGGCGGCGCCTCCTACTTCGGGGCGCCCGCCACGCCGTACGTGCCGGGCGTGCAAGGCGTCGGGACGGTGGACGGGCGGCTGGTGTGGTTCCCCACCTCGGCCGGCATGGCGCCGGGCGACGGCAGCATGGCGGAGCTGGCGTGCGTGCCCGCCGGCGACCTCGTCGAGCTGCCCGACGGCGCCGACCCCGTCGCCGTCGCCGCGCTCGGGCTGTCGGCGGTGGCCGCGTACCAGGCGCTCACCTGGCGCGGCGAGCTGGCCCCCGGCGAGCAGGTGCTGGTGCTGGGCGCGGGCGGCGTCGTCGGGCAGGCGGCCGTGCAGCTCGCCCGCGTCGCCGGGGCGCGCCGGGTCGTCGCCGCCACCCGCTCGGCCGCCGGGTGCGAACGCGCCGCGCGGGCCGGCGCGGACGCCGTCGTCGCGCTCGACACCGAGGACGTGGCCGAGCTGGCCGAGCGCCTGGCCGACGCCTGTGACGGCCCGCTCGACCTGGTGCTCGACCCGCTCTTCGGCGCTCCCGCCGCCGCGGCGGCCCGCGTCCTGCGGCCCCATGGCCGGCTCGTCAACCTGGGTGCCTCCGCCGGCGAGACCTCGCCGTTCGACTCCTCCACCCTGCGCAGCCGCTCCCTGCGCCTGCTCGGCTACACCAACACCGAGCTGAGCCGCACGCAGCGGGCCGAGGTCATGGCGAAGGTGGCCGAGCTCGCGGTCTCGGGCCGGCTGCACGTGGACCACGAGGCGGTGCCTCTGGAGGACGTCGCCTCCGCCTGGCACCGCCAGAGCACCGGCACCGCCGCCGGCCGCCTCGTCCTCACCCCGCCCTGACCGGTCGCTCGCGTCACCCGGCAGCATGGCCTTCGCGCCGCTGCCGGGTCCGCTGCTGCGCCGCTCGCCGTTCCCGTCGCCAGGTGGGGTGGTCAGGGGGCGAGGGTGGCGTGGGGGACGGTGTCGTAGGCGGCCCAGTCGGCGCTGATCGCGCCGGCCGTCTTGAGCAGCAGCGGCAGATACTCCTCGGTCAGCCGCTCGACCGAGGTCTCGGCCGCGTTGACGTTGACGTTGATGGCGGCGATGACGTTGCCGAGCCCGTCGCGCAGCGGCGCGGCCACGCTGCGGATGCCGAGCGCCAGCTCCTCGTCCGTCAGCGCCCACCCCTTGGCCCTGACCTCGCGCAGCGCCGCCTCGCGCTCGGCCGCGCCGGGACGCCAGCGCGGCTCGATGCCGGAGCGGCTGGGCTCGGCCAGCACCCGGTCGACCTCCTCGGGCGGCAGCGCGGCGAGCAGCACCTTGCCCAAAGACGTCTGCAGCGCGGGGAACCGGGTGCCGATCTGCGCCGACAGGGTGACGATCTTGGGGACGGAGACGCGGGCGACGTACACGATGTCGGAGCCGTCGAGCTGGGCGATGGACGACGACTCGTGCGTCTGCTCCACCAGCCGCTCCATGTGCGGCCGTGCAACCTCCCACAGCCCCATCGACCGCACGTACGACACGCCGAGCTCCAGCACGCGCGGCGTCAGCGCGTAGCCGCGCGGCTCGCTGCGGGCGTACCCCAGCTCCTGGAGGGTGAGCAGGATGCGGCGGGCGGTGGGCCGGGCGAGCCCGGCGGCGGTGGCCACCTCGGTCAGCGACATGACCGGCCGGCCCGGCTGGAAGACCTTGATGACGTCGAGGCCGCGTGCGAGCGCCTCGATGAAGTCGGGGCCGGTGTCAGCACGTGCCATGAATACGCCTCCCTGCGTCGGGGTCCCGCGGGACCCGACTCTAGACCCTCGCGGCCGGATGTCCGCACAGCGGCGGCCGGGGAGAGCATAGCGGTGCCCGCCTCAGCCGCGCTTATAGAGTCAAGGGTACGGGTGAAGTGGCGTACACGTTGCCAAGCGATCGTTCTACGGACGGTTGTCCGTCTGGGTGGGCGCGCCGGGCAGCAGGGGATGGGCGGCCTCGGCCCGCAGGCCGTCGAGGAAGAACGACAGGCAGCGCCGCCAGGTGTCCGGCGCGGTGTCCATCGACTCGCGGATGACCCGCGACATCGCCCAGATCAGGGTGACCAGGTCGGGCATGCCGAAGTCGGCGCGCAACCGGCCGGCCTCCTTGGCCCGGACGACGATCCGCTCCGCGTCGAGGAAGCCCTGCTTGCAGACTTCGAGCACGTCGGTGGCGAGCGTGAACCCCCGGGTCAGGGCGTCGTTGAGCCCGTGATCCCGCGACTGCAGCGCGAACAGCCCTTCAAGGAAGGTCACGAACCCGTCCCACGGGTCGGGGTCGGCCAGCGCCGCCTCGGTGACCCGCTCGAGCGCGGCCAGCTGGTCGGGCAGGACCGCCGCGAGCAGCGCCTCGCGGGTGGGGAAGTGGTTGTAGAGGGTGCCGATGCTGACGCCGGCGCGGCGGGCGATGTGTTCGAGGGGGGCGTCGAGGCCGCGGTCGGCGAAGATCTCGGTGGCCGCGACCAGGAGCTTGTCGCGGTTGCGCGCGGCATCCGACCGCAGCGGCTTGGGTGCGGCTGCCATGGCAGACATCCTACGAAGGCGAGCCGGCCTTCATGACGCCGTCGCCGCCCGTCCGTCGCGGCCCCGCCCATCGTCTCGTTCTTGCCCGGGCGCTCGTGGTACGGTCGCGAGCAAGAACTTGAGGCATCCCTCAACTTATCTCGGGAGGACCCGCCATGCCCGCACGTAAGACCGCCGTCATCGCCGGAGCCGGTCCGGGACTCGGCATGTCCATGGCCCGCCGCTTCGGCCGCGAGGGCTACGCCGTCGCCCTCATCTCCCGCTCACCCGACCGCCACCCCGGCTACGTCGCCGAGCTCGCCGAGTCGGGCGTCGAGGCCGCCGGGTTCGTCGCCGACGTCCACGACCGCGACCGCGTGCTCGAAACCCTCGACGAGATCACCGCCCGCTTCGGCCCGATCGGCCTGCTCTACTACGGCCCGGGCGCCGCCGACGTGACCGCGATGCCCGAGCCGATCACCGAGACCACCTCCGACGACGTCAGGAAGGCGATGAGCGTGGTGTACGCGGCCGTCGACGTCGCAGGCCACGTCCTGCCCGGCATGGTCGGCAGGGGCGAGGGCGGGCTGCTGTTCGCGGGCGGACTCAGCGCGGTCCTGCCGATGCCGCCGCTCGGCGCGCTCGCACCGGCCGCGGCGGCGCTGCGCACGTACGCGCTGACCCTCAACGCCGCCCTGGCCGGACAGGGCGTCTACGCCGGCAGCCTGACGATCGGCGGGCTGGTCGAGCGCGGCGACATCCACCGGTACATCGCCGCCGACCCGGCCCGCCTCGCCGAGCTGGGCGGAAAGACGCTCGATCCCGACGCCATCGCCGACACCGCCTGGGACATGTTCACCAAGCGCGACCGCGCGGAGGAGACGTTCAGCGCCCTGTGACGTATCCGGCAAGCCCGGGCGGAACCCGGCGTTCCGCTCGGGCCGGACAGGGGTAGGCATGAGGGGAGATGTGGCCATTCGGGGGAGGTCACGATGGGGGATGAGTGTGATCGCGCTATCAGCGGGCTGCCGTTCGAGGTGCTGGATCCGGCACCGGTCAGTGTGGCGGTGACGCGCGGGGCCGATCACCGGCTCGTCTACACCAACGACGCCTACCGCGCGGAACTCGGCGACCGCCCGATCGGGTCGCCGCTGCCCAGGTCGTTCGCCGACGGCCGCCGGCAGCACTACCGGGAGCTGCTCGACCGGGTGTACGCCACCGGCGAGCCGGTCGTGCTCACCGCCGCCCCGGCCAGCACCGACGAGCCCGACCGGTACTTCACCTCGAGCCTGTCACGGGTGTCGTTCGGGGGCGGCGAGTACGGCGTGCTGGTGGTCGCGGTGGAGGTCACCGACCAGATCACGGCCGCCCGGCAGGTGGAGGCCCTCGCCAACGAGCGCAGCCACATCCTGCGCCGCTACCAGAGCATCATGCAGGTCAGCGCGCAGATCTTCTGGGTGGCCGGGCCCACGGGCGAGGTGATCGAGCACAGCGCGAGCTGGGAGCGGGTGACCGGCCAGCCGTGGGAGGAGTACCAGGGGCAGGGCTGGCTGAAGATGGTGCACCCCGACGACCGGGAGGCGGCGATGGCCTCGTGGGCTGAGGCCCTCGGCAGGATGGAGGTCTGGGAGTACGCCTACCGGCTGCGCACCGTCGACGGCTCCTACCGCCACTACGCGGTCACGGCCGTGCCGATCAAGGAGCACGGCGAGCTGGTGGAGTGGGTGGGCACCTGCACCGACATCGAGCAGCAGTGGCAGGAACAGCGCTGCCAGCAGCTGCTCGACCGCGCCGCCGCCGCCACGGCCGAGCGGACCAACCTGGAGGAGATGCTCGGCGCGGTCGCCAACGTCATCGTGCCGGAGCTGGCCGACGGCTGCGGCGTCCACCTCGTCACCGACCTCACCGGCGAACAGCGCAGCGGGGCGCCGTTCGTGGTCGAGCGGGTCGCCACGGCCGCGCGGCCCGGCCTGCCCCGCCTTCCGCCGTACGGCGAGGAGCGGCTGCCGCCCGACAACGCGGTCGTGCAGGCCGCGCGGCGGCGCCGCCCGCTGTCGAATCGGTTCCCGCCCGGCTGCCCGCCGCCCGGCGTGGCACCGTCCTGGTCGCAGCAGTGGATGGTGGCGAACAAGGCCAACAGCATCGTCGTGCTGCCCGTCGTGGTGGACGGCGCGGTGCCCGCCGTCGTGACGCTGATGACCTGCGGCGACCGCCCGCCGATCAGCCGGGCCGACATCGCGCTGCTGAGCCGCATGTTCGACCACGCGCACGACGCGCTGAGCAGCGCCATACGGTTCCAGCGCACGCAGCAGATCGCGCTGGCCCTGCAGCACAGCCTGCTCGTGGAGCCGCCCAAGCTGGCCGGCCTGCGCATCGAGGCCCGCTACCGGGCCAGCCCGTCGGCGGCCGAGGTGGGCGGCGACTGGTATGACTCGTTCGTCCTGCCCGACGGCGTCCCCGTCATGGCCATCGGCGACGTCGCGGGTCACGACCTCGGCGCGGCCGTCGCCATGAGCCAGATCCGCAACATGCTGCGGGCTCTTGCCATGGACCGGTGCGAGCCGCCGGGGGAGATACTCACCAGGCTCAACATCGCCATGAGCTCGCTGTCGTCGGACGTCACCGCGACGTGCGTGCTGGCCAGGATCGAGGAGTACGGCGGCCGGTACCGGCTCAACTACGCGGTCGCCGGCCACCCGCCGCCGCTGCTGGTCACCGAGGACGGCGCGGGCCGCTTCCTGGAGAGCTGCGTCAACCCGCTGCTCGGCTTCCCGAACGAGGACGGCTGCCGCTCCAGCATCGAGCCGCTGCCGCCCGGCTCCACGGTGCTGTTCTACACCGACGGCCTCATCGAGCGGCCCGGGGAGAACATCGACGACGGCCTCGAACGGCTGCGCCACCTGGCCGGCGCGCTCGCCCGCTGCCCCCTGGACCGCTTCTGCGACCAGGTGCTCAGCAGCCTGCCGACGACCGGGCTCGACGACATCGCGGTCATCGCGCTCCGCCTGCCGCCCGCGCCGGACGACGCCGGCGGCTGAGGCCGGCGTCAGTACCGGCTGAGCCTGGGCACGCTCTCGACCAGCCGCCGCGTGTACGGGTGCGACGGCGAGCCCAGCACGTCGGCGGCGGCGCCGCGTTCGGCGATCCTGCCTCGCTCGATGACCGCGATCTCCTGGCACAGCGCGGCCACCACCGCCAGGTCGTGCGAGACCATCACGACGGTCAGGTCACGGGAGGCGCTGAGCTCCTTCAGCAGCTCGACCACCCGCACCCGGGTCGATACGTCCAGCGCGCTGACCGGCTCGTCGGCCAGCAGCACCCGCGGCTCGCACACGATGGCCCTGGCGATCGCGATGCGCTGCCGCTGCCCGCCGGAGAACTCGTGCGGATAGCGCTCGGCCGCGTCGGCCGGCAGGCCCACCGAGCGCAGCGCCTCGGCCACCCGGTCACCGATCTCGTCGCGCGGGCAGGCGCGCAGCGCCCGCAGCGGCTCGGAGACGATCCTGCGGACCCGCTGGCGCGGGTCGAGCGACGAGTACGGGTCCTGGAACACCGGCTGCACCGCCCGCCGGAACTTCCGGTCCCGCGCGGACGTCACCGGCCTGCCGTCGAACAGCACCTGCCCCGACGTCGGCCTGGCCAGCCCGAGCAGCAGCCGCAGCAGCGTCGTCTTGCCCGCGCCGGACTCGCCGACGATCGCCAGGTTGCGCCCGCGCGTCACCTCGACTGACACGCCGGACAGCACCTCGGCCCCGCCCCGGTAGGCGAAGCCGACCTCCCGCGCCTCCATGATCGTCACGGCGCCATCCGATCCAGCTCGGCCTCCAGCTCCCTGGCGCTGTCCACCAGGGACCGCGTGTAGGGGTGGCGTGGCTCGCGCACGATGTCCCGCGTCCTTCCCGACTCCACCGCGGAGCCCTCCTTCAGCACGATCAGCCGGTCCGCCACGCCCGCGACCACCGCCAGGTCGTGCCCGATGAACAGCAGCGCCATGTCCCTGGCCGCGATCAGCCGGTCCAGCAGCGCCAGCACCTCGGCCTGCACGGTGACGTCCAGCGCCGTGGTCGGCTCGTCGGCGATCAGCAGCGCGGGCTCGCAGGCCAGCGCCATCGCGATCGCCGCCCGCTGCCGCTGCCCGCCGGAGATCTCGTGCGGGTACGCCCGCGCGACGCGTTCCGGCAGCGCCACCTCCTCCAGCGCGGCCAGGACCGCCGAGCGCAGCGCCGCGCCGCGCAGCCCGCGCCGCCGCCGGATCGGCCCGGCGACCTGCCTGCCGATGCGCATGAGCGGGTCGAGCGCGGTCAGCGGCTCCTGGAAGACGACCGAGGCGGCCCGGCCGCGCAGCCGGTCGAGCCGCCTGCCGGGCGCGCCGACGACCTGCGTGCCCGACAGCAGCACGCTGCCGTGCGCGGTCAGGCCGGGCGGCAGCAGGCCGAGTACGGCGAGGGCGGTCAGCGACTTGCCGGAGCCGGACTCGCCGATCAGGCCGAGCCGCTCGCCGGGGGCGAGGCCGAACGACAGGCCGTGGATCAGCTCGTGGCCGTCGGAGCGGCGTACCGACAGATTCTCCACCGACAGCAGCTCGCTCACCGTGACCTCCCTCCGCTGAGGTCGCGCAGCCCGTCGGCGACCAGGTTCGTCCCGATGACCAGCACGACGAGCAGCACGCCCGGCGCGACGGCACCGACCGGCGCGGTCAGCACCGTCGCCTGCGCCTCCTGCAGCAGCCGGCCCCACGAGGCGTTCGGCGGCGGCGGGCCGAGCCCCAGGTACGACAGCGACGCCTCGGCCAGCACCGCGAGGCCGAGCTGCAGCGCCAGGTTGACCATGAGCGTCGGCCAGATGTTCGGCAGCACGTGCTCGGCGATGATCCGCGGCCACGAGCTGCCCGAGGTGCGGGCCGCGGTGATGTAGTCCTGCGCCAGCACCCGCTTGACCAGCACCCGCGTCAGCCTGGCCACCACCGCCGACATGGCCAGCCCGATGGCCAGGATCGCCGAGCCCAGCGACGCCTCGCGTACCGCCACCACCAGCATGGCCAGCAGCAGCGTCGGGAACGCGATGAGCGCGTCCAGCACGGCGGCGAGCGCGTCGTCGAGCCAGCGGGTGGCGAACCCGGCCGCGAGGCCCGCCGCCACCCCGAGCAGCCCGCCGAGCAGCACCGATCCGGCGCCGGCCGCGAGCGCGATGCGCGCGCCGATCATGAGCTGGGTGAGCAGGTCGCGGCCCAGCTTGTCGGTGCCCAGCAGGTGCTCGCCGCCCGGCGGCGCCAGCCGCCCGCCCGAGGTGTCGGCCGGATCGTACGGCAGCCACACCAGCGACACCGCCGCCACGAGCACCACGAAACCGACCAGCACGCAGCCCGTCACGAAAGACTTCATGAGCGCCCCAGCCTGGTCCGCAGCCGCGGGTCCACCAGCCGCTGCACCACGTCGGCGGCGAACCCGATCACCAGCACCGCGAGCGTGCTGACCGCCAGCACGCCCTGGATCACCGGATAGTCGTGCTCGGCGATGCCCTTGACCAGCATGGTGCCGAGCCCGGGCAGCGCGAACACGCTCTCCACCACCACCGCGCCGAGGAACGTGGTCGCAAGCTCGATGCCGAGGATCGAGATGACCGGCACCGAGGCGTTGCGCAGGCCGTGCCGCCACATGGCGCCGGCGAACGACTCGCCCATGGCCCGCGCCGTGCGCAGGTAGTCGGCGGTCAGCACGTCGAGCGTGGCCGAACGTACGTACCGGATCAACGAGGCCGACATCACCAGCGCGATCGTCACGACCGGCAGCGTCAGCGAGGTCAGCGCGCGGCCCGGCTCGGCCCAGTCCTGCCGGGGGAAGCCGCCCGCGGGCAGCAGCCGCAGCTTCAGTGCGAACACCGTCACCAGCAGCATCCCGATCCAGAACACCGGCACCGCGATGCCGAGCTGGGACAGGCCGCTGAGCAGCGCGCCGTACCAGCGGTGCGCCCGGTACGCGGCCAGGAACCCGACCGGCAGCGCCACCAGCACCGCAAGCGCGAACGACAGCAGCGTCAGCGGCACCGTGACGGCCAGCCGGCCGGCGATCTCCTCGCCGACCGGCAGCTTGCTGATGTAGGAGGTGCCGAGGTCGAGCCGGGCCAGATCGCCGAGCCAGGCCGCGTACTGCTGCGGCAGCGGCAGGTCCGAGCCGACCTCGTGGCGGGCCGCCGCGATCTGCTCGGGCGTCGCGCCCATCGGCAGCAGCGCGTTGGCCGGATCGCCCGGCAGCAACCGCAGCAGCACGAACAGCAGCGACGCGGCGAGCAGCAAGGAGGCCAGCAGGAACGCGGTACGGCGCAGCAGGTAGCGCCCCATCAGCCCTTCTTGATCCCGTAGGCGTAGAACTGCGAGTTCAGGCCGTTGACCGGGTAGCCCGACAGGTCGGACGAGGCCACCACGATCTGCGGGTACAGGTAGAGCCATTCGCTCGCGGCGTCCTCGGCGATCTTCCTGTTGGCCTTCTTCAGCAGCTCGGTCTGCTCGGCCTCGGTACGCGCCCGCTCGGCCTCCTCGATCCACGTGGAGACCTGCGGGTTGTCGTAACCCCAGTAGAAGTCGGGGTTGCCGTACCAGACCACGTCACGGTCGTTGACGTGCTCCTGCAGGGTGGCGGCGAAGTCGTGGTTCTTGTACACCTTCGTGTACCACTCGTCGGCGGTGATCACGTTGATGTCCACGGTGATGCCGACCTTGGCCAGCTCGCTCTTGATGAACGTGGCGGCCGTCGGGTGGGGGTCGTAGTTGGGCGTGTCCAGCGTGAAGCGGAAGCCCTTGGCGTACCCGGCGGCGGCCAGCTCGCGCTTGGCCGCCTCGACGTCGTAGGTGTCGAGCGAGGTGAGGTCCTCGTACCAGGGGTCGGTCGGCGGCACCATCGAGCCGATCAGCGTGCCGTGCCCGGCCCACACCGACTCCAGCAGCTTGGCGTCGTCGATGGCCGCCGCGACCGCCTTGCGCACCTGCGGCTTGTCGAACGGCGCCTTGCGGTCGTTGAACGCGAGCAGCAGCTTCGTCGTCGACTTGCCCTCGCTGACCTTGTAGTCGGGGTTGTTGTCGAACTGCGAGAGCGCGTCGGGGCTCTGCTGGCTGGTCACCACGTCCACGGCGCCGGTCAGCAGCGCGTTGTTGAGCGCCGATGCGTCGGTGAAGTAGTGGAACACCACGCCGCCGTTGGCCGGCTTGGGGCCCCAGTAGCCGGGGAACGGCTCGAGGCTGAGCGTCGAGCCGCGCTTCCACGACCCCAGCTTGTACGGCCCCGTGCCGTCCGCGCTTGTCGCCAGGTCCTTGGCGTCGGCGTTGACCACCCACACGTAGCTCAGGTTGTAGATCAGCGAGATCGAGCGGTGCTTCAGCTTCACCACGACCGTGCTCTCGTCGGGCGCCTCGACCGACTTGATGACCTCGAGGTTGCTCTTGCGGGCCGACTGGGAGTCCTCGGCCGTCACCCGCTCGATGCTGCGCTTGACGTCGTCCGCGGTCAGCGCCTTGCCCGAGTGGAACGTCACGCCCTTGCGCAGCGTGAACGTGTAGGTCAGGCCGTCGTCGGAGACCGTGTGGCTCTCGGCCAGCAGCGGCTCCACCTTGCCCTCGTCGGTCAGCCGGAACAGGCCCTCGTAGACGTTGCCGTTGAACGCCTCGGTGATCCCCTGGCCGCCGCCGGCGGTATTGTCGAGGTTCTGCGGCTCATAGAGGGAACCGATCTCGATCGTGGCCGGCGCGGCCGGGGCGCCGCTGGGCGACGCGTCCTCCGGGCCGGAGCCGCACGCGGCGAGTGCGAGGGCCAGTGCGACCGCGACGCCGGCGAACTTCCTGTTCAACGTAAACTCCACCATTGCTTACCAAATTAGTAGGTTTAGCGGAATATACCTCCTTGCCTGATTCGGTGCGGCTTTGACCCCCGTGATCAGCGCAGCTCGGCGGCGGCGAAGGCGCGGAAGCTGCGCGGCGGGCGGCCGGTGACGCGCTGCACCGTGTCGGTGACGCGGTCCTCGGTGCCGAGGCTGATGTCGGTGTCCAGCGCGGCCAGCATGGCCGCGAAGTCCCGCGGCATGCCGTGGGCGGCGAAGTGCGCGGCGAGCTCGTCCTCGGTGACCGGGCGGTGCCGCAGCGGGCCCGCGCCCAGCTCGGTGAGCAGCGCGGCCACGTCGTCGTAGCCGAGCGCCTCCGGGCCGGTGATCACGTGCTCGGTGTTGTGCGGCTCCGGGTCGGTCAGCGCGTGCCCGGCCACGGCCGCGATGTCGCCCGCGTCCACGAACGCCACCCGGCCCGCGCCGGTCGCGGAGATCAGCTCGCCGTCGCGGAGGCGCAGCGCGAGCGCCTGGCCGGTGAAGTTCTGCATGAACCACGAGGGCCGCAGCACGGCCCACTCCGGCATCACCGTACGGACCAGCTCGTACAGCGCCACGGCCCCGGGCGTGCGCTCGGGGCGCGCCGACGTGCCGAGCAGCACCGCGCGCCGCACGCCCTGGCGTACCGCCTCATGCAGGAACGGCTCCACCAGCGGGGCCGGCTCGGTCACCCCGATGGGCGGCAGGACGTAGACGGCGCGCGCGCCGGACAGCGCGGGCGCGTAAGTCTCCGGCTCCGTCCAGTCGAAGCGCACGAAGCCCGGCCGGTCGGCCTTGCGGCTTGCGGGCCGCGCCGGCACGCCGCGTTCGCGCAGGAAGGCCGTCACCCGCGAACCGGTCGTGCCGGTCGCCCCGATCACCAGCACCTCGCTCATGCCGCACCTCCGGCGAACGCCTTCGTCAGCGCCTCGAGCCCGCCCATCGCCCGGGCGGCCTGCAGCGGGTTCCAGTAGTCGCGGTAGTGGCGGATCTCGCCGTCCCGCACGGTGATGATCGCGACGTACTCCATCCGGTACGGCTCCCCGCTGCGCGGCACGATTCCGGCCACCTCCAGCTCCACGACCACCACCTCGGGGTTCTCGGTCCGGTGGATCACCTTACGGACGACCTCCCGCACGTCGTACTTCTCGGGATAGTCGCGCAGGTACTCCCTGATCGCCTCGCGTCCCTCCACTTTGCGCGGGTACCCGGGAGGTGCGAACGGGAACTCGATCACGCCGTCCTCGGCCCACAGGCCCGCGAAGCCCGACATGTCCTTGGCGAGCAGCAGGGCGATGCCGCGCTCGACCAGCTCAGTGGCTTCCATGGCAATCCTCTCTACGTCGCGACGGTACGGTACCGTCCCGACGTCCACCATAGACGGAACGGTCCCGTATCGTCCAATCGCTAGACTGCGTGCCATGAGCCGCCGCACTCCCACCGGCGCAGCCGTGCTGCAGCCCCAGGTCACCGAGGCCATCACCGAGGCCGTGCTGGACGAGCTGGCCGAGCACGGCTACGCCAGGCTCTCGATGGAGGGGGTCGCCAAACGGGCCGGCGTGGGCAAGAGCGCGCTGTATCGCCGCTGGAAGTCCAAGCAGGAGATGGCCATGGCGGTGATCTGCGACCACTTCATCGCCACGCTCGACGTGCCCGACACCGGCACGCTCCGCGGCGACCTGCGCGCCTCCCTGGAGTCCGTGACCGGGTGGCTCACCCACCCGCGCTTCGCGCGCGTCCTGCCCGACCTCGTGGCCGAGATGGTCTGCAACCCCGAGCTGGGCGAGGTCGTGGGGCTGCTGGTGGGGGAGCCGAAGCGGGAGCGTACGGCCGAGATCTTCCGGCGCGCGATCGCGCGCGGCGAGCTGCCGCAGGACACCGACATCGAGCTCGCGCTCGACCTGATCGCCGCCCCGGTCTACTGGCGGTTCGTGGTACGCGCCGCCGAGGCGGGCCCCACCTACCTCGACGACCTCACCGACACGCTGCTGCGCGCCCTGCGGGCCACGTCCTCTTGAGGTCGCGGATGACATATCCGGTTGTAGGGTGGGGCACATGCCCGCCGCACCGCTGAGGAAAGACGCCGCACGCAACCGCCGGCAGATCCTGCAGACGGCCAGGGCCATGCTCGACGCGGGCGCCACCCTGCAGCTCAACGCCGTCGCCCGGGAGGCCGACGTCGGCGTGGGCACCGTCTACCGGCACTTCCCGACCCCCGAGGCGCTGCTCGCCGCGCTCGCCGAGCAGCGGTTCGAGGAGCTGATCGAGGAGGTCAGGCAGGCCACCGCCGCGCCCGACGTCCGCGCCGCCCTGCGGGAGATCCTGGAGCACGGGCTCACCGCGTACCTCGAGGACAAGGCGTTCGCCGCCGAGGCGCTCGGCCCGGCGCCCACCACCGAGCGCACTCGCGAGCTGCGGGACGAGCTGGCCGGGCTGCTTCGCGACCTGCTGGCCCGCGCCGTCTCCGATGGCGTCATGCGGCCCGGCATCGACGCGCTCGACCTGCTCGTGCTGATCTGCGGGATCGCGTACGCGGTCAACCACACCCCGCACCCCGGCGATCCGGGCGTCGCTTCCCGCTACCTGAACGCCCTGCTGAACGGCGTCCTGATCGGCGGCGGCACCGTGGAAGGGCCTGCGGGCGACGGCAGCGCTTCGGCTCGGGGTTCTGGGTGAGGCCGGGCGGCGCTCCGCCCGCCCCCTTCGAACCGGTCATCACCAAACCGGCGAGCCCGAGCCGCCCACCCTTCAAGGGTCCGGACGAGGAGCGTGGCGGCGCGGCACGCCTGCTTCGGCCTGGTCGCCGCCAATGCTTGATCATTTAGCGGTTCGATGCTTAGCCTGCCCGTGCCGATCATCCCCGACGCTAGGGAGTCAGCACGCATGACGATCATGAAGAAGGCGGCGTTACTGACCACGCTGGCCGCGCTCGGCACGACGCTCGCAGCACCTGCGGCGCACGCCCGGCCGGCCGCCGTCGCCTGTCCCGAGGTCTTCGGCCACGGCGGCTACCCCACCGGGCCGAACCCATGGGACCGTGACCAGATCCGCCAGCCCAACCACGCCCGCGGCATCGACGACCAGAAGGCGTGGGGCGCCGACGGGGTGGAGGGGGACGTCCAGGTCACCAGGCAGGGCACCAAGGCCGTCATGTGGCACAACACCACGACCAACGGCCTGACCGGCACCAGGAAGAACATCACCGACCTGTGGTGGGCGGCCGGCAGCGACAACCTGCGCGACCGCAGCATCTCGCGCGGGCCCTACAAGGGACAGAAGGTGCACACGCTGCGGCAGTGGCTGGACCATGTGAAGTCGCGGGGCATGATCGCGCTGCTGGAGATCAAGCCCGAGGCCCGGCCCGTGCTGTCCGACCCGACGTACGGGGCGCAGGCGTGGAAGGAGGTCTCCGACCCGATCAAGGAGCGCCAGGCGTCGATGCGCATCCTCGTCTACTCGAACGACTCCTGGATCCAGTCCGAGCTCGCCAAGCGCCACCCCGGCCTGCTCAAGGGCTCCCAGGCCCGCTGGACCGACAGCGTCGGCTGGGAGGAACCGCCGCCGTCCTGGACCGGCAACACCGCCCGCTGGACGGAGGTGCTGGCCCAGGCGCCGAAGAGCGTGATGACGAACTACACGAAGGAGTACCGCGCCTGGCTCCAGGGCAAGTGCACCTGACCAGTGCTCAACGACACGTCGCTCAACGACGCGCCGCCCAGCGACACGTCGCTCAACGACGCGCCGCCCAGCGACACGGCGTTCAGCGACACGCCGTTCAACGACGCGGCGCTTAGCGACACGGCCGCGCGCCCGTAGCGCCGGAGACCCCGTCGCCGACTGCGGTCTCCGGCGCCACGGGCGCCCCGCCTGTGTTACGGGTGCTCCGGCCCGGCAGCGCGTGCGTGCGTGCGCTCGGAGATCCCGCCGCCGACCACCGGTGCGCCTCCGGACCACCCGTGCCGTGAAGGCAGCGAGGCGGGGGCGGGGATCAGCTGGGGGTCGCGGCGCGTTCGAGGACCTCCAGGATGGTCGCGGTGAGCAGGGTGACCTTGTAGCCGTTGCGGGCGGCGGGGGTGCAGCGGGCGGCGGCGAGCCCGGCGGCGGTCTCGAAGGGCTGCCCGGCCAGCACCGCGTCCTCGACCTCGCCGAGCCGCAGCGGCACCCGCGCGACGCCGCCGACGGCAACGGCGGCGGCGGTGATCCTCGACCCCTCCGTGACCAGGCGGGCGGTCGCCTCCGCCAGCGGCCACTCGGCCTCAGACCGTGCGATGGCGCGACGGTACGCGGCGCGCTCCCCGGCCACCGGCGGCGGCAGATGCACGGAGGTGAGCAGCTCGCCGGGGCCGAGGAGGTGGTCGCGGGTCGGGTCGGACCCGTCGCCGTACAGCTCGGCGATCGGGAACGGGTCCCTGCCGTGCACCTCCACGACCGCGTCGTACGCCAGCAGCGCCATGGCCAGGGACGACGGATGGGGTGCCAGGCAGGGGCCGGTGTCGATGACGGCGGTGTACATGCTCTGGCCCGCACGGGCCGGGCAGGAGTCGCCGCCGTCCTGGTGGCAGGTGAAGGCGGGGTTGCGGTAGTACGAGCAGCGGTTGCGCTGGAGCAGGTTGCCGCCGACGGTGGCCACCGCTCGGATCTGCGGGGTGGCCAGCCCGCGCGCGGTCAGCGCCAGCGCCGGGTACGCCGCACGCAGCCGTTCGTCGCGGGCCACCTCGGCGACGGTGGTGAGGACGCCGATGCGGGCGGAGCCGTCCGGCTGCCAGGTGATGCCCGATATTTCGGGAGCGTCGCGCAGCCCGGCCAGGTCCACGAACGGACCGGCCACGCGCCGGCTCATCAGGTCGGTGCCGCCCGCGCGCGGCACGCCGTGCCGGGCGGCCTGGAGAAGATCGGTGGAGACGGTCAACGTCTGTTCCCTTCGAGATGCGGAGCGGAGGAGTTCTTCGAGGCGGCGGTCGCCCGGGAGTCTTTCGAGGAGTGGCCGAAGTGGTCACGGGGAGAGGCCCTCGAGGACGCGGTCGGGGCGGATCGGAAGGTCGCGGGGCCGCCAGCCCGTCGCGTTGTACACGGCGTTGGCCACCGAGGCGGCCACCCCGACCGTGGAGACCTCGCCGAGCCCCACGCCGCCGCCGTTGACGTGGTCCCACCCCTCCTGATGGAAGTGCAAGGTGATCTCCGGTACGTCGCCGATGCCGGGGATGCGGTAGTCCTCCAGATTCGAGGTGAGGACGGTGCCGGTGACGGGGTCGATGAGGCGTTCTTCGTACAGGGCGTACCCGATGCCCTGGATGATGCCGCCCTCGCACTGGTTGCGCGCCGGCTTCTCGGCGTAGATGCGCCCTGCGGTGATGCCGCCCCAGACGCTGAGCGGCCTGATCGTGCCGAACCTGGTGTCCACCTCGACCTCGGTGACGTGCACCGCGCCGCTGAACCCGCGGCCGAGCGCCATGCCGTTCATCGGGAACGGCGTCACGTAGCCGCCGCGGTCGCGCCGCCGCTTGCCGACGACCTCGGTGCCGGGCTTGAGACCCTGCGCGAGCAGGCGGCGGGCGGCGTCGCGGGCGGCCGGGGCCACCGAGGTGGTGCTGCGGCTGCCCAGCGCGGGCGGGCCGGGAGGTGCGGAGGAGCGGCCGATCTCGACCTGGATCCGCTCGGCGGGCAGCCCCAGCTCCTCCTGCAGGACGCCGGCGATGACGCTGCGCACGCCCGTACCGATGTCCTGGGTGGCGGTGCGGGCCACGACCACATCGCCCACGACCTCCAGCTCGACCTGGGTCGCCGGGGTGATCGCGTAGATCCAGCTGGCCATGGCCACGCCGACGCCGCGCCGGAACCGTCCCGTCTGCGACCCGCTGCGCGGCCGGTCGCGCCAGACGGGCAGCGCCAGAGCCCGCTCGTAGAGCGCGTGCCGCTTGGGGTTGCCGTCCCAGCGGCGGCGCAGCACGATCGGGTCGACGTCGAGGCGGTGCGCCATCTCGTCCACGGCCTGCTCCAGCGCCCACAGCATCGGCGGGGCACCGGGCCCCCTGAACGGCGTGCCGGGCGGCTCGTTGGTGACCACGTCGTAGTCGCGCAGCCGCCGGGGCGCGGTGCCGTACACGAAGCGGGCCAGCGCCGCCGACATCCCTCCGACGGCGACGCCGCCCCGGCTGCGCACGTCCATCGCGAGCGCGGCGAGCTCCCCGTCCCGGCCGGCCAGCAGCGCGATGTTCGTGGTGCTGCCCGGCCGGCTGCCGGCGTCGGTCAGCTCTTCCGCGCGGCTGAACACGACGCGTACGGGCGCGCCGCAGGCCCGCGCAAGCTCGACCGCCGCGACCGCCTCCACGGTGATCCCGGACTTGGCGCCGAAACCGCCGCCCACGTGCTCGGCGACGACCTGCACCCGGCCCGGGTCGAGCTTCCAGCGCCTGGCGGCCTGCTCGGCGGCGATGGCCACCGTCTGGGTGGACAGGTGCAGGTGAAGGTCGCCGCGCTCGTCCCACCTGGCCAGGCAGGCGTGCGGCTCCAGCGGCGTGTGCACCTGCACGGCGGTGCTGAACGTGCCCGTCACCAGCAGCGGATCGCCGCGTCTCCGGGCCGCGTCGATCAGCTCGGCCGCCTTGCGGCCTCGCTTGCTCGCCCCGCTGAACGGCCCGCGCACGTTGCCGTCCCAGGAGGCGGGCAGCGTCATGCCCTCGCTGGAGCTGGGGGCGTTCTTCCTGCTCCGCTCGTCGTAAACGGGCGGGGCGTCCGGGCCGTCGCCGAACGCGGCGGGGAACGGCTCGTACCCGATCCGCGCGCTCGCGGCGATCGCCTCGGCCTCCCCGCGGGTCGCGGCGGCGACGGCGGCGATCGGCTGCCCGGCGTAACGGACGATCCGGTCCTCCGGCAGCAGATCCACCACGGGGGAGCCGTCCACCTCCACCGAGGTGACCCGCGCGTGCGCCCGCGCCGAACGGATGATCACCCCTTCGAGCATGCCGTCCAGCCGGACGTCCGTCGTGTAGCGGGCGCGTCCGGTGATCTTCTCCATGGCCTCGACCCTGGCGGGCGTGACCTCGCCGTCGTCGTGCTCGCCCCGGCAGGCGGCCGCGACCGCCTCGTAGATACGTCCGTACGCGCCGCAACGGCACAGGTGACCGGCCAGGGCGGCGGCGATCTCCTCTCTGGGCGGCTCGACGTCGCCGTGCCCGGCCCGCCAGGCGTCCACGAAAGCGGCGGCCTCCACCACGAAGCCGGGCGTGCAGTATCCGCACTGCAGGCCGTCGTGGGCGGCGAAGGCCCGCTGGACCGGATGGTCGAGCCCTTCCGCGGTGGTCAGGGCGCGTCCCTCCACCGCCGCGGCCGGCAGCAGGCAGGCGGCCTGCGGGGTGCCGTCGACCGCGATCGTGCACGCTCCGCACACGCCCGTACGGCAGACCGCCTTGGTCCCGGTCAGGCCCAGGCCGTCGCGCAGGACGTCCACCACGGGGTCGTCGCGTCCGGCGGCCACCTCGTGCGGCTCGCCGTTCACCGTGATCTTCATAGCTCTCCTGCTGACGCTGTCAACATCGGGATATGTGGACAGTGTCAACAACTATGCTGACATTGTCAACACAGAAGGTCGTGAGAGAGTGATGCCATGATCGACGGCACCAGGTCCCGGCTGATAGAGAGCGCGCTGACGTTGCTGCGCGAGCAGGGGCTCGAAGGCGTGACGTTGCGCGCGGTCGGCGAGCTGGCCGGGTTGTCGCGCATGGCCCCCTACCGTCACTTCGCCGACAAGAAGGCGCTGCTCGCGGCGGTCGCCGCCCGCGTCATGACCGACATCGCCGCCCACATCGCCGCCGCCGTGCTCCCGCAGAGCGGCCAGGAGGAGCGGCTGCGCGCCTTCTACCGCAGCTACGTCGAGTACGCCGTGGAGCACCCCGAGGAATACCGGCTGGTGTTCTCCTCGATGTTCGTCGCCGGGCGGCATCCCGAAGTGGAGCAGGCCATCGACGAGATCATGTCCGCGCTGAGCGTCGACATCGCCGGCGGAGGCCGTCGCGACAAGGCCGCGCTCGCGGCCCTGCTGGCCAGCGCGCACGGCGTGGCCGAGCTGGTCACCGTGGGTGACTTCGCGCACAAGGGGATCGGCGCCGACGACATCATCGACGTGATGGTCAGCCGCGCAGCCCGCCCCTGACCCCCTCGCTACCGGCGGGATGTATCGATCACCCCGACGACGTCGGTGACCTCGATGGTCCCGTTGCCGGGGGCGCCCTGGTGGGCGCGGGAGTCCAGGGCGACGTGGCGGTTGTCGTTCATGATCCAGAGCCGGCCGGGCGGCACCCGGACGTCGAACGTCACGTCGGAGGCGGGCGGCCGTGCGATGTAGGGCTCATCCAGCGGCTGGCCGTTCAGCTCCAGCCGGCCATCGGCGTCGCAGCATGTCACCGTGCTCTCCGGGATGCCGATGACCCGCCCGACGCGCTCCGCGCCCGCGGTGGTGCCCGTCCAGCCTTCGGGCGTGCGGAAGACCACGATGTCCCCGGTACGGGGAACACGGTCGCCGATCGGACGGACGGACAGGTGCGCGCCCTTCTTGAGCGTCGGCTCCATGGACTCGCTCGAGATGCTGACGGTGAAACCGCCGCGAGCCACCTCGACGAGCCCGCAGCCGGAGACCGGCAGAAGGAGCAGCGCGAGGGACAGAGCGCGTAAACGTGTAGGAATCACCACGGCATTCTGTCGGACCGGACGCCCGGCCGCGATCCGCGCTCAGCCCGGTGGCAGGTCCCTGACGTAGCAGAGGGCGTCGCTGCCGGTCAGGTCGGCGGGGCCGAGCGCAGCCCGCCCAGCAGCACCGTGCTGCGGTGCCGCTGCAGGTGCCGGTTGTGGGCGTGGACGAGCGTCGGGCCGCGTTCTGCGAGGGCGAGCAGGTTGGCGGCCATCATCGCATCACGCAGGCCCATCATCGCGTCGGCCCGGCCGGGTGCGGTGTCGGCCATGCGGGCGTGGTAGCGCAGCAGGCCGATGGCGGTACGGGCGTACAGGCAGGCCCGCTCCCACGCCTCCCGCGAGGTCGCCGCGACCAGCTCCGGCGCGTGCGCGCCGAGCAGCGCGGCCAGGTCGTCGGCCAGCAGCCGCAGCCGCCCCGCCGCGTCCGAGCGGCCGATCGACCGCGAGGGGTCCAGCATCGCGCCGCCGTTCGCCCACCGCTCGTCGGGCCCCAGCAGCCGATCGAGGACGTCCGCGCGCACGCCGGTGTCCATGTGCGCGGCCAGGTACGCGTGAAGGGCGGTGAGCGCCTGCCGGGGGCTCCCCGCGCCGGTCATCTCCAGCGGTGCGTCGAAGCCCGCGAAGCGCACCCGCTCGGCGGCCGGCCGCCCCGCGTTGTACGCCCGCAGCCACCGCACCAGCTCCCGGTTGCCCCGCCACGCCCCCGCCCCGTGGCTGAAGCCGCGCTCCATGACCTCGTCCAGGTCGCCCGCGCCCGTGGTGACGTGGTCGTCCACCACCAGACCCTTCAAACAGTCGCTCTCGATCGCGACGCACCGGTACCCCTGCTGCTCGACGAGCCGCACGAACAGCTCGTTGCGGAGCGCGAGCAGGGTCTCGTCGCCGTGGGTGGGCTCGCCCACGGCGAGCAGGCGCGGCCGGGACGGCAGCAGGCTCATGAGGGCGGCGGCATCGACGCCGTGCGCGGGATTCGACGGTATCGTTGAACCATCTGTTGAGACCTTCATGCGGTGATCGCCTCGTGCGCGTACGCCCAGAGCCGGTCCGCCGCGTCCGGGTCCACCGACCACGACGCCACGCCCGTCATCACCTCGGGCCCGCCCCGGACCACCGCGGCCTCCTGGTTGCCGGAGAAGTACCGGCCGGTCACGCCCTTCACCAGCGGAGACCCGGCGAGCAGCACCGAGGTGGCGGCCCCCTGCTCCGGCGTCTTGAAGCAGGCGGGGGTCAACAGGCGGCCCTGCTCGTCCATCGCGCCCATCGCCCGCATCGTCGCCGCGTCCACGTGCCGCTGCAGGTTCGTGTGGATGTAGCCGGGTTCGAGGGCGTTGGCGGTGATGCCGTCACCCGCCCAGCGCCGCGCCGCGCCGACCGCGAGCAGCACCCCGGCCGTCTTCGACTGCGCGTACGCCGCCCACGGGTCGTACGGGCGCCGCTCGAAATGCGGATCGTCGAAGTCGAACGGCTCCCGCAGCTGCGCGCCTGAGCCGACCACGACCACCCGCGCGTCTCCGGCCTGCCGCAGATTCTCGTGCAGGGCCGTGACCAGCGCGAAGTGGCCGAGGAAGTTCGTGGCGAGCTGCAGCTCCCAGCCGTTCGCCGCGACCTGGCGGGTGGGCAGCGCCATGACACCGGCGTTCGCGACGATCACGTGCAGCGGGCCGCTCCAGGAGGCGGCGAACGCGCGTACGGAGCCGAGATCGCTCAGATCGAGCCGCCGCTCGCCGGCGGCCGGGTTGCGGGTGGCGACCGTGACGTCCGCCCCGGCACCCCGCAGAGCGCGTACGGTCTCCAGCCCGATCCCGGACGCCCCGCCGGTCACGATCATCCGCCGGCCGGTCAGATCGACGCCTTCGAGTACTTCGGCGGCGGTGCTCCTGGCGGTGAAAGGGGTGCTGATACGTGTCATGCGAGCAACCCTAGGAAGCTCCGATTGGACGCAGAAGCCTCAAACGTCCAGGATTGTTGCGTGACAGTCCGACCGGCCGACCCGCTCGAAGACGTGCTGACGCTCGTCGGCACCACCAGCCGCCTGTCCACCGGGCTGGTGGCCGGCGGCCGGTGGGCGCTCGCGTTCGACCCTCCACAGGGGGTCAAGTTCAACGCCGTACGGCGCGGCCACTGCCTGCTCACCGTGGACGGCGTGCCCGGGCCGATCGAGCTGCGCGAGGGCGACTGCTTCCTGCTCGTCCAGCCGCGCGCCTTCACACTGGCCGGCGGGCCTGATGTGGCGCCTGTACCGGCGGCGCCGGTCTTCAAAGCGGCGGGGAGCGATCTGGCGCGCGCGGGCGACGGCGACGACGTGGAGCTGATGGGCGGCCGGTTCGACTTCGGCGAGCGGGCCAGGGAGCTGCTGTTCGACGTGCTGCCGCCGGTGATCCACGTGCCCGGGCGTACGGCGCAGGCCACCACCGTACGCTGGGCGCTCGAGCTCATCGCCGCCGAGCTGCGCGACCCGCAGCCCGCCACCGCCCTGGTCACCGAGCACCTCGCGCTCGTCATGCTCATCCACCTGCTGCGCCTGCACCTCGCCGCCACGCCGGGCGGGACCTCCGGCTGGCTGGCCGGTCTCGCCGACCCCGTCGTGGCACCGGCCCTGCGCGCCATGCACGCGCGCCCCGCCCACGCCTGGACGGTGTCGGAGCTGGCCGGCGTCAGCGCGGTGTCCCGCTCGACGCTCGCCGCCCGGTTCAAGCGGGTCGTCGGGCGAGGACCGCTGGAGTACCTCACCGGATGGCGCATCGAGCTGGCCGCCGGACGGCTGCGCCACGGCGGGGCCACGATGGAGTCCATCGCCCGCGAGGTCGGTTACGCCTCGGTCAGCGCGCTCAGCAACGCCTTCAAACGCGTGACGGGCCTCGCCCCGCGCGACTACCGCAGGGCCGCCGGAGTCGCCGGCCGCTCCGCCGACGGAGAGCCGGTCGGCGGCGGGTAGACCACGAGGAACGCAAGATCGCCTCCCGTTCGGGGAACACCCCTCGCGCATGGGGCCGAGGATCACCCCGGCAGATCATGTTGCGCTCGGCGCGCGGCATGGCCTCGAAGCCGGCCGGCTCTGCGCAGACCAGGGCTCGCCGGTATCACCTGCGCGGGCACGCCGGGGTCGGGGGCGGCGCGCCCGGGGGCGAAGCGGTCCCCAGGGGCGCCGCCCGGTCATCAGGCCGCGGGGGCGTTGCGGACGGTGACGTTCAGCCGGTTCCACGCGTTGATCTGGGCGGTCGCCATCACCAGCACGGCCAGCTGCTCCTCGTCGTACACGTCGGCCGCGGCGTCCCACACGTCGTCCGGCACGCCCTCCGGGTTGTCGGCCAGCCGGGTCGCCGCCTCGGCGAGCGCCAGCGCGGCCCGCTCCTCTTCGGAGAAGAACGGCGCGTCCCGCCACGCGGCCAGCGCGTGCAGCTTCCGCTCGGGCACGCCCGCCTCCTTGGCCTCCTTGGAGTGCATGTCCACGCAGAAGGCGCAGCCGTTGATCTGGCTGACCCGCAGTCGCAGCAGGTCGAGCGTGGTGCGGGGCACCGGGCCCGCGTTGAGGTACGCCTCCACCGCGTACATGCCCTTCAGCCCTTCGGCGGCGGGGCGCTTGACGTCCATGCGCATGATGTCGTCACTCCTTTGTCGATAATTTGGGTATTTGATATCCAGAATTTGGCGAAGCGAAAGGGCTCGGCGGGGCCGCTCACCGTCAGGACCTGCGGCGGGCGAACCACTCGCGCGTGGCCCTGGGCGTGCCGGGGGAGGCGCGCTCCACCTTCGCCTTGATGTCGGCCAAGGTTTGGCCCGCCAGCTCCTTGCGCCAGGCCAGCTCGGCCTGCCGCATCGCCTGCGAGATGAAGCACGACTTGCGGTAGTCGACGTCGTCCCGCCCCTCGGGGCCCTTGCGCAGCACCTGCTCGCAACGGAACGCATCCCCCGGACCCTCGATCGCCGTGACCACGTCGAGCAGGGTGATCTGCTCGAGCGGCCGGGCCAGCCGGAACCCGCCGCGCGGTCCCGGCGTCGAGGTGAGGATGCCGGCCCGTGCCAGCGCCTGAAGCTGCTTGTTCAGGTACGCCGGCGGCAGGTCGTAGAACGCCGCCAGCCGCGCCGCGGTCATCGCCTCGTCGGAGTCGAGCCAGGCGAGGTTCAGGCAACTGTGCATCGCCCACTCCACGCCTTCGCTCATCCTCATGAATCTGGATATTAGACCTCCAGGATGAGGGTCCGCAACCCGCGCGCGTCGCGTCGGCACTGCGCACCCGCCGCCGCCGGCCGGAGGCGCGGTGAGTGGGTGCGGCCTGAGCGCGGTGGTGGCGCGGGTGATGGCGCGTTCCGCCGGTCGGAACGGCTGGGGGTGGTCGGGCGGGCCGGGGCCTGGGCTGCGCGCTCTGCTCCTCCGGTTTGGTGGGCGCGTTGGCCGGGACGGGCCTGAGTGCGGACCGCGTGCAGGATGTGGCCGTGGTGCGTGCCTTCTCGGCCACGAGGTCACAGGGGTGGATGATCGGCGCGAGGTCAGGAGGGGTGGGTGACCGGAGCGAGGTCAGGAGGGGTGGGTGACCGGTGCCAGCCAGAGGCCCACTAGGGCGTCGATGAGGCCGGTCGCGGCGTCGTGCCAGCTCGCCCGTGGCGTGGCCGCGCCCCGCGCCAGGGCGCGTTCGCGCTCCGCGCAGGTGTGCAGGATGAGCTGGCGCATCATCGTGCCCCGCTCGGCCTGGACGGCGGCGGGCAGCTCGGGCAGGCAGTGGGTGAACCCGTCGACGGCCCGGCGCAGAGACGGCGACGTGCGATTCTCCTCGTCGAGGATCTCGCACAGCGCCGGGTCGGTGCCCACCTGGGCGAGGAAGCGCGCGTACCAGGTGGGGGAGCCGAGCGCGGCGAGGTGCTCGGTGACGGGCCGCACCATGCACGAGACCCAGTCGCGTACGTCGTCCGACCCCTCGGCGGCGGCCACCATGCGGGCGCGCAGCTCCTCGATGGGCACGGCGTGCCGGCGCACGATCGCCCTGACGAGGTCGGCCTTACCGCCGAAGTGGTAGCCGACGGCCGCGGTGTTACCCTGCCCTGCGGCCTCGCTGATGCGCCGGTTGGACGCGGCGCACACGCCGTACTCGGCGAACAGCCGCTCGGCCGCCGTGAGGATCTGCTCGCGGGTCACGCCGACGCGCTCGGCCCGGATGGTCCTGCTCATCATCATCACCGCACCGGAACTGCTCGCCTGCCCTGCGCCCGACGTCCGGCGCCATGATTGCAGCCGCAGGCGGCTTCGCCAAATTCGGCTCCGGTTACCAGAGTCGCAACGAGCCGGAAACATCGATCCTGCTAATTTTAACTCAAGCGCTTGATTTAACTCGTTGCTCCGCGCTGCCGTCCCACTCCCACAACCGGAGGCCTCCGCATGACCAACCCGTCCCCCCGCGCCGCCCACGCGGCCGGTCCGCCGCGGGCGTCCACGTTCGTCGTGGTGCTCGCCTTCAGCGGGATCGCGGTGTCGCTGATGCAGACCCTGGTGATCCCGCTGGTGCCCGAGCTGCCCACGCTGCTCGGCGCCTCCGCGGCCGACGCCGCCTGGGCGGTCACCGCGACGCTGCTGGCCAGCGCCGCGGCCACGCCGGTGATGGGACGGCTCGGCGACATGTACGGCAAGCGCCGCATGCTGCTGGTGAGCCTCTTCATGCTGGTCGCGGGCTCGGTCATCTGCGGGCTGAGCGACGCGCTGACCCCCATGATCGCCGGACGCGCGCTGCAGGGCCTCGCCTCGGGCGTCATCCCGCTCGGCATCAGCATCATGCGCGACGAGCTGCCGCCCGAGCGGCTCGGCTCGGCGATCGCGTCCATGAGCTCCTCGCTCGGCGTGGGTGGCGCGCTCGGCCTGCCCGCCGCCGCGCTGCTCGCTGAGAATTTCGACTGGCACGTGCTGTTCTGGACCGCCGCAGGGCTGGGCACCGTCGCGTTCGTGCTGGTGGTGGCGCTCGTGCCGGAATCGGCGGTCCGCAGCGGCGGCCGCTTCGACCTGGTCGGCGCCATCGGGCTGTCGGCCGCCCTGGTGGCCCTGCTGCTGGCCATCTCCAAGGGGGCCGACTGGGGGTGGACGGACGCGCTGACGATCGGCCTGTTCGCCGGGGCGGTCGTGGTGCTGCTGCTGTGGGGGTGGTGGGAGCTGCGCACCCGCGAGCCGATGGTGGACCTGCGCACCACCGCGCGCCGCCAGGTGCTGCTGACGAACCTCGCCTCCATCATGCTCGGCTTCTCGATGTTCGCGATGTCGCTGGTGCTGCCGCAGATCCTGCAGCTGCCCGAGGCCACCGGCTACGGGCTCGGCCGGTCGATGCTGGTGGCCGGCCTGGTGATGGCGCCGTCTGGCCTGGTCATGCTGCTGCTCTCGCCCATCGCGGCCCGCGTGACGGCCGCGCGCGGCCCCAAGCTGACGCTGATGATCGGCGCGCTCATCGTGGCCGGCGGCTACGGGCTCGACATCGTGCTCATGTCCGAGGTGTGGCACCTCGTGCTGGTCTCCGTCGTCATCGGCGCCGGCATCGGCTTCTCGTACGCGTCCATGCCCGCCCTGGTGATGGCCGCCGTGCCGGTCACCGAGACGGCCGCGGCCAACAGCCTCAACACGCTCATGCGCGCCATCGGCACCTCGGTCTCCAGCGCCGTGGCCGGAGCCGTCCTGGCCGGGATGACGATCAGGTTCGGGCCCGCCGAGCTGCCGTCGGACGACGGGTTCCGCGTGGTGCTGGCGATCGGCGGCGGCGCGGCGCTGCTGGCGTTCCTGATCGCGTTCTTCTTGCCGCGCCGTACCGGGGCCGCCGCGCCGGCTGCGCACGGCGGGTCGCATCGGCACGCCGCGCCCGCCCCATCGGGAAGGTGACGATCCGTTCGGGCAACGTGCCGGAAGGTAGGCGTCAAGCGGTCAACGGCACGACCGCCCAGGTGAAGGTCGCGAGGAACGACCCGTGGAGCATCGCCACCTCCGTCAGGGCGCCGCGCTGAGCCCGGCGCGACGGTGAGTGCGGAGCCGGACGTCTCGGCCGTACGGGTGCCCGTCAGCGCCACGGAACGCCGACCGTCTCGGGGAACAGCACGCTCGCGGCGTCCACGACGAGGAAGATGCCGGCGATCCAGACCATCCAACTGACCGTGGTGCGCGAGCCGGACGACAGCCTGGCCCGCCACCGCTCCAACCGCCCGCGCGTCCGCTCGCCCAGCGCGGTCCAGGCGGCTTAGGGCAGGATGCCGGGCAGCACCATGATCACCACGTACGCCCCGAGCAGCGGCAGCCATTCCGCCGCGGCCAGCCCCGCCGAGGTCATGAGGCCGATCGCGGCGAAGTACGGCACCGCCGTGGCGAACTCGAACAGCCACGTCCCGAGCCCAGCAGCAGCATCGTGCCCGCGGTGAAGGACCTGGCCTCAGCGGCGCGCTGCCCGTCCCGCCGGGGGATGAGGTAACTGTCTCGCTGCTGGAGGAGCTGCTGCCGCTGGACGACGACCGGCGAGAGGAGTACGCGCTGTGGTCGGCCGTCGTCGCCTGGGAGCGCCGTCGCCCCTCGCAGGACGGCTCCCCGGTCTGGAACGACCAGCGGGCGCTGTGCCGCCAGTGCGTCGCCGTGCTGCGCGGCCAGGAGCCGGTACGCGACCCCGACGCGGCGCTCCGCCCGCACCCCCACCCGCAGGTCGAGCTGTGGGCGGGCGTGCTGCACACGTTCGTGGACGGGCTGGCCGCGCAGCTCGTGAACACCCCGCACCGGCTCGGCCCCGGCGGCGCGCGAGCTGCTGCGCGCGCTGCTCGAGGCCGTGCCGGGCCGGGCGGTGTGACTCAGCCGTCGCGCGGCGCGGTGTGACTCAGGCGCCGGACGGCTCGGCCAGCGTGACCGTCGACTCGTGCTCGACCAGCGGACGGATGACCGCCCGCTCGTTCGGTGAATCGTTCGGCTGGTGCAGGGTGAGGGCGAGCGAGCCGTCACGCAGCCGCACGATCATGCCGTGGCCGCCGTCCTCCGCCCACAGCGGCCGCTCCTCCTGCGTCCACGGCCCGGTCACCAGGCCGCTCTCGGAGTGGGCGATGCCCATCGCATAACCCTTATCGCCGTAGCTGGACCACAGCATGAGCAGGTGGCCGCTGGACAGCCGGAACAGGAACGGGCCGTCCGTGACGTACGACGGCAGCTTCGCATCACGCGTGGACGGACGGTCGAGCGGCCTGACCCAGGGCGCGTCGGAGGCGTTGAACAGGAACACCGGCGTGCCGGCCGTCTCGCGCAGGTCGGCGCTGAGCCGCTGCGCCCACATCGCGCCGTCGTGCACCTGCTGCCACTCCTGGCAGTAGACGATCCAGGGATCGCCCGCCTCGTCCACGAACAGCGTGCCGTCGAGGCACTGCCACTTGCGCGGGGTCACCGCGCCGTCGCTCCACGGCTGGAACGGCCCCTCCGGCGTGTCGGCCACCAGCACCTGCGTGCCCCGGTAGCCGTCGGGCGCGGTGAACGTGGCGAACATGTAGTAGCGGCCGCTGTACGGGTGGACCTCCGGCGCCCAGAACTGGCCCTTGCTCCAGAACTTCGCGGGCGGACGGAACGCCGGGAACGGCCCCTCCCAGGTGCGCAGGTCCTCGCTGCGGTAGGTGTCGAAGCCCACGCCGGGGCCCGACCAGATGTCGGGGTCCGTGCTGCCGTACAGCCAGTAGGTGGAGCCCACGCTGAGCAGGAACGGGTCGCGGATCTGAATCTCGCCGAGCGTCACGTCCGCGCGGACCGGCCGCTCCTCGGGCCGCGGCGGCTCCGCCGCGCCGTCGAAGAAGTCGCGCAGGTGCGCGAGCACCACATCGGGACGCTCCTCGGCCAGGAAGTGCCCGCACTCGGGGATCACCGTGCCGCGCACGTCACGCGCGTACTTCCGCCAGATGTCGAGCACCGGCAGCGTGCTCAGCAGGCCCGCCGAACCCCACAGCGCCAGCACCGGCATCTCCAGCCGCCGGCCCGCCCGCCAGTCGGCCTCGTCGTGCTCGGCGTCGTCGGGGAACGAGGCGCGGTAGTCGTCGAAGCCCGCCCGCAGCGCGCCCGGCCGCTCGAACGCCCTGACGTACTCCTCGACGTCGAGCCCGGCCCGGTGCACCGTCCACTTGTCGAAGAAGTAGTCCAGGTAGCCGCGCACGTCGTGACCCGCCAGCCGCTCCGGCAGGTCGGGCTGCAGATGGAACGTCCAGTGCCAGGTGCCGCGCGCCACGCCGGTCTTCATGTCGAAACGGGCCCACATCTCCCTGGTGGGCACGATGTCCATGACCACCAGGCGCTCCACCTCGTCGGGGTGGTCGAGCGCGTAGCGGTGCGCGACCCGCGCGCCGCGGTCGTGGCCCACCAGGGTCACCCTCGTGTGGCCGAGCGAACGTACGAGCGCGCGGACGTCGGCGGCCATCGTGCGCTTGTCGTAACCGCTGGTGGGCTTGTCGGTCAGGCCGTAGCCGCGCAGGTCGGGCGCGACGACGGTGAACCGCTTCGCCAGCTCCGGCATGATCCGATGCCAGCAGTGGCTGGTCTGCGGCCATCCGTGCAGCAGCACCAGCAGCGGGCCGTCGCCCTCGATGAGGTAGTGCATGCGCAAGCCGTCGAGAATCGCGGTACGGGACTCAGCCATCGATGCCTCCTTCAAGCACTGACATCCTCCGGCATATCACCCGGCACCGACAATAGAATCGTAGGATCTTCGGACGAATTTGTTCCGTCGTCGTCGTAGTGCCGTGCGACGCTGGGGACATGCCCTACGGCGAGAACCGATGGCTGGAGGTCGCGCCTCCCGGCGGCGGCACCCGCCCGGTGCTGATGAAGGCCGATCCGCAATGGCCCGAGACGCCCTCCGGCGTGCCCGGCTACGTGCTGTTCGAGGCCGATGACATCGAAGCCGAGTACGAGCGATTGAGCGTGGCCGGCGTCCACGTCGTCCAGCCGCCCACGCAGGAGCGACGACGCCCGCGATGGGCGCGTGATCGTCTCCTTCGACCCGTTCTCGCCCGGCAACCGGCGGGCGGCGCGGGGGCGAACCGCACGCTTTGGATCACCTGATGGACGGGGCTGCGCTTCACGATCAGCGACGATGACACGCACGGTGACGAACGCGTGGAGGACCCGGAGAGCGTCGGCTCCGCCCTCACCCTCATCGGCCGCTTCCACCGGCACCGACATCGCCGCCAACCGATCCTTGGCGACGCACTCCCGCATGAGACCCGCCGGCTCGTAGGCGGAGGGACGTTCGCCGTGGCCTGGTGAGCCGAGGCAAGGAGTGCTCCGGCTGCTTCCCCACAGCCGGAGCACTCCTTGCGGGGTGGGCAATCGATCCCTGCTCGCAACCTACCCACATCGCCCCAAATCTATGCATATGTCCGTTTTGTGCGATCGCTGTGTGGAGTGGCGACCCCGTTCCCGGGCAGGGGCCCGGGCATGACACAACAGGACGAAGGCACCTCCTTGCCCCCGGCCGTCGGCAAGGTGAACGGGGAGAGCGACACGATCGCCAAGCGGGCCGGCGTAGAGCTGAGAGCCAGCCGCCGCCCCATCCCGGCCGAGCCCATCGATCCACCGCCCGACCTCGAGCAGAAGGTCGAGGACGAACGGCGCGAGGCGGCGACCGACGACGAAGAGATCCGCCCTGACGCCGAACCCACCGACTGACTCACCGCGGTTCGGCGGCTCTTCGCCGCGGTCGGCGCTCCGCCGGGAGCCTCCTTCCGCCCGCGCCTCGGCCTGAAGCCGGCGCAGGCGGCGGGCCACCGCCCCGCCGGCGACGAGGTCGATCAGCGCGTCGGCTGTGACCGCCTCGGTGTCGGGTCGGGGCTGTTGCGGCACCCGCGGATGCACCTCGACTTTCGCGGGGTTCGCGGGGATGGCGCCCAGCTCGGCCGCGTGGTCCTGCCGGCCTGCAGGGCCACGTGCCGGCCCGGCGGATTGCCGAGGCCGGCGCTCGCACCTCGAATCCGATAAGGGTTGGAGCCCGGCGGCAGGCGGCCGCTAGCGTGCCTCCATGCTGAACGCGCAGGAGCGGTTCGTGGACTCCGGGCCGGTGCGGTCATGGACCGAACGGACCGGAGATCCCGATGATCCCGCCGTGCTGATGGTGATGGGGTCGGCGCCGCGCACGTGGCGGGCACCTCGCTGGGCGGCATGATCGCCCAGTGGCTCGGGGCGCATGCGCCGGACCGGGCGCGGTCGTTGACCATCATGTCCAGCTCGCCGATGGGGCACGATCCGAGGCCGGCGATGAAGCGGGCACTGGCGGGTGAGCCGGCCGCCCGGGCGATGCTGGAGCTGGCCCTGTCGCGGGCCGTCGATCCGGGCGCGGCGGCCAGCCATCACCGGGCCGTGTGGCTGGACGATCCCTCCCTGGACGCCCCGCTGTCGTCGATCAGCGCGCCGACTTCGATCGTGCACGGCGACCGGGATCCGCTCTATCCCCTGGCCCACGGTGAGGCGCTGGCGGCCGCGATTCCCGGCGCGGTCCTGCACGTCGTGCCCGGGATGGGCCATGTCATGACCTCGCCGGGCCTGTCCGAGGAGGTCGCCGACCTCATCCGTTTGTGATGACCGGCAGGGGTCTCAGTCGTCCTCGAGGCGGTCGACGACGAGCTGGGTGCGGCGCGTCGCGCGAACTCCGTACACCTGCGCGATCGGCTCGGCGGTGAGCACCTCGCAGCGCAGGCCGGTGAGCGTGTCGTCGATGCTGAACTGCGGCACCTCCTCGGGGCCGCACCGGCCGCCCAGGATGTAGACGGGGCTGCCGGCCGCGTCCAGCTCCTCCACGGTCGCGTAGCCGCCGGCGGCGTCGAAGCTCCGCCACGCTGTTGTCCAGGACGAAGTCCGCGCCCTGGGTGAGCATGACCTCCCTCTGCGGCAGCATGGTCGTGCCGGAGATCTGCGGGATCTTGTCGTACTGCTCCTTCTGGCCCGGCAGGAACGCGCTCTCCCCGACGTACGTGCGCCCGGTCACCCAGCCCGAGCGCGAGCAGCGTCTCCAGCGGCGGGTGGTAGCCGGTCACCGCCTTGGACGGCGGGCGGCCGAAGGTGAGCGTACGGCCGCAGTTCTCCACCGTGACGAGAAACCCCGCTCCCGAGGCTCGGGGCCGGCAGGCGCCTGCCCGCAGGCGGTCAGCGCCAGCGCCGCCACCAGGACGAGCAGCCTCCTCATGAGCCGGACACCGCCTCGCGGTCGCGGGCTGGGAAGTCGGGGGCGGTGCAACCACAAGGTGCCGGCCGGCGAAGAAACAAGGTGCCGGCCGGCGGAGAAAGAGCCCGGCGGACCAAGGAGAAGCCCGCCGGGCACGTGAAAGCACAGAAGGGGGCGGGGTCAGGCGCGGAGCAGGGGCAGGAGCTGTTCGCCCTGGCGCTTGATCTCCGGCAGGTACGGCGTGTCGGACAGGATGAAGTGCGTGATGCCGAGCGCCTGGTAGCGGCGCAGCGACTTGGCGACGTCCTCAGGCGAGCCCACCAGCCACGTGGTGCCGGCTCCGCCGCCGCCGTACTTGCCGGGCGCGGTGTAGAGGTTGTCGTCGAGCACCTCGCCACGGGCGGCCAGGCCGAGCAGGCGCTGCTGGCCGACGGCGGTGTGCCGGTTGGGGTCGCGGAAGGTGCCGTCCTGCGACATCTTGGCGACCTTGGCCTCGGCGTCGGCCCACGCCTGCTCGGTGGTGTCGCGGACGAACGTGGTCACCCGCAGCCCGAACTCCAGCGGCGGCAGTTCCCTGCCGAGCCGTTCGCTGAGCGTCTTGAGGCGGTCGATGCGCTCGGCGATCCCGTCTAGCGGCTCGCCCCAGAAGAGCTGCACGTCGGCGTCCGTCGCGGCCACCCGCTCGGCCGCCTCGGACGCGCCGCCGAAGTAGAGCCTCGGATGGCGGCGCTCGCCCCTGACGACCGGGCGCGGCCGCACGGTGGAGCCGGTGACCTGGAAGTGCTCGCCGTGGAAGGTGACGTCCTCCTCGGTCCACAGCCGCCGCACGATCTGCAGGAACTCCCTGGTACGGGCGTAGCGCTGGGCCTGGTCGCCCTCGCTGTCGCCGTAGGCGGCGAGGTTGTCCTTGCCGGAGACGATGTTGACGAGCACCCGCCCGCCGGTCAGGTGGTCGAGGGTGGCGGCGGCGGAGGCGAACTTGGCGGGATGCCAGTAGCCGGGCCGCACGGCGATCAGCGGCCGGAACGTCGTCGTGCGCGCGGCCAGCGCCGTGGCGACGGTGAAGGTGTCGGGACGCCCCCAGCCGGTGCCGATGAGCGCCCCCTCCCAGCCGTGCTTCTCCAGCGCCAGGGCATGACTGGTGAGGGTCTCCAGGCTGTTGTGGCCCTCCACGACGTCGTCGCCGCGGTGGCCTGGGTCGTTCTGGTTCGGGATGTACCAGAGGAACTCGGAGCTCATCGGTGCGTCTTCCTGTTCCGGTCGGCGACAATAACCCAGTGTTCGGGTAGGAAAAGCATAAAATATGGATGCGCCGCCACGGAAGCGTCCGAGACGAAACTCTCAGGGCATCCAGAGCCGAGCAGGTATCGCCGTCTCCCGATGGCTTCCGCCCGGCCCCGGTTCGATGAAGCAGGCATGCCGCTCCGGCAGCACGGCCACCGCCTCATGCAAGCGGGTCCCCACATAGTGCAGGGCCACGCCGTCCTCGTGCACCCCGTTGGAGAACGGCAGGAACGCCAGGCCGTCGGCGACCACATCCAGCCGGTCGCCGAAGGAGTCGGTCACCCCGCCGAGGTGCCAGCACAGGCTGCCCGCGCTCTGCCCGGCCAGCACCACCCCCGACTCCCAGCACTCGCGCAGGATCTCCTCCAGCCGGTGGGCGCGCCAGACGGCGAGCAGGTTGACCACGCTGCCGCCGGAGACGAAGATCACGTCCTGGGCGCGCAGGTGCGCCCGCACGTCGGGCACGTTCGGCTGGGTGAACAGCGTGAGGTGGGACAGCTCCGCGTCCCCGAACGAGCCGGCCCGCTCGTACCAGCCCGTGATGTGCTCGCGCGAGTCGCCGGTGGCCGTGGCGATGAGGCACACGCGCGGCCTGCGGACGTCCGCCAGCCGCATGGCCTGCCAGATCTGGGCGCCGGGGTGGCGGTAGTCCGCGGGCGGGTACAGCGCGCCGGAGCAGGCGAGGATCTGCGGTTCTCTGATCATGGGCACCCATGCTCCGCTCGCGCGGCGAGCCAGGCAAGGCAGCGCAAGGCGAAGGGTCAGGCGGGGGCGCGGCGCCCGGCGTGCGGGAAGGGAGAGGCCGGGGACGCCAGGGGTGCGGGGCGGGCGGGGACGAGGATGAAGCCGCTGGCCGGGCGGGCGGGCATCCGGCGCAGGGAGATGGTCAGGTCCTGGCGCGGCACCTCATAGTCGAGCCTGGCCAGGCGGGGCGCGACAGCGCGCAGCAGTGCCATGGTGAGCGCTTCGCCGGGACAGCGGTGGCCGCTGTGCGCGTCGCCGCCGCCCTGAGGGATCAGGTCGTACGGGCCCGGCGCGGCGCCGAGAAAGCGGCGGGGGTCGAACGTGTACGGGTCACGCCAGTACCTCGGGTCGTGGTGCTGGCCGTACACGTCCAGCAGGATCAGCGACCCGCGGGGGATGTGCGTGCCGCGCCAGTCGAGCTCGCGCGCGGCCCGGCCGCCGAGCAGCGGCGCGAACGGGTAGAAGCGCCGCAGCTCGTGCGCGAACGCCTCGGCGAACTCCGGGTCGCCGCCGGCCAGCCGGGCACGATGCTCGGGCCGGCGATGCAGGGCGTGCGCCGCGTACGTGATGAGCCAGGAGACCGCCACGGTCGGCCGCAGCACGTTGAGCAGCTCCACGGCCGCCACGCGCGGGGGCAGCGGCCGGCCGCCGGCGTCGCGGTGCACGGCCACCACCTCGGCGGCGGAGTCGGGCGGCGCCTCCTCGCAGCCGTTGCGCAGGTCGCGGACCAGCCGGTCCAGCCAGGCTTCGCGCCGCCGCCGCGCCTGCCTGGCCCGCCAGTGCCGGGGCCCGGCGGTGCCCAGCCCGTCCACCATCGCGACCAGGTCGGCGGCCAGCTCCGGCAGGTCCTCCTCGTCCACGGCCAGCCCGGTCCACTCGCACACCGCCCTGGTCAGCATCAGGGCGCTCTCGTCGAACAGCACCACCGGCCGCCCCTCCCAGGACGCCACCGCGAGATCCCACTCGGTGGTGACGTGCGCGACGAGCGCGGCCACGGCGGGCCCGCTGAACAGCGAGGTGAACATCGCCTTGCGCACCCGGTGTGCGGCGCCGTCCAGGCCGTGCACCGAACCGTGGCCGAACAGCGTGCTCCTGACCGGGCCGGGCAGCGCCGCCCGCCGCTCCACGTTCTCCTCGTCGTAGAAGAAACGCGCGGCGTCGGGACCGCACAGGCCGGTCGCCCGCCGCCCGAGCACGCGCGTGCGCACCACGTCGCCCGCCGCCCGCCTGCGCAGGTCGGGGAGCCAGGCGTATCCCTTGAGCAACAACATCAGCGTCTGGTCCACAACAGGCATGCGGCGCGTCTGCCCCGACCGGCGGCTCGTAAACAGTCGGGAGATCAGGTCAGGTCACGTGTCCACGTTTCCGGCGCTCCCGGCGCTCCCGGCCCTCTCGGCCAGCGATCGGGGCCGCAGGTCCGTCCAGTGCGTCTCGATGTACTCCAGGCAGGCGGCGCGGGTGGTCTCGGGCAGCACGACGGTCCACCCGGCGGGCACCGGCGCGAACGACGGCCACAGCGAGTGCTGGTTCTCCGGGTTGACCAGCACCAGGAAGCGGCCGTCCGCGTCGTCGAAGGGGTTGGTCATGCTCGTTCCTCTCTAGGTGTTTCACCTGGCGACGGCCAGGCGGTAGGTGTCGTCGCGGGACAGCAGGTCACGGTGGGCGCCCTCGGCGGCGATCACGCCGCCGTCCAGGACGAGGACGCGGTCCGCCGCGTCCAGCAGCGCCGGGCTGCCGGTGATCACCACCGTGGTGCGGCCACGGCGCAGCGCGGCCAGGTTGCGGGCGATGAGCTGCTCGGTGACCGCGTCCACGGCCGTGGTCGGGTCGTGCAGCACGAGGATGGCGGGGTCGGCGGCGAGCGCGCGGGCCAGCGACAGGCGCTGCCGCTGCCCGCCGGACAGGTTCGCGCCGCGGTCGCGTACGGGATGGTCGAGCCCCTCCGGGTGCAGGGCCACGACGTCGGTCAGCATGGACGCCTCCACCGCCGCCGCGACGTCGCGGCCGGTGCCCGACGGGTCGATGTTGCTGCGCAGCGTGCCGGCGAAGATCTCCGCGTCGTACGGGTTCACCAGCAGATGCTCGCGCACCCCGGTGACCGACAGCTCCCGGATGTCCCGGCCGCCGATCCGCACCACGCCCTCGTATGCGCCGGGCGGCACCCGCGCCCCCAAGACGGCGACGAGGTCGGCCGCCGCGCGCTGGTCGTAGGCGGCGATCGCCACGAAGGAACCGGCGGGCACGTGGAACTTCAGCCCGTCGAGCGCCCCAAAGCGCAGGCCGTCCACCTCCAGGTCGCCGTCCGGAGGCGGATGCCCGGAGCCGGGCGCCGCCACCGGCGGCGCGGCCAGCACCAGCGCCATCCGGTCGGCCGACGCCCGCGCGACCGTCACGTACTTGGGCATCTCGGAGAACAGCTTGAGCGGCTCCATGATGAACTGCGCGAGCCCCACCGCCATGACCAGCTCCCCGATGGAGATCTCCCCGGACAGCGCCAGCCAGCCCGCCGTCAGCGTCACGGCGGCGGCGAGCAGGGTGTTGAGCGCGAGCGCGGTCCCGGCGTACGCGCCTGCGGCCTTGGCGACGGTGACCGCCTGGTCGCGGGCGTGCGCGCTGACCTTCCGGTACGACAGGAACGCCGCGTGCCCGCCGCCGAAGCCGTGCAGCGGGCGCAGGCCGCTGATCAGGTCGGCGACCTTCGCGCCCGCCCGCGCCACCCTGGCCTGCTGCTCGCGGGTGCCGGCGCCGATGCGCCGCGACAGCACGCTGAGCGCCGACAGGATGGCCGCCGTGCCGGCGATCACCAGCAGGCCGAGCGGCATGCTGGCCATGCCCAGCGCCACCGCCGCCACCACGACCGCGACCAGCGAGCTGATCAGCAGCGGCACCACCTCGATGATGTCGGCGGTCTGGTCGGCGTCCTCGGTGGCGATGGTCAGCACCTCGCCGGACTTGAGCCCGGTGTCCCTGGCGACCGGCTGCAGCGCGCAGGAGGCGATCCTGACCCGCCAGCGGTGCGCCTCGGTCGTGTTGGCCTTCTGCAGGATGCGCATCCCGAACCGCCACGACAGCGACACCGTCGTGACGATCACGGCGAGCGCCGCGATCGACAGGGCCAGCGAGCCCAGGCTGCGCTCCTGCAGCGTGTGCTCGACGATGAGGCCGAGCGCGATGGGGAAGGCGGTCTCGGCCGCCTGGTACATCCCCATGAGCAGGGTGCCCGCCGTCATCGCGCGCGCGTTGCGGCGCAGCGCGGCGCGCAGCACGTCGGAGCCCGTGCGCACAGGAGTCTCTTCGGTCATGTCAGGAGTGCTCATCGATGTGGCGGGCCAGCGCTTGCGGGGTTCTCAGGGTGAACAGGTCGCGTACGGTGACGACCGGGCCGAACTCGCGGCGCAGCAGACCGGCCAGCCGCAGCGCGAGCATGGAGTGCCCGCCCATGGCCAGGAAGTCGCTCACCGCGCTCACCTCGTCGTCGTCCAGGTCGAGCGTCTCGGCGAACAGCGCGCACACCACCGCCTCGGTCTCGGTCGCGGGCCCCCGCTCGCCCGCGGAGGTCAGCGCGCCGAGCGGCTTGGCCTCGGGCAGCGCCCTGGTGTCGGCCTTGCCGTTCACGGTCAGCGGGATCGCGGGGACCTGCGCGTAGTGGGTGGGCCGCAGGTAGTCGGGCAGCGCGGCGCACACCTCGGCGGCGACCGAGGTGAGGTCCGCGCCGTCCAGCACGAGGTAGGCGGCCAGCCGGTACGCCCCGTCAACCCCCGGGTCGGGCTGCGCCACCGCCGCGGCGAACCGCACCGCCGGATGCGCCGCGAACGCCGCCTCCACCTCGCCCGGCTCCACCCGGTGTCCCCGGATCTTGACCTGCTGGTCGGTGCGGCCCAGGTAGGCGAGGTTGCCGTCGGGCCGCCGCAGCACGAGGTCGCCGGTGCGGTACATCCGCTCGCCCGGCTCGCCGAACGGGCAGGCCACGAACCGGTGCGCGGTCTGCCCGCTCTGCCCGAGGTAGCCGCGCGCGATGCCGATGCCCGAGACGTACAGCTCGCCGGGCACCCCGTCGGGCACCGGGCGCAGCCACGGGTCCAGCACGTACACGTCGGTGTTGTCGATCGGCACGCCCACCACCGGGTCGGCGCACTCGAACGTGCCCACGCCGAGCGTGTTGATCGTGTACTCGGTGGGCCCGTACAGGTTGTAGCCGCACGTGCCCTCGGTCTCGGCGAGCCGCGACCACAGGCCGGGCGTCACCGCCTCGCCGCCGAGCAGCACCAGCGCGGGCCGCCGCGCCGGGTCGTCGAGCAGCCCCTCGGCCAGCAGCTGCTGGGCGTAGGTGGGGGTGACGTTGATGACGTCGATGCCGTGCTCCAGGCAGTACGCGACCAGCCGGGGCGCGTCCCTGCGCAGCTCCTCGTCGCAGATGTGCACCTCGTGGCCGTCGGCGAGCCACAGCAGCTCCTCCCACGACATGTCGAACGCGAACGACACCGTGTGCGCGATTCTGAACACCCGGTGCCCGTGCTCGGCCAGCACCGGCTCGAAGATGCGGCGCTGGTGGTTGAGCAGCATGTTCGTCAGCCCGGCGTACTCCGTCACCACGCCCTTCGGCCGCCCGGTCGAGCCGGAGGTGTAGATGACGTACGCGGGGTGCCGCAGCCGGTCGGGGTCGCCGGGCGCGAACGTCACGTACGGCTCCGCCTCCGGCAGCGGCCGGTCCAGCTCGATCAGCTCCGCGGCGGTGCCGCGCAGGCGGGACGCGACCGCGCTCACCGTGAGGACGACGTCGGGGCGGGCGTCGGCGACGATCGCGGCGATCCGCTCGTCCGGGTGGTCCAGCTCCAGCGGCACGTACGCGGCCCCCGTCCGCAGCACGGCGAACAGCGCCACGATCGAGTCGAGCGAGCGCGGGACGGCCAGCGCGACGGTCCGCTCGGGGCCGATGCCGCGCCGGGCGAGCACCCCGGCCACCGCCCTGCTGCGCTCCTTGAGCTGCTCGAACGTCATCGACGCGCCGCCCGCGACGAGCGCCGTCCGGTGCGGGGAACGCTCGGCCTCCCGGTCGAACAGGTCCACCACGGTCTCGGTGCCGACGTCCGTACGCGGGCCCGGCACCGGCGTCGGGCCCAGGCCGGGCAGGGCCGCGACCGGGCCGCCGGCGCGGGCCAGCTCGTCGAGCAGGAGCAGGTAGTCGTCCAGGAGCCGCTCGGCGCGCGCGGTGTCGCCGTCGCGGTACTCCAGCTTCACCGTCAGCCGCTCGCCCGGCGTGACCACCCAGGTGAACGGGTAGTGCGTGGAGTCGTCGGCGCGCACCTCGACGATGCCGTGCCGGGCGTTGATCTCCTCCAGCGCGTCCGGGTCGAGGAAGTTCTGCAGCACGAAGAGGTTGTCGAACAGCGTGTCGTGGCCGGTGTCGCGCTGGATGTCGCCCAGCCCCAGGTGCTCGTGCTCCATCGCGGCGGCCCTGGCCCCCTGCACCTCCGCCAGATAGTCGCCTACGGTGCCGGCCGGGCGGGGCCGCGTCCACATCGGGACGGTGTTGAGCAGCACGCCCACCATGCCGTCCAGGCCCGGGAACTGCTGCCCGTCGCGGCCGGAGACGGTGACGCCGAAGACCGCGTCCGAGCGGCCGGTGTGCGCGCCGAGCAGCAGGCCGAACGCGCCGGTCAGCACCGTGTTGAGGGTGACGCCGTGCGTCCGCGCCGCCGCGCGCAGCCGCTCCGACCGCTCGGCGGACAGCGTCCGTACGAGCGCCTGCGGCAGCCCGTCGCGCAGCTTCGGCGCGGGACCCGCGAGCAGCGTCGGCCCGGGCAGGCCGGCGAGCTGCTCGGCCCAGAACCGCCTGGCCGGCGCGGGGTCGCGGGCGGCGAGCGCGCGGGCGTACTCCTCGAAGCCCGGCGTCGCGGGAGCCGGGTCGAGCGGCCGGCCGGCGAGCACCGCCTCGTAGGCGGCGAACAGGTCGCGCAGCACGATCTCGCGCGACCAGCCGTCCCACAGCAGCAGGTGGTAGCTGAGCAGCAGCACGTCCCCGCCGCCCGGGCGGCGCAGCACGGTCATCCTGATCAGCGGCGGATCTTCAAGGTCGAAGCCGGTGGCCCGGTCGCGGGTGCGCAACTCCTCGGCCTCGGCGTCCGACGCCACCTCCACGGTCCGCACCTCCACCCGGCGGCCCGCCGCCAGCACCTGGACGGGCACGCCGTCCGCGCCGGTGGTGAACCCGGCCCCGACGCCGGGATGCCGGGCGATCACGTACGCCATCGCGTCGGCCAGCGCCTCGGGGTCCAGGCGGCGGTCGAAGGTGAAGCAGCTCTGCGCCACGTAGTGCCCGGAGGGGCCGGAGAGCTGCGCCTGGTAGAACAGGCCCTGCTGCAGCGGGGTCACCGGCGCGGTCCGCTCGGCCGCCGCCGCGGCCCGCGCGACCTCGCCGACCGCGTCCCGCCAGTGCTCGGCCAGCTCGTCCGGTACGCCCTCGGCCAGCGCGAACGTGGCACGCAGCGCCCCGGTGCCCGCCTCCAGCCAGGCGTCCGCCTCGACCGCGTAATGGCAAGGCGCGTCCCCCGTGACCTCCACCGCCTGGGACTCGCTGCCCTGGCCGAGGTAGTTGAAGAGCACCTGCGGCCGCCCGGTCAGCAGCGGGGCCGTCTGCGGGTTGAGGTAGCGGAGCCGCCCGTAGGCGAGGTGCGCGTGCTCGTCCGGCTGCCGCTCGGCCAGCTCGCGCGCCGCCGCCACCGGGTCGGTGTGCGGGGCCAGCCGGACGGGCGCGATCGAGGTGAACCAGCCGACCGTGCGCGTGTAGTCGTGGTGCGGCAGCACCGGGACCCGGCCGTGCCGTTCCAGGTCGATCGCCAGATCATCCGGTACGTCCTGGACGCGGGTCAGCGCGGCCCGCAGCGCCCCGCACAGCAGCTCGGTCACGCCGACGCCGAGCGCGGCGGGCGCGTCCCGCGTGACGGCCGCGCTGACCTCCGGCGCGACCTCCACCGTCACCGTCCGCCGCCCCCCGGGCGTGCCGGGCAGCAGCGGGGGCGCGTCCAGGGTGGTGAGCCAGCGGCCGAGGGAACCGGTGCCGTGGGCGGCGGTGGCGGCCAGGGCGTCGGCGTAGTCCGCGTACGGCGTCGTCTCCGGCGGCAGGCCGGCGCCCCTCAGCGCGGCGGCCAGGTCGTCGAGCAGCACCAGCCAGGAGACCGCGTCCACGGCGAGGTGGTGCGCGGTGACGACGAGTGTCCGGCACGCCTCCAGCCAGGTGAACGCGACCATCTTTCCGGACTCGGGATCCAGCCGCCCGGCCGCCTCGTCCGCCGCCGCCTTCGCGTCGGTCCCGGCCGCCCGGACGACGGCGACGGGCCTCGGCGGCTCGGTGCACGGCGTCCACACGCCGTGCTCGATCCGCAGCCGCAGCCGCAGCGCCGGGTGGGCGGCGACGACCGCGTTCGCGGCCCGCTCGACGTCCGCCAAGCCCGCCTCGTCCGGTACTGCCAGCGTTCTGGCCTGCGCGAACCTGGCCGGCGAGCCGCCCAGCTCGCGCTGCCGCAGCATGATCGGGGTCGGCGCGAACGGCCCGTCCGCACGGGCGGCGGGCATGGCGGGCGCGACGGGCTGGGGCGCCGGTTCGGCGGGCACGTCCAGGTGCTCGGCGAGCGCGCGCGGCGTCTTGAACAGGAACACCTCGCGCGGTGTGACCGGCAGCCCGAGCGCCCTCGCCCGGTTGACCAGGGCTATGGCCACGATGCTGTCGCCCCCGGCGCGGAAGAAATCGGTGTCGGCGTCCACCTCGACACCCGGCAGCGTCTCGGCGAACACCCCGACCAGCGCACTCACGACGGCTTCGACGCCCGGCGCGGGTGAGGGGTGAGAGGAGGCGGCGTCCGCTTGTCCGGCGGTGCGGGCGGCCAGGGCGGCGCGGTCCAGCTTGCCGTTGACGGTCAGCGGCAGCGCGTCGATCGGCAGCATCAGCCCCGGCACCATGTACGCGGGCAGCCGCGCCCCCAGCAGGCCGGCCCAGTCGTCCGGCACCCGGCCGGCCACGTGCGCCACGAGATGGTCACCGGACGGAGCGACGGTGACGGCCACGTCCACGACCCCGTCCAGGTCCCGGATGGCCGACTCGACCTCGCCGAGCTCGATCCTGAACCCCTTGAGCTGCACCTGGTCGTCGGCCCGCCCGACGAACTCCAGCTCCCCGTCCAGCGTCCGCCGCGCCAGGTCGCCCGTGTGGTACATCCTGGACCCGTCACCGGCAAAGGGATCCGCCACGAACCGCGACGCGGTCAGCCCGCGCCGCCCCAGGTAGCCGAGCGCGAGCTGCGCACCCGCCACGTAAACGGCGCCTGCCCGGCCGGGCGGCACCGGCCGCAGCAGCTCATCCAGCAGGTACGTGACCAGGCCGGGGATCGCCCGCCCGATCGGCGACACGGCGGAGCCCGCGAAGTCCTCGTCGGTCAGCACCCGGTGGGTGACATGCACGGTGGTCTCGGTGATGCCGTACATGTTGACCAGTTCGGGCGCGCGCGTGCCGTACCGCCCGACCCAGCCGCGCAGCCGTCCGAGGTCCAGCGCCTCGCCGCCGAAGATCACCAGCCGCAGCGACTCCATGCGCTGATCGGCGTGCCGGTCGGCCTCGGCGAGCTGGTAGAACGCGGAGGGTGTCTGGTTCAGCACGGTCACCCCGCGCTCGCGCACCAGGCGGTGGAAGTCGGTGGGGGAGCGGGTGAGCGCGTACTCCGGCACCAGCAGCTCACCGCCGTGCGCCAGCGCGCCCCACAGCTCCCACACCGCGAAGTCGAACGACGCCGAGTGGAACTGCACCCACACGTCATCCGGTCCGAACCGCATGTCCGGCCATGTGCCGGCGAGCAGCGACAGAACGGCGGAGTGCGGCACCACCACGCCCTTGGGCCGGCCGGTCGAGCCGGAGGTGTAGATCACGTACGCGGGGTCGTGCGCGGCGACACGCGGCCTGGAGGGGTCGAGCGGCAGGTCGTCGTCCTGGACGAGCACGGGCACCCGCCCGCCGGCCAGCCGCGCCATGCGGTCGCGCCGCTCCCGGTCCGCGAGCACCACCTTGGGCGCGGAGTCGGCCAGCAGGTACGCCAGCCGCTCGTCCGGGTACGCCGGGTCGAGCGGCACGTACGCGCCGCCCGCCGTGACGGCCGCGATGATCGCGACGACCTGTTCGAGCGAGCGCGGCATCGCGACCGCCACCCGGTCGCCGGGCCCCACCCCGGCCGCGCGCAGCGCCGAGGCCAGCCGCTCCTTGGCCTCCCGCACCTCCCGGTACGTCATCGACCGGGTGCCGCCGTCCAGCGCGCACTGGGTGACGGCCACGGTATCGGGGTGCCGCGCGGCGGCGGCGTCGAACAGCCCGCCGAGCGTGATGTGCTCACCGCCATGTGCGGGCAGGGCCGGTGCGGGCTCGCTGACGGGGCCGTCCGGCCGGGTGAGCAACCGGACGAGCGTGCGGGTGAACGTGCCCAGGATGTGCCGCGCGCCCCGCTCCCGCAGCAGCGCGCCGTCGTAGATGAGGGTGAAGCGCGGCCCGCCGCCGGGCTCCCGCGCCACGACCAGGGTCAGCGGATAGTGCGGCGCGCCCTCGTTCACGACCTCGGTGATGATCAGGTCGTCGCCGGGCCTGCGCAGGCTCGCCACGTCGGTGGCGACGTCGAACACCACGAGCGTGTCGAACAGCGGCCCGCCGCCCGCCGCCCGCCCGATCGCGGTGAGCGAGACGTGCTGGTGGCCGCGCACCGCGCTCTGGTGCGCGCGCACGGACTCCAGCAGCTCGCCCGCCGTGGTAGCGGCGTCCCACCGCGCGCGCACGGGGATCGTGTTGATCAGCAACCCCACCATGTCCTGGACGCCGGGGACGTCCACCTCCCGCCCGGACACCGTGGAGCCGAACACCACGTCCGTGCGCTGCAGGATGCCGCCCAGCGTGGCGGCCCACGCGCTGTGCACGGCCACGCTCAGCGGCACCCCCGCCGCCCGAGCGGCCTCGTCGATGTCGGCGTCCGGGATCTCGGTGACGTCGGTGTACCGGTCCGACGGGGTGTGACCCTCGGCCACCAGCGAGGGGCCCGCCAGCCCGTCGAGCTGCTCGCGCCAGACCCGCTCGCTCCCGGCGTCGTCCCGCCCGGCCAGCTCCCGTACGTACGCGGCGAAGCCGTCGTCCGCGTACCCGCTGCCCGGCCGGTGGTATTCGTCCAGCAGCGCCCGCAGCATCACCGGCACCGACCAGCCGTCGGCGACGATGTGGTGCACGGTCTGCACCAGGACGTGCCGGCCGGGGCTCCGGCGGATGAGCGTGTACCGCATGAGCGGCCCCGTCGCGAGGTCGAACCCGGCGCGCCGGTCCCGCTCGGCGAGGTCACGCAGCTCCTCGTCGGTGATGCCGGGCCGGTCCAGCGTGGAGAACGGCGCGCGCACGCCGTCCTCCAGCACCGAGACGACGCGGCCGTCGGCGAGCGCCACGAACCGCGCCGCCAGGTTCGGATAGAGCGCGAGCAGCCTCGTGGCCGCCGCGGCGAGCCGGTCGGCGTCCACCGGGCCGTCCAGGGTGATGATCTGCTGCTCGACGTAGCCGCCCGCCGATTCGCCGTCGAAGACCGAGTGGAAGTACAGGCCCTCCTGCAGCGGGGTCAGCGGGAGGATGTCGCGCAGCGCGGGGCCGTCGAGGGCGTCCACGTCGGCCTGGGTGAGGACGAGCGGCAGGAAGTCGCTGGGGGAGTGGCCGCCGTCTTGGAGCGCGGCCAGCGACTCGAGCGCCTGCCGGTAGTAGCCGGCCAGCGCCTCGATGTCGGCGCCGGTGAAGACTCCTTCGGGCCAGGAGATCGTGGTGACCAGCTCGTACGCGCCCGTCGGCCCCGGCTCGGCGATGGCGTTGAACTCCAGGGGGCGCGGCAGCCGCATCCCCGGGTCGCGCCGCTCGCCGAGCTGCCCCGTCGCGACCGCGAGCCGCCAGTCCGCCCGCGTGCCCGCCTCGTACCTGCCGAGATAGTTGAACAGCACCTGCGGCGCGGGCGCGTCGAACGCGACGCCGCGCAGGTGGCGCAGCACGCCGTAGGCGAGGCCGTTGCCCGGCACCCCGGCCAGGTCCTCCTTGACCCGCTTCAGCGCCGCCGCCAGGTATGCGGGGTCGGTGAAGTCGTCCGCCGCGCCCGGGTCCACGGTCACCGGGAACAACGTGGTGAACCAGCCCACGGTCCGCGACAGCTCGGGCTCGAACCCGGCCGACGCGGCGACGAACCGTCCCTCGCGGCCGTGCCCCTCCAGCTCGACGTGCGCGAACGTCTGCTCCTGCCCCAGGTCGCGGCGGCGGCGGGCGAGCGCGACGGCCAGCGCGGTCAGCAGCACGTCGTTGACCTTCGCGTGGAACCTCGCGGGCAGGTCGCCCAGCAGCGCGGCGGTCACCTCAGGGCCGACGGTGACGACGTGCGTGCGCTCGCGGGCCACGGTGTCCGACGCCTCCAGCGGCCGCCTGCCCAGCGGCAGGTCCGCGCCGGGAAGCGGGCGGGCGAAGTACGCGCGGCCGGCCGCGAAGTCCGCCGACTCCAGCACCTGCGTCCAGCGCCGGAACGACGTGCCCGCGGGCGGCAGCGCGATTGGCTCCCCGCAGGAGAGCCGCCGCCAGGCGGTGGCCAGGTCGTCCATGAGGATGCGCCACGAGACGCCGTCGATCACCACGTGGTGCGCGGCCAGCACGAGCTGCCGCTCCGCCCGCCGCCACACGGCGCGCAGCATCACGCCCCCATCCGGGTCCAGCGCCGACACGGCCCGGTCCACGCACTCATCAAGGCTCCGGTCGCTCTCCTCCCAGAGCGCGCCGCCTTGGTGAGCAGCGGCGGCGGGGACGTCGAAGCCCCAGCGCTCGCCGCGCACCAGCCGCGCCCGCAGCATGGGGTGCCGGTCGAGCAGGGCGGCGAGCATCGCATCGAGCGCCTCGCCGGTCAGCCCGTCCGGCGTGTTGAGCACCACCGACTGCGCGAACCCGCCGATCGCGTCCGTCGTCTCGCCGAGCCACCGCAGGATCGGCGACCCGGTGATCGGCCCGGTGGCGACGTCGGAGGGGTCGGCGGCGGCGTCCTCCCGCTGGGCCACCGCCGCGAGCGCGCCCAGCGTGGGGGAGGCGAAGACCTGCGCCGCCGTGATGTGCAGGCCCCGCTCGCGCAGCGCGCTGATCAGCGAGATCACGAGGATGCTGTCGCCGCCGAGCCGGAAGAAGTTGCGGTCCACGCCGACCGCGCCGGCCGCGCCGGTCTCGTCCAGGCCGAGCACGGACGCGACGGCCGCGCACACCGCGCGCTCCTCCTCGGTGGCGGGCGCGACGACCCGCTCGGCCCGCGGCTCGGGGTCGGGCAGCGCGCGCCGGTCCAGCTTGCCGTTGGGGGTGAGCGGGAACGCGTCCATGACGACGACGTGCGCGGGCACCATGTACTCGACCATGTGCCCGGCGGCCCACTCCAGGACGTCCTCAGGCCGCAGGTCCTCGTGGCCGGCCGCCGGGATCACGTACCCCACCAGGTAGGTGCCGCCCGATGCGTGCTTCTTGGCGGCCACGCACGTGTGCCGCACGCCCGGGTGCTCGGCGAGTGCGACCTCGACGTCCTCCAGCTCCAGCCGCATGCCGCGGATCTTCACCTGGTTGTCGGCGCGGCCGAGGAAGTCCAGCGACCCGTCGGGGGCGAACCTGGCGAGGTCGCCGGTCCGGTACAGGCGGGAGCCGTCGGAGGCGAACGGGTTGGCCACGAACCGGGAGGCGGTCAGGCCGGGCGCGTTGACGTAGCCGCGGCCCAGCAGGAAACCGCCGGCGTACAGCTCGCCGCCCACCCCGACGGGCACCGGGCGCAGCTCGTCGTCCAGCACGTACAGGCAGGTGTTGGGGTTGGCCTTGCCGATCGAGGTGGACAGGCGCTCGGCTTCGCCCCGGTAGATGACGTGCGAGACGCCGATCGTCGCCTCCGCCGGGCCGTAACCGTGGTAGAGGGGGATGCCGAGACGGGTGCGGAACCGCTCGTACAGCTCGGGGGTGAGCACCTCGCCGCCGCACCACACGTGCCGCAGGCTGTCCAGGCGACCCGAGTCGCCGGCCATCTCCAGCAGCACGTCCAGCATCGACGACACCAGGTACGTGAACGTCACCCGCTGCTCGGCGATCACGCTGAGCAGGTGGTGGGGGTCGCGCTCGCCGCCGGGCCGCAGCACCACCAGCCGGCCGCCGCAGACCAGCGGCAGGAAGATCTCGTTGATCGAGATGTCGAACGACAGCGGCGCCTTGAACAGCGAGGCGTCGTCGGGCCCGAAGCCGAGGATCTCCTGCGACTGCCACAGCAGCCGCTCGCTGATCGCCTCATGCCGGATCATCGCGCCCTTGGGCCGCCCGGTGGAGCCGGAGGTGAAGATCACGTACGCCAGCGCGGGCCCCGGCACGGTCACCCCGGTCTCGGTGGCCGGGTAGCAGCCGTAGCCCCAGGCGTCGAGGTCCACGGCCACCGCGTCCGGCTCTGCGGGGTCGTGCTCGCCGGTGCGGTCGAGCTGCGCGACGAGCCCGGCGTCGGCGATGACCTGGGCGCGGCGCTCGGCCGGCCAGTGCGGGTCGAGCGGCACGAACGCGCCGCCCGCCATGAGCACCGCCAGCAGCCCGATCACCATCTCGGCCGAGCGTTCCAGCGAGATGCCGACGGTCTGCTCGGCGGCCAGCCCGCGCTCGATGAGGTGGTGGGCGAGCTGGTGGGCCAGCTCGGCGGTCTCGCGGTAGGTGAGCGTGCGGCGCTCGTCCACGATGGCGACGGCGTCGGGACGGGTGCGTACCTGTTCGTGGAAGAGCTCCACGATGGTCGGCCTGACCCGGTCGGCGCGGGTGTCGTTCCATCGGGCGAGCTGGGCGAGCCGGATCTCGATGCTCGACGGGGCGATGGTGCCGATGGGCCGGTCGGGGAAGTCGGCCAGGTCGTCCAGCGCGAGCTGGGCGTCGGCGAGATCGACGCCCTCCGGGACGGCGATGCCGAGGCCGTCTGCCCGCCAGCGCTCCGGTGCGCGGCCGCCGCCCGCCGCCCAGGCCAGCACGTCGGCGAACGGCGTGCCGGGCGTGAGCGCGAGCCCGTCGATGCCGTCCGGCCCGTCCGCCCAGTACGCCAGCCCGATCGCACAGGCCTCCAGCAGAACCCCGTCGGGATGGTCGCCGGCCCGGCGGCGCAGGCCGGCCAGCCGTTCGGGAGAGAGGGAGACCACACGAGTGCTTGGTCGAAGCATGAAGACCTCAGCCGCCCCTTCAGACGTTCGTAAGTAAGGTAAGCCTAACCTAACAATGATCGGCTAACCAGACTCGCGCCAGGCCCGCCAGAGCCGCGCGTACCGGCCGTCCGCGGCCACCAGCTCCTCGTGGGTGCCCTCCTCGACCACCCGCCCCGCCTCCAGCACCGCGATGCGGTCGGCGGTCATCGCCTGCGTCAGCCGGTGCGCCACGAACAGCGCCGTACGCCCCCGGCACGCGGCCAGCACCGCGCGCTCCAGCTCGGCGGCTCCCTGGCTGCCCGCCTCCGCGGTCGACTCGTCCAGCACCACCACCGGCGCCCGCCCCAGCACCAGCCGGGCCAGCGCGAGCTGCGCCGCCTTGGTGCCGTCGAGCCGCTCGCCGCCCTCGCCGACCAGCGTGTCCAGGCCGTCGGGCAGCGCCGACACCCACGGCTCCGCGCCCACCGTGCGCAGCGCGTCCATCAGCTCGGCGTCGCTCGCCTCCGGCGCGGCCAGCCGCAGGTCGTCGGCGAGCGTGCCGGAGAACACGTGCGTCTCCTGTGTGAGGATGCTCACCAGTGCCCGCGCGTCCGCCTCGTCCAGGTCGGAGATCGAGGTCGAGCCGATGCGCACCGAGCCGGCCTGCGGGGTGCCGATGCCGGCGATGAGCGCCGCCAGCGTCGTCTTGCCCGCGCCCGTGGCCCCGACCAGCGCGAGCGAGCGCCCGGCCGGGATCGTCAGGTTCACATCGCGCAGCACCGGCCGGTCGGAGCCGGGATAGCCGAACGTCAGCCCCTCCACCGTCACCGCCTGCGGGCCGGGGCCCGCAGGGGCGATGTCAGGGGCGCCCGCCAGGCGTTCCTGGGTGGCCTCGCTCAGCACCCCGACCAGCCGGGCCAGGCTCGCGCCCGACTTCTGCGCCTCGTCGAAGGTGAACATGATCGAGCCGAGCGGGTTGAACAGCCGGTGGAACAGCAGCGGCGCGACCGACGCCTCGCCCAGCGTGATCTGGCCGGTCTCCAGCAGCACGTACCCGGCGACGATGATCAGGGTGAGCCCGATGAACTCGGCGCGGTTCTCCCGGCCGACGAACCGGCCGAAGAGCCGGAACACCTGGATGCCGAGGTTCCGCACCCGCCACGACTCGCGGGCCACCCGCTCGCGGAACAGCGGTTCGAGGCGGTAGGCCCGCACGGTGCCGATGCCGTTCAGCCCGCTGATGAGCGCCTGCGCCCGGTCGGCCTGCGCCTCGCGCTGCCGGCGGTAGAGCGGCGCGGAGCGGGGCAGGTACCAGCGCAGCGCCAGCGCGTACGCGGGCAGCGCCCCCGCGCCGGCCAGCCCCAGCCGCCAGTCCAGGCCGAACATGCCGGCCGTGGCGATGACGACCAGCACCGCCGCAGAGAACAGGGTGGGGATCGCCGTGCGGATGCCCTTGGACACCACGGCCACGTCGTCACCCACCCGCGACAGCACGTCACCGTGCCCGACCTGCTCGATCCTGGCGCTCGGCAGGCCCAGCACCGCCCGCACCGCGCCCTCGCGCAGCCGGGCGAGCAGGTCCGCGCCGAGCCGCCCGATCAGGTACGACGACGCAGCGGCGGCCACCGTGCCGAGCAGCAGGGCGAGCGCCAGCAGCACCCCGATCGTGACCAGCAGGTCGTGCGGCTTCCCGGCGATCACGCCGTCCACCACCTGGCCGAGCAGGAACACCGGCAGCACCTGCAGCGCCGCCCCCGCCACCGTGGTCACGGCGGTCGCGGCGGTCAGCCACGGCGTGTCGCGGCAGTGCGCCACGACCCACCTGGCCGCCTCGCGCGCGCTCGCCGTGCGCAGGATGGCGAGGGCGGTCTCGGTCCCGGTGCTCACACCAGGACCGCCGAAGCTTCGCGGAAATGCGTCCTTGTCACGACTCCACCGACTTGACGAGCTCGTCGATCGCGTACGGCAGCGACAGCAGCGTGCTCTGCGACATGGCCGCGCCGATCGCCGGGCCCTCGCTGTCGAGCAGGTACGAGACGTTGCCGTTCTTGACCGCGGGCAGGTTGGCGAACAGCTTGAACTTCTTCAGCGCGTCCTGGTCGGCCTGGTCGGCGATGACGAAGATGTGATCGACGTCCACCAGGTCGATGCGCTCGGGGGACAGCACCGTGTAGAAGCTGCCGCCCGCGATCTCGTCGATCTCCGGCCGGCCCTTGAAGCCGATGCCCGTCACCAGCCGGCCGCGCACGTCGGTGGTGGTGAAGGGCGCGACCGAGTTCTTGTACCAGGACAGCGCCACCGCGGTCTTCCCGGCCCACTCGGGGTGCGCGTCGCGCGCCGCCTTGAGCTTGGCGTCGATCTCCGCGACCATCTTCGCGCCCTCCTCGGCCTTGCCGAGCGCCTTGGCGATGTGCAGCGCGTTGTCCTGCCAGGGAGCGCTGAACGGCTCCTTCTCGGCCTTGGTACGGGCGACCACCGGCGCGATCTTGGACAGCCGGTCGTAGGCCGCCTGGTCGATCTCCGAGTAGACCGCGACGATCAGATCCGGCCGCAGCGCGGCGATCTTCTCGTAGTTGGGGCCCGAGTCGCCGTTGGTCATGACGACCTCGGGCCGGGTGTCGCCCCACTTGTCCTTCACCCAGGGCCACTGGGTGTTGATGTCGGGCGTCGTGCCCGGCGGGTTCGGGTACTGGTCCACCATGCCGACCGGCTTGATGCCGAACGCCAGGACGGCCTGGTCGTCGGTGTAACCCACGGAGACGACCCGCTCGGGGGCCTTGGTGATCTCCGTGGTGCCGAAGGCGTGCTCCACCGTGACGGGGAACGCGCCGCCCGAGCCGGCGGCGGCGCTCGCGCCGGTGGTCGCGTCCGGCTGCTCCGCGGCTCCGGACCCGCACCCCGCGAGCAGGGCCGCGGCGGACAACACCACCGTCAACCGCCGCAGGGTCTTCGCAACTGTGGATCGAGGGGAGAGCATCCGCAAGTCCCTTTGCTGTCGTGCTGTGGCTGCACCACCGACGTGGGGCAGGCAAACCGTAACACGAACTAGTTAGGCAAGGCTAACCTAACTTTCTAGCGACCTCTGGTTCTCCTGAGGTTGGCCCGCACCAGGACGTACACCAGGAACGGGCCGCCGATCGCCGCCGTCACCACGCCGACGGGCAGCGCCACCGGCAGCGCCGTGCGCGCCACCAGGTCGGCGCCGATCAGCAGCAGCGCGCCCGTCAGACCCGAGGCCACCAGCGGCGGCGTCGCGTACCGGGTGAGCCGCATCGCCACCTGCGGCGCCACCAGCGCCACGAACGGCACCGGCCCCGCCGCGCTCACCGCCACCCCGGCGAGCAGCACCGCGCACAGCAGCAGCACGCCGCGCACCATCGAGAACCGCACGCCCAGCCCGGTCGCCACCTCGTCGCCGAAATGCAGCGGTTTGAGGTGGAAGGCCACGTACGCCACCACGGCGAGCAGCGCCAGCCCGCACCACAGCGCCGGCCACACCTCCTCCCAGGTGCGCGAGTCCAGCGACCCGACCAGCCACGCCTGGGCCCTGGCCACGTCGCGGATGTCGGCCGTGGCGAGCAGCCACACCGTGATCGCCTCCGCCACGGCGCTCACCGAGATGCCGATGAGGATCAGCCGCAAGCCGTCGATGCCGCGCCGCCAGGCCAGCAGATACACCAGCAGGCCGGTGCCCAGGCCGCCGGTCAGCGCCGCCGCGGGCAGGCCGACCGTGCCGGCGATCGCCGACGCGGCCCCGCCCGTCACCGTCACCAGGAACACCGCGACCATGCTCGCGCCGCCGGTGATGCCCAGCACGTCGGGACTGGCCAGCGGGTTGCGCGCGATGGACTGCGTGATCGCCCCCGACACGCCCAGCACCACCCCGACCACCAGCCCGGCCAGCGCGCGCGGCATCCGCAGCTCCAAGACCACGAACTCGTCCACCCGCTCGCCCTGCCCGAACAGCGTCGCCACCACCTGCGGCAGCGCGATGGGGAAGTCGCCGAGCGCGATCGACAGGCAGAACACCAGGAACGCCGCCGCCGCGAGCAGCAGGGTCACGCACACCATCCACGGCCGCCACACGAACGACGCGCGGCCGACCCGGACGCCCCGCACGCCTCGAACCAGGGTCCCGATCACGTTTTCCTGAACCTTCCGCGCCACACGAGCGCCGCGAAGAACGGGGCGCCGGCCAGGGCGACGACGACGCCCGCCGGCAACTCGCCGGGCCGCGTCACCACGCGCCCCAGGATGTCGCAGGCCAGCAGGACGACGGCGCCGAGCAGCCCGGCGAACGGTACCAGCCAGCGATAGTCGGGCCCGGTCACGTACCGGGCGATGTGAGCCACCATGAGCCCCAGGAACGCGATCGGCCCGCAGGCCGCCGTCGCCGCCCCCGCCAGCACGGTGATGGCGACGACGCCCACCGTCCTGTTCCGCGCGATGTTCACGCCCATCGCACGGGCCACGTCGTCGCCCAGGTTGAGCAGGTTGATGGCGGGCAGCGTGGTCGCCGCCAGCACCAGCCCCGCCCCGATGAACGCGACGACCGGCCAGATCACGTCGAAGCCCACACCGGCCACGCCGCCCGCGTTCCAGAACCGCAGGGCGTTCAGCGAGGTCTGGTCGGTCAGCGCGATCGCCGTCGTCATCGCGGCCAGGAACACCGCGATGCCCTGCCCGGCCAGCGCCAGCGTCAGCGGGCTGCCCGCGCCCTGGCCGAGGCTGGCCAGCCCGAACACCACCGTCCCGGCCGCCGCCGCGCCCAGGAACGCGAACCACACGTACTGGTACGGGTTCGCCAGCCCGAACAGGATGATCACGGTGACCACCGCGAACGAGGCGCCCGCGTTCACCCCGAGCAGGCCCGTGTCGGCGATCGGGTTGCGGGTGTAGCCCTGGATCAGCGCCCCGCCCACGCCCAGCGCGATGCCGGCCGCGATCGCGAGCACGGTCCTCGGCACCCGTACGGTCTGCACGATGAGCGCGATCTCGGTGAGCCGCTGATCGCCGCCCGCCGCTCCGAACAGGCCCTGCCAGACCTCGCCGAGGCTGAGCGCGCGGGCCCCGACGGCCAGCGACGCGCCCGCCGCGACCACCAGGACCAGCGCGAGCCCGCCCGCGCCGAGAACCCGCCGCCGGCGGGCACGTTTCATCGCAGTCGTGCTCATGGCGACGTCGGCAGTTCCTTCGTGCTGGGAAGATCGGACTTAGGTAAAGCTATCCTTAGTTCGCGGTCGATGGGAAGGGACGCGCGCATGGGAGAGACCTTCGCCCGGTACGGGCTCACCGGCGAACCCGGCACCGAGCAGTTCTGGCAGGCGGCGCGCTCGCCCGTCAGCGCGCCGGACGGCGGCGGCTGGATGACGCTCTTCCTGTGGCGCGGCGGCCCGGCCACCCTCTCCTTCGAGAGCCTGCCGGAGCCGGTGCCGCTGGCCCGCTGGGGCGAGACCGACTGCTGGTACGCCGAGGTCGCCATGCCCGCGCGGCTGCGGGTGACGTACCGGATCCTCACCGGCGACGGCGCGCACGCCGACCCGCTCAACCCCGTCGGCGCGGGCGGCGAACGGTCCATCGCGGCCACCCCCGACGTGCCCGGGCAGCCGTACTGGCCCGCCATCGGCCCCGACGACGTGCTGCCGCTCCCCGAAATCCGCCTGCGCTGGACCAGCGCGCTGCTCGGCGGGCGGCGCACCGTGCGCGTGCATCCGGCGGGCGGTGGCGGGCCCCTCGTGCTGCTGCTCGACGGCGACGACTGGCTGTATCTGCACCCGGCCATGACCGCCTTCGACGCGGCCGTGGCCGATGGCGCGGTGCCGCCCGTCACGCTCGTCTTCCTGCCCGCGCGCGACCGCGAGCACGAGTACGCCTGCCGCCCCGAGCTGTGGCGGGCCGTCCGCGACGAACTGCTGCCGCTGATCGCCGGCGGCGGCGTGCCCGCCGACCTCGGCCGGCTCGTGGCCGCCGGGCAGAGCCTCGGCGGGCTCAGCGCCCTGTACGCGGCGCTGGAGTTCCCCGGCCTGCTGGCCGGGGTCGCCTGCCAGTCGGGCTCCTTCTGGTGGGCGCCCGGGGCGGAAGACCGCACCGACCCGCTCGACGGCCTGCCAGGCGGCGCCATCGCCGCCCGCCTGGAGCGGGACCGCCCCGACCTGTCCGGCCTGCGCGTCGCCTTCGACGTGGGGGAGCACGAGCGCCGCATGCTCCCGCACTGCGAACGCGTCGAACGCCTCACCGAGCAGGCCGGAGCCGCCGTGCGGGTGTCGCGCTCGCCCTCGGGCCACGACCGGGCGGGCTGGCGGGGCGCCCTGCTGCGGGACGTCGCCTGGACGCTCGGGTGATCGTTGGCCGCGTCGAGGGCTTCAGGGCCAGGACTGCCGGGGCCTGGGGTGCCGGGTTCCGGGCCGCCGGGTCTAGGGCCGGCGGGTGAGGTAACCGCCCATGCTGCGGAACAGCTCGGTGGCGGGCAGCTCGGCGCCGTCCTCCGTACGTACCTGCTCGATCACCAGACCGTGAGAGCGCCCCTTGCGCGCTTCCGCGCCCGCCACGATGACCACGCCGTCACCCTCACGGATGAAGATCCGCCCCGGCGTGCCGCCGTAGAAGCCGCGCGACACCGACGCCTTGGTCACCCTGATCCGCTCGCCCTTGTAGTAGGTGAAGGCGTTGGGATACGGGTCGGACTGGGCGCGGACCAGCCGCTCGATGTCCTCGGCGGGCCAGGTCCAGTCGATGTTGCCGTCCTCGATCGAGCGCTTGTGGAAGAAACTCGCCTGCGAGCGGTCCTGCGGGGTGAAGACGGCCGTTCCGGAGCCGATGAGGTCGAGCGCCTCGGTGACGATCGGGCCGATCAGGTCCACGGTGCGGTGGAACAGGTCCGTGGCCGTGTCCTTCGGGCCCACCGGCACCGCGCGCTGCACCACGATGTCACCGGCGTCCAGCTCCTCGTTCATCATGTGGGCGGTCACCCCCACCTCCTTCTCGCCGTTGATCAGCGCCCAGATCAGCGGGGAGAAGCCGGCGTATTTCGGCAGCAGCGAGTCGTGCACGTTGAGCGTGCCGTGACGGGGCAGGTTGAAGATCTCCGGCGGGATCCAGGTGCGCCAGTTGTTGGCGACGATGAGGTCGGGGTCGGCCTCCTTGAGCCGGGACATCAGTTCCTCGTCGTCCGGCCGGTTGCGCAGCAGCACCGGCACACCGTGGGCCTCGGCCAGCTCGGCCACCGAGTCGTTCCAGATCCTCTCGTACGCGTGCTCGCTCCTGGGGTGTGTGACCACGAGCACGACCTCGTGCTCGGAGTCCAGAAGCGCCTGGAGCGTGCGATGCCCCCAGGTCTGGTAGCCGAACATCACGACCCGCATGGTGTCTCCTTGTCGAGAGGAACCGCTTCGGTTAGGGTGACCTTAATTAGGCAAGGCTAACCTAATTTGGGCCTCGTCTCCATCCCCGGTCCGGTCGTCAGAAAGGCCTCCATGTCCTCCTCGGAGCAGCACGTCCATGACCTCATCGGCATCGGCTTCGGGCCCTCCAATCTGGCCCTGGCCATCGCGCTGAAAGAGCGTCACGGTGACGGAGCCGACGCGGTGTTCCTGGAGAAACAGCCCGCCTTCGGCTGGCATCGCGGCATGCTCCTCGAAGGCGCCACGATGCAGGTGTCGTTCCTGAAGGACCTGGTCACGATGCGGAACCCGGCCAGCGAGTTCAGCTTCCTGTGCTACCTGCGGGAAAAGGGGCGGTTGCTCGACTTCATCAACCACAAGACGATGTTCCCGTCCCGGCTGGAGTTCCACGACTACCTCGAATGGGCCGCCGCGCGCTTCACCGGCCAGGTGGAATACTCCTCCGAAGTCGTCGGCGTCACCCCGGTGCATGTGGACGGCGCCATCGAGTTCCTCGACGTGGTGGCCCGCCAGGGCGACGGCACCCTCGTCACCCGCCGCGCCCGCAACCTCGTGCTCGCCGCCGGACTCGAACCCGTCCTGCCCGACGGCGTGGTGAGCGACGAGCGCGTCTGGCACAGCGAAGAGCTCCTCGACAAGCTGCCCGCGCTGCGCGACCCCCGCAGGTTCGTGGTCGTCGGGGCCGGGCAGAGCGCCGCCGAGGTGGCCGGCCACCTGCACGCGGCGTTCCCCGCCGCCGAGGTCTGCGCCGTCTTCGCCAAGTACGGCTACACCCCCGCCGACGACAGCTCCTTCGCCAACCGCATCTTCGACACCGCCGCCGTCGACCACTTCTACGCCGCCCCCGACGACGTGAAGGAGCGCCTGCGGGCGTACCACGCCTCCACCAACTACTCCGTCGTGGACCTGGAGCTGATCGACGAGCTCTACCGCCGCCACTACCAGGAGAAGGTGCAGGGCAAGGAACGCCTGCGCATCTTCAACGCCTCCCGCCTCACCGACGTCTCGCGCGACGACGACGGCCTGCGCGTCGCCGTCCAGTTCCTGCCCACCGGCGAGCGCACCCTGCTGGACGCCGACGTCCTCGTCTACGCCACCGGCTACCGCCCCACCGACCCGCTCACCCTCCTCGGCGAGACCGGCCGCCTGTGCGAGCGCCTCCCGGGTGGCGGTGTGCGCCTCGGCCGCGACTACCGCATCGCCACCTCACCCGAGCTGCGCTGCGGCATCTACGTCCAGGGGGCCAGCGAGCACACCCACGGCCTGACCTCGACCCTGCTCTCCAACACCGCTGTACGCGTGGGCGAGATCGCCGACTCCCTCGCCGACCGCCTCCACGCCACCTCCTCTTCCTCCTGCGCTCCCGGCTCGGTCCGCTCCCTGGTCTGACCGCCCGTCGCGCCGACCGTCCGTGCCTGGTCGATGGGACGGGTCGCCCCGCCGGCCCGTCCCATCGCCGACGGTTCCACCCGTCGCCGCGCGTTCGCACAGCGCTCCCCGCCTCTGCTGCGCTTTCGCCGCGCGCTCCCTGCCTCCGGCGCGCCGCCGCTACGATTCGCTGCGCCGCACGGCGCAGGCGATGGAGACCCGCGCCGAGATAGCCCGCGCCGCGCGCCGCCTCTTCGTCGCGCGCGGCTGGGGTGCGTCGACCGTACGCGACGTCGCACGCGAGGCCGGGGTCTCGGTGCCGACGGTGTATTCGGTGTACGGCAACAAGACGGGGCTGACCGGGCGCTGGCGGACGCCGCCGGCCTGTCCGCCGACCTCTCGCGCCAGCTCGCCGAGCTGGAGGCACCGGAGGCGACCCCCGGACGCCAGCTCGCCGCGATGGCGGCCTTCGACCGGCGGCTGTTCGAGCAGGCCGGAGACGTCATCGTGCCGCTGCGCGAAGCCGCCCGCACCGAGCCCGAGCTCGCCGCTCTCTACCGCGACAGCCGTGCCCGCGCCGACGAGACCCGCCTGACGGTCTTCTCCTCCTGGCCGGACGGCACCCTCCGCCCGGGCCTGGACGTCCGCACCGCCACCGACATCTACGCGGCCCTGTGCAACATCGACGTCTACACCACGCTCACCGTGGAACGCGGCTGGTCCCCGGACCGCGTCGAACAATGGTGGGCCGAAACCTTGGCCCGCGAACTCCTCACCTCACCGGCTGGCTGAGAGGCCGCCTGCCCGGAGTGGGGTCTCATGGGGCGGGGCGAAGGGCTCCGGCTTCGATCAGCCGCGGAACCACGTGATGGCGAACCGCCGGAGCCAGCCGAGCCTCATAGCCGTCACGCCCATCGGTCCACCCCAGCGCGGCGAGCTCGGCGGCAGGCTCAGGGCGTCCGGCGAGCGCGGCCGTGAACACCGTCATGCGCATCGGTACACCCTCGAGCGCGGCCACGTCCTCGACCTCGCAGAACAGCTCCGGATCGCGCGGCGCGACGCCGAGCTCCTCCTTCAGCTCCCGCACCAGGGTCTCCTCCGGACTCTCCCCGGCCTCCGGCTTCCCGCCGGGCAGGTAGAACGTCCCCGGCGCGGCCTTCTTGCTGACGACGAGCAGCCGCCCCTGATCAACGACGGCCGCCGCCACCACCCGCATCACACCCCGATCGAACACGCCCGCCAGTATGTCAGCCCGACCAAAGCCCGACATCGGGGCACCTGTTCAGCGGGCTGTTGACGCAACACTCCATGCCGGGTTCGCACACTTGCCGATCCCAAGATGCGGAGTGGCCGAGATCTCTGATGACCGGCAGTTATGCCCCACCTCTCATACCTGACGTGGTGCGACGGCCCGGAAGCCGAGGATGCGCTGCTCCGGATCGGCGGACTGCCTGACACGATCGCTCACCGCACCATCTTCGAGACGGTCACGGCGGCCTACGCCGCGCGCCCTGAAACCACGGGGCCGCTTACGCGGGAAAGCTGGGGCCCAGGGACCCTCGTCCCGGAGCCGAACGGGTTCCAAAGTTCCCGCCTGCCGTTGCCGGCCGGGCTGTCGCGCGACGGCCGGGCTACGAGCGTGTCCCGGAACGCGAACGGGGATGCTCAGATCGTCCACACCGAGTACGGCCGGCTCGTCACCGTCATAGACCCATGCGACCCGGAGGAAGAGGACGGCGACGAGGAACCCGCGGAACTCGCGCTGCGCTGGAGAAGCGTCGCCGAGGCGAATGAGGACTGGCGGGCGGGCCCGCTGCGCTGCGGATACGCGGCGAGGCGGCTAATTCATCGCACTGCCTGACGAACGGGCTCAGCTTCGATGGAGCCATCGAGCGGATGCGTCAGGGTGTGGTTGTAGGGGATGGCTCGGGGGTGCCGTTGGGCCAGAGGCAGGTCGAGGTGGCGGTGAGGGTGAGCACGTTGTCGGCTACTCGACCGATGGTGATGAGGAAGTCGTCGGGGCGGGAGTGCCCGAACAGTTGTAGTCCGTTTTCGTGCTCAGCCGTGATATTGTGCCCCTCTTTTTGCCAGTACGCCTTGACGTCGGCGACCACTCTTCTAAGGGCGTTCTCGTCTTTGGGTAGTCCTTCCAGGTGGTACTCGCGGCTGACTTCTATCGGGTCCTCAAAGCCGGGGCCCAATGGATTGTCGCAAACACCGTCAATGAGGCTGGGCCTATAAAGCTCCAGTCGAGGCTTAGGACGAATCACTCCGACGGTTCCGTTGATCAATTGCTCGATGCGAGTGAGCGCCTGCGACTTGGTGATCGTTGGCTCGTCGGCCGACGAGTTCATGCGTCCTCCAAGAGTTCCGCCGGGTTCGCATCCGGCGATGCTAATCACTGCCGCGATAACCAGAATCAACCGGACGGTGCGGAACATTCAGTCTCCCGGCGATGTGGATGAGGACTGCGAAGTGGGTGATGACCGGGGCACCGGATCCTGAGCAGAGCGTGAGCGCGGTGTCGGCAGTTTATCCACGTCCTGGTACCTGCCGGTGATAATGTGCCCCATGTTCAGTAAAGAGGATGAACCCCGAGCCCAGTAGCCGGAGTGAGCGTCAAGGCTGTAGCCGGTCCACCCGGCAGGCGTAGGGTCGACGACAAAGCGGTTCGCGCCGAAGGCGATGTTGCTGGGGTCGGTCCCGAAAGGGCCTTCGCCGTTCGGAAGCCAGGGATGCAGGATGCCCGAGATCGGGTGCCGTCCGCCGCTCATTCCAAGATGGCCAAGATCGGCGATAGGGTCTTGCGGCGACTCGCCTACCCACACATGCTTCACCCCGAGATCGCTGGCCTTTGCCGCCATAGTGCCAGGGCTTCCCAGCAGAATGAGTTGGTCGGCGAATCTTCCTTTCCTCGACTGGGCGGCTATACCGGTCACCACGCTGCCATAGCTGTGGCCCAGAACGGTGAAGCGAGGCGTTCCGGTCGGCTGGTGTGTTGCGTGCAAACCGTCGAGGAAACCTGCCAGTGGACCCGCTCCGTCTTCGGCGAGCTTGGGCGATGCCACTGACGAGTCGGCCCAGAGAACGCTGGCGTCGAGTTGCGGTGCCTTATAGCCAAGCCAAATGATCGAAGCGACTTTTGTGTCAGGAGAGGAGCTGTTGGACTGGTCCCACAGCATTGCGGCGCGATTTGCGTCACCGCCGATCCCCTCCAATGTGCTGCCCGTGCCCGGTACGGAGGTGACCACTGAGTCCGCCTTGTCGGGGTCGCCGAACGAAATGGCCGCCTTACCGAGCCCGGCCAAATCGACCTGGAGCAGAAGGGCCGGCGGGCGACCCTCGATTCCGCCCATCGCCAGGCTCCTTTCGACGGCCGCGATCTTGCGGAGTTCCTCCTCCAGCGCATCTATTTCGAAGAGTAGCTGAGTCTGCCGTGCCCCTCCCTTCATGTTTTCTGCCATCTCGCGCAGTTCCGCTAACTGCTTGTTGATCACGCTCTTACGCATGCCGAGATAGGCGCGGTTCGCGCTGTCGCGGGTGGCGGCGGGTACGCCGTTGAGTGAGCCGACCAGCCGGGGCTCGGCGTCGATGAGGCGTTGGCGAGCGGCCGGGTCGAGCATCTGCCACCAGGCGTGGACGCGGGCGGCGAGGGTGGGGTCCTTGCCGGTGTTCTGTGCCTCCACCACCTTTTTCAGCGCCGCGGTGTCGCCGTTCGCGGCGGCGGCGAGGAGGCCGCCGACGCCGTCCGGATCGGGTGCGAACCCGCCGAACAGCCCGAAGCCGAGCAGGGCCGCGTTCGCCAAGGCACCGTCGGGGCGCTGCTGGAGCACGGTCAGCCGCCTGCGCAGGTCGGCGGCCTGCCCTGTTGCCCAGGTGCCCACAGCCGCGACTTGTTGGGCGGGTACGGGGCTGACGCAAACCGAGCCCAACGCTGCGGAGAGCCGGCTTCCTGCGGCGGGCAGGTCGTGTCCGGCGCGCTCCAGGTCGGCCACCATGCGGGTCATCACTCCCACGTCCATCCCCGAGAAGCCGCCGCGCGTCGACGTGCTGACCGGAAGCGCGGTCGCCAGTGATGGAGCGGTGGCGTTTCCGCCCTGGGCCCGGATGCGCTCGACGATCTGCGCTGCCGCGGTTTCGAAGGCCCGCTGAAGCCGGGTGCGCTGGTCCTGGGTGGCTTGGGTGAAAGGGGCCGCGCCGCCGCCGACCCAGGCGTGGGCCGCCATGTGGCGCAACGTGGAGTCGAGCGCGCCGATATGATCGCCCGCCAGCCGCACCACGCGACTGAGGGCCTCTTCCAGACCGGTCGTCTCGCCCGCCACAAAATCCTAAGATGTCACGCTTCGACAACATTCGTCCGCATGGCATGCGTACTTGTTATGAGCAGCACCCGTGATGCAGTTTCGGACCTTAGCAGGCCCGCACGCAGCGCCCAAACTCCCGCCATGACCTCGCCGCTTGTAAATCCGTATATATCCGGACATGGGCGCCCGGCGGCGCATCGCGGTTCATCGTGCGTCGCTCCTTTTTGCTGGCTGTAGATATGGTCGCTAGGGCGCGGGTTGATTTGTCATCCTCCGCGAGATTTGAGGCATTCGAATGTCGCCGCTGGGCCGGCATCTCCGGTAGATCAAGAACGGCTGTGGGTGACGTCCTGGACCGGGTTCGGTGCGTCGGCCACGATGAGCGCATGGCTGACAGCGGGACGGCGGGGACGGGTGGTGGGGGAGTGGGGTCGCGTTTCAATTGGACGGCGGTGAGTGCGATCGCGGGTTCGCTTGCGGCTCTGGTCGCGCTCGTCGCCTACCTGAGGCCGTCGGTGACATCTGGGACCTCCGCCCCGACTCCGATCCCGGGCGTCACCGTGATCGAGAGTCCGACCCCGACTCCATCTCCTTCGGAAGAAGTCCCTCAATCTCCTCCAACACAGGAGGGTCCACCGACTGATGACCCGACGCCCGAGCCTGCTGCACCTACGCCGTCACCTCGTTCGCACGAGGTGCGAAGTGCCGAGCCGACGCCGGCATCCGTCCGGCCCGACGGCTGCGACCAGGCGGAGGCGGCCTTGGCCGGATATCGCAGGAACGCCGGGACCGGCCGCAGCGGTCAGGCGGCCGCGGCTCAACAGGCGTACCAGGAACTGATGGGGGCGGGTCTCCGTGCGGAGGAACCTGTGGCGGCGACGATCAGGCGGCTGGCCGCTGAGTTCCAGGAACTCAACTTCCGCCTGACCGGCATGACCGGTGGCGACCCCAATCAGGTGATCGCGGATATCAATACGGACATGGCGGGGCTCTACACGATGTGTCACGTCGGTTGATCGAGCAGCGGCGGCAGTCGTTCGGTCGCGTACCGCCTCCGAGGGGCGAAGACCTCACAACGTGTGAAAGTTTCATGGGCGGTCGGGCTTGACCTGCGGCTGTTAGGAGGGCTTGCTCGTCGCAGTTTCCATCTCGCGTACGCGGATCTACGGTGGCTCCACCTCCCCGCCGGAACCCAGCTGCTGTTCGTCGAACGATTGTCGAAGCGCTTCGACAAGCGTTCGACAACACCGTCAGACAGGTGCCGGCGGGTGGACCCCAGCGGAAAGGGAGAACATGTTCAGCAAGCTCCGCCTCCTCATCCCCGTCTCCGTGATCGTCGCGCTCGTCACCGTGCTCGCCCAGCCGGCCCAGGCCGCCGTCTGGTCGTCGTCCGACCAGTGGGGCACCTGGACCAACGGCGGCTACACGCTCTACAACAACATCTGGGGCAGCGGCGCGGGCCCGCAGACCATCTGGGCGAACTCGTACAGCGACTGGGGCGTCTGGGCGAACCATCCCAACACCGGCGGCGTCAAGTCCTACCCCAACGCCACCAGGAACGTGAACCGCCGCATCAGCTCCCTCGGCAGCGTGACCAGCCGGTTCGACGTGTCGGTGCCGAACGCCGGGGCGTACGCGACCGCGTACGACATCTGGTGCGACGGCCACACCTACGAGATCATGCTCTGGATGAACAAGTACGGCCCGGTCGGGCCGCTCGGGTCGTACCAGACCAGCGCCTCGGTCGGCGGCCACTCCTGGGACGTCTACCGCGGCTCCAACGGGTCCAACCAGGTGTTCTCCTTCGTCCGCCAGGGCAACGCCTACGCGGGAACCGTGGACATCAAGGCCGTGCTGACCTGGCTGCGCGACAGGAACTGGTTCGGCGACGTGACGCTGGGCGACGTGCAGTTCGGATACGAGATCACCTCGTCCAGTGGCGGTCTGGACTTCCACACCAGGAGTTTCTCGGTGTCGGCCGGCTGAGGCTCGGAAGCCCCCGCTGCGGGGCGGCGTCCGGCTCACCGTGGCCGGTGGGCTGGACGCCGCCAACGCCGACCGGCCGCAATCCGCCATCGAGCGCGACCGGCTTCCGTGCCTGCCGTCGGGCCTGGACCCCCTCGGACACGCAGGTGAGCGGGACCGCCTCTGGCTCCGCCCGCTGATCCTCGACCTCGGCGGGCTGAGGTTCATGGGGCTGAGGTTCATGGACAGCACCGGCCTGTACGTGCCGCTGCGCGTTCACGGTGACGTGGACGCGGCCGTCATGGCCGTGTGGGGCCCGGCGGCGGTGAGCCAGTGAAGCTCTCCATGTTCAGTATCGGCAGCAGGCCGGTGATCTCCATCAGCCGGGCCAGTACGCCGTGGACGCCCTTCAGGTGCAGCGAGCCGCCCGCGTGCCGCAGGGCGACGTGCAGGTTCTCCAGGACCCGCGGGCCGCTGCTGTCGATGAACGTCAGCATGGTCATGTCGAGCACCACCCGCTCCCCGGGCGACGCGTGCTCGCGGACGTATTGCTCAAGTACGGCGGCATTGGTCATGTCCACCTCGCCCAGCACCGTGATCACCAGGCCCGCGGTGTGCCGGCGGTGTTCGAGGGTGAGGGGCGATGCGGCGCGCGCCAGGCTGCCGCTGGGCCGGTATGCGATGTGAACGTGCATGGCGTCCTCCCGGGCGAGGTCGGTCCGACGTTCGTCTCAGGCTCTGCAGCCTAATGCCCGAATTGCAATACCGGAAGTGCTCTTCGTGTGATCTTCGTCCTGGGGCCCTCGTCCGAATCTCCGAGCGTCTACGCGTCCGTACGAGCGGTCCTGCGTTCGAGGGCCGAGTGTCCGGCCCGTCCGAGGGGGAGCGCGCCGCGAACCGCCTGATCTGGTACAACTAGAGATTTCGTGAGCACGTCCGTGAACCGATCCAGCTCCTGGACCTTCCTGACCAACCACGCCCGCGTGTTGGTGGAGATCGCCCGCAACCCGCGGGCGCGCGTCCGTGACATCGCCGCCGGCATCGGCATCACCGAGCGTGCCGTCCAGGGCATCGTCTCCGACCTGCAGCAAGCCGGTTACGTCACCATCGACCGCGTCGGCCGGCGCAACGAGTACAGCCTCAACCCCGACGCCCGGTTCCGGTACCCGACGGAGGCCGACCTGCCCGTCCGCCTCCTCATCGACATGTTCACCCAGCACGACATGCCGGACCCGGAGGAGACCGCCCCGGTCAAGGAGGAGACGAAGGCCGACGAATGAGCCAGGCCGGGCGGCGCTGGCCGGGCTTCAGGCGCTGGCCGGGCCTCAACTGACGGGCTTCCGCGGGCGACGCGCTACGACGGCGCCGCCTCGATGGCCGGTTGCGCGGCCGCCGGTGCGGGCAGCCGCAGGGCCGCCAAGACCGCCTCCTCCACGGTGTCGTGCACGTGCAGCACGGTATGGGCGCGGGTGAAGCGCATCATGGCCGCGAGCCGGGGATGCGGCGCGGCCAGACGCAGGGTGCCGCCGTGCTGACGGGCGAAGGCGTGCGTGTTGAGCAGCACCCGCAGCCCGGCGCTGCCCAGGAAGTGGGCGTCGCTGAGGTCGATCACCAGGTGCTCATGGGGCGCGCGGCGGGTCGCGCGCAGTTGCCGGTCGAGCAGTACGGCCGTGACGGCGTCGATCTCGCCCGCCACGGAGATCACGCTCACCCCGGGTAGCCGCTGCGTGGCGAACGTCAGGTCCGGCACGGGCACCTCCCCCCACCACGAGAAGTTCGCAGCCCTACGGTAACGGCGCGGAGGACGGCCGTACAGAGGTATGCGAAGGCGCACCCGAGACGAAATTCGAGGGACGGCCGGAATGGCCGCGGAAGGGGCGCACGAATGGTCCGGAGGTACAAAAAGGGAGGGCCCGGAAACGTTCGTTTTACCTGCGCCGGGATTCCTCATGGAATCCCCTGTCCAGGCCGTGGGGAACCGATGTCCCTGGCGGGATGGTCATGGGTTCTCTTGAGAACGACCAAGGTTTCTTGATCATCTTTGTCGGGGTGGCGCGCGGCATCGCGGCAGACGCGGTCTTACTTTCTTTCTTGCTTCCTATCGGGACGCGAACGAAAGGAAAACACATGCTCCGTCGTACTGTGTCAGGCGCTTTCGCTCTGACGGTCGCCGGTCTCATCGCGGCTGCGGCTTCTCCCGCGCACGCCGAGTCCACGAGCCCGGCCGACTTCTACGACACGGCCGCGGCCATCATCAACTCCGACGGCACCCTGAACAACGGGACGAACGTCTTGCGGTCGTGGCGGGCAGGCACTGGCAAGTACTGCATCCAGCTGAGCCACAAGGTGTCCGCGCCCCACACGCTCATCCAGCTCACCCCGCGCGAACCGCGGAGGCTGCCGAACATCGCCTACCGTAACCCGTCCGCGACGTGCTGGCAGCACAACACCATCACCGTCAACGTCTACGACACCAACACCGGCCGGCTCGCCGACGGCGGTTTCGACCTGCTGGCGATCTGACGTTCCGGCCCTGCAAGCGCCGCGCCGCCGATGAGCTCCGCAGGGAGCGCACGGCGGCGCTCGCTGTTTCGCCCCCGCATCCGAGCCGCGCGCGCCCGAAAGCCGTGACCCGCTCGCGACCCCCGAGCGCGACACTGTCTGTCGACGTCCGGCCCGCCCGCGCATCACCCGCCGTTCGCCTCGGCCTGCGAACGTGTCGCCGTGCAGCGCAACGGCGCGGCAGTCGCGAACGGCAAGGAAGGTGATCGCGTGTCACTCCCCGGCCCGGCCCCCTCCCCGGGACGGACTCCCGCCTGGCGCTACGCCGTCGGAATGTTCGGCACCTCCATCCCGATCAACATGATCAAGGGGTCGATGATCCTCTTCTACGTCGACATCCTCGGGCTCGACGTACGCGCCTACGGCGTGGTCATGGTGATCTACGCGGTCATCGACGCCATCGACAACCCGGTGCTCGGCCACCTGTCCGACCGCACCCGCACCCGTTTCGGCCGCCGCCGACCGTGGCTGCTGGTCGGCGCGCCCATGCTGGCCGCCTGCATGATCGCGTTCTTCTCCGCGCCGGAGTCACTGGAGGGCATGGGCCTGCTGCTGTGGTTCGCGGTGTTCGCCATCCTGTGCGAGGCTTTCGACTCGATGCTGAACGCGAACTACGGCGCGCTGCTGCCCGAGCTCTACCCGCGCGAGCGCGATCGCGCCGTCGCCAACAGCCTGCGCCAGGGCTTCCAGCTCGTGGCGCTGGTGATCTCGCTCGCGGTCACCCCGGTGCTCACCACGCAGGTGTTCGGCACCGAGACCTCCACCCAGGGCTTCCGGACGACCGCGATCATCTACGGCGTCATCGCGGCCGCCGTGATCGTGTTCATGGCGCTGAGCGCCCGCGAGAACCCCCGCTACGCCACCCGCGAGCGCCCGCTGCTGCTGCGCAGCATCTGGTCGATCCTGCGCAACCGGCTGTTCTGGACGGTCGGCCTCACCGGCGCCTGCTACGGCGTCGCCATGGCGCTCGTGCTCTCCGGCATCCAGCTGTACGTGCGCTACTCGCTCGGCCTCCCCGTCGGCCACGCCCTCTACCTCCAGGGCATCGTCATCCTGGTCTCGGCCGGCGGCCTGGTCGCCTGGACGCGGGTCGTCGCCCGCCGTGGCGCGCTGTGGACATGGCGGCTGGCGTTCGCGGTGCTCGCGGTCAGCTTCGCCGCCCTGTTCTTCGCCACCGGCCTCGTCACCGCGATCGCCGCGGGCGTGCTGGTCGGCGCCGGCTGGTCGGGCATGCTCGCCACGAACGACCTCATCGTCGCCCGCGTCCTCGACGCCGACGCGGCACGCAACGGCGAGCACCGCGAGGGACTGTTCCTGTCGGCGTTCGGCTTCTTCGGCCGGCTCAATGGCGTGGTGACCGGGCTCGCGCTCACCTCGCTGGGCGTGTTCTTCGGCTACAACTCGGGCGACGACCCCGGCGGCGATCCCGGGCTGGCGTTCCGCGTCTACCTGTGCGTCTATCCGTTCGTGCTGACCGCGATCGGCGCGGTCGCCGCCCGCTTCATCTCCGTCCCGATCGAGACGCCCGCAGAACAGCAGTCCGCAGAACAGCAGTCCGCCGTGGAGCAGCCGAAATGAGCCGCCGCGTCGTCATCACCGCCGACGACCTCGGGCGCGAGCCCGGCACGACCGAGGTCATCGCCTCCCTGCTCGCCGAGGGCCACGTCAGCGCCACCACGCTCATCTGCGTCTCGCCCGAGGCGGAACGCGCCGCCCGGCGGGTGCGGGAGCTGGGCGTGCTGCCGCGCCTGCACATCACGCTCACCAGCGAGCGCGGGGTGCCGCGCTGGCGGCCGCTCAACGGCGCGGCGAGCATCGCCGGCCCCGACGGCACGCTCACCGACGACCCCTTCGCCTTCGCCGCGCGCGGCAAGGCCGGCGACGTCATCGGCGAGGCCGACGCCCAGCTCGCCTGGATGCGCGAGCACGACCTCGCGCCCGTCGCCGCCGATTCCCACGCCGGCACCGTGTACGGCCTGCACGGCAGGTCGTTCCTCGCCGAGACGCTCCAGTGGTGCGCCCGCCACGGCCTGGCGTTCCGGTTGCCCCGCGACCCCGAGCCGTACATGGGCGGGCCGCTGCCGCCGCCGCTCGCCGCGGCCCACGAGGGCGCCGTCGCGCTCGCCGACTCGCTCGGCGTCGCCCTGCCGCAGACGATCGCCACCAACCGCCGTACGGCCGCCGACCTCGGCACCTACGAACGGCTCCGCGACGACTACCTGCGCCGGCTCGCCGACCTGCCGGAAGGCACCAGCGAGCTGTTCCTGCACCCCTCGCGCGAGGACGCCGTCACCGGACCCGACGGCATCGTGCGCACGTGGGAGGCGCGGCTGCTGCGCGACCCCGTCTGGCACGCGGCGCTGGAACGCGAGGACGTCGAGGTCGTCCCCGGCTGGTGGAGCTAGGCGCGGGGTCAGGAGAACCAGTTCGCGCCGATCTCCTGGATCGTCTTGCTGCCCTTGGGGACCAGTACCGCCTCGTTCAGCACCGGGTTGACGTGCTTTTTGTCGTTCAGCATGGCGAACAGGAAGAACGAGCCGCCGTCCGCCGTCGTGAAGCCGTAGATCGAGCTGCGGCCACGGAAGGCCACGTACGCGCCCTGGGAGACCTCGGGGAACGCCTTGCGGCCGAAGCTGTTCTTCGCCAGCCGGTAGCCGGACTCGCCCTCCTTCTTCCCGTGGTTCCAGAAGTTCTGGTATTCCGCCGTCACCGCGAGGGCGATCGCGTCGCTGGGCATGCTGACGTAGCCGTCGGCGTCCAGCTCCGCCTTCGGCACCCGCCGGCCCCAGTGCACCGGCGTCGCGACGGCGAGCTTGAACGACGACTCGTCCCTCCGGCGCAGGAAGCTCAGCAGGTGCGGGCGCACCTGGCCCTTGGTGTCCTGGTACGTCGCCTGCGCCATGAACCAGTCCGCGAAACCCGGCTGGTTCTCCGGCCGCACCACGTAGATGACCGGAGTGCCTTGGATGGCGATCGGCCGGTGCCCCGGCGACGTGCCCATCGCCTCGCGGGTACGTTCGAGCACGCCTTCGTGCAGGGCCCTTCGGTGAACAGCGCGTCGAGCGTGTCGTTCTTCCGCCACCACTTCGGCTTCTTGAGCGCCTTGTTGTACGCGGCCACCCACTGCCGGAATGCCTGCTCGGCCTGGGCGGCGGTGAAGGGCCGCCCGGTGGGGGAGGGAGCGGGGGTGGCCGGGGGCGTCGGCGAGGGGGAGGCGGATGGGAACCCGATGGCCCGCGTCGTGGCCGGCGTCATGGCCCGCGTCGTGGCCGGCGTCGTGGGGGTCGGTTGGGCCGGCCCGGGGATGAGCGGCGGCAGCGTTCCGCAACCCGCGAGGCCCGTGACGAGAGCCGGGCCCAGCACCGTCCGGCGTACCGACATCCAATCCCCAACCCGAAATCAGCGACAAATCGGGACGAACCTATCGGATGCTCTGTGCGGGTACGCGCCGGTGGCGCGCCTGATCGCCGCTTGATTCAATCGCCGCAGGGGCGTCGGCCGGAAGGTGGGATCATGCGCAGCGTGTCCAGGGCGGCGGCCCTGCTGTTATCGCTCTTCGTCCACGCGCTCACCCTGGCGTTCATGGCCGTGGGGTGCTGGATCATCTGGGCGAACGCCCGCCTCGCTGTCTTCTGGCTGATCGGGCTGCTGCTCATCGGGATCGGCGTGCTGCTGCTGCCCAGGGCGCGCCGGTTGCCCGCCGACGCCGAGGCGCTCGGCCGCTCCGCCGCGCCCGAGCTGTACGCCGCCGCCGAGCGGGTGGCCCGCGCGATGGGGGTCGAGCCGCCCGAGACGCTGGCCGTGTGCGATCTCGCCGTGGCCACCGAGGTGCTGCGGGCGGGACGCCGTCGCGTGCTGCTGATCGGGCTGCCGCCGTGGCTCGTGCTGTCGCCGCGGCAGCGGGTGGTGCTGCTCGCCAGGGCGTACGCGGCGGAGCCCGACGACGGGCGGATCGTCGGCGGCGCGCTCGCCGGTCTCGCCGTCTGGCGCGAGTCGCTGCTGCGCGGCAAGGAGGCGCCGGGACGCTCCGACGTCCACACGCGGATCGGCGCCACGCTCGGCTCGGCGGGCACTCCGTCCGGCGCCTACGCCGGCATGGGCACGATGGGCCGCGGGCTGGGCGCGGTGCTCGGCCTGCCGGTCCTCGCCCTGGAGTGGGCGCTGACCCGGCTCGTCCAGGCGGCGCGCGGGGACGCGGCGGCCGAGGAGCTTCAGCGGGTACTCCGCGTCGCCACGGACGCCGAGCCGGCCGAACTCGACGGGCTGCTGCGCGACGGCCGCTTCCTCGCTCCGGTGCAGGCCGCCGCGCTACGCGGGCAGAGCGCGGCCGAGATCCGGGCGGCCGCCCGCGACCGTACGGACGCCGGGGATCGTACGGACGCCGGGGATCGTGCGGACACCCCCGCACCCGAGGACGGGCTGCTCACCGCCGGCGCGTCCGAGCGCATCGACGCCGAGCTGAGCGGGCACTTCGCACGCGCGATCAAGGGGTTCGGGCTGATCTCGTGAAGCGTCTCACCGGGAGGCCGGCAGGGGCGACGCTGACCTCGCGAGGCGTCCTCACCGGGAGACCGGGAGCGGGAGATCGCGCAGCCGGGGCTTGTGGATCTTTCCGGAGCCCGTCTTCGGCAGCTCGTCCACGACATCGACGTACACCGGGATCTTGTACGCCGCCAGCCGCGGCCGGAGGAAGTCCCGCAGCTCCTCGGCCGTGACCCGAGCGCCGGGACGCAGGACCAGGAACGCCCGGCCCACCTCGCCCCACTTGGCGTCCGGCACGCCGAGCACGGCCACCTCGGCGACGGCGGGATGCTCGAAGATCGCCGCCTCGACCTCGGCCGGGTAGACGTTCTCCCCGCCCGAGATGAACATGTCCTTGACCCGGTCCACGACGTACAGGTGACCGTCCTCGTCCAGGACCGCGACGTCGCCGGAGTGGAACCAGCCGTCGCCGGTGAACGCGGCGGCCGTCGCCTCGGGGTCGCGCCAGTAGCCGGGCGTCACGTTCGGGCCCTGGACGAGCACTTCACCCGGCTCGCCCGGCGGGGCGTCGGTGCCGTCGGCGCGCACCACCCGTACGTCGGCGAAGAACACCGGCACCCCCGCCGAGCCCACCTTGCGCGTGCTCTGGCTGGCCTCCAGGAAGGTGGCGCCGGGAGCGGTCTCGGTGAGCCCGTACCCCTGGCAGAAGACCAGGCCGCGCTCCTGGTACGTGCGGATCAAAGCGGCCGGTACCGCCGCGCCCCCGGCCATGAGGTGGCGCAGCGACGACAGGTCCGCCCCGGCCCACCTCGGCGAGCGGGCGAACGCGGCGAACATCGTGGTGACCCCGAACATCCAGGTGATGCCGTGCTTTTCGATGAGGTCGTAGCAGGCGTCCACCTCCCACGACGGCATGACCACCGAGCAGCCGCCCTTGAGGAACGTCGGCAGCAGGGTCTGGTTCAGCGCGGCGACGTGGAACAGCGGCGCGCTGATCAGCGTCATCTCGTCGCTGGTGACGTCGACGCCGAGCAGCAGGTTGAAGCAGTTCCACACCAGGTTGCCGTGGGTGAGCGTGGCGCCCTTGGGCCGTCCGGTCGTGCCGGAGGTGTAGAGGATGAGCGCCGGGTCCTCGAGGCGTACGGGCGTGTCGATCGGGGTGGGGTCGCCCTGCGCGAGCCAGCTGTCGTAGTGCCGCTCGCCGGGCGCGGGGTCGGCGAGCGCGACGATCTCGCGCGGGCGTGCCGCGTCGCCGGGCAGCGCGCGCACGACCTCGGCGCACTCGGGCGCGTAGACCAGCACGTCGGCGCCGGAATGGCCGAGCATGTACGCGACCTCGGGCGCCGCCAGCCGGAAGTTCAGCGGTACGAAGATCGCGCCCAGCACGTGGGCGGCGAACATCGTCTCGACGAACGCGAGGTGGTTGCGGCCGAGGTAGGCGACCCGGTCGCCGGCCCGCACCCCTGACGCGCGCAGCTGCGCGGCCAGCCGCGTGGTCCGGTCGTGGACCTCGGCGTAGGTGACGGGCCGGTCGGCGAAGATGAACGCGGTCCGCTCCGGCGTCATCCTGGCCCTGCGGGCGGGCCAGCATCCCAGTCCGGCGTTGCGCATCGGTGTTCGGCCTCCTGTCGGCGGGGGGATCGGCCAGGATCAGGTGGAACAGGCCAGAAATCGGTCAGGGGGTATGGGACGGCGGTGATCGGCAAATTCGGGCAGGGATCGGTCAGGGGTCGGGGACGGCGGTGATCGGCAGGTTCGGGCAGGGATCGGCCAGGGGCGGGCGGCGGTGATCCGTGGGGATCGGCCAGGATCGGGCGCGGCTCAGGCGTAGTGGCGGTAGATGGCGCGGGCGACGCAGGCCGGCCGGTCCGACCCCTCGATCTCCACGGTGAAGTCGAGGTGCATCTGCACGCCGTCGCCGGGGACGTCCTCGACGGAGGCGACGACCCCGCCGAGCCGTACCCGCGCGCCCACCTTCACCGGGGCTGGGAAGCGGACCCTGTCCAGGCCGTAGTTGATGCTCATCTTGACGCCCTGGATCTCCAGCAGCTCCCCGAAGAGGGGGATGAGCAGCGCCAGCGTCAGATAGCCGTGCGCGATCGTGCCGCCGAACGGCCCCTCGGCGGCCCTGACGGGATCGACGTGGATCCACTGGTGGTCGTTCGTGGCGTCGGCGAAGGTGTTGACGCGGTCCTGGGTGATCTCCAGCCAGCCGGTGTGGCCGAGGTCCTTGCCGGCCAGGGCCTTGATCTCCGACAGTCCGTGCGCGGTGATGGTCATCAGGCGTTCTCCTTCAGGCCGAGCAGGCGGGCGGCGTTGTCTTTGAGGATCTTGGGGCGGACCTCTGGCTTGATCTCGAGCTTGTCGAAGTCGCTGAGCCAGCGGTCCGGGGTGATCACGGGGTAGTCGGAGCCGAAGAGCACCTTGTCCTTCAGCAGCGAGTTGGCGTATCTGACGAGCTGCGGCGGGAAGTACTTCGGCGACCAGCCGGACAGGTCGATGTAGACGTACGGCTTGTGCACGGCCACCGCCAGCGCCTCGTCCTGCCAGGGGAAGGACGGGTGGGCGAGGATGATGCGCAGCTCGGGGAAGTCCACGGCGACGTCGTCCACCAGCATCGGGTCGCCGTACTTGAGCCTGATGCCGCCACCGCCGGGGACGCCCGCGCCGATGCCGGTCTGCCCGGTGTGGAACACGGCGGGCACGCCCAGCTCCTCGATGGCCTCGTACAGCGGGTACGCCATGGGGTCGTTGGGCGCGAAGCCCTGGATGCTGGGGTGGAACTTGAAGCCGCGCACGCCGTGCTCCTCGACCAGCCGCCGCGCCTCGCGCACCCCGGCCTTGCCCTTCCACGGGTCCACGCTGGCGAACGGGATCAGCACGTCGGCGTGCTCGGCGCAGCTCTCGGCGACCTCCTCGTTGGAGATGCGCGGGTGCCCGGTGGCGTGCTCGGCGTCCACGGTGAACACCACGGCGGCCATCTTGCGCTCGCGGTAGTACGCGGCGGTCTCCGCGATGGTGGGCTGCCGGTGGCCGTGGGCCTTGAAGTACTCCTCAGAGGCGCCGAACAGCTCGGGGCTCAGCGAGCGGTGGCCGTCCTTGGAGATCTCGGCGTGGGTGTGCACGTCGATCGCGACGAGGTTCCCGACGTCGATGCCCGCCATCTCAGGCCCCCTGGCCGGTCTCGGCGGGCGCCTTGGGCGCGGGGATGCCGTACGTCTCCGGCTCGGCCCCGACCCCCGACCGCCAGGACTCGGCGATGGCGTCGGCCGTCCAGCCGCCGTCACGGAAGGCGACGGCCTTCTCGGCGGGGTGCGACCAGAGCGCGAGGCGGTCGCCGCCGATGCCGATCGCCTGGCCGGTGATCCCGGCGGAGGCGTCGGAGGCGAGGAACACGATCAGCCCGGCCACGTCCTCGACGGTGCCCATGCCCTCGTCCTTGCGCAGCCAGTCGGGGAACGGCTTGCCGGTCCGCTCGGCCTCCTCGATGACGGGCGCGAACGCCGGAATCGTCTTGGTCATCTCGGTGGCCGCGACCGGCACGACCGCGTTGACCGTGATGTTCGCCCTGGCCAGCTCCATCGCCCAGGTCCTGGCCATGGCGACGATGCCGGCCTTGGCGGCGGCGTAGTTGGTCTGGCCGAAGTTGCCGCGCTGGCCGGCGGGGGAGGAGATGAGGATCAGCCGGCCGCCGTCGCCCTGCTCCCGCATCTTGACCGCGGCGGCCCGCGCGCAGGTGAACGTGCCGCGCAGGTGCACGTCGATCACCGCGTCGAAGTCGTCGTCCGACATCTTCCACAGCACCCTGTCGCGCAGGATGCCGGCGTTGGTCACCATCACATCCAGCCGCCCGAACTCGCTGGTCGCGGCCTCGACCAGGCGCTCGGCCGCCTCGGACGACCCCACGGGGGCGGCGACGTCGCGCGCCCTGCCGCCCCGATCCGTGATGCCCGCGGCGACCTTGGCCGCCGCCTCCGCGTCCACGTCGTTGACGATCACCGCCGCTCCGGCCGCGGCGAGCGCCTCGGCGTACGCGCGGCCGAGCCCGCGGCCCGCACCTGTGACAACGGCGACCTTGCCGGAAAGATCCATGGGATTCCCCCTGAGGTGGTAAGGCGGACGAGAGCGAATATATGTCACTGTTCTGACGGGCGTCAAAGATTTGCCCAACGTTAGGGGTCTGCCTACGCTCGTGCTGTGACGCGTACGCAGGCGAACAACACCGGGAACGGCACGGCGAACGACACCGTGAACGACACGGCGAGCACCACGGCCAACGACAGCCGGCAGGCGGCCTCGGCCGCGCGGCCGCAGTCCCTGCTGCTCAGCTTCCTGGGGATCTACGTCCTGGGCCGTGGCACGGCCGTGTACTCCGGGAGCTTCATCGAGGTGTTCGCCCGCCTCGGCGTCTCCGAGGAGGCCGTCAGGTCCACGCTCGCCCGGATGGCCAAGCGCAACCTGCTGGAGCGCCACCGGCGCGGGCGCAAGACGTACTTCGGGCTGACGGAACGCGCGGAGCAGGTGCTGGAGGACGGCCGCCGCCGCGTCTGGGAGACCGGCGCGGTCAACCGCGAGTGGGACGGCACCTGGACGCTCGTCGGCTTCTCCCTGCCCGACAGCCTCCGCCCCACCCGCCACGACCTGCGCTCCCAGCTCATCTGGGCCGGCTTCGGGCTGCTGCAGAGCGGCCTGTGGGCCGCACCCGGCACCAAGGACGTCGGCGGCATCCTCACATCGCTCGAAGCCTCCCTCGCGGGGAGCGGCCTGCGGGTGACCGACCACGTCACCGTGCTGCAGGCCAGGGCGCTCGGGCCCACCGAGTCGGCCGACATCGTCCGCAAGGCGTTCGGCATCGAGGAGATCGCCGCCCGCTACCGCGCCTTCCTGGAGCGCTGGGACACCGAGCGGCCCTTGCCGGAGGCCGCCGACGACCTCGCCCGCCAGCTCCTGCTGCACACCGACTGGCTGCAGCTCATCCGGCAGGACCCGCACCTGCCCGCCGAGCACCTGCCGCCCGACTGGCCGGCGATCCGCGCCGAGCAGGTCTTCCACCGCCTCGCCCGCCTCTACGAGCCGCCGGCGGCGAAGCTGGCGTCGGAGATCGTCGAGACGGCCGAGGTCCGTGACGAGCCCGCCCGCGGCAGCACCACGGTCTCCAGCCACTGAGCGACGCGATCGGCCACGTCGCCGCCGAACGTGCGGGTGTCGACGTTGTCGGCGTGCACCTCGAGCACCGGGAACCCGGCCGACTCCAGCGCCCTCGCCGTGAAGTAGCTGCCGCGCGGGTCGTCGGAGACCAGGTGCACCACGCCGTCGATGCCGTGCAGGCGGGCCTCCTTGACGTACCACTCGCTCGACCACGGCGGCGTGTAGAGCTGGTCGCCGAAGGCGGCGAAGCGCGCCGCCAGCGCCCGCATCGGGTCGTCGCCGTAGCGGATGTAGCCGTCGGCGGCGATCGCGAGGTACATCGACCAGACGAAGACCGCGCCGTACTCCTCCTGGAAGCGCTGGTAGAAGCCCATGTCGTACCAGAGTCCCCGGCCGATCCACATCAGCCGGGCCCGCTCCTCGCGGCAGACGCCCACGCCGGCCTCCACCCGCTCGCGCACCTCCTCGTAGAAGCTCCGCGCGAGGTCGCGGGCCCACGTGGTGCCGCGATGCCACTGCGGCAGCATGACGCTGGGGATGCTGTCCACCACGCTCAACGGCGCGGGACGGGCGCGGGCGATGAGGTCGCGGGCCTTCCTGTTCCACTCCTCCTGCTCGTTGACCAGGGCCATCACCTCGCGGAAGCGGGACTCCTCGAACCGCCTGCCGGTGGTGGTCTCCAGGAACCTGACGAGGTTCTCCAGCTCGGCGGTGAGCAGGTCGAGCCGGGCCGTGCCGACCGCCTCCTCCCATCGGTGCGGCATCAGCTCCCACCAGTTGACCGGGACCTCGTTCTCCGCCGCGCTCTCCAAGGGGAAGAACGTCACCCCGGGCTCGTGCCCCCAGATGTCGAAGATCTTGCGGGTGACGTCGCCGGTGGCCTCGCCGACGATGATGTCCGGCTTCGGCAGGCCCCCCCACGGGCCCTCATCCGGCTCGGGGTCGAACGCGGAGCCGAGCGTGACCGCGTTGTACTGCTCGGAGTAGTCGGGGTAGCCGCGCCGCCGCACCAGGTCGAGGTAGTGCCCTGAGCGCTGCTTGGCGGTCACCAGGGACGCCCACCACTGGCCCACCACGTACGGGATGTCCATCGTGCGGAAGATCTCGTGCGGGACGTCCGCGTTGAGCAGGGCGAACGGCTCGCCCGCCGCGACCCTGCGGCGCAGCTCGGCGAACCATTCGCGCTGGTGCCTGCCCGCCTCCGCCGCCGTGGCGAGCGACTTCACGCTGCGCGAGCTCACTGGGGGCATGGATGCTCCTTCCGCAGGGCGGTCAGGTCGGCGCGCCCGTACTCCTGGCGTTCGAGCAGCACGGCGGGGATGCTCATGGCGGCGCGCTGGGCGGGGAAGTCCCAGGCGGGGGCCTCGTCCGACTCGCGGCAGTAGGCGACGAACAGCTCGGCACGGCAGCGGCGCACGGCCACCGCCGCGTACGCGGCCCGCGCCCCAGGCGTGGCCCGGTGCGCGGTCAGGCCATGGCGGTGATAGTGCTCGGCCAGCGCGTCGAGGCTCGCCGTGCCGACGGGACCGGTCACGGCGAGGTCGCCGAACGAGTGGTCCTCGCCCACGATGACGTCGCCCTCGGCCTCGATGGCCTCGTACACGTGCGGGGTGTCGTGGTCGCTGCCGCTGAGGAAGACCCGCCGCCCGCGATGCTCGCCGAGCCGGTCGGCCTCGTCCAGCAGCCGGCGCAGCAGCGCGACGTGCTCGTGCACCGGCAGGGCCGCGTTCGCCGCCGCGAGGAACTGCCGCCCGGTGAGCCGGGCCGGCACGGCCCTGCGCAGCTCGGCGACGGTGGCCAGCAGCCGGCGCCGCTCGTCGTGCGCCGCCACCGCTGCCGCGAGATCGAGCGGCCGGCCGCTCCACGCCTCGAGCCGGGCGGCGAACTCGCCGATCCTGCGCCGGTTGTAGCGGGCGGTCGTGCGGTGCGGCAGGTGGAGCAGGTCCACCAGGTACGCCTCGGGCAGCCCCCGTTCCGGCTCGACGCGGCGAAGCTCGCGCAGCGCGTAGAACAGCCGCAGCGACGCCTCGCAGTCGTGCGAGACCACCACCTTGTCCAGGTCGCCGAACGCCCCTTCGAGCAGCCGGGTGAGTACCGAGCGGGCCGCCGGGTCCACCCCGCGTCCCAGGTAGCGGTCGCCGAGCGCGGAGCCGGACTCCGGGTCGCCCGTCAGGCGCACCGCGCGCATCCCGGCGGCGGTCAGCAGCTCGACCGGCACGTCCGCGCCGACGTATCCGACCACCGGGCCGTCCTGTACGACCGAGTCGTTCTGCGCGGCCAAGTCGTTGTCCGCGGCCGAGTCGTTCTGCGCGGCCGCGCCGTTCTGTGCGATCGAGCCGTTCTGTGCGGGCGGGCCGTCTCTTCCGGGCGGCGGGGCGCCGCGCCGCGCGTAGGCCTCCTCCAAGGCGGCCAGTGCGGTGACCACGTCAGATCACCCCTTCCTCGGCCAGCGCCTTCAGCTCCTCGGGGGAATAGCCGAGCAGCCCGCCGTAGATCTCGTCGTTGTGCTCGCCGAGCGCCGGCGCCGGCCGGTCGAGCGCCGCCTCCGCGCCGGAGAAGCGGATCGGCACGCCGGTGCCGTACAGGTCGCCCGGGTCGCCGTGGCGCGGGTGCGCGAGCGGCACGACCTCCTCGCGCTCCAGCACGAGCGGGTCGCGTACGGCGTCGCCGGGCTCGCGCACCTCGGCGGCGGGCACGCCGTGCCGCGCCAGCAGGTCCAGCACCTCGGCGAGCGGGCGCTGCGCCGCCCACGCGCCCACCAGCTCGTGCAGCTCGCCGGCGTGGGCCACGCGCGCGTCACGAGAGGCGAAGCGCGGGTCGGCGGCCAGGTCGTCGCGGCCCATCGCGGTGAACAGGCCGCGCGCGAACGCGTCGGTGGGTCCGCACAGTGCGAACCAGCCGTCCGCGGCCGGGAACGTTCCGAACGGGGCCAGCCTGGGCACGGTCGCCCCCGTGCGCATGGGCAGGCCCAGCTTCTCGTAGGCGTCGAACGGCTCGCACGCCACCAGCGAGGTGAGCGCGCCCAGCATGGACACGTCCACGTGCTGGCCCCTGCCGGTCGCGTCGGCCTGCAGCACCGCAGCGAGGGTGCCGATCACCGCGTACAGCGGGGCGACCAGGTCGCCCACCGGCAGCCCGAAGCGGACCGGCGGCTCGCCCGGCGCGCCCGCGGTCATCATCACGCCGCTCAGCGCCTGGATGATGGTGTCCATCGCCTTGCCGGAGCCGGGACCGCCCTGGCCGCCGAAGCCGCTGATCGACGTGCACACGATGCGCGGGTTGATCGCGCTCGCCCAGTCGTGGCCGATGCCGAGCCGCGCCGTCACGCCCGCGCTGTAGTTGTCGATCATGATGTCGGCGACCCTGACCAGGCCGGCCAGCACGTCGCGGGCCTTGGGGTGCTTGAGGTTGAGCGTGACGCTCTGCTTGTTGCGGCCGCGCAGCAGCATCGACACCGACATGTCGTCCTCGCCGCGGCGGGCCAGCGACAGGCCGTCCGCGCCGAGGTAGGGGGCGTTGTTGCGGGAGCTGTCGCCGCCGGTCAGCGGGTTCTCCACCTTGATCACGCGGGCGCCGAGCCCGGCGAGCAGCAGGGTCGCGTACGGTCCCGACAGCGCGGTGGTCAGGTCGATCACCGTACGGCCGGCCAGCGGGCGCTCAGCCACGCAGCACCACCTCATCACCCTCCCAGCGGAACTCCGTCTCCAGGCCCGCCTGCCGCGTGATGCGCTCGATGTAGGCCGCCACCTCGCGGCCCTGCTCGCCGTCGCCGAGCGGCACCGGGCGTCCCGCGCCGTCGATCCAGCAGGGCAGCAGACCCGCCGAGACGAGGCCGTTCCGGTCGAAACGGCACAGCGCGATCGCGGTGTTGCGGCTCTCCGGATGGAACGGGTAGTACGGCATGTCCGGGTCGGGGGCGAAGCCGTACAGCTCGACCCTGCGGCGCGCCCACGCGGCCCGCTCGCCCTCGTCGCCCGGCGCGGGCGTCAGCGCCCGGGTGACCGTGACGAAGTTGCCCAGCCCGTGATAGATCGGCCGGTCGCGGTAGATCTCCACGCCGCGCATGATGTGGGCGTGATGGGCGAACACCGCGTGCGCGCCGGCGTCGATCGCGGCGTGCGCGACGGGCCGCTCGTACATCGCCAGCACGGCCGGCGTGTGCCCGACGCCCTTGTGCAGCGACACCAGCACCACGTCCGCCTCGGCGGCCAGCGCCTTGACATCGGCCGCCATCTGCTCCAGGGACTCGGGGGCGGCGAAGGTGTAGACGGTCGGCGGGCCGCCGGGGCTCGCGTGGTCGAGCTCGTAGTGGGTGAGCACCTTGACGTACGCGCAGCCCGGCTTGCGGCTGGTCGCCCACGACTCGCGGGGACCGACGCAGTTGTAGCTCAGCACGCCGACGCGCAGCCCGTCGCGGGTCACCACGGCGGGGCGGCGGGCCTCGGCGAGCGTCATGCCGGCTCCTGTCGTGACCATCCCGGCCTCGGCCGCGTACGCGATGGTGTCGGCCACGCCCTGGTCGCCGGCGTCGTAGACGTGGTTGCCGGCGAGCGTCACCACGTGGAAGCCGGCCTCGGCGACGGCGCGCAGCGCGGCGGGGTCGGCGGGCGGTGCGGGCACGTCGGTGCTGACCTGGGCGGTGGAGGTGCTGTGCGGCACCTCGACGTGGCCGATCACCACGTCGCCACGGCCCAGCGTCTCGCGGGCGGGGTCGAAGAAGGACGCGGGATCGGGCTCGTCGACGACCAGGTCGCCGACGGCCATCACCGTGAGGCTCACGAAGTGCTCTCCTCCTCAAGCACGTGGTCCGAAGGGGCCCCCTCCGCGCGCCCGGTGAAGCGCGACAGGAAGGCCCGCAGGCGGGGCGAGGCGGGGGAGTCGAAGATCTCCTCGGGCGTGCCGGTCGCGGCCACGCGGCCCTGCTCCATGAAGACGCAGCGGTCGGCCACCTCGCGGGCGAAGCTCATCTCGTGCGTGACGATGATCATGGTCATGCCGCCGCGCGCCAGGTCGCGCACCACGCTCAGCACCTCGTCGACCAGCTCGGGGTCCAGGGCGCTGGTGGGCTCGTCGAACAGCATGATCCGCGGGTCGGTGGCCAGGGCCCTGGCGATGGCGACCCGCTGCTGCTGGCCGCCGGAGAGCATCCGGGGATGGGCGTCCGCCTTGTCCGCCAGGCCCACCCGGTCGAGCAGCCGCAGCGCCTCGGCGCGCGCCCGCTCCGGATCGCGGCCGTGCACCGCCACCTGCGCCTCGACGACGTTGCGCAGCACGCTCCAGTGCGGGAACAGATTGAACTGCTGGAAGACCATGCCCATGCGGCTGCGCTGGGCGGCCACCCGGCGGTCCGGCAGCGGGCGCAGGTGGCCCCGGTGCATCTCGTAGCCGAGCAGCTCACCGTCGAGGTACATCGCGCCGCCGTCGATGCTCTCCAGCTGGTGGACGCAGCGCACCAGCGTGGACTTGCCCGACCCGGACGGGCCGATGACGGTGACGACCTCGCCCTCGTGCACGTCGAGGCTCACCCCGTCGAGCGCCGCGTGGCCGCCGAACCGCTTGCGCACGTCGCAGACGCGCAGCACCGGCGTCTCCCTCACCGCTGCCCCTTCCCGAAGTGCCGCTCCAGGCGGCGCTGGCCGAGCGAGAGCACGGTGACCACCGCCAGATACCAGGCGCAGGCGACGATCAGCAGCGGGACGATCTCGTACGTCCTGTTGTAGATCACCTGCACCGAGTACAGCAGGTCGGCCATCGCGATCACACTGACCAGCGAGGTGCCCTTGAGCAGGCTGATGAACTGGCTGCCCGTCGGCGGCACGATCACCCGCATCGCCTGCGGGAGCACCACCTTGACGAAGCCCTGCGCGGCGGTGAAGCCCATCGCGCGGGCCGCGTCGCGCTGCCCTGAGTCCACCGCCAGGATCCCCGCCCTGACGATCTCGGCCATGTACGCCGCCTCGTGCAGGGTGAGCCCGATGATGGCGGCGGTCAGCGAGCTGATCACCGAGTTGGTCGGCCACGAGACGAAGGTCGGGCCGAACGGCACGCCCAGCGAGATGCGCGGCAGCAGGTAGCCGAGGTTGAACCAGAAGATCAGCTGCACCAGCGGCGGGATGCCGCGGAAGACCGCCACGTAGATCGCGCACGCCCACGACACCGGCTTGAAGCCGCTCAGCCGGCCGGCCGCGAGCAGCACGCCGAGCAGGCTGCCCAGCACCATGCCGATGACGGTGAGCAGCAGCGACATGCCGAGGCCGCGCAGGATGTTCGGGTCGAACAGGTAGCGGGCGGCCACCGGCCACTCGAAGCGCGGGTTGGTGACGAGGAACCAGGCGAACTGCGCGGCCAGGACGAGCAGCACGGCCCCGGCCACCCAGCGCAGGGGACGGATGCGCGGCCGGGCCGTGGCGACGTCCACGGGCCGGGCGGCGGCCTGCGGGGCGACGCTCATCGCCCGGCCGCCGTGTTCATCGCGGGCTCCTCGACCGCGACGTTCTGGAGCCCGTACTTGTCCATGATCCGCTTGTACTCGCCGTTCTTGAAGATCTCCTTGAACGCGTCGAGCATGACCGGCCCGAGACCGCTGGACTTGGGCACGAGCATCGCGAGCTGATCGACGCCGGCGCCCTGCTCGTCGGTCTGGGTGACGTAGGTGAAGGCGTCCTTCTCCTTGTTCAGCACGTCGAGCGCGGCGCTCTCGGTCATGCCCGCCGCGTCGGCGCGGCCGGACTTGGCGGCGAGGATGGTGCCGTTGGTGTCGGCGAAGCCGATGAAGTCGATCTTCGGCTTGCCCTGCTTGGCGCACCAGTCGGTCAGGCGCTTGACCTGGTCCTCCACGATGCTGCCCGCCGTGCCCGCGACGCGCTTGCCGCACAGGTCACCCGAGCTCTTGATGGCCGCGGAGCCGGACTTGGGGATCAGGTAGGAGGTCCTGGTGACCATCCAGACGATCGCGTCGAACTGCTTCTCGCGCTCGGCGGTGTCCTTGACCGGGCCGTTGAAGGCGTCGTACCGGGAGGCGAGCATGCCGGACAGCGCCGCGGGCAGGCCGCTCACGATCGAGATCTCGGTGCGCACGCCCAGCGCCTTGCCGAGGGCGTCCTGCAGCTCCTTGTCGATGCCGGTGACGGTCTTGCCGTCGTCGGCGACGATCCGGTACGGCGGATGCGAATCACCGGCAAATCGGATGACGCCCGCTTCCTTGATGGCATCGGGTAGAGCGTCGTACAGAGCCGTCGCGCCGGCCGGCCGCTGCGCCTCACCGTCGCCTCCGCCGCACGCCGCGACGGAGGCGAGAGCCACCGCCGCCGCTCCCGCGAGCATGGTCCTGGACAGTCTCATGGGGGGTCCTTCCGCGACCAGCTAATGATGCACTTGGATGTGCGGTCGTTGGGGCAAGTGTCACACGTTGAGGTGCACAGCTGTCAAGGGCCCGTTGTGCGGCGGAGAGCGGGGAAGCGCGATCAGGAGGGGCGATCAGGTGGGGGTGAGGATGGAGCCCGTCCGGTGGTGGGAGACCAGCTCGGCCAGCGCGGGGTCGAACCCGGCGACGATCTGCCGGACGCGGAACTCGGCGAGCGGCCCGAGGGTGTCGTATATTTCCACGAACAGGTCGCGGGCGGCGGCGCGCGGCCAGTCGGCGGGCAGCAGTTCGGCGGGCAGGTCGGGGTCGTGGCTGGGAAAGGTCCGCCAGGTGTCCATGAGCCCCGTGCGCGCGACCAGCGCCTCCGACGCGCCGACCGTGCCCCGGCGCACGCGGTCGAGCAGCGGCTCGTACCGGGCGATGAAGTCGTCGTACGCGCGCCGCAGCGCGTCGAAGTCCCACGCCTGCTGCGGGGCGCGCATGCCGGGCAGGCCGAGCGCCTCGGCGCGGAACACCGTCGCCATGGGGATCTCCAGCTCGGCCAGCACCGCCGCCGCGCCGTCGGCGTCCGCCCTGGGCGAGACCCACAGCCCGTCATAGAGCGGGGCGAAGCCGAGCCAGCGCAGCCGCGCGCGCAGCGTGTGCCGCAGGTCGCGCTGCTCCTCGGAGATGGAGAACGCGGCCATCACCCACCGGCCGTCCCAAGGGCCCTGCTCAAGGCCGAAGGACATGATCCGCCGGCGGCCCTCCTGCAGCACCGCGGCGGCCTGGTCGGTCAGCCGGTAATAGGTGCGCCGCCCCGACTTGGACGACACCAGCAGATCGCGCTTGGTCAGGCGGCTCAGCGCGGCCCTGGCGGCCACGGCGGACACGCCGAACTCCTCGGCCAGCCGCACCAGGGCCGCCGACGGCAGCTGCTCCGGCCGGCTGATCCAATAGTCCCCGAGCAGCGTCGTGATCAGGTGCTGCGGGGGCGTGCCCACCTGGAAGCGCGGAAAGTCGATGTCTCTTGCCTCAGACAGCTTCCGATCATTCACATCCCGAGTATATTGACAACGTTTGCAAGTGCGGTCGTTATCGAGATGTCATGCTTTCTGGCGGGACCGGCCGTTCTCGTCGAGCAGGTCCAGGCGGGCCCGGTCGGTGTCCTCGTCGAAGCTCGTACGGCGGCGGATCACCGGCGACTCCAGCGTGGCCGCCTGCGCGAAGGTGTGATGCGCCGCCAGCCCGGCCAGCTCGGGGTCGAACCCGGCGAGGATCTCGCGGAAGCGCTCCTCGGCCGGCTTGCCGAGCGAGTCGTAGATCTCCACGCAGAGCCGCCTGGCCTCAGCACGCGGCCATCCGTCCGGCAGCAGCTCGGCCGGCAGGTCGGGGTCGAGCGCGGGGAACGTCCGCCAGTCCGTCATGATCGCGGTGCGCAGCCGCAGCGCCTCCGCGGGCGGCGGGCTGGAGGCCGCGATCCGCTCGGCGATCGGCCGGTGGGTCTCGATGAAGCGGGCGTAGCGCTCGCGCAGCGCGTTCACGTCGAACGCCCGCTCCAGCACCGGCTCCAGGTCGCCGCCGGCGATCTCGCGGGCGCGGAACACCGCGGCGCCGCGCACGCCCAGCCTGCTCAGCAGCGCGAGAGCGTCGTCCGCCCGGTCGTGCGGCGACACCCAGACCGCGTCGAAGACCATGCCGAAGTGCAGCAGGCGCAGCCCGTCGCGCAGCGCGCGGCGCACGTCGCGCTGCTCCTCGGGCACCGAGAACGCGACCACCGTCCACTGCCCGTCCCAGCGCGGCGTGACCGCGCCGAACGTCAGCAGCCTGCGCATGTGCGCCACGATCACGTCATGGGCCCTCGGCGGCAGCCCGTACGCGGTCGTGCGGCCGTTGCGCGAGCTGGTCAGCAGCCCGCGCGAGGTGACCCGGCGCAGCGCGGCGCGGGCCCCGGCCGGTGTGATGCCGAACTCCTCCAGCAGGCGGACCAGCGCCGCCGACGGGATGTGCTCCTGCCGCCAGAACCAGTAGTCGCCCAGCAGCGTGGTCAGCAGGCGCTGAGGTTCGGCCCCCTGCCGCGCTCTGGGCAGGGCGCCGGGCTCCGGCGACGCGGTCACCTGGCGCCCCCCATCATCTGAAGTCCTGTCGGCTGCGGCCGGCTGAATCCTACGTCCTCACCGATCTCGATCTCCTCTCATCGCGGCACGTGCGGGCGCAGGAACCGGCCGGGACGGTGATCGGTGAACTGCGCGCTTCCCAGGCCGGGGTCGGCGTCGGCCAGGCGCGCGGCCAGCCGGCCGAGCCCGTGAGCATGGGTGTCCTTCCAGTGGCCGGTGGCGACCCGGTCGCGCAACGTCTCGACCGCGGCGGCGAACTCCGCACCGGTGTAGCGGCAGTGACCGGGCCTGTCCACGTACGCCTGCCGCAGCAGCGGGCCCTTCCCGGCTCGCTTGACCGCGTCGGCGTACGCGCGGGCCTGGGTGACGGTGGGGTAGTTGTCGCCGCGCTCGTGCAGCGTCAGCACCGGCACGCCCAGCCGGCCGCGCGGGGTGAAGTAGTCCTCCATGTACGCCACCGCCTCCGGGTCGGCGGCCACCCTGGGCGCCTTGGCCAGGGCCGCGAGGTCGGCGTCGAGGTCCAGCCCCGCCCGCTCGTAGAGCGCGCGCACCTGCCGCTCGCGCCCCGACTCGCGCAGCTGCTTGCGGTAGTCCACCCCGGTGTTCCAGGAGAAGTTCCCGCCCGCCCGCTGCTCCAGCGGATGGCGCGGGGAGAAGACGGTCGCCATGAACGCGGCGTACTCCTGGGCCTGCTGCCCCTCCCAGTCGTGCGGCGCGGGCTCCGGCGTATCCGGCACCGACCAGGTCGAGACCTGTGCGAAGGCGGCCGCAAGCGCGATGCGCGCCCGGCCCTGCGCCGTCTGCTGCGCGGCCTCCAGCACCTCGCGGGCGGCCGCCGTGCTGCGGGCCTCCTCTTCCGCCGAGGCCAGGCGGACCAGCTTGATCGCGTCCTCGCCGGGTGCGAGCAGGGTCTTGAACGCGAACGCCGCGTCCAGCGACTGGTTGAGCATCGCCACCGGCCCGGCGACCGAGGCGCAGTACGGCAGCGCGCCGTCGATCAGATCGGGCCGCAGCTCCGCCAGGCCCGCCGCGATGGCGCCGCCCATCGACGCGCCCCACGCCAGCGTCATCTCCGGCTCGCCGGCGGCCTTCGCGAACGTCGCCAGCGTCTCGGCCGAGGCGCGCAGGCTCTCCTCGACCGCCCAGCCGTCGCCGTACGGGCGGGTCCCGGCCAGCGCGTAGCCGTGGGCCAGCAACCAGGCGCGCGAGGCCGCGTCGCCGCCGAGCTCGGCCGGCCGGTGCTCGGGACCGGCGCCCTGGCCGTAGCCGGGGGTGAAGGAGAGCACGGTGCCGTTCCAGTCGCGCGGGACCTCGATCGCGTACGTGGCGCCGCTCGGGTGCACGCCCGCGAGACTGAGCGGGCCGTTCCCTGCGGCCTGGGCGGATGCCGGTGGTGCGAGGGCGAGCGCCGCGAGCACCGTCGCGGCGCAGGATGCCCGTTTGATCACGATAAGGGGATTGATGTCCGCCTCCAGGGGTGGGAAGCTGCAACGCAAAGAAAGGCAACACATCGAGGGACGCTCGTCCGGATCGAGTCGCCGATGTTATTCGACACAAATCCTACGGTCGTCACATAAGTGTTGACAATGGTGTGAGGGCTGCTTACTTTGGCCCGACCACCTGCATGTGAGGAGCCTCGATGTTCCGCAAGTCAGCTCTGGGCGCCATCGCGGCGGCTGCCGCGATCGCACTCCTGCCCTCCTGCGGCGCCGGCCCCGGAAGCACCACCCGCAGCGCGTCCGCCGACGGAGGCCGGCCCGCCGAGCTGGTCTTCGCCGCCATCCCGTCAGAGCAGAGCGACGACCTCGAGGCGTCGTTCGCCCCGATCGTCACCGCCCTTGGCAAAGAGCTCGGCATCCCCGTCCGCTTCCAGGCCGTCACCAGCAACGCGGCCGTCGTCGAGGCGCAGGTCGCCAAGCGGGTGGACGTCGCCGTCTACGGCGCGTTCAGCTACTACCTCGCCCGCACCCGCGCCGACGTCGAGCCCGTCGCCGTGCCGGTCGCGGAACCCGGCGGCGAGCCCGGCGCGTACGCCTACGGCGTGACCCGCGGCGGCGACAGCGGCATCTCCTCGCTCAAGGACGTCGCGGGCAAGGACGTCTGCTTCACCGACCCCGGCTCGACCACCGGCTACCTCCAGCCGCTCGCCTCCCTGCGCGAGGCCGGCGTCGACGTGGACAAGGACGTCAAGACCGTGTTCACCCACGGGCACGACACCGCCGTCGCCTCGCTGCTGGCCGGCGACTGCGACATCGCCTTCGTCGGCGACGTCTTCATCGACCAGCTCTTGCCCGCCCGCGGCCAGCTCAAGCCCGGACAGGTCACCAAGGTGTGGACCTCGCCGCTCATCCCCGGACCGCCGATCGTGGTGGGCACCTGGCTGCCGCAGGACGTACGCGACAAGATCGCCAAAGCCGTGACCGGCCTGACCGCCACCGGCGCCGCCTCCGCCGGGCTGTGCAAGGGCAGCGAGATCAAGGGGCCGAAGACCTGGGGCGAGCACGCCGGCGCCCCCGCCTGCACGCTCGGCACCTCCACCGCCTGGACGTTCGTCAAGGCCACCGACGCCACCTACCAGCCGATCACCCGCATCTGCGAGGTCACCAAGGCGGAGGTGTGCACGTCCGGTGGCTGAGATCACGAACGGCGACCCGGTCCTGCGCCTGTCGGACGTCGGCAAGAGCTTCGACGGCGTCACCGTGCTCGACGGCGTCTCCCTGGAGGTGCCGCGCGGGAGCTTCGTCGCCCTGACGGGACCGTCGGGCGCCGGCAAGTCCACGCTGCTGCGGCTGGTCAACGGCATGCACCTGCCGGACCGCGGCACCGTCAGCACGCTGGGGGAGAACCCGGCCGCCTGCTCCCGCGCCCGGCTGCGCGCCCTGCGGGCCAGGGTCGGCTTCGTCTTCCAGCAGTTCGGCCTCGTCGGGCGGCTGTCGGCGATGGAGAACGTGCTCATGGGAGCCCTCGCCACGCTGCGCCTGCCCCGCTACGGGGTGATGAGCTACCCGCGCGCGCTGCGCGCCCGCGCCGTCGAGCAGCTCGACCGGGTCGGCCTGGCCGACCAGCGCTTCCAGCGCTGCGACACGCTCTCCGGCGGCCAGCAGCAACGCGTCGCGGTGGCCCGCACGCTGCTGCAGGGCCCCGAGCTGATCCTCGCCGACGAGCCGGTCGCCTCGCTCGACCCGGCGGCGAGCGTGCTCGTGCTCGACACGCTCAAGCGCATCAGCGCCGAGGACGGCATCTCCGTCCTGTGCAGCCTGCACCAGGTCGAGCTGGCGCTGTCCACCGCCGACCGGGTGGTGGCGCTGCGCGGCGGCCGCCTGGTGCTGGACGAGCCCGCCCGCGACCTCACCGCCGCCCGGCTCCGGACGATCTACGACCTCGCGGGGGCCCGCGATGGTTGACACCGCCCCTGCCCCTTCCGCCACCGCCGCGCAGGACCCCGGCCCCCTCCGGCCGCCGGTGAGCGGCCGCGCGCTCGTCGCGGCCGGGCTGCTCGGCGCGGCCGTGGCCGTCACCTGGCTGGCGTTCTGGTGGATCGGCCTGTCCCCGGCCACGCTCGCCGCCGGGCTCGACGACACCGCCCGGCTGCTCGCCCGGATGTGGCCGCCCACCTTCCCCGCCGCCGGCGACGTCGCGTCCATGATCGCCGAGACGCTGCTCATCGCCGTCGCGGGCACCGGCCTGGCCACCGTGGCCTCCGTACCGCTGGCCTTCACCGCCGCGCGCACCCACCGCGGAAGCGCGTGGACGCGGCAGGCCGCCCGCGCGATTATCGTGCTCACCAGAGCCGTGCCCACGCTGGCCTTCGCGATCCTGTTCGTCAGGATCTTCGGGCTCGGCCCGGCGGCCGGCGCGCTCGCCGTCGCCGTCCACTCGGTCGGCATGATCGCGAAACTGCTCGCCGACGCCATCGAGGAGACCGACCCCGCCCCCGCCGAGGCGGCGCGCGCGTGCGGCGCCCGCGAGGCGCAGGTGGCCGCCGCCACCGTCCTGCCCCGTGTCCTGCCCGCGCTGACCGCCATCGTGCTGTACCGGCTCGACATCAACATCAGGGCCTCCGCCGTGCTCGGCATCGTCGGAGCCGGCGGCATCGGCGTGGCGCTGCAGACCGCGCTCGGCAGCCTCAACTACCACCGCGCCGCCGGCATCATCTGCGTGATCGTCGCCCTCGTCCTGCTGCTCGAACTGCTGTCGGTGGCGCTGCGCCGCCGATCGACCGGGCGGACGCCGGGCGCCGCCGCGCTGCCCGCCGGGCGGGCACCGTACGACGTCGGCTGGGACCGCGGCCGGGTGCTGCGCGTGCTCGGCGCGACCGCCGCCCTCGTGATCTTCCTGGTCGCGCTGTGGTCGGTGCGCCCCGATCCCGGCCGGCTGTCGTCCGCATGGCCCAACCTGAGCGCGCTGCTCACCGGCATGTGGCCGCCCGCGTTCACCCTCGACCTGCTCATGGCGGTGCTGGAGAGCCTGCTCATGGCGCTCGGCGCGGCGGCCGCGGGCGCCGCGTGCGGGCTGGTCGCCGCCCTGCTCACCGCCGCGAATACCACCCCATGGCCCGCACTCGGCGCGGCGCTGCGGGTGCTGCTCGTGGTGGTCAGAGGCGTCCCCGACCTGGTGTACGCGCTGCTGTTCGTCGCCGCGCTCGGGCTCGGGCCGTTCGCGGGCTTCCTCGCCCTGTGGATCTCCTCCACGGCGCTGGCCGCCAAGTTCTTCACCGACTCGCTCGAACAGCTCGACCCGCTGCCCCGCGAAGCGCTGACCTCGGTCGGCGCGAGCCGCTGGCAGGCGTTCACCGCCGGGACCTGGCCGCAGTTCGTGCCCGCGTTCACCGGGAACGGCCTGTTCGTCGCCGACCTCGCGCTGCGCGAGTCGGTCGTGCTCGGCATCGCGGGCGCGGGCGGCGTCGGCTACCTCATGCAGGAGTCGATCGCCACACTGCGCTACGACACCACCGCCGCGATCGTCATCGCGATCGCCGTCGTCGTGTACGCCATCGAGACGCTCGCCCGCACCGCCCGCCGCCACCTGCTGTGACCGTGACCGGACGAGCCCGCGACGAAGGGACTCTGCCATGACCACCACCGCGGACCCCGGCCGCGCCTCCGACTGGGATCCCACCGCGCCCGAGACGTTCGACAGCTCCCACGCCGTCTACGCCGGCCTGCGGCGGCGCTGCCCGGTGCCGTGGAGCGACGCCTTCGGCGGCTTCTGGGCCGCCACCCGCTACGAGGACGTGCTGCGGGTGGCCCGCGACAGCCTGACGTTCAGCACCGCCACCCAGAACGTCGTCCCGCACGTGCCGCGCACCCAGCGCCGCCCGCCGCTGCACTTCGACCCGCCCGAGCACGGCGTCTACCGCGCCCCCATGGACCGGGTGCTGCGCCGCGCCGTCGTACGCCGGCTCGAACCGGCCTTCGCGCGGGCCGCGCGCGAGCTGCTGGAGCCGCTGCTGGCGCGCGGCCGCGGCGACTACTCCCAGGAGTTCGCGCTCCCGTACGCGGCGCAGTGCTTCGCGATCTTCCTCGGGCTGCCGGTCGAGCAGGTGCTGGAGATCCGCCGCATCGGCGTCGAGTACAGCTTCGCCATCCAGGAGATGGACCGGGCGAGGGTCGCCGCGGCCAGCGAAGAGCTGTACGCCATCGCCCGCACCATCGTCGCCGAACGCGCCGCCGACCCACGAGACCCGGACGAGGACCTGGTGTCCAGCCTGCTGGAGGCGTCCCGCGACCCTGAGCGGCCGATCCCGCACGACATGGTCGTGGCCACCGTACGGCAGACCGTCGTGGCCGGCATCGGCGCGCCGCACGCCGTGCTCGGCAGCGCCGCCGTCCACCTGTCCCGCGACCCCGCGCTCCAGGACCGGCTGCGCGCCGACCCCGGCCTGCTGCCCGCCGCCATCGAGGAGCTGCTGCGGCTGTACGCCCCCTACCGGGTGTTCGCCCGCACCGCCACCCGGGACGTCGAACTGGGCGGCCGCACGATCCGCGCCGGTGAGCCGATCGCGATGATCTTCCCCTCGGCGAACAGGGACGAGGCGGTGTTCGACGACGCCGACCGGCTCGACCTGGAACGGCGGCCCAACCGGCACCTCGCGTTCGGCCGCGGCCCGCACCGCTGTCCCGGCGCCGCGATGGCCCGCCTTGAGCTGGCCGCCGCCCTCGGCGAGCTGCTCTCCTGCACCTCACTCGTCGCGGCGGACGGCGAGGTGGAGATGTTCAACTGGCTCGAATTCGGCCCCAAGTCCGCCCCGCTGCGCTTCGTCCCCCGCACCTGACCCCGCTTCCCGGCCCAGCCGGGTTCGTCCGCGTCCAACCCTTCCCGGCACGACCCTCTTGCCGGCCTCACCCATCCGATGTGGAGGCACACACCGATGTCGGCCCGCTTCAAGACCGCCCGGATGCTGCTGGCGGCGACCGTGGGAGCGGTCGTCCTCGCCGGCTCCGTCCCCGCCGCGACGGCCTCGCCCGCCCGCAACCCCTTACCGCCGGCTCCCGCGGCGGCCCGCACCGTCCTGCCCACCGTCAGAGAGGCCGCCGACGGGCTCCCCGGCCACACCGTCTACCGCCCCGCCGACCTGAAGAAGCTGCGCAAGGGCAGCCTGCCCGTGATCGTCCACGGCAACGGCGCCTGCGCGAAGAGCAACCTCGAAGGCATCGCGTTCCTCACCGGCCTTGCCTCCCAGGGGTACATCGTGATCGCCAACGGCGGTGTGTCCGACTTCCCCGTACCGAGCACGCCCGAGGAGACCATCGCGCACCCCGAGGCGCTGCTCGCCGCCGCCCGCTGGGCCACCGAATCGAAGCAGGCGCGCAAGCAGTTCGAAGGCCGCGCCGACACCACGCGCGTCGGCGTGCTCGGCCACAGCTGCGGCGGCGTCGAAGCGCTCGCCGCCGGCACCGACCCGATCGTGGACGCGGTCGCCGGGTTCAACACCGGGTACCTGCCCGAGCCGGCGTTCGGCGGATACGGACGCGACCGCCTCGCCGATCTGCACACGCCGACGCTCCTGGTCAACGGCGGCCCTGACGACGTCGCGTACCAGAACAGCATCGACAACTACGCCCTGCTCGACGTCCCCGCCGTGCTGGCCTCGAACGCGAGCGCCGGGCACGTCGGCTTCATCGCCGGGCTCCAGGCGACGACGGGCTGGCAGGTGGCCGCGGACTGGTTCGACTACACCCTGCGCGGCGACCGGAAGGCCGGGGCGCGCTTCGTCGGCCCGGACTGCGGGCTGTGCGGGGAGGACGGCTGGACGGTCGAGTCGAAGGGGCTGTCGCTGTGAGCCGCCGCGCATCCGCGATGCTGAGCCTGGCCGTCGCGGTCACGACCGCCGTCTCGGCCGCCACCATCACGGCCGTTCCGGCCGCCGCCGTCTCGCGTGGCGGCGCCGGTTCCGTCCCCGGCGCCGCCGCCGGGAAGACCACCGCAACCCCCGCAGCCGCTTCACACGTACGGCGGGGCGGGACGCCGTGCCTGCCCGGCTCGCCCGCCCGTCCCACCTGCATCAGCGGCACGCTCAGCGACGGCACGCCTTACGAGTTCGTCGTCCCGGCCCGCTGGAACGGCACCGTGGTCGTCGCCCTCGACTTCGCCGGCACCGGCCGTAACGAGGAGCTGACCGCCCGGCTGCTCGCCGACGGTGTCGCCCGAGGCGGGACCAGCCGGGAGATCACCGGCTGGAACCTCCGCGCCGCCATCGACAACCAGGCCGAAGCGCTGGCCCGCTTCGAGCAGGCGTACGGCAGGGCCCGCTACGCCGTCGCCTCAGGGGCGTCCATGGGCGGCTTCGTCTCCGCCGGTGCCGCACAGCTCCACCCCGGCGCCTTCCACGCCGCCGTCCCCATGTGCGGCGGGCTCAGCGGATCCGTCGCCCAGTGGAACCAGAAGCTCGACACGATGTTCGTGCTGGAACGCCTGGTCGCCCCGGGACTCCCGGTGATCGACATCCCGGAGGACGTCGAGTCGGCCCGCCAGGCGTGGTTCGACGCCCTCGCCGCCGCCCAGCGCACCCCTGAGGGCCGGGCCAGGATCGCGCTGGCCGCCGCGATCGGCCAGCTTCCCGCCTGGGGCAGGAACCCCGACGGCAGCACGCCACCGCCGCCCGCACCCGGCGACGCCGCCGCTCTCGAAGAGGGCGCCTACCTCGCGCTCGCCGGAGGCCCCCTGCCGTACGTCGGGCAGGCCATGAGCAGCCGCCGCCAGCTCATGCAGGTGGTGGGCGGAAACCCGTCGTGGAACACCGGCGTCGACTACGCCGCGCAACTCCGCCGGGCCGAGCCCGCGCTGCGGCGCGCCGTGGACGAGCTCTACACGGCCGCGGGGCTGAAGCTCGCCGACGACCTGAAGACGCTGGCCGCGGCGCCTCGCATCGCGGCCGACCCGGACGCCGTCGAGCGGTTCGCCCGAGGTCTCGTGCTGGACGGCAGGCTGCGCATCCCCGTCCTGACCCTGTCGAACATCGGCGACCAGATCTCCACCGTGGCCCAGCAGCAGGCGTACGAGGAGAACGTGCGCCGGGCGGGAGCGGGCTCTTTGCTCCGCCAGACGTACACCGAGAGCGCCGGCCACTGCGACTTCTCACCGGCGGAGCAGCACGCCGCGCTGGCCGTCATGTTCGACCGGCTGCGCACGGGCCGCTGGCCGGCGACGTCCGCTCCGGCGATGAACGCCCGCGCGGCGCGCCTGGGAGCCGACCCCGCTCCCCGGTACATCCCGTTCACCCCATCCCGCTTCAACCGCCCGTACCCGGCGGGAACCACGCGCCCGTAGCGCTGGGATGCGGCCGCGCGGCTGTCCGGCCGCGCGGCCGTGTGACCGGTCGGGGCGGAGGGCTGTGAGCGGTGCGGGCCGTGTGGCCGGTCGCCGCGGAGGGCCGGGCCGGGCGGCGTGGGCGACGTCGAGCAGTCGGGTGGACGCGAAACCAGGAGAACCGGACGCTGCTTGCCGAAAGCTAGAAATGCCTTCTGCTAGCCACTACCAGGCTCCGGGTACTTCCGGTCGCGGCCGGGCGATCGGCGTCCGGCGTACGAGCCGAGCGAGGACCCAAGCCCATGCCACCCACCATGCGCGCGATCACCCAGGACACCTTCGGCGGCCCCGAGGTGCTGCACCTGGCCGAGGTGCCGCGCCTCGCGCCGCTGCCCACGGAGATCCTGGTACGCGTGCACGCCGCCGGCGTGAACCCCGTCGACTGGAAGACCCGCCAGGGCTCCGGCATGGCGGGGGTGCTCGGCGACCCGCCGTTCGTGCTGGGCTGGGACGTCTCCGGCGTGGTGGAGGAGGTCGGCTTCGGCGTGACCATCGTCCAGCCGGGCGACGAGGTGTTCGGCATGCCGTGGTTCCCGCGCCAGGCGGGCGCGTACGCCGAGTACGTCACCGCGCCGTCCCGCCAGTTCGCCCGCAAGCCCCGCTCGATCGGCCACGTGGCCGCCGCCGGTACGCCCCTGGCCGCCCTCACCGCCTGGCAGGCCCTCATCGACACCGCGCACATCGGCAGCGGGCAACGCGTGCTCATCCACGCGGCGGCCGGCGGCGTCGGCCACCTGGCGGTGCAGATCGCCAAGAACGCGGGTGCGCACGTGATCGGCACCGCCCGGTCCGCCAAGCACGACTGGCTGCGCTCGCTCGGCGCCGACGAGCTCATCGACTACACCACCACGCGCTTCGAGGAGGCCGTACGCGACGTGGACGTGGTCATAGACCTGATCGGCGACGTCCACGACCAGACCAGCACCCGCTCGCTGGGAGTCCTGCGCCCCGGCGGCCTGCTCATCGCCGTCCCGTCCGGCGTGGCCGCCGAACTGCTCGACCGCGCCCGCGAGCAGGGCGTACGAGCCACCGGCATCCTGGTGGAGCCCGACGGCGCCGCCCTCACCCGCATCGCCGACCTCATCGACGAGGGCGACCTGACCGTCGAGGTGGAGCAGACGTACCCGCTCGCCGAGGCCGCCGAAGCCCACCGCCAGGGCGAACAAGGCCGCACCCGCGGCAAACTCGTCCTCACCGTCACCTGACCGTTCGATCGACGATCGTTTTCGACCGCGCCGCCAAGCCATTCCCGGAAACGCGCGAACTCCGCGGGGCCACGAACACCGTGGATTTCGCCGTGATGCTCAGCCATGGCCACCGATCGGGTGCTGGCCGGGCGACATGACCGTCCTCATCGTCATCCGCCCGTCAGGGGCGCGGTTGAGCGAGCGTACCAATGGATAATGAACGGTGCTTGCCGATCGCGTCGCACAGTCATTCCTGAAAGTGGGGCGAATTTTTCGCGCGGTGAATCGTCGAATTCGATGCGACGATCCGACGGGCTGCCTTATGGAATTGTCTGCGACACATAAGGCGGTTCACATCGCCGAGTCGCCATACGCTGACCTCGTGCCGCGCGCTCAGTGTCTCCAGAACGTCATTCGACGTCGCAGTTCGTGACCGGCGGTAGGTGTTCCGTTCGACTTCACGGCTGGCAGTCGCCCGACAGCGCACGAAGAGTCCGGCGGGCCCCTTTGCTGGGACGTCGGCTACGCGGGCCCGCCGTTTGCCGTGCTCCTGTGCATGCCATCGTTCACCTGTCGCCTGACGTGAGCGTCGTCCTGGGTCGGTGTGTTGCCAGCCCAGTCCGCTTGCGCGACATGTGTGCGCTCACGGCGAGTTGTCGTTTCATGCTGGCCGAATTCAGATTATTTCGGCCGCCTTTACTCTCAATTCGGCGGCTTGGTACTCCGACTCTAGGGCTTGGCGTGCGAGTCGCTGGGCAATCTCCACCAAGGCGAGATCGTCGCGTGTCAGGTCTTCGTCGCTTGCAGGGCTTTGTGGCACATGCTCTGGTTTCGACATATGTGTCCCCTTCGACATGGTGATCTGTGTACGTGGCTCATTCAAAATAGCCTGCAACCGCCTCCGGTGTCAGCCTGGTGGAGTTGACGATTAGCCGACTTCCCTGCAGGCGGGCGCTCATTCCGGACCATGAAGAAGTTTCCGGATGTCGTCACGGAGTTTGCGCGTCCGTGCGGTGTCCGGATGACGATCTCCCAGTACGCGGGCGCGGCGCGCAAGCAGCGCGTTGGCCTGCTCGTATGCCTTGCTCAGCTCGTTCAACTCCAGCAGGATGGCGATGTAGGAGAAGGTCAGCGCCATGGCGTGGACCTCATCCAGGCGTTCCTGGTTGCGCGCGAGCGTAGCCTCCGCCTCCTGCCTTGCTTCGTCGATACGTCGCTGGACATGCAATGCGCGGACCAGCGTGCCTCGCACGAAAAGGACCTCGTTAAGAGGTGAAGTCCCGCTTGGATCCCACTGACTCAGGATTTCCCGGCACATCCGTTCGGCCAGCGGAGCCCGTCTTTCTTCTTGCGCGAGGATGGCGCGGGCGAGGCTGTGCTTGACGACCATGCTGTCCGTATGGTTCGGGTCGAGCGCGTCCTCGGCTTCGAGAATCCCCCAGAGGAGTTGCTCTGCCTCCTGCCAGCGGCCCTCCTGGACCAGGATCGCTTTGGCGAGCTTGTGCCGGCTTGCCCACGTATCGCGGTCGTTCTCGCCGAGTACGCGCGCGCGATCCGCGATCAGCTCGCGCAGGCGTGTCTCGGCGAGTTCGGCCTCTCCGATCTCGATCAGCATGCGTCCGTGCTCATGACGCAGTGCCATGATCTCCCTGTCATCCGAGGAGAAGCCGTACGAGCCGCAACGATCGATCAACCGGGGAAGAAAGTCGTTGGCCGGTGACAGGAGGCCGGCCGCGATGAAGTAGCGGCTCGTGGAACGGGCCAGGCCAAGGGCCTTGCGAATGAGGTCCTGCTCGTGCGGAAGGGTGGCGACGACGGTGTCGGTGATTTGCACGACATGCGGCGCAACCAACTGCCACAGCGCACGGTCTTCGCTCTGATCGGGATCCGACTTGCCGAGAGCGTCTTCCAGCAGTCGTAGCGCGAAGCCGTAGTAGGCACGTGGCCGGCTCATCACGTCGCGGTCAGTGCGCAGGACCAGGTGTACGGCCGGGTGCATGGAGACGGTCTGGGCCAGGTATTCACCCAGCCGGTTCCCTTGTCCACGGACCGGCTGCAAAGTGACGAGGCCGACATCGTTCAGTCGTTGCAGGATCCTGTCGATGTCCGGAGTGGGGTGACCGTCGAACAAGTCGGCGTGAGCCAGCTTCTCCGCTGTGTGCACCGGATAGGGGATGGCACTGGGATTCATGCAGGCCAGCACTTTCAGCAGTGGTGCCGCTTGAGGCATCCCGCTCTTCGCCAGTGCGTCGAGTGAGATCTTGAAGACCTCGTACACCAGCTCCAGTCCCAGCTCTTGATCCAAAGGACCGCATCCGGGGACCGCTGTCAGGCGGGATTCCAGGTCACGCCGATAGGCGGTGAACGTGTGTCCGGTCTCCCCGGACTGTTCGAAGCTGTTCTTGATGTGCCTCGCCGCGCACCAGAGCGCGAGCGGGAGGCCGCCCAACGTCCTGGAGAGCAGTCGCGCGTCTTCTCGTGTCCCGGCTGATGGCTGTCCGACCGTCTTGGTCAGTATCGCTATGCCGTCATCTTCTGCCAGGGGATTGATGGTCCTGATCTGGCACCAGGGTCCCCACGTGGTCTCGTTGCGGTCATGGCTGGTCACGATGACCCGGCCGTGTTCGGTAGCGGGTGTGCGCAGCCAGCCTCTGCCGTCGGCGACTCGTCCGATGCCTGCTGCGAGGGAGTCGGCGTTGTCGGCGTTGTCGAAAACGATGAGCCAGGGGCGTCCATGGTTCTCGAGTGCGTTCCAGATCACGTCCGGAACGTTCCGCGCGCTCGTCGCTTCGACGAGGGTGCTCTTCGGAATGCCGAGGCGAAGTCCCAGTTGCTGCATTGCGGTATGAAGTTCGGTGACGTTGATCCACCAGACGTCGCGCTGAGGACGCATCCGGTGAGCCGCTTCAAGAGCCACGCGGCTCTTCCCCACACCGCCCAGTCCGGCGAGCACGAGGACTTTCGCGTTGCTGGCCAGTATGGCTTCGACATCCTCGGCGCGACCCTGTAGATCGCTCACCTCCCGCTGCGACCACGGCGGTTCGATCGACACCTGAGCGATACCGTCGAGGGAGGGGATGGGGGCCGGCGGGGCCGGTGCCCCCAGTGGAGCGCTACGTCCGCCGTCTGATGCCAGATATTGGCGGATAAGACGTTTGAAGAGCTGGTAGGACTCGTCGCTCGGGCCGCGCGGCCGAATGATCGACTTGTGGTCGCCGGGGACCGTCTCCCTGTTGCGGAAGGGATAGGTGGCGTCGACGTTGGGCGCCACGCCATCGGTGGCACCGCCGCATGCCGTTATGGGGAAGGGGCAACGCTCCTCAAGGGTCTCGATTGCCGGAACGTCCGCTTGCATGCGGCGGTGCAGCCACTCCTGCGGGTGCCGGATGAGCAGCAGCCTTCTCAGCCCGAGTGCGATCTTTGAGCCCGCGTTAGGACAGGCGTACATGAGCAGGTGGCTGATCCGGGAAAGATCGTATGAGGCACCGTTCCGCAGGGCCTTTGACAGGAAGATCTGTGCGACGATGCCTCCCTGGCTGTGCGTCACCAGGAACACCTTGTGTCCGTCTGCGACATTGCTTCGAAGGAACGATCCTAAATTGTCGGCAATGTCGTTGAATGTCGGTATTTTTCTCGAGAATCTTGTGATGAAGAATGGAGAGGAGTAGCCGAAGTGAAGCAAGGTGGTTTTGTCTGATAGGTCAGGATCCGTGCGGATTGTCCACTCGAAGTGCTTCCAGGTCTTGGGGCTTGAGAAGAGGCCATGGATAAAAACCACGTAGATGCGATCTTTCCCCACGCTACCCCTCCGTCTCATCATCGTCCGTTAGTGGTCGGTGTTCATCACGATAGTCCCCATAGTCGGACTTTTGTGTAGCCCAAGAGGAAGATGTCAAGATTGGATATGATTGCGGCGGCTGATGCGCAGTGGTCAAGTTCGGCGAATCATGCATAATTCGGACATCCGGCAAAATGCTGTGCGCTGACCATGCGGTCGCGTACCTTGTACCTATGAGAAGGGGAACTCCTTCTGCGAGGCTCTCAGAACTCGGCTTGAAGCTGCCGCCCGTCAGCCCGGCGAAAGGCTCCTATGTCCCGGCTGTTGCCGCAGGGGACTTCTTGTTCGTATCCGGCCAGATCCCGATGACCGGTGGGGAAGTGGTCGTCACCGGGAGGGTCGGCGATCAAGTATCGGTGGAGGTCGCAGCCGGTCTGTCGCGGCAGTGCGCGCTTGCCGCACTGGCGGCGGCGGATGCCGCTGTGGGGCTCGACCGGATACTGCGCGTGGTGAAGGTGGTCGGCTATGTATCGTCGGCGCCTGGCTTCACCTCACAAGCCGACGTTGTCAACGGCGCCAGTGATCTGCTGTGCGAGGTTTTCGGAGCAGCGGGACGGCACGCGCGCACTTCGATCGGGGTCGCGGTGCTACCCCTGAATGCTCCCGTCGAAATTGAGCTGACGCTGCACATCGATACGTAGGTCCCGCATCGCTCATCCCCGCCACCGACGCTGACCTGATCCGGCCCAAGGGGCGCGAACGCTCTGATCACCGCCCTGGCCCGTCCGTGCCGGCACTCGAGGGACAACGACCGACGGCCAATCGTGGCGGTGACCATGATGACACGCCACGTCCACTGCGTGATGCTGATCCCAGCCACGCGGTACCCGGGATGCGGTGCCGAAGCGAGGTGGGCCTTCAGATCACAGCCTGAGCGCTGATCCTGTGACGGCGATACCGCTAGCGGGATCCTGTGGGATGGACACGGTGATGGTACTGGGGCGACCCATGTCCTCGCCCTGCAGAACGGTTACCGTCGCCGGGAGCGCGACGAGCTTCAACGCGCGCAGGTAACCGCCGAGCGCCGCAGCCGCCGCGCCAGTAGCGGGATCTTCCACGACGCCCCCGGGTGGGAAGGGATTCCTGGCATGGAAGATGTCGTCGCTCTCCCGCCAGACGAGGTCGATGGTCGTCCATCCGGTACGTTCCATCAGCATGGCGAGCAGGGAGAAGTCGTAAGACAGATGCGCAAGGCGTTCACGGGTCCGGGCGGCGATGATCGGATGAGAAGCGCCTGCGTGAGCGACTTTCGGCGGGAGGCCGGCATCGAGGTCGGTTCGCGACCAGCGCAGGGCTGCAAGAAGCTCGTCGAGGAGTGTCGTGTCCAGATCATCGACGTGCGGTGGCACGCTGACGAGGGTCGCGACCGTGAGCCCGGTGTGCGTGACCGAAGTCGACACTTCGATCGGACCGGCCTGCGTGTCCAGCAGCAGTTCTCCGGGGCCATGCCGGTCGGCGAAGGCCACGGCCGTCGCGATGGTGGCATGACCGCAAAAAGGAACTTCCACCATCGGGCTGAAGTAACGGACGGCTAGGTGCCGGTCGGCTCTCCCGGTGACGAAGGCGGTCTCCGAATAGCCGACTTCGGCGGCGATCTCGAGCATCTGCTTCGGGTCGAGGCCCGCGGCGTCGAATACGACCCCCGCGGGATTACCGCCGTCGGTACTTTCGCTGAAGGCCGTGTACCGCAGAATCTCCATGAGGGCACGCTAAACTCTTCGATAAGTGGCCGACAACCGCTTTGCTGAAGTTGTGCAGGCGCGGTGGTCAACCCCAAGTCAGTAATTGTCCGGTATCCGCCATGGAGACGGAAAAGCCGAGGGCTATTCTGCGGCCGCCGTTGCTCGGTCGTACCGCATGAAAGTTTCTCGGATCGAGTAGCACGGCTTCGCCGGTTCGTGGCCGCATGTGGAAGGATTCGGCATCGCCGACGACGGACTCTTCGAAACCGTAGGATCCAGCGGGTTTGTGCTTGTCGTCGGCAGGATGCCAACGGTGTCGCCAGACAACCGTTTCGCCTCCTTCGTCCGGTACGCTGAGATACAGGTTGAAGGCGAATTGGCAGATGATGTCGGCGTCGAGGAAAGGGCCGGAGAACTCACGCTGCGCGTCGTCGAAGTGCACGAGAAACCCTTGGTTGGGCTCGCGGGCGACTCCGGCGCCCATGGGTCGGCCGCCATGCCGGGCGACTTCCACTGGCTGTGGCAGTTCGGCGCCCAATCGGCTCCGGCATAGTTCGAACGGGTCGAACGGAAGCTTCAGGTCATCCCAAGCGCGCCTGCTCTCGTCGACCGCGGTCCAATAGTCGTCGGAAATGGTTCCGTTCTTGCGGTAGTCGCTGACGCCTACGCCGAAGCGCATCACTTCGGGCCGCACTCGTTGCCGGCCGTACGTGGCGAACTCCACCTTGAGGAGCGCGTCCAAGACGAGCGCACACTCGTCTGGCGAGAAAAAGCCCGGCACTCGAATGGCTGCGCATCGACCCGCCGCGAGATCGGCAATCAATCGGCGCTCGAACCGGTCGGCGATCACCGGTTCAAAGAACGGATCGTGATCATAGGCTGGGTCCATAGGCACCCTCCGACCCTATTGAACGACCGTATGCCTGAATCATACTCAGGTTGAGCAGTGGTGCATAGACCTGGGGCGTCCGGGTGCATTCGAAGAGCCGTTATCTGATCAATCGGTGCGGCCGAAATGTATACGGCAGAGGGTGGGCCGCCGTTTCCTTCTCGGGTGCGTGTCGTTGACTCCCGTGTCGGCCTTCGTCGGGTGTCCCAGTCAACGTCGCCGCCCGCTGTACCGTTCATCGAGATTTTTGTGCCGTGAGTTGCCGGTGATCCGTATGACTTCTGGTATGAACGGTGCAAGTCGTACAAGAAGCTTTCAGAAAGCAAGTACGAAGAGGTGGGAAGTCGACTGTTGCTCACCGGCTGAGGTGAGTTTCGCGCACCGGGTCCGGACCGGACGACCGGCACGGCCGGGTCGCCGGGAACGAAAAAATGTAGGCGCGTTCGTCGGCGACTACGGCACCGCAGATGAAGACGATCAAACAGCCATACCACCCGGCGCCAACACGATCACGGTTTCCTGAATGTCGCTGAGACGAAGCGCGGCAGCCCGGGAGCGAGCCGCGGAAAAGTCGTCCGAGAAGGGAAGGGCGGGAACCCGTCCAGGCACGCCGCCTTCCGAGGGCCATGCGACGGAGGCCGATACCTCCGCCGCCGCTCGCCGGTCCGGGCAAGCCGGCGGAAGCGCTGTCCCCGTGCGGGGGAGAACCGCGAGGTGCGCGCTCTTCCCCCGGCGGGTTCGGCTTCGTGCAGCACCCGAGCGCCGTCCGCACGCGGCGGGGCGGCGCGTGCGTGGACGTCGATCCGACGTCAGAACGGCGAACCGCGCGCTGGAACCGGCCGCCGCGACCGTGAACCTGCGCCCGTCGGGCGGTGGAACCGAGCCGTTCGCTGACGGCTTCGCCCACGTATCGGTGGTGAAGACCCCGCAAGCCGCGCGCGACCCGCGCTCGCCACGTGCGGGTCGGGCTCTGCATGTCAGGGCTGGAGGTGAAGGCCGACGGCTCGGGAGTGCTCGGCGTCTGTGACCTGGTCACTGGCGCGTACGAGGTGCAGACCGATGCCGTACCCGCTGATGACGACGAGCGTGTAGGCGTCGATCGGCGTCCCGTCCTTACGGTAGGCGACGCCGGTGATGGAGAGGGCGGGCTCGCCGGGGGAAGCGCCGCACAGCCGGGCGGTGGCGGGGTCCAGCGAGGTCGGTTCGACGCGCTGGAGGCTTTCCTGGACGCGATGGCCCACGGCCGCCAGCGCGTCGACGACGGTCGCACAGCGCTGGAGCACCTGGGCGTCGATCCGGTCACCGACGTCCGCGGGAAGGATGTCGGTGGCGACACCGTAGACCTTGCCATCGCGCACCCGGGTGCCACGGAAGCGGACGGCCGGGCTGCCGGCAGGGATGTGCAGCCGAGCGGCGAGCGCCTCGTCGGCGATGATGGTCCGCCGGGATCGGTGCAGCTCGTGGACGTGGTGGGCCTCATCGTCGAGGTCGTCGAGGAAACCGGTGTAGACCGGCCCCGAACGAGGTGACAGCGGCTCGATCGGCGGTTCGGTGTTCACGTAGGTGCCCGAGCCGCGCCGGCTGGTGAGATATCCCTTGCCGCGGAGGTCGGCGATGGCCTGGCGGATGGTGCTGCGGCTGGCGCCGAAGCCGGCCGCGAGCTCCTCTTCGGGCGGCAGCCGGCTACCAGGCGGGTAGGTTCCGGCGAGGATCCGCGCCTTGAGCGACATGGCGATGCGGATGTAGAGCGGCCGGTCCGGTCCCGGCGGGCGTACCACTGCTTGATGGCCTTTCAGCTGCTCGCGGATGCGGGTCTAGATCGTGCTGCCAGCATAGGAGGCGTCCGGCAGGGCGGTGAGCCGGAGCATCGTGCCCGGCCACGGCGAACCTCCCCAGATGCCGGTGCAGCTCCCCCACAACCGTTAATTTGTAGGGTGTACCATACAAATCCGGCCGAGGCTCGCCGATGACGCTCACGCCGTGCTCCCCGCACCCCGCTCGGCAGAAAGGTGGCAGACCGCATGCACCGCCGGCTCGACGTTCCCGTGCTGACCGGATCTCGCGTACGCCTGGAGCCGCTGGCGATGAGCCACGCGGCGGATCTGGCGGAGGCCGCCGAGGAGGACCGCTCCTCCTACGCCTTCACCCTCGTGCCCCGCGCCGATGAGGTCCCGGCCTACCTGCGCGCCCAGCTCTCCCGCGAGGGGCTGACCCCTTTCGCCCAGATTCGGCTGAGCGACGGGAAGGCGGTGGGATGCACCGGGCTCTGGGATCCCCGTACGTGGCCGGGCCGGGACGAGCTGCGCGCGGTGGAGATCGGCTGGACCTGGCTGTCCGCCTCGGCCCAGGGCACCATGATCAACGCCGAGGCCAAGCTGCTCCTGCTCACCCACGCGTTCGAAACGCTGAACGTGACCCGCGTCGATCTCAAGACCGACGCCCGCAACCACCGCTCACGCCGGGCGATCGAGCGGCTCGGCGCGCACTTCGAGGGCGTCCTGCGAAGCTGGTCACCCTCCTGGGCGCCGGGTGAGGAGGGCCTGCTGCGCGACTCGGCCATGTTCTCGGTGATCGCCCCGGAATGGCCCGCCGTCAAAGCGGCGCTGCGCGAGCGCCTCGCCGCCGCGCCGGCCGAGTCCGCGCGAGCGAGGTGAGATCCACATGCGGATGTTCGCCGAGCTGTTCGTGCCCGAGGACAGCGACCCCAGGCCCGCCGTGCCGGCCCGGGGGGACGAGAAGGCGATGCTCGCCGCCTGCCTCCGCTGGCATCGCGAGACGCTGAAGCTGAAGTGCAAGGACCTCGACCCGGGAGCGCTCGCCCGCCGGTCGGTGCCCTTCGCGAACCTGTCGCTGCTGGGGCTCGTACGGCACCTCGCCGACGTCGAACGGCGCTGGTTCCGCCGGGACATGGCCGGGCAACCGGCCGGCCCGTACTTTCAGACCGAGGAGCGTCCCGACGCGGCCTTCGACGACGCCGTGCCTGACGCGGAGATCGTCGCCGAGGCGTGGCGGCTCTGGCACGACGAGGTGGACTTCGCCGACCGGTTCGTGGCCGGGGCGGCGAACCTGGAGATCACCGGCACGGACCCCTGGCGCGGTACGATCACGCTGCGCTGGGTGCTCCTCCACATGATCGAGGAGTACGGGCGGCACAACGGCCACGCCGACCTCCTGCGTCAGGGCATCGACGGTGCGGTGGGCCTGTGACCAGGCAGGAGAGCATGAGCAGGAGAACGGACGTGCTGGTCAGGGCCGCACGGCCGGACGAGGCGGAGCCGCTGAGCGAGCTGGCGTTGCGCTCGAAGGCCTACTGGGGCTACGACGAGACGTTCATGGCGGCCTGCCGGGACGAGCTCACCGTCCCGGCATCGCAGGTGGAGGCCCGGCGGACGACGGTGGCCGAACGGGACGGCCGCGTGCTGGGGTTCGTCACCGTCGAGGGCGATCCGCCGGAGGGGGAGCTGGGCATGCTCTTCGTCGAACCGGACGCCATCGGGCACGGCATCGGCCGCCTGCTGCTCGAGCACGCGGTGACCGCCGCGCGGAGGCTCGGCTTCGTGCGGTTGCTGATCGAGGCGGACCCGCACGCCGAGCCGTTCTACCTGGCGATGGGCGCCGCCCGGATCGGTCTGGCCCCGTCCGGCTCCATCTCCGGGCGCAGCCTTCCGCTCCTGTCTCTCGACACGTGAGCGATCACGCGGGAGCGCGTCGCCCGCCCGGGGCGCGATCGTGCTCATGCGGTGCCTCCTCGCGTGCCGGTCACCGGAGCTTGATCAGCGGCCTCGATATTCGGCCTGACGAGCACCCCGAATCGCCGGGCCTCGGGCAGGATGGCGGGCATGGTCTCGTATCAACTGGTGATCGATTGTGCGAATCCTGAGCGGATGGCCCGATTCTGGGCGGACGCATTGCGCTACGAGCTGGAGCCGCCGCCGGATGGCTTCGATACGTGGCGGGCGTACTGGCGCAGCATCGGCGTGCCGGAGGACGAGCTGGGCGAGGGCGACGGCAACGACAGCATCGTCGATCCGGAAGGGCGCGGGCCGAGGATCTGGTTCCAGCAGGTGCCCGAGGGCAAGGTCGTGAAGAACCGGTTCCATTTGGACGTGCTGGTCGGCGGCAAGCGCGACGAAACGCCCCTGGAGACCAGGCGAGCGCGAGTGGATGCCGAGGTGGAGCGGCTGGTCAAGGCAGGGGCGTCCGTCGTACGGGTGCACTCGCAGCCCGGGGCCGACCACTACGCGGTGGCGATGCTCGACCCCGAGGGCAACGAGTTCGACGTGGTCTAGTACCGCCGTCGCCGGCGGAGGTCAGCGGTAGCCGGTGACGTCGGCGGGTCTGCCGGGGTCCTGGACCTCCACCAGGTAGCGCCAGCAGTCCGGCTGGGAGCCGTCCACGTCCGTGAAGCCGTACTCCTGCGCGAGCTGCCCGCTCGACAGCGACCGGCCGGTCCACCGCATCACGTCAGGGTCGGCGGCCAGGGCGGCGACGGCGCGGCCGACGTACCGGGGCGACTCCGAGATGGCGAAGTGCGGCTCGCGCGCGGTCGCGTCGCGCCAGTTCTCCTCCTTCACCCCGTAGTGGTCGAGCATCATCTCCGACCGCAGCCAGCCGGGGGTCAGCGACACCGCCGCGCACCCGTACGGGCGCAGCTCGTGCGCCTGCGCGTAACCGAGCCGGATGACCGCGCTCTTGGCCTGGTCGTAGAAGAACGAGACGCGGTAATTGCGGTCGTTGTACTCCTTGGTGCCGTCGGTCATCTCCACCACCAGCCCGCCGGGCCGCTTGATCAGCAGGGGCAGCATGAAGCGGCTGGTGATGACGTGGGTGTCGACGGCGAGCCGGAGCAGGCGCAGGCCGGCGTCCAGGTCGTGCTCCCACAGCGGGGTGTCCCACTGGGCGAGGTGCTCGCCGCCCCAGATGTCGTTGACGAGCACGTCGAGGCGGCCGTGGTCGCGGCCGATGCGCTCGGCGAGCGACCTGACCTGGTCGCGGTCGAGGTGGTCGGCCGGTACGGCGATGCCGTGGCCGCCGGCCGCGTTCACCAGCTCGGCGGTCTCCTCGATGGTCTCGGGGCGGTCGTACTCGGATCGCGACCGCCGGGTGGTGCGGCCGGTCACGTAGACGGTGGCGCCGGCCGCGCCCAGCTCGACGGCGATGCCCCGGCCGGCGCCCCGCGTCGCGCCGGCGACCAGGCAGACCTTGCCTCGCAGGTTCGGATGATTGCTCATGCGGCGAACGTAACGAGAAAAGCCGACAACGCCTGTCATGTTTTCCGTGCCGGTGCGGGGCCTTGCCGGGCGAGGTCAGCGGGTGGTGAACGCGCCGCCGTTCACGTGGATGGTCTGGCCGGTGATGTGGCGGGCGCCGGGCGAGGCGAGGAAGAAGACGGTCTGCGCGATGTCATCGGGCGTGCCGGGCCGCTTCAGCAGCGTCTCCTCCACCAGCGCGCGGTGGCGCTCCTCGGTCATGCCGTCGCCGAAGAAGTTGGTGCCGGCGACGTAACCGGACGAGATGACGTTGCAGGTGACGTCGCGTGGGCCCAGCTCGGCGGCGAGCGAGACGTTCCAGGCGGCGAGCGCGGCCTTCGCGGCGCCGTACGAGCCGCCGCGCCGTTCAGCCCCGATCGAGCCGATGCTGACCACCGTGCCGCCGGGCGCCAGCCGATCCTGTACGGCGGCCGTGGTGAGCGCGGCGCTGACCACGTTGAGCGACAGGCTCGACTGCCACTGCAGGGCGAGCGCCTCAAGCGGCGGCGTGCCCTCGGGTGGGGTGGCGGGCAGCCCGCCGGCCGCGTTCACCAGCACGTCGAGCGGTCCGCTCAGCTCGGCGGCCAGCGCGGCGACCTGATCGGGACGGGTGGCGTCGCAGGCGGCCCCGCGCACGCCGAGCTCCTTGGCGGCGGGTTCGACGGTGGCGGCGCGGCGGCCGGTGATGACGACGTCCGCGCCGTCGGCGGCGAAACGGGCGGCGATGGCCCGGCCGATGCCGCTGGTTCCCCCGGTGACCAGTACGGTCCTGCCCATGAGTCCCTCCTGACGGCAGGTATGTTTAGGGCTAAATATAGCGAAGGGTTCCGAGATGGCCGACGCCCCCACCAGTCCCGCGGAGATCGCCGCCGCCTGGCAGCGCGAGCGCCCCGGCACGCCGACCTCGTCCATCGAGATCGTCACGCCCATCTGGCGGCTGGCGAAGCTGTTCGCCGACGACCGCGCCCGCGTGCTGCGCGCCGCCGGGATCGACGCGGCCACGCTCGATCTGCTGTCCGTGCTGCGCCGGTCCGGGCCGCCGTACCGGCTGACCACCCGCGAGCTGGCCCGCCGCACGCTCGTCACGGCAGGAGCGATCTCCCAGCGGGTGGCCAGGGCCGAGCGGGAGGGCCTCATCCACCGCGCGCCCGGCGGCACCGGGCGCAAGAGCGTCGTCGTCACGCTGACGGAGGAGGGGCACGCGCTCATCGAACGTTCGGTGGACTCGGTGCTCGGCCGCGAGGCGTCCCTGGTCGCCGGGCTGACCCCGGAGGAGCGCGCCACCCTCGTCCAGCTGCTGGACAAGCTGACCGCCGACGTGCGCAGGCGGCTGTCAGCCGAGCCCTGACCGGCGGCGCAGCCCGGCCGCCGTCGCCACCGAGGCCGCGCCGAGCAGCAGCGCCGGCACGAGGTACAGCAGCGTCGAGAGGCTGAGCAGGTCGAACGGCTCCAGCCCCAGCGCCGTACGGCCAAGCGCGACCGCGAACAGGCTCGCGTACCCGGCGATGGCCGCGCTCATCGCCACCAGCCGCGCCCGCTCGGACAGCCGGCTGAAGCCCATCAGCCAGGCCAGCCCCGGCAGCACCTGGATCGCGTGCATCGGCACCGCGTGGGCGTACTTCATCGCGCCCGCCCGCCCGTACGTGCTCATCGAGTGCGTCAGCGGCGAGGCGCCGGCGTCGAGCAGGCCGATCCCGTGCACGATCATCCACATCCCGACCACCTGCGCGGCCAGCAGCGCCAGCATGCCGCCGCGGATCGCCCACGCCATCGGCGCGGGCGCGGTGCACGCGGTGAAGGCCGCCACGGTGATCAGCAGCAGCGCGATGTCGGTGACCGCGATCGTGACGCCGCCCGCCGTGAACAGCGCCCCGTCCAGCGCCGTCATGTCGTTGAAGTGCGACGGTACGCCACGCGCGCGCTGCACGCTCACCCACACCACCTCCAGCGCGGTCGAGACGCACAGCAGCACCGACACCAGCCACCCCGACCACGCCGGCACCCGCAGGTGGCCGCCGATCCAGCCGAGCGTGAGCGTGGTCAGGCCGAACGAGAGGCCGAACGTGGCCGGCTTGCGCCACGACAGCGGCCCCTCGATCGGGCCGCCGACGACCGCCCAGATCGCGCCGTGCGCGAGGCCGGTGAGGACGAGGGCGGCGCCGACGACGTACGCCAGCCGCTGGTAGCCGCGCGCCTCATCCCAGAACGTGGCGCGCAGCGACGCACCCATGGCGCGGGGGAGCGGCATCTCGGACATGGGGGACCTCCTGGTGGCAGCGGTCGGAGAACGGTGAACCGGTGTTCCAGCGGGATCCCTCTGACCTCTGACGGTAGGCGGCGGGCCGCCGTACCGGATCCCCCGCCGCACCGAACCTCCGGCTCACCCGGCCTGGGGAGGCTCCCTCCTGAGAGGGAGGTCAAGCGCGCCGCAGCGCCTCATACTTGGGCGTATGCCGACGAAACGCGTGGCGGCCTGGATCCGGGAGCACCCGGTGGCCGCCGACGGGGCGCTCGCCGTGCTCCTCGCGGCGATCTCCCTGATCGCGCTCTTCGTCCGCGCCGCCGCCGAGCACATGCCGCGCCCGGGGCCGCTCGCCGTGATCCTGGTCCTGCTCGGCACGCTGCCGCTGGCCTGGCGGCGCCGCCACCCGCTGTGGATCAACCTCGGGGCCGGCGCGGTGGCCGCCGTTTACGGCGCCGCGCCCTTCCCGGACCTGGTCACGCCCGTGGCGCCGGGCGGCGTCGTCGCCCTCTACACCATGGTCGCCTGGTGCGGCAGGACCGTCTCCGCCGTCGTGGGCGTGCTCGCGGGGGTCGGCGTGGCGGTGGTCGCGCTGGTGCCCGCCACCGACAGCGACCTGCTGGACGTCGCCTTCGCCATGCTGCTGCTGGCCGGAGCCTGGGTGCTGGGGGACAGCGCGCGGATCAGGCGGGCGTACACGGCCGAACTGGAGGCGCGCGCCGAGCTGCTGGCCCGCGAACGCGACTTCGAAGCCCGCCGCGCGGTCGCCGCCGAACGCGCCCGCATCGCCCGCGAACTGCACGACGTCGTCACCCACCACGTCGGCATGATGGTGGTGCAGGCCGAGGCCGGGCCGGTGCTGGCCGAACGCGACCCGCAGGCCGCCGAGCGGACGTTCGACACCATCGCCGAGACCGGGCGGCAGGCCATGACCGAGATGCGCCGCCTGTTGGGCGTGCTGCGCGAGGAGAGCCCGCAGGGGGAGGGCGCGCTCGCTCCGCAACCCGGGCTGGCGCAGGTGCCCGAACTGGTCGAACAGGCGCGCCGGTCCGGAGTGCCGGCCTCGCTGGAGATGGACGGGCCCGCCGGGCCGTTGCCCCCCGGGGTGGAGCTGTCGGCGTACCGGATCGTGCAGGAGGCGCTGACGAACGTGGTCAAGCACGCGGGCGGGGCGCGGGTGCGCGTACGGGTGCGGCACGGTGAACGCGACCTTCGTATCGAGGTCTGCGATGACGGTCCTGGGAGCGGAGGGGGCGACGGCCTGGACCGGCACGATTGCGACGGCTCCGATCCGAGCGGGCAGGGTGCGGACCGGCACGGTCTCAGCGAGCGGAGTGCGGACGGTAACGGTTCGAGCGGGCACGGGCTGGTCGGGATGCGGGAGCGTGTCCAGCTCTTCGGCGGCGAGCTGACCGCCGGAGCCCGGCCCGAGGGCGGCTTCGCCGTGGTGGCCCGGCTCCCGATCGGCGGCGGACGATGACGATCAGGGCGATCGGGAGCCGGGCGCGATGACGATCAGGATCGTCGTGGCCGACGACCAGGAGCTGGTACGTGCCGGCTTCCGCGCGATCCTGGACGCCCAGCCCGGCATGGAGGTGGTCGCCGAGGCCGCCGACGGGGTGCAGGCCGTCGAGGCGGCTCGCCGGTGGCGGCCCGACGTCGTGCTCATGGACGTACGCATGCCCCGCATGGACGGCCTGGAGGCCACTCGCCGCCTGGCCGGCCACGGCGTGGCCGACCCGGTCAAGGTGCTCATGGTGACCACGTTCGACCTGGATGAGTACGTCTTCGAGGCGCTGCGCGCGGGCGCCAGCGGCTTCCTGCTCAAGGACGTGCGCCGGTCCGGCCTGGTCGAGGCCGTACGCGTGGTCGCCGCCGGGGAGGCGCTGCTGGCACCGTCGGTCACTCGGCGGCTCATCGGCGAGTTCGTCCGCGCCCGGCCGCCCGCCCGTACCGCCCGGCCCGCGCCGCCCGAGATCAGCACGCTCACCGCCAGGGAACGGGAGGTACTGGAGCTGATCGCCCGTGGCCGATCGAACGCCGAGATAGCGGCCGACCTGACGATCGGGGAGCAGACGGTGAAGACCCACGTGAGCAACGTGCTGAGCAAACTGCTGCTGCGCGACCGGGTGCACGCGGTGATCCTCGCGTACGAGACCGGCCTCATCCGCCCCTCCCGCGACTTACGCCCCTGACGCACCCGCACCAGGGTTCCGGCACGCCCGTTATCGAATTGCGACGCTGACAAATTCACATCGCGCGCGTTTGAATGGTGAGGCACCATCCCCGGCGAGGTGATCGTCAGCGGCCCTTGTCCGGAACCCCCCACCAGCACGAACGGAGCCGACGTGACGAGTGAACCCCGCTCCATGACCGGCGACGACCGCAAGGTCCTCGCCAGCACCCTGGCCGGCACCACCATCGAGTGGTACGACTTCTTCATCTACGCCCAGGCCGCCGGCCTGGTGTTCGGGCCGCTGTTCCTGGCTCCGGTCAACGAGCAGGCCCCCGGCCTGGCCACGATCATCTCACTGGCCACGATCGGCATCAGCTTCCTGTTCCGGCCGCTCGGCGCGATCGTCACGGGCCGCTACGGCGACCGGCTCGGCCGCAAGCGCATGCTGGTCATGACGCTCCTGCTCATGGGCGGGGCCACCACGCTCATCGGCCTGCTGCCCACGTACGGGTCGATCGGGGTGGCGGCGCCGATCGCCCTCATCCTGCTGCGCATCGTGCAGGGCTTCTCCGCGGGCGGCGAGTGGGGCGGCGCGGCCCTGCTGGCGGTGGAGCACGCGCCGCGCGAGCGCCGCGGCTGGTGGGGCACGTTCCCCCAGATCGGCGTGCCGATCGGGCTCATCCTGGCGACCGGCGTCCTGTGGATCATGAGTACGGTGACCACTCCCGAGCAGTTCCAGGCGTGGGGCTGGCGGGTGCCGTTCCTGCTCTCGCTGACCCTGATCATCATCGGCTACCTCGTGCGCCGCGCCGTGGAGGAGAGCCCGGTCTTCAAGGAGCTGCAGCAGCGCACTAAGACCTCGTCGGCGCCGCTGCGTGACCTGTTCCGCGGCCACAGCAAGAACGTCCTGCTGACCGCGCTCATCTTCGTCGCCAACAACGCGGCGGGCTACCTGCTCATCGCCTACTTCATCAGCTACGGCACCACCGCGCTCGGCCTGCCCCGTCCGTCCGTGCTGCTCGCCACCGTCGCCGGCTCGGTCGCGTGGCTGATCTTCACCCTGTACGGCGGCGCGCTGTCCGACCGCATCGGCCGCGTCCGCACGTTCCAGATCGGCTACGCGCTGGTGTTCGTCTGGATGATCCCGCTGTTCCTGCTGATGGAGACCCGCCAGATCTGGCTCTTCGCCGCGGCGGTCCTCGTCCTGGCCGTCGGTCTCGGCCTGTCGTACGGCCCGATGTCGGCCATGTACGCCGAGATGTTCCCCGCATCGGTGCGCTACTCGGGGGCGGCGATCGGGTACGCGCTCGGCGCGATCCTCGGCGGCGCGTTCGCCCCCACGATCGCGGAGGCCCTGGTGCAGAGCACGGGATCGGCGCTGTCGGTGGGCGGCTACATCATGGTGCTCTGCGTGATCTCGCTGGCCGCCGTCACCGCCGTGAAGGAGCCGAAGGGCGCCGATCTGGGCCTCACCCGGCAGCCGATCACCTGACGCCCGAGGCGGGTTCCCGCCTCGCTCCGGCCGTCGTCGCGGCGCTCGTCCCGTAACGGAAAAATCACCACTTTCGTTGTGCCTCGTCTCATTGTTCACTAAAGGCGCGCCATGATCATCATGGCGTTCCGCAGCAGATGACAGGAGACTTCATGGCACATCTGAGGCCCGCCGTACGCCGGGTACTGACGGTCGCTTCCCTGACCGCCGTCGTGGCCGCCGCCGGCGTCGCGATACTCGGTGACGCGGATCCGGCGGAGGCGGCGCGGATCACCGCGACCTGCGCGAACAACGACGGCGATGCCGCCAGGATCCAGTCGGTGATCGACGGCTCCGACGAGGGCGACGAGATCATCATCGACGGTCCCTGCTTGATCACCAGCACCGTCCTGCTGGCCGGTGACCGTACCTACCGGGGAGAGAGCCCCACGACGCTCCTCAAGCAGGCCGACAACCGCAACCTTCCTGCCGTGCTTGCCTCCAAGTCGTGGGCCGACAACGACGCCACCGCCGACGGGCGCGTCGTGTTACGCGATCTCACCATCGACGCCAACGCCGCCGGGAACGCCTCGGGCGGAGACGGAGTGCTGATCCGCGCCTGGGGCTGCGTCATCGAGAACCTGCACATCCAGAACGCCAAGGCCAACGGACTCCACATCACCAGCATCGCGCGCGATGGGACGACAGTGGCGCCCACGGGCGGCATGGTCAACGGCCGCATTCACGGCCTCTTCATCGACCAGTCCGGGCAGAACGGCATCTACGTCGAGGAGGGCGACAATGCGGTGACCGACTGGAACCTCACCGAGACCTGGATCGATGAGACCGGGGGCGACGCGATCAAGCTGGAGAACAGCGCCGGCTGGGTGATCGAGCGCAACCACGTCTACAACGTCGGCGGTGCCGGCATCAACGCGGACCGCCTCTACGCGACCAGCCTCAGCGACAACTACATCGAGGACTTCGCCACCTACGGCATCGAGGCCGCCGTCCAGGGTGACGCCGCGAGCACCATCACGGGCAACCGCGTCTTCCAGTTCAGCGGCACGGGGACCACGTACGTGGCCATCACGAGGGTCAACTACGGCACCGGGAACGTCGCCGTCACCGGCAACGTCATCCGCGGCAACGGCTCCGGCACCGGCCTGTCGTACCAGCGGGGCGGCAACCAGCTCACCGTCACCTCGACGGGCAACCTCGTCACCGAGGTGACCACCCAGCGCTCGGTCGGCTCGGGCGTCAACGTGACGGCCGGAGTCTGACCTGGACGGCCCGCGAGAGCGAGAGCCTGAGCCGCATGAGGGCGCGTTCTTGCGGGCCGCCAGGCCGAACGTCCCCCGGGCGCACCCCGGGCGCGCTACCGGGGCGAGCAGGCCGCAGGGGCCGAGCGCGCTACCGTACGGTCTTGGCCAAGGCGCCCGCGCTCATCCCGAACGACTGCCGAAAGTGCCTGTCGAGGTGGCTCTGGTGGAGGAAGCCCAGCTCGCCGGCCACCTCCGCGACGCTCCTGCCCGCCGCCGGCTCGTCGAGCCGTTCGTGCAGGAGCTCGCGCACTTCGGGCAGAGCACGGTGGCGCAGTGCGGGGCTCGCCGCGTCCGGGGCGGTGGCGTGCCGGGTGACCAGGCGGTCGAGCCTGCCGGTCAGCGGCGACCGCCGGGTCAGCGCGTCGTCGCCCTCGGCCGGGAGACCGTGCAGCGCCGCGACGCCGTCGAACAGGTCGCGGTCGCGGTAGCGCGGCTCGCGGAACCGGGGCCGGTCGGCACGCTCGCCGGGCGGCATGAGCGAGGCGTCCACGACGAGGAGCGGCCGCACTCGCTGCAGCGGATCCGGCGGGGGCGCGCCGCCGGACGACGTCCTGGTGGACGACGGCTACCTGTACGTCCGCGGCGGCCGCTCCAGGGGCGAGCGGTACGCGAGCATCCTGTGCCGCGACCGGCTCCAGCCCGTGGACGCCACCGGCGGCCACAACCCGCCACCGCCCCACGAGGCGACGATCGCGAGCCGCGCCTTCGGCGCCGACTTCGCTGAGGTGAAGGTGGACCCGGAGCTCGGGACGGTCCGCGTGACCAGGCACGTCAAGGTGATCGAGGCCGGCCGCATCCTCAACCCCCGCACCGCGCGCTCCCGGGGCATCGGCGGCGTCGCGATGGGCATCGGCCAGGCGCTGGCCGAGGCCACCGAGGCGGACCGCCGCGACGCGCGCACCTCCAACGCCGGCCTCTGAGGCTCCTGCCGATCACCCCGGACAAACTGCTGTGACCTGCCGGCGGCCGTACCTGGCGGATCTCCGGGAACCTGCCCGCCTTTTCCCGCTGACGACGACTTGAGGCGGGGTTCCGGACGAAAAACCGGAACCACGTCACCGCGTACCTGATCAAGCATTTCCCCAAATTCGGCGACGGCCGCGCTTAGCCCGCGTTTCCCCAGGAAAAGACATGATCCGCGCTCGCCGTCGGGCTAGCACGACGACATGTCCGATATGCGCGACATTCAAAGGAAATTCGTTTTCTGGGGGATTCATGGATGCATTTCATGGCCGGTGTTCCGGCCTCATCATCACGGCGGCGGCTCTTCTGATGTCCGCACCCATGGCCGCGTACGGCGACACGCAACCGCAGCAGGCCGACGCCGGTCCTCCGGCGAGTGCGGCCGTCCTGCCCGGCATCGTCACCGCCAGCCACTGGGGCATCATCGGGCGCAACACCATCGGCGGGCCGAACGCGGTCCTGCGCGAGGGCCCCTACGGGCGCACCGGCTCCACCTTCGCCGCCACCCAGCCGCCCCCGTACGGGCACGGCAGCCTCGGCATCATCGTCGGCAGCGGCGCCGAAAAGATCGCGTGGGGCAATGAGAAGATCTTCGCGGGCACGCGGCTGTCGTCCATCAAGACGCTCAAGTACTGGGTGTTCGCCGGCATGGACAGCCTCACCGGCGTCAGCCTGCCGAACATCACCATCGAGGCCGACCCCAACGTCGGCCCGGCCGACTACACCAGCCTCGTCTACCTGCCCGACACCTCCACCAGCCCGTCCGCACCCGCGACCCGCGAGGTCAACCAGTGGCAGCAGTACGACGCCTCCGCCGACGGCAGCAGGTGGTACGCGACCGGCGCCACGGGCGGAGCCATCACCTGCACCCAGGCGTCGCCGTGCTCGTTCACCGAACTCAAGGCCAAGATGCCGGACGCGGTGATCAGCCTCAGCCTCGGCATCTCCAAGGGCCGCGACAACCCGTTCATCGGCGCCGTGGACGGACTCCAGGTCAACCACACGGTCTACGACTTCGAGTTCAGGGGCGTGCGTACGAGGTTCGTGCGCGAACGATGAGTTCCGCTGCGGCCGGCGGTCATACCTCGGAACCCGAAGTGCCGAGGAGGAACCCCGATGCGCAGCGTCACCTACTCCATGGGCGTCTCGCTCGACGGCTACATCGCCGGCCCCGACGGCGGCTTCGCCTGGGCCGAGCCCGACGCTGAGATCTTCCGCTACCACATCGACGAGCTGCGGCAGGTCGGCGTCCACCTGATGGGGCGGCGGCTGTACGAGACGATGCTCTTCTGGGAGACCGCCGACCAGGAGCCGTCGCTCGACGACGACACGCGCGAATGGATCGCGCTGTGGAACCCGCTTCCGAAGGTCGTCTTCTCCACCACGCTGACCGAGGTGAAGGGCAACGCCCGCCTGGCCACCGGCGGCCTGGCCGAGGAGATCGCGCGGCTGCGCGCCGAGCCGGGGGAGGGGGAGATCGCGATCGGCGGCGCGAGCCTGGCCGCCGAGGCGGCCGCCCTGGACCTGATCGACGAGTACCGGGCCGTCGTCTATCCGGTGCTGGTGGGCGGCGGGGTGCCGTTCTTTCCGCAGGGCAAGCGGCAGGTGGACCTCGACCTGGTCGAGACGCGCACGATCTCGAAGGCCGTCGTCCACCGCTACCGCGTACGGCGCCCCTAGACGGCCCGCACGGCTGTCAACCATCCGGGTCCACCTCTGGGGGTACGTCGCGTCCGCCTCAGGGTGGAGAGGCCGCCCTGAGGTACACGCTCCGGTGGAGGCAGAGACCCAGTCCCGGATTGATGATCGACCACCTCGCCTTCCTTAACGTTTTGTCCAAGCCGGCCGGGCCCGGTCACTGATGCTCCTTCGCTGGTCGTCAGAGGAGGTCTTGTGCGGACAGGTAAGGCGTCGTTGGCCGCGGTGACGGTGGCCGTCGTGATGATGAGCCCGCTGCACGTCCCGCCCCAACAGGAACCCGCCGTCATGGGCCCGCCCGAGGTCAGCGACGATCGGTGGGCGGTGCGAGGCAAGAAGGTGCCGGTTCGTGCCCGCGTCCCGGACCCCGCGGCAGGCCGGGACGCGCCGCGACCCCGCTGGCCGGCCGCGGGAGACACGTCGGCGGTGCGAGCGACGGGCGCCGCCCGGGTTCGCCTCCTCGACCGGAGCACGGCCGCGAAAGCGGGTGCCGATTTGTCAGTGAGGGTCGACAGCTCCGGCCCCGCCGCCGTAACCGTGGACTACGCCCCCTTCGCCACCGCCTACGGCGGCTCGTACGGCTCCCGATTACGTCTCGTCAAGCTGCCACAGTGCGCGCTGACCACCCCCGACCTGCCCGCATGCCGCACCGCCACACCGGTGGCCGGCCGCAACGACGCCGAGTCCCGCACCCTCACCGCCGGCCTCCCCGCAGGCACCGCCGTGCTCGCCGCCGTCGCCGCACCCGCGAGTGCCGCCGGCGACTATCGGGCCACCCCGCTGGCTCCGGCCGCGACCTGGAACAGCAGCGGCAACTCCGGCGACTTCACGTGGTCGTACCCGCTGCGGGTACCGCCGGTGCCGGGCGGCCTTACCCCGCAGCTCGCGATCGGCTACTCCGCCGCCTCCGTGGACGGCAGGACCTCCGCGACCAACAACCAGCCGTCCTGGGTCGGCGAGGGCTTCGACCTGTGGCCGGGCTTCATCGAACGCAGCTACAAGCCTTGCGCCGACGATGGCGCCCCCAAGAGCAACGGCGTGGACCCCGGCGACCAGTGCTGGGCCTACGACAACGCCACCGTCATCTGGAACGGCAGGGGCGGAGAGCTGATAAAGGCTGCGGACGGCACGTGGCGCATGCGCGGCGACGACGGCACCCGCTTCGAGAAGATGACCGGCGGCACGAACGGAGATAAGGACGGGGAGTACTGGAAGGCGACCGCCACCGATGGCACCCAGTACTTCTTCGGCCTGAACCGGTTGCCCGGCTGGACCTCCGACCGCGGCGAGACCTCCTCCGCGTGGACGATGCCGGTCTTCGGTAACGACGCCGGCGAGCCCTGCCATGACACGGCCGGGTTCGCGCGGTCGTCCTGCCGCCAGGCGTGGCGGTGGAACCTCGACTACGTCGTGGACACCCGGGGCAACGCCATCGCGTACTACTACGACAAGGAACGCAACAGCTACGGTCGCAACGTCTCGCTCACCGACGACGCCGAGTACGACCGTGGCGGCCGGCTGACCCACATCGAGTACGGGCTGCGCTCCGACGACCCGTTCGCCCCGCCGCCGGCCAAGGTGGTGTTCGAGACCTCTGAGCGGTGCATCCCCACTGACGCGTTCGACTGCGCCTCCTCGAAGATCGGCAGCAATCCTGATCATTGGCCGGATGTGCCGTGGGACCAGAACTGCACGTCGCAATGCACCAAGGCCGGGCTCATCGCCCCCACCTTCTGGTCCCGTCACCGGCTCACGGGCGTCACCACCAAGGTCAGGCAGGACGACGGCACCTACCGCGATGTGGACACCTGGACCCTGCGGCACGCCTGGGGCGACGCCGACGTCGATCGGGCGCTCCTCCTGAAGGGAATCACGCACACGGGCAAGGCGTCCGGCACCGCAGTGACGCTTCCCGAGGTCACCTTCAACCATCATCGAGTCCGACCGCACCGCCCGCGGGCCCGACATGGTCACGGAGTACCGCTACCTCGGCGGCGCGGCCTGGCACTTCGACGACGACGACGGCCTGACCAAGACGAAGGAGAAGACTTGGTCACAGTGGCCCGGCTACGGCCATGTCCAGGTTCTGACCGGCGGCGACGGTGAGCCGCTCACCCTGGAGGAACGCCTGTATCTGCGAGGCATGCACGGCGACCGGCTCAACGCCTCGGGCGGTACCAAAAGCGTCAGCGTCGCCGACGGCGAGGGCGGAACCCACCCCGACCACAACGACCTGGCCGGCTTCGAGCTCAAGCACATCGTCTACACCAAGCCGGGCGGCAGCGTGCACAGCAAGACCGTCAACACGCCAGGGCGGCATAAGACCGCCTCACGTACCCGCTCCTGGGGCACGTCAGACGCGGTGCTCACCGGCGTCGCCGCGAGGCATACCTGGACCGCCATGGACGGCGGCACGTGGCGGGAGACCCACACCGACACCGAGTACGACACCGTGACGGGTCTGCCCGTCCAGGAAGACGATCAGGGCGACATCGCACGCGATGACGACGACCTGTGCACCCGCACCACGTACGCGGTCAACGCCGACGCGTGGATCCGCGTGCTGCCCTCACGCGTCGAGACGGTCGCCGTCCGCTGCTCCGCAACACCTGAGAGGCCGAAGGACATCGTCTCCGACGTGCGCACCTTCTACGACGGCGGTACCACCCCTACGAGGGGCGACGTCACCCGCGTGGAGAAGATCGCAGACCATGACGGCACGACCGCCAGGTATGTGCCCACCGCCCGCACCACCTACGACGATCACGGCCGGGTCACGGCGGTCACGGACGCTCTCGGTCACACGACGACGACCACGTACACGGAGACGGCCGGGCTGACGACCAAAGTCACCACCACCGGCCCGCCCGTCGACCCCGACGACCCGGCCAGTGCGCACGTGACGACCGAGACCCTCGACCCCGCGCACGGCCGTCCGACCGCGCAGACCGACGCGGCAGGTCGCACCACCCATCTCGCCTACGACGGGCTGGGCCGCCTGACCAAAGTATGGCTGCCCGGCCGCCCCACCACGGCCACCCCTGACACCGAGCACTCCTACCAGGTCGCTGACGGGAAGATCTCTGCCGTCACCACGAAGACCCTCACCCCCACCGGCGCTCAACGGGCCGGCCACGCCCTGTTCGACGGTCGGCCACCAAACGGCTGATGGAGGCGTTCACCGGCCCGCCGAGCAGCTCGCCGCCACCCGGGCTCGACCGGCTCACCGCTCGCGAACTCGAGGTGCTGAGCCTGGTCGGGCGGGCCCTGTCCAACAAGGAGATCTCCGAACGGCTGTCTGTCGGCGAAGGCACCGTCAAGACGCACATCAACCGGATCATGGCCAAGCTCGACCTGCGCAGCCGCGCCCAGGTGGTGGCGCTGTCCTACGACGCCGGCCTGGTGAAACCGGCCGCTCGCTGAGAGCACGCGTGGGACGGAGGCTTAAGCGGACGTAGGCGTGGCCGACCACGCTTTCGGCGTTGCCGGACGGCGGCGAGCCGCCGATCGAGAGGGCCGACCACTCCAACGGGCTGATCGTCGTGATGTCCACGGGCGTACTCGTCTACACCGGCATTGACACCGGGATCGTGCAGGTCGCGGTCACGCTCGCCTCGACGACGTCCTCTCAGGAGGCGTCGATGCCGGTCTGGATCAGGCCGTCCGCAAGGCCACCGGTCGCCCGTACCGAGGGTGAACCGGCCACCCCCGCGAACGCGGACTGTTCACAAGGTGAGACGGGCTTCCCAAGGAGTGGTCACGCGTGCCAGAATCATGCACAACCTGTAGGTAATGAGAATTTTCGGAAAGGGAGGGGCATGGCGGCACGTGCCGCAGGGGTGCGGTTGCGCGCCCTCGGCCACACCTTCGGCAACGGTCACGCCGTGCTGCGGGACATCGACCTCGACCTCCCGCCCGGAGAGATCGTCGCCATCCTGGGCCCGAGCGGCTGCGGCAAGTCGACGCTGCTGCGGCTGGTGGCCGGGCTCGACACGCCATCGGCGGGCGAGGTGCTGGTGGACGGGCGCGCCGTCACGGGCATCGACGAGCGCTGCGCCGTCGTCTTCCAGGAGCCGCGCCTGCTGCCCTGGCGCGACCTCGCCGGGAACGTACGGCTCGGCCTGCCCAAGGGCACCCGCAAGGCGGAGGGCGACCGCATCGTCCGGCACTGGCTCGACGTCGTCGGCCTGGCCGGTTTCCACGGGCACCGTCCCCGCCAGGTCTCCGGCGGCATGGCGCAGCGCACCGCCCTCGCGAGAGCGCTCGCCAGGGAACCCGGTGTGCTGCTGCTCGACGAGCCGTTCGCCGCCCTGGACGCGCTGACCCGGCTGCGCATGCAGGACCTGCTGGCCGACGTGCAGCGCGGCGCCGGGACGACGGTGCTGCTCGTCACCCACGACGTGGACGAGGCGCTGCACTTGGCCGACCGGGTGGTCATGCTCGGCAGCGTCCCGCCGGAGCCCGGCGCGACCGTGGTGACCACGCTCGACGTCAAGCACCCGCGGCCGCGCGACCGCGCACACCCCGAGCTCGCCGAGCTCCGCGCCGACCTGCTGGAACGGCTCGGCGTGCCCAGGCCCGTCCCCGCCGAAGAGGCGGCGCCGTCATGAAGCCCCTGAAGGAAACACCATGATCCACCGTCGCCTCCTGCTCACCACCGCGCTGCTCGCGACCCTGGCCACCGGCTGCGTGCAGGGCGAGAGCGACACCGCGGCGCCCGCGCAGGGGCAGCTCCGGCTCGACTACGCCTACTACAACCCGCTCAGCCTGGTCATCCGCCGGCAGCGCTGGCTGGAGAACGAGCTGAAGGGCACCACCGTCACCTGGGTCCTGTCGGCCGGCAGCAACAAGGCCAACGAGAACCTGCGCGCCGAGACCATCGACGTCGGCTCCACCGCGGGCGCCGCCGCGCTGCAGGCCCGCGCCAACGGCACGCCCATCAAGACCATCGGCATCTACACCCAGCCCGAGTGGACGGCGCTCGTCGTGCCCAAGGGCTCGCCGATCAAGGACGTCAAGGAGCTCAAGGGCAAGAAGGTCGCCGCGACCAAGGGCACCGACCCGTACTTCTTCCTGCTCCAGACGCTGGAGGAGGCCGGGCTCGGCGGTTTGGACGTCGAGGTCGTCAACCTGCAGCACGCCGACGGCAGGACGGCGCTGGAACGCGGCGACGTGGACGCCTGGGCCGGCCTCGACCCGATGATGGCGCAGAGCGAGCTGGAGGCCGGCTCGAAGCTCGTCTACCGCAACCCCGGCTTCAACACCTACGGCTTCCTCAACGCCCGCGAGGGCTTCATCAAGGACCACCCCGACCTCGCGCAGAAGGTGGTCGACGCCTACGAGCGGGCGCGCGCGTGGGTCGCCGAGCACCCCGACGAGGCCGTCAAGCTGCTGGCGCAGGAGGCCAAGCTCACGCCCGAGGTCGCCTCGGTGGTGCTGAAGGAGCGGACGAAGACCGACATCAGCCCGGTGCCGGGCGCCGAGCAGCGTACGGTGCTCGAACGCATCCTGCCGACCCTCGTACGCGAGAGCCAGGTCCGCTCCGAGGACGAGGCGCGCAAGGCGCTCGACTCGCTGTTCGAGCCGGGCTTCGCCGCGAAGGCGAAGGCGGCGTCGTGACCACCCGCCCCACCGGAACGCCGAGCCTGGACCGCACGCAGGAACGCCCCGCGACCCCGCCGCCGGACCGGGGGAGCGCACGGGCGGGAGGGCGGCGGTTCGCGCAGGTGGGGCGGGTCGCCGCCGGGCTGGTGGTGCCGCTGATCGCGCTGGCCGCCTGGCAGGCCGCCGCGGCGGCGGGCGTGTTCACCCCGGCGCAGCTCCCCGCGCCGTCGGCCGTGCTGGCGGCGGTCGGCGAGCTGATCCAGCGCGGCGAGCTGTGGCAGCACATCGCGATCAGCGGTCAGCGGGTGCTGCTCGGCTTCGCCGCGGGCGCGGTCGCCGGGCTGCTGCTGGGCGCGGCGGTCGGCCTGTACGCCCCGGTCAGGGCGCTGCTCGCGCCCAGCGTCGCCGCCCTGCGCGCGGTGCCGTCGCTGGCCTGGGTGCCGCTGCTGGTGCTCTGGCTGGGCATCGCCGAGGCCCCCAAGATCGTGCTGGTGGCGATCGGCGCGTTCTTCCCCGTCTACACCACCGTCGCCTCGGCGCTGTCCCACGTGGATCCGCACCTCGTCGAGGCCGGTCGCGCGTACGGGCTGCGCGGCGTGGGCCTGCTGACCCGCATCCAGCTTCCGTACGCGGCGCCGTCCGTGCTCGCCGGGCTGCGGCTCGGCCTCGCCCAGGGCTGGCTGTTCCTCGTCGCCGCCGAGCTGATCGCCTCCTCGATGGGGCTCGGCTTCCTGCTCATCGACAGCCAGAACACCGGCAGGACGGACATCCTGCTGCTGTCGATCCTGCTGCTCGCCCTGCTGGGCAAGGCCGCTGACGCGCTGCTCGGCCTGCTGGCGCGTACGCTGTCCGGCCCGCTCGCCCACGACAAGGACTGAACGCGGCACCACCAGGACCGGGTCCGGCGCCGCCGGGCCCGGCTTCCGGCGTGCCCGCGCCCGGTCGCCGGCATCCAGGCAGCGCGGGATCAGCGCCCGCGATACACCTCAAACAGGGTGAACTATCCATACATACCGCATACGAAAACAATTTTCCACATGACTGACTTGTTAGAAAATTTCTTCCGAAATCCGCTTGACCTGGCCCGTTGACACTGGGAAAGCTGTGGCGGGAGTGCAAAGGTGAAAGGACCGCTCCCCCCATGGCCACCGTCCGCCCGTTCCAGCCCGGTGATGAGACCGCGCTGGTCGACGCCTGGAACCGCAGCATGCCCGCCGACCCGACGACGGCCGGCTGGTTCAAGGACTGCGTGCTGCTCGACCCCAACTTCGACCCCGAGGGCCTGCGTGTGGCCGTGGAGGATGACGAGGTGGTGGGCTGTGCGTACGCCGTCCGCCGCCTGATCCCATTAGCGCCGGGCACCGACCTGGAGCCGGACGTCGGCTGGATCCCGTTCTTCTTCGTCGTCCCCGAGCGCCGGGGCGGCGGCCTGGGCCGGCGGCTGCTGCAGGAGGCGGTCGCGTTCCTGGAGGGCCTCGGCCGCACGAAGATCGAATTCTCCTCCTACACCCCCTTCTACGTGCTGCCGGGCGCGGACGCCGAGCTCTACCCCGCCGGATACCGGCTCCTCGGACAGCTCGGCTTCACAACCCTCTACTCGCCGGTCGCCATGGACCGCACGCTCGTCGGCTACCAGGCGCCGCCCGAGGTACGCGAGCTGCGCGAGCAGCGTGAGCGCGAGGGGTACGACTTCCGCAGCCCCACCGTGGGCGAGCTGCCCGAGCTGATCAGGTTCGCCGCCGGCGCCTTCAACCCCGACTGGGGCGAGGCCATCCGCGGGCACCGGAACCCCGAGCGCATCGTGATCGCCAAGAAGGACGGCCGCATCGCCGGCTTCGCCCTGTACGCCGCCTACCGCGGCATCCCCGAGCGCTTCGGCCCGTTCGGCGTCGACCCCGAGCTGCGCGGCACCGGCCTCGGCAAGATCCTCCTCCACCTCACCATGACCAGGATGCGCGCGGAGGGACTCCACTCCTCCTGGTTCCTCTGGACCGGCGCCACCAGCCCCGCCGGCCACCTCTACACCAAGGCCGGCTACGAGATCACCAGAAAGTTCCACGTGATGAGGCGATCCGCATGACACACGTTCTCGCCATCGGGGCCCACGCGGGCGACATGGACCTGACCGCGGGCGCGGTGCTCGCCCAGCACGTGCTGCGCGGCGACCGCGCGACGCTGCTGCACCTGACGCTCGGCGAGCGCGGCCACCCCCGCATGCCGGTCTCCGACTACGCCAAGCAGAAGCGCGAGGAGGCTGAGACGTTCGCCGAGCGGATCGGCGCGGGCGTGCGCTTCCTCGACTACGAGGACGGCCTGCTGCCCGAGGACGACGAGACCAAGATGCGCGTCGGCGACATGATCAGGGAGCTGCGCCCCGACGTGATCATCACGCACTGGAGCGCCTCGATCCACAAGGACCACGCCCGCACCCACCGCATCGTCGAGGACGCCCGCTTCTACGGCGGGCTGAAGACCCTGGAGCGCGAGCACCCGGCCTACTGGGCGAGCGAGCTCTACTACGCCGACAACTGGGAGGACGCCGAAGGCTTCGCGCCCGACACGTTCGTCGAGATCGAGGAGGAGGCGTACGAGATCTGGTCGCAGGCCATCACCGGCTACGCCTACGCCAGGGGCGAGACCTACGGCTTCCCCTACGTCGACTACTACCGCGCGCTGACGATCGTGCGCGGCGCCCCCGCCGGGTTCAAGCGGGCCCAGGCGTTCGCCGCCCCCAAGGGCTCGCGGCAGCTGCGCACCAAGTACTTCGGGAAGGGAGCCTCCGCATGAGACGACCGGTGAGCCGGATCGCGGCGATGGCGGCCACGCTGGCACTGGCACTGGCGGGCTGCTCCGGCGGCGGGGGCGGCGGTGGCGCCGCCAAGAGCGGGGACGCGCCGCCGCTGGTGGTGCACGCCGTGGACGCGGGCACCTTCCAGGAGGACTTCAACCCGTACCACCTCGAAGGCGTGAACTTCGGCACCAGCGGGATGATCCACGAGACCCTCATGTTCTTCAACAAGCTCAAGCCGGGCGAGATCACGCCCTGGCTCGCGCTGGAGCACGAGTGGTCCGACAAGGGCAAGTCGGTGACGTTCACGCTACGGCAGAACGTCAAGTGGTCCGACGGCAAGCCGTTCACCGCCGACGACGTCGCCTTCACCTTCGACATGCTGAAGAAGCACCCGCAGCTCAACAAGAGCGCGCTGGAGATCGAGGGGACCGAGGTGCTCGCGCCCGACAAGGTGCGCATCGACTTCGCCGCCACCTCCTACGCCAAGCTGTACGACATCGCCGGTAACTCGCCCATCGTGCCCAAGCACATCTGGGAGAAGGAGAAAGACCCGGCGACCTTCACCAACCCCAAGCCGGTCGGCACGGGGCCGTACACGCTGTCGAAGTTCTCCGCCCAGCTCTACGAGCTGGTCAAGAACCCGTCCTACTGGCAGCCCGGCAAGCCCGAGGTGCCGGTCGTGCGCTTCCCCGCGTACACGGCCAACGCGCTGCAGACGGCGCTGCAGCAGGGCGAGGTTGACTGGGCGGGCGCGTTCGTGCCCGACATCGACAAGATCTACGTGCAGGGCAAGCCGGAGCAGAACAAGTACTTCTTCCCGCCCGAGGGCCTGGTGACGCTGCTGCCGAACCTGACCCACCCGGTGCTGGGCAAGCCCGAGGTGCGCCAGGCCATCAGCCTCGCCATCGACCGGGAGAAGATTGTCCGGATCGCCGAGCGCGACTACACCAAGGTCGCCCACCCGAGCGGCGTGACGATGCCGGGCGGCGAGGCGTACGTGCCGGAGGAGTACCGCGACGCCGCCTACAAGGTGGACATCGAGAAGGCCAAGGAGCTGCTCAAGGGCATCGACCCGGCGCAGCTCACGTTCGAGCTGCTGGTGCCGTCGCCGTACACCGACTGGGTGAACGCCGCGCAGCTCATCCGCGAGGACCTCGCCAAGGTCGGCATCACCGTCGAGACCAGGGGAGTGGCCTTCCAGGACTGGGTCTCCAAGGTCGGCAAGGGCGACTACGACCTGTCGATCAGGGGCACCCCGGCCGGCCCGACGCCGTACTTCCAGCTCCGCAGCCTGCTCTACGGCAAGCTCGCCAAGCCCGTCGGCGAGTCCTCCACCGGCAACTACGAGCGGTGGAAGGACGAGGAGACCGACAAGCTGATCGCCGAGTACGCCGCCACCGAGGACCTGGCCGAGCAGCAGAAGGCCACCCAGGGCCTGGCCAAGATCATGATCGAGAAGCTGCCCGCGCTGCCGCTGTTCTACAGCCCGTCCTGGGCGCAGTTCCGCACCAACAAGTACGTCGGCTGGCCCTCCGAGCAGGACCCGTACGCCATGCCGTCCCCCTACACCTCGCCTGACGCGGCGATGGTGCTGCTGCGACTGAAGCCGGCGGGCACGTGAGGTTCCTGGCCAGGCGGCTCGGCTTCTACCTCCTGACGGCCTGGGCCGCCATCACGCTGAACTTCCTGATCCCCCGGCTCATGCCGGGGGATCCGGTCGAGCTGCTGGTCGCCCGCATGAAGGGCAACGTCGAGCCGGCCGCCATCGACGCGATGCGCAAGGCGTTCGGCATCAGCGACGCGAGCCTGTGGCAGCAGTACGTGGACTACCTGGTCAACCTCTCCCACGGAGAGCTGGGCCGGTCGATCACCTTCTACCCGACCGAGGTCTCCACGGTGATCGCCGACAGCCTGCCGTGGACGATCGGGCTCGTCGGCGTCGCCACGCTGATCAGCTACCTCATCGGCACCGCGCTCGGCGTCATCATGGCGTGGAAGCGCGGCACCTGGCTGGACGGCGTGCTGCCGGCCGCCACGTTCATGCACGCGGTGCCCTACTTCTGGGTGGCGCTCGCGCTGGTCTTCGTCTTCGGCGTGACCCTGCAGTGGTTCCCGGTCAGCCGCGCGTACGGGCTGGACGTGACGCCCGGCTTCAACGCCGAGTTCGTGCAGAGCGTGCTCTACCACGCCGCCCTCCCGGCGATCACCATCGTCGTCGCCTCCATGGCCGACCGCATCCTCGGCATGCGCAACGTCATGGTGACCACGCTCGGCGAGGACTACGTGGTGATGGCCGAGGCCAAGGGCCTGACCTCGCGCCGGGTCATGTGGGCCTACGCCGCCCGCAACGCCATCCTGCCCAACATCACCAGCTTCGCGCTGTCGCTCGGTTTCGTGGTGGGCGGCTCGGTGCTCACCGAGATCGTCTTCTCCTACCCGGGCATCGGCTCGATGCTGCTCAAGGGCGTGGAGAACGAGGACTTCCCGCTCATGCAGGGCATCTTCCTCGTCATCTCGCTCGCGGTGCTCGTCGCGAACTTCCTGGCCGACCTGGCGTACGTGGTGCTCGACCCCCGGACCAGGCAGGAGTCGGAATGAAGATCAAGATCGGGGCCGGGATCCTCGCCTTCTTCGCGCTGGTGGCGATCTTCGGCCCGCTGTTCATCGGCGCCGATCCCGCCGCCACCAGCGACGCCGGGCTGCAGCCCCCGTCGGCCGAGCACTGGCTCGGCACCACCCAGACCGGTCAGGACGTGCTCGTCCAGCTCGTCTACGGCGCCCGCGTCTCGCTCGGCGTCGGCGTGCTGTCGGCGGTCATCGCGACCGTGCTCGCGGTCGCGGTCGGCCTGGTCGGCGGATACATCGGCGGCGCCGTGGACGAGGTGCTGTCGGTGCTCACCAACATCTTCCTCGTGCTGCCCGCGCTGCCGCTCATCATCGTGCTGGCCGGCTACCTGCCGCAGCGCGGCGTCACCTCGGTCGCCGTGGTGATCGCGGTGACCGGCTGGGCGTGGGGCGCGCGCGTGCTGCGCGCCCAGACCCTGTCGGTACGCCGCCGCGACTTCGTCCAGGCCGCCAGGGCGAGCGGCGAGGGGCCGCTGCGGATCGTCTTCTTCGAGATCCTGCCGGTCCTGCTGCCCGTCATCGCCACCAGCTTCCTGGCCACCGTCGTCTCGGCGATCCTGGCCGAGGCCGGGCTGTCGTTCCTGGGCCTGGCCGACCTGTCCACGGTGAGCTGGGGCAGCATGCTGTACTTCGCGCAGAACGGGCAGGCGCTGCTCATCGGCGCCTGGTGGTGGTTCATCCCGCCCGGCCTGTGCATCGCGCTCATCGGCACCGGCCTGGCCCTGGTGAACTTCGGCATCGACGAGATCGCCAACCCGCGGCTGCGCACGATCAAGGTCCCCAGGAAGGCACGCGCATCATGAACGTCCTGGAAGTCCGCGACCTCAGCGTGGACTACCTGTCCGGCTCCGGAGCCGTGCACGCGGTCTCCGGCGTCTCGCTCGACCTGCGCCGCGGCGAGATCCTCGGCCTGGCCGGCGAGAGCGGCAGCGGCAAGTCCACCATGGCCAACGCGGTGGCCAGGCTGCTGCGCCCGCCCGCCACCGTCACCTCCGGCACGGTCACCTACCGCCGCCAGGACGGCACCGCCGTGGACGTGCTCTCGCTCGGCAAGAACGAGCTGCGCGCCTTCCGCTGGAAGGAGCTGGCCGTCGTCTTCCAGAGCGCCATGAACTCCCTCAACCCGGTCAGCACCGTGGGCGCCCAGATCGACGACGTGCTGCGCATCCACGCGCCGGGCATGTCCCGCGCCGAGCGCACCGAGCGGGCGGTGGAGCTGCTGCAGCGCGTCGGCATCAGCGCCGACCGCCGCCGCTCCTACCCGCACGAGCTGTCCGGCGGCATGCGCCAGCGCGCCGCCATCGCCATCGCGCTGGCGCTCAACCCCGAGATCATCATCATGGACGAGCCGACGACCGCGCTCGACGTGGTGGTGCAGCGCGACATCCTCGCCGAGATCAGGGCGCTGCGCGAGGAGTACGGCTTCGCGGTCGTCTTCATCACCCACGACCTGTCGCTGCTCATGGAGATCTCCGACAGGATCGCCATCATGTACGCGGGCCGGGTCGTGGAGACCGGGACGGCCAAGGCGCTGCACCGGGCGCCGCGCCACCCGTACACGCTGGGCCTGCTGCGCTCCTTCCCCCGTCTGCGCGGCCCGCGCGAGGAGCTGCTCGGCATCCCCGGCACCCCGCCCGACCTGCGCACCCTGCCGCCCGGCTGCGCCTTCCACCCCAGATGCGCCAAGGCGATGGAGGAGTGCTCGCAGACCCTCCCGGTGCTGCGGTCCGAGGCGGACGGCGAGGTCGCGTGCCTGCTCAACGACGGGAGGGGGCTGTCATGAACACCGCCATGAACGACGTCGTCCTCGAGGGACGCAACCTGACCAAGCACTTCACCGCCGCCCGCGGCCCGCGCGGCCGCTTCGGCAAGCGCCCGCCGGTGCGGGCGGTCGAGGACGTCTCGATCGCGCTGCGCGCCGGCACGGTGACGGCGCTGGTCGGCGAGAGCGGCTGCGGCAAGAGCACGGTCGCCCGGCTGCTCGCCCAGGTCTATCCGGCCACCTCCGGCGAGGTGCTGCTCAACGGCGAGCCGGTACGCGCGCACCGCGGCCCCGCGTTCAAGGAGTACCGGCGGCAGGTCCAGCTCATCTTCCAGGACCCGTTCGCGTCGCTGAACCCCTTCCACCGGGTCCGCTACCACCTGGCCAGGCCGCTGCGGCTGCACGGCCACGCCCGCACCGACGCCGAGGAGCGCGAGCAGGTCGCCGAGCTGCTCGAACGCGTCAGCCTCACCCCGGTCGAGCAGTTCATGGACAAGATGCCGCACGAGCTGTCCGGCGGCCAGCGGCAGCGGGTGGCGATCGCGAGGGCGCTCGCCGTCCGGCCCGTCGCGCTGATCGCCGACGAGCCGGTGTCCATGCTGGACGTGTCCATCAGGCTCGGCGTGCTGCGCCTGCTGGAGGGGCTGGCCAGGGACAACGGGCTGGCGCTGCTCTACATCACGCACGACATCGCCAGCGCCCGCTACTTCGCCGAGGACATCACGGTCATGTACGCGGGCCGGCTGATCGAGAGCGGGCCCAGCGAGGAGCTCACGCAGTCGCCGCGCCACCCGTACACGCAGCTGCTGCTGGAGTCGGCGCCGGACCCCGACCGGGTGGCGCCGCCTGCGGGCGAGCGGCACGGCGAGCCGCCCAGCCTCATCGCACCGCCGAGCGGCTGCCGGTTCCACCCGCGCTGCCCGGTGGCGCTGCCGGTGTGCTCGGCCGAGGTGCCGGGGCGCACGGAGCTGGGGGACGGGCACTGGACGCACTGCTGGCAGGCGGAGGCGGCCGTCACCCGCTGAGTCGTGCCGGCCGGCGGGCTCCCCTGACACAGGGGCCGGTGCTTGGTAGAACAGGCAAATGCCGAAAAGGCGGCACCCCTCACCCCGACAAGGAGCAGCCCGTGGCCGACGACTCCCCGCTCAGCCGGATCGACACCAGCCGGCCCAGCCAGGCGAGAGCGTGGAACTACTGGTTAGGAGGCAAGCACTACTACCCCGTGGACAAAGAGTTCGCGGACATGCTCGAAAAGCACTACCCCGGCATGCAGGAGATCGCGCTGCACACCCGGGCCTTTCTGCGCCGGGCGGTCCGCCACCTCGCCGAGAACGAGGGTATCCGCCAGTTCCTCGACATCGGCACCGGCCTGCCCACCGAGGACAACACCCACGAGGTGGCCCAGCGCGTCGACCCGTCCAGCCGCATCGTCTACGTCGACAACGACCCGGTGGTGCTGCTGCACGCCCGCGCCCTGCTGACCAGCCACCCCGATGGGAGCTGTGACTACCTGGACGCCGACGTGCGCGACCCCGACGACATCCTCACCCGCGCGGCCCGCACCCTCGACTTCAGCCGGCCGGCCGCGGTGATGATGCTGGGCGTCCTCGGCACCGTACGCGACGACGACGAGGCCTACGCGCTGATCCGGCGCTACATGGACGCGCTGCCGTCCGGCAGCTACCTGATGATCGAGGACGGCACCAAGACGGTCAAGCCGGAGGCGGCGGCCGAAGCCGAGCAGCTTCGCGACGAGGGCCACGTCTACAGCTACGAGCTGCGCACCCCCGCCAGGATCGAGCGGTTCTTCGACGGCCTGGAGCTGATCGAGCCGGGTGTCGTGTCGGTCTCGCAGTGGCGTTCCGAGGCGGAGGCGGTCACCGGATCGCCCGACCCGGTGGACGCGTACTGCGGCGTCGCCCGCAAACCCTGAGCGCTGCTCAGCTTGACGGTGTGGCCGCCAGGTCGCGCAGCAGGCCGGCGGTCTCGTCCGGCGGCAGCGCGGCCAGCCCCAGCTCGTCCATCAGGGCGTGGTGCGGCAGCACATCGGCGCTCTTGGTGACGTACTGTGCGGTGGTGAGCTGCTCGATGTAGACGACGTCGGGCAGCTGCTGCTGCGGGAAGCGCAGGATCGTCACCGGGCCGATGCCGCCGGCGATCTCGCTGGAGGTGAACGGCAGCACCTGGATGGTGACGTGGGGCAGCTCGCTCATGCGCGCCAGGTGCTCCCACTGGGCGCGCATGGTGGCCTCGTCGGCGACGCGGCGGTGCAGCGCGGCCTCGTCCAGCACCACCCACAGCTTCGCCGGATCGTCCCCGGTGAGCACGCTCTGGCGGCGCATCCGCACGGCCACCCGCTGCTCCAGCACGCTGCCCGTGGCGCCTTGGGCGATGACCGCCCGCGCGTACGCCTCGGTCTGCAGCAGGCCAGGCACGAGCTGCACCTCGAAGGCGCGGATGAGGTAGGCGTCCTGCTCGAGGCCGAGATAGGGCTCGAACCAGTCGGGGATCGCCTCGCGGTACTCCTGCCACCAGCTCGGCGCGTTGGCCTGCTCCACCAAGGCGAGCAGGCTGGCCCGCGCGCCCTCGTCGGTGACGCCGTACAGGGTGAGCAGGTCGGCGACGTCGCGCACCTTGAAACTCGTGCGGCCGGCCTCCATCCGGCTGATCTTCGAGGTCGAGCCTCGGAGGAGGAACGCGGCCTCCTCACGGCTGACCCCGCGCGCCTCCCGCAGCCGCCGCAACTGGGCCCCGACGAGGGCGCGCAGCGTCGTGGGCGCGGACCAGAGCCCGGTGCCGTCAGTGACGTCGCTCAGGTCGCTCATGTCGGCAGCCGGCATCAATGCTCCCTCGGTGTCAGGCCCTCGCCCACTCCAGCATCGCCCCCATATTGGCACGAACCAACGGCCGCACGATCGGCGATCCGCCGAAGGAGAACGCGCGGGTGCGGCCTGTGCCGGTGGCGATCATATGTGATGTCCGTGGTGCCACGACGTATTCGCCCTTCGCGTTTTTCTCCGGCGGTCCGTGCCTCTTTGGCGGCTTTTGGGGAGTTTTCGTGGTACCGGGTCTGAGCAGGTCTCGATCGCATATCGAACGGCGGGCGGGGAAGGGCTTCCGCTTCCTGGCGCCGCTTTTTTGAGAGTGGCGCCCGATAAGCTCCGCTCCCGTGTTATCAGCTGATTTATGGCGCTATATCAGGATCGGATTGGTAAGTCTGGTCCTGCTGGGCGCGATCGCGGGCCTCATACTCGGCGACGACGTGCTCTGGGTGGCCGTCGAATGGTCGCCACCGCCGTACATCGGGTTCTTCCACCGCAGCCCTTACGGCCTCGCCGTCGTCACGGCGCTGCTCGCCGCCGCTCCGGTGAAGGCCGCCGCCCTGTGGATCATCCTGCGTCCCCCGGAGCCGGGGCCGCTCAGCGGGCGGGAACGGGCGCTGCGCCTGCTGCTCTATCTGGCGGTGGCGGACGGTCTCGTGCTGTGGGCGCCGATCTCGTGGATCTCCGACGCGGCAGGCGCGGCCTTCCAGCTCGCGCTATGGGCCGCGATCGACACGCTGCTGCTGCTCGTCATCCGCTGGCGGTCCCGGGTGCTGCGGGCCGTGGCGGGGGTGATGTTCGCGTGCGAGCTGGCCTTGGCGGTGGTGGACCTGCTCGGCTCGCTCGGCCTCACGGATGCCGGATACGGCACCGTCTACACGGTGGGCTCCATCGTGGCCGCCCTGGCGACGACCGCCCTCACCGTCGCCGGGCAGTGGCGCGACGGCCGGTGGAGCCGCGGCACGTTGGGCGCGGGCTGGCTGTCGACGGTCTCCGTCGCGTCGGCGTACCCGGTCTTCTTCGTGGGCGGCTCGGACTTCGAGGGCCCGCTGGTGTGGATTGTGGTCACCGACGTCATACGGCTCACCGGCGCGCTCTATCTCGCGGCGACCGCCAGGGAGATGCCCGTCGCACCCGTCCCGTCGGCGTCCGGGCGCCGGTCGCGCGGGCGGGCGTACCGGGCCGCCGTGGCAGCCCTGGCCCTCCTGCCGATCGCCGTGCTGGTCCAGCCGGAGGAGCACGCGCGCCGCACCTTCACCGGCGCGGCGGAGGACTGCTACGACCGGCCGGAGTCCGGCGACCTGGACCCGGCGCGGCGCGAGGCCGTGTTCCTGTGCCTGGCGCGCGAGGGCAGCCAGGGGACGCCGCCCATGTTCCCGGACAGCATGCCGGACCAGGCGATCCTCGCGTACGGGCGGGCGCTGTGCCGTACGCAGGACCCCGCGAAGCAGCAGGCGCTGCTGAGGGAGGCGGGAAGCCCGCGGGCGGAGTGGGGCGCCGATCCGTGGGACCTCGTCTACGTCTGCCCGGAGATCGTCGGCAAGACCCACCCCGATCTGCTGAGGTCGAGCGAGGAGCGGAAGCAGGCGGAGATCGACTACGTCGCCGAGCACAACGCGACGTGCCGCGACCCGTGGCCCAGGACGAAGGGCGTCGTCCAGGCCACCGCCTACTACTTCCTGTTCGTCGACGGCGACCCCGGCTACCTCGTCTACGACCCCGCAGATGAGCAAGGGGAGGGGGAGGACCGGACGATGGACGAGCTTTACCAGAAGGGCAACAAGACGGGGCTCGGGGTGACCCCCACCGCGGTCCTCGTCGGGCACGTCGCCGACGTCACCGGCCTCTGCCTCACGGTCAAAGCCTTCCGCAAGGCGCCGCCGCCCCGTACGGGCGGGTGGGACACCGTGCACGAGGTGCCGATCACGACCCGCGGCGGGCGGCTCACCGTCCCGGAGATGGACGGGGGAGAGGTGGGCGCGGGCGCGCCGATGCCGAACCTCGCGATCAACGGCAAGGGCCGCTACCGGCTCCGCGTGTACGTCCGGGTGACGCGCGGGGGAGAAGAGGAGCACCTGGTCGTGGTGTACCCCGGTTCTTCGAGGAAACGGCTCGACCTGAAGTCGTTGTACGGACGCCGCAACTCACGAGCTCAGGGACAAGATTGATCCGATGGGAACCATCGCCCCTGCTCCTCCCATCACATCTACGGAAGGAGCGAGGAACCGGCCACCCGGTTCCCGCGCGTAGCATCGACAGCGCAGGGGAGGTCACCGAGACGAGGTGAAAGCAACGGGCCGCGACCACGCCCACCACGGCGGCACGACCGCCGGCGGCGCAGCGCGCCCGATCGATCCCTTCCACGGCCGGGGGAGTGGCCACCCCCCGGCGCCGTCGCCCGCGCAGGCGTACGGTCGTCCGGCATTTTCCGAGCGTCCCGAGTCCGAGCACACCGTGAACGTGCCCGGTGCACCCTCCGACGACGGAGGTTCCGCGTTCGACCCGGACCTCTGACCGCGCGCGGCCGGGGGAGCGCGACCCGTTCCGCCGCCGCGTCCACCACGACGACGAGGAAGACAAATCACATGCATCCTGAGGCGTTAACCCAACGCGCGCGCCGCCACGGATGGAAGGTGGCGTCCGCCGAGGGTCCAGTGATCGCCGTTGAGCGCCACCATTGGCGCATGAGGGTCACCTTCACCGGGAAGGCCCCTCAGACGGCCAGCATCACCGGCCCCGACCTCGAGGAGAGCCGGCCCGTCAATCTCCGTCTGATCAATTCGTTGCTACGGGCGAGCCCGGCGGAGTTCGCCGAGCACGCCCACGAGGCGATCATCGGCGAAGGCCAGAACGGCAGTCAGGCACGCACGTGACCGAACCGTCAGGAGGGTGGCCGGGGCCGCTCGGCCCCAGGCCCCGTCCCCTGCGACGACCCGCCGGGAGTCGTCGCGGCGCAGTGAGCGATGCCCGGCGATCGACGACCAGAGCAAGCCCCTCGGCGTGAGTGCCGAGACCGAGATATCCGAGACCGCGCTCATCCGGCGCGGGACTCCGCCGGTGCGGTCCCCGCACCCACCCCCATCCCGCTCCGCGCGTGAGGTGCGGCGTCCGCCCGGCCCCACGGACCGAGCTCGGGCCGGGCGGACGCCGCCGTCTTGAGCCGCGTCAGGTGCCGCGCGCGGCGTCGTAGCGGGCGATACGCCGTTCCAGTCGATGAGGTCGCACAGCTTCTCGACGTCGTCCGGGCGGACGTTGCGGTACTGCAGGTGGCAGGCGTGCTCCCGGGCGTCGAAGACGAGCGGCGGGGTGGTGTTCATGCCGACGTTGCCGTGGTGGTCGTAGACCTGCTCGACCACCAGACGACGGCCGACCGGCTCCCAGGCCGGCACGCCCCAGCCCGAGCCCTGCACGGTCTTCTCCAGCCCGACCAGCCCGCCGAACTCGCCTTCTCACGAGCCTCCGCCAGCCGCTCCAACGTGTCGTTGGCGCCCTCGGCACAGGCGGCGTGATGCACCTAGGGGTGGAGCGCCGCAGGCGGCGGTGACATGCGGGCCTGCGCCGGTGAGGCGCGGCCCGCGGGCGAGGGCTACGGCCTGGTCGGAGGCGGGTTCTCCGCGCTGTGGAGGTCCGGAGGGAGGGGGTGGGCTTCGGGGTGCAGGGCTCGGGCGCACAGCGTGAGCGTCTCGGCGAGCCTCCTGCGGTCCGCGGCGTCGACGTCGGCGAGCATGACGGCCTCGATGCCGTCGAGCGAGCGGTCGCAGCGCTGCAGCTTCCGCAGCCCTTCAGCAGTGAGACGGGTACGCAGGGCGCGCCCGCCGTCGGGATGAGGTTCGCGGGCGATCAGGCCGCGCTTTTCGAGATCGCGGATGACGAGGTTCATCGCCTGCGGGGTGACGAAGGCGATGCGGGCGAGGTCGGCCGACGAGGGCGCGTCGCGCAGGCGTAACTCGCTGAGCGCCATGTACTCGGTGGTCGTGATGCCGTGCCGGGCGAGCGCTTCGTCGAGGCAGGCGCGGATGCGGCGTTCCAGCCGGAACACCAGATAGCTCACGTGGGGCGGCGGTGCGTGCGGCGCGGCGGCCGCGGGGACAGCCGGATCGGTCACCAGCCGACCATATCGCGCCCGGGCGCCGATGTAAGTTTCCTGAACATGTATCAAGGACCTTGATGTCAAGGTACTTGATAACCAGCGGAAACGGCCTTTCTCCGAATGATCGCGTGAACGCGCCTGCCGGGCGTCCATTGACGACGTGCCGCGGCGCTTTTATTTTCCAGCAACCCGGATCCACACGCTGAGACGGAGAAAGGGATCGCGAAATGACACGATTAACCACAGTGCTGGCCCACGCCTGCGCCGCGGCGCTCTTCGCCGTCATGACCGTGGTGGCCGGCTCACCGGCCGCCGCCGCGACCCTGGTCGAGGTGACGAACTTCGGCAGCAACCCGGGCAACATGCGGATGCACGTCTACGTACCGGACTCGCGCCCCGCCTCGCCCGCGATCGTGGTCGCCATGCACGGCTGCGGCGGCTCCGGCCCCGGCTTCCACCAGAGCAGCGAGTTCGCGTCCCTGGCCGACCGGTACGGCTTCATCGTCATCTACCCGACCGCCACCCAGTCGGCCGGGTTCGGCAACTGCTTCGACACCTGGTCGGACGCGGCCAAACGGCGCGGCGGCGGCAGCGATCCCGTCTCGCTCCTGTCCATGATCGACTACGTCGAGCGGACCTACGGGGGCGACCCTGACCGGGTCTACGCGACCGGCAGCTCGTCCGGCGGCATGATGACCCAGCACATGCTCGCCGTCTACCCGGACGTGTTCAAGGCGGGCGCGTCCTTCATGGGCGTGCCGTTCGACTGCTTCGCCGGCGCCTCCGACTACCCGCCGGGCAGCAGCAGGTGCACCGGCGGCAGCATGGACCGCACACCCCAGCAGTGGGGCGACGCGGTACGCCAGGCGTACCCCGGCTATTCCGGCGCCCGCCCGCGCGTGCAGCTCTGGCACGGCACCGCCGACACCCTGGTGCCGTACTCGCTGCTGCGCGAGTCGATCGAGCAGTGGACCGACGTGTTCGGGCTGAGCCATACGCCGACCTCCACCGACAGCCCGCAGGCCGGCTGGAACCGCAGCCGCTACGCCGATGCGTCCGGCACCGTGCTGGTGGAGGCGTACAGCATCCAGGGCGCGGGCCACGCGCTCCCGCAGTCGGGCATGGCCCGCTACGCCGTCGAGTTCTTCGGCCTGACCACCCAATCGAACGACACCACGCCGCCCACGGCCCCATCCGGGCTCACCGCCTCGGGCACCACCGCGACCGGCACCACCTTGACGTGGACCGCCGCCACGGACGACACCGGCGTGACCGGCTACGACATCCTGCGCGCACCGGGCGCGTCGGGCAGGACCTTCGCCCAGGTCGGCACCTCGGCCACGACCTCGTACGCCGACACGGGCCTGACCCCGAACACGACCTACCGCTACCAGGTCCGGGCGCGCGACGCCGCCGGCAACGTCTCGCCGGTCTCCGACACCGTCCAGATCACCACCCAGGAAGGGGGTCCGAGCGACGGCACCTGCTCGGCCGTCCCGACCGTGCAGTCCGAGTGGGGGAACGGCTACGTCATCCAGCCGCTCACCGTCACCAACACCGGCACCTCGACGATCACCGGCTGGACCGTCACCTTCACCCTGCCCGCCGGGCACACCCTGACCGGTTCATGGAACGCCGACGTCACCACCAGCGGCCAGACCGTCACGGTCAGGAACGTCGGCCACAACGGCACGCTCGCGCCGGGAGCCGCGACGACCAGCGTCGGCTTCCAGGTCAGCAGGCCGAACGGCGACAGCGCCCTGCCGTCCGGCTACACCTGCGCATGACCGCCCAGGGTCACGGCCCCTTGACGCCGGGGCCGTGACCCTGGGACACCCGCCTAGACCGTCACAGCCGCGCCCTCGAGCACCCGCATGAAGGCCCGCGACCATTCCGGCAGGTCAGGCCAGCCGCGGCAGGACACCATGGAGCCGTCCACCACGTCGGGCGCGTCGACGAACGTCGCGCCCGCCAGCTCCATGTCCGTCTTCAGCGGCGGGAACGCCGCCGTCCTGCGCCCGCGCAGCAGCCCGAACGCCGCCGGCACCTGCGGGCCGTGGCAGATCGTGCCCACCGGCAGGCCGCGCTCGAAGAAGTGGCGCACGATCGGTCCGACGTGGGGATCGGTGCGGATGTACTCCGGCGCACGCCCACCCGGGATCACCAGCGCCTGGAACTCCTCCGGACGCACGTCGCCGAACGCGAGATCCACCTGCAGCTGGTGGCCGGGCTTTTCGGTGTAGGCGTCCCACCCGGGTTCGAAGTCGTGCACGACCAGCTTCAGCGCGCGGGTGGTGGGGGCGGCCACGACCGCCTCGTGTCCTCCCTCGCGGAGCCGGAAGACGGGGTACATGGTGTCGAGCTCTTCCGCCGCATCACCGGCCAGAACAAGCACACGTGCCATGGCTCACTCCTTGCTCTCCCTTCGGTTGAGCGTAGTCCGCCTGCGCCGGAAAGGGCAGACCTCGGCCTGGTGCTCCGATGCGATCGACACCGTCGGCCGTCCTCCAGGTGAGGCGGTGGCTTCCGCTCTGGTTCTCTGACGGGAACGCGTCATGAGATGCGGGACCAGCGCTGGTTGGCCGCACCCGTGCACGTCCAGATCTGCAGCCGGCTGCCGTTCGCGGTGGCGTTGCCCGCCACGTCCAGGCATTTGCCCGCGCCCACCGCCGTGATGGTGCCGTCGTCGTTGAAGCGCCACTTCTGGTTGTCCTGGCCGTTGCAGTCCCAGATGATGACCGCGGTGCCATCGGCGGTGCCGGCCTGCTCGACGTCCAGGCACTTGCCGCCGTAGACGCGCAGCTCGCCGTCGGCGGTCACGGTCCACTGCTGGTTGGCCTGCTGGTGGCAGTCCCAGATGATCACGGGGGTGCCGTTGGCCTGGGAGGCTTCGGTCACGTCGAGGCAGCGGCCCGAGCCCGCCCCTTGAATGCGGACGGGCGGCGGGGCCGGGGTGCCGCCGCTGACGCGGAACACGGCGGTGCCGTGCGCCGGCACCGTCGCCGAAATGGTGCCGGTCGTCGTGGTGACGGCGTTCGTCCAGGCGTCGCGCAGCGTGAACGGGCCGCCGGTGAGGCCGATGGCGGCGGCCGTGGTGCTGATCGTGGTGGTGCTGCCGCCCTGGTTGAACAGCGCGACCGCGACGTCGCCGTTGCTCAGCCGCTTGGCCAGCACGCGGCGCGTTCCGTCGAAGCCGACCTGAACGGCCTGCAGGCCGAGCGGGTCCTGGTTGATCGCGATCAGGTTCGCGTTCTTCAGGATCGTCGAGGTGGCGGAGTCCATGTTGCGGATGTCGTTCCCGGCGATCAGCGGGGCGGCCATGATCGCCCACAGCGCGAAGTGGCTGCGCATCTCGGTGTCGTTCATGCCGCCGCGGCCGACGACCATCATGTCCGGGTCGTTGAACTGTCCCGGCCGGGCGTTACCCGCGAGCGGCACGTTCACGTCCACGATGTTCTTGATGCCCATCGGGTAGCCGTTGGTCTGCCCCGTGTCCCAGGCGTTCGTGATGTCCTCGGTCGTGCGCCAGATGTTGGCGACGTCGCCCCAGTCACGCTGCGGCCCGGTCTTCTCGTGGATGCTGTTGGGGTTGATGCTGTAGAGGATCGGCCGGCCGGTCGCGGCCAGCGCGTCGCGCATCTTCGCGAACGTGCGCACCTGGTCGTCGATGGTGCCGGTGGGGGAGCACCAGTCGTACTTGAGGTAGTCGACGCCCCAGGCGGCGAACTGCCGGGCGTCCTGCTCCTCGTGGCCGAGGCTGCCGGTCGCGCCCGGATAGCTGCCGAAGTACTGTGCGCAGGTCCGGTCGAGCGGCGCCTGGTACAGGCCGAACTTCAGGCCCCTGGCGTGCAGGTAGTCGCCGAGCGCCTTCATGCCGCTGGGGAACCTGGACGGGTTGGCCTGCAGGTTGCCCGCCGAGTCGCGCTCGGGCGCGAACCAGCAGTCGTCGACCACCACGTACTCGTAGCCCAGGTCGCGCATGCCGGAGCTGACGAGCGCGTCGGCCGTCTGCTTGATCAGCGTCTCGTTGATGTTGCAGCCGAAGGTGTTCCAGGTGTTCCAGCCCATCGGCGGGGTGCGGCCCACGCCGTTCTCCAGCGCCTGCGCGGGCGGGCCGGTCACGATGGCGCCCGCCGTCATGGTGAGCAGCATGGTCAGGGCGAGAGAGATGCGCGTTCGTTTCCTGGTCATCGAAGTCTCTCCTCAACGGGGGGTACGGGGGCTCGTCCGGCGGTTCACTGGGACGTGAAACGCCACCAGTCGACGTTCAGCAGGTAGCCGCTGCCGCCGGTGAAGCGGAGGTAGAGGTCGTGCGTGCCGGTCGCGCCGGACACCGGGCAGCTGACCGAGGTCCAGCTCTGCCAGCCGCCGGTGCCGGTGACGGTGCAGGTGCCCACGAGGGTGCCCGTGGGGCCGTCGAGCCGCAGCTCGATCCGGCCGCCGTCGGTGGCCGAGGCCACGCGGGCGGTGAAGGAGGACGCGCCGCCGCCGAACGCGACGCCCTTGACCTTGAGGTAGTCGCCGTTCTCGATATAGCCGACGTTCATGCCGCCCTCGCTGGACGGCTCCGTCTCGACGCCCTGGGCCCACGCGGTCGTCTCGGCCTCCTGGCGGACGTACGGGTCGAGCGTGCCGATCTGCGGCGGCCCCGCGGTGGTCATGGTGATCGTGGGGAACGTGCCGTCCGCGTTGTAGCTGAACTTCTCGACGGCCACTGACCTGGTGAAACCACCTCCGCCCGGGAGCGCGCCGTTGTGGTAGAAGAAGTACGAGCCGCCCCGGTAATCGATGACGCCCGGATGGTTGGTGAAGCTGCTGCCCTGGGTGGGCATGATCGTGCCGCGGTACGTCCACGGGCCGGTCGGGGTGGGCGCGGTCGAATAGCCGATGAACTCCGAGCAGCACTCGGCGGCGAAGACGATGTAGTACAGGCCGTTGCGCTTGTAGACCCAGGGGCCCTCCTCGTACAGGGTCGGGCGGTCGGGGTTGCCGGTACGCGTGCCGAACCCGGCGGTGGTGAGCGGGATCTGCGTCGGGGCGCCGGAGTAGGAGATCATGTCGGGATTAAGCCGGACGTACCAGAGGTTGGGGTTGCCCCAGTACAGGTAGGCCTGGCCGTCGTCGTCGATGAAGACGTTCGGGTCGATCTCGTTGTTGTTGACGAGCGGGCGCCCGAGGGCGTCATGGAACGGCCCTGTGGGGCTGTCGGAGACCCCGACACCGATGGCCATCGAGCCGGTGGCGCGGTGGCGTACCGGCACATACCAGTAGAAGCGGCCGTTGCGGTGGACGACGTGGCCCGCCCAGGCGTTGTCGTCGGCCCAGGCGAACGTCTCCAGGCTCATGGGCGAGCCGTGATCGGTCCAGTTGGCCATGTCCGTGGTGGAGTAGACGCGCCATTCGCGCATCGTGAACCACGTGGAGCCGTCCTCGTCGTGGCCGGTGTAGACGTAGAGGCGGCCGTCGTGGACGAGGGGCGCGGGGTCGGCCGTGTAGATGGTCTGCACGATCGGGTTGTCGGCGGCGGCCGCGGACGGGAACAGCACGCTGGGAAGCAGCAGGCCCATGGTGCACAGGACCGTGCGCAGGACGGATTTCACCGATGGTCTCCCTTGTGGCAGGTGCTGTTAGCGCTAACATCAAGCGGGTACGTGAAGCTCCTGTCGCGGAGTACAGCCGAGGGCCTGGGCGGAGTCAATGACGGGATCCGCCCGCCGGTGGGGGCGTCGCGGCGGGCACACCTTCTCGCCTGGCGTTTCGCGCCCGGGGAGATCACGATGCGGCGCCGGCGGGCTTGAAACTTTCAGGGCGGCGCGGCGTTGACGATAGAGATCCGATGTTAGTTGTCGTTCCTTCGCCGGGTGTTTCGGGCGCCGATTTTCCTGTCCGATGCGTGATCGGCCGGTTGACGGGCACCGTCATGCCGCTTTACCTTCCTCCAGGAAGTCGGCGCGCCCCCGTAAGCCCGCGACCCCCAAGGGGACGATCACAGAGATGTCCGATGTATCGCGAAGGCAAGTTCTGAAGTTCGGCGCTGTCGGTGCCGGTGCCGCGATGTTCCCGCTGTCCTGGACGGCCACCGCGAGGGCCGCCGTCGCGCCGCCTCCCGAGGTGCGCGCCGCCCACGACCTCGCCCTCTGGTACGACGAGAGCGCCGGCACCGACTGGCTGCGCGCCCTGCCGATCGGCAACGGCCGCCTCGGCGCCATGGTGTTCGGCAACACCGACACCGAGCGGCTGCAGCTCAACGAGGACACCGTCTGGGCGGGCGGCCCGTACGACCAGAGCAACCCCAGGGGCGCGCAGGAGCTGGACCGGATCCGGCAGCTCGTCTTCCAGGACAAGTGGAGCGAGGCCCAGGCCCTCATCGACCAGGCCATGCTCGGCGCCCCCGCCGGGCAGCTCGCCTACCAGACGGTCGGCGACCTGCGGCTCACCTTCCCCGGCGGCGCCGCCGTCGCGGAGTACCACCGCTACCTCGACCTCACCACCGCGATCACGGGCGTGTCCTACCGGCGGAACGGCGTGCGCTACCGGCGCGAGGTGTTCGCCAGCGCCCCCGACCAGGTGATCGCCGTCCGCCTGACCGCCGACACACCCGGCTCGATCACGTTCTCCGCGACGTTCGCAAGCCCCCAGCGGACGACGCTGACCAGCCCCGACGCGACCACCGTGGGCCTCGACGGCGTCTCCGGCGACATGGAAGGGCTGAAGGGCTCCGTCAAGTTCCTCGCCCTGGCCCGCGCCGTCGCCGAGGGCGGCACCGTCAGCAGCTCGAACGGCACCCTCCAGGTGCGCGACGCCGACAGCGTGACGCTGCTGATCTCCATCGGCTCCAGCTACCGCGACTGGCGCGACGTCAGCGGCGACCACGAGGGCATCGCCCGCCGCCACCTCGACGCCGCCGCGGGCAGAGCGTACGACGACCTCAGAGGGCGGCACGTCGCCGACTACCGGCGGCTGTTCGGGCGCACCACCCTCGACCTCGGCCGCACCGCGGCCGCCGACCAGCCCACCGACGTGCGGATCGCGCAGCACGCGAGCACCGACGACCCGCAGTTCTCCGTGCTGCTGTTCCAGTTCGGCCGCTACCTGCTGATCTCCTCCTCCAGGCCCGGCACCCAACCGGCCAACCTGCAGGGCATCTGGAACGACTCGCTGAGCCCGGCGTGGGACTCCAAATACACGATCAACGCCAACCTGCCGATGAACTACTGGCCGGCCGACACCACGAACCTGCCGGAGTGCTTCGAGCCGGTCTTCAAGATGATCGACGAGCTGGCGGTCAGCGGCGCACGCACGGCCAAGGCGCAGTACGACGCCGGCGGTTGGGTGACCCACCACAACACCGACGCCTGGCGGGGCACGTCCGTCGTGGACGGCGCGTTCTGGGGCATGTGGCAGACCGGCGGCGCCTGGCTGGCCACCCTCATCTGGGACCACTACGCCTTCACCGGCGACCTCGGCTTCCTCCGCGAGCACTACCCGGCCATGAAGGGCGCCGCGCAGTTCTTCCTCGACACGCTCGTCGAGGAGCCGAACCTCGGCTACCTGGTCACCAATCCGTCCAACTCGCCGGAGCTGGCCCACCACCCCGACGCCAGCGTCTGCGCGGGGCCCACGATGGACAACCAGATCCTGCGCGACCTGTTCGACGGCTGCGCCAAGGCCGCCGACGCGCTCGGCGTCGACGCGGACTTCCGCGAGCAGGTCCTCGCCGCCCGCGACCGGCTCGCCCCCATGAAGATCGGCTCGCGCGGCAACATCCAGGAGTGGCTGTACGACTGGATCGAGCCCGAGACCAACCACCGGCACGTCTCCCACCTCTACGGCCTGCACCCCAGCAACCAGATCACCAAGCGCGGCACGCCCGAGCTGCACGACGCCGCCCGGCGCACCCTCGAACTGCGCGGCGACGACGGCACCGGCTGGTCGCTCGCCTGGAAGATCAACTACTGGGCGCGCCTGGAGGAGGGCGACCGGGCGCACGAGCTGCTCCGCCTCCTCGTCCGTACGGACCGGCTCGCGCCCAACATGTTCGACCTGCATCCCCCGTTCCAGATCGACGGCAACTTCGGCGCCACGTCCGGCATCGCCGAGATGCTGCTGCACAGCCACGCCGGCGAGCTGCACGTGCTGCCCGCTCTGCCGCCCGCCTGGCCGAACGGCGAGGTGCGCGGCCTGCGCGGGCGCGGCGGTCACACGGTGGACGCCACCTGGAGGTCCGGCGCGGCCACGGAGGTCCGCATCGCCTTCGACCGCACGGCGACGGTGAACGTCCGCAGCCGCGCGTTCACGGGCGAAGTCAAGGTGACCGACACCGGGACCGGCGACGCCGTGAAGGTCGAGCGCCCCGAGCCGGACGTCATCACCGTGTCAGGCCGCGCGGGCCGCACCTACCGCATCACCGTGACCGGCTGACCGTGTTGTCAGGGCTGCCCTGACGCCGTATGCTCTCGCGTACAGGTGTCAGGGCTAACCTGACAAACGTCTCCGCCGGAAGGGCGCACGCGCATGAGCTCCACTCCTCCGCCCCACTGCTCGTTCTGCGGGAAGGCGGCCGCCGAAGTCGGCAAGATCATCGCCGGGCCCGGCATCTACATCTGCGACCAATGCGTCGCGGCCTGCAACGACATCCTGGCCGCCGGCGCCGGGCCGTCCCAGCCGGAGATCCCCGAATGGGGGAGCATGTCCGACGAGGAGATCCTGCGCGCCCTGCCCAGGATCGACGCCGTCGGCACCCAGGTCGAGCTCGGCCTGCGCCGCAGGGTCGCCGACCTGCGCGCCCGGGGCGTGAGCTGGGCCAGGATCGGCGCGGCGCTCGGCATCACCCGCCAGTCGGCCTGGGAACGCTTCGCCGACGAGGAGAAGCGCTCCCACGCCGGCACCCCATGACCGCGCACTGCCGCGCGTACGCGTGACCGGCCGGGGCAGCGTCGCCAGTGCCCGCCACGGCAGGTGTAGGTGCGCCCGTTGGAGACGATCCCGATCGCGCCGGGAGAGCCGCAGAAGCCCCCGTCGCCCCCTTCCGCGACGACGCCGAATGCCTGCGCCGGCTGCGCTGCCCCGAACCTCCCGACCGGCGCCGCCGGAGAGCTCTTCGCCGCCGCCTACGGCCTGCCCTCCCTGGAGGGCCTGGTCGATGCGGTCATCGACGTGCAGCGCGACACCATCGAGCAGGTCGCCCGGCTCGCCGCCGCCCGCATCCAGCAGGCGCGGCGGCCGCTGCTCGAATGGGGCTCGACGCTCCTCGGCGACGCCGAGTTCGCCGCCGCCACCACCGCCCTGCGCCGCGTCCTCGACCGTGCGTGAGCGGTGAAGCTTGCATGTGCCCACCCCAGATGGATAGCGTCCAACCGGAATAAGCGTTCCAGTTCGTTGACGTGGGAGGGCGTTCCAGATGTCGACCCCCAAGGCGGCCCAGCAGCAGCCGCGCCGGGCGGATGCGATACGCAACCGGAACCTCGCCTTGGAAGCGGCCAAGACACTGCTCGTCCGGCCCGGCGCGACGCTCACCGTGGAGACCATCGCCCGCCAGGCCGGGCTGGGGGCCGCGACGGTCGTACGGGCCTTCGGCACCAAGGACGCGCTCATCGACGCGGCCACCGCCGACCTGCTCGAACCGCTCGTCCAGCGCGCCCGCGAGGCACTGACCGAGGACGACCCGGGCGCGGCGCTGCGCGCGTTCCTGCTCGAACTGATCGACTTCCAGGCCGCCCACCGGGTCATGAGCGGGCAGCTCGAGGGCCTGCAGCTCCCCTTGACCGCCACGCTGCGCACCGAGCTCCGCGACGCCCTGCACGCCATGCTCGCGCGGGCGCGCGACGCCGGCGCGATCAGGACCGACATCCACCCCGCCGTCACCACCGTGCTGCTGGGCGAGGCGACCTACGCCATCGCCCGCTCCAGCGAGAGCTCCCCGGAGCTCGCCGCCGGCTTCGTCACGGTCATGATGGACGGCCTGCGCCCGCAACCTGGTAGCGGCGCGCAGGAGCCTGAAGCGCGACCGACGGTGTGACGGCGGCGGCCACGCCCTCCGTCCGCTGCGAGCCGCCCGGTGGCCGCCGGTGAGCGGCGAGGCCGATCACTCGTCGAGAATCGTGACGGGACTCCCGCAGATCCAGCACAGGCGCATCAGGATCTCGTCTGACGGATGTGGCTGCTCGTCGTCCGGATCCCACAGAAAGCCGTGCGTGATCGTCGTCTGTTCGCTGCCCGTGGCCTCGTAGCAGGCCCGGCAAGCGGCGCTCCGGCACTGCGTGCACCGGTACCCCGCTCCGGCAAGGATCACCCGGTCGGCACTCCACGCGAAGTCCGCCGTGTGCCAGGGGTGGCCGCAGTCCGGGTCGCCGCAGGAGGAGGGCGTCACATCGGTGACGGGCAGGACCGGGTAGCCGCAGCGGGCGCAGTGGGTCGGCGACGGCGTCGGCTGCGGAAGCGGCGTGCGCTCGGGTATCTCGATCAAGGAGCCGTCGGCCTCGTCGAAAATCATGATCATGTCGCGGCCGAGGTCGCGGTGCGGCGTCTCCACGATCACGTAGTGGCCCTCTCGGCGGACGTCCCGGCGGCGCAGGTACTCCAGTGCGATGGCCTCCGTCTTGACCCAGGACACCTCGTAGACGTGACCGTTGTCCTTCCTGTCCACGATGTGGTCGCTGCCCTCGACGGAGTCGGCGTAGACGCGCCACGCGCCGTACGCGCGGACGCCGGGCTCGTACGGGGACCGTTTGCGACGTCGCCACCACATGAGGTCAGTATCCACGCGCCGGCCGGGACCCGTCCCGATAGGAATTCCAGCCGGCCTCGGCCGCGCGGAACGCCTGTGCGATGTGCGACGCAGGCGGGCCTGGGCGGTGGCGTTCCGGGTTCGTGCACCATCCTTGTGACAGCCGGCGAAGAGTGAGGAGAGTCGTGCAGTTCACACCGTCGTGGGAGTCGTTGGAGGAGCGGGAGACGCCGGAGTGGTTCCCGAAGGCCAAGTTCGGGCTCTGGGGACATTGGGGGCCGCAGTGTCAGCCGGGGTTCGGGGATTGGTACGCCCGGAACATGTACCTCCCGGGCACCGACGCCTACCGGTTCCACCTGGAGCGGTACGGGCATCCGTCGCAGTTCGGGTTCAAAGACGTCATTAACGAGTGGAAGGCGGCTCGCTGGGATCCTGAGGAACTGCTCGGCCTGTACGCGCGTACGGGTGCCCGCTACTTCGTGGCCATGGCCAACCACCACGACAACCTCGACCTGTGGGACAGCCCGCACCACGCGTGGAACTCGGTGCGGGTGGGCCCGCGCCGCGACATCGTGGGGGAGTGGGCCGCCGCTGCGCGCGGGCAGGGGCTGCGGTTCGGGGTGAGCGTGCACGCGGCGCACGCCTGGTCGTGGTACGAGCCGAGCCAGGGCGCCGATCCCGGCGGGCCGCTGGCGGGCGTGCCGTACGACGGGCGGCTGACCAAGGCGGACGGCGCGGGCACCTGGTGGGAAGGGCTCGACCCGCAGGAGCTGTACGCCCAGAACCACCGGCCGGTCCCCGGCTTCGACCAGCCGGAGACGGTCAACCGCACCTGGGACTGGCCCGACCCCGAGCACTGGCCGGACGCCGCCTACCAGGCGAACTTCAAGGCCAGGACCCTGCAGCTGGCCGGAAAGTACCGGCCGGATCTGGTGTACTTCGACGACACCGTGCTGCCGCTGCACCAGTGCGGCCCGGTCGGGCTGGAGATCGCGGCCGAGCTGTACAACCTCAGCGAGGACATGGTCGTCTGCGGCAAGATCCTCGACGAGCGGCAGCGGCGCGCCCTCACCTGGGACGTCGAGCGCGGCGCGAGCGACCGCATCGAACCGGAACCCTGGCAGACCTGCACCTGCCTGGGCTCGTGGCACTACGACGAGCGCAGGCTCGCCGAGCACGGCTACAAGAGCGCGGCGCAGGTGATCGGCATGCTCGCCGACGTGGTCAGCAAGAACGGCAACCTCCTGCTCAGCGTCCCGATCACCGGCGATGGCGAGATCGACGACGACGAGCGGGCGATCCTGGCCGGCATCGGCGACTGGCTCGCGGTCAACGGTGAAGCGATCTTCGACACCGTCCCCTGGAAGGTGTTCGGCGAGGGACCGTCGGCGGACGACCCGCCCGCGCTCAGGGCCCAGGGCTTCAACGAGGGCGGCGCGATGACCGCCGAGGACATCCGTTACACCGCCACCGGCACGTCCCTCTACGCCATCGCGCTCGCCGAGCCGGTTCGGGGACCGGTGGTGCTGCGGCGGCTCGGGCGGGCGTCCGGGCTGCTCGACCGGGAGATCACCGGGGTGCGCGCGCTCGGCAACGGGCGGCCCGTGACCTGGCGGCAGGAGGAGCGGGCACTGGTGATCGAGTCGGCGGCGCAGGTCCATCGCATCGATCTTGGGCCCATGCCGCATTGAGTCTGTTGTCCCCATGCGGGCGGCCGGGGGTGGCGGTCCAGCGCCCGGGACAGCAGACCGGGGGTGGCGGTCCAGCGCCCCGGACAGCAGACCGGGGGTGGCGGTCCAGCACCCGGGACACCAGGCCGGGTGGTGGGGGTCCAGCGCGCCATCACCCGGCCGTCCTCGGCAGCGGGCCGGGTGATGGCTGCGGACACCGTCACCCGGCCGCCGCGCGGCTCACGTGCCGATGTTCGCCTGCGGGCCCGCGCCCGACTGGACGATGGACGGCACCTGCGACGCCGCGTCCAGGCCGGACGCCGCCGTTGCCGTCATGGCGGATCGTGCTCGCCAGTTCCAGAGCCGGCCAGCGCTTCCACGGCCGCCAGGGACCGGCCCATCAACGAGGCGCACCACATCGGCGGCGCCGCCATCCTCATGTGCGACGCCACCATCCCCGGCCGCGGCGAGGGCCGCCTCGACGCCGAGACCCTCGCCTGAACGCGCTCCACCCTCGGCGGCCTCGACTTGCGTGTTCGACCGTGCGCGGAATGCGCCTTTCCTTATATCGGTGGTTTTCAAGGGTTGATAGGAGAGGCCAGGACGACGGTGATGTCCACGGGTTCGGTGTCGGTGCGGTAGAAATGCGGGGCGTCGCCGGCGAAGGCGAGCATATCGCCGGGGTTCAATTCCTGCGGGGCATCGACGGGTCCGGCCGTCACCCGCCCGGAGGAGACCAGCAGGTGCTCGATCGTGCCGGTCGCATGCGGCACCCCGGCCAGCTCCGTCTCGGGCGGCACCCGCAGACGCCAGATCTCCAGGCTGTTGCCGCTGCTGATGCGGCGCAGCAGCTCGCGTGAGACCTCACCTGGCGCGGCGGGCGTGCCCGGCCGGTAGACCGGGCCGGTGTCGGCCTCGCGGGCCAGCAGGTCGGCGAGCGGGATGCCCAGCGCGATGGCGATCGCGTCCAGGGTGTCGATGGTCGGGTTGCCCTTGCCCGCCTCCAGCTGCGACAAGGTGGCCTTGCTCAGCCCGGCGCGCCGCGCCGTCTCCGCCGCGCTCATGCCGCGCTGCTGGCGGCGCAGGCGGATCTTCGCGCCGATCGCGGCCGCGGTGCTGCTGACCGGCTGCCGGCCGGGGGCGGTCATCAGGCGCTCCTGTGGGCGGCGGTGTAGGAGACGCGGATGCGGCCCTTCTTGACCTTCAGCCCCGTCACGGTCACCTCGGCCAGGTCGGCGAGGCTGCGCACGTGGGTGCCGCCGCACGGCACCGCGTGCAGGTCGTCGATGTGCACCATGCGCCGCCGCTCGCCGTCGTTCCGCGCGAAAACCGGCAGATCATCCTTGATCGCCTCCACCACCGCGGCCTGCAGGGTGGCGGTCACCTCCTCCCGGCCCTGCGGATCGGCCAGCCGCGTCTCCGCCTCCGGCATCAGGAACTCGATCCGCGCCTGACCGGGGAAGTGGTTGTTGCCCACCTTCTCCCATCCCTGCCGCTGGCCCATCGCCTCGACCAGGTGTCCCGCCGTGTGCAGCGCGGCATGCAGCATCCGGGTCCGCAGGTCGATCCGCGCCCGTACGGGCTGCCCCTCGGTGAACGGCGGCAGGCTGCCGCCCTCCGGCGCCATCGCCACCACCAGGCCCGACTCGTGGTCACGTACCGGGACGATCTCCTCGTCGTCCAGCCAGCCCCGATCGGCGGGCTGCCCGCCGCCCTGCGGGTGGAACGGGCACTGCTCGACGGCCGCCCACGACGTGCCGTCCCGCTTGCCGGTCGCGATCACCCGCGTGTCGATCTCTGCCAGGTAGGTGTCGTCGAGGTAGACGCTGACCTGTTCGGTGTCCGTCCCTATTGGGTGAATCATACGTTCACTATAACGAACCGCAGGCTGCGGCTGAACGTACCGTTCACTTCATCGAACGGTGACCTTCTGGCCGCACGGAGGCTCATACGGCCGGTCAGGGAGGTATCGCCGCCACTGCTCGGGGGTGATGGGGTCGCCGACCGCCGCGCAGATGTCTCTGAGCACGCTCTCCGGCCTCATGTCCCAGGTGTCGACACCCGCACCGCTTCGCACGGTGTTGAGGAAGCGCCCATCCGGGCTGAAGGCGAGTGCCGAGATCGATTTCGACGACTCGCTGGGCAGGTAAGACTGCAGCTTGGGAGAGCCCGTGTCGCTCACCTCCCAGATCTCGATGCGCTCCTTGCCGGTTCCGCCGTGGTCCGCGACCAGGGCGAGAAGGGTCCCGTCGGGGCTGAAGCCGAGGGGACCGCCGTCGTTGCCCAGCGTGAGGCGGGTCACCGCTTCGGGGGACCGGGGGTTCGCGATACGCCACAGGGTCAGTGTCCCGGCGGGGTCGTAGACGGCGAGGAGCCTGCCATCCGGCCGGAACGCGATCCGCGCAGAACCTATCCCGCCCTGAACGTTCCGTTCCCACACCTTCTCGGGCCGCGCTGGGTCCGTGACATCCCACCCCTGCAACAGATCGCTGTCGTTGGCCTGTGGCTGAGCGGGATCCGTGCGGGGTGCGTCGACGAGGACGAGGGTTTCACCGTCCGGCGAGAAGGCGAACTGACTGGTGATCGCCTTGATCTGGCTGATCTCCCGCGGATGCCTGGGGTCGGCGATGTCGTAGATCCGTACGACCGGCGGTTTGCGGTTCCCCTTGACGAAGCCGCTGAGATCGGAGAGCGCAAGGATGGGCCGGGTGGGGCTGAAGGCGATCCCCTGCACACCGTTGTCCAGCTCTTCGATGGTGGCCAGCAAAGGCGCGTCTTTGGCGGCCGTGCGCAGCCGCAGACCCACGTAATCTGCTTTCTCGCCTTTCTTGTTCACCTTCTCGAACATCTCCACGTCGGCGAGCAGACGTCCGTCGGGGCTGAGGGCGATGCCGGCGCCGTAGAGCAGGCCGGGGGAGCGGGTCGCGGCCAGGACCTCGCTCTCTCGCGTGGACGTCACGTCGATGAGGAAATTCCCCGTACTCCCTTCAAGGGCGAGCAGCTCCTTGTCCCCCGCCCGGCGGTGATCGAAGTGAGCTCCGCCTCCGGGCTCTATCGGGATGACCGATTCGGCGCCGAGCTGGCCGTAGTTGTCGATGTCCCAGACGCGAACCCCACGGTTCGTGGCCTGCAACATTCTGCGAGGATGAGCGGGGTCGAACAGGACCATGCCCGCCTCGCGTTCCGTTGCCGCGGCGCCCTCTCCCGAGGCACCGGTCTTGATCGATGCGGGTTCATCGGTCCTCGTGTAGAACTGGACGTGCCAGGAGCGGCCGCAGGTCCCGACGAAATACTGGTGCGCCGGGTTGAACGCCACGGAATCCACGCTGTCGTGACAGCCGGGCAACGGCCGGTCGCCTGCCGGCCCTTTCTCTTCCGTGCCCACGCGCCTGGGGCGGCCCGGCTCGTCCAGCCGCCATAGCCGGAGCTTGTCGTAGGTGCTCCCCGCCACCGCTGCCGCGAGCAGCCGCCCATGGGGATCGAAGGCCACCCGGTGCAGTGGCTGAGGGTTCGTCCTGGTGTCGTGGCGGTACTTCGCGCCTTCGAGCACCGCGACCCGGTCGGGCCGTCCGGAGCCTGCCGCCGTCCAGATCTGGATGCGGCCGTCCACGCTCATGCTGGCGAGCAGGTCGCGTTCGGTGGACGCGGCCAGGGAGTCCACCCGCGAGGAATGCGCCTTGAGCGGCGGCAACGGTTGGGGCCTGGCGCGGTCGGCGACGTCCCAGACCCGGATCTCGCCCGCCTGCGTACCGGCGTAAAGGATCCCGCCGTCCGGGGTGAGCGCGAGCGAGTAGGCGGCCTGGTCCAGGTCGGATGCGGAGACCTGCCGGGGACGGCGGGGATCGGCGACGTCCCACAGCCGGATCCTCGTCTGCGGCCCGTACGTGACCATGGCGAGCGTCCGGCCGTCCCGGCTGAGCACGACGGGGCCGATCAGGTCGACGTCCTGCGGCTCGACCCGGCGGGAACCACCTTCGAACCGCAGCTCGACGGCCCTGCCGGCCGAGATGGCGAGGACGCGCCCGTCGCCGCTGAAGGCGAGGTCGTAGGCCGGCTCGTCCTCGTTGATCACACCGGGTGTGCGCCTGCTGTTGAGCAGCGCGCCGCGCCCCGCCTCCTTGTTCATCCGGTACGCCATCAGGCTGAGCTGCTTCGCCAGGCCGGGCTGTTCCTCGCGCAGGCTCTCGGCCTCGGCCGCGAGGTACCTGGCGAGGTCGCGTTCTGACGCCTGCTCCGCCCGCCGCTGGAAGACGAAGGAGCCGACCCCGCCGGACGCCGCGAGCACGACCAGGACCAGCAGGGACGCCATCACGATCCGGGCCCGCCGCACGCTCCGCCGCTCCTGCCGCCAGGACGCCGCGACGAACTCGGCGATCACGGGATCGGGTTCGAGCGCGCTCGCCGACGAGGACTCGGCACGCGCCCGGACGGCGGCCAGCCTGCTGCCCCGATACAGCAGCGACGGCTCCCGTCCGGCCTGCTCCCATGCCCGCGCGTCGGCGGCGAGCTGCTGCCGGGCACGCAGCCACTCTCGGTCGGCGTCCACCCACTCCGCCAGCCGTGGCCAGGCGCGCAGCAGCGCCTCATGGCTGATGCGGGCGGAGTCGTGGTCGAGCGTCAGCAGGCGAGCCTCGATGAACGCCTCCAGCGCCCGCTGCCCGGCCGCGCGGTCGGGCAGGCCCTGCAGCAGCGTGGAGCGGTCGACGGGCTGGGCGGTGTCGGCGGAGTCCTCGCCGACGCGCACCAGCCGGGGCAGCATGAGCCGCGCGGCCTCCTTCGCCTGCTGGTCGAGCTCCTCGTACGCCTTCTCGGCCGTGGTCTTGATCGCCTCCGCGATGCCGCCGGTGGCGCGGTACTGGGCGACGGTGAGCCGCGATCCGACCCGGCGCAGCCAGGTCGCCCACAGCACGTGGGACAGCAGGGGCAGCGCCCCTGCGGTCGGCTGCCGGTCGGCGGTCGCTCCGAACTCGTGCAGGATGATGTCGGCGAGACCGTCGTCGAGGATCAGCCCCGCGGCCGCCGCGGGCCCTTCGATGGCGGAACGGAGCTCGTCCGGGGTCATCGGCTCGATCAGCACCTGCCTGTCGCGCAGGGCGGTGAGCAGTTCGGGATGGGCGGCGGCCTGGCCGTAGAAGTCGGCCCGGAGCGCGAGCACCACCGGCGCCCTCGACGCCAGGGCGGTGACCGCCCGCAGGAACGCGGCCCGCTCCGACGGCACCCGGCAGAGGGTGAACAGCTCTTCCAACTGGTCGACCAGCACGATCAGCCGCTGCTCGGGCCGCCCCGCCAGCAGCCGTTCCGCCAGCTCGACGGCGTGATCGGGGCTGTCGCGCAGAGCGTCGGCGTCCTCAGGGCCGGTCCCGAACGCGGCCGCCAGCCGCCGCAGCGGGTCACCGCCGGGAGTGAGGCGCAGCGGAAGCCAAGAGGTGGTGCCCGATAAGCCCCGTTCGCGCAGACTCGCCGTGAGACCGGCATTGAGGAGTGACGTCTTCCCCGAACCCGACGGGCCCACCAAGATCAGCGGACCCGGCTCGGCCGCCTCCGCGAGCGCGGCGAACAACCGCTCCGTCATGCGGTCGCGCCCGAAGAACACGCCGGCGTCGTCCACACCGTACGCGTCGAGACCGAGGTACGGGCAGCGGCCCGGCGCGGGCTCCGGCTCCTCCTGGACCTCCGGCCTCGCGGGCACCGCCGGGTTCGGCGCGATGACGAGGTGCCCCGAGCGGTCCCCGGCCTGACGCCGTGGCAGCGGCCCCTGCCGCTCGCTCATGGCACGGAACACTCCGTCGAACACGGCGTCCAGGGTCAGCGGCTGGACCCCGCGCGGGTCGCCGTTCGTCAGCAGGTCGATGAGCGCGCCGGTGAACGCGGTGTGCTTCGCATCCGGGGGAGCGAGGGCGAGCTGCTCGGCCGAGCTCATGAGGTACATGCCGTGCGCGGGCGTCATGGGAAGGGCCGCGCCCCCTCCCAAGGACGCTCGCCCGGAGAAACAGCAGTCGAGGACGACGACGACGGACGACGCCCGGCTCGCCTCCAGGGCCTGCCGCAGCGAGGAGAACGACAGAGCCTGGTGCTCGGCCATCCCGGGAGTCAGCCGGTCGGTGCTGGACGCCGCCAGGTACAGCTCTCCGTCCGGGCCGATGAGGCCGTGCCCGATGAAGTAGACGAGCAGCACCGTTTCCGCGCGCTGCGCCTCCTCGGCGACGGCCCGTGCCATGGTCCGCGCGTCGGGCGGATCGAGCAGCGTGCGCAGGCGGTCGGGCCGTACGCCGCAGCGCTCCGTCAGGACCTTGCCGAGGTCCTCGGAGGAGGTGGCGACCGCCTTCACCGACGGCAGCCCCGGGTTCTCGTGATGCGCCGTGGCGATCAGCAGCACCCGTACGCCGGGGCCCGACAGGTCGGTCACGGCAGCGCGCGTGGCTCGGGCTCGTCGGCGTTCCGCTGATGCTGCTTGAGCAGGGCGGCGACGTCGGTCACCTGCTGCTGCAGCGCGGTGCTGTCGAGACCGGCGACGCGTTTCGCGGTCAGCTCCAGCGAGGTGCCGTCGGGGAGCGTCACCTTGATGCTCACCTCACCACGGCGGGTGCGCAGCCAGGCGACGAGCCCGGTCACGAACGCGGTCACCGCCCCGGCCGGCCCGAGCGCCACCGACAGCGCCTCCAGCAGCGGACCCAGGGTGCCGGGCTCCGGCGGCCGTTCCACGCCGTCGATCCGCCCGCGTAACTCGGGAGCATCGCTCAGCCAGTCTCGCAGGGAACGGAGTAAATCTCCTCGATCGGAGCCTTCCGCGATGACCGTGACGTCCATGGGTTTCCCGTCCTCGCCTGAGATGGTCCTTTGCCGCGCCGGAGGTGTTCGCCGCCTCTCTGGTGGCTTAACGGAGATCATCACTTCGATCCTAATGACGGCGGATCATTTCGCGTGGTCGCGCTTTCCGCGCCGTTGCTCTTTCGGTGATCGCGCACATGCTGACCTGTTGTGATGGCGGCACTGTCACCAGACGTAGGACCGGCTTCACTGATGTCGATCTTGACGCGCATATCTCCGTCTGGCTTGATCGTGGGGTTTCGTCTTCACGAGAAGCGGAGGTGTGCGTGCGCTTCTTATCCTCTGTCCGGCGCAGGTCCATCGCGTCACGATCGTCCGTGATCGGTGGAGTTCTGGCTCTGGCCGCCGGCCTGGTCGTCGCCGTGGCGCCCACGGCCGCGGCCGACGATACCTTGACCGACCTCGGGCCCGTCCCCTCGAACCGCAACGACATCGTCGTCGCGGGTGACAAGGTCGTCGTGTCCCTCGACGATCGCATCGTCTTCACCGACAGGAAGGGCGAGGTCGAGGAAACGATCACCGATGTTTCCGGCGCCCACGGACTGATCGCGACAGCTGACGGCACCCGCGTGTACGCGGCGCTGTCCGGCTCCGGAGAGGTGGCCGAGATCGACATCGCCACGCGGGAGATCGCGCGGCGCATCAACCTCAGCGACTACGGCTGCCCTTACGATCTGGCGCTCACCGGCGACCGCCTGTGGGTCGCCTATTCCTGCGGCGAGAGGGGCGTGCTGGGCCTCGACCTCTCCACACCGGAGTCCGAGCCGGTGAACGTCGACACCTCGCTGCTGAAGGCGGGTCCGCTCATCGCGGCGGCCGGCGACACGCTGGTCCTGGGCGAAACGCTGAGCCCTGCCGACTTGTTCGTCTACGACGTGAGCGGCGCCGCTCCCGTCCTGCGCGGCGAGATCGACGGACACGCCCACGATCATCACGGCTTGGATGACGTCGCGGTCACTCCGGACGGCTCGTACATCATCTCGGCGTTCACGCTTCCTGATGCCTTCAGCATGTGGGACGCCGTCACCTTGACCAAGGTGCGCGACTACCAGAAGGGACCCGAGGCCGAGGGCTACCCCCGGTCCGTCGCGATCAGCCCGGACGGCGCCTACATCGCGGGCGGGCGCACACTGGGCTTCGGGATGACGGTGTACGACAGGGCGTCGGGCGCCGAACTCTTCACCGCGAACCCTCCCAAGGGCGAAGTGGCACGCGGAAGCAGCGCCTACGCCGGCCGTGACATCTACAGCCTGGTGCAGGCGGACGAGCGCATCTACCTGTGGCGGCTGCACGACGTGAAGCCGGAGAGTTCCCTGACGCTGACGGCGGAGCCCGGCGCGACGGTGCACGTCCCGTTCACCATGACAGGACGGCTGACCTTCCCCGACGGCACGGCCCCGGGCGCGCAGCCCCTCATCGTGACCCGCACGGCCGGCGACGGCACCACCGAGACCCTGCCCGGCGTGACCACCGCCGAGGACGGCACCTACACGATCAACGACACACCCCCGGCCGGCGGTCAGACCACCTACACCGTGCTGTGGGACGGAGACGGCAAGCGCCGGTGGAGCAAGGCGTCGGTCACCATGATGGTCAGATACCAGGCCGTGCTCACGCTGAACGGACCGGCCACCGCGGTCGCCGGCACAACGCTGCGGCTCTGGGGATCGCTGGAAGCCGTGGGCACCGACCGGCCGGAGAACGTCTGGATCCCGATGGAACGCACCCGCAAGAGCGACGGCCAGACCGTCACCGGCAACATCTACCAGGGCGGCATCGGCACGTTCACCTTCAGAGACAGCCCGGAGCCCGGCGAGTACACCTACACGCTGCGATGGCCCGGCGACTCGCGCACGGGACCGGCGGAGGCCAGCCACACGGTCATCATCGAAGCACCCGCGGGCTGACCTCGCACCGCCGCTGGGGCCGGCCGGCGTTCAGAAGGCGCGCTCGTGGTGGATGTGCTGGGGGAGCAGGTCGAGGAACGCGTGCAGCGCCCGCGTCGGCTTGTGCCGGGCCGAGCGGATCGCACAGAGCGTCCAGGACAGCCGCTTCCCGTCCAGGCGCAGCGCCCGCACGCCCGGCGGTACGCCGAGCGCCTCGGGCAGGAGCGCCACGCCGAGGCCGTGGGCGACGTACTGGGGGATCGTGGTGATGTCGGAGACCTCGACCCGCACCTGCCGGGTGAGCGCCGAGCGGGCGAACGCCTCGTCCACCCGGTGCCGCTGGCCGAACCCCAGCGGCATGTCGATGAACGGCTCGCCCGCGACGTCGGCCAGGCTCACCGCCTCGCGCCGCGCCAGCGGGTGGTCCTCGGGGACGAGGAGCCGCAGGTCGTACCTCTTGATCGGTACGACGTGCAGGTGCTCGTCGCGCAGGTGCGTGCCGACGAAGGCCACGTCCATGCGGCCCTCCTTGATGTGCTCGGCCAGCCCCGCCGTTCCGCGCTGCGACATGGAGATGCGCAGCAGCACGCCCGGGTGCCTGCGGTGGAAGTCGCCGGCCAGCGCGGGCACGTCCACGATGGTCATGCTGGTCAGCATGCCGACGGTGAGGCTGCCGCGCAGGCCGGACGAGACCGGCTCGACGGCGGCGCGCGCCCGGTCGAGGGCCTCCAGCGCGGCCCTGGCCTCGGGCAGGAACGCCGACCCCGCCTCGGTGAGATGCACCGATCGGGTCGAACGCGACACCAGCTCGACGCGCAGCTCGCTCTCCAGTGCCTTGATGCCCGCCGACAGCGTCGACTGCGTGACCTGGAGGCGCTGGGCGGCGCGGGTGAAGTTCATCTCCTCGGCCACCGCGATGAAGTACTCCAGCCTGCGCTCGTCCATGCCGCCCTCCCTCATCTATCGAAGCACACGATAACGGCATCGGAACTCTTCGTTGGACGCGATAGGTCAGCGTCGGTGAGAGTGGGCATGCGGCTCTCGACATGCAGGCCGCCATCCACGACATCGCGACGAAGGACGACTCATGCGCGTATTTCTCACCGGCGGCACCGGCTACGTCGGCGCGGCGGTCCTCCACAGGCTGGTAACTGCGGGGCACCAGGTCAGCGCACTGGTCCGCGACCCGGACAAGGCGGAGATCGTAAGAGACAGGGGAGCGGAGCCCGTCATCGGCGACCTGGCCGACGGCCCCTCCGTGCGACGGTTCGCCGACGCCGCCGACGGCGTCATCCACACGGCGCTCCCCGCCGACGGATCCAGCGCGCGGATCGACGACTCGGCGGCGACGAGCATCCTCGCCGCGCTCGAGGGCAGCGACCGGCCGTACGTCCACACCACGGGGGCGTGGGTGCACGGCAGCGGCGCCGCGATCACCGAGTCGAGCCCGATGAACCCGCCGCGCCTGACCGCCTGGCGGGTGCCGATCGGGGAACGCGTGCTCGCCGCGCCGGGCGTGCGCGGCGTCGTGATCGCCCCCGCCCTGGTCTACGGCCACGGCGGCGGGCTGGTGAACCTGGTCGCCGCCGGGCCGCGCACCGAGGGGGACGCACCGGCCCTCACCATGATCGGCCACGGCGACCAGCACTGGGCCACGGTGCACGTCGACGACCTCGCCGACCTCTACGTACGGGCGCTGGAAGGCGCACCCGCGGGCTCGTACTTCATCGGCGCGAGCGGCGTGAACCCCACCGTCCGCGAGATCACCGAGGCCGTGAGCCGGACGATCGGCCTGGACGGCCGGGTCGCCCCTGAGACGGTGGTCCAGACGCTGGAACGCCTCGGGCTGCTCGGCGAGGCCCTGCTGCTCGACCAGCAGGCCGGCGGGGAGGCCGCGCGGCGGATCCTCGGCTGGGCCCCGGAGCGTCCGTCGATCCTCGACGACATCGCCGCGGGCGCGCTCGCCGCCGCCTCCTGACGCACACCGACCCAGGGGAGGCTCCATGACCTCGACCACCATGTCTCGCCGGGCGCCCGCCCGGTCACCGTCCCGCTCGCGCGTCCTGGCCGTGGTCGCGGCCGTCGCGGCGGGCACCGTCGTACCGGTGCAGTCCCGCCTGAACGCCGAGCTGAGCCACCGGCTCGGCGACGGGATCGCCGCCGCGGCCATCAGCTTCACCGGCGGCCTGATCATCATGAGCGTGCTCGCACTCTTCCTGCCGGGGCTGCGCCGGGCGCTCAAGGACGTGCCCGCCGCCACGCGCGAGCGCGGCCTGCCCCGCCGCTACCTGCTGGCGGGCGTGCTGGGCGGGACGTTCGCGCTGGCGCAGTCCACGGTGGCGCTCGTCACGGGGATCGCGGTGTTCACCGTGTCGGCCATCGCGGGACAGACCATCGGCGGGCTTATCGTCGACGCCCGGGGCGTCGGCGGCGGCGTCAAGCAGCGGCCCAGCGTCCATCGCCTGGCGGGCGCGCTCCTCACGCTGGTGGCCGCGGTGGTCTCCGCCCTGCCGGGGCTCTCCGGCGTGCCGTCGGCGGCCACGGTGCTGTTCCCCGCGCTGCTCGCCGTGTTCGGCGGTCTCCTGCTGGGGTTGCAGCAGGCCATGAACGGCGCCACCGGGGCGGCGGTCGCCTCGCCGCTCGCCGCCACCTGGGTGAACTTCGCCGTCGGGTCGATCTTCCTCGGCCTCGCCCTGACCGCCAAGACCCTGGCCGGCGGACCATCCGGCCCCGCGCAGCCCACCGCGTGGTGGATGTATCTCGGCGGCCTGTGCGGGGTGGTGTTCATCGGCACCGCCGCCGTGCTCGTCCGCAGAATCGGCGTGCTCCTGCTGGGTATGGCATCGATCGCCGGGCAGCTCGCGGGCTCGATCGTCCTGGACGCCGTGCTGCCGTCCGGTGATCACGCGCCGGGCGCGTTCACCGTCGCCGGCGCGCTCCTCACCTTCGCGGCCGTCTCGATCGCCGCCCGCCGCACGCCGGCCGCCAAGACCTCCTGAACCACGAGAAGGAAGAACCATGTCGTACGAACGCATCCTGATCAAGGGCGCGTACCTGATGACGCAGGACGAAAAGCTCGGCGACCTCGTCGGGGACGTCCTCATCGCCGATGGAACGATCCAGGCGATCGGCCGCGACCTCCAGGACGACCGCGCCCGCGTGATCGACGGCTCCGGCAGCGCCGTGCTCCCCGGCTTCATCGACACCCACCGCCACAACTGGCAGGGAGCGCTGCGCAGCCTGGGCCCGTCCTGGACCTACCAGGAGTACCGCAACGCCATCCAGATCGGCCTCGGCCAGTACTTCGAGCCCGAGGACGTCTACATCGGCAACCTCGCCGCCGACCTGCTCTCCATCGACGCCGGCGTCACCACGGTGCGCGACGAGTCGCACATCAGCAACAGCTCCGAGCACACCGACGCCGCCATCAACGCGCACTGGGACTCGGGCATCCGCGCCGTCTTCGACCACGGCTGGCCGTCAACGGAGGCCGAGGAGTGGCAGTTCGGCAGCGCGAGGACGCACCCTGAGGACATCAGGCGCGTACGCGCCGAGGTGCTCGCCGACGACACCGCCCGCGTCACGCTCAACGCGATGCTCCGCGGCCCCGAACTGTCCACGTTCGAGGTGGCCGAGCACGACATCCGGCTCGCCAGGGAGCTCGGGCTCCGCATCAGCATGCACGTGGGTCTCGGCGAATGGGGCGCCAAGCAGCAGGCCATCCGCAAGCTGGCCGAGGCGGGGCTGCTCGGCTCCGACATGACGTTCATCCACTGCTGCACCTCGACCGACGAGGAGCTGCGGATGCTCGCCGATCACGGCGCCACCGCGTCCGTGGCCTCCGCGCTGGAGGTCTTCATGCCGGGGCTCGGCCAGCCGGCGACCAACCGGCTGCTCGCCGCGGGCGTACGCCCGAGCCTGAGCGTCGACACCGAGACCATCGTCAGTGGCGACATGTTCGGCGTCATGCGGGCGGCGCTCGCCTACCAGCAGCTCGTCATCGCCGGGGCGGCCGGCCCGATGGACCGCGCCCCCGGCCTGCCCACCTTCGGCTCCGCGGACCTGATCTCGTTCGCCACCATCGAGGGCGCGCGGGCCTGCGGGATCGACCACCGTACGGGGAGCCTGACGCCCGGCAAACAGGCCGACCTGATCATGATCAGGCTCGACCACGCGAACCTGCTGCCCGCCACCGACGTCGCGGCCGCGATCGTCGCGGGCGGTCACGCGGGCAATGTGGACACCGTGCTCGTCGGCGGCCGGGTCCTGAAGGAGGGCGGTGTGCTGAAGGGTGGTGAGACGGTGTTCGAGCAGGCGGCGGCATCCCGCGACCGCCTGTTCCGCGCCGCCGGCTACCCGCCGCAGTAGCCGTCCAGGCGGAAGCGCACCAACTTCGCACCAACGTGGGTTCGTACGATCGGCGGCCATGTCGTATTCGCCCCACAAACCGTTGCTCGCGTCGATCCTCGCTCTCGTCCTGGCCGGTGGCGGTGGCGCCACCGCCTGCGCGTTGCCGCCCCAGCCGGGGCGCGGCGGCGACGACGGCGCGCGTACGGGGGCGACGGCGCCGGAGGAGAACGAGCCGGAGAAGGAGCGAGCGGCCGTCCGGCTGGCCTCCTACAAAGGCGAGGACCTCTGCTCGATCTTCCCCGCCGCTCTGCTGAAGAAGCTGGTGCCGAACGCGGAGGAGAACCCCGCCGACGACACCTCCACGCTGTCGTCCGCCGAGAGCACCTGCGAGTGGAACTCGGGCGAGCAGCCGAGCGGCAGGATCGATCACAAGCGCCACCTCGAGGTGAGCCTGCTCACCTACGACAAGGCCCAGGGCGGTTTCAACGCGCAGCGGCACTTCGGCATCAAGAAGCAGGACACCCAGGAGATGCTGGCGGACCCGCCTCCGGGGACCAGGTTCGGCAGGCTGACCAGCGTTCCCGGCCTGGGTGAGTCGTCGTACGCGTTCACGACCGTGGACACCGGCACGCCCACGAAGAGCGTGGACGCCGAGGTGACCTTCGAGCTCTCCGGCGCTCTGGTGATCCTCCGCTACAGCGGGTACGACAGCCTGCCCGGCCTGAACGGCGGCTACCGGCGGCTTCCCGAGTCGCAGGTGATGAGCTCCGCGCAGCAGGCGGCGAAGGCGTTCGCCGCCGCGCTGCTGAAGGGCGGCACCCGGAGGGACGACGACAGCGGCGAGGCCGGCCGGATCACCGCCGCTTCCAGGGGGCAGGACGTGTGCAAGGCGCTCCCGGCGGAGACCGTGCGCAAGTACGTCGGTAAGGCCAGGACGAGCGCCCGCAACAACGAGTACTCCGACGAGCGCTGGGCGGTGTGCAGCTGGAGCAGCACCTTCGAGCCCGACGGCAGCGGCGAGACCGCGTACGACATGGTGGACCTGCGGGTCCAGGTCACGACCATGAAGAAGGGAGCCGCCGCGGCCCGTGTCGAGTTCCGGGAGAAGAAGAAGGCCGCCGCGGCCACGCCCGCCGGGGTGTCCGAGCGGCTGACGAAGGACAGCGGGCCGGTGGCGGTGGCGGGCATCGGCGAGGAGGCGTTCGTCCAGATCAAGACGAGTACGCAGATCGTCAACCGGCGCGAGGCGGTCCTCGTCTACCGGGTGGGCGGTCAGGTCGTCCAGGTGACGTTCGGCGGTCTGTCGACCGTGGCCACGACCGCCGGCCCGGACTCCGGCACTACGGCCCTCAGCCAGGAGCGGGTGCTGAACCCGGTCAAGGACGTCGCCAAGCAACTGGCCGCGCGCACCACCGGCAGGTGACGCCCGCACGCCCCGTGTATCGCACGGGGCGTGGGTCCAGCGTGAGGCGGCGTCAGCGGGCGAGCGACTCCTCCTGGCGAGTACGCAGGGTGGACAGCGCCCAGCGGCCCGGGCCGAGTACGGCGATCAGCAGGAAACCCCAGCAGAACAGGGCGGCCTTCTCGCCGCCGTTCTCGATGGGGAACAACGCCTGCGGCTGGTGGACGACGAAGTAGGCGTAGGCCATGGTGCCCGAGCAGATCACCGCGGCGACGCGGGTGGCCACGCCGAGAAGCACCAGTCCGCCGGCGACGAGCTCGATGACGGCGGCGTACCAGCCCGGCCATTCCGCGAACGCCGGTGGCGCGCCGCCCTGCGGCCCGCCGGGAACGCCGAAGAGAGTGGCGGCGCCGTGGCAGGCGAACAGCAGACCGAGCACCATTCTGTAGAGGGCCAGGAAGAGATCCTGCCGCTCTTTGACCAGTGTTTCCATGGCGGGCGTCCTTTCTCGGCAGGGCTCTCACCGTGCCGCCTTGTGTCATCTCCACAAGCCGGATGAAAAGTCGTGGGAGCGCTCCCAAAAAGGTCAACTCTCGGGCTGTGTCATGTCAACTCGAGGTGGTCAGGAAAGAACGGCCGAAGGCGTGAGAAAGCGGCTTTGACTTGGTTCAACGGCGCGCCGCTAAAACTTTCGGCAAGGTGAAAATTTCATCGGCATCGGAGGGGCCCATTGGGTCGAAGCCGCACGTCGAGCGGGGCGTGTCGGAAGGCCGGGGCGGCGGGTCGCCGGTGCCGGTTCTCACGAGCCTTTTCCCGCCGCCGTGTTAGCGCTAACTTGGCGCTGTAAGGCGAAGTGATCTCCGTGGGGCGACGGCGTACGAGAAGGGTTCGCTCATGGACACATCCCGAGCCAGGAAGCTGCTCGCCGGGCTGGCGGCGCTGGTCCTCCTGCCGATCATCACGGTGAGCTTAGGGGCGACGCCCGCCGTGGCCGCCACCGCCCAGTTCCGCGGTGTCAACTGGGCGGTGCTCGGCGACAACTTCAGCACCGGCCCGCTCGTCATCGACGGTCTCAGCAGCTCCGACAGCTACGCCACCGTGCAGGCCAAGGCCAACGCGGTCTACGACGACATGCAGGCCACGCTCGGCGTCAACACGGTCCGGCTGCCGATCAACACCCACACCGTCGGCACCGCCTGGTGGAACGCCTACCGCGGCGCCATCGACGCCGCCACGGCGCGCGGGTGGAAGGTCATCCTCGCGTACTGGGAGGACGGCGCGGCATCGGGCGGCCGCATCACCAACCTGACGGCGTGGCACTCGATGTGGTCCACCGTCACCTCCCAGTACGCCTCCAACAACCTCGTCTACTTCGAGCCGATGAACGAGCCCCACGGCTACAGCTCCACCGAGTGGCGCAACCTCGCCGCCGACTGGCTGAGCCGGCACTCCGCGGCCCCGCACGGCCGGGTGCTCATCGGCGGCACCGGCTACAGCCAGGACCTGCGCGATCTGTGCGGCGACTCGCGCTTCGCCGGCACGCTGTTCTCGTTCCACCACTATGCGTTCTTCTATCCGGAGAACACCTACGACGGCTGGCGCTCCCATGTACAGACTCGGCTCGGGAGCTGCGCCTCGCGGGCGATCGTCACCGAGTTCGGCGCGCCGATGAACAACGGGCTCAACTACCTCGACCCCAACAGCCCGGACAACTTCGTCCGCCACATCCGCGCCGTCACCCAGGTGATGCGCGACAACGCCATGGGCGGCACGTACTGGCCGGCGCTCGGCGGCAAGCCCGGCGACATCGGCTACGACTGGTACTCGATGTACGCCAAGAGCGGCAGCGGCACCAACCTCGACCTCACGATCCGCAACCAGTCCGGCGCCGACCGGCTGCGCTACGGCTGGGGCGACGACGTCGACGACGGCGGCAGCACACCGACCACTCAGATCGTCAACCAGAACTCCGGCAAGTGCGCCGACGTGCTGGAGGCGTCGACCGCGAACGCCGCCGAGATCATCCAGTACACCTGCACCGGCGCCGCCAACCAGCAGTGGCAGCTGCGCGATCTCGGCAACGGCTACTACAACATCGTGGCCCAGCACTCCGGCAAGTGCCTCGACGTCAACAACGCCTCCACCGCGAACAACGCGCCCGTCATCCAGTACGCCTGCGGCACCGGCACCAACCAGCAGTGGCAGCTCCGCCCCGTGTCCGGCACCGGCTACGTGGAGATCGTCGCCCGCCACTCGGGCAAGTGCCTCGACGTGTCCGGCCAGTCCACGGCGAACAGCGCCCGCATCCAGCAGTACGACTGCTGGGGCGGCGCCAACCAGCGCTGGGACGTCTGAGCCCCACACGACCGTGTCCGGCGGACGGCTGCCGCCGCGTCGAGCCGTCCCGCCCGGTACACGCCCGGCCCCGCCGCCGTCGCGTCACGGCGGCGGGGCGGCGTCCTGAGGTGCCCGGTCGCGCGCGGCGGGAGGCCGGCCGTGCACGCAGTCAGGGAGCGGTCAGCCGCGCCTGGCCGGCGGCCAGCCGTACCCCCAGCCGCCCTGCACCATGGTCTGGAACGCCCACCCGTCCTCGGTGCGCACGAGCAGGTCGGCGTAGTGCATCCGCTGCTCCTGCCCGTCGATCGTCATCGTGGCCTCGGTCTCGACGATCACCAGGTTCGGGCTGAGGAAGCGCGGGGTGCGGGTCGAGCGCAGATCGAGCCCCGCGGTGCCGCCGCCCATCGACTCCTTCATCGCCTCGATGTACTCGGCCCGCGTCCACTGCTTGACGCTCGCGTAACCGTCAGGCACGTCGGTGACCACGTTCATGGGGAACACCGCCAGATCGGCCAGCTCCTCGATCGCGCCCTGCTCGGCCAGCGCGTCGTAGGTGGCGAACCAGTCGTCGATGCTCTTCAGCTCGTCAGCGCTCGGTCGGTACACGCCGCCCCTCCTCATGTCGTTGTCGTACGAAGTACCGTACACCATACGCTAAGTCTTCGCATCCTGAGGCGCGGGTGACGCGACGTCAGGTATGACCGGAGACGACAGGAGCCTGCGCTCAGCCCTCTACGCCAAGATCGACCGGCAGGGCGCGGAGACTCCGGCGAAGGGGGTTCACCACGGCGGCCTGGAAGTACCTCAAGCGCGCCGTGGGCTTCGGGCCTCGACCGCGCGCGGCCCACTGACAGGCCGGGCGTGCCGGCGTCCGGCCGCGGGCCTCAGCCGCGTGCGGGCGACGGTGGCCGTGGAACTCAGCGGCGGGCGAGGTCGCCGGTGGCGTCCTGCCCGGCGTCGGTGGTGCGGCGGAGGAAGTCGGCGAGCAGGTCGAGCTCGGCATCGGTGTACCGGTCGCAGATGTCGTCCATCTTCGAGCTCATGCCGCCGTACAGCTCGAACAGCTCCGCGTTGCGCTCCTTGAGCGCCCGCACCATGACGGCGCGCCGGTCGGACGCCTCCGGGTCGCGCTCCCGGGTCACCCAGCCGCCGCGCTGCAGCCGGTCGAGGATGCCGGTGATGGTGGCCGGGTGCAGGCCCGCGCGGCGGGCCAAGGCGGTGGGGCTGATCGGACCGTACCGGTTGATGATGTCCAGGCACGACAGATCGACGTCCTTGAGACCCGCGTGCGCACCGACCTGATGGTTGAGCAGCGAGAGCTGGATGCTCAGCGCGCGCAGCGACTCCTTGATCTCGCTCGTCACCCGGCGCCGCCGCCGCGCGGGCTCGGCTTCTCCGGAGGTCGAGGACGTCATGCGATGGGCCTTCCGCGGGCGGGTACGACCTGCGTATTTTATGCGGCTCGAAACACTTCGGCGGTCACGCGAGAAGCTCCGCGCGACCCCGCGACGCCCTGGACGTGTGCGCGGCGGCCGCGAGGTGATCGTGCAGGCCGGCCGGCGACGTCCACGGCGGCGTAATCGCAGGGTGATGGCTTGTGCGCGTTCAGCGGCGCAGGGCGGTCACCCGGTCCATGCGGGACAGCTTCTCGGGGTTGCGGACGGCGTACAGGCCGGTGATGAGGGAGCCGTCGACGCGCAGCGCCAGGACGGAGTCGAGCTCGCCGCCCTGCCGGGCGATCAGCGCCGGGTGGCCGTTCACCTGCGCGGGCTCCAGGGAGACCGTGGAGTGGAGCCGGCAGAGCACGCGGGCCACCTCGTCCGCCCCCACGATCGGCGCGAGCGCCGCGCGTACGACCCCGCCGCCGTCGGTGAGCAGGACGACGTCCGGCGCGAGGATGCCGAGCAGGCGCCGCAGATCGAGCTCGACGTCGTCGGCCACATCGGGCGAGGTCAGCAGCGGCTCGGGCAGCCAGGGGCCGACATAGGACTCCTTGCGCCTGCCGAGCCTGCGCAGATGGCCGAGCGCCTGGCTGGTGACGATGCGCACCAGGTACGCACGATGGTCCCGTACGGCCTCGACGTCCACGCCCGCCCACCGGAGCCAGGTCTCCTGCAGCACGTCCTCGGCGTCGGCGGCGGAGCCGAGCAGCTCGTAGGCCACGGTGAACAGCAGGTTCCGATGCGTGACGAACGCCTCGGTCACCACGTCCACACCTGCCGGGTCGTTCATCGGGTCGGCTCCTGCCTGTTTCGCTGACTGCCGGGTCGCACACGAGATGCCCGTCACCGCCGTTCTGTGACATCCGGGGCTGGTGGCGTATGTCACATCGCCGCGCCGTCACACGGGGCGGGGCGCCGGCATCTCGTGGTCGTCCAGTACGCGACAAACCTAGTGAGGACGGACAATCATGGAGCCTCGTTTCAACCTGTTCGACAGCCCCACGGCGGCGAAGGTGGCCAAGCGGTTCTTCGGCGTCTCGGCGATCCTCGACCAGTCCACGCTGCCGAAGACCCTGCGCGAGCTGGTCGAGCTGCGCGTCGCCCAGCTCAACGGCTGCGCATACTGCGTCGACGTGCACACCAAGGAGGCCGCGGCCGCGGGGGAGAGCGCGCTGCGGATCAACCTGGTCGCCGCCTGGCGGCACAGCACGGTCTTCACCGAGGCCGAGCGGGCGGCGCTGGCGCTCGCCGAGGAGGGCACCCGGCTCGGTGACGGCGGCGTGTCCGACGAGACCTGGGCGGCGGTGCGCGAGCACTACGACGACGACCAGGTCGGTGCGCTGGTCTGCCTGGTCTCCCTGATCAACGCGGCCACCCGGATGAACGTCATCGTGCACAACCCGGGCGGCTCGTACCAGCCGGGCGCGTTCGCCGCCCTGTCGAACTGAGCCGCGCGCGGCGGGACCGGACGGGCCGGCGCTCCGCCGACCCGTCCGGTCCGGTTCACCTGGTGGGTGCCGAGCCCGGGAGCGGGCTGTCGTCGGCGTACCTGACCTCGTAGACGCGCTCGGCGAACTTCCAGCCGTCGGGCGTGCGCCGGTAGCGGTCGTGGTAGACGGCGTAGTTCGCGTGGGAGGCGCCGTCGCGCATGCGCCCGAACTCGTGGATGTAGGCGCGTCCGGTCGCGGTGTCGCCGTCGATCCTGATGACGCCGGGGTGGACGTTCTGTACGAAGAACTCCCACAATCCCTGCCCCCACTCGATCCCGGCGCGGATCTCCTTGCTGCCCACGAACTCCCTGCCGATGTGCGGCCACCGCATGGCGGCGTCGGGCGTGAACAGGGATTCGACGCGGTCGTAGTCCCGGGTCAGCACCGCGTCGGTCAGCTCGCCGCGCAGCGCCTCGATCTCGACGCGGTCGGCGATGGCTCGCATGTCGCTCATGGGTTCCCCCTCGTTCCGATGCTGGGGTTCCAGCATCGGAACGAGGGGGCGGCGGAACAACGTAAGGTTCGAGCGGCGATCCATAACATGGGGGTTATTCGTGGAGCTGAGGGACATCGAGATCTTCCTGACGCTCGCCGAGGAACTGCACTTCGGCCGCACCGCCGAACGCCTGCGCGTCTCGCAGGCGCGCGTCAGCCAGGCCATCAGCAGGCAGGAACGGCGGCTCGGCGTCGCGCTGTTCGACCGCACCAGCCGCCGCGTCACCCTCACCCCCGTCGGGCGGCGGCTGCGCGAGGACCTGGCGCAGGCGTACGAGCTGATCCAGGAAGGGCTCGCCCGGGCGAGGGCGGCCGGTGCGGCGCGGACCCTGCGGGTGGGCGTGTTCGGCCATGCCCGGTACGTGCTGCGCCCGCTCGTCGACGCCTTCCGCAGCCGCCACCCCGGCGGCGACGTGCAGTTCTGCGAGGTCACCGGCGGCGACCCGTTCGGCGCGCTGCGCGCCGGAGAGGCCGACGCGCACGTGCTGTGGCTACCGGTGGCCGAGCCCGATCTCACCGTCGGCCCGACCGTGCTCACCAGCGGGCGGGTGCTGGCGGTCGCGGCCGGTCATCCGCTCGCCGAACGCGGCAGCGCGTCCCTGGAGGATCTGGCCGACGAGCACGTGGTGGACCTCGGGCCAAGCGCGCCCGAGTACTGGGTGGCGTCCATGGTCCCCGTCCGTACGCCGTCCGGGCGGCGGGTCCCTCGCGGGCCGGTCGCGCGGACGTTCCACGAGATCCTCACCCTGGTCGCCGCCGGTCGCTGCGTCCACCCGCTCGGCGAGATCGCGGCCCGGTACAACAGCCCGCCCGGCGTCGTCTTCGTGCCGCTTCGCGACGCCCCCGCCCTTCACTTCGCCCTGGTCTGGGCGACGGCCGCCGACGGCCCGCACGTGCGCGCGCTGGCCCAGACCGCCGCCGACCTCGGGCCGATCGCGTTCGGCGAGCCAGACTGAGGGCGTCTCGGGACGCCTCGCTGAGGCGTCAGCCCTCGCGCAAGGCGCGGAAGGCGCCGGCGTGGTCGGCCACCCAGGCGGCGTACGTACGCGCCGGTCGGCCGAGGATCCTCTCGACCTCGCCGGTGACGGCCTCGGCGGGGCCCATGCCTCTGGCGTACCTGGCCAGCAATGCCTGCACGAACGGCTCGGGGAAGCCGCGCCGGATCATGCTCTGCCCGTACGCGTCCGGCGGGATCTCCTGATAGCGCAGCGGCCTGCCGATCAACTCGCCGATCGTGACCACCAGCTCCTCGTGGGAGATCGGCTCCGGGCCGGTGAGCGGCACCTTCATGAAGGTGAGCTCCTCGCCGAGGAGCGCCCGCACGGCGACCTCCGCCAGGTCCCCTTCGTGGATCAGCGGCTCGGCGAAGGAGGCGTACGGGCCGCGTACGACGTCGCCCGCAGACCGCTCGCCTGCGGATCGCGGGTGACGGCGCGTACCTGCACGCCTTCGGCGGCGAGGAAGGAGAGGAGAGGACGCCCGATGGTGCCGGTGGCACCGGTGACAAGGATCATGACATGTCCCTTCTGATATGAAACTCATGTTATATAAGTTTCATATCAATTAGCGGCAGGGGGTGGATGGACCGAAGTGGACAGAGGGTGCAGAAAGGTGCCAATCGGCTGACTGAAGGTGATCTTCGCCGCTAGCCTGCGTGATCACCGAACATCACCCTCAGAACGGGAGCATTCATGCGACACCCTGTTGTCGTGGGCGCGTTACTCGCCGTGGTCACGACCGCCGGCCTCCTGGCCGGGCAGACCACCGGCGCCGCCGCCTCGGCGGAGAGCGCGTCCGGCGGCTGGTACACCGAGTTACCGGACGCCATGCGGGTCTGCGACAACGCCACGTGGCAGGACGGCCCGGAGAGCGCGCCGGAGGGGGCCATCGTGGTCCCGGCCGGCGACAACGCGGGCTTCGACTTCGGCCAGAGCGGCAAGACGTACTGGTTCGCCCCGGGCGTCCACACTCTGGGCGACGGCCAGTACAGCCAGATCACCCCCGGAGACGGCAGCACCTTCCTGGGCGCTCCGGGCGCCGTCCTCGACGGCATGAACAAGAACGTCTACGCCTTCACCGGCCACGCCTCGAACGTGCGCATCGCCTACCTCGAGATCCGCAACTTCGGCAGGGGCGCGGACAACAAGAACGAGGGCGTCATCAACCACGACGCGGCCTCCGGCTGGGTCATGGAGCACCTCTACGCCCACCACAACGACGGCGCCGCCGTGTTCCTCGGCAACGCCAACACCGTCCGCTTCAGCTGCCTGAAGGACAACGGCCAGTACGGCGCCAGCGCGTACCGGGAAGAGATCGAGGGCGAGCGGGCGGTCAAGGACCTCGTCGTCCACAACAACGAGATCGCCGGCAACAACCAGGACGACTGGGAGACCAGGGAGCAGGGCTGCGGCTGCAGCGGCGGCGTCAAGTTCTGGGACGTCGAAGGCGCCACCGTCACCCAGAACTACGTGCACGACAACCTGGGCGTCGGCCTCTGGGCCGACACCAACAACGTCGACTTCCTGTTCGACCGCAACTGGATCGAGCACAACGAGAGCGAAGGCATCTGGTACGAGATCAGCTACAACGCCACCATCACCCGCAACGTCTTCAAGAAGAACGGCTGGGTCGGCGGCAACGACAACCAGGGCTCCCCGTCGCCCGCCATCTACATCTCCGAGTCGGGCGGTGACGCGAGGCTCCCGAGCGAGGTGAGCGGCAGCACCGATCTCAACATCGCCGACAACTACTTCGAGGACAACTTCTCCGGCGTCTCGATCTTCGAGAACGCCAACCGCTTCTGCAACAGCAACGGCAACACCAGCAAGAGCTACTGCACGCCGTTCGTCTCCCCGACGGTGATCCCGGAACCGCACAACACCGACTACCCGAACCCCATCAACGACACCCACCCCTGCTACACCGGCATCGCGAACGAGCCGCTGCGCACCGACTGCCGCTGGCACTCGCGCAACGTGAAGGTGACCGGGAACGAGTTCCGCTTCGAGCGTTCGAACGTGCCCTGCGCCGGCACCTACTGCGGGGTTCAGGCCCTGTACGCCCAGGGCGCCGACAACATGTCGTGGGCGCCGTACACGGTGACGGAGATCCAGCAGAACGTCATGTTCAGCGCCGGCAACAGCTTCGCGGACAACACCTACATCGGTGACTGGAAGTTCGCCAAGGGCTGGGGCGAGACGGTCACCTGGGACGTGTGGCGCGCCGCCCCGTACAACCAGGACGCCGGTAGCACGCTGAACGGCTCCTCGGAGGAACCGCCGACGCCCAACGCCCTCGACACCGACACCTCGACCCTCGAAGGCTCGATCGGCACCTGGGCCGCCTGGTACAGCGCCTCCGCCGAGCGGTCGGCCGAGGCCGCCCACGAGGGCGGCTACGGCCTGCGCGTCGAGGTGACCGAGGCCCACGGCTGGGGCGTCACCACGGACAACTGGCCCGGCTTCACCGCCAGGCAGGGCGGCAAGCAGATCGGCTTCTGGGCCAGGCAGGGCAGCCCCGGCGTCTCCGCCGCGACCCTGAGCGTGCTGTGGCGCGACTCGAGCGAGGAGCTGCTGCGCAGCGACGAGATCACGCTGGACGGGCTGAGCACGAGCTGGAAGGAGTTCACCGCCGAGCTCACCGCCCCGGCGGGCACCGCCACCGTCGCCCTGGAGCTGACGGGTGACGGCGACGCCGGCGAGGTCCTCCACCTCGACGACATCGTGATCGCCGACGCGTGACCACCCGGGGTGGGATCGGCTACCTCTTTCCCGATCCCACCCCGTCACCCCTCGGACGACATGGTCACCAGCAGGTATTCATCCGCCTTCTCGGGATCGGACCGCATCACCTGAAGGATCTCCCCCTCCGGCTCGGGCCCGACCTGCCGCACCTGCTCGACGCTGGTGACGTTCACAGACGTCCCCTCCCACCTGGCGGATTCCAGGAAGAGCACTTTGTAGCTGGAGCCCACGACCTTCCAGCCGCGCTGCTCCAGCCTGCCACGTGCTATCTCCAGCGCCTCGTCGCCGCCCGATGCGCCGACGTCGATGAGCGTGTTCTCCAACACCAGGATCGTGTTCTCGTACATGGGGTCGTCTTGGTGCGGGCGACCACCGTGCCGATGCCGCTCACCTCCTCGACGGCCGCGGGATCGACCGATAACACCCTCGGCGCCCCACCCTGCGGGGAACACCGTGGCATCATCGTTGCGCTGCCCGGAAGGCGCAGCCGAGGAGCGGGGAACGGCGGACGGGAAGGGCGGCCATGGCAGACCCGTCACGCGATCCGCCCTGGCCGGCCACCGCCTACCGTGGTACGCCGGGCCGTCGCAGCCAGCGTGAGCCCGGTCAGCACGGCGAGCAGGACCCAGGCGGCGGCGAAACCCCCGGTCACGTCCGTGAGGAGCCCGAGCGCGGGCGGCGCGAGGATGATCGCCACCTGGTTGACCGCCATGGCCAGCCCCAGCGCGAAGCCGGTGCGGTCGGGCGGCGCCGCCTCGGCCGCATATGCGACCCACGGGCCGTACCAGCCGATGCCGAAGAAGCCGAGCCAGACGAAGAGCAGGCAGGCGACGGCGGGGGAGCGGCCGGCGGGGGTGGCGAGCAGCGCCATCCCGGCGATCACCGCGGCCAGGCAGGCCAGCACGCAGGCGTACCGGCCGGACTTGTGGCGATCGCTCCAGGCCGCCAGGCAGACCCGGCCCAGCGCACCGGCGCACTGGACCGCCACATAGACCAGCGCGGCCGGGGCGGCCTCCATGGACGCCACCTCGTGCAGGTAGAGCACGGTGAGCACGCCAAGCCCGCTGTGCACCGACACCAGGCACGTACCGGACAGGATGACCTTCTTCATGTACGGCTCGCGCAGCAGGTCCAGCCGCATGGGGGACGCCGTCCGCGCGGGAGGCCGGTGCGGCGGGCGGCGGTAGAAGGCCATGAACGCGACCGCCCCCGCCAGCGCGACGAGCGCCCCGGCCACCAGCGTCGAGCGCCAGCCGAAGGCCGTGGCCAGCGCGGGCAGCGCGGAGGCGGAGAGCACCCCGCCGAGCGGCAGCCCCGCCTGCCGGATCCCCATGGCCAGGCCGCGCTGCGAGGTGTCGAACCAGGACGCCACCGACTTGCTGCCGCCCGGCTGGATCGTGCTGTATCCGGCGCCGACGATCAGCAGTGCGGCGAGCAGCGAGACGTATCCGGGGGCCAGGCTGCCGGCGGCCAGCGCCACGGCGACGACGAGAGCGCCGGTGCCGACCACCCAGCGTTCGTCGTGCCGGTCCAGCAGCCGTCCCGCCACCAGCAGCCCGGCCAGCGGCAGGAGCTGAGCCGCCGACAGCAGCAGGCCCAGGCGGGTGGTGTTCAGGTCGAGGTCCCGCTGCAGGTGGACGCTCATCGCGCCGATGCCCTGCACGAAGAACGCCGCCGCGGCCTGGGTGAACGTCGCGACCCCCAGGACGACCCAGCGGTACCGGCCCGCCGCCCTCACGGGATCCGACATGACGGGCAAGTCGGGACGATTCCTGAAATGTCGTGATCGGATGGCGCCATGGCGTACAGGCTTGCGTAAGGGCCTTATACGCCTCAACCCTTACTGTCTGCGACCGTCACAGGAGCAGGCGGGAGGCGGCGTGCAGGGCGACGTACCGCCTGCTCAGACGGGAAGCGGCGCGGGCCTCGCCAGGCGCTCATGCCGGGTACGCGTGGGTCTCGGTGGCCTTGACCGACGCCCAGATCCGCTGACCCGGGCTCAGGTCGAGGTCGGCCACGGCGGCGGGCGTGATGTCGGCGAACACCGCGATCGGGCCGTCGAGGTGGACGCGGACGTTGTCGCCGTGCCGTTCGATCCCGTCGATGCGGGCCTGCCAGAGGTTGCGCGGGCTGCCGTCGGGACGGGAACGGTAGAGCGCGACGGCACCGGGCGGGAACGCCACGAACACCGGCCCCGTCAGCTGCTCGGAAGCATGCAGCGGCACCTCGCCGACCTTGACCTGGTGCCCGTCCGCCGTGCCCCGGTAGAGGTTGAGCCCGACGAGGCGGGCGACGTAGTCGGTACGCGGGCGGCGCGCCACCTCGGCGGGGGCGCCCTGCTGGACGACGGCGCCGTTCTCGATGACGATCAGCCGGTCGGCCAGCACCATGGCGTCCAGCGGGTCGTGCGTGACCAGCACGGTCGCGCCGTCGAAATCGGCGAGGTGGCGGCGCAACCCTGAGCGGATCTCCAAGCGGGTGTGGGCGTCGAGCGCGGCCAGCGGCTCGTCGAGCAGCAGCAGTTCGGGACGTACGGCGAGCGCGCGGGCCAGCGCCACCCGCTGCGCCTGCCCGCCGGACAGTTGCCGGGGCCTGGCGGCGGCGCGATCGGCCAGCCCGACCCGCTCCAGCAGCTCGGCCGCGACACGACGTGCCTCGGCCTTGGGCACGCCCTGGCAGCGCGGCCCGAAGGCGACGTTGTCCAGCGCGGACAGGTGGGGGAAGAGCAGGTAGTCCTGGAACACCATGCCGATCGGGCGGCTCTCGGCGGGCAGTGTGTGCAGCGGCCGGCCGCGCAGCGTGATGTGGCCACCGGACAGCCGGGTGAGCCCGGCCAGGGCCCGCAAAGCGGTGGTCTTGCCCGCGCCGTTGGGGCCGAGCAGCGCCACCACCTCGCCCGCCCGGACGCTGATGGCGATGTCGAGGGTGAAGGCGGGCCTGGTGACGACCAGGTGGGCGTCCAGCGTCATGGCGCGCTCACCCACCGGTCGCGCAGGCTCGCCAGGATGATCACCGAGACGGCCAGCAGCACCAGGCTGAGCACGATGGCCGCCTCGGGTTCGGTCTCCAGTGCCAGGTAGACGGCCAGCGGCATGGTGCGGGTGGTGCCGGGGAAGTTCCCGGCGAACGTGATCGTCGCCCCGAACTCGCCGAGCGCCCGCGCCCAGCACAGCACCGCCCCCGCCACCACGCCCGGCATCACCATCGGCAGCGTGACCCGCCGGAACACCGTCCACCGCGAGGCCCCGAGCGTGGCGGCGGCCTCCTCGAAGCGCCGGTCGGCCCCGCGCAGCGCCCCCTCCACGCTGATCACCAGGAACGGCATGGCCACGAACGCCTCGGCCACGATCACCCCGGCCGTGGTGAACGGCAGCGTCACGCTGAACGACGCCTCCAGCCACTGCCCGGCGATGCCGCGCCGCCCGAGCACGAGCAGCAGCGCCACGCCGCCGACCACGGGCGGCAGCACCAGCGGCACCGTGACCAGCGCCCGCACCACCCGCCGCCCGGGGAACTCGACCCTGGCCAGCAGCCAGGCCAGCGGCACGCCGAGCAGCAGGCACACGGCGGTGGCGACGGTGGCGCTCACCAGCGACAGCCGCAGCGCCTCCAGCACCTGCGGCTCGGCCAGCCGCGCGGGCAGCGTGCCCCACGGGGCGCGGATGAGCAGCCCGGCGAGCGGCAGCACCAGGAACGCCAGCCCGGCCAGCGCGGGCACGACCAGCATCCACGGCAGCCGCCCGGCGACCTCGCGGCTGCGCTGTTCCTGAACGGGCGCGCTCATCAGGGGGCGTCGAACCCGGCCTTGACCAGCACGTCCTTGCCCTGCTGCGACAGCACCAGGTCGACGAACCGCCGGGCCGCCGCACCGGCCGGAGCCTTGTCAAGCGCGGCGATGGGATAGTCGTTGACCGCCTGATCGGCCTCGGGGAACGCGATGCCCTGCACCTTGCCCGCGGCGGCGATGACGTCGGTCTTGTAGACCAGCGCGGCGTCCACCTCGCCCAGCTCGACCTTGGTCAGCGTGGCCTTGACGTCCTGCTCCAGGGTGACGGGCGTGACCTGCAGGCCGGCCGCTTGCAGGGCCTTGACGGCCGCCGCGCCGCACGGCACCTGCTCGGCGCAGAGCGCCACCTTCACGTTCGGGTCGGTGAGGTCCTTCAGCTCGTCGACCTTGGCCGGATTGCCGGCGGGTACGGCGATCTGCAGCGTGTTCCGCGCGAACGTCGTCGGCGAGCCCGCCAGGGACGCGTCCGTGACGGTCTTCATGGTGGCCGGGCTGGCGGCGGCGAACACGTCGGCAGGGGCGCCCTGGACGATCTGCTGGGCCAGGGTGGCGCTGGAGCCGAAGTTGAACGTCACCGTCGTGCCCGGATGCGCGGCCTCGTATATCCTGCCGAGCTCGGTGAACGTCTCGGTCAGCGACGCCGCCGCGAACACCGTCAGCTCCGTGGCCGCTCCGGCCCCCGAGCCCGTGAGCGCGGCGGGCTCGCCGGAGCCGCAGCCGGACAGGCCCGCGAGCGCCAGCGCGACGGGTAGCACGGCCGCCCATCGGGACACACGCCTGAACACCACGGGGCCTCCTCACACGTTGCCGGCCACGCGCTCGTGACCCGGGATCTCCACGACGACGTTGGTGGACTTGATCACCGCGTCGGCCACCACACCCGGCTCCAGCCCCAGCTCGTCGGCGGCCTGACGGCTCATCAGCGACACCACCCTGAACGGCCCGGCGGCGATCTCCACCTGCGCCATCACCGCGTCGCGCACCACGTCGGTCACGATCCCCCGGAAGTGGTTGCGCGCCGACGAACGGCCGCCGCCCTCGCTCTCCCCGACCTGGGAGCGCGCGAAGGCCGCCAGATCGGCGCCGCCGACCCGCCGATGACCGTGCTCGTCGCGCTCGGCCCGCAGCCGGCCCGCGTCCACCCAGCGGCGGACGGTGTCGGCGCTTACCCCGAGCAGCGCCGCCGCCTCGCTGATCCGAAACGTCGTCACAAGCCCCACTCTATGTCCGCATCTGCAAGCCTGACCACTCTCCTTTCCCCGCAGAAGCGGTGGGAACCCTCACTTCGGCTTGGTATCTACGAGATCACGCACGCGCGCGGGGGGCGTGACCCGGGAGGCGGCGGCTTCGAGGAGCCGTGGAGCGAGGGCGGCGGCCTGGGCGCGGATCTCGGGGACGGCGGTCGTCTCGTACAGGGTGCCGCGCAGCAGCGGGCCCAGCGCGAACAGGCGATCGCTCGGCCGCCCGGACGCGTCCAGCACCGCGCCGTCAGCAGCGGCGTCCAGGCCGAGCATGAGCGGGTCGGGGCGGGCCTGACCGGCGTTGATGAGGCTCGCGATGAACGGGTCGGAGGTGACGTCGGGCGACGGCCCGGTGGCGTTGACCAGCCAGCCGACGTCCAAGCCGGTGATGGCGCCGTCCAGGTCGGCGTGGACGCGCAGCCCGCTCACGGCGGGCCCGGCCGTGGTCGGGCCCGCGGCGGGCTCGGCGCCGATCAGGGTGCCGCGCAGCAGCCGCAACCGCCCGCTCGCGCGCAGCTCGTCGAGGGCGGCGGCGGACGCGGGCGGGATGCGGTGCCGGTGGACCTCCCAGTAGCGGGCCACCCGCCGCAGGAACAGCCGACGCTCATCCGGGGCGAGCCGCCGCCACAGATCCTGTACGTGCGGCCGCAGCCCCTCCATCACGCCCTGCCAGTCGCCGCCGTTCGCCCGGATGGTCCGGCGGACGACGGCGAGCAGCTCCGCCACCCGCAGCGGGCCGCCGGGGACGGCGACGGGGATCGGCAGGGCCGGGCGGATCGGGTGCGCGCGGGGGAGAAGAGCGTGCCGGGACAGCGCGTACACGACGGTGCCGGGGTGCGCCCTGGTCACGGTGAGCGCGACGTCCACCATCGTCAGGCCGGTGCCGAGCACCAGCACGGGCGCGCCGTCGTCGATCGCGGCAAGCGCGCCCGGCGCCCACGGGTCGGCGATGTGGCGGGGATGCGCGGCCACGCCGGGCAGCGGGGCGGGGCGGCGGTTGCCCAGCGCGAGGACGACCGCGCCGGCCTCGACCCGCCCGCCGTCGGCGAGGCGTACCGCGTGGTCGGCGTCGAGCGAGGCGGCGGTCGCGGTGACGCGGTGCAGCGGGCGCTCGGGCGGGTCCTCCGCATCGGCCAGCACCTCGCGCAGGTAGCGGCCGTAGAGGGCGCGCGGCAGGTAGTCGTAGGCGTGCACCCCCGCCGAACGCGCCCAGTCGCGCAGGTGATCAGGATCGTCGTCGAAGGCGCTCATGCGCTCGACCCGGGTGTTGAGCAGGTGGTGCGGATCGGTGGTCGAGTAGGCCTGGCCGAGCGCGTGCCGGCCGCCCTGGTCGATCAGGGTGACCGCCAGCGGCGTGGCGGTGGCGCGGGCGAGTCGCAGCAGGTGGATCGCGGTCAGGGCGCCGCTCGCGCCGCCCCCGACGATGGCGACCGAAGGTAGGACCATAAACCCACTATAGCTGTAGGATATATAGGATATTTGAGACTGCGATGCGCTATCCGTACGTTTTGTACGGCCCGCCTCACGGAAAGTCCGGGGAACTCTCGAACGCCCTGCGGATAAAGACGATCGTGAGCACCATCGCAGAACGGGAGCCCGTCGTGACGGACCGTCCACCCCTGAGCGCCCATCCGCCGCCGGCGGCCGGACGAGCGGGAACGATGGAGGCCCGCGACGACTCCTCGATCATCCGAGCCTCGCTGCGCACGCCCGAGTGCTTCGCGGAGCTGTTCGACCGGCACGCCGCCACCCTGCACCGCTACGTCGTGCGGCGGCTCGGCCCCGAGCACGCCGAGGACGTGGTGGCCGAGGCGTTCACCAGGGCCTTCGAGACGCGCCACCGCTACGAGTTCGGCCGCGCCGAGGCGCTGCCCTGGCTGTACGGCATCACCACCAACATCATCGGCGTGCACCGCCGCGCCGAGGTGCGCGGACTGCGGGCCCTGGCCAGAACGGGCGAGGACCCCGTGACGGCGGCGTTCGACGACCGGGTGGCCGCCAAGGTCTCCGCCTCGGCGACCCGCCGCAGGCTGGCCGCCGCGCTGGCCAGGCTCGGGCGCGGCGAGCGAGACGTGCTGCTGCTGATCGCCTGGGGCGACCTGACGTACGAGGAGACGGCCAGGGCGCTGGGCGTGCCCGTCGGCACCGTCCGCTCGCGCCTGTCGCGCGCCCGCCGCAAGGTCACAGCCGCCCTGGGCGGCGCCAACCCCGCCGAGACGAGAGAAGAAGACCATGGATGACCTGCGCCTGATCAAGGAACTGCGCTCGGAGGTGACGGAGGCCGGCCCGGACGCCCTGTCCGGCGCGCGGGGGCGGCTGCTGGCCGCGACGGCCCGGGGGACGGCTCCCCGGCGCGCCCCTCGGCCGTGGACCGTGCGCCTCGCCGGCATCGCCGCCGCCGGGCTCGCGGTGGCCGCCGCCGTCATAATCGTGACGAACCAGGCCGTCGCGCCCGTCGCAGAGCCCCGGCACCTCACCTCCGCCAAGGACGTCCTGCTCGTCGCCGCGGACAGCGCGCGGCGCGCACCGCAGGATCCCGCGACCTACTGGCACATCAAGCGGGAGAACGAGGACGGCGCGGTCATCGGCGAGACCTGGACCACGCGCGACGGACAGCGGTGGAGCCGGGGAGAGCCCGGCAACGGAAGAGACCTGATCAAGCTGGACTCCGGCACGTTCCTGCTCGGGACCGCGGGCGACGACGGCCCCCGGCTCACCATGGAAGATCTCGAAACGCTGCCGGCCGAGCCCGAGGCGCTGCGGCGGAAGGTCGTCGAGATGCGGAAGGGCGACGCGGAAGACGGGGGCGATCCCGCGCTGATCCCGCTGCTGTCGCTGGTCGCGGAGCTCCCCGCGCCGGCCGAGGTGCGGGCGGCGGCGTTCCGCGCCCTCGCCGAGCTGCCGGGCGTACGGCGGCTCCGCACGGTCGAGGACGGCGAAGAGCTGCAGTTCCGGAACGGCCTGAGTGACCGCAAGGTGGTCATCGATCCGGACACCTCCCGGGTGGTCCGCACCGACCTGCTTCCGGCGGCCACAGGAGGCATCACGACCTCGGGCGACGGGTTCATCAAGCTGACCGCGGAGTGGACGGACGAAGGTCCGCGGTGAGACGCGGCCCCGCGCATCGGCCGCACGATCGATATGAGGAGAACCATGACGTTAGGCAAGTCGATACTCGCCGTTGTGCTGGCGGGGACGATCGGCGCCACACCCGCACCGGCGCACGCCCAGGCCGCGCCGGGCGCGCAGCCGGAGGCGGTGACGCTGATCACCGGTGACCGCGTCGTGCTCACCGGGCGGGGGCATCGCGTGGAGCCCGGGCCCGGCAGGCAGGCCGCCTTCTTCACGAAGGTGCGCGACGGGCACCTGCACGTGATCCCGTCCGACGCCGCGCCGCTGCTCGCGCAGGGCGTGCTCGACCGGCGGCTGTTCGACGTCACCCAGCTCCTGGCCTGGGGCTACGGTGACGCCGACACCCCCGACATCCCCGTCATCGAGCAGGGCGTCAGCACCGGCTCCCCGCAGGTGCGGCGGCTGTCCGCGCTGGGCATGAACGCGGCCCGCGTACCCAAGAAGAGCGCCACGCAGACCTGGCGGACCCTCACCGGCTCCCGCACGCTGGTGGCGGGCCGCACCAAGCTGTGGCTGGACGGCCGCAGAAGCCCTTACCTGAACGAGAGCGTCAAGCAGGTCGGCGCGCCGCAGGCGTGGCAGCAGGGCTTCGCGGGCAAGGGCGTCAAGGTCGCGGTGCTCGACACCGGATACGACCCCGACCACCCGGACCTGAAGGACGCGGTCGTAGCGGAGCGCAACTTCACCAACGATCCGGACATCCGCGACACCAGCGGCCACGGCACGCACGTCGCGTCGATCGTGGCGGGCAGGGGTGAGAAGTACCGCGGCGTGGCCCCCGAGGCGAGCCTGGCCATCGGCAAGGTGGGCACGATCGCGGGCATCACCGAATCCGCCGCGCTCGCCGGCCTGGAGTGGGCCGCCATCGAGGTCAAGGCCAGGGTCGTCAACCTGAGCTGGGGCGGCCCGGACGGTCCTGAGCAGGATCCGGTGGAGCAGGCGGTCACCACGCTCTCGGAACGGACCGGCACGCTGTTCGTCGCGGCGACGGGGAACAGCGTGCAGACCAGCGTGGGCAGTCCCAGCAGCACCGATGCGGCGCTCGCCGTGGGAGCGGTGGACAAGCAGGGCCGGATGACCGGGTACTCCAGCCGGGGGCCGCGCACGGGCGACCACGCGATCAAACCCGACGTGACCGCGCCGGGAGAGGAGATCACAGCCGCCGTCCCCGGAGGCGATCACGAAGTGATGGGCGGCACCTCGATGGCCGCCCCGCACGTGACGGGAGCGGCGGCCATCCTCGCCCAGCGCCACCCGGACTGGACCGGCGCCCAGCTCAAGGCCGCGCTCATCGGCAGCGCCGCCCCCGTTGAGGACGCGACCCCGTACGATCAGGGCACGGGAACGATCGACCTGGTGCGCGCGCTGCGCCAGCAGGTCGTGGCCGAGCAGCCCAACGTGTGGGCTGCCTTCCCGTGGAACGAGAGCGGCGACCGTACGGCGGCCAAGACCATCACCTACGCCAACTCGGGCGACACGCCGGTCACCCTCGAGCTGTCGGCCGACGGTGAGGTCCTGAAGCTGTCGTCCGAGCAGGTCACGGTCCCCGCCGGTGGCGAGGCGTCGGTGACGCTCACCATCGACGCGCGCGGCAAGGCTCCGGGCGACTACCCGGGCACGGTCACCGCCAGGTCGGGCGAGACGGTGGTCCGCACGCTGGCCGGCGCGTACGTGGAGCCGGAGTCGTACGACGTCACCGTCAACGTCGTGAGCAGGCAGGGCGAGCCGATCGACCCCGCCGATGCCGAGGTCTACGACGCCGAGACGGGGGCCGTCCATGTGCTGGCCTTCAGGAACGGGACGGCCACGGTGCGCCTGCCCGAGGGCGACTGGAACCTGTACACCGCCACCTTCGAGAAGGTGGACGGGACAGTGACCGAGACGTTCGCCGATCGCCCGCTGAAGGTCGACGGCGGGGATCAGCGGATCACCGTGGACCACCGCAAGAGCAAGCCGACGCAGGTCACCGTGGACGACCCGGGCGCCCAGCTCACCAGGGAAACCAACCTCGGGCTGGAGCACGGCGCCTGGGGCAATTGGTCGTCGAGCAACCTCGATGCCAACTCCGAGACGTTCGTCGTACCCGCCGCGTCCCCGGGGCTGACCTACACGCTGGGGACCACATGGCTGAGCAAGGACGTCTCACCCAGCCCGTACGTCTACACCCTCGTCGACCGGCGCACCGGCGGCATCCCCGACGATCCCACCTATCACGCCGAGCGAGAGGACCTGGCCAAGGTCACCGCGACCTACCGGGCCTCGGGAACGCCCGGCACCGGTATCGCCTCGGTCCAGCTGACCGGGTCGGGGCCGCTGGGAGCCATGGTGGTCTCGTTGGTCCGCGGCATCGAGCTGCCGGGTAGGCTCGTCCACTACCGGACCCCCGGCCTGCCCTACGCCGGCACCTTCGGGACCGGCACGGGGCTGATCTCCGCCGACAGCGGGACCGCGGAGCCGGGAAGCCACACGACGGAGGTCTGGAACGCCGCCGTCACCGGCCCGTCGTTCCGCACGACGGCCGGCGAGCGCACCGGCGACGAGCTGAGCTTTCCCGCGACCGGGATGTTCGCCGACGGGCGGCCCGGCAGCACCGGCACCGACTCCGCCGCCACCGGCACCGCCACCCTCACCAGGGACGGCGAGACGCTGGCCACCGCCGACCTCGCGGCGTGCCACGTGCCCCGGCCGGAGCGCTGTGAGCTGCGCGCCGACCTGCCCGCAGGATCCGGCGACTACACGCTGACCGCGTCGCTGCGCCGGGAGGCTCCGCTCTCCACGGAGGTGACGTCGGCCTGGACGTTCTCCTCCGCGACCACCACCGAGCGGCGGGCGCTGCCGCTGATGGCCGTCCGCTACAGCCCCGAGGGCCTGGACGACTTCAACCGCGCCGAGCCGGGCGCCACCACCCGGCTGCCCGTGTGGGTCGAGCGCAACCCCGGCGCGGCGGAGGCGGAGGTGAGGGAGATCCGGCTGGAGATGTCCGCCGACGACGGCGCCACCTGGCGTGCCGTCCCGGTCGAGCGCGCCGGATCCCGCTGGATCGCACAGGTGAGCAACCCCGCAGGGCCCGGGTTCGTCTCCCTGCGCGCGACGGTCACCGACACGGCCGGCGCCGGCGTCACCCAGACGGTCATCCGGGCGTACGCCGTGGGCGGGTGAGCCGCCGGCCGCGGCGGCGGTGAGGGGCCTGCGGCGCCGACCCGGGCGTCCGGCGAGGGCGCAGGCGCCGCCGGTCTTCGCGGCGGTGATGCGCCGTGTGCCGCCGGCCGGGGCGGCGGTGAGGACACGTGCGGCGTCCTCACCGCCGCTCCTTGCGGTCGCGCCGGTGGAGGCGGGCGTTGACGCGCAGCAGGCCGGGCACCAGCAGATACACCACCACAGGCACCACGATCGCGGTCACCACCAGCGTGCGCAGCGCCATCGGCAGCGGCGAGATCACCGGCCCGAGCAGCGCCTGCACCAGCATGAGCATGGCGTAGACGGCGAACCAGGTGAGAAGCGCGCGACGGTGCACGGAGGGAGCGGCAGGCATGACTGATCCTTTCAACGACGCAAATCCAACTCGTCAGTTGGAGTTTATGCGCGAGACTCTCCAACTGTCGAGTTGGATTTTTGGGCTATGCTGGCGGACATGGCATGGAACACGGCCCGTACGCGGCAGTTGCTGCTGGACGCGGCGATCGACGAGTTCGCCGAGTACGGCCCCGAGGCCGCCAGGCTCGACCGCATCGCCGCCACCGCCGGCGTCAACAAGGAGCGCATCTACCAGTACTTCGGCAACAAGGAGCAGCTCTTCGGCGCCGTGCTGAGCTGGAGCCTGGAGCGGCTGGCCGAAGCCGTGCCGCTGGAAGGGCCGCTCGCCGCGAACCTGCCGGAGTACGCGGGCCGCGTCTTCGACTACCACCGCGAGCACCCGCAGTTCATCAGGCTGCTGTACTGGGAGGGCCTGCACCGCGGCGGCGACCCCATCGCCGCCAGGGAGGAGCGGGCTGAGCACTACGCCGCCAAGCTCGCCGCCCTGGCCGCCGCGCAGAAGGAGGGCGCGGTCCCGTCGGAGTTCGCGCCGGGGGAGCTGCTCTACGCGGTGATCGCGCTGGCCGGATGGTGGTACGCCACCCCGCCGCTCGCCCAGATGATCATGGGCGATGACGTCGAGAACGCCCGCGAGACCCTGGTCAGGGTGGTGGCCAAGCTGGTCTCCTGACCATCGCCGCTCTCGTCACCGGCGGCTCTGGAGCCGCAACGGCGGTGCGCGCGCCGCTCACCCGCCGCCCGGCGGCTGATCAGCCGGAGCGATGGCACCAGCGTCCCGCCGACGGGAGCACGGCCAGAACGGCAGCCGTGGCGGCCGCCACGGCTGTCAGCGGGGAGGCGATGAAGACGAGCTTGGGCATGGTCCCTTCGAGGGTCGGCACCCCGCCCATCGCCAGGTATTGCCCGATGGCGCTCAGGCCGTGCAGCGCCGTCGTGCCGCCGGCCGCGAAGATCATCCAGCGGCCGGCGTTGTTTCGCCGGGTGAGAAGAAGCGCACCTGTGGCCAGCATGACGGCCTCCACAACGGTCAGGATCAGGTCGCCCATGAGCAATCCGAACCACGGGGTGGTGTGCTCGAGGCGTTTGGCCAGTTCGAGGCTCATGGCCAGCAGGCCAGGCAGGCAGAGGAGCGCCAGGGCCGTCGCGGCCCGTGCGATGCCGGCCGCGCGATGGTCGGGTGCCGGATGGGTACCGCCGGCAGCGGACGGCTCTCGTACGGGCTCGGTGCGATCGGCGGTCTGGCGACGGCGATGACCCGGGTCAGGTGCTGGTGCGGCGCGCTGCGGTCGGAAGGCGCCGGCCCCGGCATACGGCCGATCGGCCGTGACGCCGCCCGCAACAGCGCCGCCGGGTTCGACACGGGTGCGCCCGGGCGGCTGGGGGTCCGAGCGGATCGCCTCGCGCATCATGGCGCCGCGTTCGGCGATCATCGCGGTCACGTCCGGCGGCAGCCAGGCGGCGGTGGTGAAGCCGTCCACGTGCGGCGCGAGATGATCGAGTACGTCTCGTACGGCGGCGCCGTGATCACTAACTCCGCCGTCTCCGACCCCGGCGTCAAGGCCCTCGTGTACGTCGCCGGCTTCATCCCCGCCACGGGCGAGACGGTGGGGGACCTGGCGGCCAAGTCGTCGCCGCCCATCCCGCTGGTCACCACCGAGGTCCCCGGCGGTGCGGAGGTCTCCATCGACCCGGCGCACTTCCGTGAGTCGTTCGCCGGAGACGTCGACAGGACCACCGCGGCCGACCTCGCCGCGGTTCAGCGGCCCGCCGGCACCAAGACGGTCACCGACGCGAGCGTGCGGGAGGCGTACCGCACCATCCCCTCCTGGAGCCTGATCACCCGCCGGGACAAGGCGATCGCCCCCGACCTGCAGCGTTTCATGTCCAAGCGGGCAGGCGCGCACATCGAGGAGGTCAACGCCTCCCACGCCGTGATGGTCAGCCGTCCCGACGCGGTCACGCGCGTGATCGAGGACGCCGCCCGCGCCACCCGTTGATCGCCATGCTCTCAGCGGACGGTGAACTCCATCCCGCGACGAAGGCCCCATGACCGCATACGAACCACTCGACCGGCTGACCGGCACCCTGCGGCGCACCATCGGCGCGGGCCGCGTGACCACTACAGGCCCGGACTACGAGGCCGCCCGCCACATCGGGAACGGCGCCGCGCAAGTCCGCCCCAGTGATCGTCCGCTGCGCCGATCCGGCCGATGCCCAGGCGGCCGTACGGGCCGCGCGGGAGGCGGGCGTGCCGCTGCCGGTGCGCGGCGGCGGCCACGACTGGGCCGGACGTTCGCTCAGCGGCCGGTTCGGGCTCGCCCTGGACAACCTGCTCTCCGCCGACGTGGTGCTCGCCGGCGGCTCCCTCGTCACCGCCGACGCCGAACACGAACCGGACCTGCTGTGGGCTTTGCGCGGCGGTGGCGGGAACTTCGGTGTTGTGACCTCGATGCGCGTCCGGCCGCACGCCGTGCCGGTGCTGCTGTCCGGCATGGTGCTGTTCCCGTGGGAACAGGCCGGGAGCGTGCCGGCCGGGCTGGACGACGTCCTGGCCGCGCGCCCGGACGAGCTGACCGTGCAATCTGGCGTCTTGGCGGGACCGGACGGCAAGCCCCTGATGGTCCTCGCGCCGACCTGGAGCGGCGACGACGCGGCGGCGGGGGAGCGGGCGCTGTCCCGGCTCGACGGCCTCGGTACGCCCTGCACCGCCGAGCACTCAAGACGGCGACCCACTCGGTGTGCCGCCTGCCCGGCCACTGACGCCGCCGTCACGGGGCCGGCGGCTGATCCTCGTTCGCGGTCGTGTTCGCGTTGGAGGCGCTGCGGCGGGCGCGGTGTGCGCGTACCCGTCCCCGGCTGGCGCACGCCGGCGACGGGCACCAGCGTCGCCGCCCCGGCGGGTCGATGAACACACCCCTGCAGTCGTCCTCCTGGCAGACCTTGAGCGCCAGCCGGTCGGAGCCGGTCAAGTGATCGACGGCCTGGCGGGCGATCCGGGCCAGCGCGTGCGCCGCGGTCGCCGGGGGTTCGCGGCGCAGGCGGTCGTCCGTGCTGAGCCGGACCGGGTCGTCGTAGCGGGCCAGGAACGCGGTCAGGTCCGCGACGGCGTCGGCGGGCGGCGGGCGCTCGTCGACCGTGGCCAGCGCGAGCACGCGCAGGGTCTCGCGCAGCGTCCACGCCTGGTGGAGGTCGTCACGCCCGGGTGGCCGAACGGGGGAGAGCTCGCAGCGCGCCAGCCACTCGGCGAACCGCTCGGGCGACGCCAGCCGCTCCACGGGGGTTCGGCTGAACGTACGTCCTCGGGTGGCGAGGAGGTTCAGCCACGTGGCGCCGCAGTCGAACCGGAAGGCGAGCTTGTCCTGTCTGACCACGAAGCCCATGGTAACGCTGAGGCCGTTACGTTATCGGTAACGCTTGGGGCGTTACAGGGAGGACATGGCCATGGAGACCAGCCGGACACCGTCGGAGGAGCCGGAGCTCAAGCCGGTGACGGGCCGCGCAGCGGGAGCGGCGAGTGGAGCGGGAGCGGCGAGCCGGACGATGGGCGCGACGATCCGGACCGTGCTCGGTGACATCCCGCCCGAGGAACTGGGCACCTGCGACGCCCACGATCACCTGTTCCTCCGGTCACCGGCGCTGCCCGGCCATGAACTGGACGACACCGAGGCCGCACTCGCCGAGCTGCGCGCCTTCGCCGCCCTCGGCGGCCGCGCCATGGCGCAGTGGACGCCCTGGGGGATGGGACCCCGCATCGAACGTCTGCCCGAGCTGTCCCGGCGATCCGGCGTCCACATCATCGCCGCCACGGGCATGCACCAGGCCAAGCACTACGCTCCGGACGAGCTGACACGCCACTATGGAGCGCTGGCCGACCTGTTCATCCGCGAGCTGACCGATGCCGACGTGAAGGCGGGCATGATCAAGGTCGCGGGCGCCTTCCACCGCCTCGACGACCACGCCCGGCACGTCATGGCGGCCGCCGCCGAGGCGCACCACGCCACCGGCGCGCCCATCGGCGTCCACCTGGAGGCGGGAACCGCCGCGTTGGACGTGCTCGACCTGCTGTGCGGTGCGCACGGGGTCGCGCCGCACCGCGTCATACTCGGCCACCTCAACCGCTTCCCGGACGCCGGGATCCACCGGCAGGCCGCGGCGGCCGGAGCCTTCCTGGCGTTCGACGGTCCGTCCCGCGCACACCACGGCACCGACTGGCGCCTGCTGGACCGCCTCGCGGCCCTCGCCGACGCCGGCCACGCCCACCAGCTCCTGCTCGGCGCCGACACGGTCACCCCGGCCGCCCGGTCGAGCGCCGACGGTCCGGGCATGCCGTTCCTGCTCAGCGGCCTGCGCCCGCGCATCGGACGGGAGCTGGGATCCGGCCTCGCATCCGCCATCTTCACCGAGAATCCCGCCCGCGCATTCGCAACGCGATGGCGGCGACCCTGACCCGACCTGGGCCGGAAACGTCAGATACACGTCGTGAGCTTCAGGTGGCCCCCGCTGCGGTGCTCGCCGCGACCGTCGTCACCCCGGCGTACGCCGCCAGGAGGCCGAGCGCCCCTGACGTTCACCCGCTCTTCGCGTCTCCGGTGGGTTCGATGCGGATGATGGCCGTGTCGCCGGTGATCCTGAGGACCTGGAGGCTCATGGCGTCGTTGATGGTCGCGGTGATGCCCTTGGCGCAGTCCATGCGGACGCCGCCGCCTCCCCCCGAGACCACGGTGCCGCCGCCGTCACAGTTCGAGATGCTGAAACCCATCCCCGTCACCGGCGCGACCATCTCGACCGAGTCGCGGCGGATCGCCTTCACCTCGATCGGCCCGAGGCCGTAGCGTTCCGGCACGACGACGGCGTCCCCTGCGGTGACCTTGATCTCGCACGTTCCGTCAGCGCACGGTCCGGTCAGCGAAGGCGCGGGCGCCGCCGTGTCCGTGGAAGCCGCCGTGTCCGTGGGGGGCGACGCCGCCGAGCCGGAGCCGCCGGCCGCCTGGCCTCCGATGGGGGCGGCGGGGGCGGGGGAAGAACCCGAGGAACACGCGGTGAGGGCGGCGAACATGACGGCTATGGCGACGGCCATGGACGACCTTGTGCGCATCATGATCCCCATCGAACCGCGCCGTTACCGGCGACGTCCACTGGGCGATGCGCGGTTGTTGGCTGAGCGTTACACACGGCCGCGTACCAGCCCGAGATCACCTGTAGGGTGCGCCGGAAGCGAAGGAGTTCCCGACATGTCATCCTCTGCCCCGTTAGCCTGGGCGGCGGCGCCGGCCGCCGCTGCCTACCCCACGTGGGACGCCTGGAGGACCAGGTTCGAGTGGCCCGCGCCGCCGGAACGCATATACGAGGAGTACTACGCGGGGGACGCGGGCGGCTTCGCCGAGGGCTCGGTGCGCTGCGACCCTGGCGCGATCGACCGCTCGCCGTTCCTGCTGGTGCGCGACGACCTCGCCACGCTCGCCGAGGTCGCGACGACGTGGGCCGTTCCCGTGCTCATCGTGCTGTTCGCCCTCGTACGCAGGCGCTCGCCGACGGCTGCACCGCGCGCCGCATGGGCGCTGACGCTGCTCGCCGTCATCCGGCCGCTCTCGGCCGACTACCGGGGTGAGGACGTCTGCTCCGGCTCGCTCCCGCTGTTCACCGCCGACTGGTTCGAGGCGGTCTTGGCCGGGTGGGAGCTCGGGGAGCTGTGGCTGCTCGGCGCCGCCCTGCTGGTGCTGCTCGCGTCCGGCGCTGAACGGCGGACGTTCACGCCGGTTCGATCCCTACGGGGACTCCGTTGAGACCGCGGTGCCGCCGGCGTCGTCGAGCACCTTCGCTGAGACACCTCAGTGGTGCTGGGCCCCGGTCTCGATCCGGCCGCCGACCTGCTCGCGCAGCCCTTCGAGCAGCTCGGGCGTGGACACGACCGTCCACCGGTCGCCGACCAGGTACGTCCCGCCGTACGGCTGGGCGTGATCGAGCCAGGCGCGCTTGCCCTCGTCGGTGGTGAACGTGACGATCGTGTACCGGCCGCGCTCGGTCTGGCAGGCCGCCTGCTTGAGCTCGTCGGCGTCGATCTGCAGGCGCGCCTTCGGGCAGCCGGCGGTGGCCTTGAGCTTCTTCATGCTCACCCTGGGCAGCTCGGCGGCGGGGGAGGGCTGTGGCTGCGTGCCGCCGCCTGTCATGGATGCGTGCCCCTGATGCTGCATCTGGTGCTGCGGCTGCGGTCGGGCTGCCGCTGCGCCGGCCGCTTGGGGCTGCGGGTTCCCACAGGACGCCAGGCACGCGCCCAGCACGATCGCACCCGCCGAGACGGCCAGCAGGCCCGTGACCCGCTTGCGTGCACGGGCGAGTGGTGGCGGTTGCGGTGTGAGCGTCATGGTGGTGTTCCTCCGTTCAGGCGGCTCCGATCGGAGGTACGCGCGCCCGTCCGCACGCGGTTCACGCTCGTGGAAAAGGGTTCGTGCCCGTCATGGACCGCCGGTTAGCATCGCGCGGATGAACACTGATCGTCTGCCGTTGCTGTGGTTGTCGGGCCCGTCGGGCGTCGGGAAGTCGTCGGCCGCGTTCGAGATCTGCGCGCGGCTCGGCCGGGAGGGCGTCAAGGCGGCGTTCGTGGACGCCGACCAGATCGGCCTCATCTACCCCGCGCCGGAGGAGAACACCCACCGGCTCCGCGCCCGCAACCTGGCCGCCCTGTGGGAGGGGTTCCGGGAGGAAGGCGTGGAGTGCCTGGTGCTCGCCGGCTTCGTGGACACCCCGGAGGAGGTGCGGGAGTACACCTCACGGCTGCCCGACGCCGACTTCACCGTGTGCAGGTTGCGGGTCTCGGGGGAGGAGCTGCGGCGGCGCTTCCTCGGGCGGGGCTGGATGCCGGGCCTGGTGGAGCAGGCGGTCGCCGAGGCCGAGGCCCAGGAGCGTTCGGCGTACGCGGACCTGTCCGTGGACACGGGCGGGCTGACGGTGCGGGAGACGGCCCGCCTGATCATGGAACGCGCGGGCCGGCCGCGACGGGTCGCCCCTGTTGTGCGGCCGGGACGTTCTGAGCCAGGCCCGATGGCGGACGGCGAGCCGGTGCCGCTGCTCTGGTTCACGGGAGCGACGGCGGTGGGCAAGTCCACGGTCGCGTACGAGGTGTTCCGGCACATCGTGGAGACCGGCGCGCGGGCGGCGTACGTCGACCTGAAGCAGATCGCCACGCTGCGACCCGCCTCCGGCGACCTGCGGGACCTCAAGGCACGCAACCTCGCGGCGCTGTGGGCGGGCTACCGCGCGGCCGGAGCCACGTACCTGATCGTCTGCGGCGAGGCGGACACCGACGAGACCGTCCGCGACTACACCCGCCGGCTCTCCGACGTGACCCCCACCGTGTGCCGGCTGCACGCCTGCCCGGCCACGCTGCTCGAACGCGTCACGGCCCGCGGCCGGGGCGAGGGACCGACGATCCCCGGCGACGAGCTGAAAGGGCTGGACGAGCCCGCCCTGCGCGAAGCCGCTGCCCGCGCGGCGACGGAGGCGGCCGCTCTCGATCGGGCCGATGCGGGGGACCTGCGGATCGGCACCGACGGCCGGCCGGTGGCCGACGTGGTCGCCTCCGTGCTGGCCGGCGTCGGGCTCGCACCGGGGGATGCCCGCGCTTGAGCCGTCCTGTCCGGGGCATTCAGGTGGACCGGCGGCCGGCCCCGGAAGGGCGGCGCCCGCCTGGCCCCGCGGACCAAGCTCAGGCCGGGTGGGCGCCGCCGGCTCGGAGGCCGGAGAGGCTGCGCAGCGAAGGCGATCGAGCCCCGCGGCGCAAACCGGCCGCACGTTACGGTACTGCAGGTGACGGGCGCGTTCCCAGGCCTCGAGAGATGATCACGGCCGTGCGGACGCCCGCCGCCGCGCGGACAGGGGAGCGGCGCCACCGCGCCACACCTGCGTCAAAGAGGGACCGCGCCGGCATCGCCACTCCGCCCGAAGCCGGATCACCGTCGAACTGAGTTGCGCCGAAATCGCACCTGGGCGGATCAGGACGTCTGACGTGGCTTGGGGGCGGGCTCGGGCTCGGTCCAGGACGCGACGAGGTCGAGCAGGCCGGGGAAGCGCGCGTTCAAATCGTCCACACGGACGTGGCTGCGGCGCTCAAGGCCGTACTGACGCTGCCTGATGATGCCGGCCTCGCGCAGGGCCTTGAAGTGATGGGTGAGCGAGGACTTCGGCCGGTCGATGCCGAACCAGCCGCACGTGTGGTCGAAGCTCTCCCGCTCCAGCAAGAGCTTGTTCACGATGCGCAGCCGCAGCGGATCGCTCAGCGCGCTCAGCACCGTCTCAAGGCGCAGGTCGTCGACTGCGGGCTCGGGCAGCGGCTCGGGCAGACCGGCAGGTTCCGGCAGCTTCACGATGGCGGCCAGGGTCGGCTCCTCCCACGAGTTCCTCAGTACGACTCGAATCGTACTGCATGCTATTGTTCGACTTCATTCGTACAAGTTCGACAAAACTCGTACAGGAGAGAGTCGTGTCCGAAACCCAGACCGATCCCGCGCGCCGCCGAACCGGCACCGGCCCGAGACCCGCTCCCACCTGGTGGGTATGGCTGGCCGCCTGGCCGGTCACGGCCGTCTTCGTGCTGTCGAACGTCGCGACACCGCTCTACGCGCTATGGCAGCGGGACATCGGCTTCTCCAAGGGCACGCTCACCGTGGTCTTCGCGTTCTACATCGTCGGCCTGCTCGGCTCGCTGCTCGTCTCCGGTGTGGCCGCCGACCGGCTGGGCCGCAAGCGCGTACTGCTGCCCGCGCTCGGCCTCGCGCTCGCCGCCTGCGCGATCTTCGCGACGGCGCAGAGCGTGGCCGCGCTGTTCGCGGCCCGGCTGTTCACCGGCATCGCCGTCGGCGCCGTGGTCTCGGCCGGCATGGCGGCGGTCAGCGACGTCGCAGGGACGGCCCGCGCGCGGCTCGGCGCGCTGCTCGCCTCCTGCGCCATGGTCTTCGGCGCAGGCCTCGGCCCGCTGCTCGCCGGCGTCCTGTCGGAGACGCTGCCCGCACCGACCGTCACCGTCTTCGCCGTCGAGGCGGCCCTGCTGGCGACCGCCGTCCTCGCCGTCGCCCGCATGCCCCTGCACCGCCCCGCCGCGGTTCGTCAGACGGCGGGGGAGGTCTCGGAGTCCGCCGAGGCCGGTAGGCCGGAGGAGCGGCGGGCCGAACCCGCACGGGGCTCCTGGGTGCGCCTGCCGCGCGTGCCTCAAGGCAACGGCCTGCGGCTGGCCCTCGGCCTCGCCGTGTTCGCCCCGGGCATCACCGCCACCTCGTTCGTTCTGTCGCTCGGCCCCTCGCTGCTGTCCGGCCTGCTGGACACCACCAGCCGCGTCGTTGCCGGAGCCATAGCCTGCGCGATGTTCCTCGCCGCGACCGGGGTCCAGTTCCTCGTGCAGCGTCTCGGCCGCCGCGCCATGCTCGTAGCGGGAGCCGCCGCCATCGCCGCGAGCATGGCCGCCCTGATCGCCGCCGTGCACACCTCGAACGTCCCGGCGCTGCTCGCCGCCGCGTTGCTGGCCGGAGCCGGCCAGGGCCTGGGCCAGCTCGGCGGACTGTCCCTGCTGAACGCCAGCGTCCCGCCCGACCGGCTGGCCGAGGCCAACGCGGCGTTCAACGTCGGCGGCTACCTTCCGGCCGGCACTCTCCCCGTCGCCACCGGCTACCTCAGCGACGCCATCGGCCTGGCGAGCGGCACGACCGCTTTCGGGATCGCTCTGATCACCCTGGCCGTCGCAGGTGGCATCGTGGTCCTCACAACGGGACGCCGAGTCACGGAACCGGCCGGCACGCGTGCACCTGACAGGCATCGCAGAACACACCCACCCCGGTGACCAGCGCGGATTACCAGCACCCCGGCATCCAGAACGACACCGATCCTGCGCCGGGCCCGCCTTCCGGTTCCGGTCCGTTGGGTGCTCTTTTCGCTCGGCGTTAGGTGATCGTCTCGCGAGACGACATGGTCACGTTTTCGTGGTGCGAACCAAACCCCGCGAATGTCGGTCACATAGGGCATAGCGAGGGAGGGCCTTCATGTCCGTCCGAGTGCTCGTCGCCGCGTTCGTGGGTGTGGCGCTGATCACGGCCGGCATTCAGCCGGTGAATGCGAAGGAGCCGGGCACGCCCACCCTGAGCGCGCCGGCCACGGAGTCGGAGCCGTGGGTCAAGCCGGCCGGTACGTCAGGCAAGGTCAACGACAGGGGCCCGTTGCGCCTGGCCTCGTACTCGCTGGTCTTCGACGCCGGCCAAGGGCTCTACGGTTACCTGCGCGAAGGGAAGAAGTTCGTCAAGACGCCGTACCGCGAGGCGGTGGTGGCGCCCGGGCGGCGGTGGGTGGCCGGGATCCCGGGCTACGAGTTGTGGAAGGCGAAGAAAAAGATCGACCTGATCGATCGGCACAGCGGCAGGAAGCACACCATTTCCCTGCCCGCGCCGGCGACGTCGCCCGAGTGGTCGCCGGATGGCCGTACGCTCCTGCTGACCGCGTACAGGAACATCGGTGGCGGCAGCCTGACCGTCATCGGCTTCATCACCCTGAACGTGGCCGATCGCGTTCCCCGCCTGGTCAAGGCAGGGCCCCGCCACATAGTCTCCGGCGGCTGGGAGGCCGGGCGTAACTACCGGTTCTTCTTCGCCGGAGGATCCGACCGGGTGCTCGCCCGGCACGACGACGCGGACGCCTCCTCGCCCAAGAGCCGCCTCGCCGTCTACGACCTGCGGGGAAAACCGCGCAGGTACTACACCGGAGTCGGCGTGCCGGACGAGACGTCGGCGTCGCACGTGTTCTCGCCGTCCGGGCGGCTGTTCGCCACCATGGTCTGTGACGACGACCTCAGGTGCGCGATCTGGATCGTCGAGACGTCGACGGGCAAGATCGTGCGCCGGATCGGCGGCAAGGGCCTTCGCGCATTCATCGACTGGTACGACGACGAGCACATCATCGTGCAGCGGGAACGCGGCCGAACCCACCTGTTCCAGCGCGTCGATCTTGCGGGCCGAGGCGGTGTCGACCTGATCAGGGAGAAGCTCACCGCCAACGTGGCCGGCTACGACCCGCATCTGGAACGGGTCCACTTCGTACGCCCGGCATAGTGCTCCAGCCGTGTCCACCTCGTCTGCGGCGGTGTGTGCGGAAGCGGTGTGCATGATCGGCGCCGATCCGCAAGGGCGCCGGGATGCGTTGTCTCGCCGTACGCGGTGAGCTGCGGAAATTTCACCGGGAAGTCAGTGGAAGATCCCTTACCGTCACTGAAGTGTGCCTGGTCGATGGATCTCCCGATACATACCTTCCTGGTGTCGGACCATGCATACATCCGGGCGAGGGATGCATGAGCGCGTACGCAGGAAGTTCAGACGAACCCCAGAAGTGGACATGCAGGCTGTTCGGGGGAAGAAGGCGAGCCGAGGAAGCCGTACGGATGGCCGAGGAAGCGCTCAAGGGGACTCAGCGCATCTCGGATGAAATCGCTGAGCGGATGGACACGATGAGAGCCGCGGTGGAGCAGAGGCTCGACCGGCTGTCGGTGGACGTCGCTCGGCTCAACCGGCCTGAGCCGAAGCAGGCATGGAGTGTGGAAGAGGAGCTGGGGCATCTCCTTTTGGAGATCATCAAGGATGGTCATACCCAGATTCATCTGCATAAGAAGCTCGCTGAGTTCGTCACGGAGGAGACCGCGCGAGGGGCGAGTCTGGCCGCCGACGAGGTTCTTAGCGCAAGCCGGGACAAGCCGCTGAAGCCTGGCGTGTTGAATACGTTCAAGCAGCTAGCAGAGGATCCGCTGCATGCGCTCGATCGTCAAGCGAAAAGCGGCCGGCCGAAGGCGGACGCCGGCGGAGCGTAGCCGTGGCAATGGTGCCGGTTCTTCCGCCATCCGTCACATGCCTACGGCGTGATCAGGTGCATCCTCCGCAGCGTCCACCTCAGGGCAGCGGGTCCTGCGAGTACGCGATCAGGCCGGTCACCTTGCTGGCCGGTTCCCGGCAGAGCGCGAGTGCGGCGGCGGCCATCACCTCCGGGGGTTCGGCGTTCGGGTCGTTCTCGGTGGTCAGGCCGTGGAAGAGGGTGCCGGGGGTGGGGACGACCTGGGTGGGGGCGAGGGAGTTGACGGCGATGTTGTCGGCGTACAGCTCGGCGGCGAGGCCCGTGGTGAGGCGTTCCAGCGCAGCCTTGCACATGCCGTACACGGTGGCGCCCAGGCCGGCGAGCCGGTCCGGTGGGATGGACGGGTGCCGGGCGGCCACCGATGAGATGTTGAGTATCCAGCCCTGGCCGCGTTCCCGCATGCCGGGGATGACGAGCTGGGCGAGGTGCGTCGGCGCGTTCACCTGGACTTCGAACATGAGGGCCATGCGGCGCGGGCTGAAGTCCGCGACCGGTGTGAAGTAGGTGACGGCGGCGTTGTTGACCAGGATGTCCACCCGGCCGAAGCGGTCGAGGACCTGCGACACCAGGCGGGCCCTGTCGTCGGGGACCGACAGGTCGGCGGCGAACGCCTCCGCCGTGCCGCCCGCGTCGCGGATGCGGCCGACGGTGTCGCGCAGCGTGCCCGGCAGCCGGTTGGTGCCCTCCTCCAGCGTCCTGGCGGTGGCCGCGATCCGCGCGCCCGCCGCGCCGAACGCCTCGGCGATCGCGGCGCCGATGCCCCTGCTGGCTCCGGTCACGATCGCGACCCGTCCGTCCAGCTCGCCCATGGCCACTCCCTCATTCTAGAACTATGTTCTGAAATGAGCTTCTGTCCGGGCGGCGCAGGCTGTCAAGGGCTCAGGCGGGCAGGGGGCCGCGCCCAGTGCGGTCGGTCAAGGGCTCAGTCCAACGGGGACCCTGGCGCGGCCGGTCAAGGGGTCAGTCGAGCAGGGATCGGCCCAGCGCGTACGCCTCCGTCAGGTCGCCGCCCCGATAGCTGAGGGCGGCCAGATCGGCGAGGTGGTGGTCGGCGTTGACGGCGACCGTGTTGGTCAGCCGCCGGAACAGCGGCGCGTCCGACATCGAGTCCCCGTACGCGACGCACCGCTCGTACGTCAGCCCGTACCGCCGCCGCAGCCGCTCGGCGATCCCGACCTTGTCGGACGGGGTGAGGATGTTGGCGGGATCGAGCGGCTCGGCGAACGGCGGCGCCGGGAACCGCGACGCCACCACCTCGTCGAAGCCCAGGTCGAGCAGGTGCCGGGCGAAGAAGTCCGGCGACATGGTGATGACCGCGGAGTGCTCGCCGCGCTCGCGGATGTCGCGGCAGACCTGCTCGATGCCGTTCAGCCACGGGCTGGCCGCGAACGCCTCCGCCACGGCCGCCTCCGTCAGCTCGCGCCACAGCTCGTGGATGGCGGCGGCGAAGCCCCGCGTGTCGATCTCGCCGGCCGCGAACCTGGCCTCCAGCTCCACGAGTTCGTCGTACGTGCCGAGCCGCCGGGCGATCTGCAGGCTGGCCGAGGAGCCGGTGAGCAGCGTGCCGTCCATGTCGAAGACGTGCAGGGACGTCATCCCATCACCCGCGCCTTCCGCCCCGGTCCTCTCATGTCCATCCGAGATCGTAGCGGGGTGGGGCGAAACGGGAGAACCGGGCGTTCAGCGCGTGGTGGCGATGGCCCTCAGGCCGTCCGTGTGAACACGGACGGATGCCGGGTGCCGGACGCGACAGATGACGTGCTCACGCGATGCGCGCCTCGTCGGTCTCGCCGTCCGACAGGAACGCCGCCAGCGCCTGCCCCTCCTCGGCCAGCTCGGCCCGCTCGGCACGCGTGAGATCGCGCAGCGGGGCGATGACGACCGCGCCGGAAGGACCGGGTTCGACGGTCCAGGTGGCCGACACCCGGCCGTCCACCAGGACGACGCGGGCCCCCGCCACCGACAGGTTCCGGTGCTCGTCGTCGATGATGCGGGTGCGGTCGTGGTAGCCGAGGATCGCGTTGTCGAAGGCCGGCAGGAAACGTACGGGGGCGGGCGTGTCAGGGTCGGGGCGCGGCGCGTCCGGCAGGTCGAGCAGCACCCGGCCGCGCTCGTCCTTGAACGTGACCAGCTCGTCCCGTACGGCCGCCACGGCTGCGGGCAACCCCGCCAGACCGGCCCAGGCCCGCAGGTCCGCGGTGGCGGCGGGGCCGTAGGCGGCGAGATAGCGGCGTACGAGCTCCCGGCCCGCGGGGTCGGAGCCGTCGGCGGGCAGCGGTTCGATCTTGCGGCCGAGCCAGGACTCCAGCGTGGCGTAGCGCACCCCCGCCTTCGTCCGCCACACACCGCGCGGCGGCAGCTGCACCGCCGGGACGAGCGCGGCCATGGCCAGCTCGCCTAACGCCCGGGCGTCCGCCTCCGGCCGGTGCTCCGCCAGCGTCCTGCCCACCTCGCCCATCGACCGGGGTACGCCGTCCGCCATGATCGCCACGGTCGCCGCCCGCAGCTCCTCCAGGTCGATGCCGTCCAGCTCCCGCCGGTACACGGCGAGCACCTTCTGCCGCAGCATCGCGTCATGGCGGGCCCGCCAGGCGAGCGCGTCGTCGGCGGTCACGAGGTGCACGGTCCTGCGCATGAGAGGCATCCGTACGACCTGCCGCCCGGTGAGCAGCCCCGACAGCTCCGCGGGGTCGAACGCCGACAACCGCGACCACAACCCCACGAACGGCTCCTGCGGCTCCTGCGCCTGCAACCCGCACAGGTGCGCGACCGCGTCCAGTGCGGGGACGGCGGCCCGTTCGAGCAGCGACTGCCGGGCCAGCGTGGCGCGGTTGAGCGCCCGCGTGCTGAGAACGACCATGAGCATCCTTCGAGGGGCGGGACGGGTGGCGCTACGGACACACTCTCGCAGGAATTGCGGCCAGGTCATGGCCGCAATGGCAACCCCCGCGCCTTCGGGTACCCCGCCGCATGTAACTCCGCGGACACAGCATAGATACAAGCGTGTATTCATGCCTGGTATCCTGAAGGCATGTCCGAGACCGCCAAGCGTCCGTCCGCTGCTCAGACCGCGTACGCCGTCACAAAGGAGCTCATCCTCTCCGGCGAGCTGCCCGGCGGCACCCTCATCAGCGAGGGCGAGATCGCCGACCGCGTACAGGTCAGCAGGACCCCCGTGCGCGAGGCGTTCCTGCGCCTTGAGTCGGAGGAGCTGCTGGCGCTGCACCCCAAGCGCGGCGCGGTCGTCGTGCCGGTGCCGCCGGGAGAGGCGGCCGACGTGCTGGAGCTGCGGCTCGCGCTGGAGCGTTCCGCGGCCGAGCGCATCGCGCGCACCGGCCTGCCCGATGAGCACGACCAGCGGATGCGCGACCTGCTGGCCCGGCAGCGGGAGCTGGCGGCGGCGGGTGACGTCGGAAAGTACGCGGAGGCGGACGAGGCGTTCCACCGGTCCATCGTCGAGGCGTCGGGCAACCGCCTGGCCGCCCGCTTCTACGCCACCCTCGGCGACCGCCAGCGCCGCATGAGCATCTCGGCGCTGCGGCTGCGTCCCGAACGACTGCCACTGCTCACGGGTGAGCACGAGACGCTCCTCGATCACCTGCGGGCCGGCGGGACCACGGCCTTCGGAGAAGCGCTCCACGCCCACCTGACGGCCACTCACGGCAACCTGCACTGACCCCGGCCTGCCCCTTGACCTCCAGGCCGCATGGGGGTCCCTCGGCAGGTCCCGGGCCCCGCCCCGGCAGGCACGTCCGCAACGCTCCCGTTCGTACACGACCGACGCCGAAAGTCCCTATCGTCATGCTCGAAACACGGCAGGCCACCGCGGTGAAACCGCCCGCACCCCGCAGGTCGTCCTGGAGGGTCGTCGCGGTGGCGATGTTCCTCTGCGGGTGGGGCGGCAACCAGTTCACGCCGCTGCTGCTCATGTACCGCCGCCTCGGCGGCTACTCGATGCTCGACGTGGACGCCTTCCTCGGCGCGTACGTCGTCGGCCTCGTCCCCGGCCTGCTCCTGGCCGGCCCCGTCTCCGACCGGCGCGGCCGGCGTCCCGTCCTCGTGGCGGGCACCGTCGCGTCCGCGCTGGCGAGCCTCGTGCTGTGCTTCGGCGGCCAGAGCCCCTGGGCGATCTACGCGGGCCGTCTGGTCACCGGCGTCGCGGTCGGCATCGCGATGGCGGTGGGCAGCAGCTGGGTGAAGGAGCTGTCGTCCGGCGAGGACGGCGCGCTGCCCGCCCGGCGCGCCTCGCTCTGCCAGACGGCGGGGTTCGCGCTGGGTGCCGCAGTGGCGGGCGCGCTCGCCCAGTGGGGTCCGTGGCCCATGGTCAGCCCGTACGTCGTGCACCTGCTGCTCACCGCGGCCGTCCCCGTGCCGCTGCTGCGCGTGCCCGAGACCCGCGCGCCCGGCCCTCACCCGGAGGGGCGGGGAGTGCTGGCCTCGCTGCTCGACGACCTGCGCATACCCGCACCGGCGCGGCGGCGGTTCCGGCTGGTGGTCCTGCCGATGGCGCCGTGGGTGTTCGGGGCGGCCGGGCTCGCGTACGCGGTCATGCCGCAGCTCGTGGACACCCGCGTGGGGGAGTGGGGCCTGGTGTACGCCACCGGCCTGACCGTGCTGATGCTCGGCATGGGGGTGGCCGTCCAGCCGGTGGCCAAGAGGCTGCGCGGCGGGCGGGCGCCGGTGGCGGCCATGGGCGTGATGCTCGCGGGGGCGGTGCTGTGCGCGGCGGGCGCGGTGGTGCTGTCGCCGTGGCTGGCCGCCGCTGCCGCCGCCGTGCTCGGCGCCGGGTACGGGATCGCGGTCGTGTCCGGGCTGCTGGAAATCCAGCGCATGGCGGGCGCGGACGACCTGGCCGGCCTCACGGGGATCTACTACATGCTCGCGTATGCGGGATTTCTGCTTCCTGCCCTGCTGGCCGGATTGTCGGCGTGGCTGTCGTACCCGGTGATGCTGGCGGCGGTGGCCTGCGCGGCGCTGATCTGCCTGGCCGTCGTCGCGACCGGCGTACGCGTCACCGCGCGAGCCGGTCACTGATCCTGGCCGAAGGGACGGAAGGTTAGCTGAGAGTAACGGAAAGTTACGGTGAGTGACATCGCGGTGGGTTATCACAGCAGGTGCGTGCCGCCCGCGGCGTCACAGCAGTAACCCGCGTCGCACCCGGCATCGCGCTCCGTGATCCGCTACACCGTGGAGGTATCCATGCGTCCATCCCCCCGTAGCGTCGCCGTCGCCGCGGCCGCCGCGCTAGCGGGCGGCCTCGTGCTGGCGGCGCCCGCCGCGCACGCCGTGGTCGACCCCGCCAAGATCAACGTTCTGGAGTCCCTGCAGAAGGCCGACCCGATCGTGATGGCCAACTGCGCCACCGGCACCGTGGCCGACCCCGTGGGGGCCGTCGTCATACCGCCGGAAGTGCCGCTCGTCGGCTGCCTCACCCTCTGAACGCGCCGGAGCGGGACCCATTCGCGGGTCCCGCTCCGCGTTCTCCCTCACGACGGGGGCCGTCAGGAGTGCCGGGGGAGGCGGTGGCGAAGCGCCTCAAGCCTGGCTTGTACACTCTTGGCGTTTCTTGGGGGAATCGGGGGGAATCGCGCGTGCCGCTGGAGCAGGTCCTGGTGTTGCTGACCGCGGCGGCCGCAGCCGGATGGGTCGACGCCGTCGTGGGAGGCGGCGGGCTGCTGCAGCTCCCCGCCATCCTGATGACCGGCATGCCGACGGTCGAGGCGATGGCCACCAACAAGCTGTCGTCGGTCTTCGGCACCACCTCCGCCGCCGTCGCGTACGCGCGCTCCAGCAAGCTCGACCGCGAGGTCGCGATCCCGGGCGCGGCCATGGCCGTGGTGAGCGCCGGACTCGGCGCGTGGGCGGCCGCGTCCATCTCCGCCGACGTGCTGCGGCCCGCCGTCATGGTGGTGCTGCTCGCGGTGGCCGCGTTCGTGACGCTGCGGCCGAGCATGGGGGCGCTGCCCGAGCCGCGGCTGCGCACCAGGGCCCGGGTGGTGGCGGCGGTGGCCACTGCCGGGATCGGCATCGCCTTCTACGACGGGATCATGGGGCCCGGCACCGGAACGTTCCTCATCATCGCCTTCACCACGATCCTCGGGCTCGACTTCGTCTCCGCGTCCGCCTCCGCGAAGATCATCAACATCGGCACGAACGTCGGCGCGCTGGCCGTGTTCGCGGTGGAGGGGCACGTGCAGTGGCTGCTCGGCCTCCTGATGGCGGTCTGCAACATCGCGGGGGCGCAGGTCGGGGCGCGGATGGCGCTCAAGCGGGGGGCGGCGTTCGTACGGATCGTGCTGTTGTGCGTGGTCGTGGCGATGGTGATCAGGCTCGGGTGGCAGCAGTTCGCCTGACCCCGGTCCGTCCGGCCTGGCCGGTCCCGTCGCGTGTCAGCGCCCGGCTGCAGGACGACGCCGGGTCCACCGCCACGCCGACGCGCCCCGGCTGAGCGCCCTGCCGTGCGGCGCTTGCGTTCCGGCTTGTCGCGGCTTGCCCCGGACGCCCCGGGAGGCGCGCCGCTTTGCCCAGATCGGGCGTGACCTGCCGGAAATAGAATGGCCGGCATGCGCGCCAGCCGCCTCCTTTCTCTGCTTCTGCTCCTGCAGACGCGGGGCCGTATGACCGCGCCCGAGATCGCGGCCGAGCTGGAGGTGTCCGTACGCACCGTCTACCGCGACATCGAGGCCCTGTCGGCGGCCGGCGTGCCGGTCTACGCCGACCGCGGACCCGCCGGCGGCTACCGGCTGCTCGACGGCTACCGCACCAGGCTGAACGGCCTGACCGCCGAGGAGGCGTCCTCACTCTTTTTGGCCGGACTGCCGGGACCCGCCGCCGAGCTGGGCCTGGCCGAGGTCGCCGCCAACGCCGAGCTGAAGCTCCTGGCCGCGCTGCCGCCCGAGCCGCGCTCCCAGGCCGCCCGCATGCGGGAGCGGTTCCTGCTGGACGTGCCCAGCTGGTACCGCTCCGCCGACGACGTGCCGCACCTGACCGAGGTGGCCGAGGCCGTGTGGGACCAGCGGCCGCTGCACATGACCTACCGGCGGTGGGGCCGGGAGGTGGTCGACCGGGTGATCCACCCGTACGGGCTGGTGCTCAAGGGCGGCTCCTGGTACCTCGTGGCCGCGCCTCCCGGCGGCTCGCCGCGTACCTACCGGGTCGCGCGCATCCTCACCCTGGAGACGCTGCCCGGACGCTTCACCCGGCCGGAGGACTTCGAGCTGGCGACGTTCTGGGCCAAGTACGCCAAGGAGTTCCGCGAGCGGATGTACACCGCCGAAGCGGTCATCAGGCTCGCTCCCGGGCGGGGCGACCTGCTGGCGTACACGATGGGCGCGGACGTGGTCGCCGCCGCGCTGGCCGCCGCCGGCGAGCCCGACCCCGAAGGCTGGGTCACGCTCACCTTGCCCATCGAGTCGCTCACGCACGCCCGCTGGCTGCTGCTGCGCATGGGCACCGACGTCGAGGTTCTCGAGCCGCCGGAGCTGCGCGCGATGATGGCCGAGGCGGCCGCCGGCCTGGCCAAGCTGTACTGCTGACCGCCGCCTGCGCGGCGTGGCCGCCGGGCCGGGCGGAAAATCAGGCGACACCCGCGCCCGCCATCTGCCAGCATCCCCGGCATGTACCTTCTCGCTTTCGTGGGCGCGTGCGTCCTGGTGGCCATGGCGCCTGGGGTGAGCACGGCCATCATCATGCGCCAGACCCTGCGCGCCGGCCGCGGCTCCGGCCTGGCCGCCACGCTGGGCAACGAGACCGGGATCCTGCTGTGGGGCCTGGCGGCGGCGTTCGGGCTGTCCGCCCTGGTCGTGGCCTCGCAGCTGGCCTACGACGTGATGCGCGTGACGGGCGCGGTCGTGCTGGTGGTCATGGGCGCGCAGGCGCTGTGGCAGGCGAGGAAGCCGGCCCCCGTCACCGCCGCCGAAGGGGAGGCGGTGACGAGCCATCGCGGGGCCTACCTGGCGGGCCTCGGCACGTGCCTGGCGAACCCGAAGGCGGCCGTGTTCGCGATGTCGTTCCTGCCGCAGTTCGTCCCGGCCGGGCAGGACGTGCCGCTCACCCTCGCCACGCTGGCCGTCGTGTGGGTGCTGGTGGACGTGCTCTGGTACGCGCTGCTCATCTGGGCCGTCGCCCTGGCGAAGGACTGGCTGGGCCGCCCGGCCGTCAAGCGGCGGCTCGAACAGATCTCCGGCGTGGTGCTGATCGGCCTCGGCGTGCGGATGGCGGTGGAGTCACGATGACGATCTGGCACGACGAGCGCGGCGCGGGCGAGCCGGTGGTGCTGCTGCACGCGACCGCGGCCGACTCCGGCATGTGGGACGCCCAGTGGGAGGCGCTGGCGGACCGCTTCCGGGTGATCAAAGTGGACTTCCGCGGCTACGGCCGCAGCCCGTACGAGGCCGGGGAGCCGTACAGCGACGCGGGCGACGTCGCCAAGGTGCTGGCCGCGCTCGGCGTCAGCAGCGCGGCGCTGGTCGGGTCGTCGGGCGGCGGCCGGGTCGCCCTGGAACTGGCGGCCGCCGGGCTGGCGGGGCGGCTGGTCCTGCTCAACCCGCTGGGCACGCTGGAGCCGACACCCGACCTGCGGGCGTACTGGGACGAGGAAGGACGCCTGCTGAAGCAGCGTGACGTGCAGGGCGCGGCCGAGCTGAACGCCCGCACGCTCCTCGGTCCCGACGCGGGCCAGGCGGCGCGGGACAGGCTGGTGGCGATGCAGCGGCACGCGTTCGAGGTGCAGCTCGCCGCCGACCCCGAGCCCGAGCAGGTCGAGAACGAGATCACCCCGGCCGAGATCGACGTGCCCGCGCTGGTGGTGTCGGGCGGGCACGATCTGCCGTACTTCCGCGAGAGCGCCCGCCATCTCGCCGCCGAGCTTCCCCAGGCGCGGCTGCTTGAGCTGGAGTGGGCCGGGCACCTGCCGGCGCTCGAACGTCCCGATGAGATCAACGCACTGCTGCTGGATTACCTTTAGTGCATGACGAACGACCTGGCGGACCTCATGAGGCAGGCACAGGACGACGATCCGCTGCTGGCGCTGCACGCCACGAGCGCGCTGCGGCGCGAGATCGAGCGGCTGGAGGCGGTCCAGGTGCGGCGCGCCAGGGTGGCGGGGCTGGCCTGGTCGCAGATCGCCGACGCGATCGGGGTGAGCAAGCAGGCGGTGCATAAGAAGTACGGCCGCCGCTAGCGCGCCACCTCCTCGGTGGCGTCGAGCCGAATCGCTCGGCACCGGTCCGCGACCAGGGCGATCCGCGAACTGTCGAGCGCAGTCTCGGCTGCTCGTGGGTGGGAGCCCAGGGCGCAAGCAGGCTGTTCGTCAGGCGTTCCCGCCGAGAAATCTACAATGTAAAGGCGCCCGGCTTCGATGCTCTGCAGTAGTCAGACAAACGCGGGATCCCGCGAGAGCGCCTGAAAAGACCAGCCGTCTTGGGGTAACCCGCCGCCGCGCCGAGTCCGCGCCCATCGCACCCGCTCCGACGCCCATCGCACCTGTTCCGACGCCCATCGCACCCGCTCCGGCCGCGGCTGATCGGGAACGCCTCAATGACCGCCATGTCGGGTCCGGCCGCACGTGCCGGTGCCAGGCGCGGTGTCGAGGGCAGCGGCGTTCACGGCGCTGGAACGAGAATGCGCTGCATTGGAACAGTGCGCGGCGCCGGAACGACAGCGCGCTGCATTGGAGGAGTGCCCGGCGCCGGAACGACAGCGCGCGGCATGGGACCAGTGCCCGGCGATGGAGCGAAGGGATGTCCTTGCGCACATCGGCCGCGCCCCGCGCGTCGCTCCCCGGAACACCGTCCACGCGCGCTCAGGTCGGCTCCCTGGCCCGTAGAGAGCCCGCGAGGGTCACCCCGCGAAGACGAGCCGAGGGGATCGTGGCGCCGCCGGGCGCAGACGGTAGTGGCAGGCACCGGGCGGGAGGACCTTTGCCGCGGGGGCAGGTGTGAACCCGTGGCAGATCACCAGGCAGGCATGCCCGCGAGGGACTCATGAGAAGGCACGGGGTCACTGACGGGTCACCGGGCAGGTGCGCCCGCCCGTGAGGGACTCATGAGGCAGCGCATGGCGGGTCACCGGACAAATGCGCCCGTGAGACGCCGGCGGGTCAACGGTCGGGTATGCCCGCGAGACGCTGACGCGTCATTAGGCGGGCATGCCCGTATGAGGGGCTTATGAGACAGCGCGTGAACCCAGCGGGCCACCGGGCGGCCGCAGCTGAAGGCGCAGGTGAGAACGAGAGTGGACCAGGCTGGATCACCTCGCGGAGACGGCGTAAGCGGGCTCACGGGCCGGGCGGGGTGCAGCCGGGCGGTGGCGTTCGCGGGCCGGCCACCAGATGCGCGGGCCCAGGTGACAGGTCAGCGCCGGCACCAGGAACGAGCGGACGATCACGGTGTCGATCACGACCCCGACCGCCACCAGCAGCCCGAGCTGGACCACCGGCACCAGCGGCAGCACGGTCAGCACGGAGAAGGCCGCCGCCAGCACCACCCCGGCCGCCGTGATCACCCCGCCGGTCGCGCGCAGCGCGTGCAGGGTCGCATGGCGGGTGCCGAGGCGCACGGTCTCCTCCCGCACCCGGGCCATCAGGAAGATGTTGTAGTCGACGCCGAACGCGACCAGGAACACGAACGCGTACAGGGCGAATGACACGTCCATCACGGGATAGTCCAGCACCTGCGTGAACAGTGCCGAGCACACCCCCAGCGTGGCCGCGAACGACAGCACCACCGTGCCCATCAGCAGCAGCGGCGCCACCAGCGAGCGCAGCAGGACGACCAGGATCAATCCGACGACCAGCAGGATCAGCGGCACGACGAGGCGGGCGTCGGAGAGCGCGGCGTTCTTGGCGTCGAGCAGCTCGCCGGTGACCCCGCCGACCAGCGCCGCGTCGCCGGCCGCCACGCGTACGGCCGCCCGCAGGTTCTCCACCAGACGCTCGGCGTGCGGCGTGTTCGGCTCGGCGGCCAGCACCACGTCGTAGACCCGCCAGGGCGCGGCGGGCCCCCTGCGTACGGACACCACTCCCTCGGCCCCGCGTACGGCCCGCGCCACGGCGGCGGTCGAACCTTGCTTGGCCAGCACCACGACGGGCGCGCTGGCCGGATAGTGCCGCCGCAGCGCCTCGTAGCCATCCACCGAGCCCGTACGGGTGGTGAACATCGCCGACGGTGGGATGCCGGAGGCGTCCAGCGTGGTCAACCCCAGACACATCACCGCAAGCAGGACCAGCGATCCCACCCACACCACGGGAGCCCGCCGCCCCACGAACTCCGCCACCCGCGCCCAGATCCGCCCAGGCCCCGCACCTGCACCAGGCCGCCCCTGGTCGGGCTCGGTGCCTGCGCCCGGCCGGGCCTGGTCAGCTTCCATGCCTGTGCCCGGCCAAGCCCGGTAAGGATCCACGTCCGCGCCCTGCCTGCGGAAACGCGTGAGCCCGAAACCTCGCGCGATACCTACCGGCGCGCCGATATCGGCTACGTCTGACGAGTCGAAGCCTGGGCGGGGAGTGGACGGCCAGAAGGCGCGACGGCCGCCGAGCAGCATGAGGGCGGGCAGCAGAGTGACCATCACCGCCATCGTGATGAGCACCCCGATGGCGGCGGCCGCGCCGATCGAGCGCAGGGCGTTGGTGTCGGCCGCCACCAAGCAGCCGATACCGCCCGCCACCGTCAGCGCCGAGGCGACGACCGTACGGACGCCGCTCGCCATCGCCTCCTTCAGCGCCGCTGTCTCGCCGACCGTGACGCGCAGCCGCTCGCGGAAGCGGGCGACCAGCAGCAGCGCGTAGTCAGTGGCCACCCCGAACACCAGCACCGTGAACACCTCAGGCGTGGCCGCCCGCAGAGTGATCAGCCCCGACCGGCCCAGCGCGTAGATCGCCGCCGCCGAGCACAGATAGGCGACCAGCACGGACAGCATGGGGATCAGCCACAGCACCGGACTGCGATAGACGGCCAGCAGGACCAGCAGCACCACGGTCACGCTCAGCGCCAGCAGCGTGCCGTCCACTTGCAGGAACGCGTCGGAGTAGTCGGCCGCAACCCCGGCCGCGCCCGCGACATGGCTGACCAGCCCCGGCGGGTTGGCCTCGGCCGCGATGCGGCGCACCTCCTCGACCAGCGGGGAGATCATCACGCCTGGCTTGCCCGACAGTAGCACCGTCACCTGCAGCGCACGCCTGTCGACGCTGGGCAGCGGCGCCGCCGAGGTGCCCACCACGTTGGGCACGCGGGCGAACTCTCGTAGGTCGCGCCGCACGGCAACGAGATCGTCGGGCCGCAGCGGGCCCGGGCGCTCGTAGACGACCAGCGTGGGCACCGTACGCCCGGACTGTTCGGCCACCAGGTCGAGCACGCGCGCCGACTCGACGCCCCTGGCGAGCATGGACGTGCCGCTGGTGACGCGGACGTCCTCCAGCGGGCCGCTCGTGAGAACGGCCGCCAGCGTGAGGACGACCCACCCGAGCACCACGCAGGCGGCAATCGCCCGCGCGCGCATTCTGCGAAAAAGAACCGGCAATTCCCGCCCACCCCCGGCTTGGTACAAAGGCGCCGGCCGACACGTAGACCCTAGATTCCCGATCCTGCTCAAACAAATTGACGAGGCGGTCTTTTATTTACGTCAGGCGGCAATAAAAGCCGACATTGCACTATTAGTAGGGCGAAGGAATTTGTGGTGAAGGAAGGGAATGTGCGGCTTTTATCCTATGTGAGGGCGTGCTGATTTCGCCTCTCCGCGAACGCCCACGGACGCAGGTGCGGGGTGTCGGGTGCGTGCGGGGGAGTGGGGGTGCACGGGTACGCGCCCGGCTATGGACGCGGGCGTGGGCAAGGCCACGGGTGAGGGCCGGGACGCGGACATGGAGCGGTGCCGGGTGGCGGTGTGGTCGGGTGCGGGGTCAGGCGCGTACGCGGAGGTCGGCGAAGAGGGCGCGGTGGTCGGAGCCGGGGATGTCGAAGATCTGCGTGGCCACCGCTCCGGCGCGCGAGTCGGTCAGTATGTGGTCGATGGCGACCAGCGGCGGCAGCGATCGGCCGTGTGGCCAGGTCGGGATGAGGCCGTTGCCGGTGGAGTCGGCGGCGTCGGTGTAGCCGGTGGCGAGGAGGTCGCGGAAGACGGCGTGGTCGAGGGTCGCGTTGAAGTCGCCTGCCAGGATCCGGGGAGGTCCGGACGTGGGGGCGGGCGGCAGGGAGGCCACCCCGGCGTGCCATTCGGGGACCGTACGTGGTACGGGCGCCACCGGGTGCACCACGACCACTTCGACAGGCGAGCCGCCGGGGAGCGAGACCTCAGCGACCGGCATGTGGTGCCCCACCGGCTGGAACAGCCCCTTGCGTTCGCGCAGCGGGTGGCGGGAGTAGATGCCGCTGCCCTCGGGACCGCGTACGTCGGGCACGCTGATGTGGTACGGCAGCAGGTGATTGAGGCCGGCCGCGTTGAGCCGGACCATGGCCGACCAGGTGAGCTCCTGGATGCTGAGGACGTCCACCTGAAGTCGGCGTACGAGATCCACGAGGACGGCCGCGTCGCCCCGCCCGCCGTTGAGGTTGGCGGTCAGCACCCGCAACGCGCGCCCGCCCGCCGGGGCGGCGCCGTCGCCGAACGCGCGCGGCACCACGCACCAGGCGAGGCAGGCGCAGACCACCACCATGATCGCCGTTGCGGCCCGGCTCCTGAGCACGACCGCGACGCCCAGCACGACCAGCGCCATCACCGCGAAGTACGGCGTGAACGCGGCCATCGGCACCAGGAAGACGCCGGTCTCCAGCCCGCCGAGCCGCACCGCCGTACCGGCCGCGAACAGCACCGCCAGGCCGACCGTCAGCCGCCTGCGCCACACCCGCCGGGGCCGCGCCTTGGGCGCCGCCGCCTTCACGTCCTCCTGCATCAGCACGAGCGCTCAGGCTAGAAGACCATCCTTAACGTCTGATGAGGAACAGCCCGCCGCGCGGGCCGTGCGGTGCCGGGGCCTCGCCTGCGCCGGCGCGAGTACCCGAGGCTGTCCCCTTGCTGTTCGCGCGAGAGAGACGGCAGCGCTGTTGGCGGGTGGTACGACAGCGCTGGGAGGCACGGCAGCGCTGTTCGCGGGGGCACGGCAGCGAGCCTCGGTGGCCTTGGGAGCGTGTGACGCTATGCGGCTGACGACTGGCCTGGGCGGTCGGCCCCGTGGTTTGCGCCGGCGTGAGTGCGCAGGGTTCCGGGGTTGTTCTCGGCTTCGGATGCCCTGCCGCGCGGGGCGCGCGGTGGCGGTGTCCCACTTGCGTCAGTGTGTAGCGCCCAGGCTGAAGGATCATCCTCGACGTGTGATGAGGGTCAGCTTGCCGCGCGGGCCGCGCGGTGGCGGCGGACTGCGTCGCGGTTGGCGCAGCGCTGTGAGCAGTAGCGCTGTCGTCCGGTACGCGAGGTGTCGGCGAAGATCGTGGCGCACTCGATGACGGCGCAGCGCCTGAGCCGGTGCATGCCCCGCCCCACCAGGTGCAGCGCCGTGCCGACAGAGATCAGAGCGGCCAGTACGGCGCCGGGCGGTTGGTCGTCGTCGCGGTAGTGCAGGTGCCAGCCGCTGCCCGCGTGGTCGGTCAGGCGCGGGTGGGCGGCGGATGCGGCCAGCATGCGGTTGACCAGCTCGGCTCTCCGCTGCTCGTCGGGGGCGTCCACAACCTGCTCCCATGCGTCGAGTACGGCGTGCACCCGCTCTACGTCCTGCGCCGTGACCGGCGACTCCAGCGCGAGCCCGAACGCACGGCAGCGGTCAGCGAGCTCGGCGGGGGTCGAGGGCCGCTGGTTGGCGAGGGACGCGGCCAGCTTCACAGCGTCCTCGCCGTAAGGGTTCAGATGCACAATGCCATTACAGCACGCTCAGACCAGGCCGACCATGAAGCCCTCGTCCTTGATGCCCCAGTACGCGGCCGGCCGGTACTGGCGCATCGCCTGCTCGATGATCGGGATGTACTTGGGGTTCGAGCCGAGCGGCAGCCGGTAGCCGTTCTTGACGGTGTGGAACTCCCACAGGTGCTCCATCTCCGGATGCCGCTGCCGGAAGCCGGGGTCGGCCGGGAACAGGTCGAGCCGGACCATCGTCTTGCGGAACAGGTAATCGGCCAGTTTGACGCGGCGCTGCTGCGTACGGGAGATGCCGACGCCCGCCAGCTCCTGCCACGCCGCCGCCCACGGCCGCCCCTGCGGATCGTCCCAGCGCACACCGGCCGCGTCGAAGACGAGCCGGCGCGGCCGGGCGAGCTTCTTCCAGGTGAAGACCGGCAGCAGGCCGATGAGCAGGAAGATCGCCCCCACGATCCCGATGGCGACCGCCGTACCCGAGCCGCCCGTGGTCTGCCCCGTCAGCGCCGAGAAGACGGCGAGGAGCCCGATCGCGCCCGCGACCGAGCCGCCGATCACCGACTTGACCTTGTCGTCGCCGCCCACGTCGATGACCACGGGAGCCGGTGCCGCGGCCGGGACCGGCGGTGCCGCAGGACCCCCTGGCGCTGCGGGACCCGGTGGTGTGGCGGTCCTCGGTGGCGCGGCGTGGCCCGGCGGTGCCGCGGGGCTCGGCGGTGTGGCTGTCCCCGGTGGCGCGGCAGGGCCCCACGGTGCGGTGGCGCCTGGCGGTGCGGCGTGGCCCGGCGGCATGGCAGAGCCTGGCGGGGGATAGGGCGGCCGGGGCGGGTAGGGCTGCTGCTGGAGGGGGCCGTATGTCATGGGATGTCACGTTAACGGGGGTGAACAGCGGAGATGTCACGCTTCAGGCTTTTGCGAAGCGAAGGCGTTGCGGTTGTGCGAAGCGCGGGCGTGGGGGTCGTGCAAAGTACGGGCGTGCGGGTTGTGGCGCTCGCTCCTCCCGTTCGCGGCGCGTTCCTTCCGTTCGTGGGCCGCTCCTCCCGTTCGGGGCTCGTCGTTCCGCTCGCGGCGCGGACACTCCCCACCGGCAACGTGTTGCTTGGCAGAACATCTACGCCGCCGAAAGTCGGCGATCGGTAGTATCTGGGTATGAGTGACGAACCCGTGGCGAACCACACCTTCGGCTGGACGCTCGGCGTCCTGCTGCGCGCTTACCAGAGCACGGTCGTCACGGTGATCGGCGACCTGCCCCATGGCCAGCGTGGCTATCAGACGCTCGCCGCCGTCGTGAGCGGCCGGCATCCGACTCAGCTCGCCCTGGCCTCTTACCTCGGCATCGACCGCACCGTGCTGACCTACCTCGTGGACGACCTGGTCGAGGCAGGGCTGGTGGAACGCAGGCTCAACCCGAACGACCGGCGGCAGCGCCGCATCGTGGCCACCGACAAGGGCGAGCGCGTCTACAAGGAACTCGAACGCCGGGTGAGCGAGGCCGAGGACCACCTGCTCGGCGCGCTGTCGCCGGACGAGCGCACCGCGTTCAAGGACATGTTGCAGCGGACGGCCTGCGCCGTGAGCGACATCGAACCGGCCAAGGACCCGTGCCAGGTGGCCGAAGAGATGCTGTCGGACGGCGGCTGACCAGGCGTTTCGTGCCCTCCCCAAATTAGTGCCGGATGCGGGGAATGTCCTCGCGCAAACGGTGGTTGTGCCACTCGTCTGGCGCTGAGATCATCTAACTGACAACATATTTGGAGGAGGGCACCATGGCTGACTACGGCCACGACCTCAAGTTCGGCACCTTCATCACTCCCCTGAACGCCTCACCGAAGGAGGTCGTCGCCCTCGCGCAGGAGACTGAGGCCGCCGGGCTCGACCTGGTCACATTCCAGGACCACCCCTACCAATCGGCTTTCCTCGACACGTGGACGCTGCTGTCGTACGTCGCCGCCGTGACCGAACGCGTCCACCTGTCGGGCAACGTCGTCAACCTGCCGCTGCGCCCGCCCGCCGTGCTCGGCAAGGCCGCGGCCAGCCTTGACCTGCTCAGCGGTGGCCGGTTCGAGCTCGGGCTGGGCGCCGGCGGGTTCTGGGACGCGATCGAGGCCATGGGCGGCCGCCGGCTCAGCCCCGGCAAGGCCGTGGACGCGCTGAGCGAGGCCATCGACATCATCCGCGGCATCTGGGACGCGGACAACCGGACCCGGTTCCGCGTGGACGGCACCTACTACAAGGTCGACGGGGTCAAGCGCGGGCCCGCCCCGGCGCACGACATCGGCATCTGGCTGGGGGCGTACAAGCCGAAGATGCTCAAGCTCGTCGGTGCCAAGGCCGACGGATGGCTGCCCTCCCTGCCGTACATTGAGAGCCTGGAGCAGATCAAGGAGTCCAACGCCATCATCGACGAGGCCGCCGCCGCGGCCGGGCGCAAGCCCACGGACATCCGGCGGCTGCTCAACATCGGCGGCCGCTTCAGCGCCACCCCCAGTGACCGGCTCCTGTCCGGCCCGCCCGAGCAGTGGGCCGAGCAGCTGGCCACCCTCACCCTTCAGTTCGGCTTCTCCAGCTACATCCTGATGGCCAACGACGACCCCGCCACCATCAGGACGTTCGGCGAAGAGGTCGCGCCCGCCGTTCGCGAGCTCGTGTCGAAGGAGCGTGCCAAGTGAGCACTCGGTACGGCCACTCCCTCCGCCTCGGCCTGCTGCTCACCGGCACCGACCGGGACAGCGCCGCCGAACTCGCCCGGCTCGGTGAGGAGCTGGGGTACGACCTGATCGCCGTCCACGACCGCCCGGCGACTCCTGACGACCACGATCGGCCGTCCGGCCTGGACCCGTGGACGTTGCTGAGCTGGGTGGCGGGGCGCACCGGCCGCATCACGCTGGCCGCCCTCACACGGCCCGCCGTCGCGCCTGCGCAGCCCGCCGCCACGGCCGCCTCTGGCCCCGTCCTGCCCGCCGCCGCGTACGGCACCGTCCCCACGGTGACCGGGCGCGCCGCCGCCAGCCTCGACCTGCTCACCGGCGGACGCGTCGAGCTGGCCCTGGCGGCGGGCCCGGGCGCCGACGAGGCCGCCGAGATCATCCGCGGCATCTGGTCGGCCTCCGACCGCTCGCCGCTGAGCCACGACGGGGAGCACTACCGGGTGCCTGGCATGGAACGCGGCCCCGCTCCCGCGCACGACATCCCGCTCTGGATCGCCGGGGGCGCCGACCCCGAGGCGCTGCGCCTGGCCGCCCGCAAGGCCGACGCCTGGCTCCTCACCTCCAGCCCGGACGGGGAACGTGGCGATCTGCCGGCCACGCTGAAAGAGGCGAACGCCGTCATCGACGAGGCCGCCAAGGAGGCGGGACGCGACCCGCGCGAGATCCGCCGCATGGTCCACGTCACCGGCGCGCCCCAGGCGTCCGACCTCCTGCCGCTCATCGAGGAGGCAGGCGTCGGCACGATCCTGCTGGCCACCGACGACCCGGAGGAGGTCAGGCGCTTCGCGCGCGACACCGCCCCGGCCCTGCGCGCGGCGGCCCAGCAGAACAGGGAGGCCCAGGTCAAGAGCGTGTTCGTCCGCAGCAAGCGCCACCCCGACATCGACTACGACGCCATCCCCGCCTCCCTGGCCGCCGACGCCGTCGAGCCCGGCGACCCCGGCTACGCCCGCGTGCGCTCGACGTACATGCGCGGCGGAGCCCCCGGCCTGGTCCTGCGGCCCGGCACGCCGGAGGAGGTGAGCGAGGCGGTGCGGTACGCCCGCACGCAGCCGGTGAAGCTGTCGATCCGCAGCGGCGGTCACGGCATCAGCGGCCGCTCGACCAACCGCGGCGGCATCGTCATCGACGTCTCCCGCATGAACGCCATCGAGGTGCTCGACAAGGAGACCCGCCGCGTCCGCATCGAGCCCGGCGCACGCTGGGGCGACGTGGCCGCCGCGCTCGCCCCGCACGGCTGGGCGCTCAGCTCCGGCGACTACGGCAGCGTCGGTGTGGGCGGGCTGGCGACGGCCGGCGGCATCGGCTGGTTCGTCCGCGAGCACGGCCTGACCATCGACCACCTGCGGGCGGTGGAGATGGTGCTGGCCGACGGCACGCGGGTGCGGGCCGACGAGAACGAGAACGCCGACCTGTTCTGGGCGGTGCGCGGCGCGGGCGCCAACTTCGGCATCGTGACGTCGTTCGAGTTCGAGGTGGACGAGGTGGGCGACGTGGGGTTCGCCCAGTTCATCGTGGACGCCACCGACACCGCGGGCCTGCTGGAACGCTGGGGCGCCGCCGTGGAGGCCGCGCCGCGCGACGTGACCAGCACCCTGCTCATCGGCCGTCCCCAGCCGGGCCAGCCGGTCATCGGGCAGATCTCGGCCGTCGTGGACTCGTCCGACTCCGACACCATCGTCTCCAGGCTGCAGCCCATCGCGGGCGTGGCGCCGCTGCTGGACTACAGCATCCAGGTGATGCCGTACTACGCGATCATGGCGGGCCCGCACGGCCCCCAGATGGGGCAGGGTGAGCCGGTGGCCAGGTCGGGGCTGGCCGACCACCTGACGCCCGAGCTGGCGGCGGCGGCCGAGAAGCTGGTGCGCAGCGGGCAGACCTACTTCTTCCAGATCAGGGGCATGGGCGGCGCTTCGAGCGACGTGCCGCCGGACGCCACGGCGTACGCGGGCCGCTCGGCCAACTTCCAGCTGGTCGCGTTCGGCCAGAGCAAGCGCGGTCTGGACGAGCAGTGGGACCCCATGATCGACCACTTCTCCGGCCTGTACATCAACTTCGAGACCGACCAGCGCCCGGAACGCCTGCACGAGGCCTACCCCGAGGCTCACCTGCGGCGGCTGCGGGAGCTCAAGCGCCGCTACGACCCGGAGAACGTCTTCCGCGACAACTTCCCGATCGAGCCCGCCGAGCCCGCCGAGGCGGCCGAGTCCGTCACGGTCTGACGCGGGCTCACGCGAGGTCCCACAGCAGGCGGTAATAGGCGAGGCGTACGGGGTCGGGCTCGATCCCGTACCCCTCGCGGTGCCCGCCGAGAAGGTGCCGCTCCGCAACGAGATGCTGATCTTCGGCGTGCACTCGCTCCCGGTCGCCTGGTCCTGACGCGCCCGGCGTGCGGCCCGCGGCCTGCGCGGCTCCTTTCTAGGACCCCTCCCCACGGCGGCCTGCCGCCGTTCGCGCCTTCTCCGTCCCGGCTAGACCGATTACGGCGACTTGCCCGACACGGGCGGAATCGCCTGGGACAGTCGCGGCGTGGAAAGTGTGCGACGTGTGGCGCGGTTGCGGCGGGGCGGGGTGTTGTGGCCCGCTTCCCGGGCGGCAGGGGTCGATGTGGGGCGGCTGGCGCTGCCCAGCCTGGTGGTGTTCGCGCCGCTGGCGTGGTTCGCCGCGCTGGCCGCCCTGCCCATGGTGGGGTCGCTTGCGCTGGTCAACGGTGAGCTGGTGTTCGCCGAGGATCCCGGGCCGTGGCAGACCGGCTGGACGGCGGTCGTCGGGGTTGCGGCGGTGGCGGCGTACGCGGTGGTGTCGGGCGCCACGACGCTCCTGGCCGCCGCCCGCCAGACGGGACGGCACGCCGAGCCGGCGGCGGCGCTCGGGATGGCGGTGCGCCGCCGGCGCGGGCTGCTCGCGGTCACCGTGATCGCGCTGCTCGGCGCGGCGGCGGTGGCAGGGGCCGGGGCAGGCGTGCAGGCGGCCGCCGGCTGGAGCCTGCTCACCTGGCTCACGGTGGCCGGGCTCGCGCCGGCCGTCACGCCGGTCGTGCTGGCCGTGCCGGTGCTGATCCTGGAACGGCACAAGCCGTTCCAAGCGATCGGCCGGGCGTACGCGCTGGCCGTCGAGGGCACCTGGCCGGATTTGATCGCGCTGCTGACCGGGGCGGTGCTCGTGCCGGGCCTGGCCGTCTGGGGCGCGATATGGGCCCTGGGAGCCGTCCCCGCTCCGCTGGCGATCACGCTGGCCGCCGCGCTCGCCGCGACCGTGGTGCCGTTCCAGGCGAGCGTCGTGACCCGCGCCTACCTGCAACGCCTGGCCCGGCGGCACGCCGGGCCGCAGGACTCCGCCGTCTTCCCGGAGACCGCCGTCCTCCAGGAGATCTCCTCCCGTGCGGACGTCGCGCCGCGCGCGGGGTCGTGGCCGTACAGGCTGCTCGCGGCCGTCCTGCTGCCGGCCGTCCTGTACACGATGACCGCGACCGCCAACCTGCTCGACCGGCCCCGGCTCCACCAGCGGCCCGTCACCGCCCTGACCGACAGCGGCGCAGAACCGCTCGTGGCGCACCTGACCGGCGACGGCCGCCTGCTGCTGCTCCTGGACAAGGCGGCCACCCCGCCGGCGCTGGTGGCCTGCACGGACACCGCCTGCACCGACACCGTCACGGTGTACGCCGGCCCCGAAGGCTCCGACCGCTGGGGAAGCCTGACCACGGCCCCCATGCCCGACGGCCGGCTGCTCGTGGCGGCCTGGGCCGGCAGCGGCATCGGCGGTCCCACCCAGGTCGAGGTGCTGCTGTGCGACGCGAGGAGCTGCACCGCGCCGGAACGGAGCACCGGGCGGTTGCCGTCGGTGCCGCACGAGCTCGCGCTCGCGGCGGCCGCCCGTCCCGGCGGCGGGCTGGTGCTGGCGCACGCCGGCGAGCCGGACGCGGCCCGGCCGGGGGAGCAGACGGTGGCGTTCAGCTTCTGCGCCGACCCGGCCTGCACCACGCCGGTCACCCGGCAGGCGGCGGTGCTGAAGCTGCCGTCGTACCTGCACAAGGAGGAGGGGTTCGCGCTCGGCGTCGCTCCCGACGGCCGGCCGGTCGCCGCCCAGCTCGACGCCACGACGGGCGCGGTGCACGTCGTCTCCTGCCAGGACGCGGCCTGCGCGCGGGCCACGGTGCGCACGCCCGTGCCCGGCTCGGCGGCCATGGAACGGGACGTCCTCCGGAGCCTGGCCGGGTCCGCTCTCACGCTGGCGATGCGCGAGGACGGGCGGCCGGTGATCGCGTACCAGGCGGGCGGGGACGGCGCGCTCACGCTGCTCGACTGCCGCACGCCCGACTGCGCGGACGGCGGCACCGTGCGGCTGGCCGAGGCCACCAGCGGCCCGCCCGTGCTGGTGCTGGACCAGGCGGGCCGGGCCCTGCTCGCCTACCGAGACGTGGAGCGCGACCGGCTCGCGCTGGCCTCATGCGCCGGCGTGCGCTGCGCCACGGTCGCCGTGACCAGGCTGACGGGCACGGGCGGCCACGTGGCGATGACGCTGGACGGCGAGGGACGGCCGGTGCTCGCCTGGCAGGCCCACCAGGGCCGCGAGGGCAGCCGCGTCATGGTGGCGACCCTGCTCGGCCGCTGAGCACCGGTCGCGGGACGGCGCGGGCGAGACGGTGCCGGTCAGAGACGCAGCAGCGGCGGCCAGGTCTGCGGCCCCACCTCACCGTCGGCGTCGAGGCCCTCGGACCGCTGGAACTCGCGGACGAGCTCCACGAGCTGATCGTCATAGACGGTGGAGTTCAGCCAGCCCTCCAGCCCGTCGGCGACCTCGGCGTACGCGGCCCGGGGGACGCGCCCGCGCGCGAACAGGCACCCCCTGACGGTCTTGACGTCGAAGTTGTCGTCGCCGCGCCGGATCAGCGGCAGTTGCTTCACGATGTCCTCCGTCCAGGACGGCCCCGCCCCGCCGCCTCCCGGGGCGGGCTGACCGTCGACGAGGGCGGCGACGGCCGCCCTGAAGTCGTCCATGTCGATCGAATGAGGATCGGGCTTGGAGGTGTTGACCTCGCGGTGCGCCTTGACGCGCGAGGCGGGCAGCCCGAACTCGCGGCAGAGCTCCGCGCACAGCTTCCGGTACGCGTCCAGCTGCTCGGCCGGCCACGGCTGCGAGCCGTCGTTCTCGGCCTCGATGCCCAGCGAGCGGGAGTTGGTGTGGAAGTCCGACGTGGACGGCGCGTTGTGCCAGCACCGGCCGGCCGCGATCACGTAGATGTGACCGGAGCGGCCGAGCCCGAAGTGCGACAGCGGCCCGTCGAGCCCGGGACGGCCGTCGCGTACGACGGCGAGCGAGGGATAGTCGCCGCCGCCTGCGGGCCCCGCGGTGTGGTGGCAGACGATGCCTTGCACCTCCGGCTGCGGGCCGTGACCGCGCTCACGCCATCCGGACACCTCGGTCACCGGGTAGCCGGTGCGCCGGGCGACGTCGGCGAGCCGGGTCAGGAAAGGCATCGAGGACCTCCGTCGTGCGTCTCGATGATGCTCACACCCTTCGGTGGATGGGGGAGAAGACCGCGTCATCGCGGTGCGCGGACGCCGCGGGGGACGGGCGTCCGCGGGCCTCGCCGTCGTGGCGGGCGCCTACAGATCATTAGCATGCCGTACCCGAGCGCGACCGGAAGATTCGCGGAAATCACAGCGAGCGAGGTCAGGGGCGTACGGCGCCGACGAGGCGGCTACGCCAGTACGCGTCGAGCGTGACGACCTTGACGACGTCGCCGGTCTGCGGGGCGTGGATCATCTTCCCGTCGCCGACGTACATGCCCATGTGCCCGAGCCCTCTGCTGAACAGCAGGTCGCCGGGCTGCGCCGCCGACAGCGGGACCCGCCGGGCGGCGCCCCAGGCCCACTGCGTGTACGTGGTGCGCGGCAGCTTCACCCCCGCCGCCCGCCAGGCCGCCTGCACCAGACCCGAGCAGTCCCACGAGCCCGGCCCGGTGCCGCCGTACCGGTAGGGCTTGCCGATCTGCGCGAACGCGAACTCCAGCGCCCGCCGCGCGTTGCCCGACGCGGGACCGGTGTACGGGCGGCCCGTGCTGCGGGGATCGCCCGTCTTGAACGCCCCGAGCCGCCGCAGCAGCGCGGTCTGCTGGTCGACGAGCTTGTCCACCTCGGCCTGCTCGCGGCGTACCGCCTCGCGCGCCTTCTCGGCCTCGGCCAGCACGTCCTTGGCCCGGTCGCGCTTGTCCCGCAGCCGCGCGGTGGCCGCCTCGAACGCCCGCAGCCGGGCGGCGCGGTCGCGGGCGAGCGCCTCCAGAGCGGCCATGCCGCCGAGCACGGACTCGGGATCGCCCCTGCCGACGAAGCGCTGCCAGCCGAGCGGCGAGCCGAGCCGGTAGTCGCGCGCCGCCAGCTCGGCGAGCTGTGCGCGCAGCTCCTCGGCCCGCGCGTCGTCCCGCGCCGCCTCGGCGTCGAGCGCCCGGTAGCGCTCGCGGGCCTTCCGGTAGGCCTCGGTCGCCCGGTTGTAGCGCTCGACGAGCTGGTCCGCCTTCTCGTTGAGCTTGACCAGCCGCGCCCTGACCTGGGCCGGCGACGGGTCGGCCATGGCGGGTGCGGGTGACGCCAGGGCTCCCGCGCACAGCGCCGCCGACACCATCGCCGCCCGTACCTTCACGTCCGCGCCTCCTCGGTCATCACGACGAGGTACGCAGCGGCCGTGCCGGCCGGTTCACCGATCGGCGCGGGGCCAGATGCGGGCGGTTCCGGTGCGTGAGCCGCGCCGCCCGCCCGGGTTCCGCCCGGGCGGGCGGCGCGCGTCCGGGGGCTTACCCGGCGGCGGCGAGTTCGGTTTCGAAGCGGCGGCGCAGCGCGGCCTTCTCGGGCTCGGGCAGCCAGCAGGCCTCCACCCCGGCCAGCGCCATCGCCCGCAGCCGCTCGTCCGGCACGCCGAGGTCTTCGGACAGGATGCGGTACTCCTCGGCCAGCGACGTCGGGAACATGCCCGGGTCGTCGGATGCGGGGATGACGTTCAGCCCGGCCTCGATCATCGCCGCGATCGAGGCCCGCCGCCACGGCCGCCACGACCGCCGCGACGTGGTCGAGATGACCGTGAACGGCACCTGCTCGTCCCTGACCCTGGCCACCACCTCGTCGTCCTCCAGGACGAAGTAGCCGTGGTCGATCCGGTCGCAGCCGAGCACGTCCAGGCAGGTGACCGTGTTGACGGCGACGGGCGCGTGCTCGGAGGAGTGCGCGGTACGGCGCAGCCCCGCCTCGCCGGCCAGCCGGAACGCCGCCGCGAACCGCTCGGGCGGCCCCGCCGTCTCCAGGTTGTCCAGGCCGATCCCGGCGACGTACTCGTGCGGGTGCTCCACCACCGTGCGCACCCACTCCAGCGCCTCCTCGCCGCTCCTGCTCCGGTCCACCGCCGCGATCAGCCGGCCGGTCATGCCGAAGTCGCGCTCGGCCATCCTGATGCCCTCGGCGTACGCCTCGACGACGGTCGCGTAGCCGAGCTTGCGCTGGTGCTCGGTGAGCGCGTCGAACGACAGCTCCAGGTGCAGGGTGTTGCTGGTGCGGTGGGCGGCTTCGAACGCCTCGTAGGTGATCCTGGTGAGATCGTCGGCGTCGCGCAGCGTCTGCAGCACCCACGACGACACCTGAAACAGCGAGTACGATACCTCGGGCTCGTCGGCGCTCCTGCCCTGCGGCACCGGGATGCGGGTGTCCAGGTAGAGCTTCGGGTCCGGCGGCAGCGAGTTGACCTGGGCGTAGATGCGCTCCGGCGGGTCCGGCAGATCGAGCTTCTCCCTGCGCGCCAGCTCGGCGAAGGTGGAGGCGCGCACGGTGCCGATCAGGTGGCAGTGCAGATCGACCTTGGGCAGCGCTGCGAGGTTCACTTGCCGGCCACCTCGCGGGTGAAGCGCTTGACCCACTCGTCGCGGGTGTCCACGAGCTGGGCCGGATCGAGCGTCTTGTAGCCGGCGGCGACCGGGTCCTTGGCCGCCTCGCCGGTCACCTTGGCGATCTCGGGCGGGATGTCGGCCTTCGGGTTCACCGGCAGGTCACCGACGATCTTCGCTGTGGCGCTCTGCGCCTCCGCCGACAGCAGGTAGTCGATGAACTTCTTCGCGCCCTCCTGGTTGCGCGCGCCCTTGGGGATCATGGCCCGGTTGGTGGCCATGTAGCGGCCCTTGGCGGGGGCGGTCCAGGCGATCGGCTCGCCCGAGGTGACGAGCTGGGTGGCGAACCCGCTGAGCGCGTCGGCGGCGACGATCTCGCCCTGTGACAGCAGGTTGGTGACCTCGGTGGTGGAGCTGTAGAACTGCAGTACGTTCGGCGCCCAGCCGGACAGCGTGCGCAGCGAGGTGTCGATGTCGTACGGGCCCTTGCCGTACGCCTCGCCCACCCCGGAGATCATGAGCTGCCCCGCGGTCACCGAGATGTCGGGCAGCGCCACCTTCTTGGCGTACGCCGCGTCGCCGAACAGCTTCCAGTCGGCCGCCTGATCCTTCGACAGCTTCTCGGTGTTGTAGATGATCCCGTTGAGCTGGTGGGTGTAGGCGGGCCCCTCGTAGGCGCCCTCGGTCGCGAACGGTGCCAGCTCCTTCATGGCGGGCACGTCCACCTTCTCGAACAGGCCGTCCTTCTGCCCGAGCGCGGCGAAGTAGTCGGAGATCAGCACCACGTCCGCCTCCGGCCTGCCCTTGGTGAGCTTGAGCTTCGACAGCCGGTCGGCGTTGGAGCCGGTGTCCAGCTCCACCTTGATCCCGGTCTTCTTCGTGAACGGGTCGACGACCGCCTGCTCGAACTCCTTCACCCCGAAGGGGAAGGTGCTGACCACGATGGTGTTCTGCTCGGCCTGCTCGCCGCCGGAGCTCGATCCTGAGCATCCGGCCGCGGCGAGCAGCGACAGGGCAACGGCCAGTACGGCACGGCGCGTGGGCATGGGTGTTCCTTCTTTCAGCGGGGAAGTGGGACCAGCCGGTCGTCCGGCGTGATCACCGAGACGCTCGATCCGGGAGCCGGGGCGTCGCCGCCGCGTACGTCGGCGAGCAGCCTGACGGTCGCGCCCGACGGGTCCACCACGTCGAGCGAGACCAGCAGATCGACGCCGCGGAAGGCGACGTCGGCCACCGTGGCGTCCAGGCCCTGGCCCTTCTCGGCGATGCGCAGGTGCTCGGGCCTGATGGTCATCAGGGTGCCGTCGGCGGCGGTGAGGAAGTTCTCGTAGCCGAGGAACTCGGCGACGAAACGGTCGGCGGGCCGGGGGAAGATCTCCTGGGGCGAGCCCTGCTGGACGATCCTGCCCTCGTTCATGATGACCATGTGGTCGGACATCTCCAGCGCCTCGTCCTGGTCGTGGGTGACGAGGATGACGGTCAGCCCGGTCTCGGCCTGGATGCGCCGGATCTCGGCCCGCATCTGCACCCGCAGGCGGGCGTCGAGGTTCGACAGCGGCTCGTCGAGCAGCAGCAGCTTCGGCCTGATCGCGATCGCGCGGGCGAGGGCCACCCGCTGCTGCTGGCCGCCGGAGAGCTTCTTCGGCTTGCGGTCCGCCAGGTGCGCCAGCCCGACCAGCTCCAGGACCTCCATGACGCGGGCCCGCCGCTCGGCGGCCGGCACCTTGCGCAGCTTGAGCCCGTACCCGACGTTGTCGGCCACCGTCATGTGCGGGAACAGCGCGTACGACTGGAAGACCATGCCGAGGTTCCGCTTCTCCGGCGGGGTGCGGGTGCTGTCCACGCCGCCGATGCGGATCGTCCCGGAGGTCGGCTCGGCGTAGCCGGCGATCATCCGCAGGGTGGTGGTCTTGCCGCAGCCGCTGGGGCCGAGCAGCGTCGTGAGCCTCCCGGCCGGCACGGCCAGGTCGATCGCGTCCACGGCGGTGAAGGCGCCGAACGTCTTGGTGACGGCGATCAGCTCGGCGGCGGCGGTCATGGGTCGATCCCTCCGAAGATCTTGGCGAACCCGACGGTGCGCTCGGCGACCATCGCGATGACGACGGTGGCGGCCAGGATGAGGGTGGAGGCGGCGGCCACCATCGGGTCGTAGGACTGCTGCACGTAGTCGAGCATCGTCACCGGCAGCGTGCGGAAGTCGCGCCCCTGCAGCAGCAGCGACAGCGGCACGTTGTTGAAGGACGTGACCAGGCTGAGCAGCCCGGCCGAGAAGATCCCCGGGCGCAGCATGGGCAGCGTGACGCCGAAGAACGCGCGCAGCGGCGAGGCCCCGAGCCCTCGGGCGGCCTCCTCCAGCGCGGGGTCGGCCAGCGCCAGCGACGCGCCGGTGACGCGCACCGCGTACGGCAGCATCAGCGCGGTGTGCCCGGCGAGCAGGGTGCTGAAGTTGTCCAGGCCCAGCCCCACCATGAGCTGCTGGTAGAGCGCGAGCCCGACGACCAGCTCGGGCACGATGAGCGGCGACAGGAACAACCCCTCGACGAGCCCCTTGCCGGGCAGCCTGCCCCGGTGGATGGCGAGCGTGACCGGCACGCCGACCAGCAGCGCGAGCAGCGTGGCGAGCACGGCGAGCTGGAGGCTGGACAGCGCGGCCTCCATGAACGGCTCGTAGCCCAGCGCCTCGCCGAACCAGCGCAGCGAGAACCCGTCCGGCGGGAAGCGCAGCACGCTGCCCGAGGTGAACGCGGTGGACACCACGAAGATGATCGGCACGATCATGATGACGTAGCCGACGACCGCCAGCGCCGCCGTGATGGGCCGCTTCACGAGGTGGCCCCCTTGCGTCCCATCAGCGACGACAGCCCCGAGACCAGGAAGACCAGCACCGTCATGATGAGCGCCGTCGCCGAGGCCGACGCCCAGTCGACGGTGGTGCTCGCGTACGTGAACAGCTGCGTGGACAGCATCCGCTGGCTGGACCCGCCGAGCAGGTACGGCGTGGTGTAGGCGGTGACGGACCCGGCGAAGACCAGCGTGGCGGCCACCACGATGCCCGGCATGGTCAGCGGGATGACGATGTTCCACAGCGTGCGGATGCGGCCCGCGCCCAGCCCGCGCGAGGCGTCGTCGAGACCGGGATCGACCTGGGCGACGGCCGAGTAGCACGAGATGATCGCCAGCGGCAGGAACAGCTGGGTGAGCCCGAGGACGATCGCCACCTTGGTGTAGAGCAGCTGCGGCGCCGTCTCCACCAGGCCCAGCGAGACGAGGAGCTGCCCGAGCGCGCCCTTGGAGCCGAGGATCACCAGCCAGCCGAACGTCCGCACCACGTTGCTCAGCATCAGCGGGAAGATCGCCACCGCCAGCAGCACGCCGCTCCAGCGGGAGCGCGAGCGCGCCAGCCAGTACGCGATGGGGAACCCGAGGAAGACGCAGATGACCGTGACCACCAGGGCCAGCCCTACCGTGCGCCCGATGACCTCGAGGTCGTAGGGGTCCTTGAGCATCTCGCCCAGGCGCGCGAAGATCTCACTGGTCGAGACGTCCGGCGGCGCGAAGAGCATCGCGACCGAGGGGACGAGGAAACCCGCGAGGAGAAGGACGAGCCCTGGCACCAGTAGAAGGGCCGATGTGCGAGAGATGTCGGCGTCCTTTCTCGGTGGCGTACGCTGTCACTGGAACCGGTTACGGAACCGGTTGCATGAGCCTGACCATAGAGGACGAGCCGCCTCGCGCACAAACCACTGCGTTAAATCCGTGTTAACTGGTCAAGGAGGATCATTGCCGACACTGGCGGACGTCGCCGTACTGGCGGGGGTATCGAAGGCGACGGCCTCCCGCGCTCTGGGCCGGCCCGACCTGGCCGCCCCGGAGACCGTCGCCCGCGTGCGCGCGGCGGCCGAACAGCTGGGATTCGTGCCCAACCGGGCGGCCACCCAGCTCGCGCGAGGCAGGACCGGCGTGGTCGCCATCGTGGTGCCCACGCTCGACAACACCTTCTTCACCCCGATCATCGGCGGCGCCCAGGCGCGCGCCGCGGAGTCGGGCATGCAGCTCACCGTCGCGGTGCACTCGCTGGAGCACACCTCCCAGCTCGCCGCCGTCGAGCAGCTCGCCCACCAGGTGGACGGCTTCCTGCTCACCGCGCCACGGGGGTCCGACGAGATCATCCGCGCGGCGGCGGCGTACAAGCCCACCGTGCTCATCGACCGCGAGATCGACGGCATGCCCTCGACGGTCGCCGACACCGCCACCGCGTTCGGCGCGCTCGTCGGCTGGTTCGCCGACAAGGGGCACGAGCGCATCGTCTACGTCGGCGGACCCGCGGGATCCTGGCAGGACCGCCAGCGTCAGGCCGCCATCCGCGCCGCCGCCGAGGAGGGCGGGGTGACGCTGACCATGCTCGGTCCCTACCCCTCGACGTTCGCCTCGGGGGTGGCGGCGGCCGACGACGTGGTGGCCGCCCGCGCCACCGCCGTCGTCCCCTACGCCACCTCCATCGGGCTCGGCCTGATGTTCGCCCTCATGCGGCGCGGCGTCGACGACGTCGTGGTCAGCTCCGAGCGCATGGTCGTCGACAGCCTCGGCCTGCACGACGTGCCCTCGATCGACGTGGACGGCGAGAAACTGGGGCAGGTCGCCATGGATCAGCTCATGACGCTCCTCGGTGAGCGCAAGGAGGCCCCCGAGCCCACCCGCCAGCGCCTCGACGTCCCGCTCAGCTGATGCGGATGCCGCAGACGTTGCCGGCCTGCGCTTGATCGCCGGGGCCGCTGCGGGCCGCGCTGCCCGCAGCGGCTACCGCTGACCTGACCTCATCCCGGCGAGGTCCAGCAGGGCCGTGTGGGTCTCCTGGCCGGCCGCCGCGATCAGGTCGCCCGCGCCGCCGTCCGTGACGGCCGGGGTCATGCGCGGGCGGCAGGGACGGGGCGAGGGGCGGTGATGATGCCCGTCACCAGGCGCTCCAGGCGCTCACGGTCGCCGGGGTCGATGTCGCCGATGAGCCGCTCGACGTGCTCGGTGACCTTGCGGTGGGCCGCGTACGCGATCTCTCTGCCCTGCTCGGTCAGCTCGATGCGGGCCGCGCGGCGGTCGCGCTGGTCGCGCACCCTGGCCACCACGCCGCGCTTCTCGGCCCGGTCGACCAGCCCCGTCATGCTGCATCTCTCCAACCCCATGACTGACTACGGGCACGAGCTGCTGTTCGGCGCCAACCTCATCCCGTCGAGCGAGCACCCGGACACCGTAGTGGCGCCCGCCATGCTCGCGCAGAGCGCGACCAGCCTCGACCTGCTCAGCGGCGGGCGCTTCGAGCTGGCGCTCGGCGCGGGCGGGTTCTGGGACGCGATCGCGAGCATGGGCGGGCCGCGCCGCACCCCCGGCCAGGCGGTCGCCGCCCTGGAGGAGGCCATCGCGATCACCCGGGCCGCGTGGGACCCGCCCGGCGAGGTGATCTTCCACGGTGAGCATCACTCGATCGACGGCATGGCGCGCGGGCCGCGTCCCGCCCACGACGTCGCCATCTGGGTGGGCGGCTACCGGCCGCGCATGCTGGAGCTCATCGGCCGCGCCGCCGACGGCTGGCTGCCCTCGCTGCCCCGCCTGGAGGAGCTCGAGGCCCTGGAACGCGGCAACGCCGTCATCGACGAGGCCGCAGAACGCGCCGGTCGCCGGCCCGCCGGCATCAGGCGGCTGCTCAACCTGGCCGAAGAACCGCCCGCCGAGCAGCTGGCCGAGCTGGCGCTGACCTACGGCACCAGCGTCTTCACGCTCCTCACCATGGATCCGGCGCGGATCAGGCGGTTCGGGGAGGAGACGGCGCCCGCCGTACGCGAGCTCGTGGCCAAGGAGCGCGTGGTCACTCCGCGATGAACGGGCGCAGCAGCGCGAGCAGGGCGCGCGGCCTGTGCAGCGGGATGATGTGGCCGCAGTCCTCGATGACGTGCCCGGTCAGGTCGCCGGCGTACGGGCGCAGCTGCCGCTCCAGGGCGGCGCCGACGGGTTTGGCGCCGATCGCCAGCGTCGGCACCGTCAGCCGGGCGGTCACCGCCTGCTCGATCTGCGCCGCGCTCCGCGGCAGCGCCCGGTAGTAGGAGAAGGCGCAGGCCAGGGCCTCGCGACCGGTGTACGCGCGGACGAAGGCGTCCCTGATGGCGGGCGTGACCCCGTCGCCGAGGGTGCCGGCGTCCAGGAACCAGTCGACGTACGCGGCCTCGTTGCCCTCCAGCACGGTCTCGGCCAGGCCGGGCACCGCGTGGAAGCCGAACCACCACGGCGGCCCGCCGGCCAGGAAGTCCTCGGCGCCGGGCAGCCGGCCGAGCAGCGACTCCATGACGACCAGGCGCCGCACGAGGTCGGGACGGCGGGCGGCGAGCAGGAAGGCGGGCGGGGTGCCCGCGTCGATGCCGGCCACCGCGGCCGAGGACACGCCGAGCGCGGTGAGCAGCGCGGCGGCGTCATCGGCCAGGGTGGCGGCATCGTACCCGGTGGCGGGCCTGCTGCTCGCGCCGAACCCGCGCAGGTCCGGCGCGATCACCTGGTGGCGGGCCGACAGGTCGGCCATGACGTCCGTCCACACCTGCCACGTGTGCGGGAAGCCGTGCAGCAGCAGGACGGCGGGGCCGGAGCCGGCGATGGCGACGTTCAGCTCGACGCCGTTGACGCGGACGCGGCGCAGCTCGGGCATGGGAGCACTCCAGGCGTGGTGAGAAAGGGTGACCAGGTCACAGTAGGGAACTAGGCTGGTTTCCCCAAGACGGCACTTCTCTCTCAGGTGGTGAGCTCCAGGTGACCAGGTCCGAGAGCGCGGGCGGCCGGCGGGGAGACCTGTTCGACCCGCTCTGCCCGACCCGGCAGCTGCTCGACCGCGTCGGCGCCAAGTGGACCTCGATGGCGGTCAAAGTGCTGGCCGAGGCGGCGCCGGACGAGCTGCGGTTCGCGGAGCTGCGGCGCCGCATTCCCGGCATCTCACAGAAGATGCTCTCGGTCACCCTGCAGAGCCTGGTGCGCGACGGGCTGGCCGAGCGCCGCGTCGAGCCGACCGTGCCGCCCGCCGTCCACTACCGGCTCACCGATCTCGGCCTGTCGCTCGAAGGCCCGCTCGCCGCGCTCCGCCAGTGGGCCGAGACCCACATGGCGCAGATCGAGCACAACAACCGGCTCGCCGACGAGATCGGCCCCACCTGAGCGTGCGGTAGGTTGCCCGCCATGGTTGAGATCGACTCCGTCGCCTGGCCGCCCGATCCCGTCAGGACCGAGCGCCTCCTGCTCAGGGCACCGGAGGCCCGCGATCGCGCGGCGTTCGTCGAGCTGCTGTCCTCGCCGGAGGTGCACGCCTACCTGGGCGGCCCCGGCGACCGCGATCGGCTCGAACGCGAGCTGCCGGAGGTGCCGGGGCGGCCGGGCACCTTCGCCGTCGATCTCGGCGGGCAGATGATCGGGCTGGTGGAGTTCAAGCGCGCCGGCGAGCACGGCCGCCCGGCCGCCGTCGGCAAGGCCGAGCTCGGCTACCTGTTCCTGCCCCGGGCCTGGGGCCACGGGTACGCCACCGAGGCGTGCGCGGCGGCGCTCGGCTGGCTCGGCCGCGTCCTGCCCGGCGAGCCGGTGGTGCTCACCACCCAGACCGCCAACGCCGCGTCCATGCGCCTCGCGGCCAGGCTCGGGTTCGCCGAGGTGGAACGGTTCCACGCCTGGGGCGCCGAGCAGTGGCTCGGACAGCGTCCCCCGGCCAGGCCCGCCGTCTGAGCCCTGACTCTCCAGCAGCTCAGGCGAGGTGGGGGAGGGGTCGCCGGTGAAGCGGCGCAGCTCCGGGCTGAGCGCGGCGACGGCGGCGGTCACCAGGAGCAGCCCGCCGAGCGCGACGAGCGTCGCCGCGCCGCCCAGCGCCGCGGCGAGCGCACCGCCGAGCACGGGCCCGAGCGGCTTGAGCGCGAACCCGCTCACGCTCAGCACCGCGCCCACCCGGCCGAGCGTCGCCTCCGGCACCATGCGGGCGATCACCACGCTCACCACCACGTTCAGCGAGGGCGTGGAGAGCGTGATGAACACCAGCGGCGGCATCGGCCACCACATCCCGAAGGGCAGCGCCGTGGCCGCCAGCGCGGTGCCGAAGACCGTCACCACGGCCAGCGTGATCTTGCCGGGCGGCGGCAGCCTGCCGATGCGCCCCGACAGCGGCGCGCCGCACCGTCTCCTTCCGCGCGGCTGTCGTCCGATGCGCCTTCAGCGGCGGGGCGGCGCGGCACCTTCGCCAGGGCGTAGAAGAGCGTGGCGGCCACGTACGTGATCGCGTCCACCACGAACGGCACCGCCCGCCCCAGGCCGTACAGCAGCCCGCCGGGCGGCGGCCCGACGAGCCCGGCCGCGTGGGTGCGGGACTCCTCCTGCGCGTACGCGCTGTGCAGCTGCCCGGGCGGGACGATGCCGCGGATCGCCGTGGTCGTGAGGGGCGAGATGAACGCCACGCACAACCCGTCCAGCACCGCCAGCACGATGAACTGCCAGACCCGCACCTGGCCGGTGACCACCAGCGCCGCCAGCACCGCGGAGACCACGGCCTGCAGGCCCTGGGCGGTGATGAGCGTACGGCGGCGATCCCACCGATCGACCCAGACCCCGGCCGGATCTGCAGCGCGAGGTTGGCGGCGGTGCGGGCCCCGCGACGACGCCCGCCAGCCCCGGCGAGCCGGTGAGCGCCAGCACCAGCAGCGGCGTCGCGAGCCTGGTGAGCTCCGAGCCCAGCTCGGAGACCGCGCTGCCGGCCCACAGCAGCTGGAAGCGGACGTTCTTGCGCAGCGGGACGATGGCGGTCATGGGGCGGCTTCCTCGCGGGCGGGGGGGCGGCCTGGCCGGGACGGGCGCCGGCCGGGTCGGGGCGGGACCGGGAGAAGATACCTCATCCTGCCTGCCCGGTAGGGGCGCGTTCGTCCAGCAGGCCCGCCTCGCGCAGATCGGACCACAAAGCCGCGGGTACGGGGGACGAGAACGCGGCGACGTTGCGCCGCACCTCCTCGGCCGAGCGCATGCCGGCCACGACCCCCGCGACGGCCGGGTGCAGCAGCGGGAAGGCCATCGCCGCCTGGGGGAGCGTCACACCGTGGGCCGCGCAGACGTCCGCGATGCGGTGCACCCGCTCCAGCACGTACGGGGTGGCGGGCGCGTAGTCGTAGCGGGCTCCTTCCCGGGGCCGTTCCGTGGCCAGCAGGCCGGAGTTGAAGACGGACGCGGCCAGCACCGACACGCCGCGCTCGGCGCAGGCGGGCATGAGGTCGTCGAGCGCGCCGTGGTTGAGCAGCGTGTAGCGGCCGGACAGCATGACCACGTCGGCGTCGGTCTCGCGGACCAGGCGGGTGAGCTTGGCGGAGTCGTACATGCCCGCGCCGATCGCGCCGACGACGCCCTGCGCGCGCAGCTCGGCCAGCGCCGGATAGCCGTCGCGCAGCGCGGCCTCGAAGTGCTGCTCGGCGTCGTGGAGGAACAGCACGTCGATCCGGTCGACGCCCATGCGGGCCAGCGAGTCCTCGACGCTGCGCAGGACGCCGTCGCGGGAGAAGTCCCAGACGCGCCGGTGCGTGGCCGGCACGGCGAACTCCTCGTCCATCCGGCCTTGCGGATCCTGCGGCACCAGCAGCCGCCCGACCTTCGTCGAGAGCGTGAACTCCGCCCGCGGCTTGTCTCGCAGCAGCTCGCCGATGCGGCGCTCGGAGTGCCCGATGCCGTAGTGGGGTGAGGTGTCGTAGTAGCGGATGCCCGCCTCCCAGGCCGCCTTCAGCGCCCCGGCGGCGGTGGCGTCGTCCAGCGGTTCGAACAGGCCGCCCAGCGGGCCGCCGCCGAAGCCCAGCTCGGTGACGCCGACCATACTGCGGCCGAGCCGATTCATGCGCATAGGCTGTGTCTCCCTCGTCATGCGGTCGCGAGATGGTCGGACAGGACGTGCGTGATGACGCGGCGCTGCTCGGCGGCCTTGACCCGGTCGGAGTCAGTGTCGGAGTCGATGGCCGAGGCCAGCAGCAGCAGGGCCTTCCACAGCGCCCACCCGCGCGCCCGCGCCCACATGCCGGGGTCGCCGCCCACGGCCGCCCGGAAGGCCTCCCTGGACGCGCCCTCGAACATCGTCCAGGCGATCACCAGGTCGCAGGCCGGGTCGCCGACCCCGGAGGTGCCGAAGTCGATCACGGCCGTCAGCCTGCCGCCGGCGACCAGCAGGTTCCCGGCGGCGACGTCGCCGTGGAACCACACGGGCCGCCCGGTCCAGGTCGCCGCCAGCGCCGCCCGCCACACCTCGGCGGCCAGATCCGTATCGACGCGGCCCTCCAGCGCGGCCAGGCAGCGGCGGGTCTCCTCGTCGTAGTGGCGCAGCGAGGCGCCCCGGTAGAAGCTGTGCTCGCCCGCCGCAGGACCGCCCGTGGAGTCGCAGCGCTGCAGCGCCAGCAGGAACTCGGCCAGCTGCACGGCGAACGCCGACATGTCGCCGATGCGCGACGGGTGCGCGGTCTCGCCCTCCAGCCAGCCGCGCACCGACCACGGATGCGCGTAGCCCTCGCCGGGCTCGCCGGTGGCCAGGATCGGCGGCACGGCCACCGGCAGGTGCGGCGCCAGGCGCGGCAGCCAGACGCTCTCCTTCCGCACGGCGGGCGCGTAACCGGCGGCGGTCGGCAGGCGTACCGTCATGTCCTCGCCCAGCCGGTACGTACGGTTGTCATGGCCGTCCACCGGCACCGGGACGACCGGCAGGCCCGCCCACTGAGGGAACTGGGCGGCGATCAGCCGGCCTACCAGGTCGGCGGTGATGCCCGCGCGCCCGTCTCGAGGCGCGGAGACGGCGGATGCGTTCTGCATGAAACTCCGTTTTTATCAGCGCAGGTCAGAAGGCCGGGAACGCCCAGCCGGAGGGGTGGAAAGGGGCGCGCTCGCCGCGGAAGGCGAGCGAGGCGGCGGCGAGCGCGCCGGGACGCAGCTCCTCCACGCGGCCCGCCGCTGCCAGCGACGACAAGGTGGTGCCGCCCAGGTAGGCCGCGCCCAGCTCGGCGGCGGTCAGCCGCAGGTCGGGATGGGCCCGCGTACGCTCGCAGGACACCGACTCGCCGCCGGCCGTCAGGCGGTAGCGGCCCGCGTTCCACGGGCAGAAGGCGTCCTGCACCTCCAGCACCACGTCCAGCGGCGCCGCGTACCCGCGTGCCGCCAGCGCCCGCGGCACGTCCGCGAGCCGCACCCACAGGTTGTCCATCACGGTGGCGTGCGCCGCGCGCGGATCGGACATCAGGTGGATCAGCGGCTCGTCCACGGCCCCGTCGTAGGCCAGCTCGCTGTGCGCGTCGAGGTCGATGAGGAAGCGCCACAAGGCGGCGTACGCCTGCCTGGTGGTGGCCGCGACCTCGATCACCCGCACAAGAGGCGGCTTGGAGCGGTAGAGGGCGTAGCCGGTGACCTCGCCGCCCCGCTCGGTGTGCACGGCGAAGCGCAGCGCCGTGCCGCCGTCGCGGGCCCGCTCGTCCTCGGCCAGGCGCGCCTCCCAGAACCGGTCGGTGCGGTCCACCCACCCGACCCCGCTCCTGCGCGCGGTGTCGTAGACCTTCTCCAGCAGCGGCCTGGCCTCGTGGCGGCCGAGCAGGCGGATCGTGCCGTCGCCGACGTCGGTGCCGGGCCGCAGGCCCATGAACCTCTTGTCGCCCCTGATCAGGGCCACCTGGCTGGCCAGGCCGTAGCCGAAGCGGCCGTAGATCGTGGCCTGGGCGGCGTTGAGCGCGGCGAACGGCTCGCCGCCCGACTCGTACAGGTCGGTGAGCTGCCTGCGCATCATCGCGGTGAGGATCCCGCGCCGGCGGTGGGTGGGCAGGACCGCGACGAGCGTGATGCCCGCTACCGGCACGGACACCGGCGCCGTCCAGCCGGGCACCGTCATCACGCGGCCGTAGATGGACGCCCCGCCGACGATGTCGGGGCCATCGCAGGCGGCCAGCGTGCGCGCCGGGTCGAGGGAGCGGGCGGCGTTGCGCAGCCCGCCCTCGCGCCGCCAGTCCTGGCCGTAGGTGGTGGTGACCATGCGCGCCCAGGCGTCGATCTCGTCCGCTCCGATGGTGCGCAGCGGATAGGTGGTTGTCATGCTTCGAGCGTGGCCGGATAAAGATCCATAGCGCATCAGGTTTTTTCGGTATTTATATGCTGGCGCGATGATGGCGGAGCGCGTGGTCAGTCCGGTGTTCGTCGGCCGGACGGAAGAGCTGTCCGAGCTGGCCGCGGCCCTCGGCACGGCCATCGAGCAGGGGCCGGCGGTGGCGCTGGTGGCCGGCGAGGCCGGCATCGGCAAGTCGCGGCTGCTCGCCGAGTTCGCCGGATCCCTGGGCGATCGGGCGATGGTGGTCGAGGGCGCGTGCACGGAGCTGGGCAGCGACAGCCTGCCGTACGCGCCGTTCGTCACCGTGCTGCGCAGGCTGATCCGCGTCGAGGGCGCGCTGCCCGGCCCCTACCGCCAGCTCGCCCGCTGGTTCCCCGAGCTGGGCGACGCGGGCGACGCCGAGGGTGGCAAGCACCGGCTCTTCGAGGAGGCGCTGACACTGATCGAACGGGTCGCCGCGCACCGCCCGCTGGTCATCGCCGTCGAGGACCTGCACTGGGCGGATGCCGCCACCCGCGAACTCCTCGGCTTCCTCGCCAGGAACCTCGCCCAGCCCGGCGTGCTGCTCACGATCACCTACCGGCCCCCCGAGACCGGCGACGGGCGGCTCGGGCCGCTGCTGTCGGAGCTGTCCCGCCGCCCGCGCACCACCCTGCTCCGCCTGCACCGCCTCGACCGGCAGGGCGTGGCCCGCCAGCTCGCCGCGATCCTCGGCACCGAGCCGGACGCCGCCGCCGTACGCCGGGTCCACGAGCGCAGCGACGGCAACCCGCTGTTCGTCGAGGCCCTGGCCCGCGCCGGCGAACGCACCCCCGACAGCCTGCGCAGCCTGCTGCTGTCCGGCCCGCGCGCGCTGCCGGGACCGGCTCGCGAGCTGCTGCGCATCGCCTCCGTGGCGGGCGGCAGGGTCGGGCACCGGCTGCTCGCGCAGGTGGCCGGGCAGGACGGCGCCGAGCTGGACGCGCTGCTGCGCGAGCTGATCGACGCCAGCCTGCTCGTCACATCGGGCGACGGCTACGACTTCCGCCACGCGCTGATCCGGCACGTGGTGTACGAGGACCTGCTGCCGGGCGAGCGGGCCCGCCTGCACGCCCGCTACGCCGAGGCCCTGCGCGGCTCCGGCGCCTATGCCGAGCTGGCCGCCCACGCCAGTGCCGCCGGGGACCGCAGGCTGGCGCTGACCGCGGCGTACCGGGCGGCGGGGCAGGCGCGCCGCACGTACGCGTACGAGGAGCAGGCCCGCCTCCTCGGCCAGGTGCTCAACTTGTGGGACCCGGACGTGGACCTCGGCGTGGACAGGATCGGCGTGCTGACCGAGGCCGCCGAGGCGTGCATGCTCAGCGGCGACTACGCACGGGGCGTGGACCTCGCCGCCGAGGGGCTGGCCGAGGTGGACGAGCGGCGCGAGCCGGAGCGCGCCGCCCTGCTGCTGGAGCACCGGGGCAGGCTACGGCACCGGCTGAGCATGACCGGCGTCACCGACTGGGAGCACGCCCTGGAGCTGCTGCCCGCCGGAGACGGCCTGCAGCGGGGCCGACTGCTCGGCGTGCTGGCCATGGGGCTGCTGCCGGAGGTGGACAGGGCGCGCGAGCCGTTCGAGGAGGCGCTGCGGATCGGCCGCCTCACCGGCGACCCCTTGGTCACGGTGCGGGGCCTGCTCGGCGTGGGCCTGATGCGGCGCGACCTCGGCATGCTGGAGGAGGCGCGTACGCTGGCCGCCCGGCTCGACGGCCACGACCTGCTCATGACGGTCCCGATGTACGAGGCGCTGCTGCACACCAGGGCCGGCGACCACCGGCGCGCCATCGCCGCCGCCCGCGAGGGCATGCGCCACGCCCGCCGCTACGGCCTCGGCCGCAGCCGGGGCGCGGAGCTCGCCCGCTACGCAGGGCGCGGCCTGATCCTGGCGGGACAGTGGGATGAGGCGGCCGAGCTGCTGCGCGACGGCCTCCAGGAGGATCCGCCGCCGCTGTCGCGGCAGGCCCTGCTCATCCTCTCCGGACGGCTGGCGCTGCTGCGCGGCGACCTCGCCGCGGCGGCCGAAGCCGCGTCCGCCGTCGAGCACGCGGGCCCCGGCAGCCCGTACGGCCGCCATCAGCTCCTCTGCCTGCTCGCCGCCGCCCAGGGCGCGTTCGAGCGCGCCGACCTGCTGCTGGAACGGGCCCTCGCCGACCCCGACCTCACCCGCGTCTACAGCAGCGACGCCCGCCCGGTGCTGGTGGCGGGGGCGCTGGTGCAGCGGGCCAGGCTCGCTCACGGCACGGGGGAGGCGCTGCGGCGGCGGGTCGCCGAACGCCAGGCCGAGCTCGCCGCCGCCGACGCCCGGCTCGGCGTGGACGGGCGGCTCGACCGGGCCTGGCAGGTCACGCTCCACGCGCTGCTTGATGACGACGGCTATGACCGGGCGGCCGAGGCATGGCGGGAGCTGCGCCAGCCGTACGAGCTGGCGCTGTGCCTGTACCACGGCGCCCGCGTCGCGCTGGCGGCGGGCGACCGCGAGGGCGCGACGGCCCGGCTGCGGGAGGCGGCGCGGCTGGCCGACGACCTGGGCGCGGCGCCGCTGGCCAGGGAGATCGCCCTGCTCGGGCGGCCCCGGCCGGCGCAGGAGGGGCTGACCGAGCGCGAGCGCGACGTGCTCAGGCTGCTCGCCGAGGGCCTGTCCAACCGGCAGATCGCCGCCCGCCTGCACATCTCGCCGAGCACGGCGGGCGTGCACGTCTCCCACATCCTGACGAAGCTCGGCGCGGCGACGCGTACGGAGGCGACCGCCATCGCCTTCCGCGAGGGGCTGACCGGCCCTTGACCTGTTCATCCAGCTTTACCTATGTCACACTGGACGAGTGTCGTACATCGACGTGTTGATCCTGCGGCAGCTCGCCCAAGGACCGGCCCACGGCTACGAGCTGCGCAAGCAGGTAGAGGCCGGCACCGGTTACGTGCTGCACAACAACTCCCTGTATCCGGCGCTGCGCCGCATGGAGGAGGCCGGCGCGGTGGTCAAGACCGCGCAAGCCCAGGAGAAGCGCCCGCCGCGCCACGTGTACGAGATCACCGAGGCAGGACGCGAGCTGCTGCACGACCTGCTGGCCGAGCTGCCGCCCGAGAGCGCAGGGGACGAGGCGGAGTTCCTGTGTCGCGTAGCCCACTTCGACCTGCTGGCGCCTGGGGAGCGGCTGGCCGTGCTCGACGCCAGGGAGAAGGCCGTCGAGGCCAGGATGGCGCACCTGCGCTCCCTGGACGAGGGGGCGCGCGACGACCGGTGGGGGTCGCTGGTCACCCGCGAGATGATCCGCCGCGGTGAGTCGGAACGGGAGTGGCTGCGCGAGCTGCGCGCGCGAGCCGGGGAGGGCGCATGAGCACGGGGACGTGGTGGTTCCTGGCCGGGTACGCGGGCCTTGCCGGGCTCTTCCTGCTGGAGGCGCTGGCCCGCCACGACGGGCCTGCCGTGAGCATGGACGCCTCGCCCGACGACCGCGGCACCTCCCTCATGATCGGCCTGGCCTTCGCCGTCGCCGCTTGCCTGCCGCCGCTGCTCCGCCTCCTGCCGGCCGGATCGCTGCCCCTGGCCGTGGCCCCCGCCGGCCTGGTGATCGAAGGGGCGGGTCTGGCGCTGCGCGGATGGTCGATGCGGACGCTGGGCCGCTTCTACTCCCGAACCCTCCGCATCGAGGGCGACGGGCACCGGCTCGTGCGGACGGGGCCGTACCGGCTGGTGCGGCATCCCGGCTACGCGGGCTCGCTGCTCATCTGGGCGGGGTTCGCGCTCACCTCGGGCAGCGCCGTCGCTCTCGTGGCCGTGGCCGCCCTTCTGGGCTGGACGTACGGGCGGCGTATCGCCGCCGAGGAGCGGATGCTGGAGCGGCGGCTCCCCGAGTACGCGGACTACCGGGCCGTCACGGGCGCGCTGATCCCGTTCATCAGGAGGGCGGGCGGCCCGCGCGGCTGAAATTCATCGCGTATCTCTGAGCCTCACTCAGGCAGGTCCTCCGTACGGACCCGGCCCCCGTCGAGCACGACGACCCGGTCCACGAGGTCCAGCGTCGCCCGCCGGTGCGTGATCCACACGGTGGTGCAGCCGGCCAGCTCGCTGCGCAGCCGCCGGAGCAGCCGGGCCTCGGTGCCGGCGTCGAGCTGGCTGGTGACCTCGTCGCAGATCAGCAGGGCGGGGCGGCGCAGCAGCGCCTGAGCGAGGGACAGGCGCTGCAGCTCCCCGCCCGACAGGTTCCGGCCGCGCTCGCTGAGCGGCGTGCCGAGCTGCTCGGGCAGGCCGCGTACGGTGTCGGCCAGCGCCACGACCTCCAGCGCGTGCCACAGGTCCGCCTCGCTCGCGTCCGGACGGGCGAGGCGGAGGTTGTCGGCCACGGTGCCGGAGAAGACGAACGGCCGCTGGTCGGCCAGCGCCACCCGGCGGCGCAGCTCGTCGTCGGGGATGTCGCGCAGGTCGGTGCCGTCGAGCGTGATCGTGCCCTCCGTGGGCGTGAGCGCGGCGGCCAGCAGGTAGCCGAGCGACGACTTGCCGCTGCCGGTCGGACCGAGCACGGCCGTGGCCGACCCTGGCGGCAGGTCGAGGTCGATGCCGTCCAGCACCGGCGGCACGCCAGCGGGCGCGCCGGGGTAGGCGAAGCGGACGCCGCGCATGGACACGGCGACGCCCGTACGGGGCCGCGTACTCGTTCCGGCGGCCGGCCTCGCACCCGGGACCGCGCCCGGCCCGGCGCCCGGCCCGGCGGCCGGCCTCGCGCCGGGCACCGCATTGAGCCCGGCCGCCGCCTCTGCTCCGCCCGGCCTGGCACCGGGAACGGCCGCGGCACCGGCGCCCGCTCCCGCACCCGGCGCGGACTCGTCCTGGCCGGACCCGGCGGGCGCGTCGATGATGGCGAACAGCCTCCTGGCGGCGGCCAGCGTGGTGCCGAACTCCGAGGCGAACGCCTCGACCGCCGTCAGCGCGGGCCCCAGCGCGAGGGCCACGGCGACCGACACCCACCACGCGAGCATGGTGATCCTGCCGTCCTGCCACAGGTACGCGCCGGCCAGCGCGATCGCGCACACGGTCGCCGCCAGCACGGCGGTGTTCGCGGCGCTCCGTGAGGCGGTGCGGACGGCCAGCGTCCGGGTGCCGGCGGTGGCGCGGGCGTCGAGCGCGTCGAGCCGGTCCTGCCACTGGCCGAGCGCCCGCAGCAGCGTCAGCTCGCGCAACCCGCCGATGCTGTCGGTGACGTGCGCGGCGATCTGCCCCCGGGTGTGCTGCCGCCGCCGGGCCGCACGTTCGGACGCGCGACGGCCGAGCAGCGGCACCACCAGGCCGGAGACCGCCGCACCGGCCAGCAGGATCACCCCGAGCGCCGGGTCGGCGGCCACGGCCAGGCAGGCGGCCGAGCCGATGGAGACGACGGCGGCGGCGATCGCGGGCGCGATCGTGTGGGCGTAGAAGACCTCGACGCTGTTGACGTCGGCGGTGGCGCGCGCGGTGAGGTCGCCGGAGCGGTGCTGGTGCAGGACGCCGCGCGACAGCCGGGTCAGCGCGTCGAAGAACGTGACGCGCAGCCTGGCCAGCACGGTGAACGCCACCCAGTGCCCGAGGTACTGCTCGCCGTAGTGCGCGGCGCCCTTGGCGAGGGCGAGCACCGCGATCAGCACGGCCGTCCCCGCGATGCTGATCTCGTCGATCCTGACGACCGCGCCCACGGCGACCGCGAGGATCGCGATGCCGCAGGCCAGTTGCACCACGCGCAGCGCCGTGGAGAGCGCCAGCGGGATCGCGAACGGCCGGGCGAACGCGGCCAGCCGGGCGATCATCGTGCCACCGCCTTCTCGGCCTGGACCTCGATGACCCGGTCGGCGACTCCGCTGAGCGCGGGTGAGTGGGTGGCGACGATGATCGTACGGGTGCCGCGCAGGCGGCGCAGCGAGTCGATGATGAGCTGCTCGGAACGCGCGTCCACGTGGCTCGTCGGCTCGTCGAGCAGCAGCACGGCGGCGTCGATGAGCAGCGCGCGGGCCAGCGCCAGCCGCTGCGCCTGCCCGCCCGACAGCGTGAGGCCCTCCTCGCCGACGCGCGCCTCCAGGCCGCCCGGCATCGCCTCCACCTCGGCGGCCAGCCGCGCATCCCGCAGGGCCTGCCACATGCGTTCCTCGCTCGCGGTGGGGTCGGCGAGCCGCAGGTTGCTCGCGATGGTGCCGCTGAACAACCAGCTGTGCTGGGGAACCAGCGCCAGGCCCGGCGCGCCGCCCCCGGCCGCGGGGAGGCGTACGGTGCCGCTGCGCGGCGCCAGCTCTCCGGCGATCACCGACAGCAGCGTGGACTTGCCCGCGCCCGACGGGCCCACGAGCGCCACCATCTCGCCCCGGCGCACGCTGAACGTCACGTCCGTCACGACGTCCGGCCCGCCGCCGTGGCCCGCGGTGACCGCGACCAGCTCTACCGCATCCCGTTCGTCACCGTCATCGGGATGGGCTGCGGGCGCGGCCGTGCCGCCGTGGTCCGGGGCCGCAGGGCGTTCACCGGCCAGGGCGGCGAGGATCTGACGTCCCGCGGCCCGGCCCGTCATGGCGATGTAGAAGAACTGGCCGACGACGCTGATCGGCTCGGTCAGCAGCAACGAGATCAGCACCAGCGCCACGGCCGTGCCCGCGGAGATCGCGCCCGACGCGTACCGCGACAAGGCGAGCGCGGTGCCGGTGCCGATCAGCCCGCCGTAGAACACCACGTCCGTGATGAGCAGTACGAGCTGGTTGCCCGCCAGCAGCCGCATGGTGGCGCGGCGCTGCCGCTCGCTCTCCTCGGCCAGCAGTTCGGATCGGCGCTGCGCCGCGCCCAGCAGGGTGAGCAGCCGCAGCCCCTGAATGGACTCCAGGAACTGCGCGGCGAGGCGCCTCGACTGCGTCTGGTACGCGGCGGAGGACGCGCGGAACAACCGCTGGAACCCGCCGACCACCGGCGGCACCGCCACCACGACCGCCAGCAGCACCAGCGCCGAGGTCACGTCGATGACGAGCGCGACGACCACCACGACGACCAGGGGAGTGGTGACCGACGCGACCAGCGGGCCGAGGAAGCCGCCGCGCCAGGCGGCGAGCTTGGCGGCGCTCTCGGTGGCCAGCGAGGCGAGCGAGCCCGTCACCGGGCCGCCGCCCGCGCGGGCCTCCCGCCGCGTCCCGCCGGACAGGACGAACCGGTGGATCCTCGCCCGTACGCTGACCTCCGCCACACCTTCGCCACGGCCGCGCGCGACGCCCTGGCCGACGGCACCGGCGGCGGCGAGCACGATGCCGCCCGCCATCGTCGCGAGCGCAGCCCACAGCCGGTCTCCGCCGGCCATGACGTCGTCGATGAGCCGGCCGATGCCCAGGTAGCACGTGCACAGGCCGACCGCGACCAGCCAGCCGCAGGCAAGGGCCGCCAGGACGTGGGGTCGTACCGGCAGATCGAGCCGGGATGGTGACAGGTCGGGGCTGGCGGGGCTCATCGCATCTCCTCGGGGTGCAGCCAGCGGGCGATCTCCTCCAGCCCGTCGGCGACGCGCACGCCGCCCGTGCCGTACGAGATCCGCGCCGGCAGGAGCTTGACGCGGCCGTCGCGCACGGCGGGCAGCTCCGCCACGGCCGGGTTGTCCAGGACGCCGGCGAACGACTCCCGGCCCTTGCCGGTGACGTCGATCAGCAGGATGGCGTCGGGGGCGGCGGCGATGAGCTGCTCGGCGGTGACCGGCGCGGTGGCGCGCAAACCGATCTTATCGGCCACCAGGTCCCCTCCGGCGCGCTTCACGAGATCGGAGGCGAGCACATCGGCGGCGTTGATGAACGGCCTGCCCGCCTGGTTGGACAGGATCGCCACGCCGGGCCGCCGCGCGGGCTCACCGAGCCGCGCGGCCACGTCGCGGGCGCGCCGGTCGAGCTCGGCGTTCAGCTCGGCGGCCGTGGACTCGGCGCCGAGCGCGGTGCCGAGCAGCGTCAGGTTCTGCTTGACCTCCTCCAGGGTGCTCCAGCCGTTGCCGATGGCGATCATCGGGATGCCGGCCTTGGCGAGCGCGGCCCGGGCGTCACGCTCGCCGCCGTGCCTGGTGGTGACGAGGATGAGGTCGGGGGCGAGAGAGATGATCTGTTCGGGGTCGGGATCGTTGCCCGGCGGCAGCTTGGTGGGGACCTTCGCCATCTGCTCGGCGTGGCTGGACAGCGACGCGCCGGCGCTGGACGCGGGGACGGCGATGAGCCGGTCGGGGCCGGCCAGCTCCATGGCGGCTTCGGCGGTGTCCGGCGAGAGTGCGGCGATGCGCTGCGGCCGGGCGGGGATCGTGATCTGCCGTACGGGGTCGCCGGGCACCTGGACGGTGCGCGGGAAGGCGGCGTCCGAGGGGTGGTTCGCGGGTGCGGCGGGCGCCGGGGCGCACGCGGTGAGCAGGCCGAGGCCGAGCACGGCGGCGGCGAGGCGGATCAGGGTGGGGTTCACGGGTTCTCCAAGGCGGTGACGGTGAGTGAGCCGGTGACGTCGTCGGGGCGGACCACGGCGCCGACGCCGTACGCGGTGGCCAGGTGATCGGGGGCGAGCACGGTCGCGGGCGGGCCGCAGGCGATCACCCGGCCGCCGGACAGCAGGGCCAGCTCGGTGCAGTAGCGGGCGGCGAGGTTGAGGTCGTGCAGCACGACCAGCACCGTGCGCCCGGCGCCGGCGCAGCCGCGCAGCAGCCGCAGGACGTCGAGCTGGTGGCGCAGGTCGAGGGCGGAGACCGGCTCGTCGGCCAGCAGCACGGGGGCGTCCTGGGCGAGCGCCTTGGCCAGGAGCACGAGCTGGCGCTCGCCGCCCGAGAGCGTGGCCACGCTCCGCCCGGCCAGGTGCGCGGTGCCGGTGGCGGCCATGGCGCGCTGTGCGGTCCGGTGGTCGGCGGCGCTTTCGCGGGCGAAGCGGCCGAGGTGCGGGTGCCGTCCCATGAGCGTCACCTGGTAGGCGGTGAACGGGAACGGCAGCGCGATGTCCTGGGGCAGGTAGGCCACGTCGCGGGCCAGCTCTTGGGGTTTCCTGGCGTGCACCGGGCGGCCCGCGAGCAGCACGCGTCCTCGGCTGGGGCGGTGCAGCCCGGCGATCGTCCGCAGCAGCGTGGACTTGCCCGCGCCGTTGGGGCCGACCAGACCCACGATCCGCCCCGGCGGCACGGCCAGCTCGACATCGTGGAGCACCGCGTTCCCGTCCAGCTCCACGTGCAGGCCGTCGACGGCGATCATCGGGCGCTCCTTGCGGACCAGAGCACCAGCAGCAGGAACACCGGCGCGCCGGCGAACGCGGTGACCACGCCGGTCTGCAGCGCCACCGGCACCGGCGACATCCGCGCCGCCGTGTCCGCCAGCACCAGGAACGCCGCCCCCAGCAGCGCGCTCGCCGGGAGCAGCAGCCGGTGGTCGGGCCCCGCGACCAGCCTGACGATGTGCGGCGCCACCAGGCCGACGAAGCCGATCACCCCGCTGACCGACACCGCCGCCCCGGCCAGCAGGGACGCCAGAATCAGCAGGAGGTGCCGGGTGCGGGTCACGTCCACGCCGCCGGTGCGCGCCGCGTCGTCGCCGAGCAGCATCACGTTGAGGTCGCGGGCGAACGCCGGCGTCACTGCCACACCGGCGAGCACCGGGCCGGCGATGAGCCGGACGTGCTCCCACGTACGGGCGTCCAGATCGCCCTGCAACCAGAAGACGACGCCGCGCAGCGACTCCTCGTCCGGCGCGTTGGCCACCAGAACGGACACGACCGCGCCGAGCAGCGCATTGAGCGCGACCCCCGCCAGCAGCACGGTGGCCATGCCCCGCTCCCGGCCGAACGCCCCGATCGCGTAGACCACGGCCACCGTGACCAGCGCCCCGGCGAACGCGGCGGCCGGGAGCACGAGGCCGCCAGCCGCGCCCGAGGTGATCGCCAGCACCGCCCCCACGGCCGCGCCCGACGACACGCCGGTCACGCCCGGCTCGGCCAGCGGGTTGCCGAACAACGCCTGCATCACCGCGCCCGCCACGCCCAGCGCCGCGCCGGCCAGCGCCGCCACCAGGACTCTCGGCAGCCGGAGCTGCTCGACCACGAGGACGTCCTGTGCCGTCACCCCGTCGCCCGGCAGCCCGAGGTGGGCGGCCAGGATCGTGGCGACGTCGCCGGGCGCGACCGGGACGGGGCCGAGCGAGACGGCCGCCATGCCCGCCGCGACGAGCAGCACGGCCAGCCCGGCGAGGGTGACGGCGGTCCTGGGGCGCGGTCTGGGGAGGGGTTCTTCGGGGGTGGGTTCGATCATGCGGCACCACATGCAAAGTCCGACATGGTCGAGAATGATAATGATTATCGTATTGAGTGGGAAATCGGGGGGTCGCGCAGCCGCCATGACGCAGCGGAGGTGGGACGGCGATCAGGGGGGACGGAGACCATGAGAGGGACCGCCAGAGACGGGAGCGCTGAGGCGATGGCGACGGAGCCAGGGAAGCCGGGGCAGGCGAGCAGGCGTCAGGGAAGCCGGGGCGGGCGAGCCGGGGTCAGGGAAGCCGGTGGCGGTGGTAGGCGAGGAGGGCGAGGGCCGCGATCCCGCAGGCGGCGGCCACCGCGCCCATGACCCATCCGTAGCCGGCCGCCTGGGCCAGAGCGACGGCGGCGAGCGGCGCGAGCGCCTTGTCGGCGACCGCGAACAGCGCGATCCGGCCGGACAGGCCGGCGTAGGCGGCGGTGCCGTACCGCTCGGCGAGCAGGTGCGGCAGCGTGATCGTGCCGACCCCGAACCCGATCCCGAACAGCAGCACGCACGCGACCGCCCCCGCCGCGTGCGCCGCCACCACGGGCAGCAGCAGCGCCCCGGCGCCCTGCACGGCGAAGACGCCCGCGGCGACCGGGGCGGCGTGCCAGCGGCGGCGCAGGCCGGTGGTGACCACGCGGCCGGTGACCGACAGCACGCCGAGCAGCCCGGCCACGGTGGAGGCGAAAACGGGGGAATGCCCGACGTGGACCAGGTAGGTGACCAGCAGCACCGCGATCGTGGCCACCGCACCGCTGTGCGCGGTGAAGGCCGTCGCCAGCAGCCAGAACGGCCGCGCCCGCACGGCCTCCCGCACCAGATCGTCCCGGGCCTTGGCGGCGGCCCTCGCGGCATGGTGCGCCGGCCTGCGCAGGACGAGGGCGTGCAGCGGGATCGCGGCCACGCCGTACCCGATGCCGAGGACGACCAGCGCCTGACGCCAGCCGTAGCGCTCGACGAGCAGACCCGACAGCGGCAGGAACACCGCCGATGCGAACCCGGCCACGATGGTCACCGCGAGCAGCGCGTTCGCCCGCCCGCGCCCGTGCGCAGGACCGTCGAACCAGGCGACGATGACGGCGAACGCCGGCTCGTACAGCACCATGGCCGAGGCCACGCCGATACCCAGGAACGCGGCGTAGAGCTGGAGCAGGTCGTGCGCCTGCGACCACCCCAGAACGGCCAGCGTGCCCAGCACAGAACCGGCCGTCATCAACCCCCGCCCGCCCCGCGCGTCCAGCCACCTCCCCGCGGCCGGGGCGCACAGGGCGGTGGTCAGCACGGCGAGCGTGAGCGCACCCGCGACCTGCGTACCGCTCGCGCGCAGGTCCCGGGCCATGGGGGCGAGGAAGACGGAGAAGGCGTAATAGAGCACCCCGTAGCCGATGGTCTGCGTGACGGCCAGCGCCGCGACCATCCGCCACCCCCGGTGAAACCGGCGCCGGCCGGTGGCGGCGCCAGGACCTCGGTCTCGGGCGAAGCGCGCGCGTCTGCGTTCGTGCATGACCTCAGCCTGCGCCCGGACAGGGCGCGGACGTGGATCTCCGGCGGTGAGTCGTCCGGCCGGGAAGGCGGTAATGTCCCGGGCCATGGCCTTCGACCACAACGAGCATTACCACGACCTGCTCGTCAGGGAAGTCCCCGAGGGCGCGAGCAGAGCCCTCGACGTGGGGTGCGGCGCCGGCGCGTTCGCCCGCCGGCTGGCCGGGCTCGGCCTGGAGGTCGACGCGATCGACACGGTCCCCATGCTCGATGCGGCGAGGAACATGCCGGAATCGGTGCGTTTCCGGCAGCTCGACATCACCTCGGCCGACCTCCCCGAGCGGCACTACGACTTCATCTCCTGTCTGGCGAGCATCCACCACGTGCCGTTCGCCACGGTGACCCGCTTACGCCGCGCGCTCGCCCCGGGCGGGCGGCTCGTGATCCTGGGGCTGTACCGCGAGAGCACGCTGACGGACTTCCTGGTCAGCATGGCGGCGGTGCCCGCGAACGCGGTGGCCCGCCTGGTGACGGCCGGAAGACCGCGAACCGGCCGGGCCGTGATGCCGACGACCGACCCCGTCATGACGCTGCCGGAGATCAGGGCCGCCGCCGCGGACCTCCTTCCCGGCGCCACGATCCGCCGCCTCCTCTTCTGGCGCTACCTCCTCGTCTACACCGAACCCCGGGAGACGAGCGCGGGCTGAGAGCAGGACGGGCGGGTCAGGCGGGATGCCAGCCGAGGGCGGGGCCCAGTTTCGTGGCGATGTCGGTGAGGATCTGTACGTAGTCCTCGTGCTCGAAGGTGAACGGCAGCGCGAAGGCCACCTCGTCGATCTCCTGGAACGCCGCGTGCGCGTACAGCCGCTCGGCGATCTCGGCGGATTCGCCGACGAAGTCCGGAGAGAACAGCATGCGGGCGGGACCCTGCGGTGCGGCGGTGCGGGGCAGGCGCTTGGCCGCGTACTCGGCGTACTTGGCCTTCTGCTCCTGGGTGGCCGAGTCGGTGGGGATGACGACGAGGCCCTGGGAGACGCGGGCCTTGTCACCGTGCGGGTGGCGGGCGCGGAACTCCCGGATGTGGGAGAGCTGGATCTGGGCGAAGTCCTCCGACTCCTCGGCCTTGACGACGCTGCTGGTGAGGAAGTTGATGCCCTGCTCGCCGGCCCAGCGGGCCGAGCGCAGGCTGGCGCCGCCGTACCACATGCGGGAGGCGAGACCGGGCGAGTGGGGCTGTACCCGGTCGGAGAAGACCTCGAAGCCCTCGGTGCCGCTGAAGGAGGTGGCCGGTTCGCCGCGTACGAAGCTCAGCAGCCGGCGCACCCGCTCGTAGCTGAAGTCCTCCGCGTCGGCGGTGTCCGGGTAGAGGGCGTCCTTGATCTGGTCGTAGTGCATGGGCGGGCCGACGCTGACGCCGGGGTTGAGCCGGCCGCCGGACAGGATGTCCACGGTGGCGAGGTCTTCGGCCAGGCGCAGCGGGTTCTCCCAGCCGAGGGGGATGACGGCGGTGCCGAGTTCGATGCGGGTGGTGCGCTGGGTCGCGGCGGCCAGGACGGCGACGGGGGAGGAGATGCCGTACTGCAGGTGGCGGTGGCGCACCCAGGCGCTGTCGAAGCCGAGCTGCTCGCCCAGCTCGATGATGCGCAGGGTCGACTCGTGTCCGGGGCGCGGGTCGTTCCCGTCGAACAGCCCGATGGTCAGGAAACCCAGCTTGCGCAGGGGGCGCGTGGGCAGCGGCACGGCGGCTTCCTCTCTCCCGCGATATTGCCTATCCAAAAGGTAGGTTATATCGGGACAAGGAGGAACTTGTCAGGGGATGGCGCGCAACACCCGGAAATTGTGGGTTGCGTCGCGTTCGAGCTGCTTCACCAGGCCGTACTCCCACTCCAGGTACGCCTCCATGGCCTCCCGGGGATTGTCCGTGCCCTCGTACGGCCGCCGGTACCGGTCGTTCGGGGCGACCGCGTATCGCACGGAATCCGTCTCCAAGCCCTCCCACGCCCCGGTGCCGCCGTCCAGCGCGAACACCGGGACGGAGGTGAGGCGGCGCAGGTCGGCCGCGGCGAAGCGGGCCAGCACGCCGGTCGGCGAGGTGACCACGTACCGCTCGGCGTCCCCGATCGCGCCGAGCGCGGCGGGCAGCAGCGCCCTGGCGGCGTACCAGGCGCCGGGGACGTGCCCGGCGGCGTACGCACGGCTGGGCCCGACGTCGATGACCACCGCCGAGCGGCTGTCCAGCCAGGTGCGCAGGGTCGCCGCGTCCACGGTGTCCATCCGGGGCGGCTCGGGATGGAGGGGCGGCTCCTCGCCCTTCCAGACCAGGTCATCGGGCGCGGCCGGGCTGATCGCGTACGTCTCCCAGCCCATCTGGGCCAGCCACGACCCGGTCATCGCGGCGCGGACCCCGTCGTCGTCCACGACCACGATGCGCGCGCCGCGCACCGGCGCGTAGTGGTCGGTCTCCTGCACGAGCTGCCCGCCGGGCGCGTGGCGGGCCCCGTCGAGGTGCCCGGAGGCGTACTCGGCGGCGGAGCGGACGTCGAAGACGTACGTGGTGCGCCCGGGCTCGCGCAGGCCGGGCAGGTCTCGAGCGCCGATGAAGGCGACCCCGGCCCGCTCGGCGACGGCGCGGGCCCCCGCCACGGCTCGGGCGTGGTGCTCCGGCGTCACGGCGGGCGGTGCCGTCCTGGTGGCGCCGTGGTCGAGGCGCTGCCCGGCGAGCGTCCAGCCGATGGTGCCGTCGCGCAGCGCCGCGACCGGGTTGGGCAGGCCGGCGTTGATGAGGGACTGCGCGCCGATGATGCTGCGGGTGCGGCCCGCGCAGTTCACCACGATGGGGGTGGCGGGGTCGGGCGCCAGCTCGCGGACGCGCAGCACCAGCTCCGCGCCGGGCACGCTGGTGGCGGTCGGGATGCTCGTGGTGGCGTACTCGTCGAACGTGCGCGCGTCCACGATGACCGGCGGCGTGCCCGCGTCGATCAGCTCCCGCACCCGCTGCGGCGGCAGCGATGGAGTGCCGGCGACCGACTCGACCAGCTCGCCGAACGCCTTGCTCGGCACGTTCACGTCCTGGAAGATCTCACCGCCCGAGGCGATCCAGCCGTCGAGCCCGCCCTCCAGCTCGTGCACGCGGGTGTAGCCGAGCCGCCGCAGCACGCCGATCGCCCGGGAGGCGGGGGAGTCCGCGTCGCCGTAGACGACGATCGGGGTGTCGCAGCGGGGGATGCGCCGCCAGGCGTCCAGCTCTAAGCGGGAGAGCGGGAAGCTGGCCGCCCACAGCGGGTGGCCCCGCGCGTGGACGGCCTCCTCGCGTACGTCGGCGATGACGACTTCGCTGCGGCGCAGCAGCAGCGCCCGCACCTGCTCGGCGTGCATCGGAGCGGCTCTAGCGGATCTCGACTTCGGACCAGTCGAGCCCGTCGAGGTTCACCACGATCGCCTCCTGCGTCGTACGCGCGATGACCACGACGGCCTCGGTCTCCGGGTCGGGGTTCTCCTCCCGGTGCGGCACGTACGGCGGCACGAAGATGTAGTCGCCCGGATCGGTCTCGACGCGGCGCTCCACCGGCTGGTCGCCCTCCACGTCGAGGAAGACGAAGACGGGATGGCCGGAGACGACGTAGATGGCGGTCTCGGAGGCCCCGTGGTGGTGGTTGCCCGACGCCGTGGATGCGGCGACGTGCGTCTGCCCCATCCACAGGTTGGCCGAGCCGACCGTCTTGCCGCTGATCGCCTCCAGGCGGGTCATGCCAGAGGTCTGCGTGGTCTGGCCGAGCAGCCCGCTCGGGGCCACGTGGTGCAGGGTGCGGTGGAACGGGTCGATCCCGGCGGGCACGAGCACACCGCTGGGCGTACGGACGAGGTCACGGTCGGGCATCAGGCTCCTTTGGCGAGGACGAGGTCGTGCGGGGGCACCTCGGTCAGGACCGGGGTCGTCAGCAGGCGGCGCAGCGTCTGCGCGACGCGTTCGGACACGGCGGGCTTGACGCCTCTGCGCGTCCAGAGCGCCAGCGGCAGCGGCTTGGGCCGGGGGAGGTCGTCGCGGGGCACCAGGCCGTCGGGGGTCTGCCCGAGCGTCGCCAGCAGCGCCACGCCCGCGCCCGCGCTCACGGCGGCCTGCACCCCGGCGAGCTGGTTGGCCTCGGCGGCGATCGCGACGGGCACCGCGTGGTGCGCCAGCGTGGTCAGCGCGCGGTCGCGCAGCGCGCAGGGATGGTCGAACGCGACGACCGGCAGCGGCTCGCCGTGGCGGGGCGGCGTCCAGCCGGGCGCGGAGTACCAGGTCAAGGCCAGGTCGCCGACCGGGGTGGCGTGCGGGTCGTCGGCGGGGCCGATGAGCAGGGCCAGGTCGATGCGGCCTGCGGCGAAGCTCTCGCGCAGCTTGGTGCCGCGGTCGATGCGGAACTTCACGCCGTAGCGGGGCGCGGCCCCGTCGAGCGCGGTGGCCAGGTGCGGCAGGAGCTGGGCGGCGGCGTGCTCGGTCGAGCCGATGACGATCGTGCCGCGCGGCTCCTCGCCGAAGCTGCGCAGCCCCTCGTCGTGCAGCGCGAGGATGCCGCGCGCCAGATTGAGCAGCTTCTCGCCGTCGGCGGTGAACCGGGAGCCACGCCCGCGCCGCTCCACCAACGGCCGCCCGATCGCCGACTCCAGCCGGCGGACGTGCTGGCTCACCGCCCCCTGGCTCAGGTGGAGGGCGTCGGCGGCGCGCTGGAAGCCGCCGGCGTCGGCGACGGCGACGAAGCTGCGCAACGGAGCGATGTCCAGCGTACGGTTCATGAACGCCAGCATACCCATTATTCCTACCTGATGTAAGGGTAATTATCACGTGACGTGATGAACCGCGATTAGAAACCGTCGTTGGACAGCCGGGCGTGCGACACCGCAGGCTGGGACCAGACGTCGCCCGGCGGCGCCGACGACGGCGCCCCACACCCTCGGCCGCACCGTCGCGCCGCACCTCCATGCCGCTCACGCGCCGGCTCCGGCGTGCCCTCGCGCGCCCGCAGGGCGCGGCGGCACCGAAACGTCGAAAGGCAGACACTTGTCGATCCAGATCTTGGGGATGGTCTCGACCACCTACGGCTCGGAAAGCGCCGGATGGCGGGGTCCGGTCGTCGATCCCGGCTACCTCACCGACTTCGCCCGAGCCCACGAGCAGTCCGGCTTCGACCGCGTGCTCATCGCCCACAGCGCCAGCTCGCCCGAGGGCTTCGCCGCCGCCGCCCACGTGCTCTACAACACCGAACGCCTCGGCGTGCTCATCGCCCAGCGGCCCGGGTTCATCCAGCCCACGCTGACCGCGCGCAAGCTCGCCACCCTCGACAACCTCACCGGCGCGGGCCGGCTCGCGATCCACCACATCACCGGCGGCAGCGACACCGACCAGCGGCGCGACGGCGACTTCCACGGCAAGGAGGCCCGCTACCGCCGCACCGCCGAATTCATCGAGGTGCTGCGGCGCACGCTCACCTCCGGCGAGCCGTTCGACTACGAGGGCGAGTTCTACCGCTTCGAGGGCGCGTTCAGCTCCGTCAAACCGCACGGCGAGGTGCCGATCTTCTTCGGCGGCCAGTCCGACGACGCCATCCGCGTCGGCGGGCGCTGGGCCGACGTCTACGCCCTGTGGGGCGAGCCCCTGGCCCAGACCCGCGAGCGCATCGAGCTCATCCGCGCCGAAGCCGCCCGGCACGGCCGCGACATCGCCTTCTCCCTGTCCGTACGCCCGATCGTCGCCGACACCGAGGAGGCCGCCTGGGACAAGGCCGCCGCCATCCGCCGCGCGTTCGAAGAGAACCTCGCCGGTGGCAACGGCGGCGCCGCGGGCTGGCGCATCGGCCGCGGTGAGAACACCGCCGTCGGCGCCAAGCGGCTCAAGGACGAGGCCGACGAGAAGCTGATCCACGACGAGCGGCTCTGGTTCGGCGTCACCCAGCTCACCGACGGCGGCGGCAACTCCACCGCCCTGGTCGGCACCCCGCAGCAGGTCGCCGACGCGCTGCTGAAGTACTACGACCTCGGCATCCGCACGTTCCTCATCCGCGGCTTCGACCCGCTGCAGGACGTGCGCGACTGGGGCGAGGAGCTGGTGCCGCTGCTGCGCGCCGGGGCCGCCGCCCGCGAGCGGCGGCTCGCTCCCGCGGGGCGAGGGTGAGCTCCGTGCGCAACCCCGCACTCAAGGTCGCCGGCATCGCCGCCGCGGTGACGCTCCTGCTCACCGGCTGCGTCTCCCAGGCGTCGATACGCCAGGACGCCGGCGGGCAGTCCGGCGACACCCTCACCTGGGGCTGGTCGCTGCCGTCCACCTGGGACCCGGTCACCTCCGCCGTCGGCAACGACGTCCACGCCCTCACCCTCGTCTACGAGGGGATCACCGAGGTGGACGAGAACGGCGAGGCCAGACCGGGACTCGCCGAGTCGTGGACGTACGCGGGCGACGGCCGCTCGGTCACCTTCCACCTGCGCCCCGGCCTGACCTTCTCCGACGGCACCAATCTCGACGCCGCCGCCGTCAAGGCCAGCCTGGAGCGCGGCAAGACCGCCAAGGACTCCACGATCGCCCCGCAGCTCGCCACCATCGAGCGCATCACCGCCGACAGCGAGACCGACGTGACCCTCCACCTCAACCAGGTGGACTACCAGATCCCGCTGCTGCTGGCGGGCAAGACCGGGCAGGTCGTCAGCCCCGCGGCGGCGAAGGACCCGGCCAGGCTGGCCACCCGGCCGGTCGGCGCGGGACCGTTCATCCTCACCGGCTACGTGCCCGGCTCGCAGGCCACGCTGGTGAAGAACCCGGACTTCTGGAACGCCGACCAGATCCACATCGCCAACTTCGTGCTCAAACCGGCCCCCGACCCGTCGGTCGCGGTCGCCGGCCTGCAATCGGGGCAGTACGACGTCGCCGACCTCACCGCCGCCCAGGTCGCCGGCGTCAAGGCCGCGGGCTTCCCCGTGCTGACCACCGACGTGCTGCCGGTCCGCGTCCTCGACGTGAACAACACGGTCAAGCCGTTCGACAACCCCAAGGTCGTCGAGGCCATCAGCACCGCGATCGACCGGCGGGCACTCGTCGAGACCGCCAACTTCGGCTACGGCGAGCCCGCCTGGCAGCCGTTCCCCAAGGGCTACGTCGCCTACAACCCCGAGCTGGAGAACCTCTACCCGCACGACGTGGCCAAGGCCAGACGGCTGCTGGCCGAGGCCGGCTACCCCGACGGCGTGGACGTCCAGCTCGCGCTCAACAGGGCCGACGACCCCGTGGGCGAGCTGATCCAGCAGCAGCTCAACGCCGCCGGCATCCGCACGAAGCTCACCGTCATGACGCCGGGCGTCAACAACTACATCACCCGCAGGCACCCGTTCGTGCTCGACCAGTTCAACGCCCGCCAGTCGCCGGTGCAGGCGCTGCAGGTGCTGTTCGGCCCCGAGGGCCTGATGAACCTCGGTAAGACCACACCCAAGGAGCTGCCCGCCGCCGTCGCCAAGGCCGGCGGGTACGCCCTCGACGACCCCGCCTACCCGGCCGCCATCCAGAAGGCCACCAAGATCGCGGTGACGAACATGCCCAACGTCTTCCTGTTCACGGTGACCCGCTTCACCGCGCACAGCCCCAAGGTGCAGGGCCTGCGCAACTGGGTGGACATCCAGCGGTTCGAGGGCGTCCGGGTGACCACGTGACCGCTCTCGACCTGCGCGATCGCGCGGCCCCTCCGAGCGCGGCCCCGGCGTCCTCCCGGCCGGGGCCGGCCGCGCTGCTGCTCAGGGCGGCCGCCGCCCTGAGCAGGGGGCTGTTCATCGCGGTGCCCGTCATGCTCGTCTCCACCTTCATCACGTTCATGCTGGGCGGGCTCACCGAGCAGGATCCCGCCTCGGTCGTGCTCGGCGACTCCGCCACCCCCGCCGACGTGCAGCGCATGCGCGAGGCGTTCGGGCTCGACCGGCCGCTGCTGCTGCGCTACGTGACGTGGCTGTGGAACGCCCTGCACGGCGACCTCGGCGCCTCCTGGTTCACCAAGATCCCGGTGGCGCAGAGCATCGCCGAGCGGCTGCCCGTCAGCCTGTCGGTGGCCGCCGGGGCGCTGCTCATCGCCGTCGTGCTCGGCGGCGTCTTCGGCACGCTCGCCGCCGTACGCCAGGGCGGCCTGCTGGACCGCACGGTCACCGTCGTCACCTCCGTGCTGGCGACCGTCCCCGGCTTCGTCGCCGCGGTCGCGCTCATCACGGTGTTCGCGCTGATCGTGCCGGTGCTGCCGGCGGGCGGCTGGGCACCTCCGTCCGCCGGCCTCGGCACCTGGGCGAGCTTCCTGCTGCTGCCCAGCCTGGCGCTCAGCCTCGACGCCGCCGCCGACGTCGCCCGCCAGCTGCGCACCGGCCTGGCCGGCACCCTGCACGAGAACTACATCGTCGGCGCCCGCATGCGCGGACTGCCCGGCCGCCGGGTCGTGCTCGTCCACGCGCTGCGCAACGGCGCCGGACCCGCGGTCGCCGTGCTCGGCATGCACGTGCCCCGGCTCATCGGCGGGGCCGTCATCACCGAGACCGTGTTCGCGCTGCCCGGCATCGGCGAGCTGACCAAGTCCGCCGCGCTGAGCGGTGACGTGCCCGTCGTCCAAGGGGCGCTGCTCGTCACGATCGCGGTCGTGCTGGTCTCCTCCGCGATCGTCAACGTCCTGCTGGTCAAGCTCCGGCCGGCCGCCAGGAGGGAGCTATGAAGGCCATCACCGACGCCCTGCGCACCCGCGCGGGCGCCGTCGCGGCGATTGTGCTCGCGGCCGTGCTCGTCCTCGCCGTGACCGGGCCGTTCCTCGCGCCGTACGACGCGCTGAAGAACAGCGCCGACATCCTCCAGCCGCCCAGCGCCCAGCACTGGTTCGGCACCGACTACCTCGGCCGCGACGTGCTCAGCCGGGTGCTGGCCGGCGCGCCCGCCTCGGTGTTCACCGCCTTCGAGGCCGTCGCCATCGGGCTCGTCATCGGCGTCGTGCCCGGCATCACCTCGGTCTACCTCGGCCGCGCCTACGAGTGGATCACGCTGCGCATCATGGACGGGCTCATCGCGCTGCCCTTCCTGATCTTCGCGATCGCGGTCGCCGCGCTGCTCGGCAACGCCGTCCACCAGGCGATGGTCGCCGTCGGCATCCTCCTCGCGCCGTCGTTCTACCGCATCACCAGAGCCGCCGCGCTCAGCCACGCGGGCGCCCAGTACGTCACCGCCGCGCAGCTCTTCGGCGCCTCCACCTGGCGGGTGCTGCGCACCCACGTGTGGCCGAAGATCGTGCCGACGCTCGTCGTGACCACCGCGAACGCCACCGCCTCCGCACTGCTCATCGTCTCGTCGCTGACCTTCCTCGGCATCGGCGTCGTGCCGCCCGAGCCCACCTGGGGCGGCATCGTCGCCGGCGACCTCGGCTACCTGGCGCAGCGGCCGTACGGGCCGGTGTTCCCCTCGCTGTTCATCATGGCGACCGTCGGCGCGCTCAACCTGCTCGCCGACGCCATCAGGGACGCCGGCGGCGACCGGGGCCGGGCCAGGACACTCATGAGAGGAGCCCGCCGTGTCCGCCTCACCTGACTTCGCGACCGCCGTCCGCCCATCCGCCGGCGATGGGGCGGGCCGCGAGCCGCTGCTGTCGGTACGCGGCCTGCGCGTCAGCGTCGCCGACGGCACCGAGGTCGTGCACGGCGTGGACCTCGGCGTGCCGCGCGGCTCGGCCGCCGGGCTGGTCGGCGAGTCCGGCAGCGGCAAGACCCTGACCTGCCGCGCCGTGCTCGGCCTGCTGCCCGCCGGCGTCCAGGTCACCGGCGGGCAGATCGCCTTCGACGGCGCCGAGCTGACCGCGCTGCCCGACGCCGAGCGAGCGCGGCTGCGCGGCACCGGAATCGCCGCCGTCTTCCAGGACCCCGCCTCCTACCTCAACCCCTCGATCACCGTCGGCGAGCAGCTCGCCGAGGTGCTGCGCGTCAAGGTCGGGCTCGGCCGCCGCGCCGCCCGCGAACGCGCCGTCGAGCTGCTGCACGCCATGGGGCTGCGCCGCCCCGAGCACGTCTACACGCAGTACCCCTTCGAGCTGTCCGGTGGCATGCTGCAGCGCGTCCTGCTCGCCATGGCGATCAGCGCCGACCCCGAGCTGCTCATCGCCGACGAGGCCACCACCGCGCTCGACGTGACCGTGCAGGCCGAGGTGCTGGAGCTGCTGTCGGAGCTGCGCCGCGACCGCGGGCTCACGCTCATCGTCGTCTCCCACGACCTCGCCGTCGTCGCGCAGACCTGCGACACGGTCCACGTGTTCCGCGACGGCGCCGTGGTCGAGTCGGGCCCGACCCGGCGGGTGCTGCGCGCGCCGCGCCACCCGTACACGCGGCAGCTCATCGACGCCCACGAGCGCTTCGGCATCGACCGGGTGCGCGAACAGCGAAGGAGCCCCCGATGACCGCGCTGCTCGACGTACGCGGCCTGCGCGTCTCGCTCGGCCGCGGCCGCGCGCGCACCGAGATCCTGCACGGCGCCGATCTCACCGTGGCGCCCGGCGAGATCGTCGGGCTGATCGGCGAGACCGGCTCCGGCAAGACCACGCTCGCCAGGGCCGTGCTCGGCCTGGTGCCGCCGAGCGCCGGCACCGTCGCGATCGACGGGCGCGAGGTGAGCGGGCTGCGCGGCCGCGAGCTGCGCGCCTTCCGCCGCGGCGGCGCCGTCCAGTACGTCTTCCAGGACCCGCTGCGCAGCCTCGACCCCGACCGCACCGTGGCCGACACCCTGGTCGAGGGCCTCGCCGTACGCGGCGGGCGCGGCCGCGCCGAGCTCCGCGCGGCCGCCGAGGAGGCGGCGCGGCACGTCTCACTCCCGCCCGACCTGCTGCCCAGGTACCCGGGCGAGCTGTCGGGCGGCCAGCGGCAGCGGGTCGCGATCGGGCGCGCCATCGCGGTCGATCCCCGGCTGCTGATCTGCGACGAGCCGGTCAGCGCACTCGACGCCTCGACCCGCATCACCATCCTGGAGCTGCTGCTGCGGCTGCGCGAGACGCGCGGCCTCGGCGTGCTGCTGATCACCCACGACCTCGGCTCGCTGGGCGGCGTCGCGGACCGCGTCGTCGTGCTCTACCACGGGCAGGTGGTGGAGACCGGCACCACCGAGGAGATCCTCCTCGCCCCGCGCCACCCCTACACGCGGCTGCTGGTGACGTCCGTGCCGTCGATCACCGACGATCAGCCGCCCGACCCCGCCGCCCGCCGCGCGCTGCGCGAGCAGGTACGCGCCCTCGCCGACCTCCCTCGAACGTCTGGAGCATGAGCATGACGCACAGTGGCGACCACCACGCCCCCGAAGGGCTGCGTACCAGGGGCACGGTCATCGTCGTGCCCGGCCGTGGCGAGACCCGCGCCACCTACGCCCGCCTCGGCGCGCGGCTCGCCTACGACGCCTACCGGGTGCGGGTCATCGGCCCGCCCGCCGCCGGTCCCACCGCGGCGACCGTCCTGGACGATCTGGCCGCCCGGCTGACCGGGGCCGTCGAGGGCGTCGCCGCCGAGCGGCCGGAAGGGCTGCCGCGCCCGCTGGTGCTGGCCGGATCCGACCTGGGCGCCGCCGCCCTGTCCGCCCTCCTCGCCACCGCTTCCGGGACCTCGGCATGGTGGCCGGACGCGGTCGTGCTCGCGGGCCTGCCCGGCGCCGGGTCCCGGGCCGGCGGCGGCTGGGAGGACGAATTGGACGTCCGTACGCACTGTCCCACCCACCGCGGCGTGCTGACCGGCGACGCGTCCGTACGGCGCGGCGCGCTGGCCGACGCCCTGCCGCAGGACCTGCTGGACGCCGCCTACGCCGACGCCACCGGCATCCCCCACCTGCTGCTCGCCGGGCAGGCCGACCCGCTCGCCGACCACGACGCGCTCGCCCGGGCGGCCAAGGCGCTGCCGAGGGCGCGGCTGGTCAGCGTACGCGGCGCCCACCACGACGTGCTCAACGACCTGCAGCACCGCTCGGTCGCCGCGGAGATCGTCGCGTTCCTGGAAGCGCTGCGCGACGACCTGGTCCCCGCCGTCACCGTGGAGAGCAGCACCTGGTGACCCGCCGCGGGGGCGCCGCGCGATGATCAGCCTCACCGCGCCCGTCGCCCTAAGCTGTCGGTATGTCCCCCGCACTGGTCCTCCTCGACGGCGTGCGCTGGCACGGCGCCCGCGTGTCCGGCGACCGCGCCCACACGCTGCTCGCCGTGCTCGCCCTGCACGGCCGGGCGGGGGTCAGCGACGAACGGCTGGTCGAGGAGCTGTGGCCGGACGAGCCGCCGGCCAACCCCACCAAGGCGCTCCAGGTGGTCGTCTCGCGCACCAGGGCGGCGACCGCCGCCGACGTCATCGTCAGGACACCTCACGGCTACCGGCTCGGGCTGCCCGCATGCGAGGTGGACGTGCTGCTGCTCGGCGAGCTGGCCGAGCGGGCCCGCGACGCCCTCGCCGCGGGCGACACCGCGCTCGCGCACCGGCACGCGGGCGAGGCGCTGGCGATCACCGCCGCACTGCACGACACGAAAGGTCCTTCCGGCGCGCTCGCCGAGCTGCGCGCGACCGCCGCGACCTGGGCCGCCGAGGCCCGCAGGGTGGCGGCCATCGCGCACTCGCGCGACGGCGCGCACCCCACCGCACTGCCGCTGCTCGAACAGGCCGCCGCCGACCGGCCGCACGACGAGGAGCTGCTGGCCTGCCTGCTGCGCAGCGAGGCCGCCGTACGCGGCGCGCCCGCCGCACTCGAACGCTACGAGCGCCACCGCGCCGCCGTGGCCGCCCGCCTGGGCACCGACCCCGGCCCCGAGCTGGCCCGCGTCCACGCCGAACTGCTGGCCGCCGACCGGCCGGTACGCCAGGGCATCCAGTACGACGGCTCCACCCTGCTCGGCCGCGACGACGACATCCGCGCCGTGCAGGCCCTGCTGCACACCCACCGCGTGGTCTCCATCGTCGGTCCCGGCGGGCTGGGCAAGACCCGGTTGGCGCACGCCGTCGGCAGGAACGCCCCGCAACCCGTCGCCCACTTCGTCGAGCTGGTCGGCGTCTCCTCACCGGAGGGTGTGGTGGGCGAGGTCGGCTCGGCGCTCGGCGTACGCGACTCGGTCAGCGGGCGCCGCATCCTGACCCCCGAGCAGCGCTCCAACGTACGCGCGAGGATCGCCCAGCAGCTCTCCCAGACGCCCGCGCTGCTCATCCTCGACAACTGCGAGCACGTCATCGAGGCCGTCGCCGACCTGGTGGCGTTCCTCACCGTGACCACCCGCGACCTGCGCGTGCTCATCACCTCCCGCGCGCCGCTGTCCATCCCCGCCGAGCGCGTCTATCAGCTCGGCGAGCTGTCCACGCGGGACGCGGTCGAGCTGTTCCGCCAGCGCGCCGTCGCCGCCCGGCCGGACGTGCTGCTCGACGACGACACGGTCGAGCGGGTCGTCGCCCGCCTCGACGGGCTGCCGCTGGCGATCGAGCTGGCCGCCGCCAAGGTGCGGGTGATGTCGGTGGCGGAGATCGCACGCCGCCTCGCCGACCGGTTCGCGCTGCTGCGCGGCGGCAACCGTACGGCGCCGGACCGGCATCGCACCCTGCACGCCGTCATCGACTGGTCGTGGAACCTGCTGGACGAGCCCGAACGCCGGGCGCTGCGCTGGATGTCGCTGTTCGGCGACGGCTTCACGCTCGCCGCCGCCGAGGCCGTGCTCGGTCCCGACGCCCTGCCCGCCGTGGACGCCCTGACCGAGCAGTCGATGCTGAGCGTCCGCGAGACCGCGTACGGCCTGCGCTACCGCATGCTGGAGACCGTCAGGGAGTTCGGGCGGATGCGGCTGAAGGAGGCGGGCGAGGAGGAGCCCGCCAAAAAGGCGCAGCGGGAGTGGGCGGCCTCCTACTCGCTCTTCCACGCCGCGCGCTTCTTCGGGCCGGAGGAGTTCGAGGCGACCGACGCGCTGCGCGCCGAGGAGGGCAACCTCGCCGACCTGCTGCGGCAGGCGCTCGCCGAGCCCGACCTGCCCACGCTGGTGCGGCTGCTGCCGGGGCTCGGCGGCATGTGGTCGATACGCGGCGACCATCAGCGCATCCTCGTGCACCGCGACGCGATCATCGCAGCGTTCACGGGCTGGAGACCGCCGCCCGACCTGGTCGAGGAGACCAGGGTGGCGATGCTGATCACGCTCCAGAACATCATGATCCTCACCGACCGGCACGGGCACGCGCTGCTCGACCTGCTCCGCTCGCTGCCCGTCAGCGAGGCGACCCATCCCAGGATCCTGGCGATGTGCCAGGTGCTGGACGCCTGGCACGGGCTCGACGCCCCCGGCATGCTGGCCCGGCTGTCGCAGCTGTCGCAAAGCCCCGACCGCGACGTGGCGATCGAGGCGGCCCGGCAACTCGCCCATGTCCTGGAGAACGCCGGTGACCTGGCCGGGGCCACCGCGGCCGCAGAACGCACCCTGGCGCTGCTGAACGAAGGCGACGAGGGGCAGTGGCAGAGCGCGATCATGCACGCCATGCTGGCCCAGCTCGTCATGCAGCTCGGCGACCGCAAGCGGGCCCTCGCGCACGCCCGGATCGCCGTACCGGTCCTGCAGCGCCTCGGCGCCTCCGACGACGAGGCGCAGCTCCGGGCCGTGCTGGTGACCTGCGCCATCGAAGACGGCGACCTCGAGCGCGCGGAGGCCGAGCTCGCCGCGATCGCCTACATCAACGACAACGAGCCGGTGATGGGCGGCGTGGCGACCGTCGCGCTGTGCTCCGCCGAGATCGCCCTGGCCAGAGGCGAGACGGACGCCGCGCTGGCCGCGTACCGGCGGGCCGTGCAGAGCGCGCGCGACCTGCAGCTGGCCGGCATGGGACCCGCTGAGGTCGCCCCATGGACGGTGGTGGCCGAGTCGGTGGCCCTGACCGCGCACGCCCGCCACGCGCGCGGGGACGGCGTCCGCTACGGCGAGCGGCTGTACGCCGACGTGATCGGTCACGACCTGCTCTTCGGCGACAACCCCATCCGCGACTACCCCATCTGCGGCTCGGCGCTCTTCGCCCTGGGCGCCTGGGGGCTGCTGCGCTCCGCCATGCCCGCGAAGACCGCGATCAGGATGCTGGTGCTGGCCGAGCGGTTCTCGTACATCGCCCTGCTGCCGAGCATGTCCATGGAGCGCATCGAGCCGCACGCGGAGCGGATCGCGCCGGGGACGCTCGCCGCGATACGCGCCGAGTACGGCACCCGCACCGGGCCCGACCTGCTGGACGAGGCACGCCTCCTCGTCCGGCAGGTGGCGGGCTCACAGGTGCCGCTTGTAGCTGCGCACCGACAGTGGCGCGAAGACCGCGATGACGATCAGGCCGGCGAGCACCGTCCAGGCCACCTCGCCGGAGACGACGGCGCTGTTGGCCAGGTCGCGGGCGGCCGTGACCAGGTGTGACACCGGGTTGACCGTCACGAACGCGGCCAGCCAGCCGGGCAGCGTCTCGACCGGGACGAACGCGTTCGACAGGAACGTCAGCGGAAACATGATCATCATGGAGATGCCCTGCACCGCCTGGGCGCTCCTGGCGATCGTGCCGACCCACGTGAAGATCCACGCCAGCGACCAGCCGGTGAAGATAGACAACACGATCGCGGCGAGCACGCCGCCCACGCCGCCGCCCGGCCGGTAGCCCATGAGCAGGCCCATGGAGAACGTCAGCGTGGCCGCGATCGTGTAGCGCAGCAGGTCGGCCACCATGGGACCGGCCAGCGGCGCGATCCTGGCGATCGGCAACGCCTTGAACCGGTCGAACACGCCCTTCTCCATGTCCTCGCGCAGCTGCGTACCGGTGGCCATGCAGGTCGTCAGCACGGTCTGGGCGAGGATGCCCGGAATCATCAGCGGCAGGTAGCTCTGCACGTCGCCCGCGATCGCGCCGCCGAAGATGTAGGCGAACATCGCGGTGAACAGGATCGGCTGCACCGCCACGTCGAAGAACTGCTCGGGGTTGCGGCGCATCTTCTTCAGCGCCCGCCACGCCATCGTCATCGTCTGGCGCACCGTCTCCGCCACGGTGACGCGCCGGCGGGTGGCGGCCACCCGGGCGGCGACGTCGATCCGCTCGCGGGCGGGTGCGATCGTGGTGGTGGTCATCGGCGGTCCTCCTTCGTCGTGTCGGCGTCCGTCTCGTGGCCGGTGAGCACCAGGAACACCTCGTCCAGGCTGGGCTTGGCCACGCTCACCGACGAGATCGACAGCCCGGCGGTGCGCAGCGCGATCAGCACCTCGGCCGCCATGTCGGCCTGCTCCAGCGCGACGTTCAGCCGGGCCTGCTCCGGGCTGAGCACCGGGTCGGAGCCCAGCACCCGCCGCACCACCTGGACCGCGTCCTGTACGTCGCCGGGGTCGGCCAGGTGCACCTGCAGGGTGGAGTCGCCGACCGCGGTCTTCAGCTCGTCCGGGGTGCCCTCGGCGACCTTGCGGCCGCGGTCGATGACCGCGATGCGGTCGGAGAGCTGGTCGGCCTCGTCCAGGTACTGGGTGGTCAGCAGCACCGTGCAGCCGTCGGCCACCAGCTCGCGGATGGTGTCCCACATCTGGCCGCGCGTACGCGGATCGAGCCCGGTGGTCGGCTCGTCCAGGAAGATCAGCGGCGGCCTGGTGATCAGGCTCGCCGCCAGGTCGAGGCGGCGCCGCATACCGCCGGAGAACTGCGCGATCGGCTTGTCCGCCGCGTCCTCCAGGCCGAACCTGCCCAGCAGGTCGTCGCCGACACGCCGGGCGCGCGGGCTCGGCAGGCCCTGGAGGCGGCCGAACAGCCACAGGTTCTCGCGGGCGGTCAGGTTCTCGTCGACGGAGGCGTACTGTCCGGTGACGCCGACGAGCTGGCGGATGACGTGCGGCTCGCGGGAGACGTCCACGCCGAAGATCTCGGCGCGGCCCTCGTCGATCGCCAGCAGCGTCGCCAGCATCCGCAGCGTGGTGGTCTTGCCCGCGCCGTTCGGGCCGAGAACGCCGAAGATCTCGCCGGTGCGTATGTCGAGGTCGATGCCGTCCACCGCGCGGTGGGTGCCGAACGCCTTCGCCAGCCCCTCCGCGCGGACGGCCACGACTGGGGGAGCGTCCAGATTCGTGATGCTCATGCACGCAACTGTCGGCGGCCCGGGTTTCACGCCGCCCTCGGCCGGGTTTCACGAGACCGCGGCCGTGTGAAACCAGGGGGCGCGGTTTTGTCGGTGGCGTCTGGCAGGGTGAGTCACGCTTGCCCCCGCTCGACCATGGAGGAAGACATGTCGTTCCAGGCGTACCTCGACAACATCGAGGAGAAGACCGGCCTGACGCCGCGGCAGTTCATCGCGCTTGCCAAGGAGCGGGGTTACGACGACCCGTCCGTGAAGGCGGGAGTGATCATCGACTGGCTCAAGGAGGACTACGGGCTGGGGCGAGGGCATGCGATGGCGCTCGTCCATGTGATCAAGAAGGGCCCGAAGATCGACGCCAAGCACGTGGGCGGCACGGGCTCGCACCGCGACGAGTCGGACACGCTGTGGCTCGACGGCAAAGCCACCCGCCCCACCGCCTGACCCTGACCGCCCGCCGGGCGCGCCGGCTCTCCGGTGGGCGGCACTCGCCGCCCTCGTTACCGCCGTCTCGGGCGGGCAGCGGGCGGTGGGGGTGGCGGTCGGCCAGGACCAGTACGAGCACCCTGATGCGGCCGGGCGGCGCGCTGCGGCGATACTGCTCGACGTGACACGACGCGACGACCACCCCGGCACGCCCGAACACCCGGCCGCCGCCTCGCCTCCGGCTCCGTCCGCGGCCTCGCCCTCGGCTGCGGGCGCGCCCGTGGGCCGGTCTGCGACTTCGGCCTCTCCCGCGTCCGGGGCTCCCTCCTCGTCTTCTGGCGCTTCCGGGGGGCCGTCCGCAGCCGCGGCTGCGGATCCGAGCGGGCGGGCACGGGCGCGAGAGCTGGGCGTCGTCGTCGGAAGGCTGCCCACCGGGCCGCTCAACGCGATCACCGACGTCGAAGGCGTCCTGGTCGGCCACACCACGATCGACGACGGCGCCGACCTCCACACCGGGGTCACCGCGATCGTGCCGGAGCAGCTGTTCAGCACCTGGCGGCTGCCCGCTGCCGTGCACGTCGGCAACGGCTACGGCAAGCTCATCGGCTCCACCCAGATCGACGAGCTCGGCGTCCTGGAGTCGCCCATCGTGCTGACCGGCACGCTGTCGGTCTACCGGGCGGCCGACGCGCTGCTGTCGTACGTGATGCGGCGCCGCCCCGACGGCCTGTCGTTCAACTGCGTGGCGGGGGAGACCAACGACGGTTACCTGTCCGACATCCGGCGGCGGCCGATCACCGAGCGGCACGTGCTCGACGCGCTCGAAGGCGCGAGCGGCGGCCTGCCCGGCGAGGGATGCGTGGGCGCGGGCACCGGGACGACCGCGCTCGGCTTCAAGGCCGGTATCGGCACCTCGTCACGGCGGCTGGAGGTCGAGGGCGGCGTCCCGGTCACGACGGGAGCGCTCGTCCAGGCGAACTTCGGCGGCGTACTGACCGTTCAGGGCGTCCCGATGCCGGCCGCCGAGCTGATCCGAGGAGCCGACGGCGCCGAGCCGCCGGGCAACTCCTGCATGATCGTGGTCGCCACCGACGCCCCGCTCGACGCCCGCCGGCTCGGCCGCCTGGCTCGCCGGGCGATCTTCGCGATGGGGCGGGTGGGGGCGTCGTACTCGCACGGCAGCGGCGACTACGCGATCGCCTTCAGCACCGCGCCGCCCCAAGTCCCGCTCCTGCCCGACGAGGCGCTCACCCCGGTGTTCGCCGCCGTCATGGACGCCGTCGAGGAAGCCCTGCTCAACGCCCTGTTCATGGCCACGACCACCACGGGATACCAGGGCCACGTCAGCCACGCCGTCCCCTACGACCGCCTCTTGCATCGCCTCCATCGTCAGCGCCCCTGATCGGGCCGTGGGCTTCCCGCGTGCTCTCTCGCCCGGCTCCGGTGCCGTCCTCATCGCGAGCGCCCCTGAGCGAGCCCCCGGGCGTCTCCTGTACCGCCGCGCCTCGCGTGCGACGCTGATCAGCCCTCCCCGTCCGGCCGCTCCTTAGCGCGCGGGAACGGCCGTGACCGCGGGTGGACGTCGCCATCGACGGCCACACCCTGAGCGTGTCAGGCGCGCGTCGCCGGCCGGGAGGACAGGACGAGGAGGAGGGCGCCTGCGGTCAGCGCGATGCCGAACCAGACGACGCTGGTCACCCCCAGCCCGTCCGCGAACAGCCCGCCGACGAGCGCCCCCAGCGCGATGGAGGTGTTGTACGCCATCGTGTTGAGCGACATCGCGGCCTCGAACGTCTCAGGAGCGGCCGCCTGCGTCATCGTGACCTGGCTGAGCTGCACGATGCCGAAGGTGACACCCCACAGGATCAGCGTGACCACCGCACCCGCCTGCGTCTGCCCGAGGGTGAGCAGCAACAGCAGGGACGCCACGAGCCCGGCCGACCCGCCGATGAAGCCGCGCCGCGCGTTCCTGGCCACGATGGGCCCGGCGACGAGGTTGCCCACCGCGCCGCCGACGCCGTACGCCATGAGCAGGATCGTCACGAACAGCGGCGTGGCGGCGGCGTGCTCCTCCAGGTAGGGCCGGACGAAGGTGTACGCGCCGAAGTGCCCCAGCACGAACAGCACGACGGCCGTCAGCACCAGCCGCAGCGGCCCGTTCCGCAGCGGAAGACGGAACACCTCGCGCGCCGAGACCGCGTTGTCCGACGGCAGCGACGGAATGAGGACGGCGACCGCGACGAGCACCAGCGCGCTGAGCCCGCCCCAGATGAGGAACGTGGTCCGCCAGTCCGTCAGGCTCTCCAGCGTGGTGCCCAAGGGGATGCCGGCCACCGCGCCGATGGAGATGCCCGACATCACCACGGCGGCGGCCCGGCTCGCGTGCCGTTCCGGCACCAGCCGCATCGCCATGGCCACGCCGATCCCCCAGAACGTGCCGCTGGCGAACCCCATCACCAGCCGCGTGGTCAGCACCAGCGGGAAGTTCGCCGACACGGACGTGATCACGTTCCCCAGCGTCAGCACCACGAGCAGCGCGGCCAGCAGCGTCCGCCGGTTGACGCGCCTGGTCCACGCCACGATGAACGGCACGCCCAACCCCGCGGAAACCCCCATCAACGTCACCATCAGTCCCGCAGTGCCCACGGAGATGCCGAGGCCGGCGCTGATGGGGGTGAGCAGGCCGACCGGCATCAGCTCGGTGGTGAGGAAGACGAACAGGCTGGCGGTGATCGCCGCGACACCGAGCCACGGCCTGACCTGGGATGGCCGCTCTTGCCGAGCGGCACGACTCGCTTGGTTCACAGTCATGCGTTCCAGCGTGGTGGAACACCGATCAATGAGTCCAACACATACTTTTCATCGTGATCGATCGTGATTCATGATAGATGGGTGGAACTTCAGCAGTTGAGGTACGTCGTCGCGGTCGCCGAGACCATGAACTTCACCCGCGCCGCCGAGCGCTGCCGTGTCGTACAGTCGGCGCTCAGCCACCAGATCGCCGCCCTCGAACGCGAGCTGGGCGCCCGTCTGTTCGAGCGGACCAGCCGCAGGGTCCGGCTGACGGCCGCGGGCGAGGCCTTCCTTCCGGCCGCCCGCGAATGCCTGGAGGCCGCCGACCGCGCGCGGGCCGAGGTGGCGGCGGCCGGCGGCGAGATCCTCGGCCGGCTGGCCGTCGGCGCCATCCCCACGGTGACCGCGCTCGACCTGCCGGTGGAGCTGCGCGAGTTCCGCCGCCGCCATCCCCGCGTCCGCATCACGCTCACCTCGGCGGGCAGCGACCCGCTCATCGAACGGGTCCGGCAGGGCGCCATGGACGTCGCGTTCCTCGGCCTGCCGCCCCGCACCGAGCCGAAGGGGGTGCGCAGCCGCCGGCTGGGCGGCGGCGAACTGGTCGCCGTGGTGGCCCCCGACCATCCCCGTACGGAGCGGGAGGCGGATCTGCGGAGCCTGGCGGACGAGCCGTTCATCGACTTCCGCGCCGGCGCGGCCGGACGGGTGCAGTCTGACGAGGCGTTCGCGGCGGCCGGGGTGCGGCGCGAGGTGCCGTTCGAGGTGTCGTCCGCGGACTTCATGGTCGATCTGGTACGCCAGGGGCTCGGCGTGGGCATGCTGCCCGCCGCGTACGCCCCCCGCTTCCCCGACCTGCGCGTCATCCGCCTGCGCGACGCCCCCACCCGCGTTGAGCACCTCATCTGGCACGACCCGCCGTCCCCGGCCGCCAAGGCGTTCCTGGACCAGATCGGCGGCGATCGGCGGGAGGAGGGACCCGCGGCCGTGTGAGATCATCACGGCCATGAGTCCCGACAAGAGCCCTGACGGCGGCAGGACCGGCATCGGCGACATGGTGGCGGAGCTGATCGGCTTCTGGACGTTCGGCCCCGAGCCCCACGCCTCCGAGCACAACGTCCGCTACCACCCCGTCAAGCTCGTCATCTGGACGATTGTGGCGATCGGCGTCTCGGCCGCCGTCTCCGCGGTGCGGCTCGCGCTCTTCGGCGAGCCGAGGGCGGGCTGGGCGGTGGCGCTGTTCCCGCTGGTGCCGCCGCTCACCGGAGCGCTGGCGCACCGGCCGCCCCGCTACGTGCCCGCCCTGGTGGCGGGGATCGCGGCCGGCCTGGTCACGGCCCTGATGATCGGGATCGACCTCGGCACGTCCCTCAGCTCGTTCTGGACGGGCTTCGCCGGCATGAGCGCCGGGTTCCTGGCCTGCTCGGTGGTCTTCGCGGCCGTCACGTGGCCGCGCCCCACCCCGCTGGAGGACGCCGAGGACTTCAGCGGCTGAAGCGCCGGTCGGGCGGTGCTCCACCGCGCCGGTCAGACGGCGATCGCCCCTGACGCCGCCGCGAGCGCGGCGCGGGCGCCGGTGATGGGTGCGCCGTGACCGACGCAGGCCAGGTCGGCGTCCACGTCCGCGAGCCGGAGGAACGATCGCAGCGCCGCCGCGCGGTCCCGGTGAAAGACGCCGGGTGTGACCTGCCCGTTCACGTGCGCGACCGTGTCGCCGGTGAACAGCACACCGAAGCGCGGCAGGTACAGCGCGATGCTGCCGTCGGTGTGGCCGGGCTGGTGGAGGACGTGCGCGCCGCCGCCGAAGTCGATGACGTCCCCGTCCTTCAGCTCCTGGTCCACCCGGCACGGCGGTGCGGCGGGCAGCAGGTGCGCGCCGAGGTCGCGGTGCAGTTCCCGCTCCTCGTCGGTGAGGTCCAGCGGGGGCACGGGGACGTCGCCGCGGATCACCGGCGCGTCCTGCCAGTGAGCCATGACGCTGACCTCGCCCCACCCGCTGATCTCGGCTGCCCCGCCGCTGTGGTCTTCGTGGTGATGGGTGAGCACCACGCGCCTGACGTCGCCTTTGCGCATGCCCAGCTCCTCGATCGCGGCGGCGATCTCCGCCGCCGAGGTGGCGATGCCGGTGTCCACGACAGTGAGCTCGCCCCCGTCGTTCCACAGGTACGCCTGGCCGAACTCCAGCAGCAGCAGGTGCAGCTCAGGACGCACCTCGATGATCTTCACGTGCCACTCCTTCCTGATCGCGCAGACCAGCAAAGCGGGCGGCCGTGTCCGCCGTCCAACAACGATCCGCCGCCGATTGACAACCGCTGGGCGATGATCACAGGCTCTCAGCGTGGAACCGGACATCGAGGGCATGCGGGCGTTCGTCGTCACCGCCGAGGAACTGCACTTCGGCCGTGCCGCCGCCCGCCTCTACCTCACCCAGCAGGCGCTGTCGAAGCGGGTGCGCCGCCTGGAGGAGGCGCTGGCGGCGCCGCTGTTCACCCGCACTACCCGGGCGGTGGAGCTGACCGAGGCGGGCCGGCGGCTGCTGCCCAAGGCGCGGGCGGCGGTGTCGGCGTTCGACCTGGCGGTACGTGAGGTGCGCGACGGAGGCGAGCCGCTGCGCGTGGACGTCTACGACGAGCGGTTCACGCCGCTGCGGATGATCCGCCAGGCCAGCGAGCTCGATCCCCGCCTGCGGGTCGAGCTCAGCATGCGCCAGGGGCTGTCGGTGGCGTTGCCCGCCCTGCGGCGCCAGGAGATCGATGCCGCCTTCGGCCGCGTCCACGACACCCCCGCCCCTTGGCCGGGCGAACTGCTGCACCGGCTCGTGCACCTGGAGCCGCTGGTCGCCTACGTCCCTGAAGACCATGCCCTGGCCGGCAGGGACGTGCTGCGGCCCGCCGACCTGCGGCCCGCGGGCATCGCGATGCCCGACCCCGCGGGCGCGGTGGAATGGCGCGGCTACCTGACGTGGCTGGCCCGGCGGCTCGGCGTGCCGCTGCGCTTCAACCCGCCCGCGATCGGCCTGCGGCACCTGGTGGAGCAGTTCCTGGCGGAGAAGGAGGCGGTGGGGCTCGGGGAGAAGAGCATCGACGCCTCGGGCAGCGGGCTGCGCCGTATCCCGATCGTCGAGCCCGAGCCGCTCATGCCGTGGTCGCTCGTCTGGCACCGCCGCAACCCGAGCCCGCTGCTGCGCACGCTGCTGCGCCACCTGCGCCCCCGCCGGCTGCCACCCGCCTCCGACCGCACAGTGTGGGTACCCGACATCGACCGCCTGCCCCCTCCCTCCTGACGAGGGCGGGCACGTGGCTCAGCCGGCTGCGGGCTGACCGCCCTGCTCGCGATCAGCGGGCGGCCGCTCAGTGGGGGATCGCGTCGATGACCTCGCGGGCGCCCTGCCGCAGCAGGGCGACGGCGACCGAGGTGCCGAGGGTGGCCGGGTCGAGAGGGCCGGCCCACTCGTGGGCGTCGAGGACCGTCTTGCCGTCGGGGGAGAACACCCGGGCGCGCAGCGACAGCCGGCCGTCGCGCTCGGCGCGGGCGTACCCGGCGATGGGGCTGTTGCAGTGGCCCTGCAGGACGTGGAGCAGCATGCGCTCGGCGGTGATCTCCCGCCAGGTGGGCGGGTGGCCGAGGCCGGCGACGGCGTCGATGGTCGCGGTGTCGTCCTCGCGGCACTGCAGGGCGAGCACCCCCGCGCCGATCGGCGGGCACATGGTCTCCAGCGACAGGATCTCGCTGATGCGGTCGCGCAGCCCGATGCGTTCCAGGCCGGAGACGGCGAGCAGCAGGGCGTCGGCCTCGCCCGCGTCGAGCTTGGCCAGGCGGCTGTTGGCGTTGCCGCGGATCGGCACGCAGCGCAGGTGCGGGTGGGAGGCGGCGAGCTGGGCGACCCGGCGTACGGACGAGGTGCCGATGCGGGTGCCGTCGGGCAGCTCGTCCAGCGTGAGGCCGCCGGGGTGGACGAGGGCGTCGCGCAGGTCGTCGCGCTTGAGGTGGGCGGCGAACACCGTCCCGGCCGGCAGCGGCCGGTCGGCGGGGATGTCCTTCATGCAGTGGACCGCCAGGTCGGCCCGCCCGGTCAGCAGCGCCTCGTCCACCTCCTTGGTGAACGCGCCCTTGCCGCCCAGCTCCGACAGCGCCCCCTGCCACCTGTCCCCGGACGTCGTCACCGGCACCACCTCGGTGCGGATGCCGGGATGCAGCGCGGCCAGCTCGCCGCGTACGCGCTCGACCTGGGCGAGCGCCATGGGTGACGAGCGGGTGGCGATGCGGATGAGCTCGGGTACGGCCATCCGCCGATCGTAGACTGTCGGCCCGCGGACCGGACCCGCTTTGCCGATGTCCGGGCATCCGATTAAGGACGGCCGTGGCGGCGGGCGCTACAGCGGATCGCGGGGTGCTGGAGATGATGACGGCGCTGGGCCGGGCGTCGCTGGACTGGCTGCGCGAGCGGTGGTGACCCCGTCCGGGCGCAGGCGTTCCAGCTCGGCCGCGCGGCGCAGGTCCTTGGGACGGCCCAGCGTGCGGCGCATCAGGATGAGGTCGTCGAGGCAGGCGTAGTGCACGGTGAGGCCGTCCGGACCGGTCGCGGTGAGCGCGCGGTCCAGGAAGCCCGGCACATGCAGGTCGCCCCACGGCAGCGCCGGGGTGCAGCAGTCGCCGCCCGCCCCGGGCGCGGTGAACGCCACCTTCGGCCGCAGGAACGACTCCGGCTCCAGCGGCAGCCCGCCGCCCAGCCGCGCCCCGATCGAGGCGAACGCGGCCGCCACGGCGGGAGCGTGCGCGGGCGAGCCGTCCCAGAGCAGGTCGAGGTCGCCGGTCAGCTCCGCCGAGCCGTGCATGATGCCCGCGACCTGCCCGATCACCACCGCCCTGACCCCGTGCCGGTGCAGCGCCTCGAGCAGCGGGAACGGGTCGAAGCCGAGCGCGCCGTCGGTGCCGATCGTGCCGACGTCGTCATCGGCGTCCTCATGGCTCAGGCCGGTGCTCTCACGGCGGGTCTCACGGGTACGGCGGGCGGCGGCGCGAAGGCGTTCCAGCGGATCGTCGATCACCCGAAGCATGTAACACCGGCGGAGCGTTCGGCGCACCCTGCCTGCCGCCCGGTCAGCACGTGTCCGATGCCCGGGTCGGCGCCGTCAGGTCAGCGCGCCGGCACGGCGTCACGGCACCAGCCGGTAGCGGTGCCGCGACGGCTTCCACTCCAGGGTCATCACGGTCGCGTCGTCCTGCAGCCGTCCGCCCTGGTGGGCCAGGATCGCCTGGATGAGCCGCCGCAGCGTCTCGGGTGCCGCCAGCCCGTCGGCCTCCCGTTTGACGACGAAGTCGATGAAGCGGTCAAGCCCGAACTCCTCGCCGTCCGGGCTCTTGGCCTCGATGATCCCGTCGGTGTAGAGCAGCAGCCGGTCGCCGGGTTCGAGCTGGAAGCGCAGCTCGCCGGTCGTCCCGCCTAGCCCGAGCCCCATCGGCGGGTCGGGGGTGCTCGACAGCGTGGCCACCAGCCGGCCGCCGCGCAGCACCAGCGGCGGGTGGTGGCCGCGGTTCACCCAGGTCAGCACGCCCGTACGCAGGTCGAGCGCGGCCAGTATCCCGGTGGCGAAACGCCCCTCGAACTCGCCGCCGATCGCCTCGTCCACCGCCTGCGCGGTCTCGGCCAGGCTCCTGCCCTGCCTGCGGTGGTTACGCGAGGCGCCCATCGCGAGCGTGGCCGTCAGACCGGCGGAGGTGTCGTGGCCCATGGAGTCGTAGATCGACAGGTGCAACGTGTGGCCGTCGATCGCGTAGTCGTACGTGTCGCCGCCCATCGCGTACGCGGGCTCCAGCGTCGCGCTGACCACCACGTCGTCGTTGGCGAACGTGCCGGGCGGCAGCAGGTTCCACAGCACCTCGGCCGACAGCGTCAGAGGATGGGCGCGTACCAGCCGCGCACACGAGTCGCTGTGCGGGCGCTTGCTCACCACCAGCAGCGCCACCAGCGACGCCAGAGCCTTGACCCGCTCCTCGACCGGCTCGCCGTCGTGCGGCGCGGTCAGGCCCAGCGTGCCGATCCGCTCGGCGCCGTCGAGCAGGGGCGTCCACATCCGGTACGGCCCGTCGTCGCCCACGCGCGACCTCACCAGCGACACCGACTGGAACGCCCGCCCCGGCAGCGTCCCGTCGATCTTGATCGTTGGCAGTGGGCCGCCGGAGGCGTCCTGCTGGCCCGGCAGCGGCACGAGGAGCAGGTGCTGCAGGTCGGTCACGTAGATCGCGAGGTCGGAGAAGCCTTCGAGCCGCGCGTGCTCGGCGACCAGGGCCGGCATCTCCTCCATGCCGGCCAGGTGCATGGCGGTGAGCAGGCCGTCGAGTGCCCGCTCACCGGCGCTGCGCAGGTCGCCGGTTGCCTGTTCGCCGTCGTCTCGCACGCCGTCCCCCTTCCGGCCGCCTCACTCCTCCCGTCCCTACCCGGGAGCGTCGCGCGTATCGGTGCGGGAGGGACGGCGGTGGAGGGGTCAGCGGGCCGTGGTGAAGCGGCCGAGCAGCTCGTCCACGGCGGCGAAGTCCGCGACCACGTCGGCGGCCGGGCGCTCGCGCCGCACCGTGCCCACCGCCTGCCCCGCGTACACGTAGGCGGTGTCGTAGTCGCGTCCGGCCCGCGCCGCCTGCAGCTCGGCCCGCGCCCCCGCGTTGCGGGCCAGCTCGTCCTCGCGGCCCTTCCACCGGTCGTAGAAGGCGTTGCGCAGCGCCCGGCCGCCGTACTCGGGCGGCCACGCCAGCCCTTGCGCGACGTCGAACACCCGCCCGTAGGCGGTGCCGGTCTCCCCGGTGGCGAGCAGCCGCTCGCGTCCCTCGGGGGAGAGCGTCGTCTCGGTGCAGCCGAGGAACGCGGTGCCCGCCCAGCCGCCCTCCGCGCCCGCGGCGAGCACGGCGGCCAGCCCGCGCGCGGTGGCGACGCCCCCGGCCGCGAGCACCGGCGCGCGCACGGCGTCCAGCACGCCCTGCAGCAGCGGCAGCGTGGCGACCTCGTCGCGGCCGTGCCCGCCGCCTTCGCCGCCCCTGGCCACCACCACGTCCGCGCCGGACTTCTCGGCCTGCACGGCCTCCTCGGTGGTGCCCGCCTGGACGGCCACGGTGATCCCGGCCGCGCGCAGCGGCTCGACGTACGGGGCGTAGTCGCCGAAACTGACCGACACCAGGGCGGGCCGCACCCGCAGCACCGCGTCGAGATGCTCGGGATGATCGCCGAGCGCCCAGGCCAGCAGCCCGATGCCGTACGGCCTGCCGGTCGCGGCGGCGACCTGCGCCTGCTCCTCGATCCACGACGCGGTCGCCGACGGCGGCACCCCGAACATGCCGAGCGCCCCCGCGGCCGACACCGCCGCCGCCAGCCGCCCGTCGCTCACGCCCGCCATGGGCGCGCCCACCAGCGGCACCGTCAGCCCGAACCGCTCGGTCAACCAGGTACGCGGCATGGTCCCTCCTCGCTCCGCAACGGCGGCCCCAGCGTAACCCTCGCGAGGGAAGCGTCAGGTGACCGGCTCGATGGCGTACGTGGACTGCACCACTCCCGCCCCGAGCACCCTGGTCGCCACGTGCCGCAGCGGCACGTCCCGCTCGAGCGGCCCGAACAGCGGCACCCCGCTCCCGATCAGCACCGGCACCGTGGTGATGGTGAGCGCGTCGATCAGCCCGGCCCGCAGGAACGTGCGGATGACCTGGCCGCCGTCCACGTAGACGCTCTTGGCGCCGCGCTCGTCCAGCGCGCGCAGCAGGTCGCCGAGGTCGCGGTGCACGCTGATGCGCGGGTCCGCGTCAAGGGGGAGAGTGGTGCTGAGCACGGCGACGTGCCGGCCCTCGTACGGCCACGGATCATAGGTTCGGCCCGGCTCGTACGTGCCGCGCCCCATGACGACGGTGTCGATGCCCTCGATGAACGCGTCATAGCCGTAGTCGCCGGCGGCCTCGCCCCTGCTGGTGAGCCAGTGCAGGTCGCCGTCCTCGCGGGCGATGAACCCGTCGAGGCTGACGCCGACGAACGCGGCCGCCTTGAACGCCCGATCCACCATGGTGCCTCTCCCGGTCAATTAGTAAACGTATATTCGTTTACTAACGTACCCCAAGCGCAAGCCGGCGATGATGTCGGTGGAGGAGTCCATGATGGTGGCCATGACTTCATGGCAGGAGTTCCAGCGTCAGGCGCCCGAGCTGGCCGAGGCCGCTCGGCGGCTGATGGACGCGTACAAGCACAAGGTCCTCGCCACCCTGCGCAAGGACGGCTCGCCGCGGGTCAGCGGCACCGAGGTCGACCGCAGGAACGGCGAGCTGTGGCTGGGCTCGATGGCCGGCGCGGTCAAGGCGCTGGACCTGCGGCGCGATCCGCGCATGGCGATCCACGTGACGTCCGCGTTCAACGACGACCCGGCCACGTGGGAGGGCGACCTGAAGCTGGCCGGCCGGGCGATCGAGATCACCGACCCGCGGGAGCGTGCGGCGGCCGGGCAGCCCGGCGACGACTCCCACCTGTTCAGGGTCGAGCTCAGCGAGGTGGTGTGGACCCGCGCCGAGGGCGACGAGCTGGTCATCACGGCATGGCACGCGGACAAGGGGGAGCGGGAGTTCCGCCGTAAGTGATCTACAACGTAAAGGCGTGGGGGCCGGTAGCCGAGATAGGCGAGGTCGAACTCGGCGTAGAAGTGCAGTGCGCCGCGGGCCTGGAGCTCGTCCATGCGCCGCCGTACGGTCGACCGCGACCAGCCGGTGGCGGACGCGAGAGCGGGCAGTGCCATGCGGCCGTCGTGGGCGAGGACGTTCAGCAGGCGCAGGTCGTCGGCGTCGCAGTGCGGCAGCCCGGCGCCCGCCGCGGTGTCGGGGCGGCGGGCGAGCGCGGCGGCGACGGCGTCGGCGGTTCCCGGTGCGCACCGCAGGCGCAGCATCCAGCGCCCGTACCCGTGGAATCCGGCGGGGGCACCGCGACCACCCGCAGCAGGCCGGCCGAGCGCAACCGCCGATAGCGGCGCGCGACCGTCTGGTCGGAGACGCCCAGCACTTCGGCGATGCGGCTGAACGGTGCGCGCGCGTCGAGCTGGAGCGCGTGGATGAGCCGCCGGTCGAGCTCGTCCGCCGTGTCGATTCCCACCGTTCACAGGCTCGTGAGTGTCGGATCCGCGTCATGCGCCCGCTTCCGGCTCGCCATCGGGTCGCCCGGACCGCACCCTCGTCCCGAGACGTGAGCCCGAGACCTGAGAAGGGATGAGGCGATGATTCTGGTGACCGGCGCCACGGGGAACGTGGGGCGACACGTGCTCGCGCGGCTCCAGGCGATGGGCAGGACCGATGCCCGCGCCCTGGTACGCCCCGGGAAGGCGGCGCACGTATCGGTGCCCGCCGTGACCGGAGGTCTCGATGCCCCGGAAGGGCTGGGCGAGGCGCTGGACGGGGTCACGGCGGTCTTCCTGGTGTGGCCGTTTCTCACCACCAGGGGCGCGCCCGCCGTGCTGGAGGCGATCGCCCGGCGTGCCCGGCACGTGGTGTACGTGTCGTCGATCGGCGTGGGCGGCCCCGAGGAGCGCGACGACCCCATCTTCCGGCTGCACGCCGCCATGGAGCGCCTCATCGAGGAGTCCGGTCTGCGGCGGACGGTGCCCCGCGTTCGCGCTGCTCGCCGCGTACGCGATCATCTTCGCGCCCATCACGATGCCGCACCTGGTCCGGGACATCCTCGGCGGCGACCCGCTGTCGCCCGAGATCCGGGAGGTCCTGCGGGCCCAGCTCGTCACCCTGCTCACGGAGGAGTCCACATCATGACCACGGTCGTCTTCGGCGCGCGGGGCGGCGTCGGCCGCCACGTCGCCGCGGGTCTGACCGCCGCCGGCGTTCCGGTGCGGCTGACGAGCAGGACGCCGGACGCGTCCCACGTGCGCGCGGACCTGGACGCCCCGCAGACGCTGCCCGCCGCACTGGAAGGCGCCACGCACGTCTTCCTCTACGCCAGGCCCGCGGGCATCGAGGGGTTCGTGGCGGCCGCCCGCTCGGCCGGGGTGCGGCACGTGGTGCTGCTGTCGTCCGCGGCGATCGTGCAGCCCGGCGCCGCCCGCAATCCGATCGCGCGCGACCATCGCATCGTGGAGTCGGCCCTGGAGGAGTCGGGGCTGTCGTGGACCTTCCTCCGCGCGGGGATGTTCGCGACCAACACCCGCTGGTGGTGGTCGCGGACGATCAAGAGCGGGGAGGCCGTGCGGCTGCCGTATCCGGAGGCGATGACCGCTCCCGTGAGCGAGCGGGACCTGGCGGCGCTCGCGGTGACGGCGCTGACCGAGCGGGGGCACGGGCGGCAGGCGTACACGGTGTACGGGCCGCAGGCGCTCACCCTGCGCGAGCAGGTCGGCCACATCGGCGCCGCCCTCGGCAGGGCGATCCCGGTCGAGGAGGTCACGCCCGAGCAGGGGCGGGCCGACCTGGCCGCGACGATGCCCGCGACGGCTGTGGAGGTCGTCATGCGGACGTGGGCGGCGGGCGCCGAGGCCGTGCCCGAGACGTCGGTCATCGTCGAGAAGGTCACCGGACGATCCGCCCGGACGTTCGCGGAGTGGGTGTGCGACCACGCCGCCGACTTCCGCTGAGGTCCCGCGCCGGCCTGGCGGCCCGGCCGGTGGCGGCGGACGTTAGGGTGTCGCCATGAACACCCCCGCGGCCGAGATCGACATCGACGCCGATCTCGTCGATCGTCTCGTCCGTGCCCAGCACCCGGATCTGGCGGGCCCGCTCACCCTGGTCGCCAACGGCTGGGACAACGTGATCTACCGCCTGGGATCCGACCTGTCCGTACGGTTGCCGCGCCGCGAGGTGGCGGTCGAGCTGATCGTCAATGAGCAGCGCTGGCTGCCGGTCCTGGCGGGGTATGTGGAGGTCGCGCTGCCGGTCCCGGTGCGGGCGGGGGTGGCGGGTGAGGGGTATCCGTGGCCGTGGACGATCGCGCCCTGGTTCGAGGGCCGTACGGTCGCCGCCGTGCCGCCGGCCGAGCGGGCGGGGCTGGCGGTTCCGCTGGCCGCGTTCATGAACGGTCTGCACCGGCCCGCGCCGCCGGAGGCGCCGCGTAACCCCGTGCGCGGTGTGCCGCTGGCCGCCCGCGACGAGGCGGTGCGGGGCCGCCTGCGGTCGATCCCCCGCTCGGCGGAGCTGCTGGCCCTGTGGGAGAAGGCGGTGGCGCTGCCGTCCTGGCAGGGGCCTGCGCTGTGGCTGCACGGCGACCCGCATCCGGCGAACCTCCTGGCCGGCGCCGACGGTGGCGGGCTGGCGGCGGTGCTGGACTTCGGCGACCTGACCAGCGGCGATCCGGCCACCGATCTCGCCGCCGCGTGGCTGGTGTTCGAGGAGGAGGCGCGGGAGGTGTTCCGCGCGCACGTGGAGGCCGACGAGACGACGTGGGAGCGGGCCCGCGGCTGGGCCTTGGTCATGGGCACGGCGCTGGCCGCCCATTCGGCCGATCATCCCGGCATGGCGGCCATCGGCGAGCACGTCCTCGGCCAGGTCCTGCTCTCCTGATCTCTGATCGCGCGGGCGGCGTACGGCGACGGATGCGGCCGGGCCCAGACCCGCGCGCTGCGGATCCCGGGCCCGGCCGCGGCGCCGGGCGTGGTGTGCGGCGTCCTGGTCACGCCGCGCACCACGCCGTCCGCGCGACGGCGGTAGTCAGGCGGCGGGCTGGTCGAGGTCGGACAGGTCGAGGACGAAGCGGTAGCGGACGTCGTTGTTGTCCAGGCGGTGGAGCGCCTCCTCGACGCGGCTGGACGGCAGCACCTCGATGTCGGCGGTGACCTGGTGCCGGGCGGCGAACTCCAGCAGCTCGGCGGTCTGCCGGGTGCCGCCGGTGCCGGACCCGGTGAGCTTCCTGCGGCCGCGCATCAGCTCCATGATCGCAACCGTGGTCGGGAAGGGGGTAGCCGAGGATGGACAGGGTGCCGTCCAGGGCCACCATGCTGATGTACGGGGTCAGGTCGTGCTCGATCGGGACGGTGTCGAGGATGACGTCGAACCGGTAGCGGGCGGCCGCGACCTGCGCCTCGTCGGTGGTCACCAGCAGGTCGCAGGCGCCCAGCGCGCGGGCGTCGCCGGCCTTGTCGGGGGTGCGGCTGAGCACGGTGACCTCGGCGCCGAGCGCGACGGCCAGCTTCACGCCGAGGTGGCCGAGGCCGCCGAGCCCGGCGACGGCGACCTTGGTGCCCTTGCCGACGCCGGCGGCGCGCAGCGGCTCCCAGGTGGTGATCCCGGCGCACAGCAGCGGGGCGGCGCCGGCCGGGTCGAGGCCGTCGGGCAGGTGGTAGGCGAACCTCTCGGTCACCACGAACTCGCGGCTGTAGCCGCCCTGGTTCTTGGTGCCGTCCACGCGGTCCTTGGCGCCATAGGTGCTGGTGGGGCCCTCAAGGCAGTAGTTCTCCTGGCCGATCTCGCACATCGCGCACTTGCCGCAGGAGTCGACGATGGTGCCGACCGCGACCCGGTCGCCGGGGGCGAAGCGGGTGACGGCGGGGCCGACGGCGGTGACCGTGCCGGTGAACTCGTGGCCGGGGACGATCGCGCCCTCCTTCAGCATGCCCTTGACTCGGTGCAGGTCGCTGTGGCAGACGCCGCAGTAGTCGACGCGTAGCGCGATGTCGTGGTCGCGCAGATCGCGCCGCTCGATGGTGACCCGCTCCAGGGTCACCGAGCCGTCGCCGGTGCTGCGCCATGCGGTGGTGGTACGCACGATTGCCTCCAAACAGACTATTCGGTCTGTTTCGGGAGCGTAGCGCGTCGCCGCGAAAAAGCAAACCAACTAGTCTGTTTGCTATGGTGGTGCCCATGCCTGAACTGCCCACCACCGCGCGCGGTGCCGCGACGCGCAGGCGCATCCTCGACGCGGCCGCGGCGGAGTTCGCCGAGCGCGGCATCGCCGGGGCCAGGATCGACCGCATCATCGCGGCGGCCAAGACGAACAAGGCCCAGCTCTACGGCTATTTCGGCAGCAAGGACGGGCTGTTCGACGCCGTGATCGCCGATCTGTCCGACCGGTTGCGCAATGCTGTCCCGCTGGACGCCGACGATCTGCCCGGGTGGGCCGTCAGCATCTACGACGAGAACCTGCGCCATCCCGAGCTGGCCCGCCTGACGGCCTGGCTGCGCCTGGAGCGCCACCCGACGGGCCGCCTGATGGACGATGCCCCCGATGACGGCCCGAAGCTCGAGGCGATCAAGGCCGCGCAGGCGGCCGGCCGGGTGCGGCAGGGGGATCCGGCGGCGCTGATGGCCCTGGTCATCTCCCTGGCCTTCGCCTGGTCGCCGGTCAGCAGCTACCACGCGGCCTCGGCCGGCGAGCCGGAGGATGTGCACGAGCGCCGCCGCGCGCTGCTGCGCGAGACCGTCGCCCGCGCCGTCGCTCCCTGATCCAGTTTTGATCTACAACGTAAAGGCGCGGGGTCTTCTCGCCCCGGTGGCCGGGATCAGTGGACGGAGAAGCCGCCGTCCACGAAGAGCATCTGTCCGGTGATGAACGAGCACGCCTCGCTCGCGAGGAAGACCGCCGCGCCGGCGAAGTCCTGCGGCAGGCCGTTGCGTCCGACCATGTGGCGGGCGGCGAGGGCTTCGACGCGGCCGGGGATGGCCTGGGCCTCGGCGGTGAGCGGGGTGAGCACGAAGCCGGGGATGATCGTGTTGACGCGCACGCCGTGGGCGGACCACGCCTCGGCCTGGGAGCGGGTGAGCCCGGCGAGGGCGGCCTTGAAGGCGCCGTAGATGCCGCTGTCGCCGAAGGCGCTGATGGACTGCTGGGAGCCGACGTTGATGATGCGGCCCCAGCCGCGGGCGGCCATCTTCGGGCCGTAGTGCTGGCCGAGCAGGTAGGGGGCGGTGAAGTTGACGGCCAGCGTGCGGTCGTAGTCGTCCTGGGTGAGCTCGGCCATCGGCTTGCGGATGTTGTTGCCGGCGTCGTTGACGAGGATGTCGATGTCGTCGCCCGCGGTGGCGACGACGCGTTCGACGTCGGCGCGCACGCCGAGGTCGGCGGCGATGGCGGAGGCGGTGACGCCGTGCTCGCGCATGCGGGTGACGGCCTGGTCGAGTGCGCTTTGCGTACGGGCGACGATGACGACTTCGGCTCCGGCGCGCCCGATGGCCTCGGCCGTCGCGTACCCGATGCCGGAACTTCCGCCGGTGACCAGGGCGCGCCGGCCGTGGAGGGAGAACAGCTCTCGCAGATAGTCCGCCATGGACGGTCAAGCTAGCACCTTCGGTGCGGCAGGAAAGGCGGGGAGGGTGATTGCGCGCGGGCGTGCGCGGGACTAAGCTCGTGCGTCCATCACATTACGTCGAGCTCCACAGACCTCCAGAAGGAGTATATCACGGAATGGCTAATCGTCAAGATGGTCTCGCCGAAGCCCTTGACACCGAGCAGCGCACCGTGTCGTGGCTTTACGGCAGGCTCGACGCCGCCAGGGAGCGTGCGCGGGAGGCGCTGCGCGAGGTGTACGCCAGGGGCGGCGCTGCGGGCACCCGCCAGGCGCGGGTGGAGCGCGAGGTGCTGGCCGCCGAGCAGGCGCGGCGGCTGGCGCAGCTCGACGCGGTCGAACGCGGCCTGTGCTTCGGCCGCATCGACGACGCCGACGGCAACACCACCTACATCGGCAGGATCGGGCTGCGCGACGAGCAGCACGAGTCGGTGCTCATCGACTGGCGGGCGCCGGCCGCGCGGCCGTTCTACGTCGCCACCGCCGCCGACCCCGGCGGCCTGGTGCGCCGCCGGCACCTGCACCTGAAGGGCCGCGTGGTGGTCGGCATCGACGACGAGGTGTTCGACCTGGAGGGCATGAGCGAGGGCGACCGCCGCACGCTGGTGGGCGAGGCGGCGCTGCTGGCCGCGCTGCGCCGGGGCCGCACCGGGCGGATGAGCGACGTGGTGGCCACCATCCAGGCCGAGCAGGACCGGGTGATCAGGTCCGCCCTGCAGGGGGCGCTGGTCGTCCAGGGCGGCCCCGGCACCGGCAAGACGGTCGCGGCGCTGCACCGGGCGGCGTACCTGCTCTACACCCACCGCGACACGCTGGAACGGCGCGGCGTGCTGGTGGTGGGCCCCAACCCGATGTTCCTGCGCTACATCAGCCAGGTGCTGCCCGCGCTGGGTGAGACGCAGGTCGTGATGACCACGGTGGGCGGGATGTTCCCCGGGGTGACGGCGGCCGTGGCCGACAAGCCCGCGCAGGCGCTGGTCAAGGGCGACCTGCGCATGGCCGAGCTGCTGGCCGAGGCGCTGCGGCGGCGCCAGCGGGTGCCGGACGGCGATCTGGTGATCGAGCTGGACGGGCTGCGGCTGCGCGTGCCGCACGGGACCTGCCTGCGGCTGCGCGACCGGGCCCGCGCGGTGCGGCTGCCGCACAACATGGCGCGCAAGCTGTACGTCACCGAGCTGCTGAAGGAGCTGGCCAGGGCCGAGGCGCGGGCGCTTGAGGAGTCGCTGCACATCGAGGAGCTGGACATCCCCGATGAGCCGGAGCTGAGCGAGCCGCTGGATCTGGAAGGCGACCTCGACGAGCTGGACATCGAGCTGGCCTCGCGGCGGCTGTGGGGCGAGCCGGAGGTGCGCGCGGCGGTGGAGGAGCTGTGGCCGGAGCTGACGCCGCAGCGTTTCGTGGCCGAGCTGCTGTCCTCGCCGGAGGAGCTGGGGGCGGCGGCCCCCGCCGGGCTGTCGTGGCGTGCGCTGGTGCGCCCGCTGGAGTCGCCGTGGACGGTGGGCGATGTGCCGCTGCTGGACGAGGCGGCCGAGCTGCTGGGCGAGGACGACTCGGCGCAGCGGGTCGCGGCCCGGCGCGAGCGCGAGGAGCAGGCCGGGGAGGAGCGGTACGCGGCCGAGGTGCTGCAGGTCACGGGCGTGGCCGAGCAGGGCATTCTGGAGCGGGCCGACGTGCTGGCCGAGCGGCACGCCGATGACGGCATCGGGATGACGACGGCCGACCGGGCGGCGGCGGACCGCACCTGGGCGTACGGTCACGTGATCGTGGACGAGGCGCAGGAGCTGTCGCCGATGGCGTGGCGGATGGTGATGCGGCGGGTGCCGGCCAAGTCGCTGACCGTGGTGGGCGATCTGGCGCAGACGGGCTCGGCGGCGGGCGCGCGCTCCTGGGGCGAGGTGCTCGACCCCTACCTGGAGGGCCGCTGGCGGGTGGAGCGGCTGGAGGTCAACTACCGTACGCCGGTGGAGATCATGCGGGTGGCGGCCGACGTGCTGCGCTCGTTCGCGCCCGATGAGGAGCCGCCGGAGTCCGTACGCGAGGGCGAGTCCGAGCCGCGCGCCCTGAGGCTGCCGGTGGAGACGCTGCCCGGCGTGGTGGACGAGGAGCTGGCCGCCATCGGGGAGGGCCGGCTGGGCGTGCTGACGCCGGATGCGCGGCATGCGCGGGTGTCGGCGCTGTTCCCCGGCAGCGGGCTCGAGGCGCCGGTGGCGGTGCTGACGGTGGGTCAGGCCAAGGGGCTGGAGTTCGACGCGGTCGTCGTGGTCGATCCCGCGGGGATCCTGGAGCAGTCGCCGATGGGCGGTCAGGACATGTATGTGGCGGTGACGCGGGCGACGCGGCGGCTGACGGTCGTGTACGAGGACAAGCTGCCGTCCGTCCTGTCCCGCCTGGCCTGACCAGGCGGTGGCCCTGTATCCGTGGGTGCTGTGAATCTACATTGTAAAGGCGTCGGGTTGGTGACAAGCCTCCGCTCCTCAAAGAGAAGAACAGCACCCACAGGCGAGGCCCCCGGTCAGCCGCCGATGCCGCCGTGGGGGTCGTGGCGCAGCTCGGGCCCGCCGGGGATGACTTCGCAGGGTGCGACGGGGCCGGTGGCGACGCGGGGGCGGGCGATGGCCATGCGGTCGTCCCCGTCCTCGATGTACCAGAGGGTGTAGACGAAGGTCTGGCCCGGCTTGATCTGTTCCGGGTGGAGCTTGCTGTAGGTCTCCTCGCCTTCGGCGGGCGGCTCGGCGGTGAGGAGGGCGGGGTTGTCCGGCAGGTACGTGGCCCTGGGCTCTTTGCAGTCCTTGCCGGCGGGGAGGAAGGTGACGTCGGCCTGGACGCCGAAGCCGCGCAGGCGCCGTTCGATGAGCTCGGGGTGCTTGTAGTCGGTGATGTAGATCTTGATGGATCCGTCGGGTTCGCGGATGACGGCGTTGGCGGGGGTGCCGCCGTGGTCGAGGGCGATGGGCAGGCCGATGACGAGGGCGGCGGCCGCGGCGGTCGCGAGGGCGGCGAGGACCGGCCAGCGGGGGCGGCGTGCGGGTGGGGTGGCGGTCTGCTGGTCGATGAGGGTCATGAGGTGGGTTTTCCTGAGGGCGTGCCGGTGGGCGGGAAGGTCGCGTTCCTGTGGGAGGCGGTGGTCGGTCACAGCTGTTCTCCCTTCCTGCTGAGCGCGGTGAGGCGGTCGCTCCATCGGCGTGGTGCGGGGGTTGTGGCGGAGAGGTTCTTCAGGCGGGTGCGGGCGCGGGCGAGCCGGGAGCGTACGGTGCCGACGGGGATGTCGAGGGCGATGGCCGCTTCCTGGTAGGTGAGCTGGGACCAGACGCACAGTTCGAGGACTTCGCGGTCTGCTCGGGGCAGCTGGTCGATGAGCGCGAGGATGTCGCGCATGCGGTGTTCGTCGTCGATGCGGCCGGCGATGTCGTCGGCGGGGTCGGGTTCGCAGGCCGGGGCGGGGAGCTGCTGGAGTGCGTTCTTGTGGCGGCGCAGGGCGCGGTGGCGGTTGCGCAGGACGTTGTTGGCGACGCCGAGGAGCCAGGGCAGGACGCTGTCGTGGTGGATGCGTACCTGGTCGCGGCGGCGCCATGCTTCGAGGAAGACGACGGAGGTGAGGTCTTCGGCGGCCGACCAGTCGGCGGTGCGGCGGAAGCAGTGGTTATAGATGTGGCGCGCGTAGGCGTCGAACAGGGCCCCGAAGGCTTCGCTGTCGCCGTCGGCCGCGCGTGACCATAATTCGCGATCGGTGCTCACGCTCTGTCTGTGTCCGCGCGTGGGGCGGGGTTCCGTGTGATGGGCGCCACAGGTGCCGGGTGGTCGTCAGCGGTGGGCGGGGGTGTCGTGCTCGTTGCGGGCGAGGTTGCCGGCGACGGTGTGGATGGTGCGGGTGACCTGGTCGAGGGCGCGCAGGGTCTCGGTGTCGAGGTGGTCCATGATGCGCCGGTACTGTTCGACGCCGGCGTTGTTGATCTCTTCGATGAGGCGGGTGCCGGCGGGGGTGAGTTCGACGCGGCGTACGCGGCGGTCGTGGGGGTCTTCGTGGCGGCTGACGAGGCCGTGGGCGACGAGGCGGTCGACGATGCCGGTGACGGTGCCGAGTCCGACGCCGAGGTCGTGGGCGAGGTCCTGTCCGGATGCGGAGCCGTTGATGGACAGGAGCATGATGACTTTGAGCTGGCGGAGGGTGAGGTTGGAGGTGAAGAGGGGGCTTTGGTGTTGCTGGGCGAACAGTCGTGCCAGGGCTCGTTGGGTTTGGTTGATCCGGTGGATCAGCTCTTCGCGTTCGTTGTTCACGCTCACCTCTCGCTTCCTGAGAAGGTTATCAGGAAAGCTTGTTGTGGCTAAATATTCGTTCTAGGCGAAGTGTTAGTCTTGGGCGAACTCTTAGAGGGGGAGCTCTGTGACCGCATTCGCCCGGTTGAGCTTGGTCAACCGCAGTCTTGTGATCTTGGTGGCGGTCGTGCTCAGCGCCTTCGGCGTGTTCACGATCCCGCAGCTGAAGCAGCAGTTGTTGCCGTCGTTGTCGTTTCCCGGGGCGTTCGTGGTGGCGTCCTATCCCGGGGCGTCGCCGGAGATCGTCGAGGATCAGGTGACGGCGCCGATCGAGGACTCCTTCCAGGGCCTGGCCGGGATGGAGCAGATGACGTCGACGTCGAAGGAGGGCCTGGCGCAGATCCAGGTGGCCTTCGAGTACGGCACGGACATCGACGCGGCGCTGAACAAGATGCAGCAGGCGATCAACCGGGTGTCGTTGCCGGATGGTGTGGAGCCGCAGGTGGTGGCGGGGAGCACCGATGACATTCCGGTGATGGTGCTGGCGGTCGGCGACGGCGGTGACGAGCGGGCGATGGCCGACAAGCTGCGGCGGATCGCGGTGCCCGAGCTGTCCAGCGTGGAGGGCGTGCGCGAGGTGTCGGTGACCGGCACCCGTGACGAGGTCGTGACGATCGAGCCGGATGCGGGGAAGATGGCGCTGGCGGGGGTGTCGGCGGCGCAGATCCCCGAGGTGCTGAAGGCGAACGGGACGCCGATTCCGGCGGGCACGCTGACGTCGGACGGTAAGGCGCTGACGGTGCAGGTGGGCTCGCGGGTCGACTCGGTGGCCAAGCTGAAGAGCCTGTATCTGACGCCGTCCCAGCCGCAGCCCCAGGCGCAGCCTCAGCAGCCGCAGGCTCAGGGCCGGCCGGGTCAGGCGCAGCCTGCTCAGGCCGCACAGGCGCAGCAGCAGGCGGCGCGGCCGAAGCCGCTCAAGCCGGTGAAGCTGGGCGATGTGGCGGTGATCAAGCGGGGGCTGGCCGAGGCGACGACGATCACCAGGACGGACGGCAAGGCGAGCCTGGGGCTGTCGGTGACGATGGTGCCCGACGGGAACGCGGTGGCGATCTCGCGTGACATCCGGGAGAAGCTGCCGGAGCTGACGCGGGCGCTGGGTGATTCGTCGGACACGGCGGTGTCGGTGGTGTTCGACCAGGCGCCGTACGTGGAGCAGTCGATCGAGAGCTTGACGACCGAGGGCCTGCTGGGCCTGGTGTTCGCCGTTTTGGTGATCTTGGTGTTCCTGCTGTCGGTGCGCTCGACGCTGGTGACGGCGGTGTCGATCCCGCTGTCGGTGGTGATCGCGTTGCTGGTGCTGTGGGCGGGTGATCATTCGCTGAACCTGCTGACGCTGGGCGCGCTGACGATCGCGGTGGGCCGTGTGGTGGACGACTCGATCGTGGTGCTGGAGAACATCAAGCGGCATCTGGGCTACGGCGAGGCCAAGATGCAGGCCATCTTGACCGCGGTGCGCGAGGTGGCGGGGGCGGTGACGGCCTCGACGCTGACGACGGTGGCGGTGTTCGCGCCGATCGCGCTGGTGGGCGGCATGGTGGGCGAGCTGTTCAGCCCGTTCGCGATCACGGTGACGGTGGCGTTGCTGGCGTCGCTGGTGGTGTCGCTGACCGTGGTGCCGGTGCTGGCGTACTGGTTTTTGACGGCGCCGGATCTGTCGCCGGAGGAGGCGCGCCGGCAGCGTGCGGAGGCCGAGGCGAAGGAGCTGCGCTCGCCGTTGCAGCGGGCGTATCTGCCGGTGCTGCGGTTCGCGACGCGGTTCAAGCTGGTGACGATCCTCATCGGGGTGGCGGTGTTCGTCGCGACGATGGGCATCGCGGGGTCGTTGCGGACGAACTTCCTGGACGCTTCGGGGCAGAACACGTTGTCGTTGTCGCAGCGGATGCCGGTGGGCACGGATCTGGCGACGACGGACAAGGCGGCGCGGAAGGTCGAGGAGGTGCTCGCCGGTCAGGCGGGTGTGGAGACGTACCAGGTGAACGTCGGCGGCGGCAGCGCGATGGCCGGCGGTCTGGGCGGCGGCGCGGACCGGGCGTCGTTCTCGGTGACGCTGGCCGAGGACGCCGATGCCGCGGCGGTGGAGGCCGAGCTGCGCGAGAAGATCGACGGCCTGTCGGGTGTGGGCGAGGTGACGGTCGGCGGCGCGGCCGGTGGCGGCGGGTTCGCGGTGGACACGATCGAGGTGATCGTGCGGGCGTCGGATGCCGGGACGCTGAGCGCGGCGGCCGAGAAGGTGACGTCGGCGCTGGGTGAGGTGCCGGGTCTGCGTGATGTGTCGTCGAACCTGGAGTCGAGCGCGCCGCGGGTCGAGGTCGTGGTGAACCGGGAGAAGGCGGCCGAGCGCGGCCTGTCGGAGGCCGCGGTGGGGCAGGCGGTGGCGCAGGCGTTCCGTGGTGCGCCGCTGGGGCAGATCACGCTGGACGGCCGGTCGAGCGATCTGGTGTTGCGGGGTGCGGAGGCGCCGGACGACATCAAGGCGATCAAGGATCTGCGGTTGCCGACGGCGGCGGGGCTGGTGAAGCTGTCGTCGGTGGCGTCGGTGCGTCAGGTGGACGGGCCGACGCAGGTGACGCGGATCGATGGTGAGCGTTCTGCGACGGTGTCGGCGCGTGCCGTCGATGCCGGGAACCTGGGTGCGGTGACGCAGGAGCTGACCGAGAAGCTGGACGGGCTGGATCTGGGTGCCGGGGCGTCGTACGAGATCGGCGGTGTGTCGGCGGATCAGGCGGATGCGTTCGAGGATCTGGGGCTGGCGATTCTGGCGGCGATCGCGATCGTGTTCATGATCATGGTGGCGACGTTCCGGAGTTTCGTGCAGCCGGTGATCTTGCTGGTGTCGATTCCGTTCGCGGCGACGGGTGCGATCGGGTTGCTGGTGGCGACGGACACGGCGCTGGGCGTGCCGGCGTTGATCGGGATGCTGATGCTGGTCGGCATCGTGGTGACGAACGCGATCGTGCTGATCGACCTGATCAACCAGTATCGGGAGCAGGGCATGGGCGTCGTGGAGGCGGTGATCGAGGGCGGCCGGCGGCGGTTGCGTCCGATTCTGATGACCGCGGTGGCGACGATCTGCGCGTTGACGCCGATGGCGCTGGGCGTGACGGGGTCGGGCGGGTTCATCTCGCAGCCTTTGGCGATCGTGGTGATCGGTGGCCTGGTGTCGTCGACGCTGCTGACGCTGGTGCTGGTGCCGACGCTGTATGTGGTGGTGACCCGGGACCGCGACAAGGGTGCGCGGGGTGCGGGTGAGCAGAAGGTGAAGGACCTGGCCGGTTCCCCGGCCTGAGGACCTGAGCGCGCCCGGCGGGTGGTCGCCCGCCGGGCGCACCGCCGTTTCGGGGCGCGGCTGGCGTCCGTGACGCTGGTGAGAGACCGGGGCGAGCGCGGAGCAGGCGGCCTCGCGGGGCTGCTCGTCGTGGCGCGCCTGGGGCGGGTCAGCCGGGCGGGTCGTCGATTTTGAGTTCTGAGCCGGCGTCGGCGATGAAGATGACCAGGAGCCTGCCCGGCTGGGTCCGGCTGGTGTTCTCGGTGAGCAGGTGGTGGGTGCCGGGCGGCTCGGTCCAGTTCTCGCCCTGCCGGAAGGTGCGCACGCCCTCGCCGGCCAGGCGGCTGCGGAAGGTGCCGTCGAGGACGTAGGCGTAGACGAAGGCGTTGCCGTGCTTGTGGGGGCCGGCGCGGCCGCCGGGGGGGAAGGTGATCAGGACCGAGGTGAAGGTCTTGCCTTTGACGTTGGGCAGCTGCTGTTCGAGCAGGACGGTGCGGGTTTCGGCGGGAGTGGTCGTGGCGATGGCCGGCGCGGGCCCGGCGGGGGCGGTGGCGTGGTGGGGCGCGGCGGCGCATCCCGCGGTGAGCAGGCAGGTCACGGTCGCGCCCGCCAGCAGGGCGCGGCCCGGGCGTGGTCGGATCATGAGGCTGCTCCCGTTCTGCTCCGGTGTCGCTCGGCGCATCTTCTGTCCGGGCAGGCGCGCAGGTAACCGGCGGCCGGTTCAAGTCTTGGTGTACGGAGCCGGGGGCCGGGCGATGACGCGGCCGGGCGGGCGGAGGTGACCGGCGGGGGTGTGAATAGACTTGTCCGACGTGACTTCCAAGCCGCGTATCCCGAATGTTCTGGCCGGTCGCTACGCCTCGGCGGAGCTGGCCCGCCTGTGGTCACCCGAATACAAGATCATCGCTGAGCGGCGGTTGTGGCTGGCGGTGCTGCGGGCGCAGGCCGAGCTGGGCGTGGCGGTGCCCGAGAGCGCGATCGCCGATTATGAGAAGGTGGTCGAGCGGGTCGATCTCGACTCGATCGCGGCGCGCGAGCGGGTGACGCGGCACGACGTCAAGGCCCGCATCGAGGAGTTCAACGCGCTGGCCGGGCACGAGCAGGTCCATAAGGGCATGACCTCGCGCGACCTGACCGAGAACGTCGAGCAGCTGCAGGTGCGCGACAGCCTGCTGCTGGTGCGCGACCGGGTCGTGGCGTTGCTGGCGCGGCTGGCGCGGCTGGCGCACGAGCACGAGGCGACGGTGATCGCCGGCCGCTCGCACAATGTGGCGGCCCAGGCCACGACGCTCGGCAAGCGGTTCGCCACGGCGGCCGATGAGCTGCTGGTGGCCTACTGGCGGCTGGAGGAGCTGATCGCCCGCTACCCGCTGCGCGGCATCAAGGGGCCGGTGGGCACCGCGCAGGACATGCTCGACCTGCTGGGCGGCGATCGGGGCAAGCTGGCCGCGCTGGAGGAGCGGGTGGCGGCCCACTTGGGGTTCGAGCACCGCTTCACCAGCGTCGGGCAGGTTTATCCGCGCTCGCTCGACTTCGAGGTGGTGACGGCTTTGGTGCAGCTGGCGGCGGCGCCGTCGTCGCTGGCCAAGACGATCCGGCTGATGGCCGGGCACGAGCTGGTCACCGAGGGGTTCAAGGAGGGGCAGGTCGGCTCCTCGGCGATGCCGCACAAGATGAACACCCGTTCCTGCGAGCGGGTCAACGGCCTGGCGGTGGTGCTGCGCGGCTACGCCTCGATGGTGGGCGAGCTGTCCGGTGATCAGTGGAACGAGGGTGATGTGTCGTGCTCGGTGGTGCGCAGGGTCGCGCTGCCGGATGCGTTCTTCGCCTTCGACGGGCTGGTGGAGACGATGCTGACGGTGCTGGAGGAGTTCGGCGCCTTCCCCGCCGTGATCGCCGCCGAGCTGGACCGCTACCTGCCGTTCCTGGCCACGACGAAGATGCTGATGGCGGCGGTGCGGGCCGGGGTGGGCCGCGAGCAGGCCCACGAGCTGATCAAGGAGCACGCGGTGGCCTCCGCTTTGGCGATGCGCTCGCGCGGCGCCGCCAACGAGCTGCTGGACCGGCTGGCCGGCGATGACCGCTTCCCCCTCGGCCACGATGAGCTGGAGGGCCTGCTGGCCGACCGGGTGTCGTTCACCGGCGCGGCCGGCGACCAGGTGCGGGCCGTCACCCAGGCGGTCGAGGCGATCGTGGCCGAGCATCCGGAGGCGGCCGCCTACCGGCCGGGGGCGATTTTGTGATCATGCCGCTGCGCTCGGAGGCGGAGCTGCGGGCGGCGTGCGGCGATGCCGACCTGGTGATGTGGACGGGCCAGGGGTTGCGCGGGCGGGCGCGGGCCTGGGCGCTGGGGGATGCGGTGGTGGCCGCCTGCCCCGGCATCTCCCGCGGTGACCGCTTAGCCGTGCACGGCCCCGTGCCGGAGGCGGTGCGGCTGGTCCGGCACGCCCTGGCCGAGCTGGGCCCCACCTACCGGCCCTGGGGCGAGGCGGGCCTTTTGGCCGAGGTGACGGCCCGCGTCGACGGGCTGGCCGAACGGGGCCGCTTTTCGTGGATGAGCCTGCCCGCTGCCGCCGCCGAGAGCCTGCCGGCCGCTGTCGTGGACGGCGGGGCGCAGGTGGGGTGGCTGCAGGCCGCGGAGGAGGCGGAGGTGGCCGAGCTGCTGGCCGCCGACGCCCCCCACTCCTACGCGGTTCCCGGCGGTTCGGGTGTGCGGCGCTGGGCGGGCATCCGCCTTGACGGCGAGCTGGCGGCGGTCGCGGCCGACGCCTGGTCGGCGCCCACCGTCGGGCTGCTGGCCGGGGTCGCGACGCGGGCGCGTTATCGCGGGCGCGGGCTGGCGCGGCTGGTGTGCGGGTGGGTGACGCGGCAGCTGGTGGCCGCGTACGGGCGTGCGGCGCTCATGGTGGACGACGACAATCCCGCCGCGATCACCGTGTACGAGCACCTCGGCTACCGCAGGGTGCGCGTCATGGCCTGCCACCTCGCTCTCTGACCTCCGTGGGGAACCGCCCGGCCCCACCCGCACAAATCCGGCCCGCGCCCCGCGCGGGGGGGAAAACCGGGTGAGGTTCGGCGGGCGCTGGTGCACAGTTGACGGCGTGATGACCGATTTCGTACCTGGTATCGAATTGTCGCGCTCCTTCTACGGTGAGGTCGTGGCCCCGCTGGTGACCGGCGTGCCGCACGCGGCGGCGCTGATCGGGCCCGGGTCGGAGGTGCTGGCGTTCGACACCGCCCGCTCCGCCGACCACGACTGGGGGCCGCGGGTGCTGGTGTTCGTGGCGGCCGATCAGGTGGCCGAGATCGAGCAGCGGGTGGTCGCCGGGCTGCCGGAGCGGTTTCGCGGATACCCGACCGTGTTCGGCTACCACGGGCGGGTGCAGCCGGGGGTGCGGGTGACGGAGCTGGGGTCGTGGCTGGTGGAGCGGCTCGGGTTCGACCCGCGGGGCGGGGTGTCGCTGCTGGACTGGCTGTCGTCGCCCTGGCAGAGCCTGGCCGAGGTGACCGGTGGTGAGGTGTTCCACGACGGGCTCGGCGAGCCGGGCCTTAAGACGGTCCGGCGGCTGCTGCGCTGGTATCCGGAGGATGTGTGGCGGTATGTGCTGGCCTGTCAGTGGCGGCGCATCGCGCAGGAGGAGCCGTTCCCGGGGCGCTGCGGCGAGGTGGGCGACGAGCTGGGCTCGGCCGTGGTGGGGGCGCGGCTGGCGCGGGAGGTGATGCGGCTCGCGCTGCTGCTGCGCCGCCGCTATCCCCCGTACGCCAAATGGCTGGGCAGCGCGCTGGCCCGGCTGCCCGGCTCGGCCGAGCTGGGCGAATCCCTGGGCGCGGCGCTGGCGGCGCGGTCGTGGCGGGAGCGCGAGGACGGCCTGGCCGCCGCCTACGGCAGGCTCGCCGCGCTGCAGAACCGCACGGCGCTGGCCGAGCGGCTCGATGAGCGGGTGCGCTGCTTCCACGACCGGCCGTTCCGGGTGATCGGCGGCGACCGGTTCGCCGAGGCGCTCATGGCGCAGATCTCAGACCCCGCTGTACGGGGCCTGCCGGTGGGCGGGTGCGTCGATCAGGTCTGCGATGCGGTGGACGTGCTCACCCGGCCGGAGCGCGCCCGCGCCGTGACCGCCGCCGCCCTCGGCCTCACCGCCTGACCACCCGCCCGGACGGGCGGAAGCTCCTTCCCGGGGGCAGGCCGACACTCCGTGACATGCGCCGGGGGGCGCGTGGAGGCGGTCGAAACCGCGCGGTGGTCATCGAGTACCAGGTCGGCGGGGACGTCAGCAGCACCACCGCCACGACCGCCGCGAGCGAGCCGGGCAGGCGCGCCCTGGTGAGAGCGGCCGACGGGGGCGTGCACTCCCACGTCGCCGGCTACCACGCCCCGCCCCGGCCTCGCCTGCGTGCAGGTGTGCGGCGCGCCGCCCGCGCGGTGAGCCCTGAGGTGGCGGCGGTGATGGCACGGCGGGGGGGAGGGAGGAGATCGCGATGCCGTCCCCGGTTCGTGGCCGCGGCGATCGCGTTCGCCATCGAGCAGGCCGACGGGAGAGACGTCAGCGAGGTCGTGGTCCGGCCCGCCGCCCGAGACTGATCCGATCAGGTGGTGCCCGTCAGGGCCCGGTAGGCGGCCGGCGGTGTGCCGTACTGGCGCTTGAAGGCGTGGGTGAAGGTGTACTGCGAGCTGTAGCCGACCTGGCGGGCGATCGTGTGGACGGGGGCGTCGCCGCTGCGCAGCAGCCGGGCGGCGGTGGTCAGCCGCCACCAGGTCACATACGCCAGTGGCGGCCGCCCGGTCAGGGTGGTGAAGCGGCGGGCGAAGGCGGCTCGTGACAGCCCGGCCCGCGCCCCGAGTTCCTCGACCGTCCACGGGTGGGCCGGGTCGGCGTGGACGGCGCGCAGGGCGGCCGCCACGGCGGGGTCGTGCAGGGCCGCGGCCCATCCGGCGGGGGAGTGGCCGTCGGCGTGCTGTTGCTCGAACCAGGCGCGCAGGATGTAGAGCAGCAGCAGGTCCAGCAGTGTGAGCAGCACGCCGTCGGAGCCGGGGCGGGCCGGGGCGTCCAGCTCGGTCCCGAGCAGGTCGACGGCGGCGCGCAGCTGTCCGTGCCGCCCCACGTGGGCGGGCAGGTGGACGACGTCGGGCAGGTCGTCCAGCAGCGGGTGCTGGGCCGAGCCGTCCAGCAGGTACGCGCCGCACAGCATGTCCACGCTCACCGCCCCCGGCCCGCCTGCGGCGGAGGCTGCCTCGTCCACGCTGGAGTCTCCCTGCTGACGCGTGCTGGAGGGGGCCTGCTCGGGCGCGCCGGCGGGGGCCGCCGACCCGGCGTCGGACAGGGTGTGGGCGCAGCCGCGCGGCAGGAACGCCACGTCCCCGGGCCCGAGCACGATCGGCTCGCCCTGCGGCGGCGTCAGCCGGCACGTTCCGCGCAGGACGACGTGGAACCCGGCCGCCGGCATCGCGGGGAAATGCTCGGCGAAGGGGGCGGGGCGGCTCACCCGCCGCGAATGGGGGCGGCCCGTGCGGGCCGCGCTCACCACGTCCGACAACACGTCCATCCTGACACCCTAACCGGCTCTTCTTTGAAGACGATGGCGCAAAGGTGCACGCGTCTTGCTTATTCCGGCGTCTCGTGCCGGAGCCGTAGCGTGCTGCGCGGGGCTGATCCCCTATCGGCGTGTTCGAGGAGACGAGATGAAGATCACCGTGTACGGCGCGAGCGGCTACCAGGGCAGGCTCGTCCTGGCCGAGCTGGCCCGCCGCGGCATCGAGCCGATCCTGGCCGGACGCGATCCGGCCCGCCTCACGCAAGCGGCCGAGGCCACCGGCCTGCACGGCGCGCAGCGGCGGCAGGCCGCAGCCGGCGACCACCGGGCTCTGGCGCGCGCTTTCACCGGCAGCGATGCCGTCATCAACTGTGCCGGGCCTTTCACTTTCACCGCCCGCGCCGTGGCGGCGGCCGCGATCGACGCCGGCTGCCACTACGTCGACACCTGCGGCGAGCAGCTCGCCATCAAGGACCTCTTCGACACCCTCGCGTCCCGAGCACGTGGTGCCGGGGTGAGTGTGGTGCCCGCCGCCACCGACGGCTGCGTCCTGCTGGATCTGCTGGCGAGCCTGGTGGCCGCCCGCCTGGACCGGATCGGGGAGATGCGCACCGTCCACCTCATCGGCCCGGGCGGGGGCGTCTCGCGCGGCACGCTGCGCTCGCTGGCCGCGACGATCGAGACCGTCCGATCGGGCGGCCTGGTCTACGACGGCGGCCTCTGGCGTCCTGCATCGCCCGGCCGCCGCGGTGAGGTGCGGCTGCCGGGGCGGGAGGAGGTGCTGCCGGTTGCGGGGTTCGCGGTGCCGGAGGTGGTGACCATTCCCCGCCACGTACGTCTTGCGCGCCTGGAGGGGCTGGCCGAGGCCGGGCTGGGGGAGCGGCTGGGCGACGCGCCCCCACCCGAGGTCATCGCGAGCCTGCCCGAGGGGCCGGCCGAGCGGGAGCGCCGCGCCCAGCGTTTCACCTACCTGGCCGAGGCCGCCGGCACGGACGGGCGGCGGGTGCGCGGCGTCGTGGAGGGGAGCGACACCTACGGCCTGACGGCGGCGATCGCGGTGGAAAGCGCCCGCCGCCTGGTGGCCGAGCCCGCGAAGGCGGGGGTGCTGGCGCCCGCGCAGGCGTTCGATCCCGGCGCGTTCCTGGACTTTCTGGGCGCGTACGGGGTGCGGTGGGCGATCGAGGGCGGGCCGGGGCGCTGACCCACCCACCCGGATATCCGACTTGTCTGGAATTTCATGAAATCTACTTTGTAAAGGGCATGGGAAAATGCGGCACCTCACACCTACAAAGAAGAAAAACCACGGCTAGAGGAGGGAGGCGGCCAGCTCCTCGACACGGACGCGCCAGGCGTCCAGGGTGGCGGTCTGGCCGGCGTGGGTGAGGACCAGCCGCGCGCCGTGCCCGGTGCCCGCTGCCAGCTCCCAGCGCACGGTCCCGCCGCCGGTGTCGTACTCCAGCAGCTTGCCGGCCTCGATGCGGCTGACCGGGCCGGGCGGTGCGGCGGGCACGGTGAACGGCTGCGGCGGCGGCGCGCCGACGGTGGCCTCGGGGCCGCCGAGCCGCTGCCAGACGTCCTCGGCGGGGCGGGTGAGCTGGCGTTCGACGCGGACGCCGCCGTCGGTGACGGTGGCCGCGGGCAGGCCGAGGATGGCGATGAAGTCCTCGTGCAGGCGGGCGGTGTCGCCGGTGCCGGGGAACGGGCGTTCGTCGAGGTGGGCGTGGAGGGCGGCCAGGCAGGTGTGCCAGCCGGCGGCGAAGCTGGCGGCGCCGTGGCGGTCGGCGAAGGTGTGGGTGAAGGTCAGCAGGGTGCCGTCGCCGTCGGGGGCGAGCTCCCAGCGCAGCTCATCGTCGCCCAGGTGTGGGCGAAGACGCGCGGCGGGTCGTTGACGGTGATGCGTCCGCCGGGGCCGAAGCCGTAGGCGATGCGGTCGCCGTCGATGCTGACCTCGGCGGGGAACCAGGCGGCCATGTGCTCGGGGCCGGTGACGGCCCGCCACACTTTTCCGGGCGGGTGGGGCAGGCGGCGCTGCATCCGCAGGGTGGTGCGGCCGTCGGCGTGCAGGGTGACGCTTTCGTTCACGGTGTGTCGTCCTTCATGGTGTCGAGGTGGTGTTCGAGGCGGTCAAGGGTGTCGTTCCACAGGCGGCGGTAGGGGGTGAGCCAGGCGTCGATCTCGGCCAGGGGGCGGGGGTTGAGCTCGTACCAGCGGCGCTGGGCGTCCTTGCGGACGGTGACCAGGCCGGCGCGGCGCAGGGCGGCCAGGTGCTTGCTGGTGGCGGGCTGGGTGAGGCCGAGCAGGCGGGTGAGCTCGCCGACCTGGTGGGGGCGCTGCAGGAGGAGGTCGAGGATGCGCCGGCGGGTGGGTTCGGCGACGACGTCGAACGGCATGCCCGTGAATATACCGAGCCGGTTATATGCCCGCAAGGGCATGTTCAGAGGTGGCGGCGCGCGTTGGCGTGGATCGCGGTGCGGAAGTAGGCGGCAAGGCCCGGGGCGAGGGCGTCGTAGACGGCGGCGAAACGGGGGTCGGAGGCGTACAGGTCGCCCAGGCAGCGGTGCAGCTCGTGGTCGCAGGTGTAGAACCAGCGGTTGATGTGAGCGCGGTGCCGCTCGGCGATGTCCATCACCTCCGGTGAGTCGGCCGGCAGTCCGCCGGTGCAGGCGGCGGTCAGCTCGTCGTTGATGGCCTGGGCCTCCTCGGCGAGCAGCAGCCAGTCCTGCTTGGTGTAGGAGGCGATGCGCTCCTGGCTCTCGGCGTACTGGGGGGTGTGGCCCCAGCGGCGCTCGACCTCGGCGTCGTAGTCCTCGGGCCGCAGGGAGCCGAAGACCTCCAGGCGTTCCTCGGCCGTCAGCGAGATGCCGGTGGTGCGGGCGTTGATGGCGCGCTCGACGGCGGCGATGACCTGGCTGATGCGCTCGGCCTTGGCGGTCAGCAGCCGGTGCTGGCGGCGCAGGTGGTCGAGGTGGTCGGCGCCGGGACGGTCGAGGATGGCGGCGATCTCCTCCAGCGGGAAGCCGAGCTCGCGATACAGCAGGATCTGCTGCAGGCGGGTGATGTCGTCGTCGCTGTAGCGGCGGTATCCGGCGGGGGTGCGCTCGCGGGGCGACAGCAGGCCGATCTCGTCGTAGTGGTGCAGGGTCCGCACGGTGACGCCGGCCAGCCGGGCGACCTGGCCCACGGTGAAGCTCATGCCTTCCACCTTGCCGCCTGGGACCGGGTGGTGGTCAAACCGGGCCATGCTGGTGGGTGTGGATGAGGAGTTGCTGCCGATCGGGCGGTTCGCCCGGCTGGGCCGGTTGAGCGTCAAGCAGCTGCGGCACTACGACGAGCTGGGGCTGCTGCGGCCGGCGTACGTGGACCAGGCGACCGGCTACCGCTACTACCGGCCCTCGCAGGCGCGGCAGGCGTTGTCGATCGGGCTGCTGCGGTCGCTTGATGTGCCGCTGGCGGTGATCGGGCAGGTGCTGGCCGGGTCGGCGGACGCGCTGGAGGGGGTGCGCCGGCAGCTGGAGGAGGAGCTGGCGCGGCGGCGCAGGACGCTCGGGGTGCTGGAACGGGTGATGGCCGAGGGCCTTCCCGAGACCGCCGTGCGCGTGGTGGAGGAGGAGCCGCTCGCGGTGGTGCTGGAGCGCGAGCCGGCGGCGGGCATGGAGGACGTGGGACGGGCCACCTCGGCGGCGGTGGCGCGGCTGCTGGCCGGGCACGCGGGACAGGGGCCGGTGCGGCTGGTCGGGTTGTTCCCGCTGGATGTGGCGGAGGCGATGGAGGTGGAGGTCGGCCTGGCCGTGGAGCGGGGGCGGGCCGGGGCGGTGGTGCTGCCGGGCGGGCGGTTCGCCTGCGCCACCCACGTGGGGGCGTATGAGCAGATGTCGCTGACCGTGCACGGGCTGCTGGCCTGGTGCGCCGAGCGGGGGCGGGCGGTGCGCGGGCCGGTGCGGGAGGTGTATGTGTCGGATCCGGCGGTGACGGCGCCGGGGGAGCTGGTGACTCAGGTGCTGGTGCCGCTGGAGGACGACCCGCCCGCCAGGTAATAGATGCCCGTATGGGTGCTTATGGGTGCTTTTTGGGCAGGCTCAGGGAGGTGGGGGAACGCCCCCGACAAGCGGGAAGGGAAAAGCGAGGGACGGTGATCATGACTCATCATCGGCCGCCCCGCCCGCCGGCCCAGGCCGCGTACCTGGTGGCCCCGCAGACCCCGGTGGGCGCGGCCACCTCCGGTGGCCGGCGGACGCGGGGCGGTCCCAGCCCTAACGGCCCCGCCGGCGCGGGCGGCGCCCCGTCGGCCGTGTGGACGCTGCCGGCCCTGCCGGCCTCGGTGCCGCAGGCACGCCACCTGATGCGCAACGCGCTCGCCGGCTGGGGCATGCGCCCCAGCGCCGAGGCCGAGCTGCTGGCCGACGAACTGGTGACCAACGCCGTCCGGCACGGCCGCGGCCCCGTACGCCTGCAGATCCGGCTGCGCTGCTCCGGCGAACGCCTGCTGCTGCGCTGCGAGGTCGGCGACCGCGGCAGCGGCATGCCCCAGCTGCGGCCCGCCGGCATCGAAGACGAAGGCGGACGCGGCCTGGCCCTGGTGGCCGGGCTGTCGCGCGCCTGGGGCTGCGTCCGCACCCGCAGCGGCAAGGTCGTCTGGTTCGACATGCCCGTGGAGTCCTGCTGACGCCCGGCGCGCGCAGCGCGTCAAGCACGGGCCGTACGCCCGCCATGACATGGTCAAATCTTCCCGCGCGCCTCCGGCTCGCTCGCCCCGCCCACCTGGCGGGACTTAGCCTGAAGGCGACGGCGAGCAGGCGCCCTCCTGCGACTTCACGAGGCACCATGACAGCGGTGATGACGCACACCATCAGCGGACGCCCCGGCGGCGCACCCGCCGCATCCCGCCGCGTGCCCGCCCGGATCAGGCCGCGCCCGCACGTGCCTACAATGCCATCCGCATCCCCCCGGCCGACCGCGCCCGCCGCCTGCGAGGACCCGGCGCCCGGCGTTCACCGGCACCGCCGCACCCACCCGCGGCCCGCCTCGCCGGACCTCTCCTGTGGCGTCCCGCCGGCGGCGCGGCGCAGGAGAGCAACGCTTCGCCCGCCGGCCGGACGGCGCACCGCCGGACCGGCCTTGCGACCGTATCCGCCCGCCGCGTGCCCCAAGCCGGGCCGGGCGGGCGCCGATCGACGGGAGTTACGCCCTATGCCGAGCACACGCCCCGCCGCCGCCACGCGCCCAGGACGCGCACGGCGGCCGGCCGACACCCGGCGTCCGGCCAGCCAGGTACGCGCCGACGCGCGCAGACCGGGCGGACGCCGCACCACAGGCGGCGCCTGCGCACGCCCGCGCCCCGCGCTCGCGCGGCCCGTGGTGCCGCGCCGGGCCGGATGCGCCGCCGCACGAGCATCGCAAGCCTTATCACCGCAGCCCGGCGGCCCAGGCGCGGGAGCCCGATCGGGAGCGGGAGCCGTCGCACCGGCACCCGCCAGACGCTCCTGCGACCCCGCACGCCGCCCGGACCTCGACACCGCCCACACCGGCCACGCCAAGGGGCGGGCCGAGCGCGGCCACCAGGCGGCCGCGATCTTCGAGCACGGGTTATTACGCACGGCTCCTCTAACGCACGGCTCGGTGAGCAGCACGTCCCAGGCGGCGGCGAGGGCCGCTGCCCGCGCGCGGAGCCCGTCCTCGCCCGGCCGCGCGCACAGGCGGCGGAACCCGCCAGATCGGACGATCCAGGCAGGGGCGCCGGTCATCCGGGGCAGGGCAAGGTCGCACCCGGACGGCAGGGGAGACGCCCGGACGGCGGGGGAGACGCCTGGGTCGGCTCGCGCACGCCGTCACCCCGGGGACCGGACCGGTATTTGTATCCCAGGGGTATAAAGTGGAGGTCATGGTGCGACCTCCGCTGACCCCCGAAGAGCGGCTGCGCGGCGAGCAACTCGGACACGTGCTGCGCCAGGCCCGCGGCGACCGCAGCATCGTCGAGGTCGCCGCCGCCGCGGGCATGTCCGCCGAGACCCTGCGCAAGATCGAGACCGGCCGCATCGCCACGCCCGCGTTCTTCACCATCGCGGCCCTGGCCGACGTGCTCGGCATCTCCCTCGACCAGCTCGCCGTCCGCTCCACCCCGGCTCCCGCACCCTGACATCCCGCCCGGAGCGGGCCTGACGGTGATACCGTGTCCTTGCTACTCAGTGGTACCAAGTAGCCGGGAGCTGGCGGCGCGTGGACAACCTCACGGAGATGCTGAAAGGCACGCTCGAAGGCTGCGTGCTGGAGATCATCGGCAGCGAGGAGACCTACGGCTACGCCATCACCCGCCGCCTGAACGACCTCGGCTTCACCGACGTCGTCGAAGGCACCGTCTACACCATCCTGCTCCGGCTGGAGAAGAACGGCCTGGTCCAGGTCACCAAACGCCCCTCCGAGGTCGGGCCGCCGCGCAAGTTCTACGCCCTCAACGACGCCGGCCGCGAGCAGCTCGCCACCTTCTGGGCGAAATGGGACTACATCGCCGAACGCCTCGGCAAGCTCAGGGAAGGCCGCGGATGAACCTCGCCCGCATCGGCGACCGCCCCGCCGCCTGAGGCCCCCACGGTCACGCCGGCGGGTCCAGGCGGGCGGCGACGCCGTCCAGCACCCACTCCAGCCCCGTGTGGAACGCCGTCTCGGCGTCCACCTCCCGCCCCTCGCTGACGAACCGCGACAGCGCCGGGAAACGGCCCGTGGCCAGCATCTTGGTGAGGTAGGGGCCGTGGGCGTGCTGCCAGTCGCGCTCCGACAGGCCCGTGGCGCGCTCGGCTCGCAGGTGCGCGATCTCCCGCCGGATCGCGCCGGTGCAGTAGTCGTTGACCACCTCCACGGCCCGCATCACGGCCTGCAGGTCGGCCACCCCGTCCAGCGCCGACAGCAACGCCTCCATCACGGCCAGGGCGTTCGGCCCCAGCGCCGGGCGGCCGCCGAGCAGATCGGCCAGCCACTCGTGCCGCAGAGCCGACGCACGGGTGCGGCAGGCGTGCCCGCGCAGCGCCTCGCGCCACCCGCCCGCCGGCCCGGCGGGCAGCAGCTCGGCCCTGACCTCGTCCACCATGAGGTCGAACAGCTCCTCCTTGGTGGAGATGAAGCCGTACAGGCGCATCGGGCCCGCCTGGAGCCGGGCGGCCACCTTGCGCAACGACACCGCCTCCAGCCCGCCCTCGTCCGCCAGCTCGATCGCGGCGGCGACGATCCGCTGCCGGTCCAGCGGCGCGGGGCGGGCGGGCCGCTCGGGCCGGTCCCACACAGTCATGCAGGACATCGTACTGTTGCGATACTCCGTATCGGAGCGATACGGTGTATCGACATGAGACACCGTATCGCCGTGGTGGGGGCAGGCCCCGCCGGCCTCACCTTCGCCCGCGTCCTGCACCGCCACGGCCGCCCCGCCACCGTCCTCGAACGCGACACCGCACCCCACGCCCGCCCCCAAGGCGGCACCCTCGACCTCCACGACGCCCTCGGCCAGCGCGCCCTCGGCAAAGCCGGCCTGCTCGCCGAGTTCACCCGCCTGTCCCGCCCCGAAGGACAGGCCATGCGCATCCTCGACACCGACGGCACCGTCCTGCGCGACTGGAAGCCCCGCCCCGGCGAACGCGCCAACCCCGAAATCGACCGCGGCCACCTGCGCGACCTGCTCCTCGGCCCCCTCTACGTCCAGTGGGGGACGACGGTGACCGAGGTCGAACCCGCCAATGACGGCGTGCGGGTCCGCTACGCCGATGGACGCACCGCCACCTTCGACCTCGTCATCGGCGCCGATGGCGCCTGGTCGCGCGTCCGCGCCGCCCTGTCACCGGTCACCCCCCACTACACCGGCGTCACCTACCTCGAAACCGGCATCGACGACATCGATGACCGTCACCCCGAGCTGGCCCGCCTCATCGGCGACGGCTCACTGGCCGTCTACGGCGTCAACCGCGGCCTGGTCGCCCAGCGCAACAGCGGCGGCCACGTCAAGGTCTACGCGCAGTTCCGCGCGCCCCGCACCTGGCACACCGACCCCGAACGCCACCTGGGCCTCACCGGATGGCCCCGCGTGAACCTGGCCGACCCGCAGGCCGTACGGGCGCTGCTGGAGGCACTGTTCGACGGCTGGGCGCCGCACCTGCTCGACCTGCTGCGCCACGGCACCGCCTTCCACCACCGCCCCCTGCACGTCCTGCCCCCGGACCACACCTGGACCCACGTGCCCGGCGTGACCCTCATCGGCGACGCCGCCCACCTCATGCCGCCCCTCGGCGTCGGCGCCAACCTCGCCATGCTGGAAGGCGCCGAACTCGCCGAGGCCCTCGCCGCAACGGACGACCTCGACGCCGCCGTCCGCGCGTTCGAGCAGACCATGTGGGAACGCGCCCGCACCTTCGCCACGATGACGATCGCCGGACTGCAACGCCTGGTCAGCCCCGACCCCGCCCAGGCGATCGCCCTCTTCGACGAGCTCCAGCCCGCCTGACCCCCCTTGCGGCCACACAGCACCCCTCAGCCGGACCGCCGGTCACGCAACAGCGGATGGGCCCGCATCGCCACCTCCAGCTCCCCGGGCAGATCATCCCGGTAACGCCCCAACGTGGACAGATCTCCGTGTCCCAGCACCCGCCGCACCGCGTCCATGTCGACCGCGTCCGCCAGCAGATGCGTCGCCGTCGTATGCCGCAGCCCGTGCGGGGTGACCGAGCGACGCTGATCGGCCGGCACCCGCGCCTGCACCCGGTCGATCACCGCCTGCACATCACCCCGCGCCAGCCGCCGCCCCCGCCACGACAGCAACAACGCCTTGTCATCCTCGGCATCCGCGCGACGGCCCCGCTCCAGATACGCCTGCAGCACCGCCGCCACGTCATCCGGCAGCGGCACATCACGCGTGCGGCCGCCCTTGCCGAAGATCCGCCAATACCGCACCCCGTCGTTGGTGTAGAAGTCCTCCACATTCGCCCGCACCAGCTCCGACACCCGCGGCCCCACCGTCGCCAGCAACAGCACGATCACCGCATCACGCAGCTCCGTGCGCTGATCACGCCGCCTGCCCTGCTCCGGCGCGGCCTCGGTCAGCGCCCGCGCCGCCTTGATGAGGCCCTGCGCCTGCTCGCGGGTCAGCGCCCGCCGCTGCGGCGCCAGCCCGCCCCGCTCCCTGGCCGTCACGCTCGAGCGCGTCATCGGGTTGATCTGCACCCACCCGGCCAGCGTCGCATGCTTGAACAACGCCGAGATCGACCGGCGAAACCGCGCCTGCGACGACGGCGACTGCCCCGCCGCCCGCTGCCCGCCGCCGCGTCTGCGGCCGTCAGGACGGCGCGCGAACGCCAGCAAAATCGCATCGACGTCCTCACCCGTCAGATCGTCGAGCACCACATCAGGACCGGCCAGCTCCACCAGCGTGGCCACATCACGGGCATAGACCTCGGCCGTGGACGGCGACAGCGCCCCCGTCAGCGTCCTGGCGCGCACCAGCTCCACATAACGGTCCGCCGCCTCCGCCACCGTCACCCGGTCGAGCTCCGCAGGCCGCACCGGCACCCCTCCCATCACGCGCAACACGATCGGCAAGATCCACGCACGACGGTAGCGGCCGCCACCGACAATCTCAGGCCCCCGCAACACGGCGAACGCCGGCCCCCACCGAGGACCGGCGCCCACCCCACGGCAGCAAGGGGGGTCAGATGTCGCGGAAGGTCTCGATCCGCGCGCCCAGCGCGTTCAGCCGCTCGGCCAGATCCTCATACCCCCGGTTGATCACGTACACGTTGCGCAGCACCGACGTGCCCTCGGCCGCCATCATCGCCAGCAGCACCACCACCGCCGGCCGCAACGCCGGCGGGCACATCATCTCCGCGCTGCGCCAGCGCGTCGGCCCCTCCACCAGCACCCGGTGCGGATCCAGCAGCTTCACCGACGCGCCCAGCCGGGTCAGCTCCGTCAGATAGATCGCGCGGTTGTCGTAGACCCAGTCGTGGATGAGCGTCTGCCCCTGCGCCGAGGCCGCGATCGCCGCGAAGAACGGCACGTTGTCGATGTTCAGCCCCGGGAACGGCATCGGGTGGATCTTGTCGATGGGGGAGACCAGCTTCGACGGCCGCACCGTCAGATCCACCAGCCGGGTCCGGCCGTTGGCGGCCGCGTACTCGCCGCCCCGGTCGTGATCCAGCCCCATCTCCTCCAGCACCGCCAGCTCGATCTCCAGGAACTCCACCGGCACCCGGCAGATCGTCAGCTCCGACGACGTCACCACCGCAGCCGCCAGCAGGCTCATCGCCTCCACCGGATCCTCCGACGGCGAGTAGTCGACGTCCCGCTCGATGTCGGGCACGCCGTGCACCGTCAGCGTCGTGGTGCCGATGCCCTCCACCCGCACGCCCAGCTGCTCCAGAAAGAAGCACAGGTCCTGGACCATGTAGTTGGAGGAGGCGTTGCGGATCACCGTCACCCCGTCATGGCGGGCCGCGGCCAGCAGCGCGTTCTCCGTCACCGTATCGCCCCGCTCGGTCAGCACGATCGGCCGCGACGGCGACACCCCGCGATCCACCCGGGCGTGGTAGAACCCGCCGGTGGCGGTGATGTCCAGCCCGAAGTGCTTCAGCGCCGACATGTGCGGCTGCACCGTACGGGTGCCCAGGTCGCAGCCGCCCGCGTACGGGATCTGGAACTGATCCGTACGGTGCATCAGCGGACCCAGGAACATGATCACGCTGCGGGTGCGGCGCGCCGCCTCGGTGTCCATCGACTCCAGCTCCAGCCGGGACGGCGGCACGATCTCCAGGTCGCTGCCCTCGTTGATCCAGCGCGCCCGCACCCCGATCGAGGCCAGCACCTCCAGGATGCGGTACACCTCCTCGATCCGCGCCACCTTCCGCAGGATCGTCCGGCCGGAGTTGAGCAGCGACGCGCACAGCAGCGCCACGCACGCGTTCTTCGACGTCTTGACGTCGATGCTGCCCGACAACCGGCGGCCGCCCACCACCCGCAGATGCATCGGCCCCGCATAGCCGAGCGAGACGATCTCGCTGTCGAGCGCCTCGCCGATCCGGGCGATCATCTCAAGACTGATGTTCTGATTTCCGCGCTCGATCCGGTTCACCGCGCTCTGGCTCGTCGCCAGCGCATCCGCCAGCTGCAGCTGTGTCCAACCGCGATGCTGGCGAGCGTCCCGGATCAGCCGGCCGATCCGCACAAGGTAATCATCTGCCACAACAGCAGACCATATCTCACATATGAGATGTACTCGCGCCCAAGGGTGCCGACGCGCCGGACAGCTCCCGAAGACGCGCCAGATGCTCCGGCGTCGCCTGCGGCTTCAGCTTGTGCACGAACGCATGCCGCGCCTGCCGGAACCCGCTGCGATCGTCGAACATGTCCCGGCTCATCTCCGCCAGCTCCTCGGCCCGATAGGCATCCAGCGGCTTACGCCGCTCATCGGCCTCGCGCGCCTGCCGCCGCGCCGCCAGGAACCGCTCATAGTTCGGATCGGCCGCAAGCCGCTCGGCGTACTCCAGCACCCGCCGCTCGAAGTCCAGCCGCGAACCCGCCAGCGCCTTGTCGGCCAGCCCGACCTCCACCGCCTCGGCGGCGCCGATCGGCAACGCCTCCTGCGTCAGCCGCCGCGCCACATCCGCGCCCACCCGGCGCGTCAGCGAATACGTCCAGTACTCACTGCCGAACAGCCCCATCGTCCGGTAATGCGGGTTCAACACCACCGAATCCCGCACGATCACCCGGTCGGCGCCCAGCCCCATCATCACCCCGCCCGCACCGGCGTTCCCGCCGATCGACGTCACCACCAGCTGACTGGTGCACCCCACGATCTCCCGGCAGACCGCGTTGATGGCGTTGATGTTCATCCACGCCTCCAGCTCCGGCTGCCGCGCCGCCTCGATCACGTTCAGATGGATGCCGTTGGAGAACACCTCACCGCCGCGCACCACCAGCACCCGCGTGTCCTGCGAGACCGCGTACCGCAGCGCCGAGGCCAGCCGCCGGCACTGCTCGGTCGACATCGCCCCGTTGTAGAAGTCGAAGCTCACCACGCCCACGCCCTCGCTGCGGTCGTAGGTGATCTCGCTGTAGCCCGACCGCTGCGGCACCCCGGCCACCGCGTCGCCGAGCGCCATCGTGGCCGGCAGCTTGATACCGCCCTCACGCTCGACCTTCACATGACCCACCCACAGCGTGCCGTCACCGGTGTGCACCAGCACCGCGCCCTCACGCCGGCCGGCCACCGTACCGGGCGTGCCCAGCAGCTCAGGACCCCGGTAGACGTCGAACACCCGCACCGGCAGATCGCACAGCACCGACCGGCCGCCCGGCGCGCCGTCGGCCGCCCGCACCCGCCGCAGGATGTCCTCGGTCGGCTCGCCCCAGGAGAACTCCCGGTCGGCGTGCCGCATCGGCCGCCGCAGCCGCCCCTTCACCTCCGGGTTGCGGTAGTCCAGCGGCACCGGCACGAACGCCGGATCGGCCGCCTTGCGCGCCACCTCCGCCACCAGCTCGACCGCCGCGTCCGCCACCGGCCCGTTGTACAGTGCCGACTTGCGCGGCGGCTCCGAGGGCATCGGGAACGTCCGGTACGCCCAGATCGGGCCGGCGTCCATCTCCTCCACCGCCTGCAGCGCCGTCACCCCCCACTCGGGCTCGGCGTCGGCGATCGCCCAGTCCAGCGAGGACGGGCCGCGGTCACCGGGAGGCCCCGGGTGGATGATCACCGTACGGCGGGTGCGCCACAACGCCTCAGGCACCCGCTCCTTCAGGAACGGGCAGATGATCAGATCGGGCTTGTGCAGCTCGGCCGCCTCCGTCATCTGCTCAGGTGAGATCGCCAGCTCCACGCCGACGTCGTGCCCGGAGCGACGCAGCTCCAGCCAGGCTCGCTGGGTCAGGCCGTTGAAGGAGGAACAGAGCAGCAAGATACGCAACGCGGGAACTTCTTTCCGAACAGGGGAGCAGCGGTCACCAGGGCGGGACTTACCGGGCGGGCGGCGCCTCGCCGCACGCGCCACAACCCTTTACGGCAGTCCCATATGACCCATACATGCTCAAGATGCTGACATGAAATTTCCACTGCTGGTGACCAAACACGACAAAAACCCTGGTCGGAGGCCCCAGATTGACCTGCTTTGCCCGGAAAGATCCCGCCCGGTCACCAGACCACCACGCAACGAACCGGTCCCGCCCGCCGGCCACTCCCGGGAAGACCACCAACCCCTCAGCGCCAGACCACCGGACCTCACCCGAGGACCTGCCAGCCACATCACCGCAGACCGAACCGAGCCTCGGGGACGGGGCGCCCGAGCGGGGGAGAGGCCCGAGCGCCCCCGGCGATGACAGTCCGCCCATGCAGGACACATCACCACACCCCCAGCATCCCGCCCCACCACCCCACCGCAGGTCACGCCCAGGACAGAATCCACCGACAGCCCCTTGACACAACCCCGCCCCACCACGATCCAAACCCGCCACCCCACCCCGACTTCCCGCACCACCAAAACCCCTTGACCCACCCTTCACCCCACCTGCACCCGGCCACCCGCCCCCACACCCCATCCTGAACGAAACGAAAGGACACGCCATGCACCCCACCCTCACCACCGTGACCGCCACCCTCGCCCTCACCACCGCCTGCACCACCACCCCACCCGCACCCCCAGACGCCCACCCGCCACCGCCCGCCGCCGCCCGCACCACCGACTGCGGACGCACCCCCGCCGGACTCCACATCACCGCCGACCTGCCCGCCATCCACCCCGCAACCGCCTGCACCACCGCACGCCACGTCGCCGACGCCTACCAGCGCAACCGCCCCGCCCCAGACGACGACGACCTGCCCAACTTCACCATCAACGTCGACGGCGCCACCTGGGAATGCCGCCTCATCACCGGCACCCACCCCCACGGCCGCTGCCAGCACCCCGCCGGAGGCGACGTCACCCTCACCACCTGACCCCGGACACAAAGGCCGCCGAGCAGCCCCTCAGCCACCCGGCCAACCCCTCTCCCAGCCAGACCCGGCCTCAGACGATGCCACCCACCGGCTCGCCGTCGTGCACACCACCCACGCGCACCAGCCGCGCCGGACCGGTCGCGCTCAGCATGACGACCCCCCGAACACACATGCCGCAGTCGTCGAGACCCGCGGCACCCCGCCGGCCCGGACGAGGCCACCGGCACGGCCGACGCAGGCAAGGCCGCGCTCACCGGCAGCGCAGCATTCAGCGCGAGCACCGCCACAACGACACCGACACGAGACATGACCCCGCCCAATCACGAAAAGTCACACTTAGTGACTCTTCGCTTCCTGTCGCACGACCACAAAGATCTCAGGAAGGAAGTCCATGTCTGACCTTGCCCTCCTCACCCGCCGCACCCTTCTGGCTGCAACGGCCCCCACCGCCGCCCTTGCCCCTGACAAGTCCCGCCCATACGCGTGGTCGCAAGGTCCCCACCTGGGACAGCATGGCCTCATGAGCCTCGGGTTCGAAGCGTGGGGCCTGCGGCGGGATCAGTCATCCAGCCCCCTGGGTGCCACCACCTCCTAAGTCCGAAGTGTCTGGTTTGCTCGCGTTTGGGGTGACTAGTCTCCGCCCGGGGCGGGGTAGGGGAGCGCCGCTGATGCGTCACCCGCGCTGCTGCGTGCATGTGGGGGTGGGGTGCGACGGCGTGGGTCCATCGCTCGCGCCGCCTGGTGTGACGAGGGGAGCAGGCCGTCGCCACCAGGTGTCGGGGGCGTGTGCGAACACATCACGTCACGACAATCGCCACATCCAAGGACGAATGGAAAGTAAAGCGCTATACCATACAGAACCTACATTCTGTCTGGTATCGGAATGGAATGGGTAAGGGAAACGTCGGCCGTGACCCCAGAGACCGGGAATCCGGGGCTGGGGGCTCACAACCGGTTGACGAAGCGTGCTGCGGCGCGCTGGCTCATGCCGGTCTCACCGCGTACGAGGAAGACGGCCTCACGGATCTGCCCGAGCGCCTTCAGCTCCCGGGCTTGATCGACAAGGTCGATGCTGATCGTCGGCCGGTTGCGCGGGCTCCTGGTGAGCCGCACCGCGAAGATGATCAGCCAGATGGCCGCGGCGGTGATCACTGCGGTGATCGCGACGAGGCCGGGTGTGGTGATTGCTAAGGCGGGCATGGTCGTGGCGCCTGCCCGTGCGCATCGCCCTTATTCGCAGGCGTTGCCGGTTGCTTGATAATGAACATTATGTCAAGTAGACCGTTTCCGGGACGGGGCGGGGAGCAGCGGTCGCTGCTCCCCGAGCCCACTTCATCCGAGTCATCACCGGCGACGCGTCTGACGCCTTCGCTGCTGCCGGAAACTTCGAGAGCCGCGTGCCGCCTGCGTCTCGAACGCGGGCGGCACCTCGTTCCAGCGCCGCGAACGCCGGCCCCGGGCCCGCGCACAGGCCGTCATCACCGCACTCTCCATTTCCCGCATGACCGGTGCGCGCAGGCGAGCGGCGGGATCAGCGCGCTGGTGACGGCCATCCGCAGCACCTCGTCCAGCGTGCGCGGGCCCGGGGCCGGGGCGCCGGCGGCCCGCTCCCCTCGTCACGCCCCTCACCTACCGTCCCCCACCGATACGAGCGCGTGCACACCGTCGGCCCCGTCACCGCGGCCTGCCGACCCGGCATCCGGCGGGCCTTGCCGGTCTCGCGGTGCGGTCCCCCGCGCAGCCGTCCGCACCGCTCGGCCGGATGCCGCCCTCTCGGACGTTCCGTGTCGAAGTCGCATGCACCCCCTGGCCGAGGCGCTCGTGGTAAGCGCGGGGCTGATCAGCGGCGCTGTGCAGCAGCTCTCTTGGGGCGAGTGTCAGCGGCGGCGACCTACGCGAACAGGTCGTCAGTGCGGCTGAAGGCAGATCCCTTGCGCCGGCCCCATCACTTTCCGGCCCGCCGTTGCTGCGCTGCGGATCGGGCAGGGGTGGGCGCGCAGGTTGGATGTGGCGCCGCTGCCGAAGGCTCTGTCTGCCGGAGCGGTGTCGGTTACATGTAGGTGTATGGGGTGCCGGATGCGCCGATCGAGAAATCGCACGGGCGTTTATCGGATGTCGGCGCCGGGTCTGTAGGCGGCCGATGCGGGCCTTAACCGCGATTCGGGTGATTATCGGCCGCGTTTGGTGCGGGTGGCCATCAATTGACGGGCTCCTCCCCCGGTTCCCGCTGCCAGGAGTTTCAGTGTGGCGAAGGTGAGCAGGCGGGTGGCGATGATGACGAGGGTGCCGGTGAGGAGTGCGGTGGGGCCGTCGATGTGCAGGGGCAGGCCGAGGGTGGTGCAGAGCCGGTCGGACAGCCACAGGGCGGCGGGTGGGGCGAAGAGGGAGAGGCTCAGGATCGCGGCCGGGGGTTGTGACGGCCCCTCCGTCCGGTGGTCGAGGGTGGTGCGGGCGGCAAGGGTGGTGCGGGCGGCGAAGGTGGTGGCGCCCAGGGTGAGGGTAGTGACGGCGATGGCCCCGGCTTGTTGCGGGGGTGGGCCGGCGAGGTGGATGCCGGGGGTGAGCACGAGTGCGGTGCAGGCGGCGGTGAAGGAGGCGGCGAGGGTGGTGGCGATGGTCGTGGTGTTGGCCGGGAGGGGCGTGGGGGTGGTCTTAAGTGGGCCATCAATTGAGAATGGCACGCTTTTCGAGGTTATGCGAGGTGGGTGATGATATGGCGGTGTTTATGGGGCTTAATGCGGCTGGTTTATGGCGGGTATTGTGCGGAAATGCGCATCTCCGGGCGGTGGGCGGTGAAGGCTTGCGGTGCGGGCCTCCAGGGGTGCGAAGGCGCTGGTGGCAGTGGTGGGTGGCCACTCCCCTGCTGGTGAGATGGATGTGTCTGGTGGGAAGGTTTTTGGGCCGTGTCGAGGCATGTGCGCAGGGTGATTTTGCGGGCGTTGAGCGGGGGTTTCGGCCTCTCGGGTGGCGGTGTTCGGGGTGTTGACTGCGGGTTTGACTTTGTGTTGATTGACTGTCGCCGCCGGGGTGCGGCGTTTTAGGGTGGAGCTCCTGCCGTTCGCGCCGCGAGAGGAGCAGCACGTGGGGACCGAGTCGGTGTTATGTCCGGTATGCCGGGGGGTTCTGCCCGCGTCGGGCAAGGATGCGTACACGACGTTGCGCGGCCGGTTGATCGTGTCGAACGGGTACTGCGCGGGTGGCTGCGTGGAGCGGCGTGCGCAGGCGGCTGAGCAGGAGGCGCAGCGGCGTGCCCGGCAGCAGGCGAGCCCGCGGCCGGGTGCCGGGCCGCAGCGCCCGGTGCCGGGGCGGATGCAGGAGGCTCGGCCCGAGCCTGAGTCTCCGGAGCGGGCTCCGGAGCCGGTGAGGGGGCAGGGGCCCTCCCCTGCCGCTGGTCCCTCCCCCGCCGTCGCGGGTGCGGGCAGGGTGCCGCTGCGCGCGGTGCGCTGATCGGTGGCCGGTCGCCCGCCTCTCAGGGTGTGTAGGGGCGGGCGGCGGTGACGGCCGACAGGGGCAGTGGCCCGTACAGGTGGGGGTAGCCGTTCTCGATGCGGACGTCGAGGCCGGTGGGGTCGATGTCGAGGACGAGCAGCGGCTCGGTGACGTCGCGGTAGTAGGTGGCGTGGACGGTGCGCAGCTGGTCCATGTCGCGGCTGCAGTGGATGAAGCCCTCGTCGTCGAGGGTGCGGCCGAGGGTGGAGATGCGGTACTCCCCCGCGCTTTGGGCGTGCTGCCAGTCGGTGCGCAGGGCGAGATGGTGGATCATGTGCTTCATTATGGCGGTCTCGGCGGCCTGGGCGAGGAGGGCGCGGGCGTCGTCGAGGGGGCGCTGTTCGACGAGGTGCTCGAGCCAGAGCGTGGTGACGGTGGTGGAGAGCAGCCGCACGCGGGTGTCGTGCGGGGGCAGGCCGAGGGTGCGGGCGAGGATGTGCAGGCAGCCGTCGGTCCAGCGGCGGGCGATGGCCTGCAGGGCGGGGTCGCGGCCGGCGTGGACGTACAGCTCCCACAGGCCGAGCTGGCGGGTGCGGTCGGCGGCGGCGATCTGGTCGAGCAGGCCGGGCAGGCCGTGGTGGGCGATCCAGTCGCGCAGGGTGCCGAGCTCGCGGTCGACGAGGGTGGCGAAGGCTTCGGCGATGAGCTGGCCGCGTGAGGCGAAGTAGTAGGTGGTGGCGGCCAGGGGCAGTCCGGCGTGGCGGGCGACCGCGCGGTGGGTGACGGCGGCGAAGCCGCCGTCGGTGAGCAGGTGGACGGCGGCGTCGAGCAGGGTGGCGCGGCGGCGTCGGCTGCGGTCTTGGGCGGGGCCGCGGTGCTGGGTCAATGGGCACCTGCGAGGTTGAGGAGGACGACGCCGGCGATGATGAGGAGGATACCGCCGATCTTGAGGGCGGTGAGGGTCTCGCCCATGAAGGCGGCGCCGATGAGGGCGATGGCAGCGGTGCCGGCGCCGGACCAGACGGCGTAGGCGGTGCCCATGTCGAGCTGGAGTTTCAGGACGCGGGCGAGCAGGGCGAAGGAGGTGAGGTAGCCGGCGGCGACGACGATGCTCCAGCCGAGGTGGCTCAGGCCGTTGCTGAGTTTGAGTGCGCTGGTGGCGATGACTTCTGAGGCGATGGCGAGGGCGAGCAGGAGCCAGGCCATGGGGGTCTCCCTGACTGGAAGTGGTACGGGCGTACCGGATTTTAGGGTGGTGCCGTGTGCGCTCCCCCGGTTGGCGTGATCCGCTTGAAAACGCTGTCGAAAACGTGTTCCACTGGTGGGCGTGGATTGGGACGTGCTGGCGCTGGTCGATTCCACGGCCGCCGATGATCGGCCGTTGATCGAACGCCGTGCGGTGGTGCGTAACGGTTTTTACGAGATGCAGGCCCGCACGGTGATCGAGAGGGTGCCGCCGGCGGCGGGCATCGCGCAGGAGTGGGCCGTCTCCCCCTATCGGGGTTGCGCGCATGCCTGCCGGGGCTGCGGGGCGCGGGCCGGGCACCGCAGGCTCGGCCTCGGTGCCGGCGGCGATTTCGACACGCGTATCGTCGTGCGGCCGAATGTGGTCGAGCGCCTGCGCGCGGAGCTGGCGCGCTGGGACGGCCGGGAGCTGGCCGTCGGCGTCGGCGGTGACTGCTACCAGGCGGCCGAGGAGACCTACCGGCTCATGCCCGGGGTGATCGGGGCGCTGGCGCGCTCGGATACGCCGTTCACCGTCTACACCAAGAGCGCTCTGGTGCTGCGTGATGCGGCGCTGCTGGCCCGGGCGGGCGCCCGGGTGGCGGTGTCGATCGCGTTCGTCGACGAGCGGATCCGGCGGGCGGTGGAGCCGGGGGCGCCGTCGGCGCAGGCGCGGCTGGAGCTGGTGTCGGCGCTGGTGGAGGCGGGTGTGGAGTGCCGGGTGCTGATGGCGCCGGTGCTGCCGCTGCTCAGTGACGCCGCCGATCAGCTGGCGGCGACCGTGCGCCGGATCGCCGCGACGGGGGCGCGGGCGGTGGAGCCGGTGGTGTTGCGGCTGCCGCCGGGTACCCGCGAGTGGTACCTGCGGTGGCTGGAGCAGGCGCACCCGTCGCTGGTGGAGCGCTATGAGGAGCTGTACGACCGTGCGGGCCTGCCGGCCGAGGGCTATGAGCGGCGCATCACCGGGCAGATCGCGCAGCTGTGCCGGGTGTACGGCATGGCGTGCGGCGCCCCCGAGCCCGCGCGGCGCGAGCCGAGGGCGGCGCAGCTGGCCCTGGTGTAGCCGGTCATCCGGTGGCGGGGCAGACGGTGCCGGGCGGCGGGAGCCTGAGCGTGGTGAGGTAGCGGTTGACGTGGGCGGTGACGCAGCCGCTTGAGCTGTTGAGGTAGGCCATGTGGCCGTGGCCGTCGTAGCGGATGGTGGACGAGCCCGGCACGTGGCGGATGGTGGTGGCGACCTCGTCGTGGTCGGTCCAGGTGCCCACGCCCAGGACGGGCGGTAGTGCGTGGCCGGGCAGCGGGGCGGGTGGGTTGGTGACGGGTGCGGGCCAGCCGGCGCAGGCCAGCGCCCACCAGGCGCGCTGTCCGGCGAAGTGCGGTGAGAGCTCGCGCGCTTTCGCCAGTGCGGCGCGGTAGGCGGCGTATCCGGTGTATCCCCCGCCGTCGAGGCAGCGCGTCATGTTCTGTCCGACCGGTGAGGGCACTTTGGGCCGGTCGGTGGCCTGGCGTACGTAGGCGGCGAAGCCGGAGGCGTCTCCGTCGGCGGCTTTGGCGATGGCGTCGGCGAGCTGGACCCAGCGCGGCCGGTCGGGTTCGCGGCCCGGCGAGGTGAAGCTGGGCGCGGCGGCCACCTTGACGTCGAACCCTGTGTAGGCGGTGCCGTCGGGGTCGCCGCGGACGGGGATGGGGGTGCGGTCGGCGCGCTCCACCAGGTGGCGCCACACTTGTTTGACGTCGCGGCCGTGCAGGGCGCAGGAGGGGTCCGTGCGGCACCAGGCGGCGAAGCGGTCCAGTTGCCGTTCGGCCCGCTGGTACAGGCGGGGTTCGCCGGTGGCGGTGTCCTCGGTGTGGCTGGTGGTGCCGTCCATGACCAGGGCGCGGATGCGGGAGGGGAACAGGCGGGCGTAGGCGGCGGCGGGGTGTCCGCCGTAGGAGTTGGCCAGCAGGTTCACGCGGGGTTCGCCGAGGGCGGCGCGCAGGGCGTCGATGTCGCGGGCGACGGAGGCGGAGTCCATGTGGTCGAACAGTTCCGGGTCGGCGGCGCGGCAGCGCTCGGCGTGGGCGCGGTTGGTGCGGGCGAGTGCGGCGTACTCGGCGCGGTTGCGCGGCAGGGGCAGGTAGGGGCCGGTGGTCAGGCACTCATGTGGCAGCGGCCCGCCGGGGGTGACGGCGTTGCGCGGGGCGAAGCTGATGACGTCGAAGCGTCGGCGCAGGGGATCGAGCCTGCCCTGGTACTGCGTGAGGTCGTCGATGCCGGAGGCTCCGGGGCCGCCGGGGATGGAGATGACGGTGCCGATGCGGCGCTGGGTGCCGGAGGCGGGGAGCATGGCGAGCGGGATGGTGATGGTGCGGCCGGTGGGGTGGTTCCAGTCGAGCGGTACCCGCAGGTCGGCGCAGCGCATCTCGCGGGGCAGGCCGGGTGTGGTGCAGGGGTGCCAGGCCAGGTGCCGTGCGGGTGCGGCCTCGGTGGCGGGCAGCGCGATGAGTCCGGTCGCGAGTGTGAGGGCCGCCCCTGCGGCCAGGACCGCCGCTTTGTGGCGTTTGAGCGCGATGGCGGTGGCCCCGGCGGTCAGCGCGAGGAGCGGGTAGGCGGCGAGCAGGGCGGCGGCCGCCGGTGGGGGCAGCAGGCCGCCGGTTCCGGCGATCTCCTCCGGTAGGGCGGCGAGCGTGTACGCGCTCACCTGGGCCCGCAGCGGGGCGGGCAGTGCTTGGACGGCGACGGGCAGCACGACGAAGAGCAGGGCGAGGGCGACCAGGCTGCCCGGCGTGGATCGCAGTGTCGCGCCCACTCCCAGCCCGGCCAGCGCCGCGGCGGTCATCGACAGTCCGGCGGCCACGAGCGTGGTGAGCGCCCCGGGGTCGGTGAGCGGGATGCCGAGGCTCTGCCCGTCGAGCAGGATCTGCCCGGCCCGCTCCCCCAGCACGCTTTGTGCGGTCAGGTGCATGGCGAAGGCCAGGAGTTGCCCGGCGGGGAGGGTGACGGCGGCCAGGCCGGGGATCTTGGCCGCCAGGAGCAGCTGCCGCTGCGGTACCGCCATGAGGCTGGTGTGGATCATGCCGGTGGCGTATTCGGAGGTGATGGTGAGCGCGCCGAACGTGCCGAGCACGAAGTGCGCGATGGGCAGCCCGGGGCCGAGGCCGGTGCCGTTGCCGGTGAAGCGCAGGCGTTCTTCGAACGTCTGGGTGTCGAAGCCGCGTCCGATGAGGTACGCCACGGCGGCGCAGGCCAGGACGGCGAGCAGGGTGCAGGCGAGCAGGAGGGCGTTGGAGCGCAACGTGCGGAGCTTGAGCCATTCGGCGGCGATGGCGTCCCATGCGTGTGTCATCGCCGGGCCTCCTGTGGGTGGTCGTCGGTGAGTTCCAGGAACGCTTCCTCCAGGGTGGCGGTGCGCGGGGTCAGCTCGCGCAGGGCGATCTGGGCCGTGAGTGCGAGCTCGCCGATCGTCTGCGGTGCCAGGCCGTGTACGGACAGCTCGCCGGGGCCGGGGGTGACGGTGGCGCCGTGGGCGCGCAGGACCTCGGCGAGGCGGTCGGGGTGGGCGGCGCGGACGAGCACGTCGCGGTGGAAGCGGGCGGCGAGCGCGTCCACCGGGGTGTCGGCGATCAGGCGGCCGCCTGCGATGACGATGACGTGGTCGGCGGTCAGTGCCAGCTCGTTCATCAGGTGGCTGGACAGCAGCACGGTCCGGCCCTGGTCGGCCAGGCGGCGCAGCAGGTCGCGGATCCAGCGGATGCCTTCGACGTCGAGCCCGTTGAGCGGTTCGTCGAACATCAGCGCCTGCGGGTCGCCGAGCAGCGCGGCGGCGATGCCGAGCCGCTGGCGCATGCCCAGGGAGTAGGTGGCGATGCGCCGGTCGGCGGTCTGGTGCAGGCCCGCCTCATCGAGCACCTCTTCCACCCGGCGGAGGGGGATGTGGTTGCTGCGGGCCAGCCAGGTCAGGTGGGCGCGGGCGGTGCGGCCGCCGTGGACGGCTGCGGCGTCCAGCAGTGCGCCCATGGTGTGCAGGGGGCGGCGCAGTGCGGTGTAGGGGCGGCCGTCGATGAGCGCCTGCCCGGCGGCGGGGGTGTGCAGGCCGAGGATGGCGCGCATGGTCGTGGATTTGCCGGCGCCGTTCGGGCCGAGGAAGCCGGTGACCAGGCCTGGTTTGACGGTGAAGGTGAGGTGGTCCACGGCGCGGGTGCGGCCGTAGCGGATGGTCAGGTCTTGTACGTCGATCACAGTCGGACAGCCTGGCGGCCGGGCGCGGTGGTCTCCATGGGGGCGGGCCCACCGCGTGGGTGGGGGAAACGCCCCCGCCGGGGGTGGGGCCAGGCCTACCGTCTCATGTGCGCCGGCACGGCAGACTGCCTGGTGTGAGAGTGAGAGTCTGGGGGGCGGCGGCGCTGCGCGGGGCGGGCGAGCTGGTGCTCAACGTCGTCACCGGCCTGGCGGCGCTGCTGCTCGTGGCCGGGCTGGCGGTGTGCGCGGTGCTGGTGCCGGTGGGCGTGCGGGGGCCGTTCGAGCGCGTGCGGCGGGTCGCCGGGGATCTTGCCGGTTTCCAGGCGGAGCGGGTCCTCGGCGCGGCCAGGAGGGTGAGCGGCCGGCGGGAGCTGGTGTGGCTGGTGGTGCACGCCGTCGCCGGGCCGGCTCCCGTGGTGGTGCTGTGGGCGATGGTGGCGGCGCTGGATTATGTGTTCCTGCGGATGCGGCCGGCCGAGACGAGCGTGTGGAACACCTTCGCGTTGAGCGTGGCGACCGTGGCGATCGCGGTGGTGGTCGTGCTGGCGGTTCCGGTGTTGCGGCGCGGTCAGGCGCTGCCGGTGCGGTACCTGCTGGCGGGCTTGGGGCCGCGGGAGCGGATCAGGGAGCTGGCCGCCTCGAGGGCGGCGGTGGTGGACGCGCGTGCGGCCGAGTTGCGCCGTATCGAGCGTGATCTGCATGACGGTGCGCAGGCCAAGCTGGTGGCGATCCGCATGCAGCTCGGGTTGGCGCGCGGCGCACGTGATGTGGAGGAGGTGCGGGCGATGATCGATGAGGCGCGTGAGGTGGCCGGTGAGGCGCTGGCGGAACTGCGCGATCTGGTGCGCGGTATCCATCCGCCGGTGCTGGCCGATCGCGGGCTGGCCGGGGCGATCGAGGCGTCGGCGTTGTTGTGTCCGATGCCGGTGGAGGTGGACATCGATCTGCCCGGCCGTCCGCAGCCGCCGGTGGAGTCGGCGGTGTACTTCGCCGCGGCCGAGGCGCTGACGAACGTGGCCAAGCACAGCGGTGCCTCCCGTGCGTGGGTGCGTCTGCGCTATGGCGGCGGGGTGCTGCGGCTGGTGGTGGGCGACGACGGGCGTGGCGGGGTGCGGCGTGATGCGGGTGGCGGGGTGCGCGGCATCGCCGATCGTCTGTCGGTCTTCGATGGTTCGCTTGTGGTGAGCAGTCCTGAGGGCGGGCCGACGGTGCTGACGATGGAGGTTCCGTGCGTGTTGTCATAGCCGAGGATCTCGCGCTGCTGCGCGATGGGCTGGTGCGGTTGTTGTCGGCCCACGGGTTCACTGTGGCCGAGGCGGTGGACAACGAGCCGATGCTGCTGGCGGCGCTGCTGCGGCACCGGCCCGATGTGGCGGTGATCGATGTGCGGTTGCCGCCGGGTTTCACCGATGAGGGGCTGCGGGCGGCGCTGGAGGTGCGCCGGCGGGTGCCGGGGCTGCCGGTGCTGATCCTGTCGCAGTACGTCGAGCAGCTGTATGCGCGTGAGCTGCTGGCGGATCGTGGCGGTGGGGTGGGGTACCTGCTGAAGGACCGGGTGGGTGATGTGGAGCGGTTCGTCGATGCGGTACGTCAGGTCGCCGCCGGTGGCACGGCGATGGATCCGGAGGTGGTGTCGCAGTTGCTGACCCGGCGGGACCGGCAGGGGCCGTTGACCGCTTTGACGCCGCGCGAGCGTGAGGTGCTGGCGTTGATGGCCGAGGGGTTGTCGAATCTGGCGATCGCCGCCCGGCTGGGGGTGAGTGACAAGGCGGTGGGCAAGCACACCAACAACATTTTCGCCAAGCTCGGCCTGCCGCCCTCGGATGATCACAATCGGCGGGTGATGGCGGTGCTGGCGTATCTGCAGGCGGTGCCGCGCTGAGCCGGTCCTCCAGGTGATGTGGAGCCGCTGACACCGGCGAAGGCGCCGGTCCGGCCGCCCCGCGAGGGGGCGGCCGGACCGGTCACAAGAGGGGGGTTACTGGCCGACGTTGGCGTTGTACTTCTGGATGGCCTGCTGCAGGCTGTCGGCGGCGGCCTGCATGGCCTGCTCGGCCGAGGTCTTCGGCTCCTGGCCGGCGCCGGCGGGGACGGCCTGCTCCAGGCCGACCTCGGCCGCCTTCCTGGCCTCGGGCATGATGCCGAGCAGGCAGCCGGAGGTGGCCGGCGACGGCTTTTGGGCGCGCAGCTGGGTGACCGCGACCTGGAAGTTGGGGTCGTCGTTGGAGGTGGCCTGCGGGTTGACCGGCACGTAGCCGGTGGCGGCGTGCCACTTGCCCTGCTGCTCAGGGGTGTTGGCGAACTTCACGAACTCCCAGGCGGCGCGCTTTTCGGCGTCGGTGTGGCCGACGGCGTTGATCCACAGGGAGGCGCCGCCGATGATGGTGCCGCCGCTGGAGTCGGCCGACGGCTTGGGGAACGGCGCGGTCTTCAGCTCGAACTTGCCCTTGGCGGCCTCGGTGTAGCCGCCGAGCGCGCTGGTGGACTCCAGGTGCAGGGCGACGGTGCCGGTCTTGAAGGCGTTCTGGGCCTGGTCGGTGGGGCGGCCGGTGTTGGTGGCGTAGCCCTGTTTGACCAGGTCGCCGAGCCATTGGGCGAACTTGACGCCGGCGCCGGTGCCGAAGTTCACCTTGGTGGCAAGGCCGTTGCGGCCGTTGCCGTTGTCGCAGTATTCGGTGTTGTCCTGGGCCATGAGCTGCTCGACGAACCAGCCGTACAGGGCGGCGTTGAAGCCGTACTGCTTGACGGTGCCGCCTTCTTTGATGGTGAGCTTCTTGGCCCATTCGGCGATCTCGTCGAGGGTGGCCGGCGGCTTGTCGGGGTCGAGGCCGGCCTTGCGGACGGCGTCGGCGTTCATGTAGAGCAGCGGGGCCGAGGAGTTGAACGGCATCGACCAGAGTTTGCCCTTGATGCTGTAGTAGCTGGCGATGTTGGGCTCGATGTTGGCGTTCTGGTCGAACTTGTCGGCCTCGATGAACTTGTACATCGGTACGACCTGCTGGGCGTCGTACATGAAGCGCGAGCCGATGTCGTAGATCTGCACCAGCGGCGGGGTGGCGCCCTGCTGGACGGCCTGCTTGTAGGCGACGATCATCTGGTCGTAGTCGCCTTTGAACACCGGCTTGACGGTGATCTTGGGGTTGGCCTTCTTGAAGTCGTCCACCATGGCCTTGATGGCCAGCTCGTTCTTCTCCTTCATCGAGTGCCAGAACTCGATCTCGATCGGTTCGGTGATCGCGTCAGGTCCTGGAGCGGTGGCGGCCTCGCCGCCTTCGTCTGAGCCGCTGTCGCCGCCGCAGCCGGTCAGGGCGAGGCTGAGGGCGGCCGCGACGGCCAGGGCGCCGCGGGTGCGGCGGAATCGGGGTCGTGCCATGAGGGAACTCCGTTTCTGATTCACGATCACTTCACGGCGCCCGCGGTGAGCCCGCGGATGATGAAGCGCTGCCCGAAGATCACGAGTGCGAGGGTGGGAAGGAGAGCGAGGGTGACGCCGGCCAGGATCAGCGTGGGGCTGGAGGACTCGGCGTCGTTCAGCATCGACACGCCGATCTGCAGGGTCTTGTAGCGGTCGTCGTTGCCGAGGATCAGCGGCCAGAAGTACTGGTTCCAGGTGGTCATGAACACGTACACGCCGACGGCGGCGATGGCCGGTTTCGACAGCGGGATGAGGATGCGCCACAAAAAGCGCAGGTGGCCGCAGCCGTCCATGACGGCGGCGTCGCGGACTTCGAGGGGGAACTGCAGGAACGACTGGCGCAGCAGGAAGGTGCCGAAGGCGTGTGCGAGGAACGGCAGGGTCAACCCGAGGTAGGTCAGCGGTCCCTTGGTCAGGCCGAGGTCGGAGATGAGCAGGTAGTTGGGGAGGATGATCGCCTCCCACGGCACCATGAGGGTCACCATGAACAGCGCGAACATCGCGGTTTTGGCCCACATGCGCAAGAACGCGAAGGCGTAGGCGGCCAGCACGCTGGTGATCAGCTGGGAGATGGTGACGATGCCGGTCTGGATGGCGGAGTTGAGGTACTGGCGGGCCAGCGGGATCGTGTCCAGCGCCGAGGTGAAGTTGCCCAGGTCGATGGCGGTGGGCAGCAGCTTGGGCGGGTAGCTGGCCAGGTCGCTCGGGGTCATGATGCCGCCGACGACCGCGTAGTACAGCGGGAAGACCACCGGCAGGGCGCAGACGATGAGCACCAGGTAGACGACCAGCTTGCTCGCAAGCGACGAGGAGGTGGAGGTGGGGGTGCGGCTCATCGGTAGTGGACTTTCCTTTCCAGCACGCCGAACTGGATGCCCGTGCAGATCAGCACGATGACCAGCAGCACGATCGCCGCGGCGCTGGCCGTGCCGAAGTCGGAGGAGCCGTAGCTGAAGGCCTTTTCGTAGATCCAGTAGACGAGCGTGGAGGTCGCGCCGTCGGGGCCGCCCTTGGTGAGGATGTGGATCTGGCCGAAGCTCTGCAGCGCGTGGATCGTGGAGATCACGATGAGGAAGAACAGCTGCGGCGAGAGCATGGGGATGGTGATGCGGTAGTGCAGCCGCCATCCGGTGGCGCCGTCCAGCCTGGCCGCCTCGACCACTTCGGTGGGGATGGTGCCGATGCCGGCCGACAGGACCAGGACGTTGTAGCCGAGCGTCATCCAGACGGTGGTGATCGAGACGGAGATGAGGGCCAGGTCGGGTTCGGTGAGCCAGCCGATCCGCTCGATTCCGAAGTGGCTGAGGATGCCGTTGGCCATGCCGACGGCGGGGTTGTAGATCAGCGCGAAGATCACTGATGCGGTCGCCACGGAGAAGGCGAACGGCAGCGCGAAGACGGTGCGGAACATGCGCTGCCCGCTGATGCGCGACTCCAGCAGCAGCACGATCACCAGCGCGCCGAGGATGCCGGGCACGACGGTGAACAGTACGAACAGCGCCGTGGTGCCGAGGGCTTTGAAGAAGGTGGCATCGGCGAACATGGCCGTGAAGTTGTCGAGGCCGACGAACTTGTTGGCCCGGCCGATGATGTCGGTCCCCATGGTGGACAGGTAGAAGGTCCTGCCCAGCGGATAGAAGACGAAGATCGCGAAGATGATGAGGGAGGGCGCGAGATAGAGCAGTGCTAACCGGCGCTCGCCCGTCGGTCCCCGTTGGCTGCTAGCGCGCGCTTCCATCGTCGTGCCGTCCTGCTTTCGTTCATCGGTGGTTCACATTTGTGCTTGCTGGATTCTGCCCAGCCGAGTCAGCTTGCGGTAGGTCTGACCAGTGACTTCACCATGAACGTTCGCGGAACGTTATCCGCGTGGCCGGCAGGCCGTTCACCGTCACGGTCTCGCGCCTGGCGGTAGGGGCGGTACGGGCGCCGGTACGGACAGCGCCGCGCCAGCGGGGGTGCCTAGCGTCACTGGACCTCGGCGCTGGCCAACCAGGGCAACCTGGCCAGCGCCCTGCGCCGTCTCGGCGAACAGGAGCGGGCCTATGCCTTGCTGGATGAGGCGCCGGCGGCCTACCGCAGGGCGGCGAACATGCGCGGTGAGCTGTCGACGCTGGATGAGCCGGCGTTGTGGCACCTGCAGCGCGGCCAGGCGGCCACCGGGCTGAAGGTGGCGCGGCGGGCCCATGAGATGGCGATCGCGGTCCACGGCAGGAAGGCCACCGCGCAGACCGCGGCCACCGTGGCCAAGGCGTACCTGGCGCTGGGCGAGGCCGAGACGGCGGCCGGATGGTACGAGCGGTGCCTGTCGATCGCGCATGCGACGTACCCGTTCGCGGAGGCGCGGGCGCTGGCCGGTCTGGCGGCGGCCCGGCTGGAGGGCGGGGACGCCCAGGCGGCGCGCGGCCTGGCCAAGCAGGCCGCGGCGATCGCCTCGGCGTGCGGGTTCCGCCGGCTGGCGGCCCGCGCGCGGACGGTGCTGGCGGCGTGCGGGGCGCAGGTGCTCATCGGCTGACGGCCCGCACCGGGCAGGCGATCGATGCCGCAGTAATGTGATCGGATACCCATGACAGGCAAGGGACGGCGGATCGAAATGAGAGCTATCGTTTACCGCACCACTGGCGATCCCGATGTGCTGGAGCTCGTCGAGCGTGACACGCCCGAGCCGGGGCCCGGCGAGGTACGGGTGCGCGTCGCCGTGTCCGGGGTCAACCCGACGGACTGGAAGACCCGTTCCGGCGCCACCAATCCCAAGATCTTCCCTGAGGTGACGCCGCACCTGGACGGCGCCGGGGTGATCGACGCCGTCGGCGAGGGCGTCGATGCGGGCAGGATCGGCCAGCGGGTGTGGCTGTACATGGCGACGCTGGGCCGCGCGACCGGCACCGCGGCCGAGTACACCGTCGTCTCCGCCGACCAGGCGGTGCCGCTGCCCGATGGGGTGAGTTTCGACGTCGGCGCCGCGCTGGGGGTGCCGGCGCTGACCGCGCACCGGGCGCTGACGGTCGCCGAGGACGGGCCGCGCCGGCTGCGGCCCGGCGCGCTGGAGGGCAAGGTGGTGCTGGCCGCCGGCGGGGCGGGCGCGGTCGGGCATGCCGCCATCCAGCTCGCCCGCTGGGCCGGGGCGACCGTGATCAGCACGGTCAGCGGGCCGGAGAAGGCGCGCCTGGCCACCGCCGCCGGCGCCCACCACGTCATCAACTACCGGCAGGGCGATCCGGCGGGTGAGATCCGCGCGATCGCGCCCGACGGGGTGGACATCATCGCCGAGGTGGCGCTGGGGGCGAACCTGGAGCTGGATCTGGCGGTGCTGCGCACCGGGGGCGTCATCTCCACCTACGCCAACGACGGCGGCAAGCCGGTGGGGCTGGACGTGCGGCAGAACATGATGCTCAACACCCGCTTTCAGTTCCTGGTGCTCTACACCGTCGGCGAGGAGGCGCTGCTGGCGGGTGCCGAGGATGTGGCCGCGGCGGTGGCGGACGGGGCGATGCCGGTCGGTGAGGAGCACGGGCTGCCGCTGATCCGTTTCCCGCTGGAGCGCACCGCCGATGCCCATCGGGCGGTGGAGGGCGGCGCGGTCGGCAAGGTCGTGGTGGACGTCGCGCCCTGACCGGCGGGCGTGGGGCCCGGCCGCGGCTGGAGGCGTCAGGCGGCGGCCGGATCGATGCGGCGCTGCAGCAGCATGCCGGGCCACTCCCCCACGGTGAACGGGGCCACGCGGGTGAAGCCGCAGCTTTCGTAGAAGGCGACCAGCCGGCCGTCGCCGCCGGCGTAGCAGTCGACGCGCAGCAGGCCCAGGCCGCGCTCGCGGGCTTGGCCTGCGGCCCAGTCGAGCAGGGCGTGGCCGACGCCGTGGCCGGCGTGGCGGCGGTCGGTCACCAGCGCCTGGACGTACAGTTCGGGCTCGGTGGCGGGGGTGACGTAGTCGTGGGCGGGCCCGATGGAGATCGCGCCGGCGGGCTCGCCGTCGCGTTCGGCGATGTGCATGCCGCCGCCGCGCTGCCAGCCGGCGACCTGTTCGGTGCGGCGGGCGTCCCCGGTGAAGGGGCGGGTGCCCCACTGGCCGGTGCGGCCCTGGGCAGTCAGCCAGGCCACGGCGCTGTCGAACATGGCCAGGGTGACGGGCACGTCCTCCGGGCCGGCGGGGCGGATGTGAATCACTGTGCGGTGTCTTTCCTCGTCAGGGCGTGGCGTCCGTCAGGGCGCTGCCTTTCTTCCACTGGGAGAACGGCATCTGCCAGAAGCCCCAGCCGTTGTTCCACTCCAGCTCGCGGTCGGTGCCGGTGATCTCGACGACGTCGCCGCGCTGCATGGTGTCGTAGAACCACTTGGCCTGGTCGGGGCGGGCGTTGATGCAGCCGTGGCTGACGTTCTGCCGGCCCTGGGCCCAGACGTTGTCCTTGGCGTGGACGTACTCGCCGGAGTTGGAGATCCGCACCGCGTGGTTGATCATCACGTCGTAGTACTCCGGGTCGCCCTTCTTGCGGCCCGGGGAGATCATGCGCACGGGGTTGCCGCGTTCCATGGTCAGGTGCACGCCGGAGGTGGTGGTGTACTCGCGGGTGGTGCCCTTGCCGGCGCTGATGCGCATGGTCTGCACGCGCTTGCCGTCGCGGTAGACGTACATCATGTGCTTGCGGACGTCGACCTTGCTGATCTGCCGCGCGCCGATCTGCAGGTCGGCGGTGTAGTCCTTGACGCCGTAGAGGCCCTTGCCGGCCTTGATGCCGGTGATGTCGGCGTTGAAGGTGACCGTCTGGTGGGCGGGCCAGTATTTGGCGGTGCGGTAGATGACGACCTTGTCGTTGATCCAGCGCCAGGCGCCCGGCACGGGCTTTTCCGCCTCGACCTTCAGGGCGCGCTCGATGCGGGCCTTGTAGGTGACGGGCTGGTTGAAGGTGACGATGATGGGGGCGCCGACGCCGATCTTCTCGCCCTTGCGGTTGGGCGTCACGTCGGCCACCTGCAGGGCGCGTTCGGGCTTGGCGGTGGTGAACGTGCTGGTGGCGGTGGTGGCGCCGGCGGTGGCCGAGACGCGGTAGCGGGTGGACGGCTTCAGCGGCGTCTTGGAGATCCACCGGGTCTTGTCGGCGTTGAACTTGCCCGACAGCTGCTCGCCTTCGGCCTCGACCGTGACGTTGTCCAGGGCGCCGCCTGCGGCGGTCACCACGACCTTTTTGTCGGGGTGGACCTTGCTGGTGCCTTCGGCCGGGGTGATGGCGACGGTGGGCGCCTGCGGGGTGGCGACGATGGTGGCGTCGGGGGCGTCGGGAGGCGGGCTGGCGGAGCCGCCTGAGCAGGACGTCGTCAGGGCGGCCGCGGCCAGCAGTGCGAGGGCGGCGGGTCTCCTGTGGACGGTCACTGCGTTCAACGTCTTCCTCTCCCCAACGGTGCCCTCAAGGGCACGTCAAGAACCCTAATGCTTACGCATATAAGACGCCGAATCGTTTGGGAGAGTTCGATCACATTTCCATTACTTGTGGGGGGCGGCCAGGCGGTGGGTGAGCCCGGTGTGGCGGCGACCGGCCCCTTTGGTGCGGACGGCCTGGGCCAGCGCCCGGCGCGAGCCGACGATGACGACGAGCTTCTTGGCGCGGGTGATGGCGGTGTAGAGGAGGTTGCGCTGCAGCATCATCCAGGCGCTGGTGGCCAGCGGGATCACCACGGCGGGGTATTCGCTGCCCTGGGAGCGGTGGATGGAGACGGCGTAGGCGTGGGCGAGCTCGTCGAGCTCGTCGAAGGCGTAGTCGACGGACTCGTCCTCGTCGGTGAGGACGGTGAGCTTGTGCTCGTCGGGGCGGATGTCGGTGACGATGCCGACCGTGCCGTTGAACACCCCCGCCGCGCCCTTGTCGTAGTTGTTGCGCAGCTGGGTGACCTTGTCGCCGATGCGGAAGACGCGGCCGCCGTAGCGGCGTTCGGGCATGTTCTCCCGTGCCGGGGTCAGCGCCTCCTGCAGGGCGGCGTTGAGGTTGCCCGCGCCGGCGGCGCCGCGGTGCATGGGCGCCAGGACCTGCACGTCGCGGCGGGGGTCCAGGCCGAAGCGGCGCGGGATGCGGCGGGCGACGACGTCGACGGTGAGGGCGGCGATCTCCTCCGGCTCCTCGCAGGGGAACAGGAAGAAGTCCTTCATGCCCTCCAGGACGGGGTGGCGGCCGGTGTTGACGCGGTGGGCGTTGACGACGACGCCGGACTCCTGGGCTTGGCGGAAGATCTGCGTCAGGCGCACGCGCGGGATGCCGGGGGCGGCCAGCAGGTCTTTGAGCACTTCGCCGGCGCCGACCGACGGCAGCTGGTCGACATCGCCGACGAACAGCAGGTGCGCGCCGGGCGCGACGGCCTTGACGAGCTTGTTGGCCAGCAGCAGGTCCAGCATCGACGCCTCGTCCACCACGACCAGGTCGGCGTCGAGGGGGTTGTCGCGGTCGAAGGTGGGATCGCCGCCGGGGCGCAGCTGCAGCAGCCGGTGGACGGTGGTGGCCTCGTGCCCGGTCAGCTCGGCCAGGCGCTTGGCGGCCCGGCCGGTGGGGGCGGCCAGGATGACCTTGGCGCGTTTGGCGCGGGCCAGCAGCACGATCGAGCGTACGGTGAAGCTCTTGCCGCAGCCGGGGCCGCCGGTCAGCACGGCGACCTTGTGCGTCAGCGCCAGGCGGACGGCCTGGCGCTGCTCGGGGGCCAGCTCGGCGCCGGTCTGGCCGTGCAGCCAGCGCTCGGCGCGCTCCCAGTCGACGTCGGTGAAGCTCTTGAGCCGGTCGTGGCCGTTGTGCAGCAGGCCGAGCAGGCTCGCCGCCAGGGAGGCTTCGGCGCGCTGGAAGGGCGGCAGGTAGACGGCCGGGACGTGGTTGTCGCCCGCGGGGACCTCCTCGCGGATGACGCCCTCGTCGGCCACCAGCTCCTCCAGGCAGGCGGTGACGAGGTCGGGCGGCACGTCGAGGATCTTGACGGCGTCGGCGACGAGGTTGGGGGCGGGCAGGTAGCAGTGGCCGTCGTCGGCGGCCTGCGACAGGGTGTAGCGCAGCCCGGCCTTGACGCGTTCGGGGCTGTCGTGGGGGATGCCGACGGCCTGGGCGATGGTGTCGGCGGTCTTGAAGCCGATGCCCCACACGTCGTCGGCCAGCTTGTACGGCTGGGTGCGCACGACGTTGATGGAGCCTTCGCCGTACTGCTTGAAGATGCGCACCGCGATGGAGGTGGACACGCCGACCCCCTGCAGGAAGATCATCACCTCTTTGATGATCTTCTGTTCCTCCCAGGCGGCGGCGATCATCTTGGTGCGCTTGGGGCCGAGGCCTGGCACCTCGATCAGGCGTTCGGGATGCTGCTCGATGATGTCGAGGGTGTCGGTGCCGAAGTGGTCGACGATGCGCTCGGCCATCTTGGGGCCGATGCCCTTGATCAACCCGGAGCCGAGGTAGCGGCGGATGCCCTGCACGGTGGCCGGCAGGACGGTGGTGTAGGACCACACCTCGAACTGGCGGCCGTAGCGGGGGTGGGAGGTCCAGCGTCCGCGCAGCCGCAGCGACTCGCCGACCTGCGCGCCGAGCAGCGGGCCGACGACGGTCAGCAGGTCGGGGCCGGTGCGGTCGGTGGCGACCCGGGCGATGGTGTAGCCGGTCTCCTCGTTGGCGTAGGTGATGCGTTCGAGGACCGCCTCCAGCGTCGCACCGACCGGCCCGTTGTCGCCAGGCTTCACGCGCCAACCCTCCTCCGCCTGCTTGTCGGTGGCAAGAGTAGAGGAACGGGCCGACGAGAGTGATCGCCGCGGCGGGGACGGGCTCGTCCGGCCGCCGCCTGCGGCCCCTGACCGGCACCTGATGCGGCGCGCCGCTTCCCGGCCGGGGGCGGCGCGCTCGCTTCATGCGCCGAGGCGGGGAACAGGCCGTTGACGAGGGCGCGCAGGCCGGCGTCGTCCGCCTCATCCTCGACACCTTCGATCGCGCTCCCTCCCGCTGAGCGCGCGATCAGCGACTACCCTTGTGGCTCATGAGTCAGGTGGGACAGACGACGGCCCGCGCCCTGCTGCGCAGGCTGGCCGTCGAGCAGGCCGAATGCAGGATGCCGTCGCTGACGGCGGCGATCGTCCGCGACGGGCGGACGGCGTGGTTCGGCGGCAGAGGCCGCGTCGGCGACCACGAGCCGACGCCGGCCACCCAATACCGCATCGGGTCGATCACCAAGAGCATGGTCGCCGTCGTCGTCATGCGGCTGCGCGATGAGGGCCTGCTCGACCTCAACGACCCCCTCGAGCGGCACCTGCCCGGCACCAAGGTCGGCCACCTCACCATCGCCCAGCTGATGTCGCACACCGCGGGCCTGACCGCCGAGCCGCCCACCGAATGGTGGGAGCGCACCCCGGGCATCCCCGTCCACGACCTGATCGACCGGCTCGACGACAAGGAGCTCAAACACCGGCCGGGCCGCCGCTTCCACTACTCCAACGTCGGGTTCGCGCTGCTCGGCGAGCTGGTGGGCCGCCTGCGCGGCACGACCTGGCTCAAGGCGCTGCGCGCCGAGGTGCTCGACCCGCTCGGCATGCACGACACCACCGCGCGCCCCCGCCCGCCGCACGCCACCGGCTATGCGGTGCATCCCTTCGCCGACGTGGTGCTGGCCGAGCCCGAGCACGACGCCGACGCCATGGGCCCGGCCGGGCAGCTGTGGTCCACCCCGCACGACCTGGCCCGCTGGGCCGCCTTCCTGTGCGGCCACACCGGCGGCGTGCTGTCGCAGGACACCCTGGCCGAGATGCGCGAGCCGGCCGGCGTCGACGACGGCGACACCTGGACCTCCGGCTTCGGGCTCGGCCTGCAGCTGTCGCGCTCGCGCGGCCGCCGCCTGTCCGGCCACACCGGCTCCATGCCCGGCTTCCTGGCCACCGTGTGGACCGACCCGGCCGACGACGTCGGCGTGCTGTTCATGGCCAACACCACCACCGGCATGAGCGGCACCCTCACCGACGACCTGCTCGACATCCTGCACGAGTTCGAGCCGCGCATGCCCGACGAGTGGCGGCCCGTCCCCGCCGACCCCGAGCTGCTCGCCCTCACCGGGCTGTGGCACTGGGGCCCCAAGCCGTACGTGCTGCGCCTGCTGCCCGAGCGCCGCCTGTCGCTGGAGCCGGTCGGCGGCGCCGGGCGGGCCTCACGGTTCGTGCCGCAGGACGACGGCACCTGGCTCGGCCTGGACGGCTACTACGCCGGCGAGACGCTGCGCGTGGCGCCCGACCATCTCAACCTCAACACCTTCATCTTCACCCGCGAGCCGTACGACCCGGGCGCGCCCGTGCCCGGCGGCGCCGGCGACTGGCACGCCTAAGAGCCGTCCTCAGAGGCGTCCTCGCCCGCCAGCATCGCGGCCACCTGGGCGGCCGGGCCGGGCGGCAGCGCGCCGTGCAGCAGCTCCACCCGGTGCACCAGGCGCGGCTCGGCCAGCCGCACGCCCGTGCACGGCCCCGCCGGCCGGGCAGAGGCGGGCAGCAGGGTCAGCCCGTGCCCGGCGGCCACCAGGGTGAGCACGGTGTGCACGTCGCCGCCGTCATAGGCCACGTCGGCGCGAAAGCCGTCGCCGGCCAGCTCGCGCAGCCGCTCCAGCGGGCACAGCGGGCTCTGCAGCCAGCGTGCGTCGATCAGGTCGGCAAGGCGCAGCGCCGTCCGGCGGGCCAGCGGGTGGCCGGGCGGCAGCATGACCAGCAGGTCCTCCTCGCTGACGCCGGTGGCCGTCATGGGGCCGGTCTCGGGCAGGCGCACCGGGTCGCTGGGCGCGGTGATGCCGTCGGCCAGAGCCAGGTCCGCCTCGCCGCCGGCGACCGCGGCGGCCACCTCCTGGTGCCCGCAGGTGCGCAGATGCACATCCAGGCGGGGCAGACGCTCCCGCGCGGTGGCCAGGCGGCCTGCCAGGGTGGCGTTGATCGCCAGCGGGGTGGCGGCCAGCCGCAGCAGGTGGCCGGGCTCGGCGGCGGCGCGCCGTACGTCGGCGCGGGCCGCGCGGTCGAGCTGCCCGGCCACCCGTTCTTCGTCGGCGTGATGTTCCAGCCGGAGCTGGCCGGCGACGGGCGGCGCCCGCACCCGGTGATCTCGGCGTTCGCCGCCGCCGTCGCCCGCCACGCCGTCACGGCGAGGACCTGACGAGGTCAGCGGGAGGCTTCGCGTCTGGTCGAGGCCAGGTGGACGTTGATGGAGCGGGTGAGGGTCAGCGGATCCTCAGGGTCGTCGGCCTGGAAGCTCACGCGCCGGAGCAGGCCGACCCTGTCGAGCCCGACGCCCTCGCGGGCCAGGACGAAGACGAGGGCGAGGAACGCGGCGCGCGCGTTGCCGTCGTCGAAGGGGTGGAAGAAGCACACGTCGAGGTAGGCGCGTGCCGCGCGGGCGGTCAGGAACAGCGGCCGCTCGCGGTCGTACGCGCTCTCGGCCAGGCAGGCGTCCAGCCGGGCACGCGTGCCGGGAGCGATGCCATAGCGCTCCCTGCCCCCTTTGGCGAAGGCCGGCGAGCGGCGGAACGGCGGCGGCTGCGGCGTGCCCAGGACGTGCTGCTGCCAGGACTGTAACCGCTCGAAGGTGAGGTCGGCGCCGCGCGCGGCGTCCGCGCGGGCCAGCTCCAGGGCGGCCAGCAGGCCGTCGGCGCGGGCGGGGTCGATGGCGCCGTCGAAGAGGCGGATGTCGTCCGCGGCGCCGTCACGGGACGGGGTCACCGGGCCGCCTTCGCCGCCGTCCGAGGCGTCGTGCCACGGCACGGACGCGCGGATCTCCAGCCAGCGTTCGAGGTGGTCGGGTTCGGAGCGAGGCGGGGCGGTGTCCCAGTGCAGGGTCTGGGCGAGGCGTTCGGCGACGTCGTCGACCAGCACCAGATCGGGGCCGGTCCAGCTGCGGAATCGCCCGCCGATCGCTTCGGCGACCAGGGTCTCCGCGACGCCGGCCGGCACCTGCCAGCGCTGCAGGAACCACGACAGCACCTGCCCGCAGTGGCCGTACCAGCCGCTGCCGCCGCCGGTGCGGTCGACGACCTGCCAGATCAGGTTGCGCGCGGCGCGCTCCCACAGGATCCGCTGGTCGTCGATGGAGGCCGGATCCAGCGGGTACGCCTCGAACCAGCCGGCCACGCTCTCCAGCCACGCCCGCCACTCGCGCAACGCCTCGGCGACCCGGGCGATCGTCTCCTCCGGCGTGCCGATCGAGCCTCGCGGGCAGCACCAGGCGCCGACCGGGCCGCCGTCGAAGTCCCCTTCGTCGTGGGACCATCGCCAGCCCAGCACCCAGCGGCCGTAGTGCTCGGCGAGGGCGTATGACATGGCGTCCGCCCACAGGTCGTCCGCGTGCCTTGCGGCGTTCGGGCCGGGCACGCGGCGAGCCGGTCCGAGTGAGGCCACCACCTGCGCGGCCGAGGAGGGATCGAACGGATGGCGGGCGGGGTCCACCTCATCCCACGTCAGGTAGCCGGGATGCAGATCGCTGATCACGACTCCAACCTGCCACGCCGGCCTGCCGGCCGGTCATGGGCGTTCGCGCCCGGCGGAGTGGCTTTTTGAAACGCCCGGCCGGTGCCGCGTTCAGCCTGTGGCGGCCAGGGCTGCCAGCTTGCGCAGCGAGTGGCGCGCCACGGCGGTCACCAGCGGCCGCAGCAGCGGCCAGGCCGCCTGCCCCAGCACCCCCAGGGGCAGGTACAGCTCCTCGGCCCACACCACCCGGCTGCCTCCGGGCACGGCGCGTACGCGGATGGCGCCCCGCCCGCGCACCAGGCGGCCGGTGTGGGTGACGCGCAGCAGCGACGGCGGCTCCCAGTGGGTGATCGTCATCGTGTCGAGGAAGCCGAACGGCCGCGCCCCCGTGTAGGCCTCCAGGCCGTCATCGCCCACCCGCCGGGCGGTGGTCATGAACATCCACTCCTGATGCCGCGGCCAGTCGGTGATCAGCGTGAACACCTGCTCGGGCGGCGCCGCCACGTGCCCGGCGACGGCGGTGTAGACGGGTCTCACCCTCGCGCACTCCCCTTCAGCTGGACGAAGCCGCCACCTACCCGCCGGCGGCCGCCTGACTCTCGCGCCGGTCAGGAGTTCGCAGGCGGGCGGTGGTGAGGAGCCGGGCCGTGTCGATGACGTACTGGCGGCGGCGCGCGTACGCGGCCTGCTCGTCGTCCTCGTCCAGGACGGCCCTGCACATGCCGGGCACGGCGAAGTTCCAGGCGATGAGCCCCATGAGCGTGAACAGCAGGTCCTGGCCGGCGCGTACGCACGAGGGGTGGTCGGAGGCCGGCACCATGCCGCTGTCGGTCAGCAAGCGCACCTTGTCGCGGAAGGTCTCCCGCCGCTCGGCCTCGCCGATGAAGCAGTCACCGGCCTCCAGCGCCTCCCACAGCAGCAGCCTGATCAGCTCGGGATGCTCCCGGTACCAGTCGAACATCTGCCCGACCGACTCGGCGATCGCGTCCGGGTCGATCGTCACCGTGCAGCTGATCTCCTCGAGCTTGGCCCGTACGACGGCGGCGAACAGCTTCTCCTTGCTGCCGAAGTAGAGGTAGATGGCCTGCTTGTTGGCCTGGGCCTCCTCGGCGATGCGGGCGACCCGCGCGCCGGCCAGGCCGTATCGGGCGAACTCTGCCGTCGCCGCCTCGAAGATGCGTCGTCTGGTGTCGTCCGCGTCGTAGGCCATGCGTCAAATTAAACCATCCGGTTGACTCTGGCGTCGCCGGCGTGCAGGATCGGGCCCAAGGACAAAAACATCCAGTTGGTTTATTTCGAAGGGGCATCATCCTCATGACCACCCCCATTCCCGTCCGCACGCCGCTGCCCGCATCGCTGGCCGGCTCCACCGTGCTGCTGCTGGGCGGCAGCTCCGGCATCGGCCTGGCCGCCGGCACCCTGCTGCGCCAGGTCGGCGCCCGCGTCGTGCTGGTCGGCCGCGACCCCGAGCGGCTGAAGGCCGCCGCCGGCCACGTACGCGCCGCCGCGCCGAGCGGCGAGGACGACGTGCTCACCGTGGCCGGCGATGCCGGCGACGAGCGCACGCTGGACCAGGCGTTCGAGCGGGCCGGCGAGGTGCAGCACGTCTACTCCACCGCGGGCGGCATCGGCGGCGCCGGCCTGCTGAAAGACCTGACCTCCGAAAGCATCCGCGAGACCCTCGCGCAGGCGGCGTGGCGGCCCTTCGCCATCGCCCGTGCCGCCGCCACCCGCCTGCCGGCCGGCGGCTCGCTCACCTTCAGCTCCGGCATCCTCGTGGAGCGGCCCATGCCCGGCATGTCCGCCCCGCTGACGGCCGCGGGCAGCGTGGAGATCCTCACCAAGGCCCTGGCGGTCGAGCTCGCCCCCTCGCGGGTGCGCGTCAACACCATTCGCTACGGCCGCATCGACACCCCGCTGCTGCGCTCGCTGCCCGGCCTGGACTCCGACGAGGGCGTCGCCGCCGCCGGTGCAGACGCCCCGCTCGGCCGCGTCGGCACGGCCCAGGAGGCCGCCGCCGCGGCGCTGTTCTGCATGGCCAACAACTACGTCACCGGCCAGATCATCACCGTCGACGGCGGCGAGAGCCTGGCCTGAGCCCGCCCGTCAGTGCGACGTGGGGCGGTAGACGAGCTCCTGGATACGGCCGTCGAGCGTCCGGCTCTCCAGCAGCTCCAGATCGAAGTCCGCCGCGTCCTTGAAGATCGGGGCCGCTCCCGTACGTCCCGTGATCACCGGGAAGATCGTCACCTGCACCCGGTCCACCAGGCCCGCCGCCATCAGGGCCCGGTTCATCGCCAGGCTGCCGTGCGAGCGCAGCGGCACCTTCGACTGCTCCTTCAGCCGCGCCACCACCTCCACCGCATCGCCCCTCTCGACGGTCGCGCCCGGCCAGTCGAGCGGCTCGGTGAGCGTGTTGGAGATCACGGTGGCCGGCAGGTTCCGCATGCGGGTCACCCACGGGTCGCGCACGTCCGCCTCCGCGCCGGCGTCGGCCAGCATCCGCACGAAGCCGCGGAACGTGGTGGCGCCGAAGACCATGCGCTGCTCCTCGCTGTAGCAGGCAAGCCGGTGCTGAAGCAGCTCGGGGCCCTGCTTGCCCCAGTAGCCCGTCCAGTCGCCGGTCGCCGAGCCGAAGCCGTCGAGGCTGGCGAAGACGTCGAAGGTGTAGGTGACGGTCACGGCGCTCTCCTCGCGTACGGGCGATCGGGTTCGTCCTAACAGACCGGGCATCGGCCCGGAACTCATCGCCGCCGGCGCGATCGATTGTTCACCCGTTCCTGCGTGATCGCCCAGGTCATCGGCAGGACATTCACCGGACATCGCCGCCGGCGACGCTCGCGCGGCCGCGTATCGGAGATCTCCCATGAGGATGCGCGACACCCTCATCGGCTCGCCCGCTGACCGCCGGATCGGGGCGCGCGCGGGCGGCTTCGCCTGAGCGTTCCCCGGCGTCAGCGCTGCGGGCTCAGCCCGGCCACGGCCAGCGCGAACAGGCGCTCGGCCGCCCCCCTGGGGTCGGGGTGGTGCTCGGTGGCCAGCGCGATGCCGACCACCAGCGTGACCAGGTCGGCGACGGTGACCTCGCCGGAGACCGCGCCGTCCTCGACGGCCCGGCGCAGCAGCGGGCCGCCGGCCTCCTCCATGCGGACTGAGCAGGCGTTCTGGTGCGCCGCCTCGGTCTCGGCGTCGTAGGTGAGGACGTTGGCGAGCCCCCGGGCGGTCACGCAGTAGGCCAGCAGGTCGCCCAGCCATTCCAGCAGGGCGGCCCGGCTGTCGTCCTTGCCGGCCAGCTCGCGGGCGCGCTCGCACAGGGCGTCGATGCGCCGGTGGGAGACCGCCTCCAGCAGGGCGCGGCGGGTCGGGGCGGCGCACGGTGGCCGAGCCGACCCCGGCGACGCGGGCGATCTGCTCCAGCGAGGCGTTCGCGCCGTGGGCGGCGACCTCCTGCTCGGCCACGGCGAGGATCCGCGCATGGTTGCGCCGGGCGTCCGCGCGCTGGCGCTCGGGCATCGCGTCATCACCCCCTCGGTAAACGGCGGGCCCCGCCGTTTTTGGTCGGCAGAGGAGAGTCGTGTCCGCATCCACCGCACCCGTCCTGGTCACCGGCGTCACCGGCAGGCAGGGTCGGCGACGTGCTCAACCCTGCCATGGACAAACCCGGCGTACGGGAGAACCTTCCTGAGATCCGGCGCGCCGAGATGGCCGCCGCCCGCGAGATCCTCGGCGTGCGGCAGCAGTTTCTCGGCTACGTCGACTCCGGCCTGCCCGGCCCCGGCGAGCCGCTGCCCGACGACTGCTTCGCCCGCACGCCCGTCGAGCAGGCGGCCGGGCGGCTGGTGGCGCTCATCCGCTCCTTCCGCCCGCACGTGATCATCACCTACGACGAGACCGGCGGCTACCCGCACCCCGACCACGTGCACACCCACCGGGTGACGGTGGCCGCCTTCGACGCGGCAGGCGACGCCGCCTCCTACCCCGAGGCGGGCGCGCCGTGGCAGCCGAGCAAGCTCTACTACCACGGCGCGCTGTCCAAGGCGTGGTTCCAGACCATGCACGACGCCCTGACCGCACGCGGTCTCGACTCCCCCATGGCGGGCGTCCTGGCCGAGTTCCCCGTCGACGCGCCCGAGCCGGCGTTCACCACCCGCGTGCCCTGCGCCGAGCACTTCGCCACCCGGGACCGGGCGCTGCTCGCGCACGCCACCCAGATCGATCCGGCAGGAGGGTTCATGCTCCACGACCGCGACGTCGAACGCGAGGTCTGGCCCACCGAGGACTACCACCTGGCCCGCAGCCACGTGGAGGTCACGCTGCCGGAGGACGACCTGTTCGCCGGGCTGCGCCCCGCGGGCTGACGTCAGAACCCGATCAGCTCGGGCGGGTCCGCGGCCTGGCTCAGCACCTGCGGAACGGCCGCCCGCAGCGTGGCCATCTGGGCGGCGTCCAGGTCGAGGGCGACCTCGAAGACGGTCTCGGTCTGCAGGTCGTCGGCGGCCCACGCCGGCAGCTCCAGCCGCAGCGTCGCTTTGTCGAGGGTCAGCGACCGCACGGGTTCGCCGAGGGCTTCGTCGGGGTCCAGCCGCGCTCCGTCGGCGATCCCGAACGGGTGACGGACCAGCCAGTACTCATCGCCGAAGGCGACCACCACGAGCCTCTCCTCCTCGGGATCGCCCGGCCGTGTCTCCAGGTAGAGGTACCGCAGGCCGGGCGGCGGCTCGGCCTGCTCATCCAGCCGGACGGCGCGGGCTGTCATGCCCGTGGCCGGGGTGTAGGACACCTCGCCGGTGATCGGCGGCTGGTGGTGGGTCAGGACGGTGCGCCAATCGGCGAGGGGGATGCCCGGCGGCCTGAGCCGGCTGGACACCACCGAGGCGGGCGGGCTCAGCGGCGCGGCCGTGGGCAGCGCCGCCACCAGCCAGCCGGGCGGCTCGTGCCGGTGGAACACCGTCATCTCCCCCAGCGCCCCCAGCGGATCGACCTGCGCGAACGGCATCTCCTCGCCGTCGGTGCGGCAGACGTAGCCGCGGCTGTCGGCGGACAGCTCCAGCTCGCAGGTGAACCAGGTGCCCTCGCCCTCCCGGTACGACATCTCGCGCAGCCGCTCGAACGGCTCGTCCAGGCCGTCGACCGCGAGCGGCCGGCCGTCGCACGTGACGGTCGTCTCCCCGACCGCGCCCACCTGGGCCCGTCGTACGGTCATGCGGGAGGCGTCCGGTCCGGCGGCGGCGCGCACCAGGTCGGCGATGTGCAGGCGCACGCCGTGTGCCTCGCCCTTCATCGGCTGTGACCTGTGGTGACCCATCATGCTCGGCCTTCCTTCGCGGCATCGGTGACGGCCCCGGCGCTCCCGTGCCCGCCGGGCGAGGTCAACAGGGTGTGCAGGCCGCGCAGCTCGCGCAGCAGCGCGCTGCTCCCCTTGCGGGAGGCCAGGTCGCGCACCTGCGGGATCTCCCCGCGCGCCCCGCACCATCCGGCGACCCTGGCGGCCAGCGCGACGAAGCCGGCGAGCCCGTTGCGCGGCCGCTGCCCCGGCGCGGGCAGCAGCACGGGCAGCGCCGCCGCCGCGATCGACCACACCTGTGCGTGCGCGCCGCGCTCGGCGGCCTCGCCCAAGGCGGCCACCATGTCGCCCATCCGCGCCTTGCGGCTCTTGAGCATGAGCCCGACCTGCCTGCCGAGCTCCCCGGCCGGCAGCTCGCCGCGCGCGGCCACCTCCAGCAGCACCTCCACCGCCTCCGGCCGCTGCCGGGCATCGCCCAGCAGCCGCGCAAGCACCACCGCGAACGACTCGCCCACCGGCCCTTCGGCCCGCGCCAGCGACCGCGCGTACTGCGCGTACAGCGTCCACTCGTCCGTGCCGCGCAGCAGGCCGCGGGTGAGGTGCGCCGCGGCCACCTCGCGGTGTGAGGGCAGCATGGCGGGCCACCAGTCGAGGTGATGTGCCAGGACGTGGTGCTCGAACCGGCGGAACATCAGGTCCACCAGCGGCAGTCCCGTGCGCACGCGACGGCGGACGAAGGTCATCAGCTCGACGGGGTGGTCGTGGCCGCAGCAGTCGACGTTCACCTCGAGATCCCGATTGCCGCTATACCACCGCAGCGTCAGCTCGGGCTCAGGGTGCCGCCAGCCGGCCAGGATGCGCCCCGCCGCCGACGTCAGGCGACCGGCATCGGGAAGCTCGCCCGGCGGCAGCCGCAGCAGCGCTTGCTGCAGGTCGGCGGCCAGCGGCTTGACGCCCGCCGCCTCCAGCACCTCCATGCGGCGCACCAGCTCGTCGGCGGCCACGTGCCCGGTGTCGTGCGTGGGCGTGGCCAGCAGCAGCGGCGGCAGCGTGCCCTCCTCCAGCGCGCGCAGGATCTCGGCCGCGCGGTACAGCACCAGCAGCTGCGGGGTGGGCAGCTCCGCCACCGGCATCGCCGTACGCCACACCTGCGCGTCAGGCGCCTGGTCGGTGAGGTGGTCGGCCAGGCCCTGGAACCAGCGGTCCACGGAGGTCCAGTTGGCGGCCCGGGGACCCGACTTCCACATGGGGGTCCTGATCGTGGCCAGCGCCGCCGCCAGCGCGTCGCGGTCGTGGTAGGCGAGCGTGACGAACCCGGCCAGCAGCCGCTCCCAGGTCTGCCACGAGTGCAGATGGCTGTCCGACCACAGCTCCACCAGCTCGCCGGGTTCGGCGGGCGGCGGCTCGAAGGGCCGGGCGCGCTCGGGCGCGGCGGGCAGCGGCGGCAGGTGGACCGGCTCGGCCTCGGCGACCGTGCCGCCGCCGAACGCGTCCGCCACCCGGGCGCCCGGCTCGGGCGGCAGCAGTCCGATCGCCTGACGTATCGTCTCGCGGCCCTGCTCGTCCATGCCGGGCGCGCAGGCCAGCGCCAGCTCGGCCGCCTTCTCCTGCAGCTCGGCGGAGCCGGCCCCGAACGCCCTGGCCAGCGGCGCCGCCGCCACGACCGCCAGCTCGGGCGCGCGGCGCACCTCCGCACGCAGCCACGACAGCCCGGCCCGCACCAGCTTGCGCTCGGGGCGGAACAGTAAGGACTCCCATGCCTCGGCCAGGTCGCCGGCGGTCAGCGCCGGGCAGCCGCGCAGCCGCTTGGCGGCCGCCTCGGCGACCGTGCCCGGGGCGGCGGGCAGCAGCGGCAGGTAGTCGCGGGCGCGGGGCTCGACCTCGGCCGGCTGCGGGTCGAGCGCTTCGTGCAGGCGTACGAAGAAGCGCAGCTCGACCGGGGTGCCGCCGAGCAGGAACCGCCGCAGGCAGCCGTCGAGGAGATCGGCCCGCCGCACCCGCCCGCTCCCGGCGAGCCGCAGCAGCGCGCCCAGCAACCCCCGATCGGGGTCGGTGTCCCACTGCAGGACCCGCCCCACGCCCTGCGCCTCGAACAGCCGGGGCAGCAGGTGGCCGAGCAGCGGATCATCGGCCAGGCCCTCCGGCGGCTGCGCGGCCCAGCCGGCCACCAGCGCGTCGTTGCGCGGCGGCTCGATGCCGGTCTGGCGCAGCAGCTCCAGCGCCAGCCGCATGCCGCGGTCGTCGGCGGCGCGCAGCCGCCGCGCCAGCCGTTCGGCCAGGTCGGCCCGCCAGGCGGCGGGACGGCCGGCGAGCACGGCGAGGATGAGGTCGACGTCGTCGTCGGGGCCGGCCCACTGCGGCGCGAACGAGCGCCGATACAGCCACGACGCGACGGCCGCCGCGCCGCCCAGGGTGGCCGCGCCCGCCACCCGCAGCACGGGACCGAAGCCGGCCAGGCCGCCGGAGTCCCACCCGCTGTGGACGGCCGGCAGCTCCTTCAGCACCTCCGGCAGCATCGCCGCGACCCGCCTGCGTGACGGCCCGTCGAGCGCCATGACACGCTCGGCGAGCCGCTCGGCGTCGCGCCGCCGGATCAGCTTCCTGATCTCGTCCTCATGATCCATGTCAGGGGACGGTAACCGGCCATGCCGACATTTCGCGGACAGTTCGCCGGCACCCGTCCGGCATTTTCGATCAACGTCGATGAGCCGGCCGTGCGCCTGCCCTTGATCATCAGCCCGATGGGCGCGCCGGGGAGGGTGACGACTCAGGTCAGGACTTCAGGAAGTGGAGCACCGCCAGCACGCGCCGGCTGTATCCGGTGATGTGCGACAGGTCGAGCTTGTCGAACAGCGAGTTGACGTGCTTTTCCACCGCGCTCTGCGAGATGTGCAGCGCCTGGGCGATCGAGGCGTTGGTCAGGCCCTGGGCCATGAGCTCCAGCACCTCGCGCTCGCGGGCGGTCAGCTTCGCCAGCGGGTCGCGCCGGGTGGTGCGGGCCAGCAGCTGGCGCACCACCTCGGGGTCGAAGGCGGCGCCGCCCGCGCCCACGCGCTCCAGGGCGTCGAGGAAGTCGCCGACCTGGCCGACGCGGTCCTTCAGCAGGTAGCCGACCCCTTCGACGTCGGAGCTCATCAGCTCGGTCGCGTAGCGCTTCTCCACGTACTGCGACAGCACCAGCACCTTCACCTGCGGCCGGCGCCTGCGGATCTCCAGCGCCGCCCGCAGGCCCTCGTCGGTGTGGGTGGGCGGCATGCGCACGTCGACCACCACGATGTCGGGCTCGTGCCGCTCCACGGCCTCGATGAGCGCCTCGCCGTCGCTGACGGCGGCCGGCACCTCGTGGCCCTCCTCCAGCAGCAGCCGTACCAGGCCCTCGCGCAGCAGCGTGGAGTCCTCGGCCAGGATCACCCGCACGGCAGCACCGCCGTGACCGTGGTGGGGCCGCCCGCGGGGCTGTCGACCTCGAACCGGCCGTCCAGCGCCGCCACCCGCCTGGCCAGCCCGGACAGGCCGCCGCCCGACGGCCGCGCGCCGCCGACGCCGTCGTCACGCACGCGTACGAGCACCGCCGCCCCCTCCTTGTGCACCTCGACCGTGATGGCCGCCGCCCCTGAGTGCTTGGCGGCGTTCGTCACCGCCTCGCACACCACGAAGTACGCCGCCGTCTCCACCGCCATCGGGGGACGTTCGGGCAGCCGGCAATCTACCGTGACCGGGACGCTCGAGCGCTCCGCGACCCCGGCGAGCGCCTCGCCGAGCCCGAGCGAGTCCAGCCCGCTCGGGTAGACGCGCCAGGCCACCTCGCGCAGCTCGGCCAGCGCCTGCTGCGCCTCCTGGTGTGCCTGCTGCAGCAGCTCGGGGCGGCCGCGCAGGGAGCGGCCGATGAGCATCGACAGCGCTACCAGGCGTTGCTGCAGCCCGTCGTGCAGGTCGCGTTCGATGCGGCGCCGCTCGGAGTCGACCGCGGCGACGATGCCGGCCCGGCTCTCGGCCAGCTCGTCGATGCGGCGCCGCAGCTTCTCGGTCGGGTCCGGGCCGAGCATGCGGACGGCCAGCCGGCGTTCCAGCGCGTGCACGCCCGCCACCCCCGACAGGTCCAGGAACAGCAGGACGAACCCGCTGATCGTCAGGTACGCCACCAGCGGCGCCGTCGGCCGCATGCCGTCGTACGGCTCGCCCATGCTCCAGGCCAGCAGCAGCCGTGTCACCATCACCGCGCCGATCGCCAGCAGCGCGATCACCAGGCCGCCGAGCACCCCGATGGGCAGCCGCGCCGCCAGGTAGCGCAGGGCGCGATCGCCGCGCTCCTCGCCGAGCGCGTCCAGCTCGGAGGTCTGCAGGCGCAGGCGGCGCGCCTCCAGCCGGGCCAGGCGGCGGCCGGTCGCGCGGACGTTCGGATGGCTCAGGAACGGCAGCGCCACGATGAGGAAGAGGAGTTCGAACAGTGCGGTCAGACCGCCCGCCGTGACCGCGCCGGTCACCCGCAGGCCCTCAGCGACGGCTCGCATGCCTGCCCTTGCGCCGCTCGGCCAGCCGGACGCCGATGAACACCAGGATCGCCACCACCACGATGGCGATCACCACGTTGGTGGCGATGCCGACGTACGTCTCGACGAGGTGCCAGTTCTCCCCCAGCACGTAGCCGGCCATGACGAAGATCGTGTTCCAGATGAGGCTGCCCGCCGCGGTGAGCAGCGTGAACGTGAGCACCGGCATGCGCTCGACACCGGCCGGGATGGAGATCAGGCTGCGAAAAATGGGGATCATCCGGCCGAAGAAGACGGTCATGCGGCCGTGCCGCTGGAAGAACGCCTCGGTCTTCTCGATGTCGGAGGTCTTGACCAGGGGAAGCTTCGCTGCGATGGCCAGCGTGCGCTCGCGGCCCAGCAGGGCTCCCACGCCGTACAGCGCGAGCGCGCCGATCACCGAGCCCAGGGTGGTCCAGATGATCACGTCGAGCAGCTGCATCTCGCCCTGGCTCGCGGTGAAACCCGACAGCGGCAGGATCACCTCGCTCGGCAGGGGCGGAAAGAGATTCTCCAGCGCGACGGCGAGGCCCGCCCCGGGTGCTCCGAGGCGGTCCATGAGTCCTACCAGCCAGTCAGTCATGCGATCCAGGCTATGGATGATCGGAACGCGTGCGGAATGAGGCCGATGCCCGTTCGCTACTGCGGTAAACCCCACCCCCCACGTACCGTACACTGTACGGCCGTGAGCTCTCAGACGGATCTGGCCCGGTACCCTGCGGTCTTCCAGCCCGGCGACCCGCCACGAAGCGGGCACATCGCCTTCCTCGCCCCAGAGGGGGACAGTGTGCTGACCGTAGCGGAAGAGCGTGACGGCGGCGTGGCCACCCGATCCGTCCCCGCCACGTTCGTGCCCGTCGGGCAGGCCGTCGCCGCCCTGGCCAGAGCCCGCAAAGACCCCCACGCTCACCCAGCGGCGCGCTTCTGGGGCGCCGCCGCGCTCATCGCGCTGCAGCTCGTCACCCGGGGCCGCATCCTGCCCGGCGTATCCCCCGGCGAGCACGACTCCTGGCGGGCCGGGCCGCTGGACGCCGACGACGCCCGCCGCGTACGCGAGCTGGCCGCCGCCATGCCCGCCGCCGCCCGCGCCGTACCGCTCTCTCTGGACGGCACCCCGCACGCCGCCGGTGATGCGCTGCTGCCTGACGCCGAGCCGCTGCTGCGGGCCTTCCTCGACGCCGTCGCCGACGCCATGCCGCGCTCGCCCGGCGCCGTACGCGCCACCGGACAGACCGCCTACGCCGCCATGAACCCCGTCAAGGTGCCCCACCTGCGCGGCTGGGCCGAGGAGGTCTCATCAGGGCTGGACGCGGGCCTGCGGCTGTCGCTGCGCATCGAGGCCGACGACCTGGCCGGCGATCAGGACGGCGCCGAGCTCCGCGCCGTCGCCCAGCTGCACAGCCTCGCCGACCCCGCGCTCGTCGTGGACGCCGCCGACCTGTGGCGCGGCCGCGACCCCGGCTTCGGCCCGCGCGCCAGGATCGAGGCCACCCTCGCCGTACGCCGGGCCGCCCGCGCCTGGCCCCGCCTGCAGGAACTGCTCGACAGCGCCGTGCCCGACGAGCTCGCGCTGTCCGACGGCGACGTGGAGGAGCTGCTGGCCGGGGCCGCCGACCGGCTGGCCGCCGCGGGCGTGGACGTGCACTGGCCGCGATCCCTCGTCCGCGGCCTCACCGCCCGTGCCGTCGTCGGCGACCGCGACCCGGCGCCGTCCGACCTGCCCTCCTTCCTCGGCGGCAACCACCTGGCGAGCTTCGACTGGCAGCTCGCGCTCGGCGGGCAGCGCCTGACCGCCGAGGAGATGGACCGGCTCGCCGAAGCGCACCGCCCCGTCGTACGGCTGCGCGACCAGTGGGTGCTCATCGACCCCGACCTGGCGCGCAAGGCCCGGCAGCGCGAGCTCAAGCCGCTGACCGGCATCGAAGCGCTCGCCGCCGCGCTCACCGGAACGGTCGAGGCCGAGGGCGAGCAGGTGCCCGTCGAGCCCACCGCCTGGCTCGACGAGCTGCGCCGCCGCCTGTGCGAACCCGCCGACGTGCCGCCGCCGCCCGGCCTGGCCGCCACCCTGCGCGACTACCAGCTCTCCGGGCTGCGCTGGCTGGCCAGGATGACCTCGCTCGGTCTCGGCGCCTGCCTGGCCGACGACATGGGCCTCGGCAAGACCGTCACGCTCATCGCCCTGCACCTGCACCGTGCGGCCGGGCCGACGCTGGTCGTCTGCCCGGCCTCGCTGCTGGGCAACTGGGAGCGGGAGATCGCCCGCTTCGCGCCCGGCGTCCCGGTACGCCGCTACCACGGAGGCAACCGCACGCTCGCCGACGAGGGGTTCGTGCTCACCACGTACGCCACCATGCGCCTCGACGCCGACCGCCTGGCCGCGCACACCTGGGGCATGGTGGTCGCCGACGAGGCCCAGCACGTCAAGAACCCCGCGTCCGGCACCGCCAAGGCGCTGCGCGAGATCCCCGCCGCCGCCCGCGTCGCCCTGACCGGCACCCCCGTCGAGAACAATCTGTCGGAGCTGTGGGCCATCCTCGACTGGACCACTCCCGGCCTGCTCGGACCGCTCGCCCGTTTCCGCGCCCGCTGGGCCAGGCCGGTCGAGTCCGGCGACACCGAGGCGGCGGAACGCCTGTCGCGGCTGGTCGGGCCGTTCCTGCTGCGCCGCCGCAAGAGCGACCCCGGCATCGCGCCCGAGCTGCCGCCCAAGACCGAGACCGACCGCCCCGTGCCGCTCACCACCGAGCAGGCCGGCCTGTACGAGGCCGTCGTCCGCGAGATCATGGGCCGGATCGCCGACGCGCGCGGCATGGCCAGGCGCGGGCTCATCGTCAAGCTGCTCACCGGGCTCAAGCAGATCTGCAACCACCCCGCCCAGTACCTGCACGAGAGCGACCCGCGCCTGCCCGGCCGCTCCGGCAAGCTGGAGCTGCTCGACGAGCTGATCGACACCATCGTCGCCGAGGACGGCTCCGTGCTCGTCTTCACCCAGTACGTCGCCATGGCCCGCCTCCTTGACAGGCACCTCACCGGGCGCGGGATCGCCACCCAGCTCCTGCACGGCGGCACGCCGGTCGCCCGCCGCGAGGAGATGGTGCGGCGCTTCCAGGACGGCGAGGCCCCCGTCTTCCTGCTGTCGCTCAAGGCCGCGGGCACCGGCCTGAACCTCACCCGCGCCGACCACGTCATCCACTACGACCGCTGGTGGAACCCGGCCGTCGAGGACCAGGCGACCGACCGCGCGTACCGGATCGGCCAGACCAGGCCCGTCCAGGTGCACCGGCTCATCGCCGAGGGCACCATCGAGGACCGCATCGCCACGATGCTGGCCGCCAAGCGCTCCCTCGCCGAGGCGGTGCTCGCCTCCGGCGAGGCCGCCTTCACCGAGCTGACCGACGCCGAACTCGCCGCCCTGGTCGAACTCCGATGACCCGGCCGATCGCCCTCGGCCCGGCTCGCCGCCGTGATTCCCCGCCGATCGCCCTCGGCTCGGCTCGCCGCCTCGGCTTCTTGCCGGCCGCTCTCGGCTCGGCTCGCCGCCTCGATCCCTCGCCGGCCGCCCCGGGCCAGTTCGCGTCGAAGCCCCCGTTGACCGTCCTGAAGTCCCGCATGAGCGTCCTGGAGCCCCGATGACCCCCGCCCGCGGCTTCCCCGCCTTCCCCCGCCAGCGCGCCGGCGCCCGCTTCGCCGCCTCCTGGTGGGGCCGCGCCTGGATCCAGGCCATGGAGGACACCTCGCTCGACGCCGGCCTGCTGCGCAAGGGCCGCGCCTACGCCAAGACCGGGCAGCTCGGCCCGATCACCGTCAGCCCCGGCAGGCTCGCCGCCGTCGCCGAGAACGACTACGACGTGGTCGTGAGCGTCGAGCAGCTCACCGATGCCGAGTGGGAACGCTTCCTCGACCAGGTCGCCGCCAAGGCCGGCCACATCGCCGCGCTGCTCGACGGCGACATGCCGCACGACCTGGTGGAGGCGGCGCAGGACGCCGCCGTGCCGCTGCTGCCCTCCGTCGGCGACCTGGAGCCCGAGTGCTCCTGCCCCGACTGGGGTCACCCCTGCGTGCACGCCGCCGCCCTGTGCTACCAGGCGTCATGGCTGCTGGACGCCGACCCGTTCGTGCTGCTGCTCCTGCGCGGGCGCGGCGAGCGCGAGCTGGTCGAGGCGCTGCAGAATCGCGACGTGCCCGCCGCCGCGGGCCCGCCCGGGGCCGGTGGCGGTCCGGCGGGCTCGGAGGGCGCGGACGCGACCGGTGGCGTCCTGCGGCCGTCCGGGACGCCCGCGAGCGTGGCGTTCGCGGCGGGGGTGCCGCCGCTGCCCGAGCCGCCGCCGTACGACGTCGCCTTCACCCCGCCCGCCCTCGACCCGGCGCCCGGCGTGGACGTGGCCGCCCTGCAGGTGCTGGCCGCCTCGGCGTCCGCCCGGGCGCGCGAGCTGCTGCTGCACGACCGGTGGCCGGAGCTGACCGAGCACGAGGACCACGTACGGCTGATCGCCGAGCACATCGGCGACGAAGGCGCCGACGACGGGCCGGCAGTGGCCGCCTGGCGGCACGGCGGCGCCGAGGGCCTGGCCGTGCTCGAACGCCCCTGGACGCCGCCCCGCCAGGACCTGGCCAGAGCGCGCGCCCGGCTCGAAGCGGCCTGGGAGGGCGAGCGGCCTCCGCCCCTGCACGCCTGGCGCAACCGCTGGACGCTCGGCGACGAGATCCAGCTCCGTTACGGCCGCGACGGCCGCTGGTACCCGTTCACCCGCCGCGACGACCGGTGGTGGCCCGCCGGTCCCCCGGAGCGCGACCCCTCCGCGCTCATCGGCTGAGCCACCACCCTCACGCGGCCATCGAGACAGCGGCCATCGGACACCCTCACGTGGCCACCGACACCACGTGCCCCACCGACGTACGGTCGTCGATCAGCGTGAGCATGCAGTCGGCCAGGTCGGCGCGCGTGGTGGTGTGCCCGCCGCGCACGCTGAGGTCGCGGGCCGTGCGGTAGCGGCCCGGGGCCGCGGCGTCGGTGAGGCGGGCGGGCCGCACGATCGTCCAGTCGGTGTCCGAGTCGCGCAGCAGCCGCTCGGCTCGCGCCAGGTCGGCGTAGGAGTGGCGGAAGACGCGTTGCACGATCGGCTTGAGCACGTACCGGGTGACGAGGCCGTCGCCCGCGTCGCTCTCCAGGCCGGCGGCGCTGACCATGAGCAGGCGGCGCGCCCCGGCGCGTTCCATGGCGGTCAGGATCGAGCGGATGCTGCCGGAGCAGACGGTGGTGGGGCCGTTGCCGCGCGGGCCCATCGCGCTGAGCACGGCGTCGCGACCGGCGACGGCGGGGGTGACGGCGTCGGGGTCCATGACGTCGGCCACCACGACGTCGGCCCGTTCGCGCAGCTCGGCGGGCAGCCGGGCCGGGTCGCGGACCACGGCGGTGACCTCGTGGCCCCGGTCCAGCCCCTGGCGGACGAGCTGGATCCCGCTGCCGCCGGTCGCTCCGAAGACAGTGATCTTCATACGACTCCTCCCAAGGGGGTGAGTGAGTACTCACTACCCTACTCGGAGAGGGCCGCGGTCACTCAGGCGCGTAGAAACCGGTGGTCGCGCGAACGGCCGCCTCGACGGCCTCGGGCGCGCCCCCGGCCGCTCGGTACGCCTCGCCCCACGCCTCGCTGCTGGCCACGATGCAGCGGCGGCCCTCCTCGGTCTCGTGGAAGGTGTCGGTGTCGGGCTTGGATGCGCCGGTCAGGTGCAGGGCCAGGCCGAGCAGGCTCAGGTCCCAGCCCACCCCCGTGGCGCCGGGGCCGAACTGCGCCCACATCTCCTCCGGCACCTCCGCCGTGTGGCGCAGCTCCAGCAGCGTGCCGCCGTCCTTGGCGGTCAGGCTCACCTCGACCTCGCTGAAGCCGGGGTTCGGCCCGAACAGCCAGCTCACCTTGAACAGGCTGGGCGGCTCGCAGCGCAGGATCTCGCCGTGGGCGTTGCCCTCGAGCTGGTAGTGGCCGCCGAGCCGAAGGTCGCCGGAGACCGGCATGAACCAGCGGGCCAGCCGGTCGGCCTCGGTGCAGGCCGACCAGACGTCCTCGATCTCGGCGTCGTAGTGGCGGCGCAGCACCTGCACCTTGCGCTTGCCGTCGATCAGCTCGCGGTGCGCTTTGTTGATCTCTTCGACCATGTCCATCAGGACTCCTCCTTCTCATTGGTGATGCGGCGTTCGCGCTTGCCCCGGGCCAGCTCCGTGGCCAGCGCGTCCAGGCGCTGGTCCCAGAAAGCGCGAAAGCGCTCCAGCCAGGCGTCGATCTCCCGCAGCGGGCCGGGCTCGACGGCGTACAGGCGTCGGGTGCCCTCTGCCCGTACGCTGGCGAACCCGCTGTCGCGCAGCACCCGCAGGTGCTGGGAGACGGCCGGCTGGGAGATGCCGAACTCGCGCTGGATGACGGCGGTGACCTCGCCGGAGCTCTGCTCGCCGGTTGCCAGCAGCTCCAGGATCCGGCGGCGTACCGGATCGCCGAGGACGTCAAAGGCGTGCACCCACGAGAGTGTTTCAGGAAGAGCTTATATAAGTCAAGGCTTAATCTTCGTCGTCGAGCCCGCGAGCGCTCAGCGCCTCGCCGAGGGCGTCGGCGTACCGCAGAGAGCTGACCACCAGCGGCACCGCGAAGGCGCGCAGGCTGCGCTCGACGCCCCTGGCCCGCTGTGCCTCCCTGACCCGCGTGGCCAGCGAGGCCACCACCGGCACGCTGCGGATGGTCAGCGACAGCAGCAACGACAGACGGAACGGATCCAGCCCCACGAACCTGACCGGCGACAGCAGGCGTTCCAGCGCCGCCGTCATGTCCGACGACCTCGTGGTCACCGTCACCAGCCCGGCCAGCGCCACCGCCAGCACCACCCGCAGCGTCGTGGCCAGCGCCGCGTCCAGTCCCACGAGCACGAACTGCACGGCGAACAGCGCGAGCGCGAACCAGCGCACCGGCTTGATCTGCGCCCACGCCACCGCCGCGCCGACCCTGGCGAGCGCGTACAGGCCCGCTGTCACGGCCGCCGCCCCGGCCAGCGCGAGCGGCGAGCTCAGCAGCACCAGCACCGTGCAGGCCAGTGCGAGCGCGGCCAGCTTGGCCCCGGCCGGCAGCCGGTGCAGCAGTGAGCTTCCGGGGACGTAGGAACCGGTCAGGCTGTTCACGCCATCAGCTTCCGGTAGTGGGCGATGGCCTCGGCGGGGGTGCCGTCGGCGGCGATGCGGCCCTCGTCGATCACCAGCACCCGGTCGAAGCCCGACAGCAGCGGCAGGTCGTGGGTGACCAGGAGCACCTGCTGCGGCATCTCCTCCAGCAGCTCCGCGACCTGGCGGGAGTGGCGCAGGTCGAGCAGCGTGGTGGGCTCGTCCATGACGATGATCTCCGGCTCCAGCACCATGACCGAGCAGAGCGCGAGCAGCTGCTTCTGCCCGCCCGACAGGTGGTGCGCGGGATGGTCGGCGTGATCGGCCAGGCCGTAGCGCTCCAGCACCTGGCGTACCCGCCGGTCCACCTCCTCGCGCGACAGGCCCTTGCGGCGCAGCGAGAACGCGACGTCCTCGGCCACCGTCGGCATGACGATCTGCGCGTCGGGATCGGTGAACAGAAAGCCGACACCGCGCCTGATCTTGGCGCCGTCGCGGCGGGTGTCCATGCCGAGCACCGTGACGCTGCCCGACGTCGGCAGCGCCAGGCCGTTGACCAGCCGGGCCAGCGTGCTCTTGCCCGAGCCGTTGGCGCCCACCACACCGACCCGGCGCTCGGGCAGCTCCGCGGTGATGCCGCGCAGCACGTCGCGGGTGCCCAGCCGGACGTGCACGTCCGCGAATTCGATCATGTCTCACACCACCTCGAACAGGGCGGCCACGCCGAGCCCGCCGCCGACCGCGGCCGCGGCCAGGCCGAGCGTGCCCTTGGGAGCCGCCGCACGGACGAGCCTGCTGAACAACCTGGTCACCACGACCGCCCCCGTCGCGCCCCACGGGTGCCCGAGCGCGAGCGCGCCGCCGTCGGGGCAGACCCGCTCGTCGTCCGCGCCGAGCGGGTCGAGCCCGAGCGCGTCGGTGACGGCCAGCACCTGGGCCGCGAACGCCTCCACGATCTCCACCGCCGCGATCGACTCCAGGCTTGTTCCGGTACGCGCGAGCACCCGCTCGATCGCGGGCACCGGCCCCCACCCGGGCAGCTCGGGATCGCACCCGGTCACCGCCCCGGCCAGAAGCCGCAGGCCGGGCAGGCCCGCCCGCAGATGCTCGGGCACCACGGCCACGGCGGCGGCGCCGTCGCTGACCGGGGAGGAGTTCCCCGCCGTCACCGTGCCGCCCGGCACGAACGCGGCCGGCAGCCGGGCCAGCGACGCCGCGCGCAGCGGGCGCGGGCGCTGGTCGTCGCCGCGGCCTGCGACGGGCACGATCTCCTGGGCGAACCGTCCCGCCGCGCGGGCGGCCAGGGCGCGGGCGTGGCTGCGGCAGGCGTAGGCGTCCTGGCGTTCGCGATCGATTTTCCTGGCCTGGGCCAGCGCCTCGGCGGCCGGGCCCATGTCGGGGTCGGGGGTGCCGTGGGGCGTGAACGGCGCCCGCTCGTACGGGGCGCCGGCCCCGCGGAACGTGCGCAGCGGCGCGGTCGAGGCGCTCTCCACGCCTCCGGCGATCACCAGGTCGGCCTCGCCCGCGCGTACGGCCTGACCGGCGAGCAGGATCGCGGCCAGCCCGCTGCCGCACTGCCGGTCCACCGTCACCCCGGGCACCTCGTGCCCGAGCCCGGCGGCCAGCGCGCAGACCCTGGCCAGGTTGCCGCCCGGGCCCATGCAGTTGCCCAGCATCACGTCATCGATCCGCCGTCCCGGCAGGTCGGCGGCGACGGCGGCGATCACGGGCGCGGCCAGGTGCTCGGCGGTCAGCTCCTTGTACGCGTGCCCGGCCGTGCCGATCGGGGTGCGCCTTGCGGCCACCACCACGGGGGTCAGGTCCATGTCACACCAGCCGCCTGATCGCCGGGTCGCCGTCCGCCAGCCGGGCCGCCACCTGCGCCCGCGCCGGCTTGCCCGTGGGCGTGCGGGGCAGGCCGGACATCGCGTACCAGCGGCGCGGCCGCTGCGCCCAGTCGAGCGCGGCGCGCGCGGCCTCCTCCAGCAGGGCGCGCGCGGGCGGCTCGCCGAACGGGCTCTCGATGACGGCGGTCACCACCGACCCCAGGGACGGGTGCGGCGTCCCGACCACCACGGCATCTGCCGCGCCGGGCACCTTGCGCAGCACCTCCTCGACGTCCTCGGGCACGACGGTGGCCCCGCCGGTCTGGATCGCCCCGTCGCCGCGCCCGCGTACGCGCAGCACGCCCCCCTTGTGGTAGGGCTCGGCCACATCGCCCACGCTCACCCAGCCGTCGCCGTCGCGCCGCAGCGGCCCGGCCGCCTCACCCAGGTAGCCCTCGGCCAGCCATGGCGAGCGCACCCACACCTCACCCAGCGGCCCGTCGCCGCGCACCTCGATCTCCACTTCGGGAAAGGGACGCAGGCCGCTCCCGTCGGTGTCGGCGGCCACGAACGACAGCTCGGTGGCCCCGTAGTAGGCGACCACCCGCACCCCGGCCTTCTCCGCGGCCTGCCGGGCGCCGGGGGCGAGGGCCGCGCCACCGACCACGGCCACCCGCAGCGCTCCCGGCCGCTCCAGCACGTCCGGCAGCCGGTGCGGCACCAGGTGCACGACGGTCGCCTCGGCGAGGTGATCGGCCAGCGCGCCGCCGGGCCAGCGGCCGGGCAGCAGCGCCGTCGCGCCGGTGGCCAGGGTGTGCAGGGCGGCGAACGCGTACAGGGAGGAGACCAGCGGGCCGGGGATGAGCACGACGTCGTCGGGGCCGATGCCGGTCAGCGCGTTCAGGTGGGGGTACGAATCGGTCCAGGAGGCGCGGGTACGGACGATGGCGCGCGGCCGTCCCGTGCTGCCGGAGCTGAAGCAGGCCCAGGCGAGATCGCCTGGTTGGGCGCGGCGCGGCACATCGGGCCCGGCCGCGTACGGCAGGGGCGCGTCGATCAGCACCGTCACCGGCGGCGCGGCGGGCGTGGGCCGGTCGGCGGGTCGAGTCGCGTGCGGCGCCGGCTCGCCGGCGGGCACCGTCGCCGACGGCCCGGTGACCGCCGCTAGAGGGCCGGTGACGGCCGATAGAGAGCCGGTGGCCGCCGTCAGGGGGCCGGTGACCGCCGCCCACCGCGCGCGGTCCCAGGTGTGCTCGCCCACCAGCGGCGTCGCCCCGGCCAGGTCGGCGGCCAGCACGGCGACGAGCAGCTCCACCGGGTCGGCCAGACCGATCGCGGCCGTGGTGCCGGGCCCGGCCCCGGTCTCGGCCAGGTGCCTGGCGGCACCCTTGACCCGGTCGGCGAGCTGTGCGTACGTCAGCTCGCCACCGGGTCCGCGCACCGCGAGCCTGGAGGGGCGCTCGGCGGCGTGCGCCAGCACGTGTTCTGCTACGGGCATCGAGCCGTCAGCGCTCCCCACCGGCGCGCAGGCGTTCCTGGTGCACAGCGGGCACCGCGTCGGGGTAGGCCCGCTGGACGCCCCTGACCACGACGGCCGTCAGCGCCGCCTTGATGAGGTCGCCGGGCACGAACACCAGCGTGAGCCCGGCCGCCGCGCCGAGCGAGGCGCCCGACACCAACGCCTGGATCGGGATCCCGAACAGGTAGACCACGCCCATGCCGCCCGCGACGCTCGCCAGGAACAGCCGGAGCGTGCTCGGGCTGCGGCCGGCCCGCTCGACCAGCCAGCCGGTGAGGGCCGCGCCGGGCAGCCAGCCGATGAGGAACCCGGCCGACGGCGCGGTGAACACGCCCAGCCCGCCTCGCCCGCCGGCCAGCAGCGGCAGGCCGGCGGCCACCAGCACGTACAGCACCAGTACGGCCAGCGCGCCGCGCCAGGTGCCGAGGATGGCGCCGGCCAGCATCACGCCCATGGTCTGCAGCGTGATCGGGACCGCGTTGCCGAAGACGTTCAGCGTGCCGGGCAGGCCCATCACCGCGATCAGCGCGGTGAACACGGCCACCCGCGCGAGCGTGCCCGTCTCGAGCCTCCTGCGCTGTTTCCCTTCATCCTTCATGGCGTCGATCCCACACCAGAACGGGCACGCTCAGGCATGGAGGTATCCCACAACATTCCCTCCGATCATCTGCTGGCGATCGATACCGCGTTCACGCGCCGTCCCTGCCGCACGGCGCCGCATCGAACGCGGCAGTTATCCCGTCTTGCCGGGATCGCAGCTCTTTGGCGCTCAGTGTACGGTTCGGCAGGATCACCGTGACCGGCCGGGATGCCACCTTGAGACTGACGCGGATCGTGTCCGGGGTCAGCGTCGTGCCGTTGGGATAGTGCAGGCGTACGCGATAGTCGCGGACCTCGCCACCGTCCTCCAGGCAGTCGCGGGCGCCGTTCTCGACCCGTTTCATCAGACCCTGGTTGATCTGCCGCCCGCGCATGGGGACGAGGTTGTAGCGCATGCTCACGCCGCGGAACGAGGCGGCGATGAGGTGGCCGCCCTGCCAGTCGCCGCGCCCGCCCCAGTCGCCGACCGCGCCTTCGCAGGAGCCGCGCGGGGCGTCCCGGTCGACCAGGATCCTGGCCACGGCCTCGACGGGGCGGCCCGCGGCGTCGGTGGTGAAGGTGTGGTCGTAGGCGCGATAGGTGGCTGAAGGCCGGAGCAGGCGCGCGCACGGGACGGCGTCCGGCTTGGCGGGCGCGGGCGCTGGGGCGGATGCGGGGGCGGATGCGGGGGCGGTGAGCAGGAGCGCGGTGGCGCCCGCGCCGCCCAGGGCACGGCGAAGCCGGGTCGGGGGCACGACGGGAAGTCCTCTCGGGATTCAGGGGATGCGCCGCGCAGGGGAAGGGAAGGCCGGCGGCATGGAGGAACTCGATCGGCCGCCTGCCGGCTTTGTCGTGACGTCCGTGCCCGCGAGGAGTACTACGTAACGTTACTGATCGGCCACTTTGAGCGCTTGTCGCAGATAGGTCCGGCTGCGAAAAGCAGCGCCCTGGCCAGGTCGGTGGCCGCCGTGGTGCGGCCGCGGTGCGATGGCCTCGCGAATTCGCCCTTCTCACGGCCATCCGTCCCGATAATCTGCGGCAAGATCGAATCCGGGGATTCGGTCGCCATCGACTGACCAGACCAGATGGATCGAGACCGCAGCATGACCGGACCAGGAACACTGATCGGCGGCCGTTACCGGCTCGAACATCCGCTGGGCCAGGGCGGCTTCGGTCGCGTCTGGAAGGCCCATGACGACCGGCTGCGCGCCGACGTGGTCGTCAAGGAGGTGTACCTCCCTCCGACCCTCGACGAGGAGGATCGCAACGCGCGACTCAAGTACGCCGAGCGGGAGGCCCGCAACGCCGCCCGGCTGCGCCACTGCCCCAACATCGTGCCCGTCTACGACGTGGTCATCGAGGACGGCCGGCCGTGGATCATCATGGAGCTGATCAACGGCGAGTCGCTCGAGGACCGGATGCGGACCGGGCCGCTGGCGGAGCCCGACGTCGCCGACCTTGCCAAGGCGCTCCTTCATGCCTTGGAGGCGGCCCACGGCGCGGGTGTCGTCCACCGCGACATCAAACCCGCGAACGTCATGCTGGCCGCCGACGGTCGGATCATGCTGACCGACTTCGGCATCGCCATCCACGAGACCGACACCCGCATGACATCGACCGGCACGGTGATCGGCTCCTTCGAGTACATGGCGCCCGAGCGTTTCAACGGCGATCACGGCTCGCCCGCCTCCGACCTGTTCTCCGTGGGCGCGACCCTGTATCAGGCGGCGGAGGGCGTCTCACCGTTCCGGCGCGGCGCCGTCCCCGCCACCATCGCCGCCGTCCTCCGTGACGAGCCTCCGCCGCTCACCCGCGCCACACGCCTCGCCCCGCTGCTGAACGCCCTGCTGGCCAAGGACCCCGGCAAGCGCCCCTCCATCCCCGACGCCCTCGACCTCCTCCGCACCCCTGACCAGGGACCCGCGCCGACGAAGAGGTACACCACACCGGTCACCGCGCCCACTGTCCCGCAGGAGACGCCGGAGAAGCCCGACCCGCCGGCCTCCCCGCCCATCGCTCCTCAGGACGCACCTGCTTTCCAGGAGTCCTGGACGGGTGACGAGCGCCTTTCGGCGTTCTGCTGGGAGGAAGATCCGGAGCTGTTGCCGTGGATCTTTCGGGGCCTCGCCTTCATCGTCGCGATCCTTGTCGTGATCGGGCACGCGCTCGGAGAGCTGGACGACTCGACGAGGTGGGTGGGCATGGGGGTCTTTGCGGCCTTGATGCTGGTCGGCCCCCTGGCGAACTGGTGGTTGCGCTTCACGACGAAGAGGAGCATGCCCGCGAGAAGCGTGCGCCTCGACCGGGACGGCGTCACCGGCAGCGACGGCTCCGGCGTCCAGACCATCCCCTGGACCGCGATCAGGCAGGTCACCGTCCGCCACACCGACGACGCCATGGGCGTCGCCCACCACCCGCTGGCCCTGCACGTGCGGCTGGACCAGCCGGGCTCCGCGGTGTACCGCCCGGTCGGCTGGCCGCTGGACACCCCCGTGCCCAAGATCTTCCGGCGCGCCATCGAGAAGGACGACTGGGTGCCCGTCTGCGTCCTCGGCCCTCTGTCCGACCCGCGCAGGACCGACTTGAAGAACGCCCTGGCGGCCTGCAAGGGGCCCCTGACGGCGGACGAGCTGAACTGGTGACCGCCTGTCAGGCGGCCAGGCGCAGCGCCCTGGCCACATCCGCGGTCGCGGCCGAGGTCTCGGCGGCGGTGTAGCCGCCGCGCAGCGAGGCGTCGAGGTCCTTCAGGCCGTTGCCGCTCAGCGTGATCACCGCGCGCAGGCCGGGTTCCAGCCCGCCCCTGGCGTGCAGGTCGAGCAGCCCCGCCACGCCCGCCGCCGAGGCGGGCTCGGCGAAGACGCCGTCGCGGCGGGCGATCATCCGGTACGCGGCGAAGATCTGCTCGTCGCTCACCGCGGCGATCAGCCCACCGGACTCGTCGCGGGCCGCGATCGCGCCGTCCCAGGTCGCCGGGTGACCGACGTTGATCGCGCTGGCCTCCGTGCGCGGCTCGGCCACCGGCGCGCCGTGCACCAGCGGGGCCGCGCCCGCCGCCTGGAAACCCCACATGCGCGGCAGCCGGTCCGGGCTGTAGGCGCGGTAGCCGGTCCAGGTCGCGGTGATGTTGCCGCCGTTGCCGACCGGCACGCAGTGCACGTCGGGGGCCGCGCCGAGGGCGTCCACGATCTCGTACGCGACCGTGCGCTGCCCGGCCAGCCGCAGCTCGTTGCGCACCGAGTTGACGAGGGCGACCGGGTGGTGGGCGGCCAGCTCGCGGGCCACCCGCAGGCAGTCGTCGAACGTGCCGCCGACCTCGACGATCTCCGCGCCGTACCGTACGGCCTGGGCCAGCTTGCCCAGCGCCACCCTGCCCTTGGGCACGAGCACGGCGGCGCGCAGCCCGGCGCGGGCCGCGTAGGCGGCGGCAGAGGCGCTGGTGTTGCCGGTGGAGGCGCAGATGACGGTCTGCGCGCCGGCCTCGACGGCGCGGCTGATCGCCACGGTCATGCCGCGATCCTTGAACGACCCCGTCGGGTTCGCCCCCTCGACCTTCAGCCAGACCTCGCAGCCGGTCAGCTCGGACAGGTGGGCCGAGCGCAGCAGCGGGGTGTTGCCCTCGTTGAGCGAGACGGCCGGGGTGTCGGGGGTGACCGGCAGGAAGCGCCGGTAGGGGCTGTCGATCAGGCCACGCCAGGTGTTCATGCCGAGAACCGTAACATTCGTTAGAAGATTTCGGTAAGGACGGGTTGATGTAACATTTGTCAGCATGGAGAGCGACGCGATCGTGGCCCGGCTCAGCTCCGTCTACGCGGAGCTGCCACCCGGCGAGCGCGCGGTGGTGCGGGTGCTGCTCGACGACCATCCGTTCGCTGCGCTGGGCTCGCTGCGCGCGCTGGCCGAGCGTGCGGGGGTGAGCCCGCCGACCGCCTCCCGGCTGTTCGACCGGCTCGGGTACGCGGGGTTCGCCGAGTTCCAGGCCGCCGTACGCGACGGCGCCAGAGACCGCTCGCGCCTGCTGGAGTACGTCACCGGGAAAAGCGAGCCCGGCGAGCCGTCAGGCGGGCTGGGAGAGGCGGCGGAGGAGCTGCGCGCCGGCCTGGACGGCGCGCTGGCCGCCGTGCCCGCGCCGCTCTGCGACCGCGCCGCGGGCCTGCTGGCCGAGGCCAGGACGGTCTGGGCGCTCGGCGGACCGCTCAGCGAGCTGGCCGCCGACTACCTCATCCGCCAGCTCGCCGGCCTGCGCCCCGGCGCGCACCGGGTGCCGGAGCCGCCGCACGCGCGCGCCCGCACCGTGCTCGACCTGGGCGCGTCCGACCTGGTGGTGGCCTACGACTTCCGCCGCTACTCCCCCGCCACCGAGCGCTTCGTACGCGCCGCGCGCGGCAGGGGCGCACGGCTGATCCTCATCACCGACACGTGGGGCTCGCCGCTGGCCGCCGAGGCGGAGCTGCTGATCGCGCTGCCGCGCGAGGCCGCCGGGCCGATCGCGCCGCTCACCCACGAGATCGCGGTCACCGAGCTGCTGCTCGTCGCCACCGCCGCGCGCCTGGCCCCGGCCGAACGGCTGGCCGAGCTGGATGCGCTCACCCGGTCGCTGTGAGCCGCTTGTAGAAGAAGCTGCACTCGCGCAGCGTGCCGTCGGGCGAGGCCGCATAATCGGGGACGATGCCGTAGCGGGTCCACCCGCCGGTGAGGTAGACGTGCTCGGCCGCGCTGCCGGTCTCGGTGTCGAGCATCAGCAGGTCGAGCCCCGCCGCAAGCGCCGCCTGCTCGGCCGCGGCCAGCAGGGCGCGTGCGTGGCCGCGCCCGCGCGCCTCGCTGTGGACCATGAGTTTGACGATCTCGCCGCGGTGGCGGGCGTTCGCCTTGGTCGCGGGGGCGAGGCCGACGGTGCCCACGACCGCGCCGTTCTCGCGGCAGACCCACACGATGAGGTCGCCCGAGGCCACGGCCGGGGCCTGCGCGCGCCACCAGGCGGCGGCGTCCTCGTGGTCGAACGGCGTGACGAACCCCAGCGACGAGCCGCCGTCCACGGCGTCGGCGAGCAGTGCGGCCAGCTCCTTGACGCAGGTGTCGAACGCGGCCGGGGTCAGGCGGGCGATGGTGCGCATGGGGCTCCTCCCGGGGGGTCAGGGCAGGACGACGAAGATGGCGTACCGGACCGGATCGGGGCCCGGGCAGCGGAACCGGGACGGCCCCCACAGCCGGAAGCGCAGGCAGTCACCGGCTCCCACGGTGTGGGTGCGGCCGTCGAAGGTGATCTCCACCGCGCCCTCCAGCACCCAGATGTGCTGCTCAAGGCCGGGTACGGGCGGTGCGTCGTAGGAGATGTCGGCACCCGGCCGCAGCCGCCCCTCCACGACCTCGCCGCGCAGCCCGGGATGGGGCGGCGAGACCGAGCGGCGGACGAACCCCGACGTCGCGTCCCGCCACACCTGCTGCGCCCCGGCCGCCACGATCTGCGGCGGCTCGGACTCCACCTCGGCGAGCAGCCGCGACATCGTCCGCCCGTACACCTCGCAGAGCTTGCCGAGCAGCGCCGCCGTGGGGCTGATCTCGCCGCGCTCCAGCCGCGACAGCGTCGAGCGGCTGATGCCGGAGCGGCTCGCCAGCTCCTCCAGCGACCAGTGGTGCTCGACGCGCAGCCGGGCGAGCCGATCGGCCAGCCTGGCCTCTACATCCACGGGCTGTCTCATATCCGGGATGATATCCCAGATCTGAGAATCAGCGTCGGCGGATCTTGATGTCGCGCATGTCCGTCACGCCGATGCGCAGCACCTCGTACGGCTGCCCGTACGCCTCCAGCGCCGCCATCGCGCCCAGGGTCGCCTCGTCCTCCCCGTCGTCCGGCCCGGCCGGTACCTGGCAGCGGAAGGTGAACGCCGACACGCTCGGGTCGTGGGTGAAGGTGCCCGCCTCGGTGTACGCCGTGCCGCCCGCCGCGCGCACCGCATCCCGTCCGGCGTCGTCGATCGCCTGGAACTTGCCGCTGATCGTCACCCGGAACATCGCGTCACTCCTCGCGTACGCCATAGCCCAGCACCTTCTCCCCCAGCACGCTCTCGGCCGCGTCGAGCAGATCGAGCACGGCGGCGGCGATCTCGTCGGGCCGCTCACCCGCCGCCGTACGGCGGCCGATCTCGCCCATCACCAGCGCGTGCAGGCTGCCGATGTGCCAGGCGATCACGCGGGGCAGCGGATCTTGCGGCCCATCACCGCACTCCTCGGCCAGCAGCGCGGCCAGCTCGTCGGTCATCCTGCGGCCCAGGTCCTCAAGGCGCGCGGTCAGCGTGGGCGCGGCCCGCATCATCTCCAGCACCCGGCCGAAGCCCGGAGTGAGGCCCACCCGGCGCTCGCGCTCACGCACCTCCTGCCGCAGCCGCGCCAGCACCGCACCGGCCGCCGACTCGCCGGGCGCGCGCCCGGCCACGATGTCGGCCAGCCGGCGGGGCGAGGCCTCCTCAGGAGGCAGCACCAGGTCCTCTTTGGACTGGAAGTAGTTGTAGACGGTGTTCACCGACACCTCGGCGGCGTCGGCGACCTCGGCGATCGTCACGTTGTCGAAGCCGCGCTCCACGAACAGGCCGACGGCCACCTCGGAGATGCGCTGCCGCGTCAGGCGCTTCTTGCGCTCGCGGAGCCCTTCTGTCATGCAGCTGGAGCGTACTGCAAACTTTCAGTTGACTCCAACTTTACAGCCGACTCCACGAAAGGAGTTCGTGGCACGCATGGATGAGAGTGGAGAAGAAGAGAAACCGGCCCCTCAGAACACCCGCTGACATGGCGGCATAGGGGCGGAAGGGAAGAGATGTGGCGCCGGGCCCGGACGCACCATCAGCATACGTCCGGGGTGTCCCTATCGCCACAGAGACACCCCGGACGTGCGAGTCGTGCGTCAGCCGTTCAGCAGCGCGACGAGCTGCTCCTCCTCGTAGGCGAGGTGCGCCTCCAGCTCCTTGGTGAGCCGGTCCACCCCGGCGACCAGGTCGGCGGGAGCGACGTCGGCGGCGGACAGCAGCGCCTTGAGCTCGTCGAGCAGCCGCGCCACCACCTCGTGCTCGGCCCGCATCCGCTGGATCGCCGGGGCCAGCTCCGGGAACTGCTGCTCCATCCCGCGGAACAGGCCGTTGTCCTCGTGCGTGTGGTGCGCGTGCAGGCCGCTGCACATCGTCAGGCAGTTGACCCGCAGCTGCGCGGCCAGGCGGGGCCCCGAGGCGGCGGCCTCCCTGCGGATCAAGGCCAGCTCGCGGCGGAAGGCGTCGTGGATGTCCTTGAGCGCGTCGCCCATACGCCGCCCGGGCGGCGGCCCGGGGTTCACCTGCACCAGCGCCACCACCGGCAGCGTGCGGCCCGAGCGCTCCTCGTAGGCGGCCCAGCCCGGGTCCATCTCGGCCGCGCGGGCGAACAGGCGGTCGCGCTCCTCGCCCTCGAGCACGATGGCGTCGGCCTCGTAGGTGAAAATGCCGTCCTCGACCGTCACCCGCGGGTTGGCGAGCACGTTGTGGTACCAGTCCGGGTGCTTGGGCGAGCCGCCCGCCGAGGCGATGACGAGCAGGCGGTCCTCATCGGGCAGGTAGCCGAGCGGGGTGGTGTGGGGGCGTCCGGTCTTGGCGCCGGTGGTGGTGAGCAGCAGCAGCCTGCCGCCCTCGAAGGGGCCGCCGACCTTGCCGCGGTTGGCCCGGAACTCGTCGATGATCTGCTGGTTGAAGTTGTTCGGCATGCTGAAAAGAAGGCTCCTGGTGAGTGGGTGTCGTGGACATGCTGAAACCCGCACGGACATGCCGGCGTACGGGTGTTACGACACCGAACCAGGCATGGGGAGACGCGCGGGCGCGGTGTGCTCAGGCACGACCGACGGTGCTAGTGGCCATTGGCGTCAACCCCCTTGGTACGGCGCCTCCATGCCGCGACCGTCCTCCCGGACCGCGACACGCGACGCGACCGCCATTACGCCCAGATCGCCCAAGATCTGTCAACCGGCGTCGGGCTGAGTACAGTAGCTGTACTGAAGGGGGTGGGTGCGACCGCACGCGACAAGGGCTCATCCGCCGACGAGCCGGCCCCAGGAGCCAGGCAGCAGGCAGCGCCGCAGCTACCACCTCACCAAGGCAGGCGCGGACCTGCAGGTGGTGCTGGGCGCGCTGCAGCAGTGGGGCGACGCCCACCGCCCGCGCCCGTCCGGGCCGTCGGCCCTGCGCAGGACGCGCTCCACCGGCGAGCCCGTGCACGTCGCGTTCGTGAACGGAGAGGGCCGCGAGGTGGCCTGCGACGACGTCGTGATCGACGTCCATCCGTGATCGATACCAGGCTTTGCCGGAGGTTGAGGTAGGACGCGGTCTCGCCGGGCACGCCGACCCAGTCACGCCGCCGGGTCCGGCGGCCGGCATGAGAAAGGAAGTTCCGCGATGACCGCTGTGCGGGCCGACGCGTCCGGCCAGTTCATGATCGAGAAGACGCTGCCTGTCAACCGGCTCGGCTACGGCACCATGCAGCTGACCGGGCCCGGCGTGTGGGGGCCGCCGGCCGACGAGGACGAGGCCGTACGCGTGCTGCGCCGCGCGGCCGAGCTCGGCGTGACGCTCTTCGACACGGCCGACTCCTACGGCCCCCTGGTCGCCGAGCCGCTGCTCAAGCGGGCGCTCGCCCCGTACGACGAGAGCATCGTCATCGCCACCAAGGCCGGGCTCACCCGCCAGGGCCCCAACCAGTGGACGCCCGTCGGCAGGCCCGCCTACCTGCGCCAGCAGTGCGAGATGAGCCTGCGCGTCCTCGGGCTCGAGCGGATCCCGCTGCTCCAGCTCCACCGCGTCGACCCGGAGGTGCCGCTCGAGGACCAGGTCGGCGAGCTGAAGAAGCTCCAGGACGAAGGCAAGATCGCGCACATCGGCCTGTCGGAGGTCAGCGTCGAGCAGATCGAGCAGGCGCGCGCCGTCGCCCCGATCGCCACGGTCCAGAACCTCTATAACCTGTCCAACCGGTCCGCCGAGGACGTGCTGGAGTACTGCGAGCGCCACGAGATCGGCTTCATCCCGTGGTTCCCGCTGGCCACCGGCCAGCTCGCCAAGCCCGGCGGGGCGCTCGACACGATCGCCTCGCGGCTGCCGGCCACGCCGTCGCAGCTCGCGCTCGCGTGGCTGCTGCGCCGTTCCCCGGTGATGCTGCCGATCCCCGGCACCTCCTCCATCGCCCACCTGGAGGAGAACGTCGCCGCCGCCGGCATCGAGCTGTCCGACGACGACTTCGCCGAGCTGTCCTCGGCGGTCTCCTCCTCGAGCTGAGTCCCGCCCGGTTGGGGCCGTCCCCGGGCCCGCCGGGACGGTCACCGGCCGGCACCTTCTCACGTGACATCCGGTCCGGGCCTGCCGCGCGGGTGTGAGGATGTCACGTGCGGCGGGGAAGCTCCTGGGAAGGTGGCGCGATCACCTCCCCATCTGAGTTGTCTTTTGCAACTCAGCTGGTGAACGGAGAAACAGCATGGACATCAAGGGATCGGTCGCCCTCGTGACGGGCGGAAATCGCGGGATCGGCCGCGCGTTCGCCCGAGCGCTCGTCCAGCATGGCGCGGCGAAGGTGTACGTCGGCGTCCGAGACCCGGGCAGTGTGCAGGACGCCGACGTCGTGCCGCTGCGCCTGGACGTCACCGACGAGCGCGGCATCGCCGCCGCGGCGCGGGAGGCCGGTGACGTCTCCATCCTGATCAACAACGCGGGCGTCGGTGACGGCAGGACCGCGCTGCTGGAGGGCACGCTCGACGGCGCCCGCCGGGCGATGGAGGTCAACCTCTTCGGCACCTGGCGGGTCTCGCGCGCCTTCGCCCCGATCCTGGCCCGCAACGGCGGCGGCGCCCTGGTCAACATGCTGTCGCTGGCCTCCTGGGGCGGGCGGCCCGGCTTCCCGGGGTACGCGGCGTCGAAGGCCGCGCAGTGGTCGCTGACCGACTCCCTGCGCCAGGGGCTGCGCGAGCAGGGGACGCTGGTGATCGGGGTGCACGTCGGGTTCGTGGACACGGACATGGCCGCCTGGGTCGACGCTCCGAAGATCAGCCCTGAGGCCGTGGCGGAGCAGACCATGGAGGCGCTGCTCGCGGGCCGTGCCGAGGTGCTGGCCGACGAGCGGACCCGCGAGGCCAAGGCCGCGCTGTCGCAGCCGATCGTCTGATCTTCACGCCCTCTCGGCTTCCGCAGGTGCCCGGCCGGCCGGAGCCACATCGCCTTCCCGCCTCGTGAGCAGGAGCGCGGCCGCGGCGAGCAGCGTGCACAGCGTCATACCGGCGAACAGCGGCACGGCGGTGTGGCCTCCGGCGATGCCCATCAAGGGGGCCACGGCCGCGCCGAGGGCGTTCTGCAGCGTGCCCAGCACCGCCGAGCCCGTGCCCGCCGCATGCGGTACGCGGTCCAGCGCGAGGCCGGTGGCGGTGGCGCAGACCTGGCCGAGCCCGATGAAGGCGACGCCCAGCAGGCCCAGCGCCCAGAACCGGTTCAGCTGCCCGGCGAGGGTGAGGAGCAGCGCGGCGACACCGGGGACGAGCATGAGCGCCAGCCCCGCGCGCAGCAGCAGGCGGGGGCTGATGCGGCCGGCGAGACGGCTGCCGGCCAGCGTGGAGGCCGTCGCGGTCAGCGCGCCCGCGGAGAAGACGGCCGACGCCGTGCCCACGCTGAAGCCCAGGACGTTCTGCAGGAGGAACGGCGAGGCGGAGATGTAGCAGAACAGCGCGGCGAACGCGAGGCAGAAGGCGAGCATGTAGCCGAGGTAGGGGCGGTCGGTGAGGACCGTGACGCCGGCCCGCAGCGAAGCGCCCGCGCCGCCGGTGTGCCGCCGCTCGGCGGGCAGCGTCTCGGGGATGCGTACGCAAGCTGCTGCGAACATCAGCGCCGACGCGCCCGCCAGCACCCAGAACACCGCACGCCAGCTCCCGGTGCCGCCCACCACGGCACCGCCCGCCAGCGGAGCGAGGATGGGCGCGATGCCGCCGAGCCCCATGAGCAGGCCGAACAGCCTGGCCGCCGCCGCGCCGCTCGCGACGTCGGTCACCACGGCACGGCCGACGACCACCCCTGCCGCACCCGCGAATCCCGTGACGAAGCGCAGCACGACCAGCACGCCCAGCGTGGGCGCGACCGCGCACAGCGCCGTGGCCAGTGTGCAGACGCCGGTGCCGATGAGGATCGGCCCGCGCCGCCCGTAGCGGTCGGAGAGCGGGCCGAGCACGAGCTGGCCCGTCGCCAGCCCCACGAGGAAGGCGGTGAGCGTGAGCTGGACGCCGGCCGCGTCCGTGCCCAGCTCGCGCGCCATGGTGGGAAAACCCGGCAGGTACATGTCGGTGGACAGCGGCACCACGAACGACAGCAGGGCGAGGGTCACCGTCAGCCCTGAAGCCACCGGCCGTCGGGCGGCGAAGGTCATCGGCACTCCGGTCAAATAGATATAAGTTCATATCTATATCTAAGGTAAGATCCAGGAGTGCGCAAGAGCGATGCCCCTGCCGGCCGTGACGACCTGCTTCGCGAGGCCAGGCGGCTCGCGCCGGCGCTGTACGCGCTCGCCCGCGTGCTGCGGCAGGGCGGCATCACCGAGGCGGGCCTGCCGCCCCTGCCCCCGTCGGAGCTCGACGTGCTGCGCTACGTTCTCGACTGCCCCGGCACCGGCACCAAGGCGCTCGCCCACGAGCTGGGGCTGCACAGCAGCAACGTCAGCACGGCCGTGCGCGCCCTGCTCGCCCGCGGGCTCATCCGCCGCGAGCCCGACCCGCACGACCGCCGCGCGGTGCGCCTCTATCCGACCGTGGACGCCCAGCACGGCATGGCCATGATCGAGGACGCCTGGGCGGAGATGTTCGCCGACGCCCTCGCCGCGCTGACGCCTGACCAGCGCGGCGCGCTGCAGGCCGCGGTGCCCGCGCTGCGCGCGCTCGGCGCTCCCCTGCGGGAGCGCCGCTCCCCCGCCCGCGACTAGCCGGCGGGCTCGCCGAACCAGCGGGCCAGGTGTTCATCGAGGTCGCGCTGGTCGTCGCCGATCCAGGCCACGTGGCCGTCAGGACGGAGCAGCACACCCGGTACGTCCACCGCCGCGCCGGGATCGGTGAGCTGATCGACGCGGTCCGACCAGCCGCCTGCGGTGAGGCGTCCCGTACGGTCGAGCAGCAGGCCGCGCCCACCGCGCAGCAGGTCGTACAGGCGGCACCGCGTCAGCCCGACGTCGGGCATGCGACGGCCGAGCAGGTCGGGACCCGCGCCGAAGTCGTAGCGGACGGCGATCGCGGTGATCTTCTCGATGAGGCGGCGGTTCACCTCGTCGATGTCCATCAGCTCGGCGAGCAGCCGCCGCACCGCGCGCGGCCCCGCCTCCGGGGACGCCAGGACGGCCTGGGCGCGGGTGTTGTCGAGGACGTCGGCGGCGACCGGGTGGCGTTCGGCGTGGTAGGTGTCGAGCAGCGTGTCCGGCGCCCAGCCGCGCACCTGCGCCGCCAGTTTCCAGCCGAGGTTGACCGCGTCCTGGATGCCGAGGTTGAGCCCCTGCCCGCCGAAGGGCGGATGGATGTGGGCCGCGTCCCCGGCCAGCAGCACCCGCCCGACCCGATAGCGCTCGGCCAGCCGGGTGGCGTCGCCGAAGCGGGACAGCCAGCGCGGAGAGTGCACGCCGAAGTCGGTGCCGGCGACGGCGCGCAGCCGCTGCCGGAAGTCGTCCAGCGTGGGCGGGCGCGAGCGGTCGGCCACGCCGCCCGCGGAGACGACGACGCTGTAGGTCCTGCCGCCGTTGAACGGCCTGATCCAGAACGGCCACTGGCGGGCGGCGACGGCGGAGGCCACGGCGGCGATCTCCTCCTGCGGCGCGCTCGCCTCCATCTCGCCCATGAGCGTGTCATTGCGCGCGGGCTCGCCGGGGAAGCCGACGCCGAGCCGCTTGCGCACCGTGCTGCGGGCGCCGTCGCAGCCGATGAGGTAGCGGGCGCGCAGCCGCTCGCCGCCGGTCAGCTCGACGGTCACCCCCTCGGCGTCCTGCTCGAAGCCGGTCACCGCGCGGCCGGGAATGACCTGCGCGCCCAGCTCGGCGGCGCGCTCTTCGAGCAGGCGGTTGATGACCGGTTGCGGCATGCCCAGGACGTACGCGTACGGGGTGTCGAGGCCCTCGGGCGCGGGCTTGGGGATGGCGGCGAAGAAGCCCGCCGCAGGACGCCGCCTGCCGTGCGGGAGCAGGCGGTCGAGCAGCCCGCGCATCGCCATCAGCTCCAGGCTGCGGATGTGCAGGCCGACGATGCGGACCATCGGCCCAGGCTCGCTCTCGCGCTCGGCGACGAGGACCCGTACGCCGTGCAGCCGCAGCTCGGCGGCCAGCATGGCGCCCGTGGGCCCGCAACCGGCGATGACCACGTCGTACGGCGGATCGGCGGGTTCGGCGTGCGAGGGCTCGACGGACTTCGGAGAAGAGTGCATTTTCGGTGCCTTTCGACGGGAGTGCCGGGGTGGGGCGCTCCCGGCGGCACCTACGTCGCTCGCCTGACCGTGGCGCGAGGGCGGAGCGCCCACTTCGCTACAGCGTTCATGGGTCTGTCACCTCCTCGGGCCGTGTCACGGTCGCCGGTACGGTACAAGCCCGGCGACCGCCCGGTCCACCGCTTTTCCCCGGCGGCTTGACCTTGACGCGGCGTCAATGTCTTAACTGGGCACATGCGGATCGGAGAGCTGGCCGCGCTGCTCGGGGTGTCCACCCGTACCGTGCGCCATTACCACCACCAGGGCGTCCTGCCGGAGCCGCCGCGCCTGGCCAACGGCTACCGCGAGTACGGCATGCGCGACGCCATCGCCCTGGCCCGCGTACGCCGGCTGGTGGGGCTGGGGCTCAGCCTCGACGAGATCCGCGACGTCATGGCCGAGGAGCGCTCCAGGGAGCTGCCCGAGATCCTCGCCGAGATCGACGCCGACCTGGCCGCGCAGGAACGCGACATCCGCCTGCGGCGGGCCAGGCTCGCCGAGGTGCTGAGCCGGGTCGAGGACGGCACGCTCAGCCCCGACGACACCGCATCGCCCGACCTGGTGTCGTTCCTCAAGGCCATCGACGTGCCGGCCTCGCCGTCGGCGGCCTGGGACCGCGACCTGCTCATGCTCGTCGACAGCGTCTCACGCGCGCCGGACGGGCGGCGGACGTTCGCCGCGCTCGACGCGCTGACCGCCGACCCCGAGCTGGCGGCGCGCGGGCACGACTTCTACCGCAGGCTCGACGAGCTGGCCGGCGCCGATCCCGACGACCCGCGGGTGGCGCCGATGGCCGAGGAGCTGGCCGCGTTCAGTCTGGAGCACGTGCTGGCCGACCACGCGGTGGACGGCTGGAGGGCCGAAGCGGTCGAGCCGTTCCTGGACGGCCTGGCCCCGGCCCAGGCCGAAGTGGTCCGCCGCGCGATCCGCCTCATCGGCGCCCGCCTGCCCCGCTGACGCCGGCCGAGGGCGCGGGACTCCTCCCGCGCCGGACGTGACGCTCGCCGAAGGGGGCGAGGGAGAGCACCACCGGCAGCGCCGGCCGTCGAGCTAGCCGCCGAGCGCGTTCAGCCGGGCGAGGTCGGCGCCGGAGAGCCGCAGCTCGCCCGCCGCCACGTTCTCGGCCAGGTGGCCGAGGTCGCCGGTGCCGGGGATGGCGAGCACGTTGTGGCCCTGGGCGAGCGTCCAGGCCAGGCGGACCTGCGCGGGTGAGGCGCCGTGGGCGCGGGCGATCTCCTCCACCGCCTCGTGCTCGCCGGTCACCGCTCCCGACTCGCGGCCGGTCCCGGCGATCGCGAAGAACGGCACGTACGCGATGCCCTGCTCGCCGCAGGCGCGCAGCAGCTCACGCTCCTCGGCCGGAGAGCCGATGCCGAACGCGTTCTGCACGCACACCACCGGCGCGATCGCCTGCGCCTCGGCGAGCTGCGCGGCCGTGACGTTGGAGACGCCCAGGTGCCGGATGAGCCCGGCGTCGCGCAGCTCGGCCAGCGCGCCGAAGTGCTCGGCGATGGAGCCGTTCCGCCTGCTGCCGGGCACGCGCAGGTTCACCACGTCGAGCCGGTCGCGGCCGAGCGTCCGCAGGTTCTGCTCCACCTGCTCGCGCAGCTGCGCGGGCTTGGCCCACCACCAGTCGCCGGTCACGCGGCTGCGGCCCGGCCAGACCTTGGTGGCGATGACCAGGTCGTCGGGGTACGGGGCCAGCGCCCGCGCGATCAGGTCGTTGGCCGCCAGGTCGCCGGTGAAGTAGAAGGCCGCGGTGTCGATGTGGTTCACGCCGAGCTCGATCGCCCGCCGGAGCACGGCGATGGCCTGCTTGGGGTCGCGCTTGTCGGAGCCGAAGGCGACCCGCCCGGGCAGGCGCATCGCGCCGAAGCCGATGCGGTTGACGGTCAGGTCGCCGAGCCGCCACGTGCCCGCACTCGCCGCAGAAGTCATGTCGATCCTCATCACATGTCAGTCGAACGCCCATTTTCGGGCACGAAAAAAGCCTCCTCGGCAGCGGACGGATATCCGGCCGAGAAGGCTCACGCGTTCACGATCATCATATCAGCTCCCCCGGCGGTGGTGTTCCCGCGCTGTCCATGCCACACTCACTGTTATAGAACTCTGAGAAGAGTTATAGAACGAGAGAGGGAGGCCGGCATGTACGACGTGCTGCCTTGGACAGACCCAGCCCCGCCGGGCGCGACGATGGCCGAGCCCCGCGACCTGGGCAGATTCGGCGCCTACGGCGGCAGATACGCACCCGAATCCCTGGTGGAGGCCTGCCACCAGGTGGGCGAGGCGTTCCGCGCCGCCTGGACCGACCCCGGCTTCCGCGGGGCCCTGGCGGACCTGCTGGCCGTGCACGCGGGCCGGCCCACCCCGCTCACCCCGGCCGCCCGCCTGTCGGAGGAGCTGGGCGTGCGGCTCTACCTCAAGCGCGAGGACCTCACCCACACCGGCTCCCACAAGATCAACAACGTGCTGGGGCAGGCCCTGCTCGCCAAGCGCATGGGCAAGGCCAGGCTGATCGCCGAAACCGGCGCGGGCCAGCACGGCGTGGCCACCGCGACCGCCGCCGCGCTGCTCGGGCTGCAGGCCACGGTGTTCATGGGCGCACGCGACATCGAACGCCAGGAGCTGAACGTCTTCCGCATGCGCGTCCTGGGCGCCGACGTGGTGCCGGTGAGCACCGGCAGCCGGACGCTCAAGGACGCCACCAGCGAGGCCATGCGCCACTGGGTGAGCACCACCGGAGACTCCCACTACTGCATCGGCTCGGTCGTCGGGCCCGACCCGTACCCGTGGATGGTCAGGGAACTGCAGCGGGTCATCGGCGACGAGGCCCGCGCCCAGTGCGCCGCCGCGCTGCCCGCCGGAGTGCCCGACCACGTGGTGGCCTGCGTCGGCGGCGGCTCCAACGCGGCGGGCACGTTCGCCGGGTTCGCCGACACCTCCGCCCGGCTGGTCGGCGTCGAGGCCGAGGGCGGGGCGGGAGCCGCCAGAGGCCGGCTCGGCGTGCTGCACGGGGCCCGCTCGCTGTTCCTCCAGGACGGCGACGGGCAGATCGTCGAGGCGCACTCCATCGCCGCCGGGCTCGACTATCCCGGCGTCGGCCCCGAGCACGCCCACCTGCGCGACCTGGGTCGGGCCCGCTACGTCACGGTGACCGACGAGGAGGCGGTCGCCGCCGCCGTACGGCTGGCGCGCACCGAGGGCATCCTGCCGGCGCTGGAGTCCGCGCACGCCCTCGCCTGGATCATCCGCGCGGCGGGCGACGGCGAGCTGCGGGCCGGATCGACGGTGCTGATGACGCTGTCCGGCCGCGGCGACAAGGACATGGCGACGTTGAAGGAGCTGCTGTGAACGACTCGGTCCTGACCATGGGCGCGGTCGAGCGCCACCTGCGGGCCCGCCGCGACGCCGGGCGTGGTCTGCTCATGCCGTACGTCACCGCCGGCATCACCCCCGGCTGGACCGGCTACCTGCACGCGTTCGCCGCCGCGGGAGCCGACGCCATCGAGGTCGGCCTGCCGTTCTCCGACCCCACGCTCGACGGCCCCACCATCCAGCAGGCGAGCCAGGAGGCCCTCAGCAGGGGCGCGAGCACCCGCGGCATCCTCGCCGACCTGTCCGCGCTGCCGGACCTGGGCGTGCCGCTGATCGCGAGCACCTACTACAACCTCGTGCTGCACGACGGCCCCGAGGCGTTCTGCGCCGCGCTGCGCCGGGCGGGCGTCACCGGGCTCATCGTGCCCGACCTGCCGGTGCACGAGGCGGACGAGCTGATGGAGGCGGCGGCCGCGTACGACGTCGAACCCGCCCTGCTGGCCTCGCCCACGACACCGGACGCCCGGCTGGCGGAGATCGGCGCCCGCAGCCGCGGGTTCGTCTACGCGGTCTCGGTCATGGGCATCACCGGCGAGCGGGCCGCGCTCGCCGGGTCGGCGGCACGGCTCGCCGCCCGCCTCAAGAACGTCACCGACCTGCCGGTCTTGCTAGGATTCGGCATCTCCACCCCGGATCAGGCCCGCGAAGCCCGCCGGCACGCCGACGGCGTGGTGGTCGGCGCGGCCGTCATGCGGCGCGTGCTCGACGGGGCGGCACCGGACGACCTGCGGGCCTTCGTCACGACCCTGCGGCAGGCCCTCGACCAGGAGTGTGACCCACCACGATGACCGCCGACGCCGGGCACGAGGCGAGATACCGCGCCATCGCCGCCGACCTCGCCGCGAAGATCCGGTCCGGCCACTACGCCCCCGGCGAGGCACTGCCGCCGCAGCGCGAGCTGAGCGCCTCCTACGGGGTCACGCTCATGACGCTGCGCCAGGCGCTGCGGCAGCTCAGCGACGAACGGCTGATCGTGCAGCGGCCCGGCAAGGGCACGTTCGTCTCGCCGCCGCACCTGGCGTACCAGCTCGACTCGCTGCGCAGCCTGGCCGACGACCTGCGCACGCAGGGCCACGATGTGCGGACCGTGGTGGTCGGCCGGGCCGTGCGCCGTGCGCCCGCCCGCGTCGCCGCCGAGCTGCGGCTGCCGCCCGGCGAGAGCGCGCTGCGCCTTGAGCGGGTGCGCGAGTTCGCCGGGCGTCCGGCCGTCCACCAGGTCTCGTGGGTACGCCGCCCGGTGGGCGACCGCATCCGCGACCGCGACTTCACCGAGGTCTCGCTCTACACCGCGCTCGCCGACGCCGGGGTGGCGGTCGCCCGCGCGTCCGAGGTGGTGCGGCCCGGCCTGCTCGACGGCGCCGCCGCCCGCCGCCTGCGCGAGCCGGAGGGCAGCCCGGTGCTGCTCAGCACCCGCGTCACCCACACGCTCGACGGCACGCCCGTGGTGTCCGACCACGCCACGATCCTGGGCAGCATGATGGAGATCCGTACCGAACGCGCCGCCACCGGCCTCTCCCTCACCTGGCGCGCCACCTCCTGACCCGATCACCCGGGGGCGTGTCCATGCGGGCGTGATCCGCATCTCGCGCGGCCGCCGGCCCTCCGGCGTCCTCGTGGCGGTGAAGCGCTGTCGCAGGGGCGAAGGGGGCGCCCCGCCGGCGCGCGCAGCTCGCCTCAGCGGGGCGAGTGCACGGTCACGTCGCCGGCGAAGACGGTGCCCGCGTGCTGTCGGCGCTTCTCGTCGAGCAGGAGCGCGAAGCGGGCGAGCAGGAGCGCGAAGCGGGCGAGCAGGCCGGCGATCGTCAGGCCGACTGACGCAACCCGTTATGATCAGCGCCATGAGCGGCGGAGCCGAAGCGACCGACACGCTGCACTCCGGCGGGACGAAGACGCCGGAGCGGCTGCGCCGACGGGTCCTCGGCGACCTCCACGACGAGCTGCTCGCCCTGCCGGCCGCCGCGGAGCGCGACCAGTTCGTGGACCTGCTCACCCGCCTGCTGGACCACCACACCCGGCGGGCACCGCATCTCGACGCCGCGCGCCGGCGGTGAGGAGGTTCGCATGCCCGTGACGCGCCGCCGCAGATTCTGGTGGATCGCGGGTGCGGCGGTCGCGGTGGTGCTCGCCGCGGCCGTGGCGGTGACCGCGATCGCCTTCCCGTCCGTCGCGGCCACCACATGTCCGGGCTGTTACGGCCTGGAACGGATCGCGCCCGGCGTCTACGCCGAGCCGGGTCTGGCCCCGGCCGAGCGACGGCGCGTGACCGAGGCCGTCGCGCAGGCGAACGAGCGGGTTCGCGCCTTCTTCGGCGGCCGGGTGACCGCCCCCGACGTCCTGGTGTGCCTGACCGATGGCTGTTACCGCAGGATCGGCGGCGGCGGTGAACGCGGCATCGCCGTGCTCAACCGGTCGGTCATGCTGTCCCCGCGCGGCGTCGATCCGGTGATCGCCTCACACGAGCTGACCCATGTGGAGCTGCACGCCCGCCTCGACGGCGCCGGCGTCCCGCAGTGGTTCGACGAGGGCCTGGCGGTCCTGGTCAGCGACGATCCCCGCTACCTCGCCCCGGCCGGGGACCGCTGCCTGCGCGCGCCCCGCGGGGCTCTGCCGGACACGCTCGACGGCTGGCTGCGCGCGGCGTCGGCCGATCCTCAGACGTACGCCGACGCCGCCTGCCAGGTGCACCGGTGGGTGACGGCCAACGGCGGCGAGAAGGCCGTCGCCGGCCTCATCGAACGGCTGGCGTCAGGTCAGCCCTTCCCCAGCACGCGCTGAACGCGAGCCACCGGCCCACCGGCGGCCCGAGATACCGCGTGCTGAACGCGAGCCGCCGGCTCACCGGTCCTCCGAGACGCCACACGCTGAAACGGGCCACCGGCTCACCGGCGGCCCGAGGCGCCACGTGCCCCCAGCCTCCTCAGGCCCCACAGAGGCCCGGCTGACTACACCTCGTCCCTTGTTCGATTGCCAGAATATGTAGACCGGTCTATTTTTGAGGCATGGGACGTAAGGGCGCGGAGACGCGCGCACGACTGCTCGACACCACCCAGGAGCTGATCGAGGCCGGCGGCTACTTCGGCGCCGGGCTCAACCAGGTGATCGCAGCCAGCGGCATGCCCAGAGGCTCGCTCTACTTCCACTTCCCCGGTGGCAAGGACGAGCTGATCGCCGAGGCGCTGCGACGCGCCGGACGGGAGATCGCGGACGCGGCGCACCAGCTCGCCACCACGGCACCTGACACGACGGCCCTGGTCACGGGCCTGATCACGATGCTCGGAGACCGCCTTGAGTCGTCCGGGTGGCGCAAGGGCTGCCCGGTCGCCACCGTCGCGCTGGAGCTGGCCGCCACCCACGACGTGCTTCAGCAGGTGTGCGCCGAGGTCTACGACTCCTGGGAGCGCATCCTGTCCGACCGGCTCGCCGCCGACGGGCACCCCGACCCCGAGGGCGCCGCCACGACCGTGCTCGCCCTGATCGAGGGCGCGCTGCTGCTCGCCAGAGCGCGGCGCGACCGCCGGTCGCTCGACACCGTGGCCCGCCGGGCCGCGGTCCTGCTCACCGCCTCTTGAGGAGCCCGCTCATGTCATCAGACTCCCCCGACTCCATCGTCTTCGGCGCCGCCGGGTTCATCGGGCGTGCCGTGGTGGCCGAGCTGCTGCGCCGCGGCAACCGGGTGGCCGCCGCCGTACGCGGGAACCCCGACAGGCTCACCTCCTGGCTGGACGGCGAGGGCGTGCCGCTCGGCGGGCTCAGCGTCGTACGCGCCGACATCACCACGTCCGGCCTCGGCCTGCCGCCCACCGGCCTGGACGGCGTGCGCGACGTTTACAACTGCGCGGCCCGCTTCGCGTTCGGGCTGAGCGTGGAGGAGGCGCGGGCGGCCAACGTGACCGGTGCGCTCAACGTCCTCGACTGGGCCGCCGAACGGGCCGGCCTGCGGCGGGTCGTGCACATCAGCGGCTACCGCGTCAGCCCGGGACCCGGGGGCGAGCAGCCCGACTACCGGCGCGAGGGCGCGTACGAGGCGTCGAAGAAGGAGGGCGACACGGCGATCAGGGCCCGCGCCGCCGAACGCGGCATCCCGCTCACCATCGCCAACCCCTCCACCGCCATCGGGCCCGGCCAGTTCCTCGGGCTGGCGTCGATGGTGTCGGACCTGTGGCACGGCCGCCTTCCCGCCGTGCCCGGGGGTCGTGAGGTGTTCGTGCCGGTCGTGGACGTGCGCTACCTGGCGGCGTTCATGACCCGGCTGCCCGAGCACGAGGAGACCGCGGGCCGGGCGTACTGGATCCTCGACGACCGCACGCCCGTCCTGCCGGACCTGATCGCGCTGCTGGCCCGGCACATGGGCGTGCGCGCGCCCCGGCACTCGATCCCGGTCGGGCTGCTGCGGCGGCTGCCCCGGGCGCTGATCGGCGTGGATCCCGAGACGCTGTCGTTCCTGTCGCCCGACCGTTACGACACGGGGCCCGCGCGGGCGTTCGCCGAGCGGGCCGGGCTCAGCCTGCCGCCCATCGAGGACGCGCTGACGAGCCGGGCCGACGACCTGGTGGCCGCCCGCTTCGGCGCCGCGCCCGCCCCCAGCGGCCCGTACGGCTACCAGGACGTGGCGGGCGTACGCACCTGGGTGATCGGCGAGCGGGAGCACCCCGGCTACGTGCTGCTGCACGGCCTGCCTCTGGACGCCGGCTCCTGGCGGCAGGTCACCGACCGCCTCGGCGCCCCGGCCCTGGCCGCCGACCTGCCGGGCCAGGGCCGATCGGGCCCTCCGGCGGAGGAGCCTCTCCCGCCGGAGGAGACGCTGGATGTGTGGATGAGCGGGCTGCTCCGGCCGGTGCGGAGGCGTCCTGTGCTGGTCGCGCACTCGTTCGCCTGCGGCCCCGCGCTGCGTTACGCCGCCGCGCATCCCCACGCGATCTCCCGGCTGGTGCTGGTGGCACCGGCGTTCCTGCAGCGGCCCGGCCCCCGGCTGTCGCGGTCGTGGGCGGCGGTGCCGCTGCTGCGCCGCCTGCCGAGGGCCCGCCTGGCGGCGATGCTGGGCGTGCCCGAGGGCGACCTGGCCGACCTGGCACGCCCCGGCCGCGCCCGCAACGTGGTGGCCGCCCTGCGCGCGGGCCACTCCCAGCGCGACGAGCTGCGCCGCCTCCTCGAGCGGGTCGAGGTGCCCGTGGAGATCGTGGTGGGCTCGGACGACCCGCTGGCCGTCGCGGTGGACGTTCCCGTGACCACGATCGACGGCGCCGGCCACTACCCGCAGCTCACCCACCCCGCCACGCTCGCCGCTCGCCTCGAAGGCGAGCTCTCGCCCCGCACCGGCGTCGTGACGCGGCAGGCGAGCTGGAAGCTCACCAGGTGACGGGCAGCTCGTGCATGCCGTAGACGGCGGCCTCCTCCTTGAACGACAGCTGCTCGGCGGGCACGGCCAGCTTCAGCGTCGGGACCTTACGGAACAGCGTGGCGAAGAAGATCTCCAGCTCCGCCCGCGCGAGGTTCTGGCCCAGGCACTGATGGGCGCCGTAGCCGAAGGCGAGGTGGTTGCGGGCGCCGCGCTCGATGTCGAAGCGCTCGGGGTCCTCGAACACCTCGGGGTCGCGGTCACCGGCGTTGGCCAGCATGAGCACACCCGACCCGGCCGGGATGACGGTGCCGCCCACCTCGACGTCCTCGAGCGCCACCCGCGCCATCGCGAACTCGGCGATGGTGAAGTAACGCAGCAGCTCCTCCACGGCCCACTCGGCCTTCTCGGGGTGCTCGCGCAGCGCCTGCGCCGCCTCGGGGTGCTCGGTGAGCATCAGGTACGTGCCCAGCGAGATCATGTTGGCGGTGGTCTCGTGGCCGCCGATGAGCAGCAGGAACGCCGTGCTGAGCAGCGCCCCGCGATCCACCTGGCCGCTTTCGCGCTGCTTGACGATCTGGCGGCCGAGCAGGTCGTCGGTGGGCTGCTCCTCCTTGGCGGCGATCAGCTTGTCGAGGTAGCCGACCAACGACAGCACCGCGTGCCGGCGCTCCTGCTCGGTGGCGCGCCGGTTGAGCAGCTGCGCGGAGTTGGCCTGGAAGAAGTCGTGGTCCTCGTACGGCACGCCGAGCAGCTCGCAGATCACCAGCGACGGCACCGGCAGCGCGACGGCCTCGACCAGGTCGGCCGGGCGCGGGCCGGCCAGCATGGCGTCGAGGTGCTCGTCCACGATCTGCTGGATGCGCGGCCGCAGGGCGGCGATGCGCCGCAGCGTGAACTCGCCGACCACCGCCCGCCGGACGGGCCCGTGCTCGGGCGGGTCCATCTCCAGCATCATCTTCGGCAGCGGGGACGTGGCGGGCTGATCGACCTGGTCCTTGACCAGGCGCGGCGCGGCGGGGTGACGGCGGTTCGCGCTGAAGCGCGGATCGCTCAGCACCTTCTTGATGTCCTCATAGCGCGTGGTCACCCACGCCTCGCGGCCGGTCGGCAGCTTGACCTTGGTGACGGGCCGCTCGCGCAGGAGCCGCAGGTGCTGCTCGGGCGGGGCGAACGGGCAACCGCGGGTGGTCACCAGCGTCTCAGCGGAGTCGGTGGTCAAGGCTCTCCCTTCGAAGATGGACGCGCACGGCGTTCACGACCTGGGCAGCAACGTGTCGACGACCTCGCGCAGCGGCCCCGCCAGCTCCTCGTCCCCGGCCGTGGCCAGCGGCCGCAGCTCGGTGGACACGCGCAGCGTGGCCACCCCGACCGCCAGCGCCAGCACGAGCTGGGCGCGCAGCATGAGCGCCTCGCCCTGCGGGTCCTCGGGCCGCCACCCGGCCACGGAGGCCAGGTCCTCGCTGGCGGATCTGAGCAGCCCGACGCGCATCCGCTCGGCGTTCTCGTCGCCGGACGTGCGCAGCAGGAGCAGCAGCACGTCGGTGATCCGGTCCTCGCCGGTCGCGGTGATGATGTGCCGGATGGCGTCGGAGAGCGGGGCGTTCCCTGCGACGCGCCGCAGCTCTTCCACGGCGGCGGCCAGGCACGCCTCGAACAGCCCTTCCTTCGACTGGAAGTAGCGGTTGACGAGGGCGACGTTGACGCCGACGTCGTCGGTGATGTCGCGGACGGTCGTGGCGGCGTAGCCGTCGTGGGCGAAGCGTTTGAGTGCCGCGTCGAGCAGCCGCTGCCGGGTCCTCGCCGCGTCGCGCCTGCGGACGGCTTCGGCGCCGCTTGCGGTCATCGATGTCCCTTCCGGTTGACGACCGCAGGATAGTCATGATCGGCAAGGGATGTAAATAGCCGTTGACTTACGTCCTGGCGTAGTCGGGGCCGAGCACGTCGAGCAGCGCCAGGGCCTCGGCGTCGCGGGAGCCCGGGCGCGCGCTGTAGAGCACGAGCCGCTGGTCGCGGTCGGTGAGGCGAAGTCCTCCATGAGCGCCGCGGCGAGATGGTTCCAGGCGAGCACCTCGAAGGCCGCCGACAGCACGATCGCGGCCGTCTGCGGCAGCCGCTCCAGCAGCGCGAGGATGCTCGGCCGCACGTCGCGCCTGAGCACCGCGGCACGCGTCGGCGCGGTGCCCGCCAGGAGGTGGAGGTGGCGGCACTCGGTGTCGCTGAGCCGCAGCGCCGTGGCGATCCCGGCCAGGACCTCACCCGACGGGCGCGGCGCCCGGCCCTGCTCCAGCCGTACGTAGTACTCGGTGGAGATGTGCGCGAGCACCGCGACCTCCTCACGGCACAGGCCGGGCGTCCTGTTTCCGCACCTGCCGGCCTGCTCACGGGCAAGGTCACCACCGGCGCCAGCCGCGGCATCGGGGAGGCGGCCGCCCGGCTCTTCGCCCGTGAGGGCGCCGCCGTCGTGCTCGCCGCCCGCAGTGTTGACAGCCTTGACCGGATCGTGGCCGAGATCCGGGAGGAGGGCGGCGTCGCGGACGCCGTACGCGTCGATCTGGGCGACAGCGAGAGCATCCGCGCCGCCGTCGGCCGCGTTGAGGAGTTGCACGGGAGGCTGGACGGCGCGTTCAACGACGGCGCGGCGATGCCGCAGCCGGGACCGCTCGACGTCACCAGCGATGAGGACATCGACCGGCAGTTCGCGGTGAACTTCCGCGGTCACTGGACGGCCATGACCGCCGAGGCCGCGCTCATGCGCAAGAGCGGCGGCGGCGCGATCGTCAACACCTCCAGCATCGGCAGCCGCCGCGCCAACCCGGCGCTGCCCGCGTACGGGGCGATGAAGCGGGCGCTCAACAGCATCACCGAGACCGCGGCGGTGAGCTGGGCGGCCGACGGCATCCGGGTGAACGGCATCACCCCCGGCGGCACCGCCACGAAGATGATGGACGAGTGGGAGGCGATTTCGCCCGGTGTCCAGAAGCGGGCGACCGCGATGACCCCGCTCGGCCGGATGGCCGAGCCACGCGAGGTCGCCGAGGTGGCGGCGTGGCTGCTCAGCGACCGCGCCTCGATGGTGACCGGCGCGATCGTGCCGGTGGACGGCGGCGCCGGCGCGCTGACCCCGGCCGCCGGAATCCACCTGCCTTCGCAGGCTGACCCCGGCCGCCGGAATCACCTGCCTTCGCCGTGCTCCCAGCGTCGCGCCGCCCAAGTCGGCCGTGTCGTGCGCGCCTCGGCCTGGTCGACCTTCAGCGGGTGAGCCGCCTTTTCGGCGAGAGCTCCGCGCGCGCCGATCCGCGGGCGGAGCCAGAGGAGGCGGCTTCGCAGGGTCAGAGGAGGCGGCGCTGGAGGACGTCCGCGAGCACCAGGCTGACCATGGACTCGACCGCCTCGGTGTCCGGCGGCCCGGCCGCGCGGTCGGCGAACAGCATGTGACCGGTGCCGACCAGCGTCAGCGCGAGCGTCGCGGCGTCGGTGTCGGCCGCCAGGCGGCCCAGCTCCACCTCGTCGGTGAGGTAGGCGCGCACCATGTCGATGCCCTCGGCGAGCAGCGGGATGCCCGACGGGGTGGTGGAGCGCAGCCGGGCGCGCAGCTCGTCGCGGAAGATGACCAGGCCGACGATCGCCACGGTGACCGGGTCGAACAGGTCGAACAGCGCGCGGGTGACATTGCCCGCGACGGTGCCGGTGCCCGCCACGGCGGTGAGCGAGCTGGCCTGGGTGTCGAGGCGGACGATGCGGTCGCGTATCAGCTCGGCGACGAACGCGTCGAAGTCGGCGAAGTGCCGGTGCAGCACGCCCTTGGCGACCCCCGCCTCCGCCGTGACCGCCCTGCTGGTCAGGCCCTCGGGCCCGGCCCGCAGCAGCACGCGCTCGGCCGCCGCGAAAAGCTGCGCGCGGACGTCGCGGATGGCGGTGCCGGTCGGCATCGTACGTCCCCCTCTCGAACGCTCGATGTGACGCAGCGGCTCAGAGGCCGGCCACGAAGTCCAGCGCGATCGCCCAGGCGCGCTCGGCCGCCTCGGCGTCGTAGTCGGGCAGGTCGGGGTCGGTGAACAGGTGGCCGGCGCCCGCGTAGCGGAACACCTCGACGTCGGCCCTGGCCCGGCGCATCTGGATGTACCAGTGGTTGAGCCAGTCGGCGGGCTCGTTGGTGTCGGGGTCGGCGACGTGGAGCTGCACGGGCAGGTCGTCGGCCGACACGCCCTCGGCCATGTCGGAGGTGCCGTGCATGAGCAGCAGGCCACGCGCGCGCTCGTCGCCCAGCGCGAGGTTCTGTGCCAGCGCCGCGCCGAGCGAGAAGCCCGCGTAGATCAGGCCGTCCTCCGACAGCGGGGCCGCGGCGGACACGGCCCGCTTGAGCAGCTCGTCGCGGCCGATCTCCTCCTTGATCGCGATGCCCTCCTCGGCCGTGTCGACCACCCGGCCGTCGTACAGATCGGGCACGTGCACCTCGTGTCCGGCCGCCCGGAACCTGTCGGCGGCCTGGTGGACGGCGGGCCGCAGCCCGTACATCGAGTGCAAGAGGAGAATCCGTGCCATGCGCGCAGCTTAGCGCCCCTGAGGGGCGGCTCATTCTGACGGCGGCGCGGCGGCGCGCAGCCGGTGGTCGAGCGCGGCGCCCACGGTGGGACAGTTGCGGCGAATCGTGTCCAGGAACGCGGTCAGCACCGGCGACGTATCGCGCGCGGCGAACGACAGCACCAGATCGGGCAGCGGCGTACGCGGGACGACCTCGCAGAACCACGTGCCCTGGCGCGGCGCGGCGAGCATCCGTGACGGGCCCAGCCCGACGCCGACTCCCGAGGCGGCCAGGCCGACGATGGTATGCACGTCTCGTGCGACGGTCGCGCCCGCCAGCGCCGGTGAGTCCCTGCCCAGCAGCGCGCGCAGTCCGGCGCTCACGGCGGGCTCGTCCTCGCTCGCCGCGACGATGAGCCGCTGCCGCCGCAGCTGCTCCACGCGCACCTCCGGGCGGCCGGCCAGCGGGTGGGCGGTGCTCACCACCGCCACCAGGTAATCGTGCCCGATCGGCACCGACACCAGGCGCTCGGCCCCCGCGCCCCGGGGCGGGCCGAGGGTGATCGCGACGTCCAGCTCGCCCGCGATCAGCGCGGCGGAGCTGCGGCTGCTGGCCATCTCGTGCAGCTCAAGCCGTACGTCGGGACGCTCGCGCCCGAACCGGTGCAGCACGCCGGGCAGCGGGTCGAGCAGCGCCGAGGCGATGAACCCCAGCCGCAGCCTGCCCGTCTCACCGCGCGCGGCCCGGCCCGCGTCGGACACCGCCGCCGCCATCTCGTCGAGCGCCCGCCGCGCCCGGGCCAGGAACGCCTCGCCCGCCGCCGTCGGAAACACGCCCTGGCGGGTGCGCTCGAACAGCCGCGCCCCCACCTCGCGCTCCAGGTCGGCAATCTGCTTCGACAACGGCGGCTGCGCGATGCCGAGCGCGGCGGCGGCCCGGCCGAAGTGCTCGTGCTCGGCCAGGGCGAGCGCGTAGCGAAGGTGCCGTGCCTCCATATCGTCCTTTATACCTGCTGTGTATCGCCGAGCCGCCTGTCATATCTCGTGGTGGATGCTCATGCGGTCGCTGCATGGGATGGGCGGCATGAACGACACCGTCTTCGTCCTCGTACACGGCGCCTGGCACCACTCCGGGCACTGGGCGGCCACCCAGCGGGCCCTTGCCGGGCTCGGTGCCGCCTCCGTGGCCGTCGATCTGCCCGGCCACGGGCTCGACGCGCCCCTGCCCACCGGCTACCTGCGTCCCGGCCAGCCCGGTCTGGCGTCGGAGAAGTCCGCGCTGGCCGCCGTGACCATGGACGAGTGCGCTCAGGCCGTCATCGGCGTGCTGCGCCGGGTCCGTCACTACCGCCAGGTCGTGCTCGTCGCGCACAGCGCGGGCGGCGGCCCCGCCTCTCTGGCCGCCGAGCAGGCACCCGAGCTGGTGGACCGGCTGGCGTACCTGAGCGCGTTCGTCCCTGCCGGGCGGCCCAGGTTCTTCGACTACCTCGCCGCACCCGAGAACGCCACCGCCCTCGGCCAGGGTCTCTTCCTCGGCGACGCCGACGCGATCGGCGCCGTACGGATCAACCCGCTCTCCCCCGACCCCGCCTACGCCGAGGAGCTGCGGCGGGCCTACTACCACGACATCCGGGAGGACGCCTTCGACCGCTGGCGCATCTCACTCACTCCTGACCTGCCGATGGCCGTCCCCGCCACGCCCGTCGTCCTGAGCCGGGAACGCTGGGGGCGCATCCCCCGGACCTATCTGCGCTGCGCCGACGACCGAGCGCTGACTCCCGCCGTGCAGGACCTGATGATCGCCGAGACCGACGCGGCCTTCACCGACCGGCCGTTCACCGTGCGCAGCCTGCCGGGCGGGCACAGCCCGTTCGCCGCACGGCCCGCCGAGCTGGCGGCGGCGCTGATCCCGTGACCGGCACTCACGTCACAGGCGGGCGCGCGGTGCTGCCGGTGGTGCTCAGCGCGACCTTCGTCCAGCTCCTGAACGTCACCGTCGCGCAGGTCGCCGCGCCGTCCATCCAGGCCGGGCTCGGCATGGGGCCCGGCGCGGTGCGGCTCGTCCTCGCCGGGTACACGCTGACGTACGCCTGCCTGCTCATCACGGCCGCCAGGCTCGGCGACCGGTACGGCTACCGCCGGCTGTTCGCCATCGGCACCGCGATCTTCCTCATGGGGTCGCTGGCCTGCGCCGCCGCGCCAGGTCCCGCCTGGCTGGTCGCGGCGCGGCTGGTGCAGGGCGCGGGCAGCGGCCTGGTCGCGCCACAGGTCCTGTCGATCATCCAGGTCGCCGTGCCGGAGCGGGGCCGCGCCCGCGCCATGGGCCTGTACGGGGCCACCATGGGCATCGCGTCACTGGCCGGGCCGCTGGCCGGCGGGCTGCTGGCGGGGTTCGGCTGGCGGCCGGTCTTCCTGGTCACCGTGCCGGTGGCGCTGATCTCGCTCGCGGGCGCCGCGCTGCTTCCCGCCGCGCGCGGGACGGGCTCGCAGCGGGTGGACGTCACCGGCGCGGTGCTGGTCACCGCCGGGTTCGGGGCGCTGCTGCTGCCGCTCACGCTGGGCCGCGAGGTGGGCAGACCCTGGTGGACGTGGGCCGGTCTGGCCGCTTCCGTGGTGCTGCTCGCCGCCTTCGCGCTGACGCTGCGGCGGCCGGATGCGCTGATCCACCCGTCCGTGCTGCGCGACCGCACCGCGCGGTGGGGGGTGACGCTGGTGTTCGTGTTCAACGCGGGCGTGCCGTCGTTCACGTACCTGCTGATGCTGCACCTGCAGACCGCGCTCGGCCGGTCGCCCCTCGCCGCCGCGCTGATCTCGGCGCCGTTCGCGGCGGCGGCCATCGCGGGCAGCCGCGCCGCGCCCGCGCTGTCGGCCCGCCACGGGCCGCGCGTGCTCACCGCAGCCGCGCTCGCGCTGGCCGTTACCGTGGTGACGCTCCCGCCTTTGCTGAACGGGCCGTGGGCGACGGCGCCGCTCGCCGTCGGAGGCGGGGCGTTCGGGGTGTTCACGGCGTCGGTGTTCGCGCTGGTGCCGGCCGGGGTCGGCCGGGACGCGGCCGGGTCGGTGTCAGGGCTGCTGCCGACCGCGCAGCAGCTCGGCGGGACCATCGGGGTGGCTCTGGGCGGTCTGGCGTACGCCGCCGCCCCCGGAGGGTCGTTCTGGTACGCGATGACGTACGAGGGCGCGGTCTTCGCCGTCACCGCGCTCATCAGCCTCCGGCCGGCTCACCCGGGACGGCGGAGGGTGCGGCGCACGGCCAGCCCTCCGACGGCCACCGACGCGAGCGTCAGGATCGCCGCCTCCGTCCACTGGAAACGCCAGAACCGGGACGGCGGATGGTAGTACACCGCGTACCGGTAGCCCTTACCGAACAGGCACGCCTGCCAGGCCTCGGCGTTCCTGCTGCTCTGCCCGGTGTCCATGCGGCGCGGGCAGCCGCTGCCCGCCGGGTCGGCCACCTCACCGCCCGACGGCTCCACCCAGGCGGCGCGCACCAGCCTGGCGTCCTGATCGGGCAGCACCACGGTGCCGGTCAGCTCGGCGCGTACCGGCTCGGCATAGTGGTCGCTCAGCCGGAACAGCGCGAACATCGTCACCGCCACCCCGGCCACGACCACCGCCATCGCGGGCAGCGTGCGGCGGAACAGCGCCCCGGCCGCCACGCCGAGCGCGCACGCGTACAGCCACCACGCCGCAGGCAGCACGCCGACCATGTTGAACACGCCGATGTTGCCGAACGCGGAGTCGGTCCTGAACACCGGCCGCCATAGGCTCACCATGAGCGAGAGCAGCAGCCCGCCCGCCACGACCGCGCCGCCCAAGATCGACAGCTTCACCGCCAGCCACCTGCCCACGGACACCGACTGGGTCCAGGCCAGCCGGTGGGTGCCGCGCTCGTACTCGCGGCCGAGCAGCGGCGCGCCCCAGAACGCGCCGATCAGCGCGGGAGCCACCAGCGGCAGCCAGCCGAACACCGAGTAGACCGCCTCATAGCGCTGCCCGAGCGCCGCCGCCACGTCACCGCAGGTCACAGCGGTTCCCGGGCAGCCGGGCGGGGCGTGCTCGGCCACGTACGCGTTCGCCTCCAGCGCCGAGACGAGCAGCAGCACGCCCAGCAGCGCCAGGAGGCCCGCCGTCACGAGGATCTGCGCCCGGTGCTGGCGCCACGTCACCCAGATCACGCGCGCACCTCCGCGAGGCCGGGCAGCGCCCCCGACTCGGGGCTGCGCAGGTAGCCCATGACGAGCTCGTCCAGCCCGGGACGGCGCGCCTGCCAGCGCGGGTCGAGCGGCGGCCCGCCCCTGACCAGCATGGTCACCTGCCTGCCGGTACGGCTCACGCTCACCGCGTCCGCTCCGGCGGGCGACGCCTGCTCCGGCCCGGTGAGCACGTGATGCCCGTCCAGCAGCTCCTCGATGTCGCCGCTGACCTGCAGCCGGCCCCCGTTCAGCAGGATCAGCCAGTCGCAGGTCTCCTCCAGGTCGGAGACGACGTGCGAGGACAGCAGCACGGTCAGCTCACGCCCGGCCACCTCCGCCATGATCGAGCGCATCACGTCGTGGCGGGCGAGCGGGTCGAGGTTGGCCAGCGGCTCGTCCAGCACGAGCAGGTCGGGACAGGCGGCCACGGCCAGCGTCACGGCCACCTGCGCCTGCTGGCCGCCCGACAGCCTGCCCACCTTGCGGTCCAGCGGGATGCCCAATCCGGCGAGCCGCCGTCTTGCCGCGCCGTCATCCCAGCGGCGGTTCAGACGGCGGCCGAAGGCGAGCATCTCGGCGACGGTGAACCCGTCGTACAGCGGCTTGTCCTGGGCCACGAACGCCACCTCGCCGGCCACGCGCACGCTGCCCGTCTCCGGCCGCAGCAGGCCGACGGCCGCATGCATCAGCGTGGTCTTGCCCGCGCCGTTGGGGCCCACGAGCGCCGCCACGCGCCCCGCGGGCACGGACAGCGAGCAGTCGCGCAGCGCCCACGTACGGCGGTAGCGCACGCCCAGCCCGGTCACCTCCAGCGCCGGTTTCATGCCACGTCCTCCTTGGCGGCGTCTTCTTCGGCGGTGTCTTCTTCGGCGGTGTCTTCTTCGGCGGTGTCTTCCTTGGCGGTGCCGGCCAGCACTGCGGCGAACAGCGCCCGCAGGTCCTCCTGGTCGAGCCCCGCCGCGCGGGCCTCGCGCACCCACGCCTCCAGGGAACGCCGCAGCCGCGTGTGATCGGCGAGCGTCGGACTGGCGACGCCCTCCCGGACGAACGTCCCCATCCCCGGCCGTCCCTCGACCAGCCCCTCGCGCTCCAGCTCCCGGTACGCCTTGAGCACGGTGTTGGGGTTGATGGCCAGCCGCTCGACGACCTCGCGCGCGGTCGGCAACTGGTCGCCGGGCCGCAATGTGCCCAGGCGGAGCGCCTGCTTCACCTGGTGGACGAGCTGCAGGTAGGTCGAGACGCCTGAGCCGCGATCCAGGTTGAACTCGATCACACCAAAACACCCTTTCACTATTTGATTAGTGAAAGGGTGGTGGAGTGCTGATCGCTTGTCAACCCGCGCCGGCGCCCGCCTTTCAGACGGCGGAGGGTGCGGAGGGGCCGTCCAGCGGAAGGCGGGGCGCTCTCAGGAGGCGGAGGCGTCGAGATCGGTGCCGGAGACCGTGAGCACGCCGTCGATGTCGGCCAGCGTGCTCGCCAGGTCGCTGATCTGCCCGGGACCCTGCACCACCATCCAGATGGACACGCCGCGCTGCTCCCCGCCGCCGCGCTCGCGGTCCACGGTCAGCTCCGCGATCACGAACCCCTTGTCCGTGCACGTCTGCAGCACCCGCCGCAGCACGCCCCGCCCGTCGAGATAGGTCAGCCGCAGGGGCGTCTGCGCGTACTTCGAGCGGGGCAGCCGGCCGGTCAACGGCGGGAACGCGAACACCACCAGGAAGTGCCCGACGGTCACGGCGATCGCCGGCAACCACAGCCCGGCCCCGGCCGCCATGCCGACCGCGCAGGTCAGCCACACCACGGCGGCGGTCGTCAGCCCGCGCACCGCGTCCCGGCGGACGAAAATGAGACCGCCGCCGATGAACCCGATCCCCGAGACGATCTGCGCGGCCACCCGCGACGGGTCGAGGGCGACGTCACCGCCGAGCACGTCCGCGAAGCCGTACTTGGAGACCAGGACGATCAGCGCGGAGGCGAAACCGACCAGCGTGTGCGTGCGCAGCCCGGCGCTCTTCTGCCGGATCTCGCGCTCCAGCCCGATCGCGGCGGACAGCAGTAAAGCCAGCCCGAGATCCCCGAGCTGTGCCCATCCCTGACCACTGAACGCACCGACCGCGAACGTTCCTTGCATTCCATGGCCTCTCCCCCACCCGCCGCCCCGCCACACCTCCCCCGGCCTCCGGCCTGCGCACCGTCATCCCCCACTTTGCGCAGGCATGGTGCGACCAGAAAGGCGCGCCTGCCCGCGGCCTCGACGTGACCGGCAGCGGCACACCCGACTCGATCCGGCCAGGGCGGGGGCATCCCGAGCGGCCGTGGGGCGGCGGCCGCTCCTTGGCACCGCCCCACGGCCACGGCTGGGGCGGGGTCAGCCGGCGACCCAGTCCATGTGGTCGATCCAGTGCTCGAACAGCGCGCGGTCGCCCTGCACGTCCAGCGCGGGAGCATCGGCCGGCGGGCGGCGGCGGCTGATCACGAGGAGGAGGTCGGTGGCCGGGCCGCTGACCGTGACATCGGCCTCGCCGTGGACGCGCTCCAGGGCGATCCCGTCCTTCTCCCGGCGGGCCAGCCACTCGCCGGGAGCGTCGGTGGCGTGGAAGTGGAGGGTCTGGCCGTCGCCGGTCATCGCCTCGGCGAAGCGCGGTACGTTCTCCCAGTAGCCGCGCGAGGTCATCGTGTCCAGCCAGTCGCTCAGGGCGGCGACGGCGAGGTCCGTCGGCAGCTCGTACGGCAGCCCCAGCGCCGCCGCGGCGTCGGCGCGGTGCACGCACATCTCGCCGAACAGCCGCCGGGCCCAGAACGGCACGCCCGCGGCCGCGCCCGACGGATCCCACACCGGCGTGTCGTCGGTCACCGAGGAGTACGCCTGCCGCGCCTCGGCCGCGCCGTCGATCAGCCACTGGCGCCACTCGCCGGGGCCGGCAGGCCCGGAGGCGGGCTCCAACGCCTTGGTCGGATCGACCAGCCGTTCGCCGACGAGCGTCGTCACCATGCGCTGCACACCGCCGACGTGTTCGACGAGGTCGGACAGCGTCCACTCCGGGCAGGTCGGCACCGGAGTCGAGGCGTCTTTCCCGTCAACCCAGTCCGCGAGCGTGCCGGTCTGCTCGATGACGGCCTTCAAGTACGCGGATGTGTCCATCGCCGCACCTCCAGGTGCCTTAGAGCATCGGATGCCGCCCGTCCGGCGGCGCGTCAGACGCTACCGGTCACGTCCGACAATTCGCAGAGCCGGCGCGACGCTCCAGGAACGCCCTCACCGCGGGGTCGGTGGCGAGCGCGGCGGCCTTCGCGTACGCCGCCGCCGCGTCCTCGTGCCGCCCGAGCCTGGTCAGCAGGTCTCCCCGCGTCGCGTGGTACGGCTGGAACCGCTCGCGCTCGGGCGGCAGCTCCTCCAGCAGCTCGAGCGCCTGCTCGGCCGAGCCGGTGCGGGCCGTGACGGCCGCGTGCGCGACCCGGCTGCCGAGGCTGGGCGCGACGGCGACCAGCGCGGCGTAGAGGGTCCGCAGCGCGGGCCAGTCCGTCACGCCGGTCCTGGCCCGGTCGCAGTGGACGGCCTGGATCGCCGCCTCGAGCTGGAACCGGCCGGGCGCCTGGCCGGGGCGCTCGGCCTTGCGCAGGTAGTGCTCTCCTTCGGCGATGAGCCGGAGGTCCCAACCGGACGGATCCTGCTCCTCCAGCGGCAGATACGGCCCGCCGGGCCGCCCCGCCCGCGCCGAGTCCAGGGTGAGCAGCGCGGCCAGCCCCCACGCCTCCGGCTGGTCCCCGAGCAGGCGGGCCAGGGTGACGGCGAGGTAGCGTGCCTCCCCGGCCGGCGAACCGCCGTCGCCGCGTTCCGGCCAGGCCAGGGCGTAGCAGCCGTAGACCGCCTCCAGCACCGGCGCGAGTCGTTCCGGCATGGCGTCCCTGCCGGGGACGGCGAAGGGGATGCGGGCGTCGCGGATCCGCCGCTTGGCGCGTACCAGTCGCTGCTGCATCGCGCCCGCCGGCACCGCGAACGCCCGCGCGATCGCCGCGGAGTCGAAGCCGAGCACGGCCTGCAGCATCAGCGGGGTGCGGACGTTCGCGGCGATCGCCGGATGGGCGCAGACGAAGAGCAGGGCGAGCCGCCGGTCGGGGATGGCGTCCGGGTCGAGCGCGTCCAGCGGGCCTGCGGGCCCGTCCGCGCCCTCGTCCAGCGGCGCGGTACGGCGGTGCGCGGCGGACTTCCAGAAGTCCCGCTGGCGGTTGCGCGCCACCGTGAGCAGCCAGCCCTCCGGATTGTCCGGCACCCCGTCGCGCGGCCACGTGGTCAGCGCCTGCTCGAACGCCTGCGCCAGCGTGTCCTCGGCGAGCTGCAGATCGCCGGTGGACGCGGCGAGCAGCGCCACCAGCCGCCCGAACGACTCCCGCGCCGCCCGCTCCGCCATGATCGCCGCCTCCGAGCCGTCCGGTCCGAACAGCGCCGCATCTCCGGTCGCGGCCTCCGAGCCGTCCGGCCCGAGCTGCGCCGCACCTCCGGCCACCGCCTCGGAACCGCTCGCCCCGGACGGCGCCGCCTCCGGGAGGTCCTTCCGGCTTGCGGGTCCGGTCGGCTCGCCCGGCTGGCGTGCGGGGCCTCCGGTCACGATGGGACCCAGGTCCCGTTCTCGATGTGCACCGCGCCGGGCCGGACCTCGACCGTGCCCCAGGCGGCCGGCGGCGCCTGCCGCGCCCAGGTCAGCGCGGTGTCGAGGTCGGGGACGTCGATGACGATGACGCCGCCGAGCTGCTCCTTGGTGTCGGCGAACGGCCCGTCCTGGATGCGCGGCTCGCCGCCGGCAGAGGAGAGCGTGGTCGAGGCCGACGACGGCTGCAGCACGTCTCCGCTCACCAGGACCCCGGCCTGCTCCAGCGTCGCCGCGTAGCTCGCCATCGCCCGCATGCCCTCGGCGATCGCCTCAGCTCCGATGGACGCCTCGCTCTCCTCGCTGTGGTGGAACAGCAGCATGTATCGCATTATGCGATCCTCCCTCATTTCACCTGGTAGCGCGCCATGACGATGCCGGTCGGGGACGTGACGGTCTCCTCGAGCACGAGGTCGGTACGGTCGCCGGCGCCGAACAGCCGGGTCCCCGACCCGAGCACGATCGGGTGGATCAGCAGGACGTACGCGTCGATGAGCCCGGCCCGGTGCAGCGAGCGGACGAGCTCGCCGCTGCCCAGCACCGTGATCACCCCGTTCACCTCGTCCTTCAACCGGGCGACGGTCTCGGCGGCCTCGCCCGCCAGCGGCACGGAGTTGGGGTAGGCCAGATGGGCCTCCGGGGCGCGGGTGGCGACGTATTTGCGCTGCCGCACCAGCGACTCGGTGAACGGGTTGGGCTCGGCGACCGACGTCCAGTGCCGCAGCAGATCGTCGTACGAGCGGTGCCCGAACAGCAGCGCCGCGGTGCGTTCCCGGCCGGAGACCGGCGGCCGCGCGGTCACCTCGTCGGCGTGTTCCACGCCCCAGCCGCCGTGGCGGAACCCGCCTCTGATGTCCTCGTCAGGCCGCCCCGGGGCCTGCATGACCCCGTCCAGGCTGATGTGCGCGAAGACGTTGATGGTGCCCATGCGATGTCACTCCCTGTCCCGCCGGGCCGCCGTGTGCGGCCCGGCATGGAGATGACGAGGACGGCGGGCCGGGACAGACACCCAGGCGTCAGGGTTTCGCGGGGACGGTGGCGTAGAGGAGGTCGCGCAGACCAGGGAGCGATTCGCGGTCGCCGCGCCACACCAGCGTCCAGCGGGTGCCCGGGCGCGGCGACCAGGACGAGGGGCACGGTGTCGACGTCGAGGAAGCTCAGCGGCGGCGCGGCGAAGCCCGAGGTCGCCGAGCGCGTCACCGGTGTCGAGGAGCAGCGCCGCCTCCAGGCGTCCTGCGGCGACGTCGGCGAGCAGGTCGTCCCGCCGCGTGCCCGGCAGCACGTCCACCTGGAGCCCTGGGCGGCGTGCTGCGAGGGGGGCGAGCACGCGCGGGACGTAGGTGGCGGCGAGCGTCTCCAGCGCGCCGAGCCGCAGCCGCGCGGCCTGTCCCGTGACCTCGCGCCGGGCCTGTTCCGCCTGGTCGAGCAGGCGGCGTGACCAGATGAGGAGGCGTTCGCCCTGCGGGTGAGCCGCATGCCCTTGGTCGTGCGCGCGAACAGCTCCACCCCGAGCGATCGCTCCAGGGCACGGATCTGCGCCGAGACGCTGGACGGCGCCAGGTCGAGTGCCACGGCGGCGCCGGTGACCGTGCGGTGGCGACCTGGGCGGCCATCAACGGCGCGGCGGTGGCGGCGGCGTCCTGGTGGATCTGGCGGGCTGGCGGGCCGTCTTCCTCATCAACGTGCCGATCGCGGCGCTGGTGCTCGGCCTGGCGCTGCTGGCGGCCGGTGCGGCCGGAGGGCTGCTCAACGCCGTACGGCAGGCCGGCGCCACGCTCGGCGTCGCCGCGATGGGCGGCGTCATGGGGCTCGGTGAGGCGAGCGGGCCCGCGACCGCGATGGCGCTGGCGGCGGCGGTGTGCGCGGCGGCCGGGGTCTGGTTCGCGTCCGCCGCGCCCAGCCAGAATTGACACTTTGCCGAGAAAAATCGACATAGTGTAGATTTTGTGAGGTGGAGCCGTCCGGCTCCCGCCCGACCTAGCCCCTGGAGGGGACATGCAACAGCAGAAATGGCTCATCACCGGCGTCAGCTCAGGGCTGGGGCGGGCCTTCGCTCAGGCCGCGCTGGCGGCCGGGCACACCGTCACGGGAACCGTCCGCTCCGAGGCGGACCTGCGGGCCTTCGAGGCGCTCGAGCCGGGGCGCGCGCACGGCCGCGTCCTCGACGTCACCGACGAGGACGCGGTCCACCGGGTGGTCGCCGAGGTGGAGCAGAACGTCGGCCCACTCGACGTCGTGATCGCCAACGCCGGTTACGGCCTGGAGGGCACGTTCGAGGAGACCTCGCTGGCCGAGGTGCGGCGGCAGTTCGAGGTCAACGTCTTCGGGGCGGTGTCCACGCTGCGGGCGGCCCTGCCCTACATGCGGCAGCGCAGGAGCGGCCGCCTGATGGCCGTCACGTCCATGGGCGGGCTCATGGCCGTGCCCGGCATGTCCGCCTACTGCGGCAGCAAGTTCGCCCTCGAAGGCATACTCGAAGCGCTGGGCAAGGAGGTCGCGCAGTTCGGCATCCACGTGACGGCGATCGAGCCCGGATCGTTCCGTACGGACTGGGCCGGACGCTCCATGACCCGCGCTGAGCACTCCATCGCCGACTACGACGAGCTGTTCCTGCCCATCAGGGCGGCGCGGCGCAAGGCCAGCGGCAACCAGCTCGGCAACCCGGCCAAGGCCGGTGAGGCGGTCGTGCACATCGCCTCCATCGAGAACCCGCCGGCCCACCTCGTCCTGGGCTCCGACGCGCTGCGCCTGATCGCCGCCGCGCGTACCGCCGTGGACGACGACATCCGCACGTGGGAGGCGCTGTCCCGGACGACCGACTTCCCCGAAGGCGCGCAGCTCTGATGCGCGGCACCCCTCCCGCTCGGCGGCGGCGCACCGCCGCCGAGCGCAAGGGCGACCTCAGGGAGCGGGCGATCCTCGACACCTGCGAGGCCCTGCTGGCCGAGAAGGGCTATGAGGCGATGACCGTCGGCGACATCGCCCAGGGCGCCGGCATCACGCGCGGCGCGCTGTACTTCTACTTCGGCTCCAAGCAGGAGGTGGTCACGGGGCTCGTGGCCAGGACCGTCGAGCACCTGTGGGAGCGCTCGCGGGCCACCGCGGCGAACGACGACCCGCGCGCGGCCATCGCGGCGGCCATGCGGCGCACGATCGAGCTGTGGAACGAGCACGGCCTGGTCATGCGCACGGCCATCGACCTGTCGCTGACCGTCCCGGAGATCGGCGAGCTGTGGAGTCGCACGGCCGACCTGTTCACCGGCGCCATCACCGCCGTGCTGGAGCGCGCGGGTGTCCCCGCGGGCACCGAGCCCCACCAGGCGTCGGCGATGGCGCGCGCCCTGTGCTGGATGATCGAGCGGAGCTTCTACCACGCCTCGCAGGAGTCTCCCGAGGCGCTGCGGCGGGCGTCGTCGGCGTGCGAGCACATCTGGCTGACCTGCGCCGGGCTGGCCGGCGGCGACAAGTGATGCGGGAACGAGACGGGAAGCGGTCAGTATTCGAGAAGCGCCGGGCGCCGGTCTGCCCCTAGCGTGGGTGGGCAAGCGCGGCTCACCCGGCGCAAGGCCGGACAAAAGCCGACATACTTCTCATAACTGCCCGACGGTGGCAGCGCCCGCACCACAGATGGAGACACCACCAGCATGGCCACGAGCACGGACCCACGATCGCCCGCGCCCCACGCCGCCGACACCCACGACTGGATCCGGGTGCACGGCGCCCGTGTCAACAACCTCAAGGACGTCACCGTCGAGATCCCCAAGCGCCGGCTGACGGTGTTCACGGGGGTGTCGGGGTCGGGCAAGAGCTCGCTGGTGTTCGGCACCATCGCCGCCGAGTCGCAGCGGATGATCAACGAGACGTACAGCACGTTCGTCCAGAGCTTCATGCCGACGCTGGCCAGGCCCGAGGTGGACGTGCTCGACGGGCTCACCACCGCGATCATCGTCGACCAGCAGCGCCTCGGCGCCGACCCGCGCTCCACGGTCGGCACCGCCACAGACGCCAACGCGATGCTGCGCATCCTGTTCAGCCGTATCGGGCAGCCGCACATCGGCTCGCCCAACGCGTTCTCCTTCAACGTGCCCACCGTACGCGCCGCCGGCGCGATCACCGTCGAGCGCGGCGAGAAGAAGAAGCCCGTCAAGGCGACCTTCACCCGCACCGGCGGCATGTGCCCGCGCTGCGAGGGCCGCGGCTCGGTCTCCGACCTCGACCTCACCCAGCTCTACGACGACTCCAAGTCGATCTCCGAAGGCGCGATCACCATCCCCGGCTACAAGGCCGACAGCTTCTGGACGGTACGCGTCATCGCCGCATCCGGCGTCATCGACCCCGACAAGCCGATCCGCGAGTACACCAAGAAGGAACTCGACGACTTCCTCTACGCCGAGCCGCGCAAGGTCAAGGTCGACGGCGTCAACCTCACCTACGAGGGCCTGATCCCGAAGATCCGCAAGTCGTTCCTGTCGAAGGACCCCGAGGCGATGCAGCCGCACATCAGGGCCTTCGTGGAGCGTGCGGTCACGTTCGTCACCTGCCCCGACTGCGACGGCACCCGGCTCACCGAGCTGGCCCGCTCCTCGCGCATCCGCGGCGTCAACATCGCCGACGCCTGCGCCATGCAGATCAGCGACCTGGCCGAGTGGGTACGCGGCCTCGACGAGCCGACCGTCGCGCCTTTGCTGGCCAAGCTGGCGCACACGCTCGACTCGTTCGTCCAGATCGGGCTCGGCTACCTGTCGCTCGACCGCCCCGCTGGCTCCCTGTCCGGCGGTGAGGCGCAGCGCGTCAAGATGGTCCGCCACCTCGGCTCCTCGCTCACCGACGTCACGTACGTCTTCGACGAGCCCACAGCGGGCCTGCACCCGCACGACATCCAGCGCATGAACGAGCTGCTGCTGCGCCTGCGCGACAAGGGCAACACGGTGCTCGTCGTCGAGCACAAGCCCGAGACCATCGCGATCGCCGACCACGTCGTGGACCTCGGACCCGGCGCGGGCACCGCCGGCGGCGAGATCTGCTTTGAGGGCACCGTCGAAGGGCTGCGGGCCTCCGGCACCGTCACCGGCCGCCACCTGGACGACCGGGCCACGCTGAAGGACACCGTGCGCACGCCCACCGGCCACCTGGAGATCCGCGGCGCCACCACCAACAACCTCAAGAACGTCGACGTCGACATCCCGCTCGGCGTGCTCACCGTCGTCACCGGCGTGGCGGGGTCGGGCAAGAGCTCGCTCATCCACGGGTCGATCCCCGCCCGCGCCGGCGTGGTGTCGATCGATCAGAGCCCCATCCGCGGCTCCCGGCGCAGCAACCCGGCCACCTACACCGGCCTGCTCGACCCGATCCGCAAGGCGTTCGCCAAGGCCAACGGCGTCAAGCCGGCGCTGTTCAGCGCCAACTCCGAAGGCGCCTGCCCCGACTGCAACGGCGCCGGCGTCATCGAGACCGAGCTGGGCTTCATGGCCAGCGTCACCACCGTCTGCGAGGAGTGCGAGGGCAAGCGGTTCCACCCGTCGGTGCTCGAGCACCGGCTCGGCGGGCGCGACATCAGCGAGGTGCTGGCCATGCCGGTCGCCGAGGCCGTGGAGTTCTTCGGCTCGGGCGAGGCGCGTACGCCGGCCGCCCACGCCATCCTCACCCGCCTCTCCGACGTCGGGCTCGGCTACCTGACGCTCGGCCAGCCGCTCACCACGCTGTCCGGCGGCGAGCGGCAGCGGCTCAAGCTGGCCACCCACATGGCCGAGAAGGGCGGCGTGTACGTCCTGGACGAGCCCACCTCCGGCCTGCACCTCGCGGATGTCGAGCACCTCCTCGGCCTGCTCGACCGGCTCGTGGACTCCGGCAAGTCGGTCATCGTCATCGAGCACCACCAGGCGGTCATGGCGCACGCCGACTGGATCATCGACCTCGGGCCGGGCGCGGGTCACGACGGCGGCCGGGTGGTGTTCGAGGGCACGCCCGCCGAGCTGGTCAAGGCCCGCTCGACGGTGACCGGCGAGCACCTGGCGGAGTACGTCGGGGCCTGATCAGCACGGCACCCGCTCGGGCGCCCCGTCGCCGCCCCGTGACGCCCGCTCGTGGTCCGTCGCGGGGCGGCTCAGTCGCGGCAGCACGGGAAGCGTCGCCAGCAGCACTCCGGTCAGCGCGGCCACGCCGAGGAACGCCCGCTGCACACCGCCTGCGTCGGCGAGCATCCCGAAGTAGGCGGGGCCGGCGAGGAAGCCGAGGTAGGCGACCGTGGAGACGGCCGAGGTGGCCCTTCCTCTGAACGCGTCGGGGACGGGCCGCAGGCCGTACGACAGCAGGGTGGGGAAGAGCGTCGCCGTGCCCAGGGCTGCGGCGACCACGCCCGCCAGGGCGATCGGCAGCGACGGGGCGACCGCCGTCAGCACGCCGCCCGCCGTGGCGATCAGGCCGGATGTGACCAGTGCGGCGATCGGGCGGCGCAGCATGACCGGCCCGCCCGCCAGCCGGGCCAGCGCCGCCGTGGCCGCGAACGCCGCCGGCGCGACCGCGGCCACCGCCGGTGATGCTGAGAAGGCGTCGGCGAGAAGGACCGCCCCCCAGGTCTGGAACGCGTTCTCCGCCGCGAACGCCAGCGCCCCGATCCCGCCGATCACCACCAACGCCCCGCCTCCCGGCAACCGCCCCGCCCCTCCCCGCCGCCTGGGGCGTGCGCTTGTTCCGGTGACAGCGCGGAAGCCCGCCCGCGCCTGGTCGCTTCGCCCCTCCGGCTCCGCGCTCGGCCGCCCGGCTGCGTCCCAAGCCCGCCGGGCGTCGGCCCTTCGGCCGTCCGGGCCTGCGGCCTGCGGGACGTCGATGTCCGTGCGCGGGGCTCCGGCGCCGGTCCGTACGGCGGCTGGGCGGGTCGCGGTCACCACGGTTACGGCGACCGCTGCGACCAGCGCGGCAGCGGCCGTGAAGGCGGCGAGCAGGCTGCCGGTCGCGGCGGCGAGTGCGCCCGCAGCCAGGCTGCTCGCCGCGACGGCGGCGGAGAACGCGGCGTGCGAGCGCGCCACCACCGGCCGTGCCGTGCGCTTCTCCACGGTGGCGGCGAGCGTGTTGATGGCCACGTCGGAAGCCCCCGACGCGGCTCCCACGGCGAGGATGCCCGCACACAGCCCGGCGTAGCCGGTGGAGATCGCGCACAGCACCACACCCGAGACCCCCAGCAGCGCGAGCAGCATCCCGGCCACCCGCAGGCCGACGGCGTCGACGAGCCGCCCGGTCAGCAACATGGCGGGCAGCGCTCCCGCGCCCACCAGCAGCAGGGCGACGCCGAAGCGCGCGTCGCCCACCCCCGCATGGGCGCGCAGCAGGGGCAGGCAGGCACCCCACACACCCCAGAACACGCCGAAACCGGCGAAAGCGAGGAACGGCGACGTACTGAAGAGCCCTGGGCGAGGGCTGGATCCCGACATGTGTGTAACGCTACACAACTAGGATGGCGGCGTGCCCACCAACCGCAGACGCGTGACGCTGAAGGACGTGGCGGCCCGCGCGGGAGTCTCGCTGATGACCGCCTCCTACACGTTCACCCGCCCGGCCCGCGTCGCCGACGCCACCCGCGAACGCGTGCACCGCGCGGCCGGAGAGCTGGGCTACCACCCCGACGCCGTGGGCCGCGCCCTGAAGTCCGGCAAGACCCGGCAGCTCGGCGTGGTCTTCGGCGAGCACCTGGTGTACGCCTTCGACGACCCGCAGGCGGCCAAGTTCCTCGCCGGTGTCGCCGAGGTGTGCGTCGAGGAGGGGCAGGGGCTGACGTTCATCCCGACGCGCGGGGACGCGGGCGACGTCGATCGGGTGCTGTCGTCGGCCGTGGACGCGTTCGTGCTCTGGACCACCACCGAGGACGACCCGGTGCTCGCGGCCGTCGCCGCCGACCCGCGTCCCGCCGTCATCCAGGGCGGCCCGGCGCGTACGGGCATCGCCTGCGTCACCCAGAACGACGAGGAGGCCGCCCGCGCCATCGTCGCCCGCGCACTGCGCGACGGCGCTGCGCAGCCCCGCGCCGAGGGTGACTCCGGACGGCTCCGCACTGGCGACACCTCCGGAAAAGCCCTCACTGACGACGCAGGTCATGGCAAGGGGCGCTCGCGCAGGCCCGTCGTCATCTCGTTCCCCCTCGATCGGGGCCGCACGGCCGTCACGACCACGGGCTCCGGCCTGCCCGCGCACGTCCCGTTCCCCGTCACCGACGCCCGCCTGCGCGGCTACCGGGCCGCCGTCGAGCAGGCCGGGCTGGACTGGGCCGAGACGCCGGTCGCCGTCGTCGCCCGCAACACCCGCGCCGACGGTGCGGCGGCCGCCCGCGCGCTCGCTCCGCGCCTCCCCCCGGACGCGCTCGTCATCGCGATGAGCGACGAGCTGGCCATCGGCGCCCGCGAAGCCCTCCGGGACACGCACCCCGGTGCCGCCTACCTCGGCTGGGACGCCTCACCGGCCGCCCAGGAGCTCGGCATCGTCTCCGTCGCCAACCCCCTGCGCGACCAGGGCCGCCGCTGTGCCCGGCTCGCCCTCAACCCGGAAGGGCACGCCGAAAGCGAGATCCCCTGGAGCATCACCGGCTGAGGCGCGACGCACGACCTCCGCTCGGCCGGCGCGGGGTTTGCTTGGAGCGGCACCGGTCGACGCCGGACTCCTCGACGGGCGCGGCCTCAGCCGCCCCTTGGACCGCGACGCGCCGAAGCCACGGCCGGATCACCGCCATACCGAAGCCGAGCCGGAGGAGCCGCTGGGGCGCGCCGGCCGGAGCCGGAGGCACGGCAGATGTGGTTGTCCGGGCTCGTGGCGCACCACTACCGTGTGGCCGCGTGGATGACTTCTCACGTTCCTGGGCCGCTCTGCGCGCGGCGGTCGCCGATCTCGACGACGACGCCTTCGCGGAGCCGTCGGGCTGTGCCGGGTGGCTCGTACGCGACCTGGTGTGCCACCTGATCGTGGACGCTCAGGATGTCCTGATCACGCTCGTCACGCCCACCGACCAGCCGCCCACCCGCGACGCGATCACCTACTGGGACGTCACCGACACTCCCCCGACCGGTGACGACCCGCTCGACAAGCTGACGGTGCGGCTCGCCGCCGCGTACGAGGACCCGTACCTGCTGAAGTTCCACCTCGACGACGTCGGCTCCGCCGCGGGCCGCGCCGCCGAGCTGGCCGATCCCGCCCAGCGGGTCACCACGCGCGACGAGGTGCTGACGACGGGCGATTACCTGTCGGCATACGTGCTCGAATGGACCCTGCACCACCTCGACCTGATCGCGCACCTGCAGGGCGTGCCGGGGCCGCCCGCCGAAGGGCTGGCGCGGTCGCGCGAGATGCTGGAGAAGATCGCCGGGGCGGCGTTCCCCGCGTCGTTCTCCGACGAGGCGGCGCTGCTCGTCGGCACCGGCCGCCGTGCCCCGACCGCGAGCGAGAAGGACGAGCTGGGCGAGCTGGCCGCGCGGCTGCCGTTCGTGGTGGGCTGAACACGCCTCCCCGCCGCGCCGCGGGGAGCCGCAGATCAACCGCTGTCAGCAGACGTCGAGGTATCAGGAGGGTCCCAGGTGTTGATCCGCACGGGGCTGCTGGTCGGCCAGTACTTCGCGTAGGTGCTCCTGTCCTTCTCCCGCGAGGTCGTCACGGCGTTGCCGTACTGGCGGTTGCTGAGGGCGCCCTGGCCCAGCCGGTTCCGCGTGTCCGTGCTGACGTCGTGGTGCGCCCGCTCCTGGCCGCCGCTGAACGGGGTCAGCCTCGGCGCGCGTGCCGGCGTCTGCTCGTACCGGTCTCCGCCGCCCGCGCGGTCGGAGCCGCCGTCGCGAGCAGCGCCGACAGCAGGACGAACGCCGCGCCGACCGCCGGCCCCCGCATCCGCGTCAAGCGCGACGTGTTCGCGTGAACTGTCATGAACATCGGCCTTCCCCTGGGCGGTGAGTGATCTCGTTCGGTGCCGGCGCAGGTAGGAGGCCATTCCAAGGTCGCAGGCCGGGCACTTCCCGGGCATTTCACGGCCGGCGCGGCGGCAGGTCAGAGCCGCCGGCCCAGCCACTCCAGGCCCTCTTCGGCGCGGGTGACGATCGTGAAGTGGCTGTCGCCTGGGATCAGCCGCAGCTCGGCGGCCGGGCAGCGGGCCGCGAGCCAGGACCCGTGCGCGGCGGGGATGACGCGGTCGTCGGTGCCGTGCATGAGCAGGACGGGAGCGCTGATGTCGGCGGGATCGCAGCCCCAGTCGTGGGTGCAGGAAACGTCGTCGTCGATCTGTCCGTACGGCCCGGCGGCCAGTGCGGGCTCGGAGACCTTGCCCAGCCACCCCCACGGCCCCTCGAACACCGCCAGGTCGGCCTGGGTGAACTCGCAGTCGTACGCGAAGCCGGACGCCTCCAGCGCCGCCCGCACCTCACGGCCCGCGGCCGCCGTGCCCAGCGCGGCCACGCCGGATGGGATCATCCCGGCGAACCAGTCGAGCCCGTCGGCTCCGTACGGGGCGATGGCGGCCAGGCTCAGCACCGCCCGTACGCGATCGCCCAGCACGGCCGCGCACCCCAGAGCGCAGGATCCGCCGCCCGAGTACCCCGCGACCGCGAAGCGGCCGATGCCGAGCGCGTCCGCGACGGCCGCCGCGTCGTCGGCGATCGACGCGATCGTGCGTCCCGGCGCGACGTCGGAGCCGCCGTACCCCGGCCGGTCGAACGACACCCAGCGCAGCCCCAGCCGGTCGGCGGCGGCGAAGAGCGGCTCGGGCGGCGATCCGAGGTTCGGCGTGCCGTGCTGCCACATGATCGGCACCCGCTCGCCGTCCTCCGGCGCGGTGTCGTAGACGTGCAGGGTGCGGCCCCCGCTCACCTGAACGTCCAGCTCGATCATCACGCCGCCCCTTTCCGCGGATCACCACACGACCGTACCGCTCCGGACCGGGGATCCCGCGGAACGTCTTCTATCGGCCGGCCGGGGCCGGCCACTGGAGCAGGGCGAGGTCGGCGATGCGGTGCAGCTCGTCGCGGCAGGCGCCGCCCGCGGCCTGGACGGCGATGCCGTTGGCCACGGTCATGAGGTAGCGGGCCAGCAGCTCGGGGTCGCTGCCTGCGGGCAGGTCGCCCTCGTCGGCGGCGCGCTTGAGGCGTTCGGCGAGGAGTGTGACGCCGCTCTCCCGCCAGGCGGCGAGCGTGTCGCGGGCGGCGCGGCCCGGCTCTCCCGCGGCCAGCGACCCCTGCACGCCGAGACAGCCGGCCGGGGCGCCGGGAGTGGTGGTGGCCTGGACGGCGCCGTGCAGGAACGCGGTCGCCACTTCGCGCGCGGTCGGCTCCAGCAGGGCACGCTGGACGTACGAGGCGGGGCCGTCGGTGTAGCGCTGCAGCACCAGGTGGAACAGGTCCTCCTTGCTGCCGAAGGCGGCGTACATGCTGGTGCGGCTGATGCCCATGGCCTTGGTCAGGTCGGTGAGGCTGGCGCCGTCGTAGCCCTGCTGCCAGAACACCCGCATGGCCTGCTCCAGCGCTTTTTCGGTGTCGAAGCCGCGCGGGCGGCCGATGGGTCCCTTTTCCTGACTTTGCACACCCTCGATCCTACCCTTGTGTACCGATCGGTGCAGAAGTGCTATCGTCATCTTTCGTACCGATCGGTACAAATATCTGACGAGGTGAAGGTCATGAAGCTGTTCGAAGGAAAGACCGCGGTCATCACCGGGGGCGGGACCGGGATCGGGCTTGCGACCGCCAGGAGGCTGGCGGCCGAGGGCGCGCACGTGTTCATCACCGGCCGCAGGAAGGCCGTACTCGATGAGGTGGTGGCGGAGATCGGCCCGTCGTCGGTGACCGCCGTACAGGGTGACATCGCGAACCTTGCCGACCTGGACCGGCTCTATGCCGCCGTACGCGACCGGGGCCGCGGCATCGACGTGTTGTTCGCCAACGCCGCCGCCGCGTCGTTCGCGACCTTGGAGCAGGTCACCGAGCAGCACTTCGACGAGATCTTCGGGGTCAACGTCCGGGGCACGCTGTTCACCGTGCAGAAGGCGCTGCCGCTGCTCAACGACGGCGCCTCCGTGATACTCAACTCCTCGGTGCGGGCCGGCGACGGCGTGCCCGCGTTCGGCGTGTACGCGGCGTCGAAGGCGGCCATCCGCTCCTTCGCCCGCACCTGGGCCGGCGAGCTGGCAGGCCGCAACATCCGGGTGAACGCGATCTCCCCCGGCACCATCGACACCCCCGGCCTGGACAACGTGGTCGCCGGCGACAACTCGCCTGTGACGAAGGAGAGCTTCGCGACGGGCATCCCGATCGGCCGCGTCGGGCGTCCCGAGGAGATCGCCAACGTGGTCGCCTTCCTCGCCTCCGACCAGGCAAGCTTCATCCTGGGCGCGAACCTGGTCGTGGACGGCGGCGAAGTCCAGATCTAGCAGCCGGTACGTACGGCCCGGCCGAACTGGTCGAGGCGTGACAGCAAGGACTGCCCCAGCCGGGACCTGTGCACCCGCGGGGCCAAAGACCGGCGCATCAGCTTCCTACTGGTCAGCTTCCTGCTGGTCGCCGGGCTTTTCGCCCGCCTGAACGTCGCCGGCCCCGACCAGACCGCCTTCCAACTCACCGAGCTCACCGAGGTCACCGAGGTCCTCGCGGGCGGAATCAGGCGCCGAACGCGATCAGGAAGGAGCACGTCGATATCTCCTATGGACCGTGGCGAGTACCAGTCCGGGCCTCGGTCGGCCAGTACGCGGGCCCGCTCCTCCTGGCCGTCGCCGCCTGGCGCTCGGGCGTTCTCGGCACCGCCCGCGCCGTGATGTTGTCGCCGGCAGGAGCCACGTGGATGGGGCTGCTGAAGGGCATCTCCGTCCCCGACGTGCTGGTCACCGGCCTGCTCTGCGTGGCCTTGGTCCCGCTGGGCGTACGGATGCCGCAGGACCGGCTGACGGTTCCGGCCGGACGTCCGAAGCTGCTGACCTGGTGAATGGACTCATCCCTGCCAAGCGGCGGACGTTCCCTGCACGTCGCGGCCTGGCATGTCGGCTTACGGCACCCAGAACACGGAACCGATCCGCCAACCGCGTCGTGCCTGGGCGGGCGGGGCCGCCGGGCGACTGACCAAGGCCGCCCTCGGTCAGTCGCCCGGAGGGTCCTCGGGTCAGCGGCGGCTGTCCGGGATGGTGACGAGACCGCCCTCGTAGGCCGCGATGACGAGCTGAGCCCGGTCCCGGGCGTGCGGCTTGGCCAGGAGGCGGCCGACGTGCGTCTTCACCGTGCCGACGGTGAGATGCAGGTGATCGGCGATCTCGGTGTTGGACAGCCCGCGGCCGATGAGGGTCAGCACCTCGCGCTCGCGCTGGGTGATGTCACTCAGGTCGCGTACGGCCGGGGCGGCGCGAGATCCGTGCAGGAACTCGGCGATGAGCCGCCGAGTCACCGAGGGGGCGAGCAGCGCCTCACCGGCGGCGATGACCCGGATGGCGGCCAGGAGCTCCGCCGCCGTGGCGTTCTTGACGAGGAACCCGCTCGCCCCCGCTCGCAGTGCGCCGTACACGTATTCGTCCAGGTCGAAAGTGGTGAGGATGAGCACGCGGGCGCCGGTGCCGCCGGGCTGGGAGCAGATGCGCCTGGTCGCTTCGATGCCGTCCATGTCGGGCATGCGGATGTCCATCAGGACGACGTCGGGGCGCAGCCGCCGGGCCAGGGTCACGGCCTCGGCACCGGTGCCCGCCTCGCCCACGGTGACCAGGCCGGGTGTGGTGTCGATGAGCACCTTGAGGCTGTCCCGCACCAGCACCTGATCCTCCGCGAGCAGGACCCGGATCGGCGGGGACTGCTCGCGCCCACTGATGTCACCAGTGGTCTGCGCATCAGCGTCACCGGTGGTGGCGGGTTCGCGCCGAGCGCTGTCACCGGGCGCTCGCGCTGGGGCGTGCCTGGCCGCGGGCTCTTCTGCACCCGAGTTCCCCATCGCGGGTGCACCCGCAAAGACATCGCGGGTGGAGAGCCCGTGCGTGTTGCTATCCCAGGTCATCGCATTGCCCCGCTCCCAGTGGCGTCTTCGATCACGGGCTCACGTCCTACGGTGTCGCGTGTCGAGGGCCCGTGTAGGCACACTGACGGCTCCCGGTCACGGCGTCACATGCACCGACATCGCCGGTGACGGTACCGCGCCTAGCAGCGTCGCCTGTCACGAACTCGCGCCCAGCGGCGTCGCCGGTCACGAGCCAACGCCGAGCAGCGTCGCCGGTCACGGGGTCGTGTGCAGTGATGTTACTGATCACGATTGCACGCGCAGCGTCCTCGCGCGCTGCGACGCTGCCGGTTACGGTCACGCCACCAGCGGCGTCGCCCCACGTGGCCTGCCGTCCAGTGGTGTCGCCCCTCATGACCTGGCGTGCAGTGGTGTCGCCGGTCATGTTCCTGCGCCGTTCGCGTTGTAGGGCAGGCGGGCTGCCACGCGGAAGCCGCCCTCGGGGCGGGGGCCTGCGCTGAACGTGCCGCCGTACAGCTTCACCCGTTCGCGCATGCCGATCAGGCCGTGGCCGCCGGGGCCTGCGCGGGGCTGGCGGCCGTGGGTGGGGCCGTCGTCCAATACCTCGATCGCGGCTTCGCGGCCGTCGATGTCCACGGTGACCGTGCAGCGGGTGGGTGCCGCGTGGGTGACGACGTTGGTCAGCGCTTGTTGCACGATGCGGTAGATCGACATCGCGACTCCGGGTGGCGGCTCGGTTTCCCCGTTGACGGTGAGGTGGACGTCGACTCCGGCGGATCGGGCGTCTGCGGCCAGCTTGGGCAGGTCGGCCATGCAGGGGACGGGCAGGTGGGCCTGCTGCGGGTCGCCGTCTGAGCGCAGGAGGCCGATCACGCGGTGGATCTCGGTGAGCGTGCTCCGGCTGGTCTCCTCGATGACGGCCAGCGCGGCACGCGCCTCCTGCGGTCTGGCGTCGGCGACGTGGTTGGCCACGGTGGCCTTGACGGCGATCAGGCTCATGCTGTGGCCGATGACGTCGTGCAGCTCGCGGGCGATGCGTCGGCGCTCGTCCGCCACGACCGCCTCGGAGAGGTGGCGGACGAGGGCGGCGGTCGTGGCGCGTTTCCAGCGCACGGCCGCTCCGACGGCCCACGCCACGACCAGGACCACGGAGATCGCCCCGATCTCGATGGGCCAGGCCGGCGGCAGCTCGCTCGGCCCTGCCGCCGGGTCCAGGCCGGGGAATACGCGCTCGTAGAAGATCAGGACTGCGGCGACCGCCCCGGCGGCGCATGCTGCCAGGCTCGCCATCGACCAGGCGAGCGAGGTGGTGGTGGCCACGAGGTACAGCGTGAGCGCGGTCGGCACGTACGTCACCCAGATAAGCGCCTGCCGCCACCGCGCCGGTCACGGTCGCCGCCACGGCTCCGCTGTGGGGGATGTGGGGCGGCTGCCTGGTGATCGTCGGGCTGTTCACCCGGACCTTCCAGTACGGCACCGACCACCTGGCATTCCACCTGACCGACAGCCTCGGCCTGCAGACGATGCTCGACGGCATCGGCGCCTACTACACCGCCTGGGGCGACACGCGCTGGCATCCGTTCAGGGCGCTGTCGGGGCCGGCGTTCTTCGGGTGGGTCGTGCTGGCCGCCGGCGCTTACCGTTCCGGCGCTCTCGGGCTGGGGCGATCGGTCGCGCTCGGCCTGATGTCGATGCTCGCGCTCGGCCCGCTCAAAGGCACCCAGGTCCCGCAGTCCTTCCTCGCCGTGGGCGGACTGTGCGTCGCGTTCATCCCTCTGGGCGTCTCGCTGCTGCGCGACGGTCCCCCGCCGACTAGGCGCGCCCTGGTCTGGATCGCTGTTCTCGCCGCGGTGTACGTCCTGGTGACGGCCTACGGGCCGAAAGGGTGACGCTCGGCCAGGACCTCGGCGAACAGGTCAGGGCGCTGCAGGGGGATGCCGCGAGCAGGGTCTCCCGGCTCGTACGTACGCTGTCGCGAACGTAGTCGGCCAGCAGCTCGTCCGGAATGAGCAGTTGCCTGGCCTGGAGCCTTGTGAACCACTCCTGCCTGGCCAGCGGTGCGGTCGCGGCGAGAAGCCCCAGCGTCGCACCGGGGAAGCGGAGCGGCTTCGCCTGTGTGCTCACCACGACGGCCCTGGCGACGAGGCCAGGACGGGTTGCGGCCAGGAGGATCGTGAGCTGTGCCCCCAGTGAGAACCCCGCGACGGTCGCGCCGTTCGGTGCGCGTTCCTCCAGGATCTGCGCCAGGGCCCGCGCGGTCTCCTCATGCGATCGGTACGCTTCCGCCGCGCTGCGCCCGTGGCCGGGGAGGTCGGGGATGATCGCGCGGTGACTCGTGCCGAGCCGGTCGAGCACCGGGCGCCACATCCAGCCCGCCACGCCTCCGCCGTGCAGTAACAGGAGGGGTGGGGCGTGCGCGTCGCCGGTCTCACGGACGTACATGGCCTCATCCTCCCACCGACGGCGGATCACCCCGGCGGATGCAGGTCGCTCGGGAGGGCCCTTACTGTGGGGGGATGACTCGTCAAGCGGTGCCGTACGTGGGGACGCTCAGCGCGTACGAGCTGGGCCGGCGCGTGCATCGCGGGCTGCCGTCGTCCACGATCTCGATCACGATCCCGGAGGCCGACCCGGTGGAGATCGCCTGGCTCGGGCGGACCGGCCCGCCGGGACGGTTTCACGCCGCCGTCGCCGGGCTGCACCTGGACGCGGCCGAGCTGCGGCAGGAGGGCTATGGGCGGGGCGTGTGGGTGACGCTCAGCCCGCTGGGGGCGGCGGCGCTGCTGGGCGTTCCCGCGGCCGAGCTGAGCGGTCGCGTCGTCGAGCTCGCCGATGTGGCACCGGCGCTGGCGGACCTGCCTGAGCGACTGGCGGGCCGCAGGTCCTGGCCGGAGCGCCGCGCCCTCGTCGAGGACGCTCTGCTCGCTGGGTGGGCAAGGCACGAGGCACGCGCCGGTGACCGGGATCTGCGGGTCGTGCTGGCGGCGTTGTCAGGGACCGACCGGGTGCGGGAGACGGCCGGGCTGCTGGGCTGTTCGCGGCGGTACCTCAGTGCCACGGTACGGGCCGCGCTCGGCGTGACGCCGAAGGAGTACCAGCGGCTGGTGCGGTTCGAGGCCGCGCGCGGCAGGCTCGTGGCCGCCGCCCGATCCGGCGCGGTCAGCTTGGCGGAGGTGGCGGCGACGGCGGGGTTCGCGGACCAGGCCCACTTCACGCGGGAGTGGCGCGCCATGACCGGGTGTACGCCGGTCGAGTGGCTACGCACCGAAGGGCCGTCCGCGTAGGCGGGGCCGGGGCCGACGTGCCGGTACGGCCGGCGGCCGCCTCCATCGGGGCCGCGAGCCGTCACGGGCGCCGGTCGTCTCCGACGTGGCGACATGTGGTGACGGGTGGTGGTCGTCTCCGGCGCGGCGGCGTGTGCTGACGGGCGGTGTCCGGTACCCGGCCAGAGGCGTTCCCAATTCTTCAAGACCCCGCTGGGCGTCGCCAGCACGATGAGGCGCATGAACCTTTCCCCACGCCTCATCGTGCCCGACCCCGACCGCGCCTCGGCGTTCTATCAGGCAGCCCTCGGCGCAGAGCGGGTGTTCAGCGCTCCCCCGGTCGGAGCCGACGACGGCCGGCCCAGCGTCATCGAGCACCGCGTCGGCGAGGCGACCTTCCGGGTATCGCCGAGCGTCGAAGCGTGGGGCTGGCGGTCGCCGGACGACCTCGGCGGTTCGGCGGTGCTCATCGAGATGGAAGCGGACGATCCGGACGCCGTGGGCGAGCGCATGGTCGCCCACGGCGCCGAGGTGACCGTCCCGATCGAGAACCGGCCGTCCGGCAAGCGCTCAGGCCGGACCCGTGACCCGTTCGGCCACCTGTGGATCATCACGGGACCACTACGCTGAACCGGAGGCGAGCGCGGCGCACACCTCGGTCGCCATCACCGCGCTGAGCTGCGCCGACAGCGAGACCTTCGGCCCCGGCGGGCGGTTCCAGTCCTGGCCGGCCAGCAGCAGGCCGTCGCTCAGGCAGTTCTTCCACAGCCGCTCGGTGCTGCTCACCAGGAAGTCTCGCACCTCGGGCACGTCGCGCACCTCGACCAGGCGGTGGGCGTAGCGGTAGTAGACGCCCTTGAAGAGCCCCTCGTCGCCGCCGTCGCCCTCGTGAGCGAAGACGCCGTCGGAGCTCAGCTCGGCGATCGCCGTCGTCGCGGTACGGGCGGCGCGCTCAAGGTAGTCGTCCCGGCCCAGCGCCTGGGCCAGCTCGACACAGGCGCCGACGTACAGGCCCTGGTTGTACGTGAAGCGCCAGTCCACGTCGATGGCGTGGTCCTGCTGCCGGTTGACGCCGTCCTCCACGAACCCGTCCGGCCGCACCAGCGCGCCCTCCAGCCAGTCCATGACCCGCACGCCCCACTCCAGGTAGCGGTCCTCGCCGGTGACGCGGTGGAGCCGGGCCGACAGGATGACGAACGGCGCGTTGGCCGGGGTGTTCTTGTAGTACGGCTGCTGCACCCGCCAGGCGATGCCGCCGCCCTCGTGGTCGTTCCAGCCGTGGTCGAGCACGTGCTGCCAGAGCACGATGGCGTGGCGGCGCAGGTCGCCGGAGCCGGTGGCCTCGGCCAGGCGCAGGGTGGCGAGCGCGAGCCAGAGCATGTCGTCGAAGTAGTCGTTGAACAGCGCGCCGCCGTTGCGCCGCCGGATGCCGGCCAGGATCTCGGCGGCCTGGTCGAGCCTGGCCGGGTCGGAGGTCCGCCGGTGGGCGTCGATCCGCACGTCCATGGCGTGCGCGAGCCACCAGTAGTTGAAGACGTCGTCGTCGCCGGGCTCCAGCGGATACCAGTTGTGGAAGAGCTGGTCGCCGGGGGCGGCGAAGTAGTGATCGAGGCTGCGCTGCGCCAGTTCGGCGCGGTCGCTCCAGATGTCGGGCAAGGGTCCTCCGTGGTTCAGCTGATCTCTGGCTCGACGATCGAGAACGGGACGATGGAGCGCGGCGGCACCGTCTCACCGCGCATCTGGGCGAGCAGCAGGTCCACCGCCTGCCGGCCCATCTCCCGCTGGTTCTGGCGTATGTGGAGAAACGGCGGCCCGGCGACGGGGTCCAGCGGCGAGTCGAAGCAGGCGATGAGCGGCCGCGGCTCGGTCTCCGCGATGGCCCGGCTCATCACCCGCGCCAGGTTGTACTCGCACACCACGAACGCGGTCACCTCGGGTTCGCGGGCCTGGAAGTCGTGGATGCGCTTGACGTCGGCGAGCACGTTCTCCGGGGTGAACGCGCCCGGCAGCGTGCTGGACAGGCCGGTGAGCTGGCGGGCGTTGTCGAGCGACAGGCCGCGCCCGGCGAAGGCGGCGCGAAAGCCCTCAAGGCGCTCCTCGATGCTGGAGGTGTTCTCCGGCGGCGGCGAGACGAACGCGACCTGCCGGTGCCCCTGGTCGAGCACGCGCTCGGTGAGGGCACGGGCGGCGGCGACGTTGTCGGTGTGCACGGCGCACACCTGGATGCCGGCGAGATAGCGATCGACGAGCACCAGCGGGAAGCCGTCGAGGATGGTCCGCAGCAGGCCGGCGTTGTAGTACTCGCCGTGTACGGGGAACACGATCAGCCCTTCGGCCAGCCCGGCGTCGACCATCGACTCGATGGCCTTCTCCTCCTCTTCCTGGCTGCCGCGGGTCCGCTTGATCACCAGGTTGATGCCGCGCTCGGCGCAGCGCTCCTCCACGGCGCAGAGCAGCTCAAGCCCGTACGCCTCGGACGCGTCCGGATAGATCATCGCGATCGTGCCGGGCACCCGCTCGCCCTCGCCGGCCGCAGTGCTGGACGGTGAGAGCTCCAGGGCGTCGAGGTCGGGCAGTTCGGCGGCCACGAACGAACCCTTGCCGCGGATCCGCTGCACCACTCCGGCCTGCCGCAGCACCTCCAGCGCCTTCTTCGAGGTGATCCGGCTGACCTCGAAGCGCTCGGCCAGCTCCATCTCCGAGGGGACGCGGTCGCCGGGGTTCAGCGCTCCCCTCCGGAGCTCGTCCAGGAGGTATTCGATGATCCGCTCGTACAGAAGCGGGCCTCTCGCAGCCACTCTTCCCCTTCATAGGTTGGTATGTCACCTTGTCTTGGTATATATCATCTCATAGATCGGCATAATGTACCATATTGACTTATGCCAACTTAGTTCCTACGTTTCCCTCAAGTGACATCTCGCGCACCTCACGAAGGGAAACGCGTGAACCCTGTCCCCCCAGTGCTGCTCGGCGTGGCCGAAGACGTACGAACGCGCCTCGCGCCCCGCTTCCCCGAGGCCGCCGCCATGTTCCGGCAGTGCTTTCTCAACACGCTGGAGACCACGGTCAAGCGGCTGCCCGACGGGACGACGTTCGTGCTGACCGGCGACATCCCGGCCATGTGGCTCCGCGACTCGGCCTCCCAGATCGAGCCGTACGTGCGTTACGCCGCGGAAGACGACGACCTGCGGGCCATGGTCCGCGGGGTGATCCGCCGCCAGGCCCGCTACGTCGCGCTCGACCCGTACGCCAACGCCTTCAACGAGACCCCCGACGGCCAGGGCCACCAGGACGACCGCACCGAGCTCACCCCCTGGGTCTGGGAGCGCAAGTGGGAGCTGGACTCGCTGTGCCACCCGCTGCGGCTGCTGCAGCTCTACCACACGGCCACGGGCGACGCCGAGGTGTTCGACGAGGACGTGCACCGCATGCTCACCGTCGCCGTCGCGACCATGCGCACCGAGCAGCACCCCGAGTCCTCGCACTACCGCTTCGAACGCCCGCACCCCCAGCAGCCCACCGACACCCTCGTCAACGGCGGGCGCGGCCCCGAGTGCGGCTACACCGGCATGGTCCGCTCGGCGTTCCGGCCCAGCGACGACGCCTGCACCTACGGCTTCCTGGTCCCGGCCAACATGTTCGCGGTCGTCGTGCTCGGCCACGTCGCCGCCTTCGCCCGCGACGTCTACGCCGACGCCGCCCTGGCCGACGACGCCGCCGCGCTGCGCGACGAGATCGAGGAGGGCATCAAGCGGTACGCGATCGTCGACCATCCCCGCCACGGCCCCGTCTACGCGTACGAGACCGACGGCCTCGGCAATCACCTGCTGATGGACGACGCGAACATCCCGAGCCTGCTGTCCATCCCCTACCTCGGCTACCGCCCGGCCACGGACCCGACGTACCGCAACACCAGGGCCCTCGTGCTCAGCCCCGGCAACCCGTACTACAGCGAGGGCAGGCACGCGCGCGGCATCGGCAGCCCGCACACCAAGCCCGGCCAGGTCTGGCCGATGTCGCTGGCCATGCAGGGCCTCACCAGCACCGACCAGGAGGAGCGCGCCGAGCTGCTGACCACGCTCGCCGCCACCACGGCCGGCACCGGCTACATCCACGAGAGCTTCGACCCCGACGACCCCGGCGTGTTCACCCGCCCCTGGTTCGGCTGGGCCAACAGCCTGTACGCGCAGTTCGCCATGGAGGTGGCGCTGACATGACACAGACGCTCGCCGGCCGGCCGGCGGCCGGCCGGGCATCACCCGGCGGCCGGCGGCACCGTGCCAGGCCCCGGCGTTCCCTGCTGGCCAGGCACCAGGCGCGGGCCGGGGTGCTGTTCGCCACGCCGCCGATGGTGCTGTTCGTCGTCTTCACCGTGCTGCCGGTGATCGGCGCGCTCGGCCTGAGCTTCACCAGCTACGACGTCTTCAGCCCGCCGTCGTGGGTCGGCCTGGAGAACTACGCCAGGCTGCTGGAGGACGTCACCTTCTTCACTACGCTGAAGAACATCCTGCTCTACTGCGCGATGTTCGTCCCGCTGATGATCGCCGCCTCGCTGCTGCTGGCGGTGGCGCTCAACAGCAGGCTCCCGGCGATGGGCATCTTCCGCACCGTCTACTACATCCCGGTGGTGACCTCGCCGGTGGCCGCCGCGACCGTGTGGACCTGGATGCTCAACAGCCACTACGGGCCGGTCAACGAGATCCTCGGCTTCTTCGGCATCCCCGGCCCCGCGTGGGTGGGCGACAGCAGCACGGCCATGCTCTCGATCGTGATCGTCACGCTCTGGCAGGGCGTCGGCTCCAACATGCTGATCTACCTCGCCGGCCTGCAGAACATCCCCAAGCACCTGTACGAGGCCGCCGCGCTGGACGGGGCCGGCCGCTGGGCGACGTTCGCCCACGTCACCTGGCCGCAGCTCCGGCTGACCACGCTGTTCGTCACGACCCTGTCGCTGATCGGCGCCTTCCAGCTCTTCGACCAGGCGTACGTGATGACCAAGGGCGGGCCCGGCAACTCCACGCTCACGCCCGTCTACCAGATCTACGAGACCGCGTTCAACCGGCTGCAGATGGGCTACGCCTCGGCGCAGGCGTTCACGCTCTTCCTCATCATCGTGGCGGTCACCGTGATCAACATGCGGATCAACCGGAGTGACGAGACATGACCATGGCCAGGCGGATCAGGATCGCGCTGTTCTACATCGTGCTCACGGTCGTCGGGCTGTTCATGCTGCTGCCGTTCCTGTGGTCGCTCAGCACGTCGCTCAAGCCCGACAACGAGATCATCTCGTTGCCGATCAAGTGGCTGCCCAGCTCGATCACCTTCGAGCACTACTGGACGGCGTTCACCATGGTGCCGTTCGCCCGCCACTTCGCGAACTCGATGCTGCTCGCCGTGGCGGGCGTCATCACGAACCTGCTGCTCGGCGCGATGGCCGGGTACGCCTTCGCGCGGCTGCCGTTCCGCGGCAGCAAGGTGCTGTTCCGGCTGCTGCTCGCCTCGATGATGGTGCCGACCGTGGTGACGCTGGTGCCGTCGTTCCTCATCGTGCGCAGCATGCCGCTCGCGGGCGGCAACGACATCACCGGGCAGGGCGGCATCGGGCTGCTGAACACGTACTGGGCGGTCATCCTGCCCGGTGCGGTCGGCGCGTTCGCGGTGTTCATGATGCGGCAGTTCTTCCTCTCCCTGCCCAAGGACCTCGGCGAGGCCGCCCGCGTGGACGGCTGCCCCGAGTTCCGCATCTTCTGGAAGATCTACCTGCCGCTGTGCCGGCCCGCGCTGGCCACGCTCGCGGTGTTCACGTTCGTCGCGGGCTGGAACGGCTTCCTCTGGCCGCTCATCGTGCTCAACGACCCCGACATGAGCACCATCCAGATGAGCCTGGCCGCCTTCTCCTTCAACCGCCAGACCGACTACGGGCCGCTCATGGCCGGATCGATCGTCGCCATGGCGCCCACCCTGCTGCTGTTCGCCTTCGCGCAGCGCTACCTCACCCGGGGCCTCGCCTTCACCGGCTCCGGCCTCCAATGACCAGGTCTTTCACGAAGATCTCCACGAAAGGAATGAGCCGCCGATGCACGCGACCCTGACCAGGCGGCTGGCGGCCGCCGCACTCGCCGTCGCAACGGTGATCACCACCGGCTGCGCCTCCTCATCCGGCACCTCCTCCTCGTCGTCCGACGGGGTGGTTCGGCTCAAATTCTGGGGCGACTGGTCCGGCGAGGGCGAGCAGCAGTTCAAGACGATGACCGAGGCCTTCAACAAGTCCCACCCGAAGATCCAGGTCGAGTACGTCGTCCAGGAGGACATCCTCACCAAGTTCCTGACCGCCTCCACCTCCGGCCAGGCCCCCGACATCATGTTCTGGGACCGCTGGCGCACCGCCAGCTACGCGCCCAAGAACGTCCTGCTCCCCCTCGACGACCTGCTGAAGAAGGACGGCATCCCCAAGGAGCGCTTCTACGGCGAGGCCATGCGCGAGCTGACCCACGACGGCAAGCTGTACGGCCTGCCGCTCACCGTGGACGCCCGCGCCCTGTTCTACAACAAGGCCCACCTGAAGGAGGCGGGCCTGGAGCCCCCGCGCACCTGGGACGAGCTGGAGAAGGCCGCGGTGAAGCTGACCAAGCGCGAGGGCGGCAAGCTCGTCCGCGCCGGGCTGTCCATGGACGACACCGGCCTGTTCAGCATGTACCTGCGCCAAGCCGGCGGCCAGATGGTCACCGACGACTGCTCGCGCACCGCGTTCAACGGCCCGCAGGGCCGGCAGGTGCTCGGCCTGTGGGACCGGATGGCCAAGGCCGGCGTCTACCAGAGCGGCTTCGAAAAGGGCCTCGGCGAGGGCACCGACGCCTTCGCCACCGGCAAGGTCTCCATGATCCTCACCGGGCCCTGGAACATCACCACGTACAAGAAGTACGGCAAGGACCTCGACTTCGGCATCGTGCCGCCGCCCGCCGGGCCGCAGGGCGACAAGGCCAGCCTCATGGGCGGCTTCGGCCTGGTGATCCCGCGCGCCTCCAAGCAGCAGGACGCCGCCTGGGAGTTCATCAAGTGGTGGGCGGCCGAGAAGGACAACGCCATGCTGTGGGCCAAGACCAGTCTGAACATCCCCGGCAACGTCGAGGCCGCGCAGGATCCGTTCTTCTCCGGCGACCCGTTCTGGAAGCCGATCCTGGAGACGCTGGAGTTCGCCAAGATCCGCCCCACCTGCGCCGGCTACCCGCCGATGGAGGAAGAGGCGCTCATCCCCAACCTCCAGCTCTTCCTGGAGGGCAAGGTCAGCGCACAGCAGGCCCTCGCCCAGGCGCAGCAGCAGGGCGACCGGGTGCTCAAGGACAACAACCTCAACTAAAAGGATGCGCCGGTGAGATCACGCCTCGCGGCTGCCTGCGTCGTGTTATCGGCAGCCCTCCTCCAGCCGCTCCAGCCGGCCCCGGCCGCCGCCACCGTTCCTGGTGACGCCGACGCGGCCATGTCGGCCTTCATCTCGACCTTCTGGGACCCGCAGAAGAAGTACTTCTACACCAACAGCGACAGAAAGATCCATCCCGAGCACGCACACGGCCCAGAAGGCGGCCTCTACACCGACTTCTGGTGGGAGGCCCAGCTCTGGGAGCTGGTCATGGACGCCTACGAACGCACCCGCGGCTCCACGTACCGCACGATGATCGACGACGTCTACGCCGGGTTCGTCGCCGCCTATCCGACGTTCGAGAACGACTTCAACGACGACCTGGGCTGGTGGGCGCTGGCCTGCGCGCGGGCGTACGAGATCACCGGGGACACCGCGTACCTGGACAGGTCGCGTGAGCTGTTCGAGCGGATCTGGGCCTTCCACGACTCGACGTACGGCGGCGGCATCTGGTGGCGCAGGAGCGTACGCGACCAGAAGAACGTCGCCACCAACGCCCCCGCCGTGCTCACCGCCACCAAGCTCTACACCGCCACCGGCGAGGCGAGCTACCTGGAACGGGCGCGCGGCCTGTTCGCCTGGATCAAGGAGAACCTCCAGGAGGACGGCCACGTCTACGACCACCTCCAGGACGCCGGCACCCTCGTGAAGTGGGACTTCACCTACAACTTCGGCACCTACATCAGCGCCGCCGCCGCGCTCCGCAAGGTCACCGGAGCGGACTCCTACCTGGACGACGCCCGCGCGGCGGCCGACTGGGCCACCACCTACCTCACCAACGGCGGCACGCTGCTGCACGAGGGCGTCGATGACGGCGGCGGCTTCAAGGCGCGGCTGGTCCGCGCGCTCAACACGCTCGTCAAGGAGCACGGCCAGCGCCAGTACCTGCCGTTCCTGCAGCGCAACGCCACCCAGGCGTGGAGCCACCGCCGCGCCACCGACAACCTGGTGGGCCCCGACTGGTCGGCGCCCGCGCCCGGCACGTACCTGCAGAGCCTGACCGCGGCGGCCCCCGTCAGCATGCTGCAGATCGTCCAGCCGGACGGCAACGCCGGGCTCCAGCCGGAGAACGGCGTCTACGAGGCCGAGAACGCCCGCCCGTCGGGCATCGGAGCCGAAAGCAGCCAGTCCGGCTTCAGCGGGCGCGGCTACCTCGCCGGCTGGAACAACCCGGACCAGACGCTCACCTTCCACGTCAACGTGCCCTCTGCCGGGGCGCACGAGCTGCGCCTGCGCTACGCCGCCGGAGCGGGCGACGCCACCCGCCGCGTCCTCGTCAACGGCACCGAGGTGGCCGCCGCCCAGCCGTTCCCCTCCACCGGCGGCTGGGGCACCTGGAACACGGTCGTGCTCGACGGCGTCACCCTCGCCAAGGGGCACAACACGATCCGGCTGGAGATGGGCTCGAACTTCCTCAACCTCGACAGGCTCGACGTCTCCGCCCAGCACCAGGCCGAGTCGGGCACCCTGCGCGGCGTCGGCACCGAGTCCGCCCACGCCGGCTACACCGGCACCGGGTACGTCGCCGGCTGGAACGCGGGCGGCCAGTCGGTGACGCTGCGTCCCAACGTGAGCAGGGCCGGCAGGTACGACTTCACCTTCCGCTATGCCGCCGCCGCGGGCGACGCCGTACGCAGGATCGTCGTCAACGGCGCCGAGGCCGCCGGGGCCCAGCGCTTCCCCGCCAGCGGATCCTGGACCGAGTGGAAGACGGTCACCGTGCCGGACGTGCCGCTCCGCAAGGGCGCCAACACCGTCGCGGTCGCGTTCAGCTCCGCCACGGGCAGCACGAACCGGCTCAACCTCGACGCGATGACCCTCCGCTACACCGGCACTTCCTGACCATCGGCGACAGGAGGAGCGGACCTGCGCGCGCCCGCGCAGGTCCGCGCGGCGGCGTACCAGGCGCTCGCCGCGACGCCGGGGATCCGGAACGCGCGGCCTGATCGCGGCCGCTCAGCCCGCGGCCGCCCAGGCGCCGGCCACGATCGCCTACGCCCAGCGAACGACGACCTGGGAAGTGGTGCTCACCAGCGGCAAGGTGGTGAAGGTGCCCGAGGCGCTGACCGTAGCGCCCAAGGACGCGGTCAACGCGGGGGCCCGCGCCCCGTTCCTGATCAGCGCCGACGGCCGGCACATCTTCCGCGCAAGTCCCTGAGGCCGCCGGAGAAGACGGACGCCCGGGGTCTGGGCGCGTTCAGCCCCGACGGCAAGCGGCTGCTGGTCCAGGGGGAGGGACAGGCCGTCGTCTTCGACCGTGCGCTGCGCTCCCGGCTGCGGCTGAAGACGAAGCTCGCGCCGGAGGCGCTGGCGGGCGACTACACGACCTCGGCCGTGCTGGTCGGCACGGCCGGCAAGTACCGGAAGCTGCGCCTGCTGAACCTGCGTACCGGACGGGCGGGCGCCACGGTGAGCGTGAAGCTGCCGCGCGGGCAGTACATCGACGACGTCGACGTCGACCGGTCGAAGCGGCTGATCGTGTGCTCCAAGACCGCGAGCGGGGTGGCGATCTACCAGGTGTCACACCAGACGGGCGCGGTGAAGACGCTCAAAAAGATCAAGCGGCCGAACGTAGCGACCTGGGTGCTCCCAGGCGACGACACCTACGAGCGGTGGACCGAGCGGAAGTGAGCAGCCTGCGCCCCTGATCCGGTCCGCGTCTTCGAAACGCCCGCGTTTCAAAGACGCGGACCGGGCCGATCAGGCGCCGGGGCGTACCAGACCGCTCTCATAGGCCAGGATGACGAGCTGCACCCTGTCACGCACGCCCAGCTTGGCGATGGCCCTCGTGATGTGGGTCTTGGCCGTGAGCGGGCTGATGACGAGCCGTTCGGCGATCTCGTTGTTGGACAGGCCGAGCGCCACCAGCCGTACCGCCTCCAGCTCCCGTGAGGTGAGCGCGGCCAGCCGCTGATCCGGGCCGGGCATGTGGCCGGGCCGGTGGGCGAACTGCTCGATGACGCGCCGCGTCACGCCCGGCGACAGGAGCGCGTCTCCCCCGGCGACGGCGGCGACCGCCCTGCGCAGCTCGGCGGGTTCGACCTCTTTGGTGAGGAAGCCGCTGGCGCCCGCGCGCAGGGCGGCGAAGATGTGCTCGTCGGTGTCGAACGTGGTGAGGATGATGACCCGGCACCCCTTGGTCTCCGGGTCCGTGACGATGCGGCGGGTGGCGGTGATGCCGTCGGTGCCCGGCATGCGGATGTCCATGAGGATCACGTCGGGGCGGGCGCCGGCGGCCAGCCGTACGGTCTCGTCGCCGTCCTGCGCCTCGCCGACGACCGTGATGTCCCGGGAGCGGGCCAGCAGGCTGCGGAAGCCGGCCCGGACGAGTGCCTGGTCGTCGGCGAGAAGCACCTTGATCGTCATGCCGTCGAGCCTGCCACAGGGATGCCGGCCCGTACGGCGAAGCCGCCGCCGGGTGCGGGTCCCGCCGTGAGCGTGCCCCCGAGTGCGCTCACCCGCTCCCGCATGCCGGCCAGGCCGTGGCCCTCGACGACCTCGGCGCCGTCCGGGACACCGCGGCCGTTGTCGGCGATCTCGACGGTGATCGAACGCGGCCCGTACCCGATCGTCACCCTGGCCTCGCTCGCCTGCGCGTGCTTGAGCGTGTTGGCGAGGGACTCCTGCACGACACGGTGCACGGCGATGGCGGTCACGGCGGGGACGGCGGCGCGGTCACCGTCCTCGTCGAGCGTCACCTTCAGCCCGCCCGCCCGCGCGTCTTCGATCAGCGCGTCCAGGGAGGACAGGTCCGCCTGCGGCGCGGTGCCCTCCGGGCCGTCGCGCAAGACCGTGATGAGGGAGCGGAGGTCGGCCATCGCCCGGTTCCTGACGTCCTTGGCCACCCCCAGCGCTTCGGCGGCCGCCGCCGGGTCCTCCTCGTCAAGGGCGTCGGCGGCCACGTTGAGCTGCACGCCCACGACCGCCAGCGTGTGGGCGATGACGTCGTGCACCTCGTGCGAGACGCGCAGCCGTTCCTCGGCGGCGTGCGCGCGGCGGTCGGTCTCACGCAGCCGCTCACGCCAGCGCAGCGCGGCCGCGTAGGTGACGCCCGCCGCGACGAGGATCGCCAGCAGCACCCCCTCCCCGATGACGTGGATGAGGTAGCGGGGCAGGTTGCGCTCGATGAGCCAGCGCGCGTCGAACCCGGAGTACACCAGCTGGGCCACGCCGATGGCGGCCATCCAGCGCACGTGTGGGGTGGTGGCGGCGGTGAAGTACGCGACCGCCGCCGGCCAGATCCAGCCGGCCAGATCCAGCCGGCCGGAGGCCAATGCCCGGTCAGGTGATAGACGAAGATTCCCGCGACCGACAACAGCAGCACGGTCATCGGCCACCGGCGACGTACCAGGAGCAGCGCGCCGAGGAACGCGCCGAGCTGAATCGCGCCGTCCCACGGGTTGTGCACCCCGGTGGCGAGGGCCACGGCCACGAAGAAGACCAGGGTGAGGACGGCGAGCGTCGTATCGGTGATCCGGGCGAGGTGCCGGACGAGCGCGGGTTCGCGCCGCGGCGGCGACTCTGGCATGCGAAGGCTCACTCTCGGCTGGTTCAGACGTGCGTGACCAGCAGTGTCACACCGGCCTCGCCGCCGCAATCGACGAACACCGGGCCCACGCCGTTACCGATCCTGGGGTCGAGGGCCGCCTTGGCCACGAACCCCTTCGGGTCGTCCTTGACGATGCGGATGTTCCGCAGCACCGGGTTCTTCCTGTCCAGCCCGGCGAGCACGGCCTTGAGCCCCTTGCCGCCGCCGCAGTGCCCGGTGATCGTCACCTCCTGGCCGCGCTTGGTGGTGGGGTTGGGGCTGACCTGCACCACCGCCCTGGCGCCCTTCGGCGCGGCCGCCTCGCTCACCGTACTCGCCTGGCCGGTCTGGGCTACTTGGCTCGCCTGCGCTGCCTGGCCCGCCTGGGTTGCCTGGGCTGTCTTGCCCGCCTGCGCTGTCTTGCCCGCCTGCGCTGCTTGGGCTGCATGACCCGCCTGCGCTGTCTTGCCCGCCTGCGCTGTTTGGGCGCCGGCCGGCGTGCTCGCTGCGGCGAGCAGCCCGGCCGTCAGGCCGAGCCCGGCGATCGCGGCCAGCACACTCTTGCTCATCACGGTTCCCCTCTGTCGGGCTTCGATCATCTCGGTGGGAGACGCTAGGCCCGGCGGCACCAGGAGCACATCGTCCGTTGATCGTCACTTCGCGGTGCTCCGTTCGCCGTAGCACTACACCGGACGGAGTACGTGATGGCGAGCCGGAAGGCGGTGGTGCCAGGACTACCCCCGGCACTCGCCCGTCCACCAGTGTGCGCTCCGGCCTGCGGCGCTTGGATCGTTGCCGTGACGACGAACGAGAGTTTCCCCGGCCGATGGATCGAAGGCGCCGGGCTGGTCCTGGGGCCGTTGCTGGTGATGAGCGGCGTATTGAGGATCGCCTCCACGCACCCGCGCCTCGCCCAATGGGGCCTGGCCCTCACCCTGGCCGGCCTGTTCGCCCGCACCTTCCACGCCGGCATCGTCCACCTGGCCTTCCAGTTGGTGCACGTCCAGGGCTTGAGCGCGGCGCGGCAGGCGATCACCGCGCAGTACGGCTCGTTCCACATCTTCCAGACGATCAACCTGGCCACGATGGCCGGCTGGATCGTGCTCGCGGCCGGCGCGTGGCGCGCGGGCGTGCTCGGGCCAGCGCAGTCGGCGGGCTTGGCACTGATGGCGGCGATGCCGCTCGGGGTGCTCAAGGGCACCGGCGTGACATCGATCGTCGCCGCAGCCGGACTGTGCGTCGCCCTCGTCCCGCTCGGCGTCAAGGTCCTGTCGCAGGGACCGGCGCCCAGGTGGTGGACGTATCCCCTGGCCGCCGCCGTCACGACCACCTCCGTCCTGATCAGCCTCCTGGGCTAGACGGGCCGCTATGTGAAGCCGCCCCGCCCCGGCCGTCGCCGACATCGCGCAGCGCCTGCACATCGGCGCCGCGACCGTCAAGACGCACATCAGCAGGCTGCTCACCAAGCCCGACGCCGAGACCCGGGTCCACCTGGTGATCCAGGCGTACGAGTCGGGGCTGATCATGCCGGGCAGGTCGAGCAGCGCGTCGTGAGCTACGCAGCGCGTTGGGCGGCGGCCATGACGCCGTGCATGGCCCTACTCTGACGGGCACGGCCCCGCCATGAACACGGGAGCCCAATCGACGACCACGACTTCGCTATGAGGATCGCAGCTCCGCTGCCACCGCGCGTTCCCGCAGTTGCGCCGCCTCGCTCCGCACCGCCTCAAGCTCGGCCCGCAGATCCTCAAGCCGCACCCGCTCCAACCGCAGCTCCGCCTGCGCCTGGTCGCGTTCCTTGGCCGCCGCGTCGGCGCGGGACCGCTCGCGCGCGGTCGCCTTGCGCTCGCGTGCCAGCTCCGCCGCGCTCTCCTCCTCCAACGCGGCGAGCCGCTCGGCCAGGCGTTCGGACTCGGCCGTGGCCCGCGCGGCGTCCTTCAGCGCCACCGCCCGGTCCCGCTCGGCCTCGGCGGCGGTGCGCTCGGCGGTGACGGCCCGTTCGACGGCACGCTCGCGTTCCTGAGCCGCCACCTCCTCCCGGGCCTTCGCGCCGGCGGCCGCACGCTCGGCACGCTCGCGCTCCCGTACGGCCGCCGCCGCCTCCTCCCGCGCCCGGTCGCGCTCCTCACGAGCCAGTGCGGCGTCCTCCTTGGCCCGTACGACCTGCGCCTGTGCCTCCTCCTTGGCCCGCTTGACCTGGGCGTCGGCCGCTTCCTGCGCCTGCGCGACCTGCGTTTCGGCCTCCTGCCGCGCCAGCAGGATCTCCGCCTGCGCTTCCTCCCGGATCCGCTCGATCTCGGCCTGCGCCCGCTCCTCCGCTGCGGCGACCTCGGCCCTGGCGCGTTCCTGGGCCTCGGCGGCCTGGGCCTGCGCTTCGGCGATCTTCCGGTTGGCCAGCTCGACCCGTTCCGCCAGCTCTTGAACGGCCTGGTCCCGGGCCAGCGCGTTCAGCTCCGCTTCCCGTAGCGCCTCCTTGGCGCGCCGTTCGGCCAGCTCGGCCCGCCGCTTGGCCTCCTCGGCCGCCTGGAGCGCCTGGCGTTCGGTGCTTGCCGCCTCCCGCAGGGCCGCCAGCGCCTGTTCGCGTGCCCGCTCGGCATCGCCCAGCGCGGTCTCCCGCTCGTTCTCGGCCTCCTCGAGCCGCTTGCGCATCTCCGCCGTCTGCCGCCGGGCGTGCTCGGCCGCCTCGCGTGCCAGGCGTACCTGCTCGAACGCCTGCTCCCGCTCCGTACGCGCGATCGCCACCCGCGTGTGCGCCTCGGCCTGCACGGCGCTGATCTTGGCCTCGACCCCGGCCGGGCTCAGCTCCTCGGCCAGGGCCTTCGCCAGCGGCTCGATCGCCGCCGCCAGCCCGGCCTCCATGCGCTCGTACAGCTGCTCGGCCCTGGCCAGCGCCCCCTCAAGCCCAGGGGTGGCGCGCCGCAGCTCGCGTTCCCGCTTGGCCGCCGCCTGGCAGTCCTTCTCCGGGCAGTACGACTTCGGCCGCCCTCTCCCCCGCCGCTGCTCGATCGGCGACCCACAGTGCTTGCACGGCGTCACCAGGACGTCTTTCTTGGCCTGCCGGGCGGCGGCCTCACGGATCAGCGGTTCGCCGTTGGTGTCGGGGAAGGTCACTGGTCTCGCTCTCTCACTTCAACTGGCAGTTCTTCGGGGAACGGGACGACGGCAGAGGCGCCACTAGGAGACCCCTCGATCGGAGCGCTAGCAGTCGCCATGATCACCATCCGCGGGCTTCTCCGGCTGCTGCAACACGCAGAACTCGTTGCCGTCGGGGTCGGCGAGCACGTACCAGGTCCAGCCGTCCTCCTCGATGGGATCGTCGGTGACGCGCCGCGCCCCCAGGGCCACCAGTCTGGCGACTTCCGCCTCCAGGTCAGGTACGCGCAGATCCAGATGCAGCCGGTTCTTGGTCGTCTTCGGCTCCGGAACCCGCTGCAGAAGCAGCTCAATGCCGTTCCCGTCAGGCGGTTGCAGCGCCCGATAGCGCTCGCTCGAGCTCGGCTCGGTGGTGTAGCCGAGGACCCCGCACCAGAACGCCGCGGACCGATCGAGGTCGGCGCAGTCCAGGACCATCACCAGGGCGACATCCTCCCGCCCACCGAAACGCGTCGGTCCACCCGTCATAGCCTCACCCTCCACTGGTGTCGAACCCGAATGCGTACTGCCATGGAAGGGCCGGGAAAGGCCGGCTTGCCCGCAGCACCGCCGGCAGAGCGACCGGAACTGTGCGCCGTGGGGCGGTGCAGGTAGTGGCTTGCACGCTCGTACGCCGTACGGCGAGACCCCGGCCGCAACCGCACGGTCCACGGCCTCCTGCTTCCGACGGCGTCCGCGCCGAGGGAAGGCATGGAGCCAACACGCGGCATGAAGCCAGCGCACGGCAGGGAGGCAGCACGCGGAACGGTGTGCGAGACCGCGCGCGGGACGAAGCCGGCACGCGACACGGAGCCAGCGCGCGGAACGGTGCGCGAGACCGCGCGCGGGACGCCGGCACGCGGCAGGGAGCCAGCGCGCGGGACGGCGCGCGGGACGCTGCACTGACCACCACGCGCGAGCGTGCCTGAGACGGCGTCCGGACCGCGCCGATCCACCCGGCCGCAGCGCCGGCTCCCGGCAGACGACCGTAGGTGCGGCGCGAGAGCCGGCGCCGAGCCGCCGCCTCGCCGCCAGCGCTGAGCCGCAGCCTCGCCCTCCACGCAGTCGACGTACCGGCCACTCCTGCCGCCAGGGCACGTGGCAGTGGGCAGCCACACTTCGCTCGGTCGCACCGAGGAACGGGGATTTCGGCCCCTCATCTGGCACCGCCACCGCTGAGGTGACGGTGATGTGCGCTGCCGACGGGAGGCGCGCGGCGCGGACCGCTGGCCCCTCCAGCCGAGCACACACAGTCACGGAGCCCATCTCCAGAGTCACGCGGACAGCTTACCATTTTCTATTTTCTAGAAATTCAAATTCAGAAAATCAGATCCGTTGCGCGATCGGAGCTGTGAAGCTACTTGTGAGAAGGCAGAATTCCCGCAAGTAGCTGTCAGCGAGAACCTCTTTGCCGAACGTCACAAGCCCCAAGGCGTGACCGAGCACGCCCCTTGCCGCGCGTCCCAAGCGACAGGGGTGCCGTACGTACGGCCCGACAGCCGGCGCCGAGCCGCGCCCCACAGCCAGCGCTGAGCCGTGCCTCGCCCTTCAAGCAGCGACGTACCGGGCACTCTCCTGTCGCCAGGACGCCGTGGCAGTGGGCAGGCACACTTCGCTCGGTCGCGCCGAGGAACGGGAAATCGACCCCTTGTCTGACACCCCTACGCTGAGGTGACGGCGGGTGGAGTCAGAGGCGGTCCCGCCCACCGAGATCGGCGTGTCCGAGGGGCGTCCATGCCAGGGCAGGGCTGACACCTGCGAGCGGGACGGCATGATTCTGGCGGCGCACCAGATGGGGCGGTCATCCGACGGATCAGGCGGTCGTCCGACTGAGGGGCGGCCGGTATCGCGTTCGCGACCTCAGGGGACGGCACCGGCGCGACACCAGGGTGCCCCGAAACGACCACCGAGCGGCCATTGCCAGTCAACCTCGGCGGCAGGAGGGCCGTCGGCGGCCTCGCCGCGCCGCAACACCTCACGGACCTTGCGCTCGACGGCCTCCCATAGCGCGAGGAGGACGGCGGGGTCGAGGTTGCCCTGCACCGCCCTGCCGGGGCGCCTACGATGGGGACCACCGGCGTGAACCTCATGGGCGAGCTTGATGGCGTGGGCATGGTGCAGTGGACGGGTGTCGCCTTCGACGCATGCGGCCGTGCAGTACGTCAGCGGTGGGGGTGTCAGACGAGGCGCCGAGTTCCCTCTCCTCGCACGTCGCCTGCATGGACGGCGAAGCGACAGCTCGGCGCCGGCTCTCGCGCCGCACCTGCGGTCGTCTGCCGGGAGCCGGTGCCGCGGCCAGGCGGATCGGCCGCCGACGGTGCGGCGTCGTAGGATCGCGCACCGCTTGCCGTACGACAGTGGCCTGGTTGCTGCTGATCGGCGATGGTTCGGCGAGTTCGGACAAGTAGGCGCTGATAGTCGTACGGGAGCGCTTCTAGCCGGTGACAAAGCCAGTGAGTGTCGCGGTCGGCTCGCCCGAGGTGGAGCTGAAGGCCGAAGGCGCAGGCTCTTTCAGACGTCTGCTTCACCCGTAGTGGCCGGCCGCTCTGATCTCGCGGCGCCGACTGGCAGGGGTGTAAGGCCCTTCAAGTCGGCGATTCGGCCGTCGTAGTGAGCGGCGAACCGCCCATGGAAGGCGTGCGGGGAGACGCTGACGTTGGCCAGGTCGGTGCGAGATTCGTCAGGTACTGGATTGAACGGCATCGCAAGTCGCGGTTGCGATGCCGTACGAAGTGATCTCTCGGCAGGTGTCGGTGCCGGATCGCTGAACCCGGCTGGTAATGCCCTGTGATGTGGCCTCAACAGGAGCGACCCAATCGGTCAGGAATCGAGAAGCGCCTGGTCCTGGGCCGCACCTAGCGTGATCTGTCGTGGAGCGCAACGCGTAGGTGGCGGCCGCCCGCCGGCCATCGTCATGATCACCGTGGTGATGCGCTCGGCTGCGTAACGACCGATGAGGGCCGGGCAATGTCCCCGTATACGGCTCATCGCGACGACACCGAGCATCGGCTGACCCACCACAAAGACGTCTGGGTGAGCCGGGCCGTGGCGGAGGATCTGCGCGCTGCATCCATTGCCGCTGCCCTGCGGTCAGCGATGTCCGCAAGCGGCTGAACGTCCCACCCGGCAGGTCGCCCTGGCCGGGGTCGCCCGTCTCTCAGAGGAGGTCTCAATGACCGGGGACAAGTGGGTTCGGCAGACTCACCGCTGGCTGTCCATTTTCTTCACGGTGACCGTCCTGGTCGCTCTCGTCGCCGTGCTCCAGGAGGAGCCTCCCGAGTGGGTGTTCTACCTGCCGCTGCTCCCACTCGTCTTGCAGATGTTCACTGGCCTGTTCTTGTTCGTGTCACCGTACGTCGCCAGACGGCGCCGTGTGCAGCGCACCGCCCGGGAGGCATGACCCCGGACGAGGAGACGGCGGGACCGGCCGCCGGGCCGGTCTCCTCCATGCGATCAAGCGCGATCCTGCTGTTCACGGGCGGAGAAGGTCGTGCGCAGGCGGAGACGTTCCGCCACGACCGGGCGGCTGCGGGGCTTGTTCGACTCGTCCTGCGCGATGCTGTTCGGTACCGCGTGGGAGACCGTCCCGATCGCGGCCCGGCGGTTCACCGCGCTGGTCGGCGGGCCTCCGGTCGTCTACCTGGCGAACCGCCGATGGCCTGTCTCGCGAGCCGGAGCATCGCCCTGGCCGCCGACCTGCTGCGCGAAACCGATCTACGGAGGAGACGATCGCGAGGACGGTCGGCTATGCCAACGCCTTCGCGCTCCGCGTGGCGTTCAGGCGGCTGCGTGGCATCCGGCCCAGCGGCCCCAGCGACCGAAACCGCCTGACCACGCCGGCCCTCTTGTGGCGATGGCTGCCCCCGGCCCCCGAAGGCTGCCCTCAGGCGGCGAAGGCGGGGCGGTCGGGGGCCGGGAGCCATTGGCGGGCCGGGTCGAAGGGGCGGAATCGGCTCTCGACGAAGCGGATGAGCCGGTCCAGCACCGGGTGGTGGTTCTGCCGGTGGTGCAGCAGCGAGCACGGATAGACGGGCGAGGGTTCGACGAGCGGGATCTGCACGATGTGGGGATGCCATGGCAGCCGCAGCCCTTCGCCGCCGAACCCGATGTGCTCGCCGGCGGCGATCCGCTCCACGAAATGGTCCCAGCCGAAGTCGGGGCCCGAGGTGTCGATGCGGATGTCGAACGTGCTGCCCAGATGGTCGTAGTAGTCGGCCCATTCGCTGCCGGGGGTGTTGCCGGGCATCCAGACGGTCGATCCGGACAGGCGTTCCATCTCGACCTGCGCAAGGCCGGCGAGGGGGTGGTCGCGGCCGACAAGGAGGTGCACCGGGCCCAGGTCGGCGGGGATGTGGCGGAGCTCCTCGTTCAGCTCGCCGGTGACGCGGCAGAAGAAGGCGTCGGCGGTTCCGCGGGTGAGTGCGGTCTGCGCCGATCTGAGCCCGTTCGAGGTGAGGATCTCAATGTCGATGTCCTCGGCCGTCCGGTGGAAGGCCTGGAGCAGGTCCACGGTACGTAGCCGGGTGTCCAGAACGTCGACCCGGAGCGCGCGCGACCGGGAACGCAGCAGGTCGACCGCCTGATCGGCGAGGCCGACGAGGGAGCGCGCGTGCTGCAGGAACGCCCTGCCGTCCCCGGTGAGCTCGGCCCCGCTGCGGGTGCGGAAGAACAGCCGGACGCCGAGATCGGACTCCAGCTTCGCGATGCGTTTGGAGATGGCCTGCTGGCTGATGCCCAGCCGGGTCGCGGCCTCGCTGAAGTACCGGTCCTCGGTAAGGGCCACGAAGGCCCTGACCGCGCCCAGGTCGAGATCCAGCGGCGCTCGTTGGACAACTTCTGGTTGTGGGTTATCGGTGTGTCGATTGTTGGACAACCACGCCTGCCCTCGGGTCGAATGCTCGGGTTCGCGGGCCGAGCCTACAACGAAAGGGTGTGGTCGTTCGTGGATTCGTTCGTGCACCTCCACGTGCACACCGAGTACAGCATGCTCGACGGCGCGGCCAAGGTCGGGATGCTGATGGAGGAGGTGGCACGGCTGGGGATGCCCGCCGTGGCGATGAGCGACCACGGCAACGTGCACGGGGCGTACGAGTTCTTCCAGACGGCGCGCAAGACGGGGGTCAAGCCGATCATCGGCATCGAGGCGTACGTCGCCCCCGCCTCCAGACACCACCGCAAGCCGGTGTACTTCAGCGACGACCTCTCGCTGCGCCGCTCGGACGACGACACCGGCGAGGGCGGTGACGTCTCAGGGCGCGGCCTGTACACGCACATGACGATGTGGGCGGCCGACGCGCAGGGCCTGCGCAATCTTTTCCGGCTGCAGTCCCGGGCCTGGCTCGAAGGCCATGTCCAGAAATATCCGCGCATGGATGATGAACTGCTCGCCGAGCACGGCCAGGGCATCATCGCCACGACCGGCTGCCCGTCCGGCGAGGTGCAGACCCGGCTCAGGCTCGGCCAGTACGACCAGGCAGTGGAGGCCGCCGCCCGCTACCGCGACATCTTCGGCCGGGACAACTACTTCCTTGAGCTGATGGACCACGGCCTGGCCATCGAGCGCCGGGTCCGCGACGACCTGCTCAGGCTCGGCAAGGAGCTCGATCTGCCGCCGCTGGCCACCAACGACTCCCACTACGTCACCGAGAGCCAGGCCCAGGCCCATGACGTGCTGCTGTGCGTCGGCACCGGCAAGCGGCTCGCCGACACCGACCGCTTCCGGTTCGGCGGGACCGGCTACTACGTCAAGCCCGCCGAGGAGATGCGCGCCCTGTGGGACGCGGAGGTGCCGGGCGCCTGCGACAACACGCTGCTGGTGGCCGAGCGGATCGGCGACTACGGGGAGGTGTTCGCGCATCGGGACCTGACGCCGCGCTTCCCCGTGCCGGAAGGGGAGACCGAGTCGAGCTGGCTGCGCAAGGAGACCCTGGAGGGGGCGCGCCGCCGCTACGGTGGCCGGCCGTCGCAGGAGGTGCTGGACCGCATCGACTACGAGCTGTCGGTCATCGACGCGATGGGCTTCCCCGGCTACTTCCTGGTGGTGGCCGACATCTGCAGGTACGCCCGCGAGCACGGCATCGGCCTGGGCCCCGGCCGCGGCTCGGCCACGGGGTCGATGGTCGCGTACTGCACGGGCATCACGCAGCTCGACCCGATCGAGCACAAGCTGATCTTCGAACGCTTCCTCAACCCCGAGCGCATCTCCATGCCGGACGTGGACCTCGACTTCGACGACCGCCGCAGGGACGAGGTCATCGAGTACGTCACCCGCAAGTACGGCGATGACCGGGTCTGCCAGATCGTCACGTTCGGCACCATCAAGGCCAAGGCCGCCATCAAGGACTCCTGCCGGGTGCTGGGCCTGCCGTACGCGCTGGGCGACCGCATCACGAAGGCCTTTCCCGCGGCGGACGGCGGCAAGGAGATCCCGCTCGCCGCCATCCACGACACCGGCCATCCCCGCTACGGCGAGGCGGCCGAGCTGCGTCAGATGTACGAGCAGGACCCCGACGTCAAGAAAGTGATCGACACCGCCACGGGCATCGAGGGGCTTACCCGCGGCACGGGTATCCACGCCGCCGGCGTGATCCTCTCCCGCGAGCCGCTCATCGACGTGATCCCCCTGGTCAAGCCGAAGGCGGACGGCCCGGTCATCACCGGGTTCCCCTTCACTCAGGCCGAGGACATGGGCCTGCTGAAGATGGACTTTCTGGGTCTGCGCAACCTCACCGTCATCGGCGACGCCATCGCGAACGTCCGCGCCAACAGGGGCGTCGACATCGACATCCTGGACGTCCCGCTCGACGACGCGACGACGTACGAGATGCTGGCGCGCGGCGACACGCTCGGCGTGTTCCAGCTCGACAGCGCCGGCATGCGGGTGCTGCTGAAGCTGATGCGCCCGACCACGTTCACCGACATCGCCGCTGTGAACGCGCTCTACAGGCCCGGCCCGATGGAGATGAACGCCCACACCAACTACGCGCTGCGCAAGACCGGCAGGCAGCCGGTCGAGCCGATCCACCCCGAGCTGGAGGAGGCCCTTGAGCCCATACTCGGCGACACCTATCACCTGGTGGTCTTCCAGGAGCAGGTGATGGCGATCGTGCAGCGGCTCGCCGGCTATTCGCTCGGGGCCGCCGACATGCTGCGCAGGGCCATGGGCAAGAAGAAGAAAGAGGTCCTGGACGCCGAATGGGACCGTTTCTCGGCGGGCATGCGTGAGCGCGGCTTCTCCGAAGAGGCCGTCAAGGCGGTCTGGGACGTCCTCGTCCCGTTCAGCGGGTACGGCTTCAACAAGTCGCACACCGCCGGTTACGGCCTGGTCTCCTACTGGACGGCGTACCTCAAGGCCAACTACCCGGCCGAATACCTGGCCGCGCTGCTCACCTCGGTCGGCGACGACAAGGACAAGATGGCCGTCTACCTGTCGGACTGCCGGCGCCTGGGCATCAAGGTGCTGCCTCCCGACGTGAACGCGAGCCGGCTGGACTTCACCCCCGTCGGGTCCGAGATCCGCTTCGGCCTGGGCGCGGTGCGGAACATCGGAGCGGGCGTCGTCGAGGCGATCGTCGCCACCCGCGAGGCGCGCGGCGCCTACACCGACTTCAACGACTTCCTCGCCAAGGTCCCCGCGGTGGTCTGCAACAAGCGCGTCATCGAGTCGCTGGCCAAGGCCGGCGCGTTCGACAGCCTCGGCCACCACAGGAAGGCCCTGGTCGCCGTGCACGAAGCCGCGGTGGACGCGGTCATCGAGGTCAAGAGGAACGAGGCGCACGGCCAGGACTCGCTGTTCGGCGAGCCGGGACAGAGCAGCGCGTTCTCGGTCGCGATCCCCCAAGGCGAGCGGGACGGCGAGTGGGACAAGGCCACCCTGCTCGCCTACGAACGCGAGATGCTCGGCCTCTACGTCTCCGCCCACCCGCTCGACGGCGCGGAGAGCGTCCTGTCCGCCAACCGCGACACCACCATCGCCGACCTGCTCGCCTCGGGACGCCAGGACGGCACGACCCGGATCAGCGGCATCGTCTCCGGCCTGCAGCGCAAGGTCACCAAGCAGGGCAGCCCGTGGGCGATCGTCACTCTGGAGGACCACGACGCCTCCGTCGAGTGCCTCATCTTCCCCAAGACGTACGCGCTGTACGGCGAGCTGCTGGCCGAGGACCGCGTCATCTCCGTGCGGGGGCGGATCAACGTCCGCGACGACGTCATGAGCGTGTACGGCGAGGAGATCGCGGTCCTGGACGTCTCCCAGGCGGGCGGCCATCCGCCGGTCGTGCTCTCGCTCCAGGAGGCACAGCTGAACCCGCGGGTCGTACGGGAGCTGAAGCAGATCCTCACCACGCATCCCGGCCGGACGCCCGTCCACGTGTGCCTGCACCGCCGGGGCGCCAGGAGCGTCCTGCTGGACCTCGTGCCCTACCAGGTCACCCCGGGGCCCGCGCTCTACAGCGACCTCAAGGCCCTGCTCGGCGCCGGGGTGCTCGGCGGCGGGTGACGCGCGGATCCGGCGGCTGACGGCGTCGCGGCCTAAGATCATGCGATGAGCGGCATCAGCAGCCCCCCGATCGCCCGCGTCGATGTGGTGCGCGACGTCCACCACGGCGTCACGATCGACGATCCCTACCGGTGGATGGAGGCGGACGGCGAGGAGTTCCATCACTGGCTCGACGGCCAGGCCGAACATGCCCGCGAGCGGCTGGACGCCCTTCCGGGCCGGGAGGAGCTGCTGGGCCGGATACGCGAGCTCGGTGGCGCGCTTGCGCAGTGTTCGAGCTTCACACCGGTGGGCGACAGCGTCTTGTCTCTGGTACGCGAACCGGACGCCCGCGTGGCGGTGCTGACGGTGCGCGAGCCCGGCGGAACCACCAGGGTGCTGTTCGACCCGGACACCCTGCCCGGCGCGTCGCACCACGCCATCGACTGGTTCGTGCCCTCGCCCGACGGCCGCCTCATCGCCTGCGCCGTCTCCCCGTCCGGCTCGGAGGAGAGCACGATCCAGGTCATCGACGCCGGCACCGGAGCCGTCCTGGAGGCGATCCCGCCCACGACCCGCTTCGCGTTCCTGAGCTGGCTGGAGGACGGCCGGTCGTTCGTCTACCACCGCTTCATGCCCGCACCAGCGGGCGCCCCGCCGGAGGAGCGCCGCCTGGACAGCCGTTCGTTCCTGCACCGGCTGGGCACCGATCCGGCGCGGGACACGGTGGTGCTGGCGCGCGGGCTCAACCCCCACGTCGAGCTGACCCCGCAGGACCGGCCCTTCCTGGTGGTGCCGCCGCACGGGGAGTGGATGCTGGCGGTCGTCTCCCACAGCGCGCTCGGCCCCTGGACCGACGAGCAGCTGAGCGACTGCTCGCTGTACGTCGCGCCACGAGCCGGGCTCAGCGACCCCGCCACCTGCCCGTGGCGGAAGGTCGCGGACGTGGCGGACGGCGTGACCGCCTTCGCCATCGGACCGGACACCCTCTACCTGGTCTCCCAGCGGGACGCGCCGCGCTCCCGCGTGCTGGCCGTTCCGTTCGCCGCGCCGGATCGCGTCCGCGTGGTGGTGCCCGCGGGTGAGCGGGTGGTGGAGGCGGTGCGGGTCGTCGGCGACCGGCTGCTGGTGCGCGATCTCGACGGCGGTGTTCATCGGGTACGCCACGCGCCCCTGTCCGGCGGGGAGCCCGCCGACCTCCCGCTGCCGATGGAGGGCGCCGTCTGGGAGTGGACCGTCCACCCGGAACGGCCCGAGGCCCTGCTGCTGATCGCCGGCTGGACGGACGCGCCCCGGCTCTACCGCTACGACGGAGAAGCCCTGGAGGACACCGGCCTCGCGCCCCGGTCACCGGTCGACTTCGGCGACGTGCAGGCCCGCGTCCTGCACGTGCCCGCCAGAGACGGCACGCCGATCCCGCTCACCGTCATCCACCGCAAGGACCTGGAGCTGAACGGCGGCAACCCGGCCCTGCTCACCGGTTACGGCTCGCACGGCGTCCCCGACCTGCCGTGGTTCCGTCCCGAGATGCTCGCCTGGTACGAGCGCGGCGGTGTCTTCGCCATGGCGCACCTGCGCGGCGGCGGCGCGTACGGCCGGGAGTGGCACGAGGCCGGGCGCGGCCCGCGCAAGGAGACCACCATCACCGACTTCATCGACTGCGCCGAGCATCTCGTCGCGCTCGGCTACACCCGGCCGGGCAGGCTGGCGGGCGAGGGGGTCAGCGCCGGCGGCATCCCCACCGGCGGCGCGCTGGTGCGCAGACCGGAGCTGTGGGCCGCCATGGTGCTGCAGGTGCCGGCGGTCAACGCCACGCGGATCGAGTTCAGCGAGAACGGCCCGATCAACGTGCCGGAGTACGGCAGCGTCGCCACCGAGGAGGGACTGCGCGGCCTGCTGATCGCCGACGCCTACCTCCGGGTCCGGGACGGCGTGCCCTATCCTGCGGTGCTGCTGACCACCGGGCGGCGCGACCCGCGGGTGCCTCCGTGGCAGCCGGCGAAACTGACCGCCCGCCTCCAGGCGGCCACGTCCTCCGGGCTGCCGGTGCTGCTGCGCGTGGAGGAGCACGGCGGTCACGGCTTCGGCGCGACCCGCGAACAGGAACATGCCCTGCTCGCGGATGTGCTGGCGTTCGTGTCGCACGCCTGCGAGCGATGAGAAGGCCGCCGTCTACTGCGGCGGTGCCGTCGCCGGGCGGGTCCTGCCGCGGGGCCACCAGTTGAGCGGACCGGCCAGCCGCATCAGGCTCGGTACCAGCACCGCCCTGATCAGCGTGGCGTCCACCAGCACCACCACCGCCATGCCGACACCGAGCATCTGCACGAACGACACCGACGCGGTCCCGTAGGCGGCGAACGACAGCGCGAGGATGCCGCCCGCCGCGGTGATCAGCGGGGCGCCGTCCCGCAGACCGGACACCACCGCCCGCTCGGTGTCGCCGGTCCTGTCGTGCTCCTCTTTGATCCGCGAGAGCAGGAACACCTCGTAGTCCATGGAGAGCCCGTACGCGATGCAGAGCATGAGGATGGGGATGCTCGGGTCGAGCGATCCGGTCGGCGTGAGCCCCAGCAGACCGGACAGGTTGCCCTGCTGGAAGATCCAGACCAGGGTGCCGAACATGACGCCGAGGCTCAGCACGGTCAGCAGCGTCGCCTTGACGGGCAGCAGGGCGCTGCGGGTCATGGCGAACAGCACGATCAGCGTGACGCCGAGCATCAGGGCCACCACCAGCGGCAGCCGGTCGATCACGGAGGCGCGGTAGTCGGCCAGCTCCGCCGGATAGCCGCCGACGAGAGTTCCGAACGGCGCCGGTACCGCGCGTACCGCATCGACCAGCTCGACCGGGTCTCCCGCGAGCGCCTCGGCGGACGGCACCACGGACACCCAGGTGCCCTCACCGCGGAACCGAGCCGGGTCGCCGTCGCCGGTCCGCTGCCCGCCGGTGAAGATCCCGGCGGCGGAGTCGACCTGGGTGACGCCGGGCACCCGGGAGAGGGCGGCCGCGTACGGCGCGACGTCCCCGTTGACGGGCCCCGCCGAGACGATCTGCACGGCGTCGGTCTCCTCGGCGGTGAAGGACTGCCTGATGATCTCCTGGGTCTGCCGGGGCGCGGCATCGACCGGCGGGATCCGGTCGTCGGCGACGCCGAACCGCAGGTCGAGGAAGGGCGCGGCGAGCAGGAGGAGCAGCACCGTCATCGCGCCGCCCGCGACGGCGAGCACGGCGGGCAGCACGATCACCGCCGTGACGACGCCGCCCGCGACCACGGCGATGCCCGCGTACGCGAACGAGCGCAGGAAGTCGAACGGCAGCGCGAAGAGCACGGCCAGCGAGGCCGCGACGGTCAGCCCGCTGAACAGGACGGCGCGCCCGGCGTGCTCGACCGCCCCGGCCACCGCCGCGCCCGCGCGCGTCTCCTCGCGGAAGCGGGCGATCATGAAGAGGCTGTAGTCGATGCCCGGCCCGAGCCCCATGGCCAGGGTCAGGTTGAGGGCGAAGGTGGAGATCGTGGTGTGCGAGAGCGGGATCCATGGTGGCGGGGCGTCCCCTGCTCCAGCAGGACTCCACCCCGGCCACGCCCTCGTGGCGCGCCACCCGCTCGGCCAGCGCGCGGCTGTCGGCGGCCACGTCGTCGTCGTCGACGGTGCCGGTCCCGGCCGTCACCAAGAAGATCATGTCGGGGCCGCCGGTGCCGAAGCGTGCGGCCGGCTCGGCCGCCGCCCGGTCGGACTCCGACCCGGGCGCCTCGAACCTCGCCGGCGACATCCGCTGTCCGGCCGGGCATCGTCCCGGCCGGACAGCGGTGTTTCCGCCCGGCTTACGTCGCGGCCGAGGTGAAGCGGCGCATCACGTCCAGGCCCGACAGGCCGTAGACGTCCTCCACCGCGTTGGCCAGCAAGTGGCAGGTTCTGAAGCGGTCGAGCGGGGTGAGCCCGAGCCGGGTCAGGTGCAGGTACGTGTAGTTGAGCAGCACCCGATACCGCCGGAACGCCGGGCTGGCGAAGATCGCCGCGTGGTAGGCCGGGCTGTCGAAGACGAGGCGCTGCAGCTCGCTAGGCTCACGCTGAGGTGCGGGCGGCTCGCCGGGCCGGGCCGTGAACGCCTGCCCCGGCTCCAGCACCGGCTGGACCAGGCGCCCGTCCTCCAGCATCTCCGCGATCACCGGCCGGTAGCGATCGAGCAGCGCCGCCCACTCCCGCACGAACGGCACCGGCGGCGCGCCGGGGTCGTCGAGGCAGGCGACGACGTCGCGGACGCGCCGCGTCAGCGCCTCGCGCCGCTCCTGGTACGCGCGGTCGAAGGACGCGCGGGCGGCGCCGGGGTCGGCCGCCCACGTGAGGTAGCCCTCGGCATGCATCCGGAACGACAGGTAGCTGCGGTCGATGCGCTGCGAGGTGTGCGCGATCGTCAGCATGAGGCTGAGCGCCAGCCCGGTCTTGCCGTCGTGCCCCGCGCGTACGTGCTCCAGCATGTCGAACAGCAGCGGGTCGGCGTCCACGTAGAACGCGGCCAGCAGCTCCGCCTCCTCGTCGGTGTTGAGGACGTGGCGGCGGGAGTCGTACGGCGCCTCGCGGATGGAGTTGTCCGGCGGCCAGGGCGTGAGCGGGCCGCGCTCCTGCTCGCGCATGGCGAGCAGGCGGTGCCTGGGCAGGCTCCCGGCCGGGTCGAGCGCGGCCGTGGAGGGGTGTTCGCGCAGGTACGCACCGATGACCTCGTCCACGCGCGGGCGCACCACCCGCTCCCAGACGGCGGGCGTCGCCTTGACGTTGATCCGCAGGTGCGGGCCCTGCCGCCAGTGACGCAGCACGTACGCCGCCTCGATGTCACCGCGCAGGCCGTCGAGCAGCGGGCGCACGGCGTCCAGCAGCAGGCCGTCCTTGTCGGGCGCGTGGTAGTAGACGTGGACGCAGTGCCAAGCGGGCGTGCTGGTCAGGGTGACCACCTCCGGGAGTCGGCGAGGGCGGCGACGGCGCGGCCCGCCAGGAACGTCGTGTGCTGCTCGGCTCCGGCACGCAGCCCCAGCCGGTTGTGGAACAGGTGCACGCAGCGCATCAGGATCAGCGCGACCGTGCGCCGGTCCGGCGGCGCGGCCACGGCGAGTGCCGCGTGCGGCGAGCCCGAGTCGATGGGGGTGCAGCGGCCCTCCGCGTGCAGCACGTCGAGCTCGTCGCGCAGGGCGCGCACCGACGAGGCCCATGCCGCCAGCAGGCCGCCTGCGGACTCCGGGTCGTGCCACAGCTTGCGGGTCTGGGCCACCAACGCCTTTTCGCGCCGCCGCCAGTCCTCCTCCATGGCCTCCGCCGACGGCGTGGCGCGACCGGCCGTAGCGGCCGGGTGCTCGTGAGAGGAAGCGGCCGGGGTGATCGGGTCCTCATCCGAGGAAGCCGACTGGCTGCGGGCGGCCGTGGCGAGGCGGTGGGCGGCGGACGGCAGGTCGGGCTCGCAGGCGGCGATCGCCATGGTCAGCGCGGCCAGCCCGATCGCCGTACGGCGGCCCATGTCGGTGCCGGCGCGCAGCACGTCGAGGGCGAGGCTGCTCGACACGGCGAAGTGCCGTTCCGCGGCGGCCACGCAGGCGGCGTCGCCGTACGCCTCGTACTCGGGCTGGTAGTCGATGAACGCCACCGTGCCCGGCGGGTGGAGCCGGTCGTCATAGTCGCTACGGCGCTCGCCCTTGGCCATGGCGGCGGCGAAGGCCCGGTAGGCGGCCGGGTCCACCTCGGGCGACGGATGGCCGGCGAAGTACGCCGCCGCCCGCTCGCGTACCAGGTCGCGGACGCGCTGGTGCCGCGCGGGGTCGGGCACTTCCAGGCGCAGCCGTACGTGCTGGCCTCCCTCCCAATACCGCAGGAAGAACGCGCGGCGGATCGTGCCGCCGGCCACCAGCTCCCGCGTCACCGGATCGACCACGCCGGTGATCAGCGGGTCGAGGTCGCCGAAGTGGAACAGGTGCGCGCTCACCCACCGGTTCTCGACGCGCTTGCCGGGGCCGCTCGGGTGCGGATGGACCGTGGTCATGACGCCGGCCTGGCGGAGAGCTGGACGACGTACTCGGTGACGCGGGCCTCGTCACCGTAGCGGGGCGCCTGGGACGGGTCGGGCAGGGCCTCTTCGAGCACCAGCAGCGCGCCGGGATCGCGCAGCGTGCGGATGAAGCCGGTCAGCAGCAGCAGGTCGGTGACGTCCACGTACATGGGCTTGCGATCCTTGCTGAGCAGCCCCGCCAGCAGGCCTTGACCCAGATCGACGACCCGGGCGAAGAAGCGGCGCGGCATCCCGTGCTCGGCCAGCCATCCGGCCAGCCGGGGCAGGTAGGCGGCCTCGCTCTCCCCCTTGGCCGGCACCGGGAACGCCCCGGCCCGCATCCGCCAGGCGGCCCGCGCGACCGTCACGCGCCCGACGTCCATGCGGGGCCAGCGCTCCACCGTGCCCTCGTCCGGCGGCTCGCTCCCGGTGCGGAACACCCAGCCGGGCACCATCGCCGTGGACGGCTCACCGAACACCCGGATCAGGAACTGTAGCCACGGCGGCAGCCAGTACTGGGCGGTCATGCCCAGGTGCACGGGCCTGACCGGGCGTCCCGCACCGTCGATCAGTGCCAGCCGGTCGTGTTCCCGGTCATAGGCGACGGTGAGCTCGGCCGGGGTGACCGCCGGGAGGTGCGCGTCCGGGGCGGTGAACGGGTGGTCGAGCGCGAGGTCGGCCGTGGCGGGCCGGACGTTGAGCCCGCCGCCGACGAGGCCACGGCACTCGGCCACCATGACGTCGCCCTGCGCGGCCCGCAGGTCCGCGACGGGTGGCGGCTCGCCGCCGGCCAGCGTGACCAGCCGGTGCAGACGGGACAGACCGCGCCCGTACCCGGCGGAGATCGAGTTGACGACGGCGCGCACGCCACCGGAGTCGGGCACCGCCTGCAGATAGCAGCAGATGGAGCCGGGCGGGCGGACGAAGCCCGGCCAGGTCTCCGCCAGGTCGGCCAGGCGGGCGGCGGTGAGATCCACCACCGGGACGCCGCTCGTCTCCTGAGTCGTGGGGCCCGCGCCGAGGCGCTCCCAGAAGCCGCGCCGCAGCTCGGTGAGGCGGGTCAGGCCGGGCGGCGGAGCGGCGTCCGGCAGGGCGCGCGTGCCCGCGACCGGGTCGCGCAGCATGCTGCGCAGCAGCTCGCCGCCCGCGCCCGGCGCGCCGCTGTGGATGTCGCGGTAGAGGGCCATGGCGTGCAGGCGGCTCGTGGTGCCGTACCGGTCCGCGAAGTACGCGGCGGCGGCGATCTTGACCGGCAGGTCGGGGTCGAACAGGCCGAGCAGCCCGCGCAGCGCGTTGAGATCGTCGCAGACGCCGCGCCAGGCGGTGGCGTTCAGCCGCCCGGCGACGCCGGGGATGACGGCGCTGTGCCAGAGCAGGTTCTTGTCGGGCAGGGACGGCCCCGGTGGCAGCACCTCGCGGAGCGCGGCCCGTACGGTCTCGGCGGTCCTCTCGTCGGACGGACGAGCTGCGCGCAGGGCTTCGGCGACGCGGGTCACGGCCAGCGTGTACGGTGCGGGATCGTCGGCCGCCAGCCACGACGCCAGCTCCCCCACCGGGTCTGAGCCTTGCTCGTCGTACGGCGGCACGTACTCCAGCAGCCCCGCCTCGGCCAGCGGCTCGATGCCGGGGGCGGCGGCGAGGGTGGCGTCGGACCGCTCGCGCACCCACTGGAGCGCCTGCCGCACCTGCGGGGTCGCGGGCACCGACGACAGCGGCTCGCCGTGCCCCGGGCTGAGGAACCAGATGCGCTCGCCGTCGTCGGCGGCGGACGGGTTGACTCGGAGCCTGGCCCGCCGGCGTACCCGCCGATTCCGGGTCAGCACCGCCCACAGCGGGCGCAGGACCGCCCGGTCGAGCTCGGCCATGAGCAGCCAGGACGGCTCGCCGTCCGTGGCCACGGCCGGCCCGTCCGTTTCCCACCGGCCCAGCCCGCTGAGCGTGAAGGTCGCATACGGGCTCGTCTTGACGCTCGCCCTCGCCAGGTAGCGGGCCAGCCGCAGCAGCTCCTGCCGCTGTGGCGGCCGGTCGGCGGGCCCGGCGAGCCAGGCTTCGAGTCGTTCCGCGAGTACGGCGCTGCCCTGGGCGAGGCTGTGACGGAACCCGGCGTCCGACACCGCCTCGCGCAGCACCGCCGTCTTCTCGCGCGTCTCCTCAGTGATGAGGTCCGGGAGCGCGGCGCGCAGCTCGTCGGCGCGCCGGCGCAGGGCCGTCCACGCGCCGACCCTGGCGGCCAGGCCCGCGGGCAGCGCGGCCAGCACCTCGGCGGACGCGGCCCGCCCGCTCGGGCGCCGCCCCGCGAACACCGCGCGGCGCAGCGCCACCAGCGCGGCACGCAGCGGGCCCGCAGCCGTGCCGCCGATCACCTCGTGCAGCGGATCGGACAGCTCAGCGCCCTCCCGCCGCAGCCGGGCGGTGACGTCCGTCAGCTCGTCCACCAGCCGCCACGTACGGGTGCACCGCATCCGGTCGAGCCCCGCCGCCGGCAGCCCGGCGACACGGACGGCGACGACCGGCGACAGTGCATAATCGGGCTCAGCGAGCCTTGCAGGATCGCCGTCCCCCGCGACGGGGACGGCGTGCGCTATCTGGGTCAATGAAACGCGCTCCTCGAACAGGTTCGTCAGGGGCCGAGGGCGCCCACGGCACTGGCGCCCTCGGCCTCGCTCATCGTCCCGGTGGCCGCTTCGGGCGGCACCGGTCGGCCGACGCCGCTATCTCAGAACTCGGGAGCCCAGCAGCTCATGGCCGTCAGGTACGACGAGCAGTAACCCGGGGAGGACGAGGCACCGGTCTCGACGGTGCCGTGCCCCTCCGCCACGATGGAGTCGGCCGACACGACGTCGATCGAGTCGACCTCCAGGCCGCGCAGGTCGAGTTTGAGGTTGTCGGACATGTGCATCTCCAGTCTGTGATCTTGCAAAGGATGTGCATTCAGTACGTGGTCACGCTGTCGTCGGTGCGGGCATCACCTCCTCGTCGGCGAGGCCGGTTATCGGGCGGGTCACCAGGGCCCGCCGGTCGGTGAGGCGCCCGGTTCGTCAGGGGCCGGGGGCGCCCACGGCACTGGCGCCCTCGGCCTTGCTCGTCGTCACGGTGGCCGGGTCTCGGCTCACCGGAGTGACGGGCCCGCTGCTACAGCTCGGGAGCCCAGCAGCTCGTCGCCGTCAGGTACGACGAGCAGTAACCCGTCGCGGACGAGGCACCGGTCTCGATGGTGCCGTGACCCTCCGTCACGATGGAGTCGGCCGACACGACGTCGATCGAGTCGACCTCCAGGCCGCGCAGGTCGAGTTTGAGGTTCTCGGACATGTGCATCTCCTGTTTGTGATCTTTCAGGTACGTCTGAACGGGTCACGCTGTCGTCGGTGCGGGCATCACCTCCTCGTCGACGGGGCCGGGAATCGGGCGGGTCACCAGGGGCCCGCCGGTCGGTGGGGTGCCCATGACCAGGAAGGACAGGCTCCTCAGCGGGCTGCCTGCCAGGCCGAGCACCGCGTCGGTGGTCTCGTTCGCGCCGTCGGAGTGGATGCGGGCGGCCAGGCCCAGCGCGGTGGCGGCCAGCGCGGCCCGCTGGGCGATCAGGCCCGCCTCCATCTGCTGCATGCGGTACCAGCGGTCGCCGAACGGGGGCGCGCCCGCCAGCGGGTCGCCCGCGGGGATCAGCACGGCGGCGGCCCCGCGCAGCGCCACCCGCGTGTTGGGCAGCAGACGGCCGGTGGTCACGGCGTCGATCGGGGCTTCTGCGGTCGGTACGTGCAGGGTGTGGTTCGCCGGGTCGTACCAGTAGGCGGCTCGTGGCAGGCCGTCCACCCGCAGGGACAGGACGTACAGGGCCGTTGCCGCCGGGCCTTCGTCCGTGCCTGGCAGGTCGGATGGGTAGCCGGCGCCGGCCGCTGCAAGCACCGCGCCGAGCGCGCCGCCTGGTATCGGGACCGGGCGGTAACCGGCGATCGGCGAGGCGCGGCGTGCGATGCCCGCCGTCAGGTGGGGCAGGGGTGCGGGCTCGGGGGCCGGGAGGGTGCGGGTTGTTCTCGTCGGCGGCTGCGGCCGGTCCGGGGAGGCGGCCCGCTGGGGTACGAGCGTGCAGGCCCGGTGCAGCGTCGCGGCCAGGCAGCCGGAGGGCATGGCCCGGGGAAGGGGCCTGTTCTCGCTCGCCGCCGGTTGCGCGATGAGCTGCTCGGGCGTCGGCGGCTCGGGGTCCGGGAGGGACGCTTCCGAGAGGGACGCTTCTGGGAGGGACAGCGTGAGGGCGGCCATGGTCGCTTCGCGGGTGTCGTCCAGGCCGAGCAGGCGATTCACCTCGTCGTCCGGGAACCGCAGGTGCGCCCCGCCGGTCACCCCCAGCCGCTCCCCCACGGCCAGGGCCTGCGCGATGAGCACGCCGGTCTCCTGGCAGATCAGCCGGTAGGCGAAGTCGCCGTACTTGAACATCGACCGCCAGAACACCGCCGACAGCACGATCACCACGTCGGACGGTGTGCCGCCGAGGAGACCGGTCAGCGCCGGGACGTGGTCGCCGCCCCGGACGCGTTCCAGCACGTGGTGCACCGGGTCGTAGTGGTACAGGGCGGCGGGCAGGTGCGGCTGGCGCGCGGCCACGTACGCCTCGATCGGGTAGAGCCCCCCGCCCGACGGCGCGGGACGTCCCGTGAGCAGCATCGGAGGCCGCCCCAGCAGCTCACCGCCGTCACCGAGGTAATGAGACCAGACGATCCGAGTCACGCCGAGCAGGTTCCGCAGCAGCTCGCCAAGCATGCCGAGGCCGGACGGTGAGGGCGCGGCGGTCCAGGGAAGCCGCACGCGTTCCGCGCCCGGGTAGCGCTTGTGCCGGGTCGGGGCGGAGGCCCAGTCGATGGAGAGCGGGCCTCGGTTCCGCATGGCGTCCAGGTACCGGCTCGTGGCCGCCCCGGCTGCCGTGGTCGTGTGCACGCCTGCTCTGCCTCCCTTCCTGTCATGGCCGGTCATGGGAACGGGTGCGGGTACGGGTTCAGCTCTTCCGGACGCAGGTCGCGGTCCCGGTGGCCGAGCAGCCGGGGCAGGGCCAGCAGCCGTGGCAGGTCGTGGACGCGCCGGTAGCGGTGCCCGAACGTCATGGAGACCGTCCCCGGCACGATGACCTTCGCCGCGTACATGCCGGCCGCCCGCGCCTCGGGCGAGGTGATGTCCACGGCGATCACGTCGAGGCCGGTCGCCAGGTAGCGTCCGGCCAGTTCGGCCACATCCGCGCAGAGGTCGTCGTGCCGGGGCCAGGCGGCGCGTTCCGCCACCTCCCGCAGCGAGAGCGCGGGCCCGTCAAGCGGCAGGAACGCGAGCCTGCCGAACGCGTCCGGGTGTGCGTAGGTGAGCGGATGATCCTCCAGCAGCCGCACCTGCTCGGAGTCGGCGACCAGCCGCGCCGACGTCGCGGGGTCGTAGCGTTCGAGGTGGCTGGCCAGCATGGGGCTCAGGTCCTCGAGCGCCCGGCGCAGCGCGCGTTCCGGGTCGAGGTGCGAGGCGGAGCCGCACAGCGCGTAGGGGCGATCGGGCCCGCCTACCGCGTCCACGGCCATCACCCAGAACACCGGCACCCGCTGCTCCATCAGCGCGGCGAACGCGTGCACGTCGTAGCCGAGCCGGTCCCGTACCCGCTGGGCGAGCATCGGGATCCGGCGGTCGGCCGCCGATCCGAGGTCGACGCGCGGGATGGGCATGCGGGCGTACCAGGTGGCCAGGGCCGCGTCGCGCTCGGCCACCTCGAGCAGCCCGTACAGGACGGCCTCCGCCGGGTGGCCGCCGAGGGCGCAGCCGTTGGAGCACTCGTAGGCGAAGCCGAGGTCGTCGCGCGGGCGCGGGCCGAAGAAGGCGTAGCTCTCGGGCACCAGCACGGGCGCGTCCCGGCCGAACGAGTACGCCCACACCCAGGTCGTTGGGCGTTCCGGGTCGAAGCGGGTGAACAGGAAGCCGGGCTGGTCGTACCAGCCGTCCGGGTAGAGGCCGAGCGTACGCGGGTCGAGCGCGTGGCCGGCGATGTCGGCGTACGCGGCGCGCACGGTGGTGCGCCTGCCGCGCGGATGGATGCCGGCGATGCGCTCAAGCGCCTCGGCGATGGCGGTGGCCCGCGCGGAGGCGAAGTCGTCGCTGCGGCCGTAGCCGTGGTGGCTCTCGTGTTCGGTGCGGGACGGGCTGAGCCTGGCCACCGCCATCGGGCCGCCGCCGCGCTCCTGGGCCACGACCGCCTGCACGATGCCGGTCTCCGCGTCCACGAAGAGCCGTTCCAGCTCGTCTCCTCTGCCGGTGATGTCGCCGACCCGGAACGTGTTCGGGTCCGGCTTGGGGGCGGGGCGCGGGACGTACCGTCCTGCGTGCGGGCCGTCGTCCGTGCGCGTGCCGCAGTCGGGGCACAGCGGGTCGGGCAGGAACGCATGGCGGCGCACCGCGCCGGTCGGCAGGCGCACCTTCAGCAAGGCTCCTGCCGTGCGCGCCGCACCGGGGTCGTGCCGCAGCCTGCGCACCTCGTCGGCGACCAGCGCGGCGATCGTGCGCGACACCAGCGGGGTGAGCAGCGTCGTCGGCCGGGAGTCGAGGTCGGCGGCCCACTTCGCGCGCAGGGCGTCGCGGGCCAGGGCGTCCGGCCGGTTGCCCGCGCGCCGGCGCGCCACGCAGGTCGGGCAGCCGGGCCGTCCTGGACGTACGGACGGGCCTATCAGCGCCCAGCCGGCCTCGACGCGTACCGGCAGCCACGGCACGCCCCGCTCCGCCGCCCGCCTGGCCACCGCCGGGTACGGCCGCACGTCGTCGGCGTCGCTCGCCACCACGATCGCCCCGCCGGACGGTTCGGTCGCGAGGGCCTGCCTGATCGCCGCGTGCAGGCGTCCCTCGCCCAGGACGGTCACCAGGTCGGGGTCCGCGGCGGACGGGACCGTGGCGATGGCGGCCTCAGTCATCGAGCAGGACGATTCGGGCGACGAACGGCAGCCGCCTGGACACCTCGGGGTCGCCGTGGAGCGGCACCGCCACCGGCACCTTGCCCAGGCGGCGCAGCGCTCCGGCCATCGTCTGGACGGCCCGCGCCGGGTCGCCGCCCGGTGGCCAGAGAGGGTGGAGCCGCCCGTACGCGTGCTGCCCGGGAGCCCTGGACTGCCAGCGGAGCAGCAGCCGTTCCAGGCCGTCGCGGATCGCGTCGGTGAGCGTGGGGGCGGCGGACACGAGCGCCTCCTGGCCGGGGACCGTCAGGGTCACGGCGGGTACGCCGAGGACGGCGGTGCTGTCGTGGATGTCCGGGGTCTCCCCTGCGAGCGTGAGCTGCCGCAGTAACGCCGCGGCCTCCGGGCCCTGCGGGGGATCGATCGGCGAGGACGGGGAGTCGTTTGAGAGGTGGTCGCGCAGAAGCCGCTCGCAGTGGGACCGCAGGCCGGCGGCCAGCGCCTCCGTCCAGCTCAGCCCGGCACCGGTTCCGACCCGTGGGTGCTGGGTGCTCGGGGCGGGGTGCGGGTCCGTGGGGGCGCCGAGGCCGGCGGCGGTTCCGCTCGGCCGGCTCGGAAGACCGAGGTCGGCGGCCCGCACGGTGCGCGGCCGGCCGTCCGGCAGCTCCACGCCCTGTTCGTTCCGGGCGGGTACGCCGTACGTGGCGAGGGCGGCGAGCAGGCAGCGCAGCCGGGCCGTCCGCTGATCGGGGCCCCAGCCGAACGCCTGCCGCGCCGGCGCCCAGCCGGGCTGCACTCCGAACGGATCGGACACGACCGCCCGGCACACCGCCAGCGGCGACTGCGCCAGCGCCTGCTCGTCGAGCAGGCCGAGCACACCCAGCCGGGGGTCGACCAGCTCGGATATGAGGGCGAGCAGCTCGTCCGCCTCGACGGCCGCCACCGCCTTCTCCGCGACGGCACTCCCGGCATCGGCAGAGGCCACATCCCGGGCGGGCACCGCGTCGTGAGCGAACGAGCCTTGCTGGGCGGGCGGGCTTTCCTGGGCGCGTGTGGCGGCGTGGGCGGGCGCGGCTGCCTTCAGGGGTGCCAGCGCCTCCGTCAGCTCTTCGACAGACCCAAGGACCTGAGGCCGAGGGGCGGCGGTGGCGGCGCGCGGGTGGGCCAGGAACCGGTGCGTAAGCGTGTCGAGCGAGCGCAGGTCCACGCGTACAAGCTCGCGTTCCGGACCCTGGTCGAGCCCGGTCACGCGGCTGAAGCAGGCGAGGGCGAGGATCGCGGCGACCACCGTGGGCACCGGCCCGATCATCAGGTCCTCTCCGGGCGGTGCCGGGGTCGCGGCGGGCAGCCCGGCGAGCCGGAGCCAGCCCGACTCGGCCGCCGTCTCCGAAGGCCGCCCCACCTGGCTGATCCAGACCTCCGCCGGGCCGACGAGCACCTGTCCGAGCACGATTCCGGCCGCCTCGCAGGCGCGGGCCGTCGTCACCAGCTCGCCGGGGTCCTCGCTCACCTGGAGCACGACGTCGGCGTTCGTCGGCAAGTCGCGGGAGAAGGGGAGCGTACGGAACTCTTGGGCGCTGTCACGGCGTGCGGCGTCCGCGACCCGGCGAACCCGCTCGGGGTCGGGGCTGATCACCGTGACGTGCCGCCACCCCGAACCGACGCACGCCCCGGCCAGCGCCTCCAGCAGCGGCCCCGCGCCGGTCAGCACCAGCCGGGCGTTGCGGACCCGTTCGAAGCGCTCCTCCGGCGAGTCGAGCGCGTAGCCGATGAAGGCGATCTCCTCCGCGTACGCCCGCAGCTCCGCCTCGGTCAGCCCGTGGGGCCGGGCCTGCCGGGCGTCCACCACGAACCGCTGCTCGGCGAGCTGCCCCACCAGCCGCTCGACCATGGCCTTCCGGTCGCCGGGGAGGTCGGCGGTGAGCTCGGCGAGGGTGTGGCGGCCGGTCAACGCGGGGGCCAGCCGGGTGAGCCATGCGTACGCCTGCCGCCCGCGCAGGGTGCACGCACCGTAGTCGCTGTGGACGTAGGCGCCGTCGGGGCATTCGACGAACCGTACGTCGTCCTTAAGCTGCGGTCTCATCGCCGAATCGGCTTTTGGGAGCGCTCCCATGCGATGGATATTACGAATCGAAATCCTTTATGTAAACCCCAAATCACCCCTTTTAAGTGCATCCAGTGCCGGTTATAATCGCTCATTCCCAAATTCGATTACGGAATGTCACTTACCGCAAATGGTCAGACAGACCCCGAAATCGGCCATTCACGTCCTCGTGCTCGGCGTTGTGGCGGTGGAGGAGATAGCGCCCCCGGTACCCCGCGAAACGGGTGATGATCTCCCCCGCCTCACCCGGACGCAGGGAGACCATGTCCTTCAGGCCCGCGTCGTGCGGCAGCGGCGGCCGGCCGCCGCCCGAGAGCACCCGGAAGCCGACCAGGTGCAGGTGCACGGAATGGTGCACGTCGGCCACCAGCCGCCACACCTCCACATCCCGAGGCCGGTGCGAGCAGGCCCTGGTCCGCGCCGATCTGGACGAGGCCGAGCCGGCACTCGTCATCGGCGACGGCTTCGAGCCGGTAATGGCGCGCGTTCGAGGCGTTGAGCAGGGCAGCCGGTACCGGGCCGCGTCGGCCTCGTGCACCGGCCACGGGGCGCCGTTGACCAGGATCACGTCGCCCAGGACGCCGGCCACGTACGGTTCCCGCACGCCAGGCCGGATCCGCGTGCGGCGGGTCCGGCCTGGCACGGTCAGAGGCCGACGGCGCCGGCCAGGAGGTCCACCTGGGCGGGGTCGGGGTCGTTGCCCATGAAGATCAGCTCGTCGCAGCCGACCTCCTCGAAGGCGGCGATCGCGTCGGTGATCTGTTCCGGCCTGGTGTAGGCGAGGGAGATGCCGTACTGGGCGTACTCGTCGCCGGCGAAGGCGTAGTACGGGCCGATGGCGTCCGCGACCGCCGCCTCGGCGTTCGGGCCGAGCGCGTACATCACCGATGCGATTATGCGGGGCGAGCCGGTCCGCCCGGCCTCCTTCCACGCCTGACGGAGCTGGGGCGCGAAGTCCCGCACGTCCTGCACGGTCGCGTCGCCCGCGATCCAGCCCGTGCCACGGGAGGCGATGCGGCGCAGGGTCGCCCTCGACGTGCCGCCGAAGAGCAGGGCGGGACCGCCGGGCGTGGCCGGTCGGGGGCCGACGAGGTCGTTTCCCGACATGACAGAGGCGAGCCGGTCCAGAAGCCGGTCGAGCCGGCGGCCTCTGGTGCCGTAGTCGACCTCACTGATCTGGAAGTCGTCTTCGCGGAGGCCGGGAGCGAGGCCCAGGTGCAGGCGGCCGGGGCCGGCGAGCTGGTCCAGCGTGGTGACGGCCTTGGCGAACAGGGCGTGGTTGGCGCGCAGGGGCGCGAGCAGGACGCTGGTCAGGAGCCGGATGCGCGAGGTGGCACCGGCCGCGGCGGCGAGCGTGATCAGGGGTTCGGGCGTCGTCCAGGCCAGTCGGTCGCTGACGCTGAGCGTGGAGAAGCCGCGCGCCTCGGCGCGGCGCGCCCACTCCACCAGGGCCGTGCCCTCGGTCCACGGGGCATGGCCGGGCAACCCGATACCGATGTCCATCGCGGTGAGATTCCTTTCCGTACGTCAGTCAGGCTTGATCGGGACGATGCAGGAGCCGTCGCAGGCCGGCGACGGGCTGCACGCCGGGGAAGGGCGGGCGGTCGTCGATCACGAGGCTGGGCACGCTGGTGACGCCGTGCACGGCCGCGCGGCGGCGGTCGGCGCGTACGTCGTCGGCGTAGGCGTCGCCGTCCAGGACCACCCGCACCTCCCCCGCGTCCAGCCCGGCCTCTTCGCCCAGGCGCTGCAGGACCTGCGGGTCGGCGACGTTCTGCCCTTCGGTGTGGTACGCGTGCAGCAGCAGCTCCATCATCCGATCGGCTCGGCCGCGCCCGGCGGCCAGCTTGACCAGGCGGTGCGCATCGAAGGTGTTCACCGGGCGGGCCAGATGCAGGTTCAGCTCCAGCCCCTCCGCCGCGCCCAGCGACCGGATTCGCGCGATGCGGGCGGGCGCCTGCTCACCCCACCAGCCGGTCATGGCCTCCGCTGCGGTCGGTCCGGGCGTGCGGCCCTCGTCGGGCGACAGCTCGTAGGCACGCCAGACGACCTCGATGCCGTCGCGGTCAGGGTGGCCGGCCAGGGCGGACGCCAGGCGTCTCTTGCCGATATAGCACCAGGGGCACAGCACGTCGGCGTACAGCTCAAGCTTCATCAAGGTCCTCGTGGTCGCTTCACCCAGCGGGTACGGCCGCCCGACGGCCCCCGCTTCGGCTCGCCATCGTGCAATCTCAACCGCACTTGAGGTCAACCGCCGGCGCGCCTGCGAGGGCGCTCGTCGCGGAGACCTGCCGGCTCGTGCGCGACTTCCTCGTCCGTGAGCGCACCTGGCCGGGCACGTCGATCAGGTCAAGCCGTTCTGGACCCCGGGCAAGCGCGGCCCGCACTGACCGTCTTCACCGGCCCGCCCAGGTCAGGCGTGGCAGGTGAGAGGGCCGCCGTTGAAGGCGACCATCTCCTCGAAGATCTCCAGCACGTCCAGCGGGGCACCGGGGGCGGCGCCGAGGTGTTCGGCGTAGGCGCGGTGCAGGTTGGCCGTCAGCCGTTCCGGGTCGCGCAGCGCGCCGAAGCGCCCGTACCCGGACTCCTTGGCGGCCGACAGCGGCGGCAGGCCGGCGCGTACGCCCTCCGCCGCCACCTCGCGCACCCACCGCAGATACGCCTCCGCCTCGTCCAGCACCTCAGGCCCGGCCACCTGACCGTGACCGGCCACGATGACGGCGGCGTCGAGCGTGCGCAGCCACTCCAGCGCGCGCAGCGATCCGTCGATCGAGCCCATCAGGCAGAACGGCGTCACCCCCGACATCACCACGTCGCCGGTGAACAGCACGCGACGCTCCGGCACCCACACCACGGTGTCGTTCGTGGTGTGGGCGGGCACCGGCGGGTGGATGAGCTCCGCCCGCAGCCCGCCCAGGTGCAGGGTCAGCCGGTCCTGGTATGTGGCCTCGGGCAGGGCGAGGGCGAGGTCGCCCCACTCGACGCCGGGGAACAGCCCGCACAGCCCGAAGCCGGAGGCGGCCATCTCCTCCGGGCAGCGTTCGTGGGCGAGGACGAGCGAGTCCTGCGCGAAGACGAAGTTGCCGAACGTGTGGTCGCTGTGGTGGTGGGTGTTGACCACCACGCGCGGCGGGCCGCCCGCGATGCGGCTCACGCTGTCCTTCAGCCGGCGGGCGCGCGCCTCGGTCGCCGCCGTGTCGACGAGCAGCGTCCCGGTCTCGCCGACGATCAGCCCGGCGTTGTTCAGGCACCAGCCGCCGTCGGGCTGGACGTAGGCGTACACGCCGTCGGCCACTTCGTACGTCTCGGGCTCGCCGATGCCCTGCCGCATGCCGTACCTCCTCAACGTGAGCGCACCTCCTGACGGCGCAGGCGGGTGATGGCGGGCCAGGCGGCGCGCAGGGCCGCCCGCCAGTGCCGGATCGGCTCCCATCGGGTGTGCGCGAGCACGCTGCTGGCCGGCCGCCTTGCCGGGCGCGACAGGGCGGAGCTGGGCACCGGGCGGACCCGGTCCGGGTCCTCGCCCAGCAGCGTGAAGATCTCCCTGGCGAAGCCGTACCAGGTCGTGGCGCCCGCGCTGGTGCCGTGGTAGACGCCGGGCGGCAGGCCGGAGCGGGCCAGCCGGACGAGGTAGTCGGCCAGGTCGGCGTTCCAGGTGGGCTGCCCGCGCTGGTCGTCCACGACGTCGAGGTACGGCCGCTCGCGCGCCGCGCGGATCATCGCGTGCACGAAGTCGCGGCCGCCCGCCCCGTACAGCCAGGCGGTGCGCACCACGTAGTGGCCGTGCCGCAGCGCCGCTCGCTCTCCGGCGAGCTTGGTGCGGCCGTAGGCGTTCACGGGCGCGGGCCGGGCGTCCTCCGGGTACGGGCCGGCGCCGGCGCCGTCGAAGACGTAGTCGGTGGAGATCTGCAGCAGCCGCGCGCCGACCAGGTCGCACGCCTCCGCGAGCCAGCGCACCGCCGTGCCGTTGACCGCCAGCGCCTCGGCTTCGTGCTCCTCGGCGTCGTCCACCGCCGTCCATCCCGCGCAGTTGACGACGATCTCGGGGCGGTGGTCCGCGAGGGCGTCGCGGACCGCGCGGCGGTCGCGCACGTCGAGCGCGGCGCGGCCCAGCGCGTGCACGGGCTCGCCGGTCGAGGCCAGCCGGTCGAGCAGGCCGGTGGCCAGCAGCCCGCCCGCTCCGGTGATGAGCCAGCTCACGCGGGCCGCCGGTCGCGGCCGTCGCCGTACAGCGGCACCGGGCGGTCGCGCAGCAGACTCTGCGCCGCCGGTGCCGAGATAGCTGGTCATGAGCTGATCCGCGCCCTGCTGTGATCGCCCAGCACGAGACGGTGGGCCCTGGGCGTGTGGGGCGCCGGGGTGACCTCGACGTCGTGGCCGATCAGCGACGACTCGATGCGGCCCACCCCGGCGATGGAGGCGCGGGGCAGCACGATCGAGTACTCGATCTCGCTGCCGGTGACCGTGCAGGACGCGCCGATCGAGGTGTACGGGCCCACGTAGCTGTCCCGGATGCGGGCGCCGCCGCCGATGATCGCCGGGCCCACCACCCGCGAACGCTCGACCACCGCGCCCGGCTCGATCACCACCCGGCCGATCAGCTCGCTGGCCACGTCCACGAGCCCTTCGACCCGGGGCTCGGCGGACTCCAGCACCAATCGGTTGACCTCCAGCATGTCGGTCACGTTGCCGGTGTCCTTCCAGTAGCCGGTGATCATCGTGGACTCCACCCGCTGACCCGACTCGATCAGGTGCCCGATGGCGTCGGTGATCTCCAGCTCGCCGCGCCACGACGGCTTGCACTCGGCCACCGCCGCGTGCACCGCCGGGCTGAACAGGTACACCCCGGCCAGCGCCAGATCGCTCTTCGGGTGCTCCGGCTTCTCCTCAAGCCCGATCACCCGGCCGTCGGCGTCCAGCTCGGCCACCCCGAACTGGCGGGGATCGCCCACCCGGGTCAGCAGGATCTGCGCTGCGGGCCGCTCGGCGGTGAACCGCTCCACCAGGCCGGTGATGCCGCCCACGATGAAGTTGTCGCCCAGGTACATGACGAAGTCGTCGTCCCCCAGGTAGTCGCGGGCGATCAGCACCGCGTGCGCCAGCCCCAGCGGCGCCTCCTGCCGCAGGTAGGTGACCTGCAGCCCGAACGCGGAACCGTCGCCCACCGCCGCCTCGATCGCCGCGTGCGCGTCGCCCACCACCAGCCCCAGCTCCGTGATCCCCGCCTCCGCGATGGCCTCCAGGCCGTAGAACAGCACCGGCTTGTTCGCCACCGGGACGAGCTGCTTGGCCGAGGTGTGCGTGATCGGCCGCAACCGGGTGCCCGACCCGCCCGCCAGCACGAGGGCCTTCATCGTGGGTCCTCCTGCCGCAGGCGTTCGACCAGGCCGGTGTCGTAGCGTCCGGCGCGGAAGCCGGGGCTGGCCAGGACCGACTCCAGGAAGGCGGTCGTGGTACGCACGCCGGGGCCCGCGATCCGCACCTCGCCCAGCGCCCGCCGCATCCTGGCCAGCGCCGCGCCCCGGTCCGGCGCCCACACCGACACCTTCGCCAGCAGGGAGTCGTAGAACGCCGAGACCGAGCCGCCCGCGCACGCGTGCGTGTCCACCCTGACGAACGGACCCGCCGGCACCGCGAACTCCTCCAGACGGCCCGGCGTCGGAGCGAAGTCGCGGGCCGCGTCCTCGGCGTTGACCCGGCACTCGATGGCCACCCCGCGCGGCACCACGTCCTCCTGACGCAGCCGCAGCGGATGGCCCGCCGCGATCCTGATCTGCTCCTGCACCAGGTCGATGCCCGTGACCAGCTCGGTGACCGGGTGCTCGACCTGGATCCGGCAGTTCACCTCCATGAACGCGAAGCCGCCCGCCGCGTCCACGAGGAACTCGAACGTGCCCGCGCCGACGTACCCCGCGGCCTTGGCACCCTGTACGGCGTGCGCGGCCATGTCGTCGAGCAGGTCCCGGCTCAGCGCGGGCGCGGGCGTCTCCTCCACGAGCTTCTGGTGGCGTCGCTGCACCGAGCAGTCCCGTTCGCCCAGGTGCACGACGTTGCCGTACGCGTCGGCCAGCACCTGGATCTCGACGTGCCTGGCTGGGCTGAGATAGCGCTCCAGGTAGACGCGGCCGTCGCCGAACAGGGCGCTCGCGTGCCGCCTGGTCTCGCGGTAGACGGACGGCAGGTCGTCCGGGGTGCGGCTCACCCCGATGCCACGCCCGCCGCCGCCCGCGACCGCCTTCACGACCAGGGGCCAGCCGATCGCCTCGGCGGCCTCCTGCGCCTCGGCCGAGGTCTCGACGGACTCCAGCGTGCCCGGCAGCATCGGCAGCCCGGCCCCCGCCATCAGCGAGCGGCAGGACGACTTGTCGCCCAGCGCCTCGATGACGTGGGGCGGCGGGCCGATGAACGTCAGTCCCTCGGCGGCGCACAGCTCGGCGAAGTCGGCGTTCTCCGACAGGAAGCCATAGCCGGGGTGCACCGCGTCCGCGCCCACCATGCGGGCGGCCTCCAGCACCGCGGGGATGTTCAGGTAGCTGTGCTTGGCCGCGCCCGGGCCGATGCAGACCGCCCGGTCGGCGTAGCGGACCACCTCCGTGCCGGCGTCCTCGGTCGAGTACACCACCGCCACCTTGACGCCCAGCTCCCGGCAGGCGCGCGCGATGCGCAGCGCGATCTCGCCCCGGTTGGCGATGAGCACGGTGCCGAACACGCCGCTCACCCGCCCTCGTCCGGGACGACCGCGAACAGCGGCTGACCGTACTCGACGGCCATGCCGTCCGGCTGGAGACAGGCCGCGATGCGGCCCTTCCTGTCGGCTTCGACGGGGATCATGAGCTTCATGGCCTCGATCAGGCCGACCTTCTGGCCCGGTACGACGGTGTCGCCCTCGGCCACGAACGGCGGCGCGCCCGGCTCGGGAGCGCGGTAGAAGACGCCCACGGACGGCGCCGCCAGTGTCACCGTCTCCTCCTCCGGCGGCGTGGACTGTCCGGCCGGCTCCACCTGTGACGCGTGGCCGGCCTGCGCGGGCGCCGTCGGCAACGCGGCGGCCGGTGGCGGCGCGGCCGGGGCCTGGCCCTCGGACCAGTCGAGCTCGATGGTCACCGGCCCCACCGCCAGCCGGAGCGTGCGCGGCTGCCGGGACAGCCCATTCAGCAGGTCCAGTACGCCCGCCTGCGCCGCGCCCAGCAACTCGCGCATCTCCGGCGTCTCCGGTCCCGGCCGCTCCACTGCCGCTGGCGGCTCAGGCCGGCCTGGCCGCTCTGCCGGGCTCGGCGGATTTGGCCGCTCTGCCGGGCTCGGCAAACCTGACCGTTGTATCGGCTCCAGAGGTGCTGCGGGCTGAGGGAGGCCGTTGCGGTGGTCGGTGACCGGCGGAGTGCCGAGCGTGCCGCGTTCCTGCCTCACCCCGTCACCGCCTGCGATCCGATCCGCCGGAAGCGGGCTTTCCTGCGGGCCGTCAGCTCCTCGGCCGGCAACGCGCGCAGCTCGGCCAGGGTCGCGCCGACGACCTCGCCGAGCAGGCGCGCGGTCCCGTCGATGTCGGCCTGGGCGCCGCCGTCCGGCTCGGGCAGGACCGCGTCCACCACGCCCCGGGCCAGCAGCTCCCGCGCGTCCAGCCCCAGGGCGCGGGCCGCGCGCGGCGCCGCCGTACCGTCGCGCCACAGGATCGCGGCGCACCCCTCAGGGCTGATCACGGAGTAGACGGCGTTGCTCAGCATCAGGACGCGATCGGCGACGGCCAGCCCGAGCGCCCCGCCACTGCCGCCCTCGGAGATCACCACGGACACGATCGGCACCGGCAGCCCGGCCATGAGCCGCAGATTCTCGGCGATCGCGACGGCCTGGCCCTCGCGTTCCGCCGACACCCCGGGGTACGCCCCGCCCGTGTCCACCAGCGTCAGGACGGGGATGCCCAGCTTGGCGGCGAGCCGCATGAGCCTGGCCGCCTTGCGGTACCCGGCCGGTACGGGCATGCCGAAGTTGCGCTCCCGCAGCTCGGCGGCGTCGTGCCCCTTCTGCTGGCCGATCACCACGAGGGGCTGACCGTCGAGGGTGCCCACGCCGCCGACCGTGGCGGGGCAGTCGCCGCCCAGCCGGTCGCCGTGCAGCTCCTCGAAGTCGTCCACGAGCCGGTGCACGTAGTCGAGCGCGGTGGGCCGGTCGAGGCTTCTGGCCGACCGGACGATCTCGTACGGGTCGGCGGCGGGCAGCCGCGACGGCTCCGTCACCACAGCGCCGGGTCGCTCGACGGCGGCGGGGCCGGAGGGATACGGCCGGACCGGCGACGGGCGCGGGCAGCCGGAAGCCGGCGGACGGGACGGCGACGGGCGCGGGTGTCCGGGAGCCGGTGGCCGGGGTGGTTGCGCGGGGGCGAGCGCGCGGAGCAGGCGGCGCAGCGTGGGGCGCAGCTCGTTCCTGGACGTGATGGCGTCGATCTGCCCGTGCCGCAGCAGGAACTCGGCCGTCTGGAAGCCGGGCGGCAGCTTCTCGCCGATCGTCCGCTCGATCACCCGCGGCCCGGCGAACCCCATCCGCGCCCCGGGCTCGGCCACGATGACGTCGCAGAGCGTGGCGAAGGAGGCCGCCACCCCGCCGTACGTCGGATCGGTGATCACCGAGACGGTCGGCAGCCCGGCCTCGTCCAGCGCCAGCAGCGCCTGGCTGGTCTTGGCCATCTGCATCAGCGCGATCGCGCCCTCCTGCATGCGAGCGCCGCCGGACGCGGCCACGATGACCAGCGCCCTGCGCTCGGCCAGCGCGGTCTCGGCGGCCACCGTGATCAGCTCGCCGACGGCGGCGCCCAGGCTGCCGCCGAGAAAGCCGAACTCCATCGCGACGACCATCGCGGGCACGCCGCCGATGAGGCCGCGCGCCGCGATCGCCGCCTCGGCGAGCCCGCTACGGGCCCGCGCCTCGGCCAGCCGCTCCCGGTACGGCCGGGTGTCGGTGAAGCCGAGCGGGTCGTCGGCCGGGTACGGGACGTCGAGCGGCTCGGCCGTGCCCGGATCGAGCAGCAGCTCAAGCCGCTCGATCGCGGGCATGCGCCGGTGATGCCCGCACTCGGGGCACACGCCGTGGGAGCGGGCCAGCCGCTTGGCGTAAAGGAGGTAGCCGCAGCCGTCGCAGCGCCACCAGGAGGCGTTCGTGACGGGGCGGAGCGTGGTCGCGGTCACGGCGCCGGCTCGGTCTCGGAGCCCGCCAGCTCCAGCACCTGCCGGGGCGTGGCGGGGCCGAGAACGTCGTCGTCGGACAGGTGCACGCCGTAGTCCCTGCTCAGCCGGGCGGCCATCTCCAGCACGGCGATGGAGTCGTAGCCGAGGTCGCTGAACGGGACGTCGGCGAAGTCGCCTTCCAGTGGCGTGGTCTCGTCCTCGCCCGCGACCTCGCGCAGGATCGCGGCCAGGTCGGCCAGCGTGAGCGGTTTCATGAAGATCCCTCCTGAAGTTCCGGAATTGAGCGCTGCTCAGGCCGGCGCGCCCACCACGATCGCGCTGTTGAAGCCGCGCGCGCCTCTGGCGACGACCAGGGCGTTGCGCACGCGCAGCGGGCGCGGCTCGCCCGTGACCAGGTCGAGCCGGTGGCCGGGGTCCGGCCGTACGTGTACGGCGGGCGGGACGAGTCCGTCCCTGATCGACAGCAGCGCGGCCGCCACGTCGAGCGGCCCGGCGCCGGCGCAGAGCCGGCCGGTCATGGTCTTGGGTACGCAGACGGGCACCGAGCGCGGCCCGAAGACGGCGGCCAGCGCCTGCGCCTCGGCCCTGTCGAGGTCCGGGACGCCGGCGCCGTCCGCGAAGATCACGTCGATGTCGCCGGGCGCGCGGCCGGCGTCCGCCAGCGCGAGCTCGATGGCCCTGCGCAGGCCGAACGGGCTTGTGGGCGCGCCGGGGCGGGGCCGCCGGTCGAAGGTGGCCGCGTAGCCGAGGACGCGCCCGTGGACGCGGGCGCCACGGGCGGCGGCCGCTGCGGCGTCCTCGGCGATGAGGATCGCGCCGCCCTCGCCGGGCACGAACCCCGAGGCGTCCGCGTCGAACGGCCGATAGGCGCTCGCCGGGTCGGTGGCGCGGCTGAGCTGCCCCGTGCTCACCTGGGCGACCCAGCCCCACGGGCACAGCGAGCCGTCCACCGCGCCCGTCACGACCGCGGGCAGCCCGCCGCGTACGTGCCTGCGCGCCTGGGCGATGGCGTCCAGGCCGCCCGCCTGGTCGGACACGAGCACCCCGCTCGGTCCGCGGAAGCCGTGCCTGATCGAGATCTGGCCGGTGTTCACGGCGTAGAACCAGGCGAACGACTGGTAGGCGCTGACGTGCTCGGGGCCGTCGCGCCACAGCTTCTCCAGCTCCCGGTGGCCGAACTCGAAGCCGCCCGCGCCCGCCGCGGTCACCACGCCGACGCCGTACTCGGGCTGGGCGTCCTGGCGGAGCCCGGCGTCGCGCAGCGCCTCGTCGGCGGCCACGAGCGCGAGCCTGGTCATGTGGTCGGTCTGCGGGATGAGCCGGCCGGGCAGGTGGTCGGCGGGGACGAAGCCGGAGATCTCACCGGCCAGGCGCACGGGGTAGCGGGCGGGGTCGAAGCGGGTGATGCGCCCGATGCCCGACCTGCCCTCCAGGGTCGCGGCCCAGTAGTCGGCGACACCCAGCCCGTTCGGCGCGACGACGCCGATCCCGGTGATCACGGTCGTCCCGGAAGCCGCTGCCTCGTCCCGCCGCGCCCCGTGCACCTCCGCCGCGTTGACACCCGTCTCGAACGTGCCCGTCGCGGTCATCGGCGGCCCGCCCGCCGCGGCCCCGTGAGCACCATCGCGCTCTGGAAGCCGCCGAAGCCGCTGCCCACGGTGAGGACGGTGTCGAGCCCGGCGGCGTCCCTGGCGACCAGGGGGACGTAGTCGAGGTCGCACTCGGGGTCGGGTACGTGGAGGTTGGCGGTGGGCGGGATGACGCCGTGCTCGATGGCGAGCGCGCAGGCGGCGATCTCCAGCGAGCCGATCGCGCCGAGCGAGTGGCCGATCATCGACTTGATCGAGCTGACCGGCGTCCGGTAGGCGGCGTCTCCGAGCGCGCGCTTGAAGGCGGCGGTCTCGTGCCTGTCGTTCTGGCGGGTGCTGGAGCCGTGGGCGTTGACGTAGCCGACCTCGTCGGGCGTGAGGCGGGCCTCGTCGAGCGCGGCGCCGATCGCCGCCGCCATCTCCTTGCCGTCGGGACGCAGCCCGGTCATGTGGAAGGCGTTGCAGCGGGAGGCGAACCCCTCGACGGCGGCGTAGACGTGGGCGCCTCTGGCCAGCGCCCGCTCGCGCTCCTCCAGCACGAACACCGCCGAGCCCTCGCCGAGCACGAACCCGTTGCGGGTGTTGTCGAAGGGCCGCGAGGCCGTGGCGGGCTCGTCGTTGCGCGGTGTGGTGGCCCTGATGGCGTCGAAGCAGGCCAGGGTGATGGGCGAGATCGGGGCGTCCGACGCGCCGGCGATCATGGTGTCGGCCGAGCCCTCCTCGATCAGCCGTACGGCGTGGCCGACCGCGTCGAGGCCCGATGTGCAGCCGGTGGAGACGACGGTGCACGGGCCCTGCGCCTCCACAGCCCAGGCGACCTCGGCCGCGATGGAGCTGGGCACGTAGTAGTCGTACAGGTGCGGCACCGCGTAGCCGGGGTCGACGTGCCATTCGCGGCCGCCGTCGCTGACGACCACGTACTCACGTTCCAGGCTGGTGGTGCAGCCCACGGCGCTGCCGATGGCGACGCCGGTCCGGTACGGGTCGAGCTCCTGCGGCGCGAGCCCGCTGTCGGCGAGCGCCTGGCGGGCCGAGACCACCGCGAACTGGGTGGCCCGGTCCATCCTGCGCAGCTCCTGCGGGGTCAGCCCCTCGGCGGCGCCGTCGAAGTCGCATTCGGCGGCGACGGTGGACCGAAAGGGCGAGGCGTCGAAGTGCGTGATCGTGCGGGTGGCCGTCTGGCCGGAGACCAGCAGCTCCCAGAAGGGCTTCACCCCGACGCCACCGGGCGCGACGACGCCGATGCCGGTGATCACTGCGGTGCGGCTCATCGGGCGGGAGCCTCCTCGTCCAGCTCGGCGAGCGCGCGCAGCACCGCCGTGTGCCTGGCGTCCCGCTCGGCGGCGAGCTCTTCGTACGTGCGGCCGGCGAACGCCTGGTCGGCCTGGTCGATGAGGGTGCGTACGGTCTGCTCGTCCATCGTGGGGTTGCCGAGCCCGGCCCAGCCCTTCTCCAGCCCGGCGCCCAGGTGGCTGAGCCAGTGGCGCAGCCCGCCGGGCCCGCCGCCGAGGTGGAAGGAGTGGAAGGGGCCGATGGTGGCCCAGCGCAGCCCGATGGAGGCGACCACGATCGCGTCGAGCTGCTCGACCGTGACGACGCCTGAGCGTACGAGGTGGATGCTCTCGCGCAGCAGCGCCGACTGCAGCCGGTTGGCGACGAACCCGTTGATGCCGCGGCCGAGCACGATGGGCGTCTTGCCCAGGTCGCGATAGAAGGCCGCGGCCCGCTCGGCGAGCCGGGAGTCGGCGCCCTCGGCGGTGACGACCTCGACGAGCGGGATGAGGTGCGCCGGGTTGAACGGGTGGCCCACCACGACCCTGCGCGGGTCGGGCAGGTCGGCGCCGATGTCCTCGGGCAGGAAGGTCGAGGTGGAGCTGAGCAGCAGCGCGTCCGGCGGAGCCGCCGCGGCGATCTTGCCGAACAGTTCCTTCTTCAGCTCCAGGTTCTCCGGCGCGTTCTCCTGGACGACGTCCGTGCCGTCGAGCGCGCGGTCCAGGTCGGGCTCGATGCGCAGCCGGGTGACCAGCTCGTCCGGGTCGGCGCCGCCGCCCGGGATCGTGGGCGCGAACAGCTCGATGCCTTCGCGTACGATGCGCCCGGCGTCGGCCCGGCGGCTGTTGACGCGCACCCGGAGCCCGCGGGCGAGGAACAGGGCGGTCCATCCGAGCCCTATGGTTCCCGCGCCGATGATTGTCGCCTCAGCGGCCATTGGCCGTCACCATCCCCGATCGTTTCCGTTGCCGTACACCGGGTCAGCATCACCGGCGTGCCTCGTGGTGCACTCAAGTCCAGGACGAACTAGGACAGATCACTCAGTACGGTGGCGGCCCACCATGAACAGCGCGGGCACCAGCGTGAGCACGGTGAAGCCGATGGCCCACCAGAACGTCACCGCGTACGCGCCGGCGACCCCGCCGGGACCGGTCAGCCGCCACTGCAGCACGACCGCGAGCACGGCCGTGCCGAACGAGCCGCCCAGCCGCTGAACGATGTTGAACACGGTGGTGGCGCCCGGATAGTCGCGCTCGGCGACCCCGTAGTAGGCCGCCGAGACGACGGGGATCACCGCCGCGCCCAGGCCGAGCCCGCGCACCCCGAGAGCCAGCGCCAGCGCCGCCTGACCGGTCGCCGGGCCCGCCAGCGCGAACGGCAGCGTGCCCGCGATCGCCAGCACGATCCCGGCCAGCACGAGAGGCCGGGGGCCTATCCGGTCCACCAGCAGGCCGACCAGCGGCATCGCCAGCATCGCGCCGATCCCCTGGGGCGCGAGCAGCAGCCCGGCCCGCAGCGCGTCCGCGCCGTGCAGCCGCTCGTAGAACAGCGGCAGCACGAACATCGTGCCGAGCAGCGCGGCCTGGGTGCAGAACACCACGGCCGACGCCGAGGCCAGCGAGCGGGCCCGTAACAGGCGGACGTTCACCAGCGACGCGGGCCGGCGCAGCGCGCGGGCGGAGAAGGCGAGCAGCAGCGCGATCCCCGCTCCCGCGCATGCGACGGCCTGCGCGTCGGGGCCGCCGGGCACCTCGCCGACCCGGGTCAGGCCGTAGACGAGCAGCGCCATCGCGGGCGCGAGCAGCACCAGGCCCGTCACGTCCAGCCGCCGCCCGGCGTCGCGCGTGCCGCGCGGCAGCCCGCGATGCCCGGCCACCAGCGCGATCAGGCAGATCGGCAGGTTGACGAGGAAGATCCACCGCCAGCCGAGCGTGGCCACGAGCACGCCGCCGAGCGTCGGCCCCGCGATGGGCGCGAACTGGCCGGGCACCGCGAGGATCGCCATGGCGCGCCCGAGCCGCCGCTCCCCCGCGACCTGCGCGAGCACGGTCTGCATGACCGGGAAGACCATGCCGCCCGCCGCACCCTGCACGACCCGGGCCGCCACCAGGACCGGCAGCGACCACGCCACCCCGCACAGCAGCGACCCGGCCAGGAAGGCCAGCAGCGAGGCCGTCCAGACGGCCCGACCGCCGTAACGCTCGATCGCCCAGCCGACCAGCGGCACCACCATGGCGAAGGCCAGCAGATAGCCGGTGCTGACCAGCTGGATGGCGGAGACCGGCGCGCCGAAGGCCCGGCCGAGGTCCGGGATCGCGACGCTGACGATCGTGGTGTCCAGCAGCGGCGCGAGCGCGCCGAGCTGGAGTATCAGGCCGACGCGCAGCAGCCGGCCGTCCACGCGGGACGGGCCGGCCTGCCGCGCCGCCTCCTCAGGCATGCAGCTTGGGCAGCACCCGGTCGGCCAGCAGGCGCAGCGTGCGCTCCGCGTCCCCGACGTCGAGGTGCCCCGAGTGGATGCCCAGGCTGATCGTCACGTCGTCGCCGTACCAGCCGGCGATGCGTTCGAGCTGCGCCCTGACCTGGTCGGGGTCGCCTGCCAGGACCTTGTCGTCCTTGAGCCGGTCGTCGAACGTGGCGCGCGTGGTGAGGTCGGCCAGCTTCTCGTAGCCCGGGTAGGCGGCGCTGGTGGTGCCGCTCCAGGCGCGGACGGCTGCGGCGATGGCCGCGGTGTTGCGTTCCTCGTCGTAGCGTCCCTTCCTGGCGGCCTCCTCGCCGTCGTCCGCCACCACCGTGGGGTAGCTGAAGTGGATGCGGGCCGCGCCCTCGGGGTGTCCGGCGGCCGCCCAGGCGTTGCGGTAGATCGCCAGGCGTTCCTGGAGCACCTCGCGCGACATCACGTTCGGCACCGTCTGCAGGTGGTAGCCGTCAGTCCCGGCCCGCTCGACCGACTCGGGGCTGCGGGCGCTGGTGACGAAGACCGGCGGGTGCGGCCTTTGCACCACCTTCGGCAGCAGGGTGACCGGCCCGAACCGGTGGAAGCGCCCGTCGAACGTGACGTTCTCCTCGCTCCACAGCCGGACGCAGGCCGTCACCCCTTCGGTGAACCTGTCCCTGCTCTCGTCCAGGGGGATGCCGAAGGCGGCGAACTCGTCCGGCAGGAACGCCCGCCCGAACGCGACGTCCAGCCGCCCGTGGGAGATGTTGTCCAGCATGGCGAGCTTGCCGGCGAGCTTGACCGGATGCGTGAAGGCCGGGATGGCCGCGCTGGTGCCGAGCCGGATCCTGCTGGTACGCGCGGCCACGGCGGCCAGGAACGTCACCGGGTCGGGGCTGTAGCCGCCGTAGGGGAAGAAGTAGTGCTCGACGGTTTTGACGTGCGCGAAGCCCAGCTCCTCCGCCAGCGCCGCGAGGTGCAGGCACTCGTCGAAGTACTGCGGCGCCGGCCGGTCGTCGGGGCCGACGGTGGGGAAGAAGACTATGCCGAACTCCACGGCGCCTCGCTCTCCAGCGGCCCGGCCGCGTCGTGACGGATGCTGCGGTGGCGGACCAGCCAGCCACCGGCGTGCGGGACCAGTACGTCGTGCGCCTCGGCGCTGAGGTAGACCGACAGCCCGCCGCCCGCCGGGGTGGACATCACCAGCGCGTAGTACGTGGCGCCGAGCCTGCCGCCGGGCTCATCGGCGATCTCCAGCATGCCGAACCAGTGCCGGCGCTGGACTCCCTCGGCGGCGGTGGCCTCGGCGCGCTTGCGGGCGGAGGCGGCGATCGCCTCCCTGCCCTCCAGCCGCAGGCCCTTGGTGACCTCCTCGAAGACGCCGTCCTCGGTGAAGGTGGCCGCCCACTCGCCGGTCCTGCCGCGGTCGAGCAGGCGGGTCTGGCGGGCGTAGAACGCCTGGATCTCGGCGTACAGGACGCCCGGGGACAGCGAGGTCGTCACGACGCCGCTCCCGACGCCGCCGGTGCGGTGCGGCTCTCGGCGTACCGTTTGGCGTGCTCCAGCGTGGCCAGGCTGTTGCCGCTGAGCGCCCGCCGCACCCAGGCGCGGGCGGTCTCCACGTCGGCGTCCTCGCCGAGCACGGCGGGGATGGCCTCCTCCTTGATGACCACCGTGTGCTCGCTCGTCGCGACGGTACGGCCGTCGCGCTCTTCGAAGGTCCACCGGCCGTTGTGCACCGACAGCAGCGCGGGCAGCACCTGCTGCTTGTAGACGATGGAGCGGTGGGGGAAGGTCACCCGTACGGACTCGGTGGTGTGCACGTCGCCCTTGGCCGTCCGCGTGTCCATGCCGAGCACCTGCACGTTCGGCTGCACCTCGCGCAGCGAGACGCGGGCCACGTGCGGCAGCCGCTCGGCCCAGTGCTGTGCCTGGTCGACGAAGTCGAAGACGTCTGCGGCCGACCCGGCGACCTCGACGCTGTCGGCGAAGACCAGCAGCAGCCGCTCCTGCGCGGCCTCCCGCTCGGCGACCCGCTTGAGCGCGGCCAGCTCCGCCTCGCTGTTGCGGTCCACCGCCCGCGCGATCCACTCCGCGCCGTCCGGATCGCCGCCGACCGCCCGGTAGTCGTGGTGCAGCCGGACGAGCGTCTCGCCGCCGGGCAGCGACTCGATCTCCCACAGTCCGCCCATCTCGGCCACTGGGGGCTGCGAGACCTCCTGGCGGAACGCGATGCGCAGCGCGGCCCGGTCCAGCTCGCGGCGGGACGTCCACGACCTCACCGTGTCGTTGGCGGTCGCCCAGATCGTGATCCGCTCGGTGCCGCCGTCCTCATCGGCCGATTCCAGCCGCTCGACGTGCACGGTGGGCGGGAACACGCGCGGCCAGGCGGTCACGTCCGCGATCAGCTCGTAGACCTGCTCCGCCGGGGCCCGCACCGTGATGCGGTGCTCGGTCCGGTGGATGCGCGGCTCGGCCATCTCACTCTCCTCTCAGTAGTTGCCCAGGCCGCCGCACACGTTCAGCGCCTGCGCGGTGATCGACGCCGCCGTGTCGGTGACGAGGTAGCCGACCAGGCCGGCCACCTCCTCGGGGGTGGAGTAGCGCCCCAGCGGGATCTTCGCGTTGAACCTGGTGAGCACCTCGTCGGGCGTGGTGCCCCAGACCTCGGCGTAGCCGTTCCTGACGCGCTCGGCCATCGGGGTCTCGACATAGCCGGGGCAGACCGCGTTCACGGTGATGCCGGACTTGGCCAGCTCCAGGCCGAGCGCCTTGGTCAGGCCGATCACGCCGTGTTTGGAGGCCGAGTACGGCGCGCCGAGCACGACGCCCTGCTTGCCGCCCGTCGAGGCGATGTTGATGATCCGGCCTTGCTTGCGCGCCGCCATGCCGCCGCTGGTCAGCACCTCGCGCGTGACCAGGAAGACGCTGTTGAGGTTGGTGTCGATGACGTCGAACCAGAGCTCGTCGGTGATCTCGGCGGTCACACCGCCGCCGTTGCGCCCGGCGTTGTTGACCAGGATGTCCACGGGACCGTACCGGCTCACCGCCGTCTCGACGAAGTTCCGCACGTCGCCCAGCTCGCGCACGTCGGCCGGGACGCCGTCCACCGCCAGCCCCTCCTCGCGCAGCCCCTTCACCACCAGGGCGAGCTGGTCGGCCCTGCGGGCGCAGATGAAGACCTGATGCCCGGCGGCGGCCAGCGACCTGGTCACGGCCAGGCCGATGCCGCTGGTGCCGCCGGTCACCAGCGCCAGCTTGCGCCGTGCGACCGCGGCACCCGCCTCCCCGGTGCTGTGCTGTTCGGTCATGCCGTCTCCTCGCTCTCGCGCTGTCCGACCCCGACGGTCACACCCGGGTCTGGAGCCGGGCTGCCGCCCCGCTCGACTCGCGCTCGAACCCGCCGGTGAGCAGGTGGGCGGCATAGCGCAGGGCGGCAGGCTCGAAGCGCAGTGCCACGTGGCTCGCCACGCAGGAGACGTCCCGCCACGCGCGCTGGAGCGGGTCTCCGGCCGCCTGCACGCGGGTGCCCGCGGCGCGGAACAGCCGGTCGGTGGCCTGGCGCAGCAGCTCGACGGCGTAGGCGCAGTCCCGCGCGTTGCGCGCCTCGTCCCTCGCGATGTCGCCTTCGCCGTCCGGCGCTTCGCGATCGGCGGTCTCGGCGGCCCTGGCCAGCAGCAGCCCGGCCGTCTCCACCTCCGCCGCGGCCGATGCCAGCGCCAGCCGGGCGCTCTCGCCGGCCGACGCGTCGCCGCGCAGGCGCTCGCTCCACTCCCGTACGGCGGCCGTCGCGGCACCGAGCGCGGGCGCCCCGAACAGCAGGCCGCTGACCAGCCGCAACGGCACCGCATGGCACCGCGCCGCCGGAGGCTCAGGAGTGCCCCGGTGGATCCGCTCCCATGGGACCGACCGGTGCTCGGGGACGTACGCGTCGCTCACCACCACGGTGTCGCTGGCGGTGGCCCGCATGCCGAGCGCCCGCCACGTGTGCCGCACCGTGAAGGCGGCGCGCGGCAGCGCGAAGAAGCGCACCCCTGGCCGGTCGCCTCCGGCTGCGTCACGCGGGCCCGAGGGGGCGGCGAGCAGCACCCAGTCGGAGAACTCCGCGCCGCTGGCATACGCCCACTCGCCGGACAGCCGCCAGCCGTCGCCGTCACTCACCGCCCGGCCGGAGGGCACGAGCCCGGCCGCCACCAGCGCGTCCGGCCCTCTGGCCCACAGCTCCGCCTGGCCGCGCTCGGGCAGGTACGCGCCGAGCCGTGCCGACCCGGCCGCCAGTGAGGCGTTCCATGCGGCGGACGCGCACCGCTCACCCACGGCCGCGACCGCGCCGAGCAGCGCGGCGAACCCGCCCGCCGCCCCGCCGTAGCGCTCGGGGACGAAGTGCCTGGCGAAGCCGGCGGTCACGATGCCGCCCACCGTCTCCGGGTCCGGCCTGCCGGTGGCGTCGGCCCGTACGGCGTGCCGCCCGGCGACGAGCGCCAGCTCCCGCACCCCCGGCGCGCCGGCGGCCACCCCCTCGGCCACGGCGGCGCCGCCCGCCGGTGTCTGGACGTCCATTCCGGTCACCTCCGTCTCGCCGCGCGCCCGCCGGGGCGCCGTCGCCCCACTGTCACCGGCGCCCCTCTACCGGCGCTCGAACGCGGACGGACTGCGCTCCGGCGCTCGCGCCGCCTCCAGCGCGCATGGACGCCGGCTCCGCACGCACCAGCCACGTCCGATCGGTGGAACGGACCGCTCCCCCCATCCGCGCCGCCTCCAGCCCCGCTCCAGCGCGCATGGACGCCGGCTCCGCACGCACCAGCCACGCTCGGCCGGTAAAACGGACGAGAAAGGGCACGTCGCATGACGGATGTGGAACCGTGGGGTGTGGTGGCGCCGCTGGTCGAGGCGGGCGATCTGAACGGCGGCTACGACCGCGTGATCGCCGAGACCGGCCCGGAGAAGGTGGCGGACGCGCTGGTGGCCGAGCTGCTCAGCCGCTGCGGCCCGGCCCCTGAACAGGCGGTGGTCCGGCTGGAGCTGACCGTCCCCGCAGAGACCTCCATCGTCGTCGACATCGGCTTCGGGCCCGAGGGCGCGACGCTGCTCGGCACGGGGGCTGAGGCGGACGAGGGGGCCGACGTGTGGATCGCGTACCCGATCGCGGACTTCGCGCGGGCGCTGTACGGCCCCCGCGGCGCCGGCCTGCACCTGCGCCACGACCTGTCGGCCCGCTGGCCCGACGACCCCGACCCGGCCGAGGTTGCGCCGCTGCTCGCCCGCAGGCGGCGCGGCATCCGGGCCGGGCACGCGCTGCTGCGCGAGCTGCGCACCGCGCCCCCGCCGCTCGACGACCTGGCGGTGGCCTTCGGCTCGGACAAATGGGGCGGTGTGCACTGGTACACCCAGCACTACGAGCGCCACTTCGCGCCGCTGCGCGACGCCCCGGTGCGGCTGCTGGAGATCGGCATCGGCGGTTACGACGACCCGCGCGCGGGCGGCGGCTCGCTGCGCATGTGGCAGCGGTACTTCCGCCGCGGCCTGATCCACGGGCTCGACGTGCACGAGAAACGGCTGGACGAGCCCCGGATCCGCACGATCAAAGGCGACCAGAGCGACGGCGCCTTCCTCGACCGCCTGGGCGCCGGGCTCGGCGGGCTGGACATCGTCATCGACGACGGCAGCCACGTCAACGCGCACGTGCTCGCCTCGTTCGCGGCGCTCTTCCCGCACGTGCGGCCGGGCGGCTGGTACGTCATCGAGGACCTGCAGACCTCCTACTGGCCCTCCTACGGCGGTGGCCCCTCGGGCCCCGGCACGACGATGGGCCTGATCGGGGCGCTGCTCGACGGCCTGCACCACAAGGAGTACGGCAAAGCGCCCTCCTACACCGACGCCCACGTGACGGGCGTGCACGTGTACCACAACATCGCGTTCATCGAGAAGGGCTTCAACGACGAGCCGGGCCCCGCCCGCAAGCCCCGGTAGCGGGGGCCCAACGGCCCGCCGGTCACCAGGCTCAGGCCCTGAGCCCTACGCGGCCGCTCATAGGGCCGCCGTGATCAGGCTCTTGAGCGGGGGCTTCAGCCGCCTGCCGCGGCCAGGCCCTCCAGCCTGGGCACCAGGGCGGCGGGCGGTGGCAGGTCGCGCAGCCGCCGCGCGACCGCCCGTGCGGCGGCGCGGATGGGGCCGTCGTCGAGCAGCTCGGCGAGCTCCTTCTGGCCGGCTGCTTCGGGCTCGCGGCTCAGCCCGAACCCGCCGCCGCTGACGACGCCCGCGTTGATGTACTGGTCCGCGCCATGGGGCAGCACGAGCTGCGGTACTCCGGCGGCCAGCGCGGTCAGCGTGGTGCCGGACCCGCCGTGGTGCACGATGGCGGCGCAGCGGGCGAGCGCCGCGTGCAGAGGCAGCCAGGCCGCCTCGCGTACGTTGGCGGGCAGCGGCCCGAGCGCGCCCGGCTCCGCCTGGCCGCCCAGGGCCAGCACGAACTCGGCGTCCGTCTCCTCGGCGGCGGCCAGCAGCGGGGCCAGCCCGTCGAGCCCGGCCATCTTCGGCACCACGGTGCCCAACGTGACCAGCACCCGGGGCCGCCGGGCGGGCTCGAAGAGCCAGGGCGGCAGCTCACCGCCCGCGTTGTACGGGACGTACCGGACAGGCCAGCCCTCACCGCCGCCGATCATCAGCTCCGGCGGCGCGACATGCAGCGGCTGAACGTACGGCTCGCGCCTGGGCACGCCGTTGCGGTCGAACGTCTCGGCGAGGTGCGGCAGGTAGCGTCCGGCGAAGCCGGGCTCGGCGACGAAGTTGAAGCCGTGCTCGACGGCCGGGATGCCGAGCGCGGCGGCGACGAGCAGCCCCGCGCCCTGCAGCCTGGAGTACACGACCAGGTCGGGACGCCAGTCCCGGGCCGCCTTCAGCGTCTCGCCCGCCATCAGCGCGCAGACCCGGGCGAACCGTTCGAAGACCAGGTCTGGGGTGGTGGCACCGGCTTCGGCGATCTTCTTGCCGCGCTCGCGCAAGGTGCGGGCGCGTTCCTCTTTGGTGCCCTGGCCCTGCCCGAAGACGGTGGCGGCGATGTCCACGCCGGGAGCGGCGTCCACGACCGGCAGCCCGGCCCGGATCGCGGCGTTCACCGCGCCGTCGGAGGTGGCCACCAGCACCTCGTGACCGGCCGCGCGCAACGCCCAGGCCAGCGGCACCACCGGGAAGAGGTGCCCGAGCGCCGGCAGGACGACGATCATGACCTTCATGCCCAGGCCTCCTCGCAGATCCCCGGCTCACGCATCGAAGTCCGCCCTCTCCGCCAGCTCGCGCCACGGCTCCCATCCGGCGATCCGCTCGCGCAGCACGCGCGGGGCCAGCTCGGCCGCGCCGCGCCCGAGCAGCAGGCGCAGCGGCGGCGGATCGGCGTCCAGCACCTCCAGCAGCGCCTGGCCGAGCCGGGCGGGATCTCCGGGTTGCAGGTGCGCGTACGCGCCAGAAAGCCCGTGCCGCCGCTTGGCCAGCACGTCGTCGTAGGCGGCCAGCGGCGTGGCCCTGACCATGCTGCCCGCGCTCCACTCCGTACGGAACTCGCCCGGCTCCACGATCGTCACTCGCACCCCGAACCCGGCCACCTCCCTGGCCAGCGTCTCGCTCAGCCCTTCGAGCGCCCACTTGCTCGCGCAGTACAGGCCGAGATTCGGGTACGTGGTCACGCCCGCGATGCTCGACATCTGGACGATGTGGCCGCTCCCCTGGCGGCGCAGCACCGGCAGGACCGCCTGCACGCACCACAGCGCGCCGAAGAAGTTGACTTCAAGCTCCTCGCGGGCCTGCGTCTCGGAGACCTCTTCCACGGCCCCGGCCAGCCCGTGGCCGGCGTTGTTGACCAGGACGTCGATGCCGCCGGCCAGTTCCACCGCCCGGTCGATGGCGGCGAAGACGGCCTGCCGGTCGGTCACGTCGAGCCGCAGGGCGATGGCGCACTCGCCGTGGGCGGCGACGAGGTCGTGCAGCGCGTCCGGCTTGCGCGCGGTGGCGATCACGATGTCGCCCGCGGCCAGCGCGGCCTCGGCGATCGCCCGGCCGAGGCCGCGCGAGGCGCCGGTGACGAACCAGCGGCGCGGCCGTGCAGTGGTGTCGGTCATGCCGCCACCTTGGGCGGCCTCGCTCGATTCCGGCTACACGGCCGCTGGACCGCGCGGGGCGGATCGCCGCGCCCGGCTCGGCGGACCGCGCTGAACGATCGCTGCACGCGGCCGGTGGCCCGGACTCGGCGGAGCGCTACGTAAAGCCGACCAACGTAAAGCCGACCAACCGCGCCAAGCGGAGCGCTGCACCAAGCCGACTAACCAGGCAAAGTGGAGCGCTGCGCTCTGAACGGAGCGCACCGCTCCGTTTCGGTGTTACGATGCCCTCATTCCGCAGCGCAGAAGGGATCTCTCATTGTCCGGCGCTCCTCTGAACCTGGCCGTGATCATCGGCAGCACCCGCGAGGGCCGCTTCGGCTCCATCGTCGGCAACTGGGTCGTCGAGCGGGTCCGCGATCACGGCGGCTTCGAGCTCGACATCATCGACCTGGCCGAGGTGCCCCTGCCGATCGTCCAGCAGAAACACCCGGTCAGCACCGGCGAGTACCCCGACAGGCAGGTACGCGACTTCGCCGCCCGCATCGGCGCCGCCGACGCCTTCGTCGTCGTCACCCCGGAGTACAACCACGGCTATCCCGCCTCGCTCAAGCTCGCCATCGACTCCGTCGGCCCCGAGTGGCGGGCCAAGCCCGTGGGCTTCGTCTCCTACGGCGGCTACGCGGGCGGCCTGCGCGCCGTCGAGCAGCTCCGGCTCGTCTTCGCCGAGCTGCACGCCACCACGATCCGCGAGACGGTCAGCTTCCACATGGCGTACGCGCAGTTCGACGAGGCCGGCAGGCCGCGCGACGCCGAGAGCGTCTCCGCCGCCGCCAAGCTCCTGCTCGACCAGCTCGGCTGGTGGGGCGAGGCGCTGCGGTCGGCGCGGGCGGCCCGCCCCTACGTCTGCTGAGCCGGGCGGTCACCGGGAGCGCCCGCTCTCACGCGTCTTGGAAACCAGCCTCCGCCGAGCCGCCCCACGTCCGCAGCATCAGCACTCGCCGGGCGGCCCGCCGCCACCCCTGGAGAGCCGGCCTTCGCCGGGCGGCGGGCCGCCCGGCGTACGGCCTGAGCCTGGCGGCCCGCCACCCGGCTCAGCTCGTACGCCGCCAGTAGACGCCGAACGTGTCGATCGGCACGATCTCATCCTTAATGCCGAACGTCTCCCGGTAGTCGTACACCGCCTCCCGGCACGCCTTGATGGCGTAGTCGTCGATGATGGCGAAGCCGCCCACCGACAGCCGCGGATAAAGGTTCACCAGCGCGTCGGTGGTCGACTCGTACAGGTCGCCGTCGAGCCGGATGACCGCGAGCGGCCCGGGCGGCGCGGCGGGCAGCGTGTCCTTGAACCAGCCCTTCAGGAATCTCACCTGGTCGTCGAGCAGCCCGTACCGCGCGAAGTTCTCCTTCACCGTCTCCAGCGACACCGCCAGCACGTGGTTGTAGCGGTGCACCGCCAGCGTCCGGTCGGCCTCGTGACCGTCGTCTCCCGTCACCGGCATGCCCTCGAACGAGTCGGCCAGCCACACCGTACGGTCGGTCACCCCGTACGCCTGCAGGATCGCGCGGATCAGGATGCACACGCCGCCGCGCCACACGCCGGTCTCGATGAAGTCGCCCGGCACCCCGTCCTTGAGCACCGTCTCCACCGCCCAGTGCACGTTGTCCAGGCGCTTGCGGCCCACCATGGTGTGGGCAACGGTGGGCCAGTCGAGCCCGATCTCCCGGATGTCGTCCCGGTAGCCCGAGATGCCGTGCTCCGCGGCGGGGTCGGGGAAGGTGGGGTCCTGGTAGATGGTGTTGGTCAGGATCTTCTTGAGCAGGTCCAGGTAGAGCTGCGTCCCGTCGGGCATGTGATCTCCTCGTGGCAGAGCCGGCGGCCGGATGGCGGAACGCGAGGATCGTCACCGCAGGGCCTCGAATACGGTTGGAGCCGGTACGCTCCACCCGCGCTCGAGCGGGGCTCTAGCGGCGGCGCCTACCGTGACGATCATGATCGTTTCGCCCCGCACGCCGCGCCCGTGAGCCGGTACCTTCTCCGGCGCCTGCTCTCCCTGGTCCTGGTCCTGCTGGTCGCGGTGACGCTGTCCTTCGCCCTCGTGCACCTGCTGCCCGGCGACCCGGTGGAGCTGATGCTCAACGGGAACCTCGGCGGCCTGCAGGCGACCCCCGAGCAGGAGGCCGCACTCCGGCACGAGCTCGGGCTCGACCGGTCGATCGCGGAGCAGTACCTGACCTTCATCGGCAACGCGCTCACCGGCGACTTCGGCAGGAGCATCGCCTCCGGCCAGCCCGCGGTGGCGGCCATCGGCGAGGCGGCGCCCGACAGCCTCGCCCTGCTGGCGCTCGCGCTCCCGCTGTCGCTGCTCATCGGCGTGGCCGTCGCCGTGGCCGGCACGCTGACCCGCATACGTCTCCTCAGCGGCGCGCTCGCGGGGCTGGCCGTGCTGGGCGTCTCGATGCCGAGCTACTGGCTGGGCATCCTGCTCATCGAGGGCTTCTCGTTCCGGCTGCCGCTCTTTCCCGCCACCGGCAACGAGGGCTTCGGCAGCCTGGTACTGCCCGCGCTCACGCTGGCCGTCCCGAGCGCCGGGATGATCGCGCAGGTGCTGCGCGGCAGCCTGCGCCACACGCTCGCCGAGCCGTACGTGACCACCGCCCTGGCCAAGGGCGCGAGCCCGGTACGGGTGAACCTGCGCCACGCCCTGCGCAACGCCGCGCTGCCCGCGATCACCGTGGTCGGCATGCTGACCGGCGGCCTGATCGGCGGCGCGACGGTCGCGGAGATCGTGTTCGGGCGGGCCGGGCTCGGCCGGCTGCTGGTGACGGCCATCGCCCACCGGGACATGACGGTCGTCCAGGCCATGGTCGTCTTCGTGGGCGCCGCGTACATCCTGCTCAACCTGCTCATCGACCTGCTCTACTCATGGCTCGACCCGCGCGTCACCGCGGGCCGCCCGGCCGGGAGGACCACCTGATGCCGACGTTCCTGCGCCGGCCCGCGGCGCTGCTGTCCGCGGCGGCGGCCGCCGCCATCGCGGTCTGCGCGCTGTTCCCCTCCGCCGTGGCGCCGTACGGGCCGCACGAGGGCGACCCCGCGCGGGCCCTGCTGCCGCCCAGCGCCGCCCACCCCTTCGGCACCGACCAGCTCGGCCGCGACCTGTTCAGCGAGGTCGTCTGGGGCGCCCGCCCGTCGCTGGAGGTGAGCCTGCTCGCCACGGCGCTGGCGCTGGCCGCCGGCATGCTGCTCGGCCTGATCGCGGGGTACGCGGGCGGGCTGCTCGACGGGCTGGTCATGCGGGCGGTGGACGTGCTCATGGCCATCCCCACGATGCTGATGATCCTCGTCACCATCGCCGTGCTGGGCAGCGGCACCACCAACATCGCCATCGCGGTGGCGCTGGCCACGGTGCCCACGTTCGCCCGGCTCATGCGGGCCGAGGTGCTGCGCGTGCGCACCCGGCTCTACGTCAAGGCGGCGATCGCCGCCGGGGTGCGCACCCCGATGGTGCTGCTGCGCCACGTCGTGCCCAACTCCGCGCCGCCGGTGCTGTCGTACGCGGTGCTGGCGATCGGCGGCTCCCTGCTGGCCACCTCCGGGCTGGGCTTCCTCGGCTTCGGCGCGCCGCCGCCCAACGCCGAATGGGGAGCGCTGGCCGCCGCCGGCCGTGACTTCGTCGGCACCTGCTGGTGGCTGACCACGTTTCCGGGGCTCATGGTGGTGCTCACCGTGCTGGCCGCGACGGGCCTCAGCCACACCCGTCCCGAGGGCGCCGCGGCGGTGCCGAGGTGAGCGGCGGCGGGGAGCTGCTGCGGGTCAGCGGCCTGCGAGTCTCCTACCGTGGCGGCCCGGCGGTGCGGGGCGTGGATCTCACGGTCGGCGAGGGCGAGATCGTCGCGGTCGTGGGCGAGTCGGGCTCGGGCAAGAGCACCACGGCGCACGCCGTGCTCGGGCTGCTGCCCGCGGGCGCGGCGATCACCGGGGGCAGTGTGCTGTTCGCGGGCGAGGACCTGGTCCGTGCGGGCCGCCGCCGGATGCGGCGCATCCGCGGCAGGGAGATCGGCCTGGTGCCGCAGGACCCGATGGTCTCGCTCAACCCCGTCATGCGGGTGGGCGCGCAGGTCGCCGAGACGCTGCTGGTCCACGGCATGGCCGAGCGCCGCGAGGCGCGGGAGCGTGCCGTCGAGCTGCTCGGCGAGGTCGGGCTGCCCGATCCCGAGGCGTGCGCCCGCCGCTACCCGCACGAGCTGTCCGGCGGCATGCGCCAGCGCGTGCTCATCGCGATCGCGCTGGCCGCCGGGCCCCGGCTGCTCATCGCCGACGAGCCGACCAGCGCGCTCGACGTCACCGTGCAGCGGCAGATCCTCGACCATCTCACCGCGCTCACCCGGCGCTCCGGCACGGCCGTGCTGCTCATCACCCACGATCTGGCGCTGGCCGCCGAGCGGGCCGACCGCGTGTTCGTGCTGCACGAGGGTCGGTCGGTGGAGAGCGGTTCCGCGGCCGTGATCCTGCGCGCGCCGGACCATCCGTACACACGCCGCCTGGTCGCGAACGCCCCCAGCCTCGCCGCAGCGCCGTCCAGGCCGGCCGTTCCCGCCTCCGGCGAGCCGCTGCTGTCGATGGAAGGCGTCACCAAGACGTTCGGCGACGTGACGGCCGTGGACGACGTGACGCTGAGCGTGGGGCGCGGCGAGACGCTGGCGCTGGTCGGCGAGTCCGGCTCGGGCAAGTCCACGCTGGCGCTCATGGCGCTGTGCCTGCTGCCGCCGACGCGCGGCCGGGTCGTGTTCGACGGGCAGGACGTGGCCGCCGGCGGGCGGGCCGCGCTGCGCCGGTTCCGCCGCAGGGTGCAGCCGGTCTTCCAGGACCCGTACTCCTCGCTCGACCCCCGGCGCAGCGTCGGCGACAGCGTCGCGGAGCCGCTGCGCGCCTTCGGCGTGGGCGACCGCGCCGCGCGCCGGGCCCGCGTCGCCGAGCTGCTCGACCGGGTCGCGCTGCCCGCCTCGATCGCGCGGCGGCGGCCCGCCGAGCTGTCCGGCGGCCAGCGCCAGCGGGTGGCCATCGCCCGCGCGCTCGCGCTCGGCGCCGAGCTGGTCGTCTGCGACGAGCCGGTCTCCGCGCTGGACGTGACCGTGCAGGCCCAGGTGCTCGACCTGCTCGCCGGGCTGCAGGCCGAGCTCGGCCTCAGCTACCTGTTCATCTCCCACGACCTGGCGGTGGTGCGGCAGGTGGCCGACCGGGTGGCGGTGATGCGGGCCGGGCGGATCGTCGAGCACGGGCCCGCCGCCGACGTCCTCGGCGAGCCGCGCCACCCCTACACCAGGGCGCTGCTCGACGCCGTCCCCGCTGAACCGACCATAGAGGAGCCCGCATGACAGCCCGTACGACCGGGGCCCCGGCCTACGCCGGCCCCGTCGATCTCGACAGGTACGGCAGGTACGACCCGTTCCGCGGCATGACCGACCGCAGCGTGCCCCCCGCGTACGACTTCGACGGCCGCATCGGCGACGCCGCGCACCCCGCCGAGCCCGGCAGATACCACCTCTATGTGGCGCTGTCGTGCCCGGTCGCGCAGCTCGCCAGGATCGCCCGGCTGCTGCTCGGCCTGGAGAACGTGATCGGCGTCTCGGTCGTGGACGACGACCGCGACGGGCGCGGCTGGGCCTTCCGCGAGCGCCGGGGCCCCGACGAGGTCAACGGCTTCACCCTGCTCAGCCAGGCGTACGAGGCGAGCAGGCCCGGCTACTCCGGCCACATCTCGGTGCCGGTGCTGTGGGACCGGCACGAGGGCCGCATCCTGAGCAACCAGTACTTCAACATCCTGCGGGACATCGGCACGCAGTTCGGCGCGTACGCCACTAGCGACGTGCAGCTCTACCCGCAGGAGCTCGCCGGGCGCATCGACGCCGTCAACACGCTCATCTACGAGGAGATCTCGCTGGCCCTGTCCGCCACGGCCAAGCGTCACGAGGACGTGCGCCCGCAGGTGATCGCGGCGCTCGACCAGTTCGACGCGCGGCTGGCGACGCACCGCTACCTGCTCGGCGACGCCATCACCGAGGCGGACCTGCGCTTCTACACCACGCTGGTCCGCTTCGACCAGGGCGGGAACGCGCTGTCCAGCATCACGGGACGGCCGCTGCCGTCGTGGGAGCGGCTGCACCGCTACGTGCAGGACCTGTTCGCGCTGCCGGCCTTCCGCGAGACCACGCTCGTCGTCCCCGAATGGCTGGCGGACGCGCGGCCGTAGCCGCATCGGGTCGCCGGTCGTCCGCAGCCGTCCGGCGACCCGGGCCGTCCGGTGCAGCGGGCGGCCGGAGCGGCTTTCGCCGTCCGGCCCGCTGAGCGGCCGGACGCCCCTATGGACCGCTGAGCGGCCGGACGCCCGTATGGACGCCCCGGCTCAGGCGGTGCGGCGGGCGGCTCCTGAGCCAGACGCGCGCTGCTCGGCGTAGGCGCGGGCGCGCTCGGCGACCACGACGCTGTTGCCGCCCAGCGCCGTGCGGATCCACTCCCGTGCGCCGGCCACGGTCGTCCCCTCGCCGAGGACGGCCGCGACGCCTTCCGGCCGGATCACGACCGTGTGGGCCGCGGTCACCGACACGGATCCGTCGACCTCCTCGATCGTCCAGCGCAGCACGTGCAGCGTGGCCAGCGGCGGCAGCAGCAGGTGCTTGTCCACGATCGCGCGGTGCGGGAAGCCGACCCGGACCGCCTCGGTGGTGCGCTTCGGGCCATCGGGACCGGCGTTGTCGATCTCGATGAACCGCCCGTGCGGTCCTGCGGGCGTGGCGGAGGCGGCCGCGACGTGCGGGACGACCTCCGGCCAGCCCTCCACCGTGTGCAGGAAGTCGTAGACGTCGGCGGCGGCTCCCGCGATCTCGACGGTGTCGGCGAACTCCAGCAGCACCTCCGGCCGCCCGATCTCCTCCTCCGCCGCGATCCTGACCGGCTCGAGCAGGACCGCGGGCCCGATGTCGGCGCTCAGCCTGCTCTCGCCCTCGCCGCGCGGCTCCACCGTCCAGGTACCGGTGAAGGGCGGCACGGGGTCGCCGTCCGCGCGGAACGTCACGGAGGCGCCGTCGCCGCAGTACCGGACGGTGGTCAGGGCGATCTCGTCGCCGCGCAGCCACCACACGCGGGCCTGTCCGCCGCCGTCGAGCGGCTCAGCGTGCACGACGGAGGGAAAGACGCGCGGCCAGGCGGACACAGCGGTCAGCAGCCGCAGCACGGTCTCGGCCGGCGCTCCGACCGCCGCGCTGGACACGTGGGACGGGTCGGTCATGGCGGCCTCCTCAGGAGCCGTGCCGCAGCGTGACGGTCACGTGATCGACCTGGATCTCGATGCCCTGGCCCCACAGCCGGTTGCTCTCCAGGCTCTCGTCGTCGTAGAACTCGGCGGGCGTCGGCGCGCCCACGCGGGGCGCGTAGTAGGTGTCGGGCAGGCTCGACAGGCGTACCAGCCCCCGCCCGTCGCGGCCGGCGCCGTCGAGGAAGGTGACGGTGCTGAAGCCGCAGTAGAGCTGGCGCGGGTGAGCGAGCCGTGGCGTGCCGCCGTGGTCGGTGAGCAGGTACGTGCGGTCGAAGGCAAGCTCGCCGATGCGGTCGAGCCGCAGCACCCGCCGCCCGTCCACCACCCAGTGCACCACGCCCGCGTCCTTGTCGTACTCCAGGGCCAGGCTGTTGCTCTGCGACGGCACCCGCGGCACGACGGGGATGGCGTAGAAGAACGAGGCGTGGTCCTGGCCGGGCTTGGGCTGCCGGGCGTAGGCGGCGTAGATGAGCCGGTTGGTGACGAAGTACGTGAACACCGAGCCGGTCTCCGGGTCGGCGGCCTGCACGGTCGCCGAGGCCAGCCGCAGGTCGTGGTCCGGAGGGCCGGCCAGGTCGCCGAAGGGGTGCGCGGCGGTGCCGTACGTGCGCACCGCCAGCTCCACCTCGCAGCGGAAGACCGACCCGTCCGGCACGTCGAAGCCGCGGATGCCGTTGGACGAGGTGTGGTTGACCGTGGCGCCCCACTTGACCTCGTCGCTCGCGCCGAGCCCGCCGTCGTCCTCCTGCGGCGTGGTGAAGACGAAGGCGGGCTCGCCGGTGACGGGGTCGGTGCCCGACGAGCGGACGTTCAGGCCGGCGTCGGAGGTGGTGGGGACGCCGTCGCGGTCCACCACCCAGGTGTCCACCGTGTCGAATCCGGCGCGGAAGTCGTCGTGGAAGAGGCGCTCGACGCGGCCCGTGTCCGTCGCCGAGGCCGGAGCGGCGATGGCCGCGACCAGAGCCGCCGAGGCGAGCACGCTCCCGATCGCGCGGTGCAGACTCCTCAATGCAATCTCCTGTTCTGAGCAGCCGAAGATCGGCCTTGCAGCGGAGATTGAATGTGGAGCCGGTCGAGTCCGCGTCGAGCGCGGCTCGACCGCACCCGGGGAGGTCAGCCCACGGTCAGCACGACCTTGCCGCGCCCGTGGCCGTGATCGACCCGCTCGTGCGCGCGTACGGCGTCCGCCAGCGGGAACGGCGTCGTCGGCAGGATCAGTTCCTTGCGTGCGGCCAGCCCGGCCAGGTGGGCGAGCACCTCGGCGGAGCGGGCCCCGGTGAGCTGCTTGATGCCGTGTTTCGCGATGGCCGCCTCCGCGTCCACCAGCGTGCCGACCCGCCGGCGGTCGGAGACCAGCTCGACCGAGATCTCGGTCGCCTCGCCGCCGATCGCGTCGAGCGCCGCGTCCACGCCGCCGGGCGCGGCCGCGCGGATCCGGTCGGCCAGGCCGGGACCGTAGGTGACGGGGGTGACGCCCAGCGAGCGGAGATAGTCGTGGTTGCCCTCGCTCGCCGTGCCGATCACCGTCGCGCCGCGCGCCACCGCGAGCTGGGCGGCGACCGTGCCGACCCCGCCCGCCGCCGCGTGGATGAGGAACGTCTCCCCCTTCTTCACGCCCAGCTCGTCCACGAAGCCGTACGCGCCCTGCCCCACGACCGACAGCGCGCCGGCGACTTCCCACGGCAGGTCCGCCGGCTTGGCGGCGAGCTGGACGGCGGGGACGACGATCACCTCCGCGTACGCGGCCGCCAGCGTCCAGCCGAGCACCTCGTCACCCACGGCGAAGCCGGTCACGCCCTCGCCGACCGCGTCGATCACCCCGGCGAACTCGTTGCCGAGCCGCTGCGGGAACGACGCGGGGAAGAAGTCGCGGAACTCCCCGGCGCGGAGCTTGGCGTCGAACGGCGTCGCGCCCGCGGCCCGGACCCTGACCCGGACCTCCCCCTCGCCGGGCTCTGGCTCGTCGATGTCGATGGGGTGGAGCACCGAAGGGGGACCGTACTCGGAGAACGCGATGGCAACAGGCACCTGAGACCTCCTTGAGGACATGCCGCGGACCGCCCGGTGCGCCCGGGCGGTGCGGGGATGCGGGACAGCGGGCGGCGCGGCGCTGCGCGGCCCGGTCGTGCGCGATATGAGAGGGAGCGCCTCAGCCTGAGCCGGACTCCTTGGAACGGCCCTTCATCGCCTCCTCGATCTCCTGCCAGTCGGTGGCCGGCGCGCCCAGCCGATGGGCCCCTTCCGGGCGCAGGCCGTCGAGCACGATGCCGAGGAAGCGGCGGCTCAGCGCCGCCGCCGTCTCGCCCTTCTCCGCGCGCCGCTCGCGCAGCGCGTGCAGCAGGGTGATGATGTCGTCGGCGTTGACGTCGGGACGGAGGACCCCGGCCGCCTGCGCGCGGTCCACGAGCGTCTGGATGGCCTCGCGGGCCCGCTTGCTCGCGGCCAGCACGTCCTCGGTGATCTCGAACGTGCCGGCCAGCCTGGGCGAGCCGTCGACGCCCGCCTCGACGCAGGCGGTGACGAAGCCCTCGAACCCCTCCCAGGCGTCCTCGGCGGCGAGGCCCCGCTCGGCCTCCTCCCAGGTCTGCTCCATGTGCGCCAGCGACAGGGCGCGCATGAGGTCTTCCTTGCTCGGATAGCGGCGATACAGCGTGCCCATGCCGACGCCGGCCCGTTCGGCGATGACCGAGACCGGAGCCTCCGGCCCCATCTCGACGAACACGGCGCGGGCGGCGGCGAGGATGCGCTGGTCGTTGCGGCTGGCGTCGGACCGGCGCGGCCCTTTTCCAGCGGTGTTCCCTCTCACATCCCGAGACTAGCATAGAACGGAGCACTCCACTCCGGTACGGTGATCGGTATCGCCGCTCTGCGGAAGAGAGGTCGTCATGCCTTTCCCGTTGCGTCTCGTCTCGCGCCGCCACGTGGATTACTGCCGGATCGCCGGCCAAGCCTGTCGCTGACCAGGCTCCCCTTTTTTCGCCTCTTTTCGTCTTTCGTCCCTGATCACCGCGGGCGACGTCCCCGCGCCGCTCAAGCGTGCCGTGAGCACGTACGTTCCACGTTCTCGACAGGAGCTCACCCCAGTGACAGTCGTGTCACCGGCCGGCCGCGGCCTGTCCGCGGCCCTCGCCTTCGCCCTCACCCTCGCCGCCGCCGGTTGTGGCGGCTCCGCCGAGGGAGCGGGCAGCGCCGCCACCACCCCCCGCCCCGGCGGAACACTCAAGATCGCCGTCTCCGAGGATCCGGTCTGCCTGGATCCGCCGCAGGCCAACTTCTCCTCGGCCGTCAACGTCATGCGCCAGCTCTTCGACACCCTCACCGACCAGGACCCGCGTACGGGCGAGATCAAGCCGTGGCTGGCCACCTCCTGGGAGGTCGATCCCGAGGCCACCACGTTCACCTTCCACCTGCGCGAGGGCGTGACGTTCAGCGACGGCGCGCCGGTGAACGCGGCCGCGGTCAAGGCCAACCTCGACGAGATCGTCAGGCTGGGCGCGAAGTCGCTGTTCGCCTCCACGTACCTGTCCGGCTACAAGGGCACGACCGTGGTGGACGAGCACACCGCCAAGGTCGAGTTCGACGCCCCCAACGCCCAGTTCCTCCAGGCCACCGCGACCACCTCGCTGGGGCTCAGCTCCCCCGCCTCGCTCGCCAAGCCGCCGGCCGACCGGTGCCGCGCGCCGATCGGCTCCGGCGCGTTCGTGCTGGACAGGCTGCAGACCAACCACAGCGTCACGGTGAAGCGGCGGGCCGGGTACGCCTGGCCCTCGTCGCTGGCCGCCCACCAGGGCGAGGCGTACCTGGACGCGGTGGAGTTCCGCATCGTGCCCGAGCAGGGCGTGCGTACAGGGGTGCTCACCTCGGGCCAGGTGCACGCGATCACCGACGTGCAGCCGGTGACCGAGCGGCAGTTCCGGCAGGGCCGCTTCGAGGTGCTCAGCCGCTACAACCCGGGCCTGCCCTACGCCCTCTACCCCAACACGTTCCGGCCGCTGCTCGGCGACGAGGCGGTGCGCAAGGCGGTCAGCAAGGGCATCGACCGCAAGCAGGTGGTCGACGTGGTGCTGACCTCCACCTACCGCCCGGCGACCAGCATCCTGACCAGCTCCACCCCGGGCTACGCCGACTTCGGGGCCGACCTCGCCTACGACCCCGAGGGGGCCACGGCGCTGCTGGAGAAGGCCGGCTGGCAGCCGGGACCCGACGGCATCAGGGTGAAGGACGGCCGCAGGCTCAGCCTGAACGTCTACTTCACCACCGGCTTCAACCCCAACACCACGATCCTCGAGCTGATCGCCCAGCAGCTCCGCAAGATCGGCGTGGAGCTGCAGCTCCGCCCGGTGGACGCGGCCGGGTTCGGCGAGGCACAGGAGAAGAAGCAGATCGACTTCCGCTGGGGCAACAGCACCAGGGCCGACCCCGACATCCTGCGCACGGTCTTCTCCACGAAGTTCTCCGCCGCCGCCTACCTTCCCGCCACCGACCTGGACAAGCGGCTCGACCGGCAGATCTCCACACTGGATCAGGCCGGCAGGAACGAGGTGGTGAAGGAGATCCAGAAGACCGTGCTCGACCGCGGCTACGCCATCCCGGTGTTCGAGCTGGCGCAGGTCGTGGGGGTGTCGAAGGCGGTGCGCGGGCTGACGCTGGATCCGTCCGTACGGCTGCGCCTGCACGACGCCTGGCTGGCCTCATGAGCGGCGCGAACGCGATCCCGCTGTCGGTCCTGGACCTGTCGCCCATCACCTCGGGCGGCACGGCGGCCGACGCCCTGCACAACACGCTCGACCTGGCCCGCCACGCCGAACGGCTCGGCTACTCCCGCTACTGGATCGCCGAGCACCACCTCAGCCCCAGCGTGGCCGCCGCCGCTCCGGCCGTGCTCATCGCGCTGGTGGTCTCGGCCACCGAGCGCCTGCGGGTCGGCTCGGGCGCGGCGCTGATCGCCAACTCCACGCCGCTCCTGCTGGCCGAGCAGTTCGGCACCATCGCCCAGCTCCACCCCGGCCGGGTGGACCTGGGTCTGGGACGATCGGGCTCCAAACGGTTCGCCGAGGTCGCGGCCGAGTCGGCCAAGGCGCCGGCGGGCGGGGTCGCGCCGATCGGCCGGGGCGCGGTGGTGGACGGCGTCGTCATCCCCGCCAGGACCGCGATCTCCTTCGACACCGAGCTGTTCCGCATCAAGGCCAGGCTGCTCGGCCAGGTGGACGGCGCCGACGACGACTACTCGGGTCAGGTGCGCGACGTGCTGCGCTTCCTGCGCGGCGACTACCGCACCGACCAGGGGATATCGCTGCGCGCGCTGCCCGCGGAGAACGCCGACCTGCAGGTGTGGGTGCTGGGGTCGAGCGCGGGCGCCAGCGCGGCGGCGGCCGGAGAGCACGGCCTGCCGTACGCGGCCAACTACCACCTGGGCGGGGCGACCGTGCTGGAGTCGGTGGCGGCCTACCGGGCGGCGTTCCGGCCGTCGGAGCGGCTGGCGGAGCCGTACGTGATGGTGTCGGCCGACGTGATCGTGGCCGAGGACGACGAGAGCGCCGCCCGGCTCGCGGCCCCGACCGCGCTGTGGGTGCTGAACATGCGGCGGGGCCTCGCCACGGGGCCCTTCCCCAGCGAGGCCGAGGCGGAGGCGCACGAGTGGACGGATGAGGAGCGCACGTACGTGGCCGATCGCATCAGCACGCATATCGCCGGCTCGCCCGCCACGGTCACCTCGAAGCTGCGCCGCCTGGCGGCGGTCACGGGCGCCGACGAGCTGCTCATCACCACGATCACCGCGCGGCACGCCGACCGGGTGCGCTCGTATGAGCTGCTGGCCGAGGCGTGGGGCGGGCAGCGGGCTCGATCGGCGGTCGAGTGAGGTTCGGCAGCGGCCCCAGCGCCCGGTACCACGATGGCGGCCACAGACACCCGCAGGAAGGAAAGAGCATTGGCGCAACCCGACAAGCACGAGGTGGAGCACCGGGGCACCGCGCACGCTCCGGCGAAGACCGTCTACGGGCTGCTCGCGGACCTGACGGTGTGGCCGCGCATCTTCCCGCCGATCGTTCACGTGGAGTATCTGGAGCGGACGGCGGAGCGCGAACGGGCCAGGATCTGGCTGCACGGCGGCGAGGACGTGCGCCAGTGGGTGGCGCTGCGGACCCTCGCCCCCGAGTCGCTGAGCGTCTTCTACCGGCAGGAGGTGGCCCAGCATCCCGTCGCCGACATGGGCGGCGGCTGGATCGTCGAGCCGGACGGCCCCGAGCGGTCGCTGGTGCGGCTGCTGCACGACTACCGGCCGGTCAGCGAGGACGCCGTGGCCTGGATCGACGAGGTCCTGGACGACAACAGCACGGCGGAGCTGGCCGCGCTGCTCGCCGCGGCGGATCTGGAGCCTCGCGCGTCCGACGTGCTGCTCGAACTGCGCGACATCGTCCACGTGGCCGGCCCTGCGCAGGCGGTCTACGACTTCCTGTACGACGGCGGCAGGTGGCACGAGCACTTCGAGCACATCGCCCGCTCGGAGGTCCGGCCGGCCGGCGAGGAGGCGCACATCCTGGAGCTGGAGTCGCCCGACAAGGACGGCCACCCGCACACCACCCGCCAGGTCAGGATCGGCGTCCCCGGCAGGAAGGTCGTCTACAAGCAGCTCGTGATCCCGCCGCTGGCGAGCGGCCACACGGGTGAGTGGTCCATCGAGGAGCGCGAGGACGGCGTCGAGGTGACCGCGCGCCAGACCATCGTGATCCGAGAGGAGGGCATCGCCGACGTGCTCGGCCCGCAGGTGAGCCTGGCGGAGGCCAGGGCGTGGATCGAGCGGGCGTTGGGAGGGAACGCACGACTGATTCTGCAGCGGGCCAAGGCCCACGTGGAAAAGACGACCTGAAAGATCGCCGCGGATGCCATTCCGCGGCGATTTTCTCAGCGCTATCGGTGAAACGCCGATAGCGCTGTTCGGCGTTGCCGGAAATCGGCTCCATTTCCCGGCGAAAGGCGGATCCCCTCCGCCGGGAAACGTGACAATTCACTGCGAAACACTTAGTATCCCGCTATAAACCTGCAAATTTGGTAGGGAAAGTTCTGAACGGCCCGCCATCGAGAACCCGAGGCGGACACCCACAGACCGGGAGGTCGTCATGCACGTCAGGGTGCTAGGCGCACTGAATGTCGATCACGACGGGGTCGACATCACCCCCAGCGCCCACAAGCCGCGGCAGATCCTGTCGTTACTGGCGCTCAACTCCAACCGCGTCGTGCCCAACGCCGCCATCATGGAAGAGCTCTGGGACGACAATCCGCCGCGCAGCGCGGTGACGACGCTGCAGACGTACATCATGCAATTGCGGAAAAGCATGGCCGCCGCCATGAAAGTCCCCGCCTCCGTCGTCGCGAAGGAACGGCTCGTCACGACCGCCGGCGGCTACCTGCTGCGCCTGCCGCCCGACTCCATCGACCTGCACCGCTACGAGGCGCTCGACGCGCGCGGACGCGAGGCGCTCGACGCCAACGACGGGGCCGAGGCTGTGCGGCTGTTCGACGAGGCGCTGCGGCTGTGGCAGGGCTCTGCCCTGGTGGACGTGCCGCCGGGGCCGCTGCTGCACCGCGAGATCGTCCGGATGGAGGAGGCCCGCTTCGGCACCATCGAAAAGCGCATCGAGGCGAATCTCCGGCTCAACCGGCACAGCGAGATGCTCGGCGAGCTGCGCGCGCTGTGCATGGAGCACCAGCTGCACGAGACGCTGCAGGCGCAGTACATGATCTGCCTGCATCACTGCGGGCGGCGCGACGAGGCGCTGGCCGCCTTCCGCACGCTGCGCGGCAGCCTGATCAACGAGCTGGGGCTGGAGCCGTCGGTCAAGCTCCAGCGGCTGCACCGCGCCATCCTGGCCGACGACCCCATCCTGCACCGCACCCCGTCGTTCTTCCGGATGCCCGCGCACGCGGGGGCGCCGGAGCGGGCCAAGCGGCCGGCCCCGGTCAGCGGGGAACCCGCCGACGGTGAGCGCACCCGCGGCAAGCCGTCCCGCCGCCGCAGGACGCAGCACCGGCGGCGGCGCGGCTGATGCGCCCGCCCATCAGACCGATCAGGCCGGTCAGACGCGGCGGATCCGGGCCAGCCAGCCCGGCACGTCCACCTCCCGCCGCGGGTCGGCGGGATCGAGGCAGGTGAACGGTGCGGCCTCGAACGCCTCCACCTGCCAGCCCGCGCCGAACGCCCGGCGGTGGTCGGCCTCCCCCGCGCCCGGCGGAAAGCCATCGGCCGGGGTGTCGGAGAGCGACAGGACGTGCACGCGCGCCCCCGGGCGGCAGGCCCGGTGCAGGGCCGCCGCGTAGCGTGCCCGGGTCTCGGCGTCGAACACGTGGAACAGCCCCGTGTCGATCACGGTGGCGTACGACTCCCCGCGCGCGCCGACGAGCAGCGCGTCCGCGCACTCGAACGCGGCCGCGATCCCGCGCTCCTTGGCCTTGTCGCGCGCCTCGGCGATCGCCGCGGGAGAGCTGTCGATCCCCAGCACGTCGTAGCCGAGCGCGGCCAGCAGCAGCGTGTGCTCGCCCGTGCCGCAGCCCGCGTCCAGCACGGGCCCTTCGATCAGCCCGGCGCGCTCCAGGCCGACCACGACCTCCTGGGGGTGGCCCACGTCCCACGGCGGCGCCTTCCGCCGTGTCCTGGCGGCACGGTACGCCTCCTCGAAAGGGTCCTTTTCCCCCATGTCACCCCGCCTTTCCTCGCGGCGCCCTGCGATCCGGCTCCCAGCCTCCCGCCGTCCGGTAGAGCCGCCCTCAAGACCCCATGGACCGCGTTGTGAGCGGCGGCGGGAGCGGCCGGTTCGAGCCGCGTTCTAGGCCCGCGCGAGCGCGGAAGGCCAGCCTTCCCACGACATCGCACCAGCGATCTCTCAGCCGACCTCCGATCTCGCCGCGTTCCCGCGGTTCGATCGGCCGCAGCAGCACGGGGAGCCCCGACCATGGTGAAACGACGTGACCTGTTCAAACTGGGCGCCCTCGCGGGCGGCGCCGCCGTGATTCCCGCACTCGCCGCGCAGGACACCGGCGTCCAGGCGTTCGCGCGGCCCGCCGGTCACCACCATCACGCCGCCGCCGTGTTCCGCGGGCGGGCGGCGGCCGCCCCCGAGCCCTTCACGGTGCGCCTGCCGCTGCCTCCCGTGCTCAAGCCGTCCGCCGTGCTGGCCGACGCCGACGTCTACCGGCTGACCACCCGGCCGGCGGTCGCCGAACTGCTGCCCGGCCTGCGGACCCCCGTGCTCACCTACGGCGGCTCGTTCGTCGGGCCCACGATCCGCGCCACCACCGGCCGGCGGGTGATCGTGCACCACACCAACGCCCTGGAGACGGGCACATCGGTGCACCTGCACGGCGCGCACGTGCCCGCCGCCCACGACGGCTTCCCCACCGACCTCATCGCGCCGGGCACCACCCGCACCTACGAGTACGCCAATCAGCAGGCCGCCGCGACGCTGTGGTACCACGACCACGCGCACCACATGGAGGCCGAGCACGTCTACCGCGGCCTGCACGGCTTCTACCTGCTCGAAGACCCCGGCGAGCGCGCGCTCAAGCTGCCCAGGGGCTCCTACGACATCCCGATCATGCTGACCGACGCCCGCTTCGCCGAGGACGGCGGCCTGGTCTTCATCATGGACGACTCGGGCAACCGCACCACGCTGCTCGCCAACGGCCGCCCGGCCCCGTACCTGCCGGTCGCCGGCCGCCGCTACCGCCTACGCCTGCTCAACGCCAGCAACATGCGGGTCTTCCAGCTCCGGCTCGCCGGCGGGGAGGAGCTGGTGCAGGTGGCGAGCGACGGCGGCCTGCTGCCCGCCCCCGCGCCCACGGACACGATCACGCTGAGCGCGGCCGAGCGCGCCGACGTCGTCATCGACTTCTCCCGCTATCCGGAGGGCACCAAGCTGGTACTCGACGACGTGCTCAGCGGACAGCCCGTGCTCCGCTTCGACGTGGGCGAGCGCGAGCGCGACGACAGCCGCGTCCCCTCCGAGCTCCGGCCCCAGGACCCGCTGCCGGAGGCCACGATCGAGCGCGATGTGACGCTCGCCTACGACGTCGACCTCGGCTGGTTCACCATCAACGGCAAGCTCTTCGACCCCGAGCGCGTCGACTTCACGATCAACGAGGGCAGCACCGAGATCTGGCGCATCCACAACTCGGCGGACCCCATCGGGGTGCCGCACAACCTCCACGTGCACCTCGTGCAGTTCCAGGTGCTCGACCGGGACGGCGTGCCGGCGGGGCCGCAGGAACGCGGACCGAAGGACACGGTGGCGCTGGCGCCGGGCGAGACCGTACGGGTGAAGGCCACGTTCGCCGACCACCGGGGCCGCTACGTCTTCCACTGCCACCAGCTCGACCACTCCAGCATGGGGATGATGGCGGTGTTCGAGGTCGTCTGACCCCTCATTCCGCGAAATCTCGGGATGCGTCGCCCGGGTGCCGGGCGTCGTAGCGGCCGCGCGCGCTCTCGACGTCCTCGTGGTGCTCCACGGCCCAGTCGATCAGCCCGGAGACGCGTTCGAGCAGCGTGCGGCCGAGCGGCGTCAGCTCGTACTCGACCCTGGGCGGCACCTCGGCGTAGATGCTGCGGACCACCAGCCCGTCGCGTTCGAGCACGCGCAGGGTCCTGGTCAGCATGCGCTGGCTGATGCCGGGCACCGCGCGCCGCACCTCGTTGAAGCGGCGCGGCCCGGCGCCCAGCTCGTTGACGACCGACAGGGTCCATTTGTCCCCCACCCTGTTGAGGACGTCGCGGACCTGGCAGGTCAGCTCGTCGCGCGCTTTCAGCACGGAATTCACGCGGGCCGCTGGGCTGTCGACGTGCAAGGGTTCCCTCCGTTTCACCGAGGCAGATAAAAGTGCCTACTTCCGGTAGGAATTAAGCGTTACTCAGAATGGTGCCGGTTACCAGTCGAAACCGTCGCAATATTCAGGGGATTCATCATGTCCGTGGAAACTCTCGTGCCCGACCAGACCTTCGCCGCCCCCGTTCTGGACGGGCGGCTGGACCGCGCGGCCGCGGCGCTGCGCGAGAACGGCTTCGTCGTGCACGTCGTGGACAGCGTCGCCGACGCCCGCAAGCTCGTCGGCGAGCTGGTCCCCGGCGACCAGAGCGTCTTCACCACCTCCAGCGAGACGCTCCGGCTGTCCGGCATCGCCGCCGACCTCGACGAGTCCGGCACGTACGCCTCCGTCCGCGCCGGCGCCGAGCTGCCGGAGAACGACGTGCAGGCGGTGCTCCGCCTCGGCGCGACCGCCGAGTACGTCGTGGGCAGCGTGCACGCGGTGACGGAGGAGGGCCACCTGGTCGTCGCCTCGGCCAGCGGCAGCCAGCTCGCGCCGTACGCGTCCGGGGCGCGCAAGGTCATTTGGGTGGTGGGCGCGCAGAAGGTGGTGCCTGACCTGGAGACCGGGCTGCGGCGGGTGCGCACGTACAGCCTGCCGCGCGAGCACCAGCGGCTGCAGGAGATCGGGCAGTCGTCGTTCATCGGCAAGATCCTCATCATCGAGCGCGAGGCCCTGCCGGAGCGCGCCACGGTCGTGCTCGTACGCGAGGAGATCGGCTTCTGAACGGCTACTGAACGACGGGTCACGCCCGCCTCGCGCCGGCCTCCGCCGAGGGCTGCCAGCCGAGCGCGGGCGCGACCTCGGTCGCCAGCAGCTCGATGGAGCGCAGGATGAGCGGGTGCGGCGGGTCCACCGAGTGCACCTGGAAGGCCACGTCGGTCACCTGCTCGAGCGTGGGGTCGGCGCGCAGGCTCTCGATGACGTCCTGCGGCGTGCCGAGGTGCACGTCGAAGGCCGCGATCTTGCTGTGGAGATCGCGCTGCGGCAGCTCGTACGGCAGCCTGCGGCGGCCCAGGCCCAGCTCGGCGTAGCGCAGCGCCTCGGCCCGGCTGTCGGCGACGAACGCGGTCCGCGAAGCCATGATGCGCGGCTCGGCCCCCGGCGGGAGGGCTTCGCGGTAGGCCGCGATGATCGGGAGCTGCAGGTCGGCGAGGGTGGCCTGCGGGTCCTCCGCGGGCCTGGGCTGGGTACGGGAGAGCATCAGCCCATGCCCAGCCCGGCCCGCGCGTGCGCCTCCGGAGACCGAGAATGTGGCCTCCCACACGGCGTCGAGCAGCCGGGACGCGGGCGGGTAGAGCCGGTTGCCGCCGCCGAGCCGCTCCCCCGCCCAGGCGCGCCGCAGCACCCACAGGTGCTCGGCGTACAGGGCCGCGCGGTCGGCGGGGTCACGTCCGAACGGCACGAATGCCGACGGCGTGCCGCCTCCGCCGACGCCCACCTCCAGCCGCCCGCCGCATAGCAGGTCGAGCACGGCGGTGTCCTCGGCCACCCGCAGCGGATGTTCGAGCGGCAGCGTGATGATCCCGGTGCCGAGCCTGATGCGGCTGGTCGTGGCCGCGACGTGGGCCAGGAACACCAGCGGCGCGGGCAGCCCGCCCTCCTCGCCGTCGAAGTGGTGCTGCGCCACCCACGCGGTGTCGAAGCCGTACGCCTCGGCATGTCTGATCTGCTCGGCGGCCAGCCGGTAGCGCTCGCCGGGCGGTACGTCGTCCAGCAGCCGGGTGAAGAATCCGAGTCTCATGGCATCCGCTCCTGGAACGCGGCCGACAGCTCACGGGTGTTGTCATGCCCAGGCTGGGTGCTTCCGGTTATCAACGACGCGTCCTTTGCTTCATGGGGGACCGCGACGAGCTGCGGTTTTCGATCGGGTCGCCTTTCTCGATCATGCACTATAACCCATACATCTAGTAGGGAATGTAGGACTTACTGTCCCCGAACGGCCGGAGATGAGGTGAAACGATCCGGCGGGTCCGGACAGGTATGGGATGTCGGACCCATCGGAGGGAAGCAGGCGACGTGACGCACCAGGACCGTAAGCAGCGCTTCGAGGTGATCTACGTCGCCAACTACGCCGACATCCTGGCCTACGTACGGCGGCGTACCGCATCCCACGAGGACGCCGCCGACGCCGTCGCGGAGACGTTCGCCACCGCCTGGCGCCGCCTGGACGACATACCCGAAGGGCGGGACGCCCGCCTGTGGCTGTTCGGCGTGGCCCGCCGCGTGCTGGCCAACGGCCGCCGCGCCGAGTCGCGCCGCAGCGAGCTGGTCGAACGGCTCGGCCAGGAGCTCGCCCTATGGGCGGCGGAGCACGCCGAGCCCGGCGATCACCTGCGTGGCGTGAAGGAGGCGTTCGCCCGGCTGAGCCCCGGCGACCGCGAGATCCTCGCGCTGGCCGGCTGGGAACGGCTCGGCTCCGACGAGATCGCCACCGTGCTCGGCTGCTCCCGCGCCAACGCCCGCCTGCGGTTGCACCGGGCTCGAAAACGGCTGGCCAAGCAGTTGCTCGCGGAGAACGTCGACATCACCCGCATCGGCCTGCGCGCCGTCGCGATGACAAAGGGGACGCCATGACAAGGGACACTGTGATGCACGAGATCGATCGTCTCGTCGCCGGCATCGCGCCCGATCCCGGTCCCGGTATGACGCCGATCTCCAGGGAGCTGCTGGAGGAGGTCACCTCCATCCCCGTCGCCGAGAGCCGCAGAGGCCGTCTCACCTCTCGGATCCGCAGGTGGGCGGCGGTGCCGGCGCTGGCCGCGCTGACCGTGCTGATGTCGTTCGGCGTCGCGCAGGCCCCCGCGTCCGCCGCGCTGGACATCAAGGTCGTGGACGGCCACTACGTGATCACGGTCAAGGACCTGATGGCCGAGCCCGAGGTGTACGAGCGGGAGCTGCGCGCCAGGGGCATCAACATCACGCTCAAGCTGGTGCCGACCTCCGCGAGCATGACCGGGCAGATCTTCGTGCTGAACGACGTGGACCGGTTGCGGGCGGGCGAGACGGTGCCCGCGCAGGGCCCGATCCGCGCCATCGACCGTCCAGGGCCCTGCGAGCGCTTCGGCGGCTGCCCCATCGGCCTGAAGGTGCCGGTCGGCTACACCAAGAAGGCCGGTGTCATCCTCGGCCGCCGGGCCGCACCCGGCGAGCGATACGGCATGCCGCCCGGCATCGCCATGCCCGGCGAGCCGCTGCACTGCGTGGACTACGTCAACCGGACCGTCGCCGAGGTCGCGGCCATGCTGCGCGAGCGCGGCGTCACCCCGTCGTACACCGCGTACGGCAGGCCCCGCGGCTTCACGCCCCCCGACGGCTGGTACGTGCTCGACGGCGTGATGAGCGCCGACCACCAGGCCCTCCTGCTCGTCGCCGACAAGCCCGGCAAGCCCAGCGACTACAACGGGCCCGGCGAGCCCGGCGTACGCCGGCCCCAGAAAGGCTGCTGACGCTCCGCCCGCAGCACGCAGGCCCGGCCTCACCCGGCGTGCGCCGCCCACCGGCGGATCCGGCGCGCGCCGGACGCTGAACGTCCGCTGACGAAGCCGGCAGGCGGCACCGCACGCCGGAGGCCGGCCGCCGCCTTGCCTGCCACCTGATCCCCGCATGCCATCCAGGCGACCGCCATGGGTGCGGTTCGCCATGCCCGTACACGATCGGATCCACCGTGCTCGTAGACACTCGCGTCGCGCTGCCCTCGCAGCGCCGCTCCGCCGCCCTCGCGGACCACCGCCTCTTCGCCGTACTGCTGGCCCTGGCCGCCGCGCTGCGGGTGGTGACGATGCTCGGCTACCGCCCCGCCACCCTCTACTGGTACGACTCCTTCACCTACCTCGACATGGCGGTGCATCCTGCGCCGTCGGCGTCCTTCCACCCGATCGGCTACTCGCTGCTGCTGCGGGCGCTGCTGCCGTTCCACAGCGTGGAGCTGATCGTCGCCGTCCAGCACGCGATGGGCCTGGCCACCGGGCTGCTGCTCTACGCGGTGCTGCGGCGCAGGTCGGTGCCCGGCTGGGCGGCGGCGGCCGCGACGGTGCCGCTGCTGTTCGACGCCTCGTTCCTGCGGCTGGAGACCGGGATCCTGTCCGACACGCAGTTCATCTTCCTCATCGTGGCCGCCCTGGCCGTCCTGATGTGGTCGCCGGAGGTCTCGGTACGGGCGGCCGCGTGCGCGGGCCTGCTGTTCGCCGCGGCGGCATTGACCAGGACGATCGCGCTGCCCCTGCTGCTGCTCGTCGTGCTGGTGCTGGCCGTGCGGCGGGTGGGGTGGCGGCCGCTGGGCGCGCTGGCGCTGGCGGGTGCGCTGCCTCTGACCGGGTACGCCGCCTGGTACGCCCAGCACCACGGCCGTTTCGCCATCAGCGGCGCGGACGGCGTCGCCCTGTGGGCGCGGACCATGACCTTCGCCGACTGCGCCCGCATCCAGCCGCCGCCCCACCTGGCCCGCCTGTGCCCGAACGGCACGGAGCTGGACGCGGCATCGGAGTACGTCTGGGCCCCGCAGGCGTCGCTCAACCTGCTGCCCGGCGACCGGTTCACGCACAACGACCTGGCCCGCGAGTTCGCCGTACGGGCGATCCTGGCCCAGCCGCTCGACTACCTGCGAGACGTGGCCCGCGACACCGCCATCGCCTTCTCCTGGACCCCTATCCCGCATCCCGAACGCACCACGCCCGCGTTCGGCTTCGGGAAGGGACACTGGGAGCTGCCCGCGCAGCCGCTGATCGACAAGGTGAAACGCGAGTACGACCCGGACATCCGGGGCCTGTCGTCGGTCTCGCCGTACGCGGACTTCCTCATCGCCTACCAGTACGTCGCCTACCTGCGCGGCCCGTTCCTGGCCGCGATCCTGCTGCTCGGAACGGTGGCCGCGATCCGCCGGCCGCGCGTGGCGCTGCTGCCGCAGGCCGTGGCGCTGGCGCTGCTGGTCGGCCCGGTCGCGGTCCTCGACTTCGACCACCGTTACGTGCTGCCCGTCGTCCCCGTCGCCTGCCTGGCCGCCGCCCTCGCCTTCCAGCGGGACCCGTCACGGAATTAGCGGGGCCGCCCCCGGCACGTGGTCGTCCGGGCGCGGCCCGCCTCCTGGAGCTGCGGAATCAGTCGACTCCGACGTTGAACCGCTGGGTCTCGCCGAATTGGTAGGTGTTGAAGCTGCCGCTGGTGGCGCCGACCTTGATGTCGATGGTGTCGCCGTAGTCGCGGGAACCGCGCACACGGATGGGGACCGGCGTGTCAGTGCACCAGTACCTGACGTCCTGCCAGCTACGGCGGGTGGCGCCGTAGTCGAGCCGCACGGACTGGCCGGTGAGGGTGCCATGGTGACAGTAGGCGTCGAGCTCGCCCTCGATGATGTACGCGTTGGGGCCGTCGGAGCGGACGGTCCCGTTGAACCGGACGTCGTACTGGTTGACCCCGAAGGGGTCGTCCTTGATGTAGGCGACTCGGACCGTGACCGTGACGGCGTTCGCCGGTGGGGCGGTGGGCACGGTCAGCAGCGTCGAGCCGAGGATCGCCCCGGCCAGCGCCGCGTAACGCGAGCGTCGGGTGAGGGTACGGGCCATGCGGGTGCTTCCTTTCCTAGGAAGGGGCGGCGTTTGCCGCACGCCGCCTATGCGTACTCCAAGTGATCATGCGCTCACTCTCTGTGATGTAGCCGTGGGGGTGACAGCCCGCTCACCTGTCATGGCCGGCGTAGCCACCCGGCTCTGGATACCGCACGAACGGGTCACCGGCGTCGCTTGTGATCCCTAAGCTATGCCAGCGATCACACCTGACCGACTTGTGGGATTTGATGCCGATGCATGTCCTCAGGAAGACGGCCGTGGTCCTCGCGGTCCTGTCGCTGTGCGGCTGCGGTGCCGACCCCAGAACCCCGAGCAGCCCTCCTCCGACGCCCGCTCCGCCCCGGGCCGGCGCCTCCTCTCCCCCGGCCTCGCCGTCTCCCAGCGCATCGGGCGGGCCGTACGTACGGGAAGGGCTGGTCGGATTCCACGGCGCGGACAAGTTCCGCATCGAGGTGAAGGCGGTGGAACGGCACCGCGACCTGACCGCGCTCAAGATGGAGATCACCAACCTGGAGGACAAGATCTCCTCCGGCGACTTCGGATACGACGGGCTCCCCTTACAGACGGTGACGTTCGGCAGGTTCCGGCTGTTCGACCCGGTCGGCAAGAAGGTGTACTTCACGCTGCGGGAGGACAACGGCACGAGCCGGGCGTTCGGCACCCGCCACAGCCTGAAGGATCTGAACCGCCTGCCCGAGTACTTCCAGCCGGGCGTCCGCTACCCCGTCGAGGTGTACTTCCCGCCGCTGCCCGCCGAGGTCCGGCAGGTCTCGGTCGTGCCCGACCTGGCGTTCGCGCCGTTCACCGGCATCCCGGTCACCGACGGCGCCGAGCCGCCCGTCGCGCGCGAGCGCGAGCCGGAAGCGTCGCCCTCGCCCGGCGCGACGGTCCAGTGGCAGGTGGTGCCGCCGTCGGGCGAGATCTGGTCGGCGGTCTCGGACGTGAACGAGCTGATCGAGACCCCGCAGAAGACGACGCAGCGAGAAGGCACCGAAGAGACGATCGGGCTCCGCACGGACGTGCTGTTCTCCTTCGACAAGGCCGATCTGTCGCCCAAGGCCACCGCCGTGCTCGACGAGGTGGTCGAGGAGACCCGCGAACGCGCCGACCCGGCCAAGCCGCCGATCGTCATCGAGGGGCACACCGACAGCAAGGGCGAGGACGCCTACAACCAGAAGCTGTCGGTGCGGCGGGCCGAGGCGGTGCGCCGCTATCTCGCCGGCAAGCTGGGCGGCGAGTACCGGTACGAGGCCACCGGCAAGGGCGAGAGCGAGCCGATCGCCGAGAACACCAAGCCGGACGGCAGCGACAACCCCGAGGGCCGGGCCCGCAACCGCCGCGTCGAGATCTCGTACCAGCTCAAGCAGGAGAGCCCGGGCACGGCCGGCACGTCGAGCCCGCCGGCGGGCAAGGTGCGCGGGTCCGTCAGGGAACCGGCCCCCTTCCTTGCCGACCCCCAGCCGGTCGTGGGGTCACTCCGGCGGCGGCTCCACCAGGACGTGCTGCGCATCGATGTGCATCCGTTCCGCCGCGACGGCGCCTACCTGCTGGCGACCTTCGACGTCGTCTCGGAGGGCGACCGGCAGTACGTCGCGGTCCCCGCGCCGTTCTCCAACGGCTCGAACCCGTTCTCCATGAACGCCGACTACGCCAGGTTCACCCTCGTCGACCCGGCCACCAAGGCGCGGTACCTGCCGCTGAAGATGGACAAGGAGTTCGTGGAGAACTTCGTCGCGGGTCTCGACAAGGGCGAGGTCAACAGGAGCTACGTCTACTACCCCGCGCCCGCCGACTCGGTCACGTCGATCACGCTGGAGGTCGAGGGCCTCGGCTCCGTGCCCGACGTACCGATCGAGTGACCCTCACGGCGACTTCTCCGCTCCCGCGAGGCCGCACTCCGCCGCGCCACACCCGAGAACTGATCAGCGCAGTACGGCGGCCAGCAGGTCGCCGCTGAGAAGAAGCCTCCGCGGCGGCACGACGGTTGCGGTCATCTGCGCGTGGTGCTGTGATTCACCGGCCGGAGTGGCCGGTCAGGGCGCGCAGGTCGTCGAACGCCTGGAGAAGGTGATCGTCCAGGCTCTGCGACGAGTCGGCGATCCAGGCCGCGATCGCCTCGTGGAAGGCGGCCCACCCGGCCTGGGCGGCCAGCATGGCCTGCCGTTCGGCCACGCCGCGCTTGCGCAGCGCCTGCGCCACCGCCTCGGTGATGGCCGCGGCCTTGGCCAGCTCCCGCTCGCGCAGCGCGGGCGTCGCCGCGATGACCTCAAGGCGCGGCTCCGCGAACGGCCGGTTGCTCTCGGGGAGGTGCTTGACCTCGCGGAACGCGTGGAGCAGCAGGTCGAGCACGGGCAGGCCGTCGGGCGCCTCGGCCACCGCCTGCTCAAGCGCCGCGCGCAGCTCGGCCTCCCCGCTGAAGAGCACCTCGCGCTTGTCGGGGAAGTGCCGGAAGAACGTGCGCTCGTTGACGCCTGCCCGCGCGGCGATCTCGGCCGTGGTGGTCTGGTCGAACCCGCGCTCCCGGTACAGCTCCAGAGCCGCCTGCTGCAGGCGGCGGCGCGCTTCTGCTCCGCTTCGTGGCACGGTCCGCAGAATAGCTGAATGTCAGTCACTGGCGCTTCTTGACGCCAGTGACTGACACTACTTAAGGTCAGTGACTGGCATTTCTTTACGCCAGTCACTGACTTTAAGTGGGAGAGTTCCATGCATGTCTTCGTCACCGGCGGTACCGGCCAGACCGGCCCCACCGTCGTCGCCGAGCTCATCAGGGCCGGTCACACGGTCACCGGCCTCGCGCGCTCGGACGCCGCCGCCGCCAAGCTGGAGTCGCTGGGCGCCACTCCGCTGCGCGGCTCCATGGAGGACCTCGACAGCCTGCGCAGGGGCGCGGAGGCCGCCGACGGCGTGCTGCACATGGCGTACGTCATCGACTTCGCCGACCCCGACCGCATGAAGCGCGCCGACCTCGCCGCGATCGAGGCGCTCGGCCGGCCGCTCGAGGGCACGGGCAAGCCGTTCGTCATCACCTCGGGCACGGCGGTCATGCCCGAGGGCCGCGAGAGCACCGAGAAGGACGAGCCCGACAGGAACGGCCTGGCCGCCTACCGCGTCCCCAGCGAGGACGCCGCCCTGGCCTTCGCCGGTCGCGGAGTGCGCGCCATGGTGGTGCGCCTGGCCCCGACCGTCCACGGCCCGCAGGACCACGGCTTCATCCCCATGCTGATCGCCACCGCGCGCGAGAAGGGCGTCTCGGCGTACGTGGGGGACGGCTCCAACCGGTGGCCCGCCGTGCACCGGCAGGACGCGGCCGTCCTGTTCCGCCTGGCGCTGGAGAAGGCCCCGGCGGGCAGCGTGCTGCACGGCGTGGGCGAGAGCGCCGTCGTCTTCAAGAGCATCGCCGAGCTCATCGGCCGCCGCCTCGGCGTGCCCACGGTCTCACTGACCCCGGAGGAGGCCGCCACGCACTACGCCAACCCGTTCCTGGCCCGGGTGTACGCCTTCGACGGGCCCGCCTCAAGCGCGTACACGCGCGAACTCCTCGGCTGGTCGCCCGAGCACCCCACGCTGCTCGACGACATCGAGCACGGCGACTACCTGGCCGCAGGCCCGGCGGCCTAGCGGTTCTCCGGGCGTCAGGACGACTGCCGCCTCCTCGGCCCGCCCGGCGGCGACCCCCGTGCCCAGGCGCTGACCCGCCGCGCCCACGACCCGCCTGCCGGGGAGGCATGCTGGAAGTCATCGCGCCGGCCCCGGCCCTCACGCCCGTCCGCGTCGGACCTGCCATGGACGAAGCACCGATGCTCGCCTACGGGGGGGCAGACCAAGTACGAGAGAAAGGGGCAGTGACGCCTATGACCTGTGACGTTGCCCGTTCGATTTCGGCGTACGCGGTTTGACCGGGAGGCCCCGCTGCTACAGGTACTGGCCCGCCTCGGCGCTGTCTGTCTTCGACACACGCGCCGACACCACGTTGGCGAGGTTGATGACTATGCCGTTCACGTCGGCTTCGCGATCATATCTTGCTCGCATCAACACCAGGCTGCGCCGCTCGTCCACAGCACGAGCGATCGCCGCCACCGCCTCCGGCTCTCCGTCGAAGTCCCCGCTGATCACGGAGACGTCTTCGCCGCTCATCAGGTGGAATCGAATGATCAGTGCGACATTCTCAGACACGGCCGGCTCCTTTCGCCAGAATCCGCAAGGGGCCCCTGCCCAGGGTCGAACGGTGTAGGCAGTTGCCCTCCGCATTCGCCTACCGTGGCGCGGACGCGGTGCCCTCCAGCCGGGCTGGGATACGGGAGTGACAATCGCGGCACCCGCTCCGAACCGGTTTGTTGCCCTGGTCAGTGGTCGGTGATGAGGGCGTCCAAGGCGGCTTCCTTGTCGGCTTCGGTGGGCAGGGCGTAGCGGCGGGTGGTGTCCAGGGAGCCGTGGCCGAGGAGTTCGGCGACCAGGATGGGGTCTTTGCCGTCGCGGATGAGCTGGGTGGCGAAGGTGTGGCGCAGGACGTGCGGGCTGAAGGGTTCGGTGGGGTCGTCACCCAGTCCGACGGCGTCGCCGAGGCCGGTGATGATGTCGCGGGCGGCGCGGTCGCTGAGGCGGCCGCCGCGGTGGTTGAGGAACACCGCGGCGTGGGTGCCGGCCCCCTTCCAATCGGCGCGGGCCTGCAGCCAGTCGATCAGGGCCTGGCGCAGATCCGCATGGACGGGCAGCAGACGGATCTTGCCGCCGTCGCGGCCCTTGCCGCGGATGCGTAGTTCGCCCTTGCGGGCTGACAGGCGCACGTCGGCCAGGTCGAGGCCGACGACCTCGGAGATGCGCAGGCCGGCGTAGTAGGGCAGCAGGGCGACGGCCTTGTCGCGCGCAGATGCGGTGAGCTGGACGTGGCGGACGTAGCGGCGGGTGCGCCGGGTGTCCAGGGCGCGGGGGGCGGTGCGGCGGGTGTCGCGTTCGCGGCGGGCCTGGGGCTTGCCGAGGCCGCGGCGGGCGTAGAAGTCGTCGATGGCCGACAGGTAGGTGTCGATGGTGTTGGGGGCGCGGCGGCCGTTCTTCAGATGCCGGCGGAAGTCGCGTACGGCGCCGGTGGCGGCGATGGGGTCGGTGAGCGGGTCGCCGTCCAGGGCGCCGGCGTCGGCTTGGTCAGCCAGCCAGGCCAGATAGCCGCGCAGCCGGGAGGCGTACTTGGTCTTGGTGGAATCGGCCAGCGGGGCGTGCGCGAGCGCGGCGGTGTAGTCGGCCAGGACGGCGGCGTGGGGGCCGGAGAGGGGCACGGCCCGCGACCGGCCCGTGTTTCCGGAAGCTGCTCCGGCCGGTTGCGTGATCCCTGAGGATGTGTTTCCGGAAGTCACCCGCTCAGTCTACTTCCGGAATTGGGGAATTCCGGAAGTCATGCCGTACACTGAAGGTACCGAGGTCTTTTCGAGCGTTGGCATTCAGGTCGGCGTCGCCCCCGGCGAACCACCACCGGCCTCTTCGGGGGCCTGGACAGGTCAGGCGACCATGACGCCGACGCTTCTTTCTCAACCCGCACCACTCAGCCCCGCCTCGCCCGCGATCCCCCGGGCCGATTCCGCGCTACGGCTCAGCCTCAACCCGGTGCCGAACCGGCTGGCTGTGGTGGACGGGGCCTGGTGGCCCTGCTCCCGTGACGCGGCCGCCGAACTGCCCGGCCTCATCGCCGCCGTGGACCGGCTGCTGGATCGGGTCACGCTCCGCATCGGCCTGCATCATGATGCGTGGCAGAACATCCCGCGCCGCATCCCCGCGCGTGGGCGTCAGGTCCGCATCGGCTGGTTCCGCCACACCGACCCGCGCGTGATCACTCTCAGCTTCGCCGCCGGCGAGCCAGTCGTCCTGCTGATCATCCCTTCGGGTACCGCCGCCGGAGCCGCCGGGGCCACGCTCAAGCTCACCGCCCAGGACATCGCCGGCATGAGCATCGACGCCATCCTCACCCTCGCGCATCTGCCCGCCAGCCCCGCTCCGCGTGCCACGGCCGACGGCTCGGCCCGCTGGGAGGACGAGGGCGGGTCGGTCATCGGGCAGGCAGCGCAGCCATCCATCGGACGGCCGGCAACGCCGGAATGACCCCGTGCCGCCTGCCGGCCGGATCGAGCGGTCCAGGCACCGCCCGAACTGGCGGCGGGCCGGCTCCGGCCGGCAGGCATCTCATCACCTTTCAGCTTCTCCCGTGAGGAGACATTCCATGACCGTCATCGACACCGCCCCGCTCGCCGCGGCCAGCGCCTCGGCGCCGACCCTCGTGCATCTATCAGGGGACATCGACCTCTTCACCACAGCCCGCCTGCGCCAGAGGCTGATCAACGCCCTCGACCACAGCACCGACCTGCTCATCGTGGATCTGTCCCAGGTCACCTTCTGCGGGGCAGGCGGGCTGGGCGTGCTCGTCGGCGTGCAAGGCCGGGCCCGGACACGAGGCATCACGCTGGCCCTGACCGGCGTTCCCCCGCGCGTGGCCCGGCTGCTACGCATCACCGGGCTGGACCGCCGCCTCCCGGTCATGGCATGACCGGCATGCCGGCCGCCACCCGCACCGCCGCCGAGGCGGGCTATGACGGCCATGCGCCGTTCCCTCGCCCCGCTGCGCCCGCGCGGGCCGGCATCGTCGCGGTGACGCTGACCGCGGCGATCGTCATCGCGCCGTTCCTCGCGCTGGGCGCCGGCATCTGGCTGGCGTGGGGAAACGGAATCACCCTCACCGACCTGCTGCTGGCCGCCGTCTTCTACGTGGTGACCGGGCTGGGGGTGACGGTCGGCTTCCACCGGTTGCTGACCCATCGTTCCTTCACCGCCCGCCCGTGGCTGCGCGTCGTCCTGGCCGTGGCCGGGTCGATGAGCTTTCAGGGCAACCTCATCGACTGGGTGGCCGTCCACCGCCGCCACCACGCCTTCACCGACCAACCGGGCGACCCGCATTCCCCCTACCGCTACGGCACCGGCCTCGGCGGGCAACTGCGCGGCCTGGCCCACGCCCACCTAGGCTGGCTGTTCTCCGCCGAACCCACCTCGGCCACACGGTATGCCCCCGACCTGCTGCGCAACGATCCGGCCATGCTGCGCATCTCGCGCGCCTTCCCCGCCTGGTGCGCCATCTCCCTGCTGCTGCCGTTCGCGGCGGGCTGGGCCATCAGCGGCAGCCTGTACGGCGCCCTGACCGCGTCCATCTGGGCCGGCCTGGTCCGCATCGCCCTGCTGCAGCACGTCACCTGGAGCGTCAACTCCCTGTGCCACATGATCGGTGACCGGCCGCACACCACCCGCCGCCACGACCGCTCCACCGACCTGTGGCCGCTGGCCCTGCTCTCCTTCGGCGAAAGCTGGCACAACGGCCACCACAGCCAGCCCGGCTGCGCCCGGCACGGGCGCGGCCCCCGCCAGATCGACCCCTCCGCCGCGCTCATCCGCCTGTTCGAACGCCTGAACTGGGCCACCAACGTGCACTGGCAGCCCGCCGACGGCCTCGGCCACCCACGCATGGTGGCCAGCAAACACACACTGCGCACCAGCACCCGCCCCAGCACGCCCGGGAGACGTTAGCCTGGTCAGCACGCTTGAAAGAAGCTCGTTCCGCATGGAGGAGACGATCTAATGTGAGGGGAGGGGCTCCAGGGGGAAGGCGTCAAGGTGACGGGCGATGGTGAGCGGATGCTGGGCGGCCTGCTGGACGCCACTCAGCTGTCGGCGATGGAGGATCTGCCGGGCCTGGTCGCCGCGTACGGACGGCTGGCCGGCTTCTCTCAGACGATGATCTACGTAGCTGACCTGCAGCAGCAGCTGCTGGTGCCCTTGGCCGGGCAGCGCGACGTGTACGGAGAACGGCTCGAGGCGATCCGGATCGACGCCACCATGGCCGGGCGCGCCTTCCGCGACGTGGAGATCGTCGAGGCCCGGCACGTGCTGGATCCCGCCGCTCCCGAGAGCGTCCCTGCCTCGCCGGCCGGCGAGGGGCCGCAGCGGCTATGGGTGCCGTTGCTGAGCGGCACCGAACGGGTCGGCGTCCTGGGAGTGAGCGTGCAGCGGGGATCTGAGGCCGCGGCGTTGCTGGCCGGCCGGCTGGCCTCGCTCGTCTCGCTGCTGCTGATCAGCAAGCGCCCCTACAGCGATTCCTACGCCCGCCTGGTCCGCGCCCGGCCGATGACGCTGTCGGCCGAGGTGTTGTGGAACCTGCTGCCGCCTGGGGCCTTCGCCGACGACAGGGTGGTGGTCAGCGCCGCGCTGGAGCCGGCCTACGAGGCGGGCGGAGATGCCTACGACTACGCGATCGACGGCGACACCCTGCACGTGTCGATCTTCGACGCGATGGGGCACGACACCGCGGCCGGGCTCACCGCCACCATCGCCATCGGGTCCGCTCGCACCAGCCGCCGCCAGGGCACGAACCTGCCCGCGACGAGCGAGGCCATCGACGCGGCGATCGCCGAGCAGGTCACCGGCCGCTTCGCCACCGGCGTCCTGGCCGATCTCGATCTGCGGACCGGCTGGCTGGCCTGGGTCAATCGAGGTCACCATCCGCCGTTGGTGATCCGAGGCGGCCAGCAGGTCGCCACCTTGACCAGCGTGCCCGACCCACCGATGGGTCTCGGCCTGGACCTGTCCACCGGCCTGCTGCACTACCAGCTCGAACCCGGGGACCGGCTGCTGTTCTACACCGACGGCATCATCGAGGCCCAGAGCCCGGACGGGGAGCTGTTCGGGCTGGAGCGCTTCATCGACTTCATCATCCGCCGCGAGGCCGACGGCATGCCGGCCCCGGAAACCCTGCGCCGCCTGATCCAGGCCATCCTGGAGCACCAGCCGGGCCGGCTGCAGGACGACGCCACCGTACTGACGGCCGAATGGCGCACCCAGCGGCAACAGCCGCTCACCCTGGAAGGCTCCAGGCTGACCGCGCCGCACGAGGCAACACAATGAGCAAAAGCCATCGGCACGCCGAAAATCAGGCGGCCAGCTCGACGTCGGTGAAGTCGACCTCTTTGAGCAGGGGGTCGAACGGATCCGGCCGATGACGGAGCTCGTCGGTGGCGTACGCGCCGAAGCGGCTGATGTGGGCCCGCAGGTACGGGGCGATCTGGCCGAGCTGGTCGGCGGTGATCTCCCAGCCCTCGGCGACCAGCTGCCGCACGATGTCGGAGATGTCCAGGGCGTTGTGGAAGACGACCAGGTTGGCCAGCAGGGTGTTGAACTTGATCAGTTTCTCCTGCTCTTCGGGGTCGTTGTCGGCCAGGACCCCGCCGAAGCCGAGCCACTTGGAGAACCCGTTGTAGGACTCGACCTTGTTGGTCGCCGCGGTGATGCGCGCCCGCAGCGCCGGATCGGCCAGATACCGCAGCAGGGCGACCGTGCGCACGCTGCGGCCCACCTCACGGAACGCCTTGTAGATACGGTTCTTGCGGGAGTTGGACCGCAGCCGCCGCATCAGCGTGGCCGAGGACAGGCGGCCCTCGCTGATGGAGATCGCCACCTGCATCAGGTCGACCCAGTGCTTGTCGATCAGCTTCCAGTCGATCACGTTGCGGCCGCCCTCGCCGAACAGCTGGTCGATGTGCCGGTAGGCGATCTTCTCCGAGGCGCGGAAGAAGATCAGGTCCTTGAAGTTGCGGATGCGCGGCATCAGGTCGAACCCGAACAACGTGGCCAGGGCGAAGACCGGGAAGTTCTGGCCCTGGGTGTCGGCGTGCACGGTGGAGGGCTGGACGTCGGAGGCGTTGGCCAGCAGCCCTTCGATCAGGTGCACCGCCTCCCACACCCCGCACGGGATGAACCGGGAGAACAGCGCCACGTAGGTGTCAGAGATGTAGTGGTAGGCGATGCCGCCGAATCCTCCGTACCGGATGCTGGTCTCGGCCAGGAGATTATCGATGTAGGTGTCCACCTGGGTGCCGTCGGCGGCCACCGTGCTGCCGTCTCCCCAGGCCTTGACCAGGTCCAGCTCGGCGAAGGCGTTGACCACATCGGCGATCGCGGCGTTCAGCTTCTTCAGGGTGATGTGCCGGTTGCGGACCATGGACAGCTCGCGGGCCGTGACGCTGGCGATGTGCTTGGCCGCCTCATACGGGCCGATGTTGATGCCGCCGGTGAACACCGCCAGCGAGTACCGCCCCAGCTTGTCCTTGATCTTGGGGTCGGAGCCGGAGGCCGGCCCGAAGTGGCGATACCAGCTCAGCCAGTGGGCAGTACGCGCGACGATCGACAGCAGCGACCGTTCGGGCATGCGCCGCTCGATCTCGGCCGCCAGCCGCTCGGCCTCCGCATCGCTGCCCTTACCCCGGCGACGCTTGAGGGTGGGCACCCCGCCCTCGTCGATGACCAGGTCGGCGTTGTCCAGGTAGCCGGCGTCCAGATGCGCGGCCGCGCTCAAGTGAGCGTCCTTGAGATGGGCAACGAAGCCGGCAGAGGTGTCGGGCAGCCCGACCTTCTCGCAGAACGCCGCCAGCCGTGGCTGGCATTCTTCCCAGGACAGCAGGTGGGCGCCCCAGTCGGCGTACTCGTTCGAGCCGAGCACGGCCACGTCCCCGGTGCGCAGTTCCTCCGCCAGGTAGCAGAACACCATCGCCTCAAAATGCCGCCGCGCCACCATGCCGGGTCGCCTGCGCTCGGTCACCGCGCGCCGCCAGTTGCCCGAGGCGAACGCGATGCCCGACTCCGGCTCATCCTCCTCCACCGCCGGCGGCAGCGGGATGAAGTCGCGCCGCTTGGGTGAATGCTCGCGGGCGTGCGCCAGCGCGGCCAGCACCGAATCGTCGCTGGAGGTGGCCTTCAGCCGCAGCTTGCCCGCCAGCTCGAACAGCGCCGGCCGGTCCTTCTTGAAGAACCGGTACACCAGCAGCTCGTGCGCGTCACCGTGGAAGGCGGCCACCTCCTCGATGTCGGCCAGCTGCGCGGCGAACCCGCCCGCCTGCTCCACCGCCGCCCGCACCGCCTGCACACTGTGGGCCTGGACCACGAGCGCCGACAGCAGCTCGCCGAGCGCCTGGACCTGCCCGGCGTTACCGGCGAACGAGGTCACCGCCTCGACGGCCCGCGCCACCGCCTCGTGTCCGGCGGCCGAGGTCTCACTGCCGGGGTCGAGACGTTCCAGTACCTGACGGTAGGTGCCGATGAGCCGCTCGCTGGTCGCGCGCTGGCGGGCGCGGATCTCCTCCAGCTCCGTCTTGGCCCGTTTGACGTGGGCGGCCATCCGCTTGCACAGCATTTCGGCCAGGTCGTCGCGGGCCCGCATCCGGGCGGTGTGCGTCAGGCACGCCAGCAACGCCACCTGCTTGACCGCCTCGTAGCGCGACAAGGTGTCGGCGTCCTGGGCGTCGGCCTCACCGGCGAAGTCAGCGATCTTCGACGGCGCGATGCCCTCCAGCCAGGCGTCGGTGTCGCCGAGCGCGTCCACCTGATCCAGCCATCTCACCTGCTCGCGGAACCGCGACCAGGTGGCCCGCTGGGCGGGCTTCTTGAGCCATTTGAACGTCGATTTGCCGTCCGGCCCGACGACAAGCAGCCCCTCCATCCGGGCCCGGCCGGCCTCGCCCATCCGCTGCAGGATCGTGGCGAAGATGGCGGAGTTCACCTCGGCGCGGATGCTCGTGGCCAGGTCCTCCAGCGTCGTGTACCCGAGCAGTTCCAGCCGGAGCCGGAGCAACTCCTCGATCGCCACGTTGATCAGGTCCGTCGGGTTGTTCTTGGCCTGGGCCGCCTTCCGGATCGCCGCTGCGGCGATCGCCCGGGCCCGGCCCGCGTCGTACTTCACTCCCTGACGCTGGCGCACCAGCTTGCGATGCGCCTTCGCGCTACGGGAGGCGCCATGGTCCGGCCAGACGTCCTCAGGCAGCTCCAGACAGCGCCGGACGTGGTCGATCACCACCTCAGGGATCTCGTCCGGGGCCGGGAAACGCGCCATCTTCTGAAAGCACTTCAACGCCAGCACCAGCGCGAAGCGCGACTCCAAGCTGCCGGTGCGCTGTTCGGCCCAGGCCACCTCTTCCGACGACGGCGTGAAGAACACATGCAGCACTCGCGCCGACGTCAGCCGCTTGAACTGCGGATAGGCGGTCCGCTCGATCCACGTCATCCCAGGCCGTCCCTCGCCTCGATCCCGGCGTCCAGACGCCGAAACCGTAGCGATGATGACCCCCACCAGAGATCTCGTTCACCAAACCGCAACCAAGCCCATCCGGAGGGTCACATCATCCGACGCATCTGCCCTCTGGGCCGCGGCTCAGCGCCTCACTGCCCCTTTCTCTCGTACTTGGTCTGGCCCCCCTACGGCCTGAGCACGCCCGTGGCCGGGGAGCCCGGAGACGACCCCGCCACGATCACGGTGTACGACGTCGGCAACGAGACGGTGCCGCCACCTCCCAGGGCCTGGGGAGGCGGCCCCCTCCAACAACGAGGACCGCCACCCCGCAACGGTGTCAGGCGAGCCAGCTCGCCACCTGCGACTTGACCTGGGAGTGCCAGCCGAGCGTGAGGTGGTTGGCGGTGGCGATGAGCGCGGTGCCTGACACGGTGCCGATGCCCGTCGTGGACAGCGCGCTGCTGACGAACACCACGCCGTCGCTGGGCCCGCGGTTCTCGTTGTAGATGCCCACGACGGTCGGCGATCCGCCGGCCAGCAGATACGTCTTCACCGACGACGGCACCCCGGCCTGCCGGATCCGCGAGATCAGCGACCCGGCGTCGATCGCGGCCTGGATGCCGGGACCGGCCGTGTAGAAGCCCTGGCCGCCGTAGTAGGTGGTGTACCAGTCCTGCTGGGTCTGGTCGATCCCGTACGTGCCGTCGAAGCGGGCCAGCATCTGCCGCTGCCCCGGGTAGGCGTCGTGCCCGCCGGTCGGCACGAACGAGAACTCCGGATGGTAGGCGTAGACGCCGTAGCAGGTCATGTGGGTGTGCGGCGACGGCGAGTTGATCCGGCCGCCGCATTCGGGCCAGATCGACAGGTCGTGCGCCCAGCCGTGCGCGAACGGGTAGTCGTAGCCGGCGTTCGGCCCGCCGATCGTGATGAGCTTGCGCACGTCGCCCGCGTACGAGCGGCCCCAGCTCGGCTTGACCGACGAGACGTACATGCGGGTCGACATCATGCCCTTGCTCCACCCCACCAGGTCCACGGACGAGACGCCGAGCCGGTCCTTGATGATCGCGATCGCGTCGCCGACCTGCTGGGCCTGCATGAGGTTGTCGCCCTCCTTGTGGGCGAACCCGATCGCGAACACCCGGTGACCGGCGTCGACCAGGTGCTGCATCAGCCCCGTACGCGGGCAGGTGAGCGCGCCGCAGCCGAACCCGCCGGATTCGCCGGGGTTCGCCCAGGCCCGGTCGGGGTTGTCGTTGGCGCCGTGCACCAGCAGGACCGGGGTGGTCTTGGGGTTGGTGTTCCAGCCGGGCGCGTAGTAGAGCAGGAACCGGCCGGAGAAGGGCCGCTTGACGCCGCCGAAGAAGGTCAGGCGCTGACCGTCCTGGTCGCCGCGGCCGTCCGGCGGGTAGTCCTCCTGGGTGAAGCCGGGGGTGGTGTCGAGGTACCGCTCGACCTTGGCCCAGCCGTTGGCGACGCCGGTGTACGTGGCCTCCAAGGTGAGGTACGACGGGGTCGCGGCATGGGCGGTGGCCGGCACCAGCAGCGCGGCGAGCAGCACCGCGACCGTCCACAGATAACGCATCGGGCCTCCTGTCACAGGGATCCGGCGACCGCCACGGCGGCGTGCCGGCGACCCCGGAGATCGCCCGTTATCGTCACCGGATCCGAGCGGCCGTTCCAGCGCCGCCCGCCACACTTTCGCCGCGCCCCTGGTGTGCCCGAGGCACATTCAGCGGGAGGCGCGCAGCCGGGCGGTGGCCTCCTCGTCCACCTCGAACGTGACCGGGTCCACCGAGACGCCGTAGTCGCGGGCCGCCGCCTCCACGCTGACGAACCCGTTGCGGACGTCCGCCGCCACCCGCGCGGGCTCGCGTTCGAACGGGTCGCCGTAGCCGCCTCCGCCGCCGGTGTTGTTGACGAGCACCTCGCCCGCCTCCAGCCGGTTGTAGCTGCCGCCCTGCACCACCTCGCGGTCGGTGCCCGGGTTGAGTATGACGTGGTTGCTCTCGCCTGGCCTGCCGCCGCCGATGGCCCACGGCCGGGTCTTGGTCTTGTAGACCAGGCAGATGCCGGTGGAGGGCGCGGTGAAACGGTAGGTGCGGCCGACGCCGACGCCGCCCCGGTGCCGGCCTGGGCCGCCGCTGTCGGGGCGGTAGCCGTACCACTCGATGAACATCGGTGACTTGGTCTCCAGCACCTCCACCGGGTTGTTGCGGCAGCCGGGCTCCGACAGGTGCATGATGCCGTCCTCGCCGTCGCCGCCCGCGTGGCCGCCGAAGCCGACGGCCTCGTTGGTCGCCTCCAGCCACGCCTCGCCGGTGCGCGGGTTGACGCCGAGTCCCATCATCGAGCACACGTCGCCGCCCGAGCAGGCGGGCACGCGGTCCGGCATGCCCTGGGCCAGCGCCTTGAGCACGACCTCGCCGCCGAGCAGCCCGGTCCACAGCGTGAACGTCGGCATGGGCGGCACCGCGTGCATCACCGAGCCGGGCTCGGTGACCACCCGCAGCGGGCGGAAGTTGCCGGCGACGACGGGGGTGTCCGGCGTGGTGAGCGCCTTGAAGATGAGGCTGCAGAACGCCTCCGTCTGGCCGAGCGGCAGGTTGATCGGGCCTTTGACGTCGCGCTCGCTGCCGGTCCAGTCGATGACCATCTCGTCGTCGCTGATGGTGACGGTGACGTTCAGCTTGATCAGGCGGTCGGTGTCGATGCCGTCGCTGTCCACGAAGTCGTGCGCCGTCCAGGTGCCCTTGGGCAGCTTGGCCAGGGCCAGCCTGGCCAGCCGTTCGCCGTGGTCGTTGATGGCGTCCATGGCGGCGGTCAGCACCCCCGCGCCGTACTTGGCGGCGATCTGCTGGGTCCTGCGCACGCCGGTCACGCACGCCGACACCTGCGCCTGGATGTCGCCGATGGTCCGCTCGGGCATCCGGCTGTTGAAGCGGATGATGTTGAACACGTCGTCGTTCTGCACCCCGCGCCGGTAGAGCCGGGAGCAGGGGAAGAACAGGCCCTCCTGGTACATGTCGGTGGAGTCCAGGACGTAGCCGGGGTCCTTCTGCTTCAGGTCGAGCACGTGGATCCGGCAGGAGGCGAACCCGATCAGCTCGCCGTCGTGGTGGATGGGCGCGAAGACCAGCGGGTCGAGGGTGTGCGCGGAGGCCCAGTACGGATAGTTCAGGATGAACACGTCGCCGGGCTCCAGCGCGTCGCGGCCCAGGAACTCGATCGCCCGCTTGATGCCGTGGTCGTTGCCCCGGGTGAACACCGCGATGCCGGGCGCGTCGGCCACCACGTCGCCGTGGGCGTCGTGGATGCCGATGCCGTAGTCGTGGATCTCGTAGACGACCGTGTTGTACGCGGTGCGGCACAGGTTGCGTGCCATCTCGTCGGCGGCGGCGAGCAGGCCGTGCCGGATGATCTCCGTGGTGATGGAGTCCGTCGTGGTGGTGGTGCTCACTACTGCCTCCCGGTCCTGTCGTTCACGGAAATGACCAGCTCGCCGTAGCGGCCGACGCGCAGACTGTCGCCGGCGTGGATGACGGACGTGGCCGTGTGCTCGGTGATCACCGCGGGCCCGGTGATGAGGTCGCCCGCCAGCAGGTCCTCGCGGATGTAGACGCGGTATTCGGCGGCCGGCTCGTCCTCCGACAGGTAGACCCGGCGGGTGCCGGCCGGTCGCGGCTCGCCCGATGCGCGTTCGGGCATGGTGGGCAGCTCGGGTTTGTCGACGGTGCCGGTGGCGCGCAGCCGCAGCGTGGTGACCTCGACGGGGTCGTCCATCGTGTGGCCGTACTGCCGCTCGTGCAGCTCGGCGAAGGCGGACGCGACGGCCGCGCCGAACGTCTCGGGGTCGTCGGGACAGGAGACCGTGACCGAGTGCTCCTGCCCCTGGTAGCGGACGTCGAGCGTACGCATCAGCACGCGCCGGTCGGGGCCGAAGCCCTCCGCTTCGAGCTGCTCGGCCGCCGCCGCCTCCATCTCCCGGTAGACGGCGTCGGCGGCGGGCGCGTCGAGGGAGGCCAGCGGGGTGACGAGGGTGCGGGCGTAGTCGTGCTGCACGTCCGCGAGCAGCATGCCGAACGCGGAGAACGCGCCCTGGCCCGGCGGCACGATCACGGTCGAGATGCCCAGCTCCCTGGCCACCTCGATGGCCACCAGGCCCCCTCCCCCGCCGAACGACAGCAGCGCGAAGTCCTTCGGGTCGCGCCCCAGCTCCACGGTGATCGCGCGGACCGCGCCCATGATCTTCATGGTGGAGATCTGCACGATGCCGCGCGCCAGCGCCTCGGTGGACAGGCCGAGCCGGGCGGCGATGGGCTGCAGCGCCTTGTCGGCCAGGTCGCGGTCGAGGGTGAGCGTGCCGCCGAGCGGGCTGTCGGCGCCGAGGTGGCCGAGCACCAGCGCGGCGTCGGTGAAGGTGGGGGCGGTGCCGCCCTTGCCGTACGAGGCGGGGCCCGGCGCCGCGCCCGCGCTCTGCGGGCCGACCTGCAGCGCGTCGGCCTCGTCCAGCCAGGCGATGGAGCCGCCGCCCGCGCCGATGGTGTGGATGTAGAGCGACGGCGTGTTGATGGGCAGTCCCTCGAACTCCGCGCCCTGGTAGAGGACCGGCTCGTGGTCGAGGATGAGCGAGGCGTCGAGGCTGGTGCCGCCCATGTCGATGGTGATGAGGTTGGGCTGGTCCAGCAGCCGCGACAGCGCCGCCGCGCCGATGACGCCGCCGGCGGGGCCGGACAGGATGAGGCTGACCGGCTGCTCGCGGGCCGCCTGCGCGGTCATCGCGCCGCCGCCGGAGCGGGTCATGAGGAACCGGCCCCGGAAGCCGTCGCCCGCCAGCTCGCCCTCCAGCTCGCGCAGGTAGCGGTGGACGATCGGCTTGACGTAGGCGTCCAGCACGGCGGTGCTGGTCCGCTCGTACTCGCGGTACTCCCTGGACAGCTCGTGCGACAGCGTGACCGCGACGCCGGGCGCGACCTCGGCGAGCACCTCCCGCATGCGCAGCTCGTGCTCGGGGTTGGCGTACGAGTGCAGGAACGCCACCGCGACGGAGCCATAGCCGCGCTCGGCGATGACGGTGGCCACCCGGCGGGCGTCCTCCTCGTCGAACGGCGTGTGCACGCTCCCGTCGAACAGGCACCGCTCGCGCACCTCGAAGGTGTCGTAGCGCTCCAGCAGCGCGGGCGGCTTGCGGTAGGTGATGTCGTAGTTGGTCCTGCGGTCGGTACGCCCGAGCAGGTAGACGTCACGGAAGCCCTTCGTCGCGATGACCGCGGTGCGCGCTCCCGTCCTGGTGAGCAGCGCGTTGAGGCCGAGCGTGGTGCCGTGCGTGAACATCGTGATGGCCGGCGTGCCGGACTCGGCCAGCGCGAAGGCGTTCATGACACCGCGCGCCGGCGCGTCCGGCGTGGTGGGGACCTTGCCGAAGCTGAGCGCGCCCGTCTCCGGGTTCAGCTCCACCACGTCGGTGAACGTGCCACCGACGTCGATCGCAAGCCTGCTCATCGTTCCGCCTTTCTGGGTAGTTCGTGCGTGGCCGCGAGCGATGGGGTCGGCGGGCCGGTCATCGTCGTCTGCTCGCCACGCTCAGCGCGACGGCGGCCAGGATGACCACGCCGGTCGTCAGGTCCTTGAAGAACGGGTTGGCGTTGAGGATGTCGAAGCCGTTGTCGATCAGCGCCAGCAGGTACACGCCGCAGACCGAGCGCCAGATCGCGCCGACGCCGCCGTAGATGCTGGTGCCGCCGAGGATGACCGCCGCGATCGCCAGCAGTTGCAGGCCGTCGCCCGCCTGCGGCTGCCCGGTGCCGATCCGCGACACCCCGATGGCGGCCGCGATGCCGGCGGCCAGGCCGCTGTAGAGGAACGTGTACAGCCTGATCCGGTTCACCCGGATGCCGGACAGCTCGGCGGCCTCGGCGTTGCCGCCGACGGACAGCACGTACCTGCCGAACGCGGTGCGGTTCAGCAGGAACCCCGACAGCAGGGCGAAGACCGCGAGGATGATGATCGCGTAGTAGACCGGGCCGATGCCGCCCCGCCCGAGCGCGGTGAACCCGGCGGCCGGGACGCTGATGAGGAAACCGCCGGTGATCAGCACGGCCAGCCCCCCGTACACGAGGCTGGAGGCCAGCGTCGCCAGGAACGAGTGGATGCGCAGCCGGGTGATCGCCACCCCGTTCACCAGGCCGAGCGCGGCCCCGGCGAGCGGCGCGGCGAGCAGGCCGAGCACCGGGCTGCCCAGGTGCACCGCGACCCAGGCGGCCACCACGTTGGCGACGCTGAAGATCGCCCCGGTGGACAGGTCGAAGCCGCCGCAGATGACGACCAGCGTCCCGGCCACCGCGATGATCGCCAGCGGGGCGTTCTGGTTGAGGATGTTCAGCAGGTTCGTGAGGGTGAGGAACGACGACGTCGACACGCTCAGCACCACGAAGAGCGCCACGAGCATGATCAGGACGGCGTAGTGGCGCACCAGGGCCGGCACGTTGACGCCGGTGGTTCCCGCGCGCGCCGGTGCGGTGGCGGTCATGGCCTTCCCTCCCTGGAAGTTTCTGCGGGCTCGTCCACCTCGAAGAGGCGCTGCAGGATCTCGTCGACGGACGTGCCGGGGCCGGGGACCTCGCCGACGATCGAGCCGCCGCGTACGAGGTGGACCCGGTGGCTGAGCCCGGCGACCTCCTCCAGCTCGGAGGAGATGAGCAGGATGCCGGTGCCGGCCGCGGCGATCTCCACGATGAGCTGGTAGATGCGGGACTTGGCGCCGACGTCCACGCCTCTGGTGGGCTCGTCGAGTATCAGCAGCTCGGGGCGGCCGAGCAGCCACTTGGCGAACAGCACCTTCTGCTGATTGCCGCCGGAGTAGACCGCGATGTCGCCGTCGAGCGCGGCCGGGCGTACGCCGAGACGCTCGATCAGCTCGCGCACCGCCGCCCGCTCGGCGCCGCGCGACAGCACGCCCGCGCGGGTGAAGCGGCGCAGGTGCGGCAGCGTCACGTTCTCCAGGACCGGGCGGAGCAGCACCAGGCCCTGGGCGCGGCGGTCCTCGGGGATCATGGCCATGCCGCGGGCGATCGACGCGCGCGGCGAGGCGTCCGTGACCGGCTCCCCGCGGAACAGCACCTCACCGGAGCCGATGCGGTCGCAGCCGAACAGCGCGCGGGCGATCTCCGTACGGCCGCTGCCGACCAGCCCGGCCAGCCCGACGATCTCGCCGGGGCGCACCCGCAGCGACACGCCGCTGACCGCGCCCGCGTGCACGTCGCGCATCTCGGCCACCGGCGGCGTGTCGGGGGGCGGCGCGGGCGGGCGTTCGGGCAGCAGCATGTCGGCGGGCTCGCCGAGCATGGCCTCGACCAGGCCGGCCTTGGTCTCCTGCGCGGCGGGCGCCGTCCTGATCACCCGGCCGTCCCGCATGACCGTGACGCGGTCGCAGTTGGCGAGCACGTCGTCGAGGAAGTGGGTGACGTAGACGACGGTGGTGCCGCGCTCGCGCAGCCAGCGCATGATCTCGTGCAGCCGCTCGCTCTCGTCGGCGGTGAGCGACGACGTGGGCTCGTCCATGACGATGATCCGCGCGTCCCGGGCCAGGGCCCGCATGATCTCGACCTTCTGCTGGTCGGCGATCGGCAGGCTCTGGACCGGCGCGTCGGCGGGCAGCCCGAAACCGCAGAGCTTCTCCAGCTCCCGGTAGCGGGCGTCCAGGTCCCGGTGCAGGACGCCGAACGTGCGGTGCTCCCGGCCGAGGAACACGTTCTCCGCCACGGTCAGCGCCGGGACCAGGCACAGCTCCTGCGCGATGATCACGACGCCGGCGTCCTGCGCCCGCCTGGTGTCCCAGCGCTGCACCGCCCGGCCGAACACCTCGAGCTCGCCCGAGTCCGGCTGGTAGAGCCCGCCGATGACCTTGCCGAGCGTGGACTTGCCCGCGCCGTTCTCGCCGACCAGGCCGTGCACCTCGCCCTCGAAGAGGGACAGCGACACCGAGTCGAGCGCCTGCGTGGAGCCGAAGCGGACGGACAGCTCGCGTACGGTGGCGGCCACCGCCGGTGCCGGTCCGCCCATCAATCGGCCCACTCGCCGGCGAAGTCGGGGTGCTCGTCCAGGATCTCCTTGGTGACGATCACCGGTACGGGGCCCAGCGTGTTGGCGTCGATCACCGGGGTGACCGGCTTGCCGCGCACCGCGTTGACCACCTGCTCCAGCGCGGCCCTGCCCATGCTGTTGGGGAAGTCCACCTGGTCGGCGGCCCATGTGCCGGCGCGTACCTGCTTGATGGCCTCCTGGTTGCCGCCGCCGCCCGTCACGTACATCTTGCTCAGGTCGTATCCGGCGCTCTCCAGCGCGACCTGGGCGCCGATGGTCTGCTGGTCGGCGTTGGACAGCAGCACGTCGAGCTTGGGGTTGGCCTGCAGGATGTTCTGCATGGCCTTCAGCGAGGTGTCGCGGTCGTAGTTGCCCTGGCCGGTGGCGACGACCTTGATGTTGGGATGCCCGTCGAGCACCGACCGGTACGCCTTGTTGCGCAGGTTGTCGAACGGGAACTGAAGCTGGCCGATGAGGATCGCGACCCGGCACGGGTCCTTGTCCTCGCAGTACTCGACGACGCCTTCCGCGAGTTTCTTGGAGTTCTCCTCCGTGTTGGCCGCCACAGTGGAGACGATGCCCTCGACCTGCGGCTTCAACTCCGTCAGGTTCGGGCCGACGGGGAAGAGCGTGGTCACCACGGGGATCTTGGCCTGGGCCGCCGCCGGGATGGCGGCCGCGATGCCGACGTTGTCGTTGGGCACCAGCACGATGCCGTCGTAGGTGCCCTGGCTTGCGACGTTCTGCACCTGGTTGAACTGGGTCTGGCTGTCGAACTTGCCGTCGAAGATCGTCACCTCGACGTCGCCGTACTCTTTGGCCTTGGCCACGGCGCCGTCGTACACGGCCTTGTTGAAGCCGTTCTGGCTGGAGGAGGCGAGCAGGGCGATGCGCACCTGGCCCGATTTGCCGCTGGGGGCGGCACTTGCGGAGGAGTAGACCTGGGAGACGTCGGAGTTGCAGCCCGCGAGGGTCAGGCTGACAAGCGCGGAGGCCGCGATCACCAGTCTGCGTTGGGGGTTGGACAGTGGTTTCACAGGCACCTCTATTTCATGGTGCGTATGTTTCCGCAGGTAGCGACCTGTCTTGAATCAGTACCATGTCACACTGCAACTCGTGGGTCAACGGTGCAATGTCATTCGATAGACGCCGCCGCTTCCCGAGATATATGCGTTTTGCATAGAATTTCGGTATGAAGTCGGCACTGGAGGCGGCCATCAACGAGTGGCACGCGAGCGTGAACGACGGCGACCTGGAGCGCTCGGCGCGGGCGGTCGGCGATCCGGTCGTCGTCCTGGGGCCGAAGGGCGCGGGACCGATCACGCCCGAGCAGTTCGCGCAGTGGGTGGAGCGCTCCGGGATCAGGCTGCGGCCGCGCTCGTGGCATCCGGTCGGCGAGCGCCTCATGGTCGTGGAGCAGGACGCCACCTGGCCGCAGAGCCAGGAGCCGGTACGCGTGGCGACGGTCTTCCGGGTGGCCGGGGGCAAGGTGACGGCCGCTCTCCGGCTGCCGGATCTGCGGCAGGCGCTGGAGCTGGCGTACATCTGCCGCGAGATGGCGGCCACCGAGTGAGCGCCATGGGGCCGGGGCAGGTGCTGTTCGCGTTCGTCCGGCACTGGTCGCGCAGGCCCGCCCTGACCGGCGGCGGCAAGGTGTCCGAACACGGCCGGCTCGTCCTCGTCACCGAGGCCGTCCACGCGCTGGCCCGGCGCGGGGCCGAGGCGACGGTCAACGCGGTGGCGCACGAGATCGGCATCGACCAGAGCGGCGCGTCCCGGCTGGTCAAGAGCGCGGTGGCGGCCGGGTACCTCACGCTGCGCGCGTCTGAGGCGGACGGCCGCCGGCGCGAGGCCGCGCTCACGCCCCTCGGTCACACCCTGCTCGACCAGGCCCACGAATGGCAGGAGCAGGTCTTCGAACGGCTGACGGAGGGCTGGAGCGAGCAGCGCCGCCGCGACTTCCAGCGGGCGATGGAGGAGCTGATCGACCGCTCGTACGCGCTGGACGCCTGAGCGCTTCTGTCAGCCCCGCCGGGCGCGGTCGGCGTTGGCCATGATGGCGTCGTGGATGTACCGGGACAGCCCCGGCGCCATGTCGTCGTAGTTGCGGCCGATCCGCTGGTTGGCGAGGTAGGCCCTGGCCAGCTCGCGGTGGACGTCGTGGTCGCAGTCGTGGAAGCGCCGGTGCAGGTGCAGCCGGTGCTCTTCGGCCAGGTCCATGACGGCGGGGTCGTCGGCGGGCAGGCCGGCGTTCATCGCCTCCAGCAGCCGCCGGTGGATGCCCGCCTGCTCCTCGCGGATCTCGGCCCAGTCGGCGGCCGAGTACGCCGATGAGCGCTCCCGGCGCTGCCGCCACTGCTCGGAGCCGCCGAACAGCTCTTCCGCCCGTGCCGCGTTGTCCTCCAGACGGGTGCTGCCGATGATCTCCAGCCGCTCCTGGGGGGTGAGGGTGAGGCCGAGCCTGCGCGCGCCGAGCTCCCTGTCGATGGCGGCGACCATGGCCTGCTGCCGCTGGATGCGTTCGCCGAGCAGCGCGCGCTGCTCCCGCAGCCGGTCGGCGTCGTCGCGGGCCGGGTCGGCCAGGATGGCGGCGATCGCGTCGAGGCCGAAGTCCAGCTCCCGGTAGAACAGGATGCGCTGCAACCTGCGCAGGTCGTCGTCGGAGTAGAGCCGGTAGCCCGCCGGGCTGCGCTCGCTCGGCGTCAGCAGGCCGATCTCGTCGTAGTGGTGCAGCGTGCGTACGGAGACGCCGGTCAGGTCGGCGATGACGCCGACGGTGTACTCGCGTGCGGTCATGCGCACACTGTGCCGCCTGACGCGGCGTGCGGGTCAAACCCCCGCTCAAGCGGCGGCGAGCAGCGCGTTCGCGCGGGACAGGACGGTGGCGAGCACGCGGCCGGCGGTGGCCAGGTCTTCCTCCGGCAGGTCGCCCCACAGCTCGCCGGTGATGCGGGTGATGGCGGCGCGGACCTCACCCCACTGGGCCTGGCCGCGCTCGGTGACCTCGACGGTGCCGTCCTGGCCGATGCGCAGCAGGCCGTGGCCGGCCAGCTCGGCGATGCGGCGGTGCGCCGTGGCGTGGTCGACCTTCAGCGAGTGGGCCGCCTGCTCGGCGAGGGCGTCACCTGAGAGGGGCTCGCCGCTGGTCGCCGCGAGGGTGAGCGTCACCCACTGGGGTTCGGTGATGCCGGTCCCGGCCAGCAGCCGGTCGAGGAGGGCGTTGAGCGCCTTCTCGGTCTGTCCGACGACTCGGGTGCTGAAGGTGTGGTCGGTGGTCATACGGGCATCCTTTTCGTTGGTTGAGCCAATGTTGGCCTAACCAACGATAGCGCCATTCGTGGGTGGCGCCAACGTTTTTGCTAGATTCGGCCCGTGAACACCCCCGAAGGGCCGCCGCCCGAGCGGCTGCGTACGCTGCCGAGCAGGCTGACCAACGGCGCGGCACTGATCGCCAACCGGATCGTGGACCAGGCGCTCGCCCAGGCGGGCGCGCGCCGCTACCACTACGCCCTGCTCGCCACCGTGGAGGAGTACGGCCCGGCCAGCCAGGCCGCGCTCGGCCGCCGCACCGGCATCGACCGCAGCGACGTGGTGGCCGCCGTCAACGACCTCGCCGCCCAGGGCCTGCTCGAACGCGCACCCGACCCGGACGACCGCCGCCGCAACATCATCACCATCACCCCGGCGGGCCGGAAGCGCCTCGCCGACCTCGACCGGCTGCTCGCCGCCGCCCAGGACGCATACCTCGCCCCGCTCTCCCCCGCCGACCGGCGGACCCTGACCGACCTCCTCACCCGTCTGGTCGAGCACCACGCCTGACCATCGCGTACGCCCGCCTCAGGCGGCGACGTAGCGATCGCTCGCCTCCCCCCGCAGGTGGCCGGGCGGCAGCTTCCTGCCGTACGTGAGCAGCAGCAGGTCCTGCGCCGAGCCGATCAGCGGGACGCCGTCACCGTACGACCAGTCGAGGTCGTCGGCGCACAGCCGCACCCCGTCGAGCTTCGCGCCGAAGAAGCGCAGCGTGAAGGGCCTGACCTGCTCCAACAGGACGCGCACGCGCTCCTCGGGAACGCGGCGGCCGAGCCCGAGCGCGACGGAGATGTCCAGGCCGTGCACCACGTCATGCCCCAGCGCCGCCGCGATCCCGCCGACCGGCGGCCTCCAGGGGTGGCGGGCGTTGTCGCGGATCGCGCCGGCCAGCTCCGCCGTGGACATGGCGGCGGCGTCGAGGCGGGCGCGGCGGTCGGCCATCCTGTTGACGCCGCCTCCTGCCTTGACCAGCTCCCAGGCCATCTTCGGCAGCGAGTACCTGAAGCCCATCGACATGTGCGCCGCGACCTCCCGTACCCGCCAGCCGGTGCACAGGGTCGGCGCGTCCCACTGGGCCGGCGAGAGGTCGTCCAGGAGTTCCGCCAGCTCAGTACGTTCGGCGGCGATGGCGGTGGTGATGTCCACGTGGTCGCTTCTTCCTCATAGGCTACCTCGCCCCGCACTACGACGGCATCGAGCAGGCGGTCTCCCCCGAGATGGGCGTGGCCGAGACGGTGGAGGTCTTCGCCCGCCACTACCGCCGCACGTGCGACGACCCCGACGCGCTGCGCCGGCTGTCGTTCGAGATCAGCCTCCAGGACCTGGCGCTGCGCGACCCCGGGCTACGGTCCAAGCTCGCCGCCTCCGTACGGGCGCACGAGGAACGCCTGACCGCGCTGCTGTCCGGCAGGTCCCACGACGGGCACGCCCTCACCCCGGCCCAGGCGCACCGGCTGGCCACCGCCCTGCGCGCGCTGCTGGTCGGCCTGAGCCAGGGCGTCATCCTCGGCCTCGCCGAGAACGCCTCCGCCGACTACTTCGCCGCCGCCGCCCGCGCCCTGGTCACCCCCGCCGTCCTCGGCCCCGCTCAGCCGCCGAGCTCCAGGTGAACGCGCCGCACGCTGAGATGCGCTGCGCCGCGCCGGCGCTCCGCTCCGCTGTCGTGGTCATGGTGAACCAGCGCGGTTCACGCCGTACACCGCCAGCCGCCGTACGTGGCGTACGGCCACGAGCGGCACCGTCACGCCGATCAGGTTGCACCACGCCACCGCGGCGTAGAAGCCGTCCGCGCTGCCCGTGGCGCGTGCCGCCGCCGCGCCGGTCGCGACGATCAGGCCGAAGTAGATCGCGTTGAGCGCGATGGCCAGGAAGCCGCCGCCGGTCTCCTCCATGATGGTCAGCGCGGCGAGCACGGGCCCTTGGACGGCGTACGTGAGCGCCACGGCCCCCAGGTAGGCGCCCGCCTCCACGGCCACCCCCGCGTCACCGCCGATCAGCCGGGCCAGCGGGTCGTGCAGCGACCACACCAGGGCCGCGATCGCCACGTACGTCACGACGGTGGCCTCGATGCCGCCGCGCATCGAGGTACCCAGCCGCCGCCGTTCGCCCGCGCCGCGCTGCTGGTTGATGATGATCGCCGTGGCCGTGCCCAGGGCCATGCCCGGCAGCAGCACGACGTTCTGGATGGTCGCGACGACCGTGAACCCGGCAACGGCGTTCTCCCCGTAGTCTCCGAGTACGCCGATGGCCGCGAGGTTGTACGCGGAGATCACGAGGAAGGACAGCGCGATGGGCACGCCGATCCGGCGCAGGTCGGCGAGCACCTCGCGCCGCCAGACGCGTACGGCCGCCGGATGCCACAGCTCGGTGCGGCGCAGCAGCGCACAGCCCATGGCCAGGCCGGTCACAGCGGCCGCCGCCTCGGCGACGGGCACCGCCGCGATCCCGATGCCGGTGCCGAGCCCGAGCCCGGCCACGAGGCCGACCCGCACGCCCGCCGTGCAGGCGACCAGGACGGTGGCCTGCCGTACGTACCCGTAGCCGCGCAGGCTGGACGCGCACAGCTCCTCCCCGGCGATCAGCAGACCCGCGGCGCTGGTCCAGCGCAGGAAGGAGACGAACGTGTCCCGCAACCCGGCGTCCACGTCAAGCAGACCGGGCAGGGCGGGCGCGGCGACCGCGAGGACGAGGCACAGGGCCGCGCCGAGGCCGAGCCACACTCGGGCCAGGCCGGCCGCGTTCGCCATGACGTCCTGGGGACGTCCGGCCCCTTTGCTGATCGCGGCGGCGACCTGGTTGCTGACCGCGAAGCCCACGCTCAGGGCGAGGACGATGAGGCTGACCGGCTGGTACAGGGAGCGTACGTAGATCGCCTCTCCCCCCATGCGCCCGAGAACGGCGATGACGCCGAGCTGGGCGGCGAAGTTCAGCGACCCGGCCACGAACAGGGGACCGGCGAGGCCGGAGATCCTTCGCCGCACCTGCCGTCTCTCGTGGGCGGGCGAGGAGACCATGCGGACCTCCGGGGACGCGGCGGCTCGGGCGGGGACGGACCCGCGGACGATAACGAGATTCCTCGTGGAATGTCCATGCGCGCCGGGCCGCGTCGATGGCCGGCGCGCAATGAGCCGGTGACGTCCCCGTTCGGCCGCACCCCCACCGACCGGGTCGCTCGCGGTCGCGACGGTCAAGCCGGCGACCGCGCTGCTCCTCCGGTCGTCAGGTCCTGCTCAGGAACTCGGCGAGGCGGACCGGGGCGTCGCCGCCGTGTCCGGCCGAGATGGCGGCGTCCACGGTGCCCTTGGCGGTGCGGGTGAGCGTCGCGGAGATCCCGGTCTCCTCCAGGACGTGGACGATGTGGTCGAGGCTCGCGGCCACCGAGGTCAGGGAGGCCGAGTCCGCCCCGGAGAAGCGTCCCGCGTCGATGTCGGCGGCGAGTCCGGGCAGCAGCTCGGCGACCAGGCCCGCCATCTGCTGGGCGTGCGGCGCGAGCGCGGTGGCCGGCACGTTCTGCCGGGCCGCGAGCGCGAACGAGTGCATCAGCCCGGCGATCGAGGTCCAGAACAGGTTCAGCAGAGCGACGTCGAAGCTCGCCGCCCTGCCGGGGTCGTCCCCGAGGTGCACGGCCGCGCCGCCCAGCGCCGCCAGCGTGGGCCGGTGGCGCTCGAAGAGGCCGGCGGGGCCGCTGTAGAGGACGCGCGTCGCCTCCGTGCCGATGGCCGCCGCGGGAGTCATGATCGAGCCGTCGAGATAGCGTACGCCCAGGTCGTTCGCCTTGGCGGCCAGCTCGCGCGCGCGTCCTGGCCCGTCCGAGGTGAGGTTCACCAGCGTGGTCGCGGGCAGCGGCCCGCCGGACTCGGCCCGCGCCTGGTCGAGGATGGCCTCCACGGCGTTCGCGTCGATGACGCAGACGATGGCCAGTTCGGCGGCGTCGAGCGCGGCCAGCGGGCCGTCGGCGAGTACCGCGCCGCGGGCGACGAGCTCGCCCGCCTTGCCCGCCGTTCTGTTCCACACCGTGGTCGGGTGGCCGGCGGCGAGGAACGCCCCGGCGATCGCCCGTCCCATCGGCCCCATGCCGAGCACGGACACCGGGGCATGCGAAAGCTGCTGAGTCATGGTGGTGATCCCCCGTCATTCGTTGACGCCGAAGTTCGCCGTTACGCTAAACGTTCACGTTGGCGTGAAGGTCAAGCTGGGAGGCGGCGGCAGGTGCGGATCAGTGCTCTGGCCCGGCGTACGGGGGTGAGCGCCCGTGCGCTGCGCTACTACGAGGAGAAGGGGCTGCTGGTCCCCGAACGTACGTCCGCCGGCTACCGCGTCTACACCGAAGAGCACGTCGAGACCGTGCGCCGCATCCGGATCCTGCTCGCGGCGGGGCTCAACAGCGACATGGTCCGCGAGATCCTGCCCTGCATGGTGGCCGACGGCGAGTTCCTGGCGCCCGGCTGTGAGGACCTCATCGCCGAGTTCGAACGCGAGCTACAGCGCATCGACACGCAGATCGCCGAGCTGCACGACGTACGGTCGGCGCTGACCGGCATCATCACCGCAGGAAAGGCACTCGCGAGCCGTTAGCAGGCCGTATCACCACGACGCGCCGTCTCGCGGGGTGGGTCGTCGAAGAGCGCGAGCTCGTCATCGCCGGGAGCCTGGAAGATCTTGGCGTACCTCTCCATCGCCTCGCGGCTGATCGGCGCCGTCCCCGGCACTCGCTCCCGGTTCCGGGCATCGACGCGCCGCCACAGCTCCTCGAACGGCGCGGTGAGGTAACGCAACTCGGTGCGAACGCCGAGGGCGCGCCCGACCGCCAGCATCTCGTCGCGCTCGGCCCGCGTCCAGAACCCGGACTCCAGCACCACACTCTGTCCGAGCCGCAGCAGATCCTGGGTGTGGACGGTGAACCGCCGCTCCAGCCGGGCCCGCGTGGGCTCGTCGAACAGGTCGATGCCGAGGTCCGCCAGCCACTCGTCCGGGGACAGCCGCACGGCGGGGATCTCGCGCGCCAGCCGCTTGGCCAGCGTCGTCTTGCCCGAGCCGGGCAACCCGCACAGCAGGATCATCCTGGGCTCGCCATCCATGGGGCACCTCCGGCCTGAACGTCACCCTGAAAATCCTCCCGCAACCGCGCCCCGGCCGGAAAGGTCACTGACGGCCGGACGGCGGCCACCCGCTTGCCGACCCTGATGACCGGCGCGCTCTCGGCCTGCCGCACTCCGGTTCGGCCAGGAGCCGGTCGAGGTGGACGGTGATGGCGTGGGCGTCGGTCCCGGCCGGCGCCATCAGACGGTGCCTTCCAGGTCACCGCGCATCCGTACACCCGTGCGCAGGACGCCCGAGAGCGCAACGCCTCGTCGCCGAGGCCGATGCCGTAGGCGTTGGGCGACGTGGCCACCACGTGCTGGTAGGCCGGCATCGGAAAAACGATGCGGCAAACCCTCCCGGCCTCAGCAGCCCTCGGGCGGGATATTCGCAGGTCGGGCGGGTAGATGCCGGGGCCGGAGGAGCGCATGCTGGGGTTGCCTGAGGGAATTCGCGGTTGCCTGTTCGACATGGACGGCGTGCTGACGCGCACGGCCACCGTCCACGCCGCCGCGTGGAAATCGATGTTCGACGAGTTCCTCCGCGCGTGGGCCGCCAAGACGGGCACGCCGTTCGTGCCGTTCGACAAGGTCGCCGACTACGACCGCTACGTGGACGGCAAGAAACGCGCGGACGGGGCGCGGAGCTTCCTGCGGTCGCGCGGCATCGACCTGCCCGAGGGCACGCCCGGCGACCCGCCGGGCGCGATGACCGTGCAGGGGCTGAGCAACCGCAAGAACGAGCTCGTCCAGGCCGTCATCGAGCGGGACGGCGTGCAGGTCTTCCCCGGCTCGGTCCGGTACGTGGACGAGGTCAGGCGGGCCGGGCTGCGCACGGCGGTGGTGTCGTCGAGCGCCAACACCGCGCAGGTGCTGGCGGCGGCCGGGATCGCCGACAGGTTCATGGCGAGGATCGACGGCGTCGTGGCGAAAGAGCGGCGGCTGGCGGGCAAGCCGGCGCCCGACATGTACGTGGCGGCGGCCGAGGCGCTGGGGCTCAAGGCGGCCGAGTCCGCGGTGTTCGAGGACGCGCTGGCGGGGGTGGCGGCGGGCCGCGCGGGAGGGTTCGGGTTCGTGGTCGGCGTCGACCGCGCCGGCCAAGCGGACGCGCTGCGCGCCAACGGCGCCGACGTCGTCGTAGGCGACCTGCGAGAGCTGCTGACGCACGAGGACGCGCGATGATCCGGCATCCGGCGTTCACGATCGAGCCGTGGGCCCTGCGGGAGCGGCGGCTGGACCTGGGCGTGCTGGCCCAGACCGAGTCGGTGTTCGCCCTGTCCAACGGGCACATCGGGCTGCGCGGCAACCTCGACGAGGGCGAGCCGCACGCCGAGCCGGGCACGTACCTCAACGGGTTCTACGAGCTGCGCCCGCTGCCGTACGCGGAGGCCGGCTACGGCTACCCGGAGTCCGGCCAGACGGTCGTCAACGTCACCAACGGCAAGGTGATCCGGCTGCTGGTCGAGGACGAGCCGTTCGACCTGCGCTACGGCACGCTCCACGAGCACGAGCGGGTGCTCGACCTGCGGGCGGGCACGCTCACCCGCAACGTGCACTGGAGCTCACCGACCGGCACGCCGGTGCGCATCCGATCGACGCGGCTGGTGTCGTTCACCCATCGCGCGGTCGCCGCCATCCGGTACGAGGTGCAGGCCGTCGGCCGCCCGATCCGCGTCGTCGTCCAGTCGGAGCTGGTCGCCAACGAGATGGGCACGCCGGCCTCCGGCGACCCGCGAGCCGCCGCGCCGCTGCGCTCCCCGCTGATCGGTGAGGAGAACGTCACCAGCGACGACGGCCTGGCGATCATGGTGCACCGCACCCGCGACAGCGGCCTGCGCCTGGCGGCAGGCATGTGGCACGAGATCGACGGTCCGGACGAGACGCTGGCCGAGGGGCGGGGCGGCGACGACGTCAGCCGGATGACCGTGGCCACGCGCCTGTCGCCCGGCCAGACGCTGCGGGTGGTGAAGCTCTTCTCGTACGGCTGGTCGCGCCGCCGCTCGCGGCCCGCCCTGCACGACCAGGTGGCCGCGGCTTTGGCGGCGGCCCGGCTGACCGGCTGGGACGGGCTCTGCGCCGACCAGCGGCGTTTCCTCGACGCCTTCTGGGACGGCGCGGACGTGGAGGTGGAGGGCGACGACGAGGTGCAGCAGGCGGTCCGGTTCGGCATGTTCCACCTGCTGCAGTCATCGGCGCGGCTGGAGAAGCGGCCGATCCCGGCCAAGGGCCTGACCGGCTCCGGGTACGACGGCCACACGTTCTGGGACACCGAGATCTTCGTCATGCCGGTGCTCACCTACACCTATCCCCGCGCCGTCGCGGACGCGCTGTGCTGGCGGTACGCCACGCTGCCCCTGGCCAGGGAGCGGGCACGGCAGCTCGGACTGCGCGGCGCCGCCTTCCCCTGGCGGACCATCCACGGCGAGGAGTGCTCCGGCTACTGGCCGGCCGGGACCGCCGCCTTCCACGTCAACGCCGACATCGCGCACGCGGTCACCCAGTACGTGGACGCCCGTCAGGACGAGGAGTTCGACCGGGACACCGGCCTGCCGCTGCTGGTCGAGACCGCCCGGCTGTGGTGCTCGCTCGGCCACCACGACACGACCGGGCACTATCGCATCGACGGCGTGACCGGTCCGGACGAGTACACCGCGGTCGCCGACAACAACCTCTACACGAACCTGCTGACCCAGCAGAACCTCCGCGAGGCCGCCGCCGCGGCCGAGCGTCACCCGGAGCGGGCGGCCGAGCTCGGAGTCACCCAGGAGGAGATCCGCCGCTGGCGCGCGGGCGCGGAGGCGATGACCGTCCCCTACGACGAGCGGCTCGGCGTGCACCAGCAGAGCGACGACTTCACCCGGCACGCGCCGTGGGACTTCGACGCGACCGGACCCGACAAGTACCCGCTGCTGCTGCACTTCCCCTACTTCGACCTCTACCGCCGGCAGGTGGTCAAGCAGGCGGACGTCGTGCTCGCCATGCACCTGCGCCCCGACGCGTTCACGCCCGAGCAGAAGGCCAGGAACTTCGCCTACTACGAGGCGCTGACCGTGCGCGACTCGTCCCTGTCGGCCTGCACGCAGGCGGTCATCGCCGCCGAGGTCGGCCATCTGGAGCTGGCCTACCGCTACCTCGGCGAGGCCGCCCTGATGGACCTCGACGACCTGGAGAAGAACACGGTGGACGGCGTGCACATGGCCTCGCTCGCGGGGGCGTGGATCGCGCTGGTGTCGGGGTTCGGCGGGATGCGCGCGGGCGGCGGGCGGCTGCGCTTCTCGCCGTGCCTGCCCTCCCGGATCACCCGGCTCGGCTTCCGGCTGCGCTATCGCGGCAGCCGGCTGTCGGTCAGCGCGACGCGGGAGGCGACGACGTACCGGCTGCTGGAAGGCCCGCCGCTCACGCTGCTGCACCACGGCGAGGAGGTCGAGCTGGGCGCCGAGGAGGTCACCCGGCCCAACCCGCCGCGCCATGAGCCGGATCAGGAGGTACGCCAGCCGCCCGGCCGCGAGCCCCGCCCCCGCTCCTGAGCGCCACGCCGCCCGGCCGCGAGCCCCGCCCCCGCCGCCTTCTCTGAGCGCTAGGCCACCCGGCTCGAACGCGAGGCGTGGTCCCGTACCAGGTCGTGGAAGCGGTAGCGGCCGGGCGCGGACTCCCGCAGCAGGTGCGCGTCCAGCAGCCGTTCGAGCAGCCGCTCCGCGTGCGGCGCGCTCGTCCCCAGCAGCGCGGCGGCCGTGCGCGAGTCGAGGTTTGCACTGTCGTCGGCGCCGTCGTCGGCGCCGTCGCCGGCGCGCGCCCCCAGCAGCCGGTACGCCCGCCGCAGCTCGGCGGGGAGCCGGTCGTAGGAGCGGTCCAGGGCGGCGGCCACGTCGTGCCCTCCCGCCGCCAGCTCGGCCAGCCGATCACCGGCGAGCCGCTTGAGCAGGTCGCGCACGCTCCATGTAGGCCGCGCCCGCAGCCGCTCGGCGGCGATGCGCACGGCCAGCGGCAGCCACCCGCACCTGGCCGCGACCTCCTCCAGCTCGCCGGGGGACGCGCCCGCCGCCCGTTCATGCCCGGCAACCTCGGCGAACAGCGCGACCGCCGCCGGGGCGGGCAGCACGTCCAGCGACACGGCGCGCGTGTCCCCGAGCCCGCTCAGCCGCCCCCGGCCGGTGACGATCACCCGGCAGCCGGGACCGGCGGGCAGCAGCGGCTTGACCTGCTCCGCTCCTGCGGCGTCGTCCAGCACGATCAGCACCCTGCGCTCGGACAGCACGCTGCGGTAGAGCGCGGCGCGGTCCTCGTCGTGGTCGGGAATCTCCTCGGCGGGCACGCCGAGCGCGCGCACCATGCGGGCCAGGGCCTCGCCCGGCTCGACCGGGGCCGCGCCATGACCGTGCAGGTCCACGTAGAGCTGGCCGTCGGGAAAGCCGGGTGCGAGCCGGTGCGCGGCGTGCACGGCGAGCGCCGTCTTGCCGGTCCCCGCCATGCCGTCGATGGCGACGACCAGCGCCGTCCGCGCGCGGTGCGCGTCCTCGACGACGGCCAGCTCGCGCTCGCGACCGGCCAGTGCCGCGAGCCCCGCGGGCAGTTGCCGGGGCACGATCGGGCGCGCGGCCACCTCGCCGGTCCCGGCGACCGGCAGGCCGCGCGCGGCGGCGGCGAGCTGCTCGCGTTCCTCGCCGCCCAGCTCAAGTGCCTGCGCGAGCAGCAGGACGGACCTGCTGCGCGGCTGCCACAGCCCGCCGTTCTCCAGCCTTCGTACGGTCCTGACGTTGAGCCCCGCCTTCTCGGCGAGCTGCTCCTGCGTCAGCAGCGCCCGCTTGCGCCATCCCCGTAGCAGCGTGCCCACCGCGTGCGCGGCGCCGGTTCCCCGCGCGGCGTCGGGCAGAGCGCAGCGTCCCGAAGGCAAACCCGAATGCAAGTTCGTCTCCCGCGATCCCCCATGGAGGGCTCCGGCGCAGCCGCCGGGCCTCTCGATCAACTGGCAGCACGTCCATCAGAACCGCGTTCGCGCCGTTCAGACCATGGATGGGACGACATCGGACGATATTGGAAGCACTAGGACGCAACTCGTTTGATGCCGGTGGCCCCCTTTGTCAGAATGACCGCCATGAGCGAGCGGGGCGGTCATCCCAGCGAGATCTGCCCCTACCAGGGACTCGCCCCGTTCGAGGCGGGCAGCGCCGAGCTGTTCTACGGCCGCACGCGCGCCGTACACGATCTTCTCCACCGTCTCGGACGCCGCGTGGACGGCCGCGGCGCGATCCTGCTCGTCTCCGGCGCTTCGGGCGTCGGAAAGTCGTCGCTGTTACGTGCCGGTCTGCTTCCCGCGGTGGCCAAGGGCGAGCTGCCGCACGCCGGGCAGCGGGAGTGGCGGTGCCTGCTCACCACGCCCACCGCGACGCCGTTCCGCGCGCTCGCCGAGGCGTGGGCCAAGGAGTTCGGCGGTGACGCAGAGGCGCTGGCCGGGCGCCTGCGCGCCGGCCCGCGCGGCCTGCTGCCGGAGGTGGCAGGGCGCCTGCTGCTGGTAGCCGACCAGTTCGAGGAGCTGTTCACGCTGGTGACCGACGAGCGCGAGCGGCAGGCGTACGTCGCCACCCTGCACGCGCTCACGCAGGGCCCGCAGGGCGCGGGCGTGGTCATCGGCGTACGCGCCGACCACTGGGATCGCTGCGCCGCCTACCCGCGCTTCGCCGAGGCCATCCAGGACGGCCAGGTCATCGTGGAGCCGATGGCGGAGGCGGACCTGCGCCTGGCCATCACCGGCCCGGCCGCGGCCGCAGGACTGCGCATCGAGCCGGGGCTGGTGGAGACCATGCTCGCCGAGCTGCGCGCCGGCACCGGCGAGCATCCCGTCGCGGGCGCGCTGCCCCTGCTCTCGCAGGCGCTGCGCAACACCTGGGAACGGCGCACGAACGGCACGCTCACCCTGCGCGGCTACGAAGAGTCCGGCCGGGTCCGCGACTCCGTACGTCGCACGGCCGACGAGGTGCTCGCCCGGCTGCCCCCGGAGGACCGCAAGGCCGCGCTGCGCATCTTCCGCCGCCTGACCCTGATCACCGCGGGCGGTCAGGTGGCCCGGCGCAGTGCGCGGCTGGCCGACATCCACGCCGCCGCCTCCGCCCGCACCCCGCAGCGGCGCGCGCAGGTCGAGGCGCTGCTGTCGGCGTTCGCCGACCGGCGGCTGCTCACCCTGCACGAGGACACCGCCGAGATCTCCCACGACGCGCTGCTGACCGCCTGGCCCGCCCTGCGGCAGTGGCTCGAACCCGACCTCGCCGCCCAGGCCGTCTACGACCGGCTTCTGGAGGCGGCCGCCCAATGGGCCGGCAACCACCGCGATCCCGCGTTCCTCTATCGCGGCGCGCGGCTGCTCGCCGTGCAGGACAGCCGGCCCCGCTGGGAGCGCGACCCCGACGGCTTCCCGCCTCCAGGGCCCGTCGTGGAGAGCTTCATCGCCGCCTCCACCAGGCAAGAGCGGCGGGCGAGCCGCCGCCGCAGGCTCGCCGTCACCGGCCTGGCGACGCTGTCGGTGCTCGCCCTCATCGCCGCCGCCACCGCCGTGAACGCCGCCGGCGAGGCCGGCAGGCAGCGCAGGGTGGCGATCTCCCGCCAGCTCGCCGCCCAGAGCGAGGTCACCGGCGATGCCGCGCTGTCGTCGATGCTCGCCGTGGCCGCCTGGACCATCGCACCCACCGACGAGGCGCGCAACCGCCTGCTGTCGGCGGCCACCGGCACGGGGCGGGGCCGGCTCGCCGGGCACACCAGAGGCGTGAGGTCCCTGGCGTTCAGCGCCGACGGCTCCACCGTGGCGACCGGCGGCGAGGACGGCACCGCGCGGCTGTGGGACACCGCCACCCGCAGGCAGCTCGGCGCGCCGATCACCCGCGCGACGTACGAGTGCTCGGGCGTCCAGGTGGCGCTCAGCCCCGACGGCCGCACGCTGGCCACCGCGTGCCAGGGCACCGTCCGCTTCTACGACGCGGCCACCCGCCGCGAGCTGGGCCCCGAGCTGAAGCACGAAAGGGTCGTCTCGGCGCTCGCCTACAGCCCCGACGGCACCGCGGTCGTGACCGGCGACTTCACCGGGGTCGTACGCCAATGGGACGCCGCCACCCACCGTCCGCGCGGCCCCGCCATGGGACACCCCGATCACGGGCCGGAGCTGCGGAACACCGTGCGCCGGGTGGCGTTCGCCCGGGACGGCAAGACCCTGGCCGTCGCGCGGGGCCGGTCCGTACGGCTGTGGGACCCCGCCACCGGGCGCCCGCTGGGCGAGCCGTTCGCCACGCAACGGCATCCCCTCGACGACATCGCGTTCAGCCCGGACGGCAAGACGCTCGCCACGGCGGGTGGCGACGGCGCGATGCTCTGGGACGTGACCTCCGGCCGCCGCACGGGTGTGCTGAAGGACCGCACGGCCGGCTTCTCTTCGATCGCCTTCAGCCCCGACGGCACCCGCATCGCCACCGGCGGCGCCTCGGGCCGTACCGTCCTGTGGGACACGGCCGGCCGCCGGCAGCTGACCGCGCTGCAGGACAACGCGATGAGCGTACGGCGGGTGGCGTTCAGCGCGGACGGCAGGCTGCTCGCCGCGGCCGGCGACGACGGCCTGGTACGCCTCGCCGACCCGCAGGTCCACCTGCAGATCGGCACGCCGACGCCCGCGGGCGGCGCGGTCGCGCTCAGCCCCGACGGCCGCATCCTGGCCACCGGCGGCCCCGGCGACGACCCCGCTGTACGGCTGCACGACGCCGCCACCCAGCGCCCCATCGGCCCCCCGCTGCTCGCGCCCGGCGCCGAGGGCACCGTCAACAAGATCGCGTTCACGCCGGACGGGCGCACGCTCCTCACCTCCGCCACGGACGGCCTGCGCGTCTGGGACGTCGCCGGCCGCCGCGTGCTCGCCCATGACCCCGCGTTCGGCGGGGTGGCCGAGCTGAGCCCCGACGGCAGGTTCGCCGCCGTCCAGCACGAGCAGGCCATCGCGCTCTGGGACGTCGCGAGCCGCCGCGAGATCGGGCCGCGCATCCGCGTACCCGGTCACACCGACGTCATCACCGGCATGGCCATCAGCCCCGACGGCAGGACGCTGGCGAGCGCGGGCCTCGACTCGCGGGTACGGCTCTTCGACGTCGCCACCCGCCGCCCCATCGAAGGCAGCCCGCCCGCCGCGGCCGGAGGGCTGGTCAACGGCCTGGCCATCAGCCCCGACGGCGGGACGCTCGCGTTCACGGCCTCCGACGACGCCGTGCGGCTGTGGGACGTGCGGCACCGCCGCGTCAAAGGCGTCGCATTGATCCCCGAGGACGCCGCGCCCAACGCGCTCGCGTTCAGCCGCGACGGCGAGGTGCTGGCCACCGGCCTGCGGAACGGTGACGTGCTGCTGTGGGATCTGCGCACGTACCGGCCCATCGGCCACCCGATGACCGGCCACACGGGCGGCGTGATCGCGCTCGATTACGCCGCCGACGGCGCGAAGGTGGCCTCGGTCGCCACCGACGGCACCGCGCGGCTGTGGCACACCGGGATGCCCGCCGACCTCGTGGCCGCCGCCTGCGCCAACGCGGGCCGGGCACTCACCCGCGCCGAATGGGAGACCCTCCTCCCGGAGGAGGAGTTCCGCCCGACGTGTACGTGACGCTCGATCTCACCAGGGGAAGGGCCGGGATGTTCCTGCGAGGGCTGCGGCGGCGGACGGGCAAGCCGGTGCCCGAACTGGTGGAGCTGTTCCGCTCGATCATCGAGGGCGGACGGGACTTCCATCCCATCGCCTCCGACTTCCTGCAGCACTTCATGGACGGCGCGGGCGAGTCGAGGACGATGTCGCTGCGCTGGCTGCGCTCGTTCAAGGTGATCAAGAAGGCCGAGCGCAGGAACCAGCGCCGCTTCGAACGCCAGCTCCTGCGCCGGGCCGCGACCCTGGACGACCACGCCTCCGACTGGCTGCACGACTACTGGGACGCCCGCATCAACGCCTTCATCGGCACCGAGCTGTTCTACGTCAGCAGGATGAGCCTGCTGCGGTCGCAGGGGTCGTTCGTGCTGACCAGGGAAGGGCCGCAGGTGCGGATGTCGGGGACGGTGCGGCACCGCTGGTTCGACCCCTACGACTGGGATCGTGGACGCTGGGTCTACATTCCCCGGCACGGGTTCGTGCCCATCGCGGTGGGCCGGGAGCTGGTGGAGGCCGACGAGGCGCGCAACTTCCTCATGGAGTCGCGGCACGTCCAGACGCTGGAGGGGGTGTGCGTCCCCGGGCGGTGGCCGCGACGCGGGCGGGCGGCGTTCACGTGGGCGCTGGTCAGGACGGAGGAACGGTGAGCGCGGACCGTCCACTTCCGCCCGACCCGTCCCAGGCCGGCTCCGCGGCCGAGTTCGTCGCCGCGCTGGTACTTCTCCGGCAGTGGGCGGGTGAGCCCTCGTTGAGCCGGCTGCGCGCGCTCGGCGGCCGTATCCCCGCCGCCGACGGCGCCCTGGTGGACGCGCTGCCCAAGAGCACCACCTCGCACGTGCTGCGGCAGCGGGATCGGTTGCCGCGGTGGGAGTTCGTACGGGCGTTCGTCACGGCCTGCCTGCGGTCCTGCGATCATCCCGAGGAGCTGATCGCCGAGGAGCTGGAACGGTGGCGCCTCGCCCGCGCCGCCCTCATCCAAGGTGCCGCTCCCCCGCACTCACCGCCTGCGGCCGGTACCGATGCCGCGGCGCCGTCTCCGTCCGCCGCGGACCCAGCGGCTCCGGGCGAGGCGTGTCCGGCTGCTGCGGGACGGTCCGGGGGCGGTGTGGCCGTCCCTCCCCCGCCGGCCGTGCCCGCCGCGCCATGGGCGGGGGCGGTGCAGGGGCGGGATGCGGCGGTCGAGCTGCTGGTACGGCGGGTGCTGCGCGAGGAGGACCGGGCCCGCAAGGGGTTGCTCGGCGGCTATGACATCGCACCGGTCTCGTTCAGCCCCGGCCACACCGAGGCCGCCGCTCCCGGCCCTGACGACCTGCACACGATCGGCCGGTTCTTCACCGATCTCCATCCCCATCGGCTGCTGGTGGTGGGCGAATCGGGCGCGGGCAAGACGGTCCTCGCCATCGAGCTGGTGCTGCAGCTCCTGGAGTCCCCCCTGGCCACCGGTCAGCCCCCGCGCATGGTCCCGGTACGCCTGAACGCCGCCCGCTGGACCCTGGGCAGGCCGTTCGAGAGCTGGCTGGCCGAGCAGCTCGTCCAAGACTTCGGCCTGGCGGGCGACGACGCGCACCGGCTCGTACACGACCGCAAGGTGCTGCCGGTGGTGGACGGCCTGGACGAGCTGGACCCCGGCCCGCCCGCCGGGCCCCCGCGCCGGGCGATGAGCCTGCTCGCCGAGCTCAACCGCTACAGCGACCTGTCCGGCCGCCGCGCCGGAGCGGTGGTCGTCACCTGCCGCGCCGACCGCCACGCCGAGCTGCGCGCGGCCGGTGTCTGGCTCGACGACGCCACCTTGATCCGGCTCCACGACCTGACCGTGGAGCAGATCGCCGCCTACCTGAAGGCCCGCTGGCCGGACGGCCACCCCTGCGCGGGCGACCGCGACGCCGTTCAGGCGGCGCTCACCGGACCCGCCGGCCGAGCCGTTCACCTGGCGCTGGCCACGCCGTGGCGGTTGCTGCTGACCGTCACCGCCGTGGAGTCCGGCGCCGACCCGGACGAGCTGCTGCGCGTCGATCCGCACGCCGACCACCGCAAGGGGGCGGACGCGATCGCCGGGCGGCTGCTCGACGCGTACGTCCCGGCGGCGACCCGGCTGACGCCCCGGGACGCGCACGGCGCCGCGTACCGGCCGGATCAGGTGCGGGCCTGGCTTGAACGGCTGGCTGCCCACCTGCGCTGGCAGGCCGCCGTCAGCGCGAGGTCGGACCGGCCGCCGCCCGGGCTGACGGCCATCGACATCGTGCCCCACCTGCTGTGGCCGATCGGCGGGCGGTTCCTGGTACGGGCGTTGCACGGCCTGTGCGCGGTGGCGCTCGCGATCGTGGCGATGGTCGCGTTCTGGACGGGTTCGGCGCTCGGCGCGCCGGATCTTGGCGCGGCCGGGGGCGGAGAGCAGGCTTTGACGCTGGCGATCATGGCGTCCTGGGTGGTGATCGTGAGCGGCCTGTCGCTGTCGCCGTGGCCGTCGGCCGCGGGCGGCCGGGCCAACGTGCCGCGCCGCAGGCGGGTGACGGGGGCGGTGCTCGGCGGGCTGGCGGGGCTGCCGGTCGGTGTGCTGGGCGGGCTGGCCGGGCTGCTGCTGACCGGCGGCGACGTCTTCGGCCCGCTCTTCGCGGTCGTCGCGGGCGGCACGGGCGGGCTGGCGCTGGGGTCGGTCATCGGGCTGACCGCCGCCGGGCGGGTGGGCGCCGGGCGCATGACGGTCGCCGAGGCGATCCGTGCCGAGCCGGTCACGCTGATGGGCTTCGGGCTGTGCGGCGCGCTCACCGGACTGGCCCCGCTCCGGCTTGCCCACGCCGGACCCGCGGCGCTGGTCGTGGGCGTGGCCGGGGCGTTCGTGCTGGCGTTCGCGCTCGGAGTCGTCTTCACGATCACTACGGGTGGGTGGAGCATGGACGCCGAGCTGGCGCACCCGCGCGAGGCGCTGCACCGCAACCCCACCATCGGGATGGCCTTCGGGCTCACCGGCGGGGTCGCGGCCTTCCTGGTGTTCGTGATGAGCCAGAGCCTCGCCGTGTCGCTGGCGTGCGCGGTCGTCGGCGGCGTCGCCTTCGGGCTCAGCTTCGGCGCGCTCGCCTGGACCCGTACCGTGATCGGCCTCATCGTCGCGGCGGCGCGCGGGCTGCTGCCGCTGCGCTTGTGGAGCTTCCTCGACTGGGCGTGCGAGGCGCGGCTGCTGCGCGTCAGCGGCGCCACGTACCAGTTCCGGCACCGCGAGCTCCAGGACTTCCTGACCTCCGCCGACAGCGGCTCTTGACCGCGAAGACCGCCGGCCTCGGCCCGTAATCTCCGGAGCCGGAGTGGCCGGGCCGGTGCCGGCGTACTGGCTGGTCAGGAACGGCTTCGCGGTGACCGTCGTCGAGCGCGCCCCGAAGCTGCGCAGGACCGGCGGCCACGCCGTCGATCTCTTCCGGCCCGCGGTGGACATCTCGGAGAAGATGGGCGTACTGCCGCACATTGCGGAGCGGGCCACCGGCACGAGCCGGATGAGCGTCCACCCCGAGGGCTCACGGCGCGCCGTACGGGCCGACCTCGGCAAGATCTTCCGCGCCACGTCCGCGCGGCACGTCGAGATCATGCGCGACGACCTGACCGCGATCTACCACGAGGCGACGCGCGACGGCGTCGAGTACGTCTTCGGCGACGCGATCACCGCGATCTCGCCGGACGGCGAGGTGCGCTTCGAGCGCGGCGGGCCGCGCCGCTTCGGCCTCGTCGTGGGCGCGGACGGGCTGCATTCCGGCGTGCGCCGCCTCATCTTCGGCGACACGTCCTCCTTGAGCGCTTTCGCCGGCGCGTACTTCGCGGTGCTGTCCCTGCCCGGCCGCCGCGACCTCGACGGCGAGCTGCGCATCCACGTCGGCGTGGGCAGGACCGCCGGCGTGTACGGCGCGCGGCACCTCGACGAGGCCCGGGTGCTGTTCCTGTTCCGCAGCGGGCGGCTCGACTACGACCACCGTGACGTGCCCCGGCAGAAGGAGCTGCTGCGCAAGGCGTTCCAGGGCATGCACCCCGAGGTGGACGGCTGGCTGGCCGGGCTCGGCGGCGCTCCCGCGTTCTACTTCGACTCGATCACGCAGCTCCGCATGGACACCTGGTCGCGCGGACGGGTGACGCTCGTCGGCGACGCCGGCTACTGCCCCGGCCCGGCCGTCGGCGGCAGCACCAGCCTGGCCGTCGTCGGCGCGTACGTGCTCGCGGGGGAGCTCGCCAGGGCGGGCGGTGACCACGAGCGCGCCTTTCCCGCGTACGAGCGCGCGATGGCCGAGTACGTGCGCCGCAGCCGCGACGTCGCGCTGGGCGCCGCGCGCACGCTCGTCCCGGCCTCGCGCCTCGGGGTGTGGGGCCTGGCCCGGGGCGCCCGCTTGATCTCCGCCCTGCCTGCGGGTCCCAGCCGCGCCCTGACCCGCCTCGCCAGCAAAACGGCCCGCCTGCACGACTCGATCGCCGTGGACGACTACCCGCTTCCGGCGAACGCCGCCGCCACCGCGCCCGAAACGCCCGCCCCTCACGGACACCGCTGATGGCCGCCCCTCTACGGGAGCATCCGGACCTGCGCGCCCGGCATGTCCGACCACCAGTGGTCGTAGCGGCGGTAGACGGCCGGGTCGCGGCCGGCCAGGAGCGCCGTCAGCGCCTCCGCCTCGGCGGCCAGCTCGGCCCACGCCTCGTCGGGCAGCCGGTGGAAGGCGGTGGCCTCGATCCCGCCGCCGACCGGTCGCCAGACTCCGGCGACGTAGCCGTCCACCAGCAGTGCCGGCAGGACGTCGCCGTTGCGCCGGGTGACGAACCCGCGGTATTCGGGCGGGACGACCCGGCTGCGGTCGGCGTAGGCGAGCAGGACGTTGTCCCACATCGGCAGCAGCCGCGCAGGCGCGGGCGTGTCTTCGGCCGGGCGGGGCGCGCCGGGCAGGTCGAACAGCTCCGAGCCGCCCGGGCCGGTCAGCCGCTCGAGCCGGTCGGCGACCGCGTCCAGCGCGGCGCGGGCGCGTTTCCTCGTCACCAGCGCGAACTGGGCGACGTCGAGCGCCGACGCGGGGCCGTACCCCGCTAGATACCGCAGAACGAGCGTCTGCAGGGCCTGGTCGGCGTCCGCTCCGAGCGTGGGCGGCAGGCCGGAGGCGACGTAGGCCGGGCGGAGGCCGAACGACCACGGCGGGCCCGTGGGCGCGTGCACCAGCGGCGCGAAGCTCTTCAAAGCCCACCACACGCCCTGAGGCGGAACGCCGAGCCGCTGCTCGATCCACGCACGAAGCTCGCCGGTCGAACGCGGCCGGTCGGCGAAGGCCAGCAGGTCGCCGACCAGCGCGTCGGCGTCGGCCGCGGTGAGGCCGCTGCCGGTGAAGCGCCGGTCACCGAGCCGGGAGCCGCGCAGCGTGGGCTGCATCGCCTCGTGGAAGCAGGGGTGATCGTCGGCGTGCACGGCGTGCAGCGTGATCCGCATGAGCGTGGCCTTGACGATCTTGCGCTCGGTGAACGCCGCGTCCAGATCGGCCGGGTCGAAGCCGGCGACGCGGTTCCATAAGGCCAGGTACGGCGAGGCCGCATGCTGTGCCTGCAACCCCACCACCCGGCGAACCGCCTCGCCGGCATCGACGGCCTCCCGCCCCAGCAGGAACTGGCGGGCGAGGGTGGAGCGGTTGAGTGCACGCGGGGAGAGCATGCGGCCATTCTTCCGAGCGGGACCGACAGAAACGCCCCCGATCACCCTCCCGGATGGCCGCCGCGATCACCGTCCCTTATGGATGAGGAACACGTTGCCCAGGGCTCGCTGGCCGGTGGCGTCGGACGGGCGGTTGATGATGCCCGATCGGGCGGTGGCCATGACGCTGGATCCGCCCCCGTCGAGGTTGAGCGCCTGCACCGCGCCCAGCCGCTTCATCAGCGCGGCCGTCTGCGCGATGCCGAGGCCCTCGCTGTAGCCGTCCTGGCGGCCGTCCACGACGACGAGCAGCAGGCGGCCCTGGCGGTCGACGCCGATCATCGAGCGCGGGTTGGCGCGTACGGTCCAGTTGTAGGTGAACGTCTGGTCGCTGCCGTCGCGGATGATGCCGTCGGCGGCCGCGTTGACCGAGATCCGGCCGTCGCGGACGAGCGTGGGGCCGACCTGGAGGATCGTGGTGTCCTTGGTGAGCGGTACCTGGTGGCCGCGGCCGTCCTCGACCCGTTCGGTGACGGTCACCCGCCGGCCCGGCTTGACGTTCGCAAGCAGCCAGCCGGCGCTGTCGCCGATGGCCTGGATGGTGGAGCCGCCGGGCGGGACGGCGGCGCCGCGCGTCGCGTTCACCGCGAGGACCTTGCCGTGGGCGTCCAGTACGGCCTCCGCGCCCTCACCGGCCGGCGGCGTCCCCCACTCCGGGGTGAAGCGGACGAGCTCGCTGTCGTCGGTGCACTTGAAGTCGTGCTGCGGCTTCTCGGTGGGCTGGTCGCCGCCGACGCCGCCGCAGTTCCAGACCTCGCCGGGCATCCGGTTGACGCCGTCGATCTCGGCCGTGGCGCGGCCGGCGCGGAGCGTCACGTGGGCGGTGTAGGAGTCGACCTCCACGTGCCGCCCGCCCTTGGTGAGCTTGATGCCGCCGCGGCCCTGGGTGGCCGAGCCGATGAGCTTGCCGTTCTTGACGTACAGGCCGGTGGGTGAGCCGTTGAGGAACCACTGGGCGTTGATGCCCGCCACCGCGCCGGTCGAGGAGACCAGGTCGGTGAGGGTCTCCATCCCGTTCAGCGTGGGCCCGAAGCCGGTCTCGACCGTGCCGTGGAAGTCGCGGAAGTCCACGCGGAGCACGTGGACCTTCTGCGGCGCCCCGGTGTCGGTGCCGTCCTGCGCCGTGTAGCGGGTGCCGCCGGCGAAACCGGCCGCCTTGACCTCGGCGAGTTCGGCGGCGGCCTCGTCGGCGGTGGCGTACCGGCCGATGCGGACGATCCAGCCCAGCGGGCCGCCGGGGTGGTCGGCGAAGGCGGGCATGACGACCTGCTCGATGCGGGGTTCGAATCCCTTCTCGACCAGGGCCGCGTGGACCCGGTCGGCGATCTCCCTGGGGCCCAGCGCCGTGGCGGCCCGGTCGAGCGGGCCGTCAATGGTGGCCGGCAGGTACACGTGGACGGTCCAGACGTCGTCCGAGTCCTTCGCGCCGAGGCTGAGCTGCGTCAGCGTGACGCCGGGAGCCACCGTGACGGGTTCAGCGGGAGATGCCTGCGCGGGGCCGGTCGGCGCCAGGAGCGCCGCGGCCACCACGAGGGAGAGGAGGGCTTTGCCGTTCATTCGTGTCACTCCACCGGAAAAGGGTTACGTTGCGGGATTCATACCTGTTTCCGGCGCTGAAGATCACGTGAACGGCGGGCTTCGCCAAGTGCTCGCTACGCGCGGTGCCGCCGTCCGATCAGCACGGCGGCACCGTCCAGCAGCAACCGCAGCCCGGCCTCGAAGAACACCGTCAGGTCGAATCCGAGGGTGTCGTCGATGGGCGCCGCGGGCGTCGAGAGCGCGGCGTGCAGGGACGGCAGGTGGGCGGTGTACCACTGGTCGGGCGACAGGCCCGTGTGCTGCTCGGCGTCGCGCTGCGCCTCCAGGTTGGTGGCGGTCCCCCTGGCGTGGTTGGCCACCGCCCACCACACGATCCGGGCCGTCTCGGGATCGAGGCCGAGCCCGAGTATGGCGTTCATGCCCCAGGTGCCGAACCTGAGCATGTTGGGCAGGGGCTGCGGGTGGGTGAGCGACATGACCCGGGGCAGCCAGGGATGGCGCAGGTAGAGGCCCCATTGCAGGCGCGCCGCGAGCTCCAGGTGCGCCCGCCAGCTCGGCGGCGGCTCCTGGGGCAGGTCCAGTTCGCCGAAGGCGGTGTCGGCCATGAGCGCGGCCAGTTCCTCCTTGCCGTCCACGAGGCCGTACAGGGACATGGTGGGCATGCCGAGCCTGGCCGCGACGCCGCGCATGGACACCGCCTCGAAGCCCTGCTCGTCCGCGAGCGCGATCGCGGCCCGCACGACCCGCCGCCGCTCGTCGTCCGGGCCGGAGGCGACCGGGCGGCGCTCCCGGCGCGGCCGGGGCCTCGGGGCTGACGCGGGTTCCGCGACGACGGTGCCGACGCGTGGGACGGCCACCACCCGGCCGCGCCTGCGCAGCGTGTCGAGCGCCTTGGCGGCGGTCGCGGTGGCCACGCCCCACTGCGCGGCGGCCTGCCTGATGGAGGGGACGCGGTCGCCGGGCCGCAGCGCGCCCGTGTCGATGCGCCGCTCGATCTCCCGCACGATCCGCTGATAGGGCGGGAGGCTTCTCCGCATGACCGATCGCGTCCTCTTCCTGTACTAGGGCAGCGGCGCACTGGCCACAGTGACGGGATCGCCCCTGGTGGAGGGCTGATGAGCTGGCCTAGCACACCGCCGCTCATGGCAGGCGCCGCCTCGCGGGGCGGGCTACCGTCTCCGTTCGTACACCGTACAACGACTCCTCCGAGGTGAGCATTGCCCGACGCCATCGAAGTGGTACGCGCCGCCGAGCTGGGCGAGAGCCATCGCCGAGCCATCGCCGAGGTCTTCGTCGACGGGTTCGGCCCCGACTTCTCCTACTTCTCCGACGACCCCGCCAAGCTCGCCGACGCCTTGGAGCACGCGCTGGTCCTCGACGTGTTCTACGTGGCCCTGGTCGACGGGCGTCCCGCCGGGATCACCGCCTGTACGGACGGCAGGCGGCCGTCGTTCCAGCACGACAGGCGCGAGCTGCGCAGGCACCTGGGGTTCTACAAGGGCACCATCGCCGACATCGGTTTCCGCCGCGAGTTCGCCAAACCTCTCCCCTACGCCAAGGACGGGATGGCCTCCCTGGAGTTCGTGGCCACCGCCATCCGGTACCGGGGCCGGGGCGTCGCGACGGCGTTGCTGACCCACCTGCTCGCCCTCCCCCAGTACGACGAGTACGTCCTGGCGGAGATCTCCGACGTCAACACCGCGGCCCTGCGCCTGTACGACAAGCTCGGCTTCCGCGAGTTCCAGCGCACCAAAGTGCGCCACACCCGAAAGACCGGGATCAACTACTACATCTCCCTGCGGCTCGTACAGGCCGAAAGGCGGGCCGTCGACGAGCGTCACTGAGACGACCGGCCGAGCAGCACGACCGCCAGAACGGCCCCGGCCAGGCAGACCACGCCCGCCACGAGCATCGCCGCGTGGAGCCCGCCCAGCGTGGCGAGCACGGGCGTCGCCGCCGCCAGCGCCTCGGTACGCGCGGTCGCGACGGCCGCCAGCCCCGCGGTGCCGATCGCGCCTCCTCGTCGAGCGGCGGCCCGCACCGGCCGAAGCGCCGCCGGCGGCCGCGTCCCGAACGTGTGCGGCCGGTCCTCCGGCTGATGATCGAGGCGTTCGGCGACGTGCCCGCGCTCGTGATCGGCCGGTGCACCGACGTGCTGGCCTGGAACCGCACGGCGCACGCGCTGCTGGCCGGGCATCTGCCGTACGAGGCGCCCGAGCAGCCCTGGCAGCGCCCCAACATCGCACGCCTGGTCTTCCTCGACCCGCACACCCGCGAGCTGTACGCCGACTGGCGGGGCAAGGCCCGCGACACCGTGGCCGACCTGCGCCTGATCGCCGCCCGCTACCCCGACGATCCGGACTTGGCCGAGCTGATCGGCGAGCTGACCTTGAACAGCGCGGAGTTCGCCGCGCTGTGGGCGGCTCACCACGTACCCGCCTGCATCCCGCCCACGCGCGCCTTCCGTCACCCGCTGGTGGGCGTCGATGACGCTGAATGACGAGCTGATGGAGCTGCCCCAGGACGACGGCCGGCGCCTGGCGGTCTTCACCGCCGCCCCGGGCTCCCCCGACGCGGCCGCCCTGAAGCTCCTCACCCGCCTGGCCACCGGTGATGCGGCGCGCGTCAGCACTGAGGCGCCGTACGTGTGACGTCTGTGCCACGGACACGTAGCGGCTACGCGGGGCCGGGCCCGGCCGCGCGCCGTTCGTCACGCCGTGGACGCCGTCCTGCCCGAGACCCACCCCGCATGACCGCGACCTGAGTCGATCAAGGGCCTAAGGTAGGCGCATGGGTCATGGGAAGACGTCGTTCGTCTGCTTGCCGTGCCGCGCCTCGTACAAGCAGCCCCACCTCGCCAGGGGCGAGGGTGACCGGGTGTGCCCGGGGTGCGCCGGGCCGCTGATCCACGTCGGATCCGCCTTTGCGGCGCCGGCCCGGCGCGACGTCGAGGGCTGGCGGGTGCTGTCGGTGCTGCTGCACGCCGGGATCCGGTTCCCCATGGGGTGCGGCGACGGTCCCGGCTACCGGCCGCGCACGCTCGCCGAGGTACGCGAGCGCCAGGCGTACGCGCGGGCCGCCGGGGAGCCGTTCGCCCGCGCCCTCCTGCGCGAGGAGCTGCCATGACGCTGGGCCGGCTGCTGGGCAGGGGGCCGCGGCGCGAGCCGCCCAGCGATGCCGAGACCGCCGAGCACATGCGCGTCCTGGCCGACGGCTTCGTGGAGCGGGCGCGGGCCGAGGGGTTCGCGCTCGACTGGGACCCGGCGTTCCTGCATCACCTCGACAACTACTGCGCCGCGTTCGTGGCCACCAAGCCGGCTCCCGAGGACGCGCACGAGGTGATCATGGGTGCGGGCGCGTACCTGGGCGAGATGATCGTCAGGAACTGCGGCTGGTCGTGGGTGTACTGCACCGATCAGCGGGCCGCCGCGGTGGAGAGCCCCGACGGGCTGCGCGGCTACCCGCACAACAAGGTCGCCAAGCGCATCGGCCAGGGCCCCGCGCACGATCTCGCGGCGTTCTTCGCGTACGCGCGCACGGGCGAGCCGCCGCACGGGACGGCCGCCCGCGTCTCCGGGCCGCCGTGGTGGCGGCGGCTGCGATCCAGGGCCTGATCGCGCCCTTCAAAAAAGTCGCGGCGAAGATGTCGAGAACGCGGCGGCGGCTCCGTCCCCGGCATGAACACCGCGATGACGACCGACCGTACGAAGGAGAACGCGATGGCCAAGTACCTGCTGCTCAAGCACTACCGGGGCGCGCCCGCGCCGGTCAACGACGTGCCGATGGACCAGTGGACGCCGGAGGAGGTCTCGGCGCACATCCAGTACATGCGCGACTTCGCCAAGCGGCTGGAGGACACCGGCGAGTTCGTCGACGCCCAGGCGCTCGCTCCGGAGGGCATGTGGGTCCGATACGGCGGCGAGGGCCGGCCGCCGGTCACCGACGGCCCGTTCCCCGAGACCAAGGACCTGATCGCCGGCTGGATGGTGATCGACGTCGACAGCCAGGAGCGGGCGCTGGAGCTGGCCGCCGAGCTGTCGGCGGCGCCGGGCGCGGGCGGCGAGCCGATCCACGAATGGCTGGAGGTGCGGCCGTTCCTCCACGAGCCCGAGACCATCACGGAGTAGCCGCATGGTGGACGAGGCCCTGCTGCGCAGCCTCACCCCCGTCGTGATCGGCGTCCTCGTCCGTCGCGGAGCGGATTTCGCGGCGGCCGAGGACGCCGTACAGGAGGCGCTGGTCGAGGCCGTGCGCGGCTGGCGGGACGGCCCGCCGCGCGACCCGCAGGGCTGGCTGGTCACCGTGGCCTGGCGCAAGTTCCTCGACGCCGCCCGCGCCGACACCGCGCGCCGCGACCGCGAGGCGCGTGCCGGGGCCGAGCCGCCGCCCGGCCCCGGCACGGCGGTGGACGACACGCTGTGGCTGTACTTCCTGTGCGCGCATCCGTCGCTGTCGCCGTCCTCGGCCGTGGCGCTCACGCTGCGCGCGGTCGGCGGGCTGACCACGCGGCAGATCGCGCAGGCGTACATGGTGCCGGAGGCGACGATGGCGCAGCGCATCAGCAGGGCCAAGCGGACCGTCGCGAACGTCCGCTTCGACCGGCCGGGCGACGTCGCCACCGTGCTGCGCGTGCTCTACCTGGTCTTCAACGAGGGCTACTCCGGCGACGTGGACCTCGCCGAGGAGGCGATCAGGCTCACCCGGCAGCTCGCCGCGATGATCGACCACGAGGAGGTGGCGGGCCTGCTCGCGCTCATGCTGCTGCACCACGCGCGGCGCGCGGCCAGGACCGGCCCCGACGGCCGGCTCATCCCCCTCGCCGAGCAGGACCGCAGCCTGTGGGACACCCGCATGATCGCCGAGGGCGTGAAGGTGCTGCAGGCGGCGCTGGCCCGAGACCGGCTGGGCGAGTACCAGGCGCAGGCGGCCATCGCCGCGCTGCACGCCGACGCGCAGACGGCCGAGGAGACCGACTGGGTGCAGATCGTCGAGTGGTACGACGAGCTGGTCCGCCTCACCGGCAGCCCGGTGGCCCGGCTCAACCGGGCCGTCGCGGTCGGGGAGGCCGACGGGCCGCGCGCCGGTCTGGCCGCTTTGGCGGAGCTGGACCCCGCCCTGCCCAGGTACGCCGCCGTCGCGGCGTACCTGCACGAACGTGACGGCGACCGGGAGACGGCGGCCCGGCTGTACGCCGAGGCCGCCCGGTCGGCGCCGAGCCTGCCCGAGCGCGACCACCTCATCCGGCAGGCGGCCAGGCTCCGCTCCTCATGATCTCCTCAGGAGGTGGAGCGGCCGAGCACGCAGAACTCGTTGCCCTCGATGTCGGCCATCACCGTCCACGACACCTCGCCCTGCCCCACGTCGGCGAAGCGCGCGCCGAGCTCCTGCAGCCGGGCCACCTGCGCCGGCTTGTCGTCGGCCGGGTCGGGCAGCACGTCGAGGTGGAAGCGGTGCCACACCTCCGGCTCGCCGGAGACCCGGATCAACTCCAGGTACGGCCCGACGCCCTGGGACGAGCGCAGCCTGGCGTGGTCGCCGGTCACCTCGTGCACGGTCCAGTCGAGCGCCTCGCCCCAGAAGCCGGCCATGGCCCCGGGGTCGGCGCAGTCGACGACCACGGCGGCGATCGGCCCGGTGTCGCGGTAGATCTCGCGCGGCTCCAGGACGCAGAAGACGTTGCCTTCCGGGTCGGCCATCACCGTCCACGGCACGTCGCCCTGCCCGATGTCGGCGGGGGTCGCGCCGAGCTCCGTCAGGCGGGCGACCAGCTCGGCCTGGTGCTCGGCGGAGGTGGTGGCCAGATCGAGGTGGACGCGGTAGCGCACCGTCTCGGGGTCGGGGACCCGGACGAGGTCGATGCAGACGGCGGAGGGGTCCGGCCAGGGGAAGCCCGCCGGCGTGAGGTTCGTCACCCCGGGGGCCTCGCTGTCCATCTCCCAGCCGAGCGCGCCGGCCCAGAAGCGGCCGAGCGCGACCTCGTCGCGCGCCTTGAGGTTCACCTGAGGGAGTTGCAACGGCATGCCGCTCACCCTATCGGGACGCCCCTGGGTGATCGTCGGCCGTGGCCTGGGGCACGCCCGAGTGCGGCAGGCGGCGCGGCGGGACGCCGCCGGCCTCCGGGCGGTACTCGAAGTGCCACCACTCGTTGTCGTAGATGCGGTAGAGGTCGTAGCGGGCGCCGTGCTCCTCCAGCCAGCGTGCGCCCTCGCGCGGGCGGATGTCGAGGGCGACGCCCTGGACGTGGCGTGACTCCTCCGGCGGCAGCACCAGCATGCGCGCGACGGCCGGGGAGCCGCAGCGGCGTACCTCCTCGTCGAATAACCGCTGCTGCGTGGCCGGGTCACGGTATCCGGACGTCAGGCCGATGAGCCGGCCGTGCCGCCACAGCGCCTCGGTGCGCGCCGCCGTGAACGCCGCCCTGGCACCGTCGGTGAGCCCCGTCAGGTCCTCGGCGGGAAAGCGCAGCCCCAGGGCCCAGGTACAGGCCAGCTCCCGGGCCCGGCCGGGACGGCGGGCGAAGGCCACCGGCAGCAGCAGCACCGCCAGCACCATCGTGACCAGGGCGTACACCCGGTCGCGCAGCCTGGGTGGAATGGTGTGTGGTTCGTCCATGGCGACTTACCATGGGCGGCGAATGTGCGCGCGCTGTGCGCCGTATGTCATGGTTCGTCGACGGCTCGATCGTGACACGACCATGACATTGCGGGCACCGCATGCGGACACGGCCGGCCGATAGTGGAGCGGTTGACCGGCAGGTGTGATGTGACGGAGCGAGCCAGTGAAACTCGGCGGCGTATCGCGAGTGTTGTTGATCGAGGATGATCCCGCCGTGCGCGAGGGCCTGGAGCTGGCCCTGAGCCGCCACGGCCACCGCGTGCGCGCGGTGGAGTCCGGCGAGCAGGGGCTCGAGCAGCTGCGCGCGGACCCGCCCGACGTCGTCGTGCTCGACTTGATGCTGCCCGGCATCGACGGTTTCGAGGTGTGCCGCCGCATCCGCGCCGCCGGCGACGTGCCGATCATCATGCTGACCGCGCGCGGCGACGACTTCGACGTGGTGGCCGGGCTGGAGGCGGGCGCTGACGACTACGTGGTCAAGCCGGTGCAGCCCCGGGTGCTGGAGGCCCGCATGCGGGCGGTGCTGCGGCGCGTCGGCCGCGAACAGGCGGAGCTGGAGCACTACCGCGATCTGACCATCGACCGGGCGAGCCTGGTGGTCACCAAGCGGGGCGAGCCGGTCAGTCTCGCCCCGACCGAGCTGCGCATGCTGCTGGAGCTGTCCGGCACGCCCGGCCGGGTGCACACCCGCCAGCAGCTGCTGGAGTCGGTGTGGGAGCACGGCTACTTCGGCGACTCGCGGCTGGTGGACGCGTGCGTGCAGCGGCTGCGCGCCAAGATCGAGGACGACTCGGCATCGCCCGTCTACGTGCAGACGGTCCGCGGGTTCGGCTACCGGTTCGGGCCGGTGTGAAGCCTCCGGCGGCGTCCCTGGGGTTGCGCGGCAGGCTGCTGTCGGCGTTCGTGCTGCTGTGCGTGGTCACGGCGGCGGCGGTGGCCGGCGTCTCCTACGGCAAGGCGCGCAACGAGATCCTGCAGCGGGCCCAGGACGCCGCGGTGGAGGCGATGCGCGAGCGGCTGGCGGCGCTGTATCCGCTGCGCACCGACACGCCGGGCCAGGACGAGCTCGAAAGGATCGCCGCCGGCCTGAACGACACCAACTCCACGGCGGTCGCGTTCTTCCGCGGGCGGCGCGCGCCGGGCCGTCCCGCCCGCCCGCCGGGACAGTGGCGGCCCGGCCGTCCCCCGCTCACGCCGGACCTGGACAGGGCCGCCATCCCCCCGAGGCTGCGCGAGACCGTCGCCGGCGGCACCATGGCCTGGCAGCGCGTGACCTGGCAGGACCTGCCCGTCCTCATCATCGGCGCGCCGCTGATGATCGCCGAGCCGGACGGCACGACCCGCAACTCCGGCATCGAGGTCTACACCGTGCACAGCCTGCTGCCCGAGCAGCGCAGCATCGACGAGCTCGCACTGTGGGCCTGGCTGTACGGAGGCGCGGCGCTGGTGTTCGCGGTGCTCCTCGGCCTGGCGGCCACCCGTGGGGTCCTGCGTCCGGTGCGCGAGCTGGGGCGGGCGGCGCGGCTGCTGGGCGAGGGCCGGCTGCACACCAGGATCGAGGTACGCGGCTCCGACGAGCTGGCCGACGTGGCCCGGACGTTCAACGACACCGCCGCCGAGCTGGAACGGCACGTCGCGCAGCTGCGTGCGATGGAGGCCGACGCACGCCGGTTCGTGGCCGACGTCTCCCACGAGCTGCGCACCCCGCTCGCCGCGCTGGCGGCGGTCGCCGACGTGCTGGACGAGGAGGCGGCCGACCTGCCCGAGCCCGCCGGACGGGCGGCGCGGCTGGTCAGCCAGGAGACGCTCAACCTGACCCAGCTCGTCAACGACCTCATCGAGATCAGCCGGTTCGACTCCGGTGTGGCGGCGCTCGCTGTGAACGACGTGGACGTGGCCGAGCTGGTCCGCGCGACGCTGCGGACGCGGGGCTGGTCGGAGGCGGTGGAGACCGAGCTGCCCGCCGGGGTGAGCGCGCGGCTGGATCCGCGCCGGGTGGACGTCGTCCTCGCCAACCTGGTCGGCAACGCCCTGCGGCACGGCGAGCCTCCGGTGTCGGTACGCCTGTCCGCCGACGGCGACTCGATCACCGTCGACGTCCGCGACCACGGTCCCGGCCTGGATGAGGAGGTGCTGCCGCACGTGTTCGACCGCTTCTACAAGGCAAGCGCGGCCCGGGCGAGGTCCGAGGGCAGCGGTCTCGGCCTGGCCATCGCCCGGGAGAACGCCCGCCTGCACGGGGGCGACCTGACCGTCGCCAACGCGCCGGACGGCGGCGCCGTCTTCACCCTCCGCCTCCCCCGCACCCAGGACCAGAACAGCGCGCCACCGCCGGGCGCCCCGGACACGGCCGCCGCGCCCGCGCTTTCCGCTCAGGATGCAAGCACCCCTCAGGATGGAAGCACCCCGTCCCAGCCGGGCGCCCCGCGCCGGGACGCCTCCCCCGCGCCCCGCGACGCGGACGGGGGCTCCTCATGAGCACGGGGCGGGCCTGGCGGGCTCTGGTGGGTGTGGGGCTGGCGCTGGTCGTGGTGGCGGGCTGCGGGGTGCGGCCGAGCGACGTGATCCCGGTCGGCCCGCCGCCGAGCGGCCCCGTCGCCTCGGCCAGGGCGACCGCCATCTACTTGATCAAGGACGGCAGGCTGCATCCGGTGCCGCGCCCGCGCGGCCGGTTGTACCCGGCGGACGCGCTGGCGCTGCTGGCGGCCGGGCCGACGGCGCAGGAACGGCAGCAGGGCTACACCTCGGACGTGCCGCGCGAGGCGGAACCGTTCACGGTGGCCTCCGAGCAGGGCGGCCGCCTGGTGATCATCCCGTCGGGCCCGCCCGGCGAGCTGCCGGAGCGGGCCGTCGGGCAGATCGTGTGCACGGTGGCGGCCATGCTGCCGGGCGCCGCCCAGGACATCACGGTCGCCGGCGCCGAGCCGCGCGTGGATCCCGGGGACTGCCCGCCCGTTTGACGAACATTATCCGTACGGATAATGTTTATCCACATGGATAACGAAGGGGATGCACCGTGACCACGCGCGAGGCGGCGACGGCAGCCCGCAGGGAGCAGATCACCCGCACCGCCATCGCCCTGCTGGCCGAGCGCGGCTACCAGGCCACGACGTTCGAGGCCATCCGCACCGAGGCCGGGCTCAGCAGCAAGCGGCTGATCACCTACCACTTCTCCGGCAAGGACGAGCTGTTCGCGGCCGTGGCCGAGCAGATCGTCGCCGACAGCGAGCAGTACATGCAGGCCGCGCTCAGCGGTGTGACCGGCCCGCGCGAGCTGCTCGCGGCCGTCATCCGGGCGAACGTGCGGTTCATCGCCGAGCACCCGCGCGAGGTGGCGGCGCTGCGGCAGATCCTCATCAACGGCGGACTGCGCGACTACGAGCGCTACGACATCGACTCGCGCGAGCGGCTGGCCCGCCTGCTCGACGAGGGGCAGCGCGCCGGCGACTTCCGCCCGTTCGACGAGCGGATCATGGCGGCGGCGCTGCGGGCCTCGATCGACGCCGTGGCCCCGCTCATCGCGGCCGGCGTCGATCCCGAGCTCTGCGCCGAGGAGCTGGTGGAGCACTTCGACCGCAGCACCCGCGACGTACCGCGGCGAACGGGAAGGGACGAGCGATGAGCAGCACCGACCACGCCGGGCGCACCTACGTGGTGACCGGCTCGGCCTCGGGTATCGGCGCGGCGACCGCGGCCATGCTCCGCGAGCGCGGCGGCACGGTCATCGGCTGCGACCTCGCCGGCGCCGACGTCCAGGCAGACCTGTCCACCCCTGAGGGGCGGCGGTCGCTGGTCGAGCAGGTGGCCGGGCACGGCCCCATCGACGCGGTGCTCGCCGTGGCGGGCGGCGGCAAGACGGGGATGCTGGAGACGAACTTCTTCGGCGCGGTCGCCACCCTCGAAGGGCTGCGCCCGCTGCTGGCGCGCAGCGGCGCGCCCCGCGCCGTGGCCGTATCGTCGACCTCCTCGCTGGAACCCGCCGACGCACGGGTCATCAAGGCGTGCCTGGACGGCGACGAGGAAGCCGCGCTCGCCCTCATGCGCGCCGAGCCGGGCATCGGCGGCGCCACCGGCGGTTACGGCCTGGCCAAGCGGGCGCTGAACCGCTGGGTGCGCAGGGCCGCGCCGACGCCGGAGTGGGCGGGGTCCGGCATCGCGCTCAACGCGGTCGCGCCCGGCGTCGTGGACACGCCCGCCGCCGCGTACATCATCGAGGACGACGAGGTGCGCCGCGCGGTGGAGTCGGTCTCGCCGCAGCCGTTCGGCGGCTTCCCCGGACGGCCGGAGTGGGTGGCCGAGCTGATCTGCTGGCTGGCCGGGGCGGGCAACCGCTTCGTCACCGGGCAGGTGATCTTCGCCGACGGAGGCGCGGAGGCCACGCTGATCGGCGACGCGCACTGGCGCTGACACGCTCCCCCACATCCCCGGCCGACAAGGGCGCGGCCTTCGCCGTCTCGCCGCAGACCTCCCCGGCGCCGGAGCCGTCCCGAGGCCACGGCCGGGTGTCAGGTGGTGACCCTGGCCAGCACGATGCCGCCGACGATGAGGCCGAGCGCGGCGATCCTGCCCACCGAGACGGGGTCGTCGTTGAGCACGATGCCCAGCGTGATCGCGCCGATGGCGCCGATGCCGGTGAAGACCGCGTAGGCGGTGCCGACCGGCAGCGTGTTCATGGCCTGCGACAGCAGCCAGACGGCGGCGGCCATCAGGGCCAGGCAGATCAGCGTGGGCAGCGGCCGGGTGAAGTTGTGCGTCGGTTTGATGCTCTGCGACCAGGCCACCTCGACGAGCCCGGCCAGCAGCAGGGTCAGCCAGCTCATCGGGCCGCCTCCTTGGCCACGGCCTCCACCGCCGCCGACAGCGACCGCTCGTGCTGCTCGCGCAGGTGGGCGAGCCCGGGGTCGAGGCGGGCGTTGGCCAGCTCGGCGTGGATGAAGGTGACGTCGTCCACGCCGAAGTGGCCCTTGAAGAAGTCGCGCAGGTAGCGCTCCTGGTGGTCGTAGGGCTCGCGCGGCGTGCCCGGCCCGTAGGCGCCGCCGCGCGCGCTGGTCACCACGAACGAGCGCCCGCGCAGGGACATCTTGGGGAAGGTGATCTGGTCGAGCCAGGCCTTGAGCGACGACGGGATCGAGTAGTTGTACATCGGCGTGCCGATCAGGATCACCTCGGCCGCGACCACCTCCTGCAGCAGCGGCTCCACGATGGCCCACGCCGCGCGCTGCGCCGGGGTGCGCACGGCCTCGCGGTAGCGCGCGATGTCGGTGATCTCGTGCTCGAGGATGTGGTCGCAGATCTCGGTCCACGCCTCGCCGATGTGCGGTACGGGGTTCGCGGCCAGGTCGCGGTAGGCGTACCCGGCCTGGGGGTGCGCCGTGCGCCAGGTCTCGGCGTACAGGCGGGACAGCCTGCGCGAGAACGACGTGCGGCGGGCGCTGGCGTCCAGGTGCAGCAGCATGGTCTCTCCTCACCACAGCTATGCGGACACGGTGTCCACTTGACTATAAGCGGACACCGCGTCCACATACAATCGGTGGCATGGAGAGAGCCGACGCCGCGCGCAACCGGGCACGGATCCTCGAGGCGGCCGCGCAGCTGTTCGCCGAGCGGCCGCCGCACGAGGTGACGATGGACGACATCGCCAAGAGAGCCGGCGTGGGCCGGGGCACCCTCTACCGCCGCTACCCCGACCGGGCGTCGATCGCCGTCGCGCTGCTCGACGAGCACGAGCGGGACCTGCAGGAACGTCTGCTGCGCGGCGAGCCGCCCCTGGGGCCGGGGGCGCCGCCCGCCGACCGGCTGGCCGCCTTCTACGCCGCCATGGTCGATCTGCTGGAGGGCCACTCCCACCTGGTGCTCGGCTCGGAGCTGGGCCGCTCGCGTTTCGAGACCGGCGCGTACGGCTTCTGGCGCGCGCACGTGCGCTCCCTCCTGGTCGCCGCCGCCGTCCCGGACCCCGACGCCCTGGTCGAGATCCTGCTCGCACCGCTCGCCCCCGAGGTGTACGACCACCAGCGCACGGTGCTCGGCCTCAGCCCGCGGCAGATCACGCAGGCGCTGGGCAGGCTCGCGGCGATCCTGCAGCGGTGACACCGCTCACCACCCGCACGGCCCCTCAGCGGCTTCCTGCGCGCGGCCGCGCGGCGGCGTGTGCGGCCAGGAACGGCAGCACGACCTCGGCCATCTCGTCGGGGACCTCCTCGGCCAGGTCGTGCCCGGCGTCGAAGACGTGGCCGGTGACGTCGTCGGCGAACATCCGCATCTGGGTCTCGTTGCGCTCGCCGATGAAGGCGGAGCCGCCGAGCGCCAGCACGGGGATGCCGAGTCTGCGCCGCGCCGCCTGCCGGTTCTGCTCGGCGTCGACGAGCATGGCCCGATAGATCGACAGCATCGCGCGGATGCCGCCGGGCATGGAGTAGCAGCGCACGTACTCCTCGATGGCGTCGGGGGTGGCGCTGTCAGGGCGGCTGCGCTCGTTCTTGATCATGTACGTGATGAGCTCGCGCTCGTGCCCGGCGATGAGCATCTCGGGCACGTCGGGCTGGAAGTAGAAGCCGAGGTGCCACAGGTGCAGGCCGCCTGCGACGTTCTCCGGGGTGAGCGCGGCGTGGTCTTCGAAGCCGTAGCCGGGAAAGAGCGCTTCGGCGAAGACCAGGGAGGTGACGCGGTCGCGGTGGCGGGCGGCGAGCTGGTAGCCGATCACCGCTCCCCAGTCCTCGCCGATCACGGCGTAGGCGTCGTGGCCGAGGCGGGCCATGAGGGCGGCGACGTCGTCGGCCATGGTGGCGGAGTCGTAGCCGCCGGCGGGGCGGGCGGAGTCGCCGAGCCCGCGCAGGTCCGGCACGACGACGGTGTAGCGGGGCGTCAGCTTCGGCACCAGGTGGCGCCAGTGGTAGCCGGTCTTGGGCACGCCGTGCAGCAGCACCACGGCGGGCCCCGACCCGGCGGTGCGGTAGTGCAGGCTCGTTCCGTTGGCGGCGGCGCGGCCGGTGCGTACGGGGGCGCCGCGGTGGTCGATCATCATCGCGTGGATCAGCCTTCCGATAAGTAACTGGATCGTTCGATACAGATTGCGGGCAGGAAAAGCTCACTCGATGGCGGCCACGGCGACCTCCACGAGCGGCTCCAGGGCGCGGACGTCCGGCGTCACCTTGGCGGAGACGAGCAGCCCGTTGAGGAACGTCACCAGGAAGGCCGCGAGCGTCTCGGGATCGTGCCGCGGCGACAGCTCGCCGCGCTCGGCCGCCGCCCGCAGCAGGCCGGCCAGCGCCTCCTGGTTGGCGTCCAGCACGTCGCGCACGATGCGCCGGGTCGGCCGGTCCTGCGGCAGGCGCTCGGTCGCGGCGTTGATCAGCAGACAGCCGCGGCCGCCCTCGGCGGCGATGCGGACCCGCTCCAGCAGCAGCGCGCGGATGGCCGCGCGGGCGTCGCCCTCGCGTTCGAGGGTGCGCAGGGCGGCGGTCGCGTACGTGGTGCGGTAGTGCTCCAGCGCGGCCCGGTAGAGGCCGTCCTTGTCGCCGAACGCGGCGTACAGCGAGCCCTGCCCGAGCCCGAGGTGGCGGGTGAGGTCACGGATGGAGGTGGCCTCGTATCCGCGCGCCCAGAACAGCTCCATCGCGCGGGCCACGACCGCCTCGGTGTCGAACCCCCTGGTCCTTGCCATGGCACTGACCGTACCCTATCTGGATCGAACGTTCAAAAATCGCGATCCTGAGCCTCTGGCGTGCTGGAATGTTCTTGACTGGAGGAAGGTTGAAGCCTGCATGAAAAAGATCGGTTTCCTGAGCTTCGGGCATTGGTCGTCGTCGCCCTATTCGAAGGCGCGCAGCGCGTCCGACACCCTGCTGCAGTCCATCGAGCTGGCGGTGGCCGCCGAGGAGCTCGGTGCCGACGGCGCCTACTTCCGGGTGCACCACTTCGCCCGCCAGCTCGCCAGCCCGTTCCCGCTGCTGGCCGCCGTCGGAGCGCGGACCAGCCGCATCGAGATCGGCACGGGCGTCATCGACATGCGCTACGAGAACCCCCTCTACATGGCCGAGGACGCCGGCGCGGCCGACCTCATCGCAGGCGGCCGGCTACAGCTCGGCATCAGCCGCGGCTCACCCGAGCAGGTCATCGACGGCTGGCGCTACTTCGGCTACGCGCCCGCCGAAGGCGAGAGCGACGCCGACATGGCGCGCCGGCACGCCGAGGTCTTCCTCAAGGTGCTGGAGGGCGAGGGCTTCGCCGAGCCGAACCCGCGCCCGATGTTCCCCAACCCGCCGGGCCTGCTGCGCATCGAGCCGCACTCGGACGGCCTGCGCAAGCGCATCTGGTGGGGCTCCAGCTCCAACGCCACCGCACGCTGGGCCGCCGGGCTCGGCATGCACCTGATGAGCTCCACGCTCAAGGACGACGAGAACGGCAAGCCGTTCCACGTGCAGCAGGCCGAGCAGATCGCCGCCTACCGCGAGGCGTGGAAGGAGGCCGGGCACGAGGGCGAGCCCCGCGTGTCGGTGAGCCGCTCGATCATGCCGATCGTCAACGACACCGACCGCGCCTACTTCGGTCACGAGCGCACCAGCACCGACCAGATCGGCTTCATCGACGCCACCACCAGGGCCATCTTCGGCCGCACGTACGCCGCCGAGCCCGAGGTGCTGGTCAAGGAGCTGGCCGCCGACGAGGCTATCGCCGCCGCCGACACGCTCCTGCTGACGGTGCCCAGCCAGCTCGGCGTGGACTACAACGCCCACCTGATCTCCTCGGTCCTGAAGTACGTCGCCCCGGAGCTCGGCTGGCGCTGACCGCTCGAACGGCCGTTTTTGTCGGTCCCGCCGTGCACCATCGCCTTGGACACCGTGAGGAGGCGCCATGGCGAGGGGATCCAAGCGGAGCAGGCGGCAGACGCCGATCGTGGCGGCGGGCGCGATCGGCGTCGCGGCCGTGTGGTTCGCCGCCGAGCATCCCGGCTGGGCGGCTGCGGCAGGCGGCCTGCTCGTGCTGCTGCTGGCCGCAGCGCTGCTGCTGCGGCGACGCGTGATCGAGGCGGGACGGCGGCGTTTCCTGGCCGCCAACGCCGAGCTGGAGCGCATCGATCGCCTCTCGGGCAGCGCGTTCGAGCATCTGGTGGCCGAGCGGATGCGGGCCGACGGGTTCCGGCAGGTCCGCGAGCGCGGCGGCGCCGGCGACGGCGGGGTCGACATCGTCGCCGTCGCTCCCGGGCCGGGCCGCCTGGCCGTCCAGTGCAAGCGCTACAGCCGTCCGGTGGGCGCGGCCGAGGTGCGCGAGTTCCTGGGAGCGCTGGCCAACTCCTTCGCCGGTCACACCGGCGTGCTGATCACCTCCAGCCGGCTCACCCGGCAGGCCCGCCAGGAGGCTCAGGGCGCGCGGGATCCGCTCATCGTCGTCGAACGCGACCACCTCGCCGACTGGCTCCTGGGCGAAGCCCCGCTGCTGCCCGGCGGCCGCCTCACGCGCCGCCCGCCGCCGTTGGCCGGCAAGGCCGGATAGGCCGGGGCGCGCGGTGAGCGCGCCGGAGACGTCCAAGCGACGATGGCCGAACCCGCAGGCGCGTGCTCTGCTCACGCGGCGAGCGCGGGGCGGCGGGCCCACGTGGCCCAGCGCCACACCCACTCCAGCGGCCCCTGGCGGAAGCGGCGCAGCCACAGCACCGACCAGCACCACTGCACGAGCAGGATGCCGCCCGTGATCGCGAGCACCGCGACGGTGGGCCAGGCGTGCGGCGGCCCGTCCATCACGGGCGCGACGGCCAGCACGAGGACGGTGGCGGTCAGGTAGTTGGTCAGCGCCATCCGCCCCAACGGCGCGAAGACGGCCTGCAACACCGGCCGCAGCGGGGTCCGGAGCAGGATGAGCAGCAGGCAGATGTACGCGCCCGCGATCAGCAGCCCGCCCAGCGGCATGGTCAGACCGGGCTGCACCTGCTGGGCCTGCAGCGCGCCCACGGGCACCGCCAGCGCGGCACAGGTCAGGCCGATCAGCGCGGGGAGGCGGGCGGAGTCCTCGATGCGGTCGATGACGCCGTACCGGGTGAGCGCCGCGCCGAGCAGGAACAGGCCGGGCACGACCGCGAACGGCCCGCCGCCCAGGGCGAGCGCCGCGAGCAGGAACGCCGCCGCCAGCCAGGCCACCGCTTTGGCGGGCAGCCAGGTGGACGGCAGCAGCACCACGAGCCCGGCCACGGCGTAGACGGCGAGGATGTCACCCTGCCACAGCAGGAAGTGGTGGGCCAGGCCGATCGCCAGCAGCGCCAGCAGCCGGCGCAGCAGCACGAGCCGGGGCCGGGCGGCCCGCTCCCCCGCCGAGCGCAACAGCAGCGCGAACCCGATGCCGAACAGCACCGAGAAGATCGGGTAGAAACGCTGGTCGACGAGCAGGCCGTGCCAGGAGATGCCGTCCTGCGGCGGTGCGACGGGCGGGGCGCCGGCGGCGGCGATCGGCTGCACGTTGGCCAGCAACACGCCGCACAACGCGAAACCGCGCACGACGTCGAGCGCCGCGATGCGGGGCCGTTCAGAAGGGGACATGGAGCCTGATCCTGCGGCCGGCGGCCGGCCGTGCGCATCGGCCCAATGGCGGATCCCGGCCCGTCCCTTCGGCCGAATGTCCGAAGGGACAGGCCCGCGCACCGACGAGCCTGCACGGGCTCATTCATGGTGCGACGTCGAGGTGGGTCGGTTGTCAGTGGGTATGGTCCGATCCCTGCCGCCGCTTTCATCCGCTCCGGAAACGGGTCGCCGGGGAGGGTTGGCGGCCGGAACGTCATCGAGTTCGCCGGGTTCGACCGCATAAGATCCTGTTGGTGCCATCGGGTGACTGCGCGTTCGCGAAGAGAGAAGGACGCGCGGGCATCACGTGCGCTTGCGATTCCCCGGGCCGCCGGCGGGCGTCGATGGCCGAGTCCAGCACGTGGCCTGAAGCGGGTCGCGTTCCCCTCGCCCCCGGAGATTTCCTTATGACGCCGGCTCTCGAGATCGACGAGCTGACCAAGCGCTTCGGCGACACCCTCGCCGTCGACGGCATCCACCTCACCGTCCCGCCGGGCTCGTTCTTCGGGCTCGTCGGCCAGAACGGCGCGGGCAAGACCACCACCCTGTCCATGGCGGTCGGCCTGCTGCGCCCCGACGCGGGCACCGCGCGCATCTTCGGCCAGGACGTCTGGTCCGCGCCCGAACGCGCCAAGACGCTGGTCGGGGTGCTGCCCGACGGGCTGGCCATGCCCGAACGGCTCACCGGACGGGAAGTGCTCACCTATCTCGGCCTGCTGCGCGGGCTGGACAAGGACGTGGTGGCGCAAAGGACCGACGACCTGCTGGGCGTGCTGGAGCTGGACGGCGCCGACAAGACGCTCGTCATCGAGTACTCGACCGGCATGCGCAAGAAGATCGGGCTGGCCACCGCGCTGCTGCACGCGCCCCGCCTGCTGGCGCTGGATGAGCCGTTCGAGGCCGTCGACCCGGTCTCGGCCGCCACGATCAAGACGATCCTGCGCGGCTTCGTGGCCGGCGGCGGCTCGATCGTGCTGTCCAGCCACGTGATGGCGCTGGTCGAGCAGCTGTGCGACCGCGTCGCCGTGATCGACAAGGGGCGCGTGGCGGCGGCCGGCACGCTGCAGGAGGTACGCGGCGCCCGCTCGCTGGAGGACGCCTTCGTCGAGCTCGTCGGCGACCCGGACGACGGCATCAAGGAGTTGTCGTGGCTGTCGAGCTGACCATGGCCCGGATGAAGATCGCGCTGCTGCGGCACGCCCTGCACGGCAGGCGGGCGCAGACGGCCGGCACGGGCGCGACGCTCGGCCTGCTGTGCGCGGCGGCCACGCTCTATCTGGCCTTCACCGACCTCGACCTGCTGGCCGCCGCGTACGCGGTGTGGCTGCTGGGCTGGGTCCTCGGCCCGATCTTCATGGGCGGCGGCGACGAGACACTGCGCCCGGAGTACTTCGCGCTGCTCGGCCTGCCGCCGCGCCGCCTGGCGGGCGGCCTGCTGGTGGCCGCCTTCGTGGGTCTGGCGCCGCTGGCCAGCCTGGTCGCGCTGGGCGGGCTCGTGGTGGCGGGGGCGCGGCAGGGCGCGGCGGCCGCGCTGGTGGCGGTGCCGGCGATGGTGCTGCAGCTGGCCGTGTTCGTGCTGCTGTCGAAGGTGGCGGTGGCGCTGGTCGGCCTGGCCGTACGCACCCGGCCCGGTGCGGTCGCCTCCGGCCTGCTGAACGGCGCGCTCCTGGCCGGGCTCGCGCAGATCTGGGTGTTCCTGGTGGCCTTCGAGCAGACCGGCGTGCCCGCCGTGGTGTACTACCTGCCCTCCGGCTGGGGACTGCTGGCCGTGCAGGGCCGGTGGTGGGCGCTGGCGGCGCTGGCCGCCCTGGTGGTGCTCCTGCTGGCGGTGTGGGCGGCGCTGCTCGGCGAACGCTCCGGCACCACCCGCCGCTCCGGCCGGGCCAGGCGGCCGATGACCGCCGCCACCGCCAACGGCGCGATCGTCGCCAAAGAGCTGCGCACCTGGTCACGCGACCTCGTACGCAACCATCAGCTCACCTTCGCCCTGGCGTATGCCGCCTGCTTCACCACCAGCCCGCTGCTGCTCGGCTGGAACGGCATGCTGCCGTACACGGGCCCGATCTTCATCGTGATGGCGGCGGCGATGAGCGCCAACGTCTACGGTTTCGACGGCACCGCGCTGTGGCTGACGTTGATGATGCCCGGCACGAGCGACGTGCGCGGCCGCCAGCTCGCCTGGCTGGCGGCGCACGCGCCGGTGGCGATCGTCCTCGCCGTGGCGTGCACGGCCGTGACGGGCGGGCCGTGGCCGCTGGTGCTGGCGTTGACGGCCGCGCTGCTGGGCGGCGCGGCCGGGCTGGTGCCGTGGGTGTCGGTGCACCTGCTGGTGCCCGGCACCGATCCGCACCGCCGCGCCGGCAACCCGCTGCGCACCAGCGAGGACGACGGCGGCCTGACCGGGCTCGCCTACCTGATGCTCGTCCTGGTCATCCTCACCGGCGCGCCCGCAGCGCTGACGGCGCTCTTGTGGGGCTGGGCCGGCGTCGCGGCCGGCGTGGTGAGCGGGGCCGCGTGCTGGTGGTGGTTCGGCCTGCTGGCCGAGCGGCGGCTGCGCTCGCGCGGGCCGGAGCTGCTGGACGTCATGCGGACCGGCCGCAAGCCGGAGACGACCGTGACCTCCCGCTTCGACCGGCTGTCGCGGCGCCGCAAGACCGTCGCCTGGTACTGCTTCGGCTTCGGCGCGATCCCGCTGGTGCCGCAGGGCATCGTGGCCGCCGTCTTCGTGGCCAACGACATGCTGCGCCACACCTGGTTCCTGGCCACGTACATGCCGGAGGGGCTGCGCTATCCGGTGGCCGGCGGCTTCATGCTGCTCGGCCTGGCCATGTACGGCGCGGGCCTCTGGGCCGTCAGACCGGCCGCGACCCGCCAGGACGCCCCGGACGCCGCCTCGGACGCTGCCGCCCGCGAGAGCGCCCCGGACGCCCCCTCGGAAGCCGCCGCCCGCCAGGGAGCACCGGACGGCTCATGATCCGGCCGGCACGGATCCCAACCCGCTCCCGGCATGGCTGGTCAAGGAAGGGGCGTGAACCGTTCCGGCCTGTCCCCGACCGTTCCGGCGCCTCGCCCGACTGCGCGGGGTGATGGGAGGGCGAGATGGCCGGCGACCAGAAGCCGAGCGAGCGGGAGGCACAGCGCCGGCGGTGACCGTGCCGGCCCAGAGCGGTGGCCTGGCTGCCACCGGGGGTCGGGGTTCGGTGACGGCGGCGGCCGTGCGGGCCGGGGTGGTGGCTTGGCTGCCATCGCAGGTTGGGGGGTGCGGTGATGGCGTGGCCGTACTACGAGAGCCGCGGCGCGGTGCCGTTCGGCCGGTCGGTGCGGCGCAGGCGGCCGGGGTGGCGCTGGGTGCGGCCACCCGGCACACCCGCGTCGCGATGCCGCTGCCGGTGCCGCTGGTGAGCGCCGGGCAGCCGGCGGCACGGGCGAGCCGACTCGGCGTTTCGGCCGTCGCAGTGGGCCAGACCGGGCTGAGACACGCCACCCCGATTCTGGACGGGGCCACCTCCGTGGTAACGGACAGGGCCACCTCCGCGACCTCGTCGCCGCACCCCAGGTCGGGGCGTCCGGCCTCTCGTCCGCGCAGCGTGCCCGGTGCCGGGGCGGCGACGCTGGGCGCCCGCGTGCCTGGTGCCGGCGGCGCCGGTCGGGGCGGCGTACGTGGTGCTCCGCCGCCCGGCCTGACGCGAGGGCCTGCGTCGTGTTCCGCCGCCGCACCTGACCCCTCGCGAAGAGGGTCAGCGGCGACCGTAGGCGCCGGCTTCGATGTCGGCGATGAGGGTGGGCCCGGTGGGCTTCCAGCCGAGCAGCTCCTGGGTGACCGTGCTGCTCGCGTGGCAGTCGGAGGAGAAGAAGTGCCCGATCCAGCCGAAGTGGCCGGCCACCTCGGCGGGGTCGATCGAGGCGGTGGGCAGGCCGAACACCCGGCCGATGGCCTCGGCGATCTCGCGGGTCGGCACGCCCTGCTCGGCGACGGCGTGCACGCGGCTGCCCGCGGGCGCCTTGTCGAGGGCGAGGGTGACCAGGCGGGCGGCGTCGGAGATGTGCACGGCCGACCAGCGGTTGGCGCCGTCGCCGGGGTAGCCGGAGGCGCCCTTGTCGCGGGCGATCCCGGCGATGACGGAGATGAAGCCGTGGTCGTCGGTGCCGTGCACGGTGGGCGGGAAGCGCAGGGCGACGGCGCGCACGCCGCGCTCGGCGTACGACAGGGCGAGGTTCTCGCTGCCGCCGCGCGGGGCGTCGGGGCCGTGGAAGGGCGAGGGGGCGGCCTCGGTGACGATCGCCTCGCCGAAACCGGCGATGCCGGAGGCGAGCAGGAACGGCCGGTCGCTGCCGGCGAGGGCGTCGCCGATGGCCTGGACGGCGGCGCGTTCGGCGGCGTTGGTGCCGGCCAGGTCGTCCCAGTTGTGCTTGTTGGCCAGGTGGATGACGGCCTCGGCCGTCGAGGCGGCGGCGCGGATGCCGGCCAGGTCGTCGAGGTCGCCGCGGTGGACGGCGGCGCCCTTGGCCTCCAGTTTGGCGGCGGAGGCGTCGGAGCGGGCCAGGCCGGTGACCTTGTGGCCGGCGGCGAGCAGGTCGTCGACGACGGCGGAGCCGATCCATCCGGAGGCTCCGGTGACGAACACGTGCATGGCGGGATCTCCTCACGCGCCCCTTCCGGGGCGGATTCCAAGTGATGACAGCAACTGACGTCAGTCGCTGACATAGCGTAGCTCGCATGTCAGTTGCTGTCATCACTAGACTCGAGGCCATGGTGCGTTGGGAACCCGGAGCCCCCGATCGGCTGCAGCAGGCGGCCCTAGAGCTGTTCGCCACCCGCGGCTACGAGGAGACGACCGCCGCGGAGATCGCCCAAGCGGTCGGGCTGACCGAGCGCACCTTCTTCCGCCACTTCAAGGACAAGCGCGAGGTCCTCTTCCGCGGCCAGGACCACCTGGTCAAGGCCGCCCTCCAGGGCGTGAACGCCGCGCCCGAGCAGGCCACGCCGATGGAGGTGCTCACCTCCGCCCTGCAGGCGATCACCTCGGCCTTCTCCGACGAGCGCCGCCCCTGGTCACGTACCCGCCAGCAGGTCATCGACCGCAACCCCGCCCTGCAGGAACGCGAGCAGCACAAGCTGTCGATACTGGCCGCCACGATCGCCGAGGCCATGGCCGCACGCGGCGTCGCCGCGCCCACGGCCACGCTGGCCGCGCGCTCGGGCATCGCCGCGTTCGAGGTCGCGTTCCTGCGCTGGATCGCCGACGGCGAGCAGCGCCCGCTCACCGTCATCATCAAGGACGTGCTCGACGAGCTGCGCGCCCTCCTGCGGTGAGGCCCGTTATTCGATTGTGGTCACCGGCCGATCCCCTCCTATCCTGTACGGCGTGATTCATCGGGGGCGACCGGCAACGGCGCACATGCGCATCACGCGGGCCAACGCCCGCTTCCAGCAGTGGCAGGCCCTGCTGGGCAACCGCACCAAGCGGCAGCGCGCCAAGGAGTTCATCGTCCAGGGCGTACGCCCGATCAGCCTCGCAGTGGAGTTCGGCCACCCCATCCGGGCCATGCTCTACGACGCCGAGCGCACGCTGTCGAGCTGGGCCCGGCAGATGCTGGAGGTCTCCGGGGCCGAGCCCGTGGCCCTCGCCCCCGACCTGCTGCGGCAGCTCGGCGAGAAAGACGAGGACGTGCCCGAGCTGGTCGCGGTCGCCGAGCTGCCCGAGGACGACCTGTCCCGCATCCAGGCAGGGCCGCGGTTTCTGGGCGCGGTGTTCGACCGGCCCAACATGCCCGGCAACATCGGCACCATGGCCCGCTCGCTGGACGCCTTCGGCGGCACCGGCCTCATCGTCACCGGCCACGCCGCCGACCCCTACGACCCCCGCTCGGTGCGCGCCTCGACCGGCTCGCTGCTGGCGTTGCCGGTGGTGCGCTGCCCCTCACACCGCGAGGTCCTCGCCTGGGTGGACGGCCTGCGCGCCCAGGGGGTGCCGCTGACGGTCGTCGGCACCGACGAAAAAGGCGACCGCGACATCTCCGAGCTCGACCTGACCGGCCCGACCCTGCTGGTCATCGGCAACGAGACCACCGGCATGAGCGCCGCATGGCGGCAGTCCTGCGACGTCATGGCCCGCATCCCCATGGCCGGCTCGGCCAGCTCGCTCAACGCCGCCAGCGCGGCCACCGTCACCCTGTACGAGGCCGCCCGCCAGCGCCGCGCGGCCACGAGCGGCCCCGCATGACCTACCGCCACGCCGTCGAGCCCCGCGACCACCAGGACCTGGCCAGCGGCTCGGTGCTGCACTCCGCGCCCGGGTTCCCCGCCTTTCCCGTCCGGCTGGCCAGCGAGATCTTCCAGCGCGCCCTGGCCCTGCGCGGCGGAGACGAGCCGGCCGCGCTGTGGGATCCGTGCTGCGGCAGCGGCTACCTGCTGACCGTGACGGCGCTGCTGCACCGCTCCCGCATCGCCTCGGTGCTGGCCACCGACCTCGACCCCGAGGCGGTCGCCCTGGCCGGGCGCAACCTCGCCCTGCTCAGCCGGGCCGGACTCAACGCCCGCGCCGCCGACCTGCGCGAGCGCGCCGGACGCTTCGGAAAACCCGCCTACACCAAGGCCGCCCAGGCCGCCGGCCGCCTGGCGGACGCGCTGCAGGCGGCCGGCGGCGACCTCCCCCACGCCGCACGCCAGGCCGATGTGTTCGACCCCGCCCAGCTCCGGCAGGCCGTCGCCGGCCGCATACCGGACATCGCGATCACCGACGTCCCCTACGGCGAGCAGGCCCACTGGCACGGCCCCTCGGCCGCCGAAGGCGTCACCGGCATGGTCGAGGCGGTGACGGCGGTGCTGCCGCAGGGCGGCGTGCTGGCGGTCACCGTACGCGGCCGCAAGGTCGTCGTGGACGGCGACCGCCGCCCCGACGCCTCCTTCAAGATCGGCACCCGCGCGGTCGCGCTGTTCCGCATCCCCGCCTGACGCGGCCCGCACGAGGTCAGTCGTCGTGCGTCGTGCTCACTCGTCGTGGGCGATGTGCAGCAGCTGCCGCCACAGCAGCACCACGAACGCCGCCGACCCGGCGAAGGCGAACCAGAACGGCGCCGCCACCCCCCAATGCGTGGCCAGCAGCCCGCCGATGACCGAGCCGACCACCAGCCCGGCGTAGACGCAGATGGTGTTGACGCTGCCGACCCGGCCCTGCAGCTCGTGCGGGACCGCCCGCTGCCGCACCGTCACCGACGTGGTGCCCCAGATGAAGGCGTGCGCGCCGAAGACCAGGAAGATACCGCCGGCCACCCATGGCGAGTGCGTCAGCGCCAGCCCCAGGTGGGTGAACGTCTCGATGATGAGCCCGATCCGCATCAGCACCCCCAGGCTCACCTTCCGGGTGATCGCCCCGTACAGGCCGGTGCCGACCAGGCCGCCGACGCCTTGGATGGTGGTGACCAGGCCGAACCCGACGGCGCCCAGGCCGAGCTGCTCCTGGGTGTAGAGCACGAGCACCGACCAGGCGGCGCCGAACGTGAAGTTGAAGATCAAGATGGTGAGGACCAGCGTGCGGACGGCCGCGTGCCTGATCGTCCAGCGGAAGGCGTCCAGCAGCTCGTGCACCGCCCCGGAGCCGCCTCGTCCGGCGGAGCCGCCCCGCCCGGCGGAGGCGGCCTGCGCGGCGCGGCGGCCGTGCGGCGGCAGCGCGATCCGCGACACCAGCACCATCCCCGCCAGCACCAGCAGCAACTGCGCCGCGAACGGCCACAGGAGGCCGAGCCCGATCAGCGCCGCTCCCACCGGCGGCCCGGCGAGCTGGTTGAGCGTGATGAACCCGGTGCCCAGGCGGGCGTTGGCCACCATCAGATCCTCACGGCCGACCAGCATGGGCGTCAGCGTGGAGGTGGCGTTGTCGGCGAACACCTCCGCCACCGACCGCAGCGTCAGCGCCACCAGCGCCATGGCCACCGTCAGCGTGCCGGTCAGCAGCATCACCGTCAGCGCCGCCAGCACCACCGCGCGGGCGGCGTTGGCCACCAGCACGATCGTGCGCCGGTTGTGCCGGTCGGACAGCACGCCCGCATACAGGCCGAACATCAGCGGCGGCGCCCAGCCCACCAGGGCCGACAGCGAGATCAGCAACGGGTCGCGGGTCAGGGTGGCGATCAGCAGCGGCCCCGCCGCCGCAGCCAGCCCGTCGCCGAGGTTCGTCAGCCAGCTCGAGGCCAGCAACCACCGGAAACCCGTCCCCAGCCGGGCGGGCAGCACGCGTTCCATCACCGAGACCACGAGCGCAGCAGCCTACGTCGGGCCCCTGACCGGCAGCAACGCATTTTCCCGCGCACGGGACACGCCGGGCGGCCCGGAAAAGCAGCCGCACATCCCCCGCACGGGAAACAGCCGAAACGCCGGACCGGTCGGCGAAAAGACGCCTGCGGCACGCCGGACGTCGTTTCCGTATCGTTTCCCGCTCTGTCTTGCCCGCCCCGGCGGCGCCGGGGATGATGACGCCGTCCGGCCCTGACCGCACCTCCGCGGCCCGCACCAAATCAACGCTTGTGTTGCCCCGTTAATCTTGCGATTCTTTCCCCAACCGGCCGCATTCACGACACCATTCCTCACCACCCCCTGAACGCGTCTTCGCACCAACGGATCGAGGCCGCGCACGCACGCCCCACGGGCACGCGCTGACGAGGAGGTCGCGATATGACACTGACCAGCAGGTACCGGGCCGCCGCCCGCATGATCGCCGTCATCGGCGCGACGGCGCTGGTGGCCGCCTGCTCCGGCACCGGCGGCACCGGCGGCACCACAGCCGGCACCGGCGGCGGCTACCCCGACCGCACCATCACCTTCGTCGTACCGTTCAGCGCGGGCGGCCCCACCGACACCGTCACCCGCATGATCGCAGACCCGATGGCCGCGACACTCGGCGGCAAGATCGTCGTGCAGAACGTCGAAGGCGCCGGCGGCACCGTCGGCGCAGGCGAGGTCGCCCGCGCCCAGCCCGACGGCTACACCGTGCTCATGCACCACATCGGCATGTCCACCGCCCCCGCCCTGTACAAGGACCTCGGCTACCAGCCGCTGGAGAGCTTCGAGACCGTCGGCCTGGTCACCGAGGTGCCCATGACGATCGTGGCGCGCAAGGACTTCGGCCCCGCCACGCTGCAGGACCTCGTCTCCTACGTCAAGGCCAACGCCGACAAGGTCACCCTCGCCAACGCCGGCATCGGCGCCGCCTCCCACCTGTGCGGCCTGCTGTTCCAGACCGCCACCGGCGTCAAACTCCAGGAGGTCCCCTACGAAGGCACCGGACCCGCCCTGACCGACCTCGTCGGCGGCCAGGTCGACTTCATGTGCGACCAGACCACCAACACCAGCGGCCAGATCGCCGCCAAAGAGGTCAAGGTCTACGCCGTCACCACCCCCGAACGCGTCACAAGCCTCCCCGACGTGCCCACCACCAGCGAAGCCGGGCTCCCGCAACTGCAGGTCAGCGTCTGGCACGGCCTCTACGTCCCCAAAGGCACCCCGCCCGACGTGGTGACCAAACTGTCGGAGGCGCTGAAGACGGCCCTGGCCGACCAGAAGGTCATCGACCAGATGGCCAAACTCGGCACCGCCCCCGTCCCCGCCGACCAGGCCACCCCCGAGGCCCACAAGACCAAGCTGCAAGAACAGCTCGGCACCTGGGGCAAGGTCATCGCCGACGCCGGCGTGAAGGCCTCCTGAACATGCGGGCACGCCGCTCCTGGCCGGACGTCCTGGCCGGCGCCATCTTCATCGTCATCGGCGCCGCGTTCGCCGCCGGCGCGCTCGGCTACGACCTGGGCACCCCGCTGCGGCTGGGGCCCGGCGCCTTCCCGCTGCTGGTCGGCGCCATCGTCGCCGCACTCGGCCTGGCCATCGTCGTCAAGGGCCTCATCGCGGGCGAGGCGATCACCTTCGGCCGCATCCCGTGGCGCGCCGCCGCCGTCATCACCGCCGCCCTGGTGTTCTTCGGCTTCACCGTACGGGGCCTCGGGTTCGTCCCGGCCTCGGCGGTGACCGCCCTGCTCACCACGCTCGCCGCCCGCGTACGGCTCATCACGGCCCTGGCCGTCACCGCCGGCCTCACCGCGGCCGCCACCCTCATCTTCGTCGTCGGACTCCAGCTGCGCATCCCCCTCCTGGGCCCGTGGCTCGGAGCCTGACACGCGACCGGATCTTGAGGTATGGACCTTCTCGACAACCTCGCCCTGGGCTTCTCCACCGCCCTGCTCATCCAGAACGTCCTGTACTGCTTCGTCGGCGTGCTGCTCGGCACCGCCGTCGGCGTGCTGCCCGGCATCGGACCGACCGCGACGGTCGCGATGCTGCTGCCCATCACCTTCACCTTCGAACCGGTCACCGCCCTCATCATGCTGGCCGGCATCTACTACGGCGCCCAATACGGCGGCTCGACCACCGCCATCCTCATCAACCTGCCCGGCGAATCCTCCGCCGCCGTCACCGCCCTCGACGGCCACGAGATGGCCCGCCAAGGCCGCGCCGGACCCGCCCTGGCCACCGCCGCCATCGGCTCGTTCATCGCCGGCACCATCGCCACCGTCGTCCTCGCCCTCGCCGCACCGCCCCTGGCCCGCGTGGCGCTGCAGTTCGGGCCCGCCGAGTACTTCTCCCTGGTGCTGCTCGGCCTCATCGTCTCCATCGCGCTCGCCCGCGGCACCGCGCTCAAAGCCCTCGCCATGATCGCGCTCGGCGTCCTGCTCGGCACCATCGGCCAGGACATCTACACCGGCACCCCCCGCTTCGTCTTCGGACAGCGCGAGCTGTACGGGGGAATCGACTTCGTCTCGGTCGCCGTCGGCATGTTCGGCGTCGCCGAGATCCTGCGCAACCTGGAGGCCGGCCACACCCGCACCGCGGTCGTCTCCCGGGTGCGCCACCTGTGGCCCACCCGCGACGACTGGCGCCGCATCGCCGGCCCCATCCTGCGCGGCACCGGCCTGGGCGCCGCGCTCGGCGTGCTGCCCGGCGGCGGCCACGTCCTGGCCTCCTTCACCTCCTACGCCGTCGAGAAGCGCATCTCCCGCCGGCCGCAGCAGTTCGGCCACGGCGCCATCGAAGGCGTCGCCGGACCGGAGTCGGCCAACAACGCCGCCGCCCAGACCTCCTTCATCCCGCTGCTCACGCTCGGCCTGCCCGCCCACCCGGTGATGGCCCTCATGGTCGGGGCGTTCATCGTGCACGGCATCACCCCAGGCCCCAACGTCATCGTCGAGGAACCGGCCCTGTTCTGGGGGCTGATCGCCTCGATGTGGATCGGCAACGTGCTGCTGGTGCTGCTCAACCTGCCGCTCATCGGCATGTGGGTGCGCATGCTGCGCATCCCCTACCAGGTGCTGTTCCCGATGATCGTGCTGTTCGCCGCGATCGGCACCTACTCGCTCAGCTTCAACGCCTTCGACGTCTACGCGATCGTGGCGTTCGGGCTGCTCGGCTACATCCTCATCACGTGCGGCTGCGAGCCGGCACCGCTGCTGCTCGGCTTCGTGCTCGGCCCCCTGCTGGAGGAGAACCTGCGCCGCGCGATGATCATCTCGCGCGGCGACGCGTCGGTGTTCGTGACCCGCCCCATCTCGGCCGTGCTGCTGGCGCTGGCCGTGCTGGCGCTGGTGGTGGCCGTGCTGCCGGCGATCCGCCGCCGCCGCGAGGCCGTCTTCACCGACGACGACTGACCCCCGATGTGTCCTTCACCCTCCGCCACACCTCGCCCCGCGACGACAAGACCGTCACCGCGCACAACGGCAGGCTCACCATCCGCGGCCGCCTGGCCGACAACGGCCTGCGCTTCGAAGCCCAGCTCCAGGTCATCACCCAAGGCGGCCGGCGTACCGGCGAAGGCCAGAGCGTCCGCGTCGAGGGCGCCGACAGCGCCGTCCTGCTGCTGTCGGCCGGCACCGACTACGCCGACACCTACCCCACCTACCGCCGCGACGACCCCACGACCGCGTCACCGCGGCCGTCGACGCCGCCGCCCGCACCGGCCACAGCTACACACTGCGCAACGAGGCGGCCGCCACGCCACCGGCCGCACCGGGCCCGACGGCATCGCCGGCCGCGCCACCCGGCCGCTGCGCTTCGGCGCCGACCAGAACGGCGATCAGCGCCCGACCGGCGGCCTGGACCGGCCCGCCATCATCGCCCGCGCCCTGACCGCCGAGGAGGTGAAAACCAGGCGCGACCTCGTCTTCTGACGCCGAAGACGCCTGGGGCGAGCCTCGTCAGTTCTGCTGGCCGATCGGCCGGATCGTGATCGTGTTGAGGTCCACCCCGGCCGGCTGGTCGAGCGCGTAGCAGATCGCCTCGGCGATCGCACCCGGCTGCAGCGACACCGGCGGCGCGCCCGCGTCCCACCAGAACGGCGTGTCGATGACGCCCGGATTGACCAGCGTCACACCGACCCCGCGGCCGGTGGCGAGCATGCGCAGGTTCTCCGCCAGCCCGGTCACCGCCCACTTCGTCGCCGAGTACAGGTTGCCGGGGCTGTTCTTCACCCCGACCACGCTGCCGACGAACACCAGCCGCCCGCCGGTCGCCTCCAGATGCGCGAGCGTCGCCCTGGCCAGCAGCGCCGGGCCGAGCACGTTGGTCAGCACCATCGACGGCCACAGCTCAGGATCGCCGTCGGCCAGCGTCGTGCCCGCGGTCTGCACATGGTCGCGGGAGGTGAACCCGGCGTTGGCCACCGCCGCATGCAGCGCCCCGAACCGCTCCACGGTCTGCGCCACCGCCCGCTGGGTGTCCTGCCAATCGGCGGCGTCGGCGATCACACCGAGCAGCCGGTCCGGATGCCCGGCCTCCTCCACGAACGCCTTCAGCCGCGCCTCGTTGCGGCCGGTGACGGCCACCTGGTGGCCGCGCTCCAGCAGCAGCCGCGCGGCCTCGGCGCCGACGCCGCTGGTGGCGCCGGTGATCAGTACGGTCTTCACGGTCATGGTCCTGCCCCTGAGAGGATGAAATTCCAACACTCGTGTTGGCGACAGGCCGACCATAACCCCGCCCCGCCACCAAATGCAACACGCGTGTTGGAATATGATGACCGCCATGGCATGGGACGTCGAAGGCACCAAAAAGCGCATCTACCAAGCGGCACTCACCGAATTCGCCGCCCACGGCCCCGACGGCACCACCATCGACCGCATCGCCAAACGCGCCAAAGTCAACCGCGAACGCGTCTACAACTACTACGGCGACAAAACCGCCCTCTTCTCCACCGTCATCCGCACCGAAGTCGACGCCCTCGCCGCCGCCGTCCCCCTCCACATCACCGGCCCCGACGACATCGGCGACTTCGCCGGCCGCGCCTTCGACTACCAGCGCACCCACCCCGACCTCGCCCGCCTCGTCCTCTGGGAAGGACTCACCGGCAAGGACGCCGTCCCCGACGAACTCACCCGCACCGACCTCTACAAGGCCAAAGCCGCCACCATCGCCGCCGCCCAGCAGGCCGGCCATATCGACGACACCCTCGACCCCGCCCACCTGATGTTCCTCATCATCTCCCTGTCCAGCTACTGGTCGGCCGCACCCCAGATCGCCCGCATGCTCACCGGCCACCACGACGGCGACACAGACGAAGCCGCCCGCCGCCGCGCCGCCGTCGTCCACGCCGCCCGCCGCCTCGCCACCCGCCCCTGACGGCCGGCCAACCGCGCCTTAGCCTCCCGTACACCGCGCCCACGCCACCGACGAGAAACCCGACGATCACGCTGCGATCACCGGACCCCCTCACCCGATCACGCGTCCAACGGCCGCCACACAGAACCCGCACCGTCCCGGACGACCCGACCGAAGACCACATCGGCGAAATGCACCCCGAAGCCGATCGTGTCCGGCCGCTCAAGCTCGGCGATCAGCCGGCGACGATGCTCAGCCGACCGCACCCGATCATGGTCGTACACGCAAGACCACTCAGGATGATCGGCCTGCACCGGCGAATGCATGGCATCCCCGAACGCGATCAGCCGCCTCCCACCACCGCTGATGACATACTCCGCATGCCCGGCCGTGTGACCACCGGTGACCCGCACCCGCACACCCGGGAAAACCTCCTCCCCATCGGCCACCGTCCGCACCCGCACCCCCTCAAGCACCCCCTGCGCGGACAGATCAGACCCCGCCCACTCCGGCTCCGCCACCAGATACTCCGCCCGCGCGAACACCGGCCCCACACCACCCTGACCCCAGGCCCAGCCGAAATGATCAACATGCAGGTGCGTGAACGCCACCGCCTCGATCTCCTCCGGCCCACGCCCCAGCGCCCGCAAACCGTCCAGCAACGCACCACCACGCACGGCACCATTCGGCCGCCCCGGCACGGCCGGCAACGACACCGGCCCCCACCCCGCATCGATCAGCAACGCCCGGCCACCGCTCTCCACCAGCAGACCGCCGATGCTCGCCACCAGATACCCCGAACCGTCCACATACTCGGGATGAGCGGCCCAGAACTCCTCCGTCGAGTCCGGCAGCCACGCACGCGGCACCCCCTGAATCACCCCATCAGGAACGAACGACACCCGCGTCTCACCCAGCCACAACGACCGGGCCTCACCCGGCCGCCGCAACCGCTCACCCAGACCAACCGCACCGATCGCCATGCCACACACCCTTCCTCGACAAGGCCGCAGATCCACGCACCGCGCCCCAACGCGGCGACCAGCGCCACCGTAAGCATCCAGCGTGAATCAGTCAAGCTTGAAATATCCTGACTTGAAACAGTGAAGCTAGAAAAATGCTGTCTTGAAGCACGTTGCTAGCATGAACGCCATGACCATCTCCCCAGAACCGCAAGCCACCGCCGAACGCGAGCTCTGCGGCCTGGTCAACGGCCTGGCCCAGCAGATCGCCGACCACGTACGCCGGCGCGCCACCACCCTGGGCCTCACCGCCGCCCAGGCCACCGCCCTCCGGGAGATGACCGGCCCCATGACCATGCGAGAGCTGGCGGAACGCATGAGCTGCGAGCCCTCCAACGCCACCTTCATCGTCGACAAGCTGGAAAAGCAGGGCCTCATCGAACGCCGCCCCCACCCCACCGACCGCCGCGCCAAACACCTCGTCCTGACCCCCGAAGGCAACGCCCTGCGCGAGCGCCTCCTCCAGCTCCTCGTCGAGGACTCACCTCTGGCCGCCCTCACCCCCGAGCAGCAACGCACCCTCCACCACCTGCTCGAACAGGCCATCACCCGCCGATAGGCCCGCCCGGCCTCGGTTGTCCGTCGGGGCGTGCGGGCGAAGCCCGCTTCGAAAAAGGGCGAAGAGTAGAGCCTCAGAACCCGGCGCCTTTACGTTGTAGATCAATAAGTGGCAACTGCTCGCGTTTGACCAGTCCGGAGTTCATCGCGCTGCGCGACCGGACGCTGCGCGAGGTCCGGCTGCGGCCCGACCCGGTGGACCTCGCCCTCCACTACGCCGACGACCTCGCCGACGAGGACCTCCGCGCCGTGATCGGCGACCGGCTGGACGCGCTCAAGGCCCGGCTGACGGCCTGGCGGCACCAGCGCACGCAGGCCGAGCCGTACCTGCGCGGGCTGGAGCCGATGACGTTCGACCACACCACGGCGCGGCTGAAGGCGGATCGCCTGGCACGAGAGCCTGCTGGAGCAGCTACCGAAGCCGCGCGCCACCGGCGATGACCCAGCGAAAGGACCACACGTGAGCCACTCCCCCACCCGACCGTCCTGAAAGGGCCGGACCATGCTGCGCACGCGCCTCTTCGCCTGGCATCGCGAGCTCCAAGACGTCCACCACCGCCTGGAGAAGGCCCTGAAGGACGCCCGTAAGGCCATCCGCCGCGGTGAGCGCGCCCAGGCGCTCAAGCCCGAGCTGCGGATCTTCTGCTACACGTTCTGCTCCGCGCTGGGCAGCCACCACCGCAGCGAGGACGACCACTTCTTCCCCGCCCTGCTCCGGCAGGCACCCGAGCTGGCGCCCGCGATCGCCCGCCTGCGCCGCGAGCACGAGGTCCTCGCGCGCCTGCTGGCCCGGCTTCCAGCACGCGCTCGACGGTCCGCGCACCTCACCGCGGCGGCTCTTCCAGCAGATCAACGAGGTCAAGGCCACGATGAAGGCCCACTTCGGCTTCGAGGAAGGCTCGCTCACCCGGGCGCTGCACGCCTTCGACGCCCCGGAGAGCGACGCCCGGTGCATGTTCGGCGACGCCTGACAGGCCGGGCTCACGACCCCTGGAAGCCCTCCTGCGGCCGGCTGACCGTGCGGCAGGCCAGGTGCAACGCCAGGCGCTCGTCACGGTGGCGCAGGTCGACGCCCAGCAGCCGCTCCACCCGCTGGATGCGCGCGGCCACCGTGTTGCGATGCACCCCCAGCACCGCCGCCGTCTCCGCGATCGACGACTCGGCGTCCAGGTAGGCCGACAGCGTGCGGATGAGGTCGCCCGGCTGGTCCTGCAAGGGCGCGAGCAGCGCGCGGGCGGCGGGTTCGAAGGTGTCGGTACGCGCCCACTCCAGCAGCAGCTGCGCCATCCCGAGCTGGTCCACCTGCAGAAAGAAGCCCGCCTCCGGCCGGGTGGCGGCCAGCCGGGCGGCGTCGGCGGCCTCGGCCACCGTGCTGATCAGGCCGCTGGTGCCCGGATGCGGGCGGCCCACCCCCATGTGCGCGCCGACCGAGCCGTGCAGCGCCCGGTTCGCCGTACGCAGGGTGTCGGCCAGCGCCCGCACCCGGGCGGCGGTGGGCTCCTGCGCGAACGTCGTCCACCCCGTCCAGCCGTCGCCGTGCTCCACGACCACCGCGTCCACGCCCTCGCTGCGCAGCACCCGCACGACCTGCGCCGTCCAGGCGACGGTGTCGAGCGCGGGCGGCGCGCCGATGCGCAGGCCCACGTGCCAGCCGGTCAGCTGCCAGCCCGCATCGGCGGCCCGCCTGCGCAGCTGCGCCGACGGCTCGCCGTCCAGCCTGAGCAGGTCGCCGAGCAGCGCCGTACGCGAGCGCGCGTCCCGTTCCAGCTCAAGCCGGTGGCTGAGCAGCCAGCGCTGCACCGCCGTGGCCGCCACCGACAACGCCACCGGCACCGCGTCGGCCCGCCCCGCCGCCGTCCCCCGCAGCTCCACCACCAGCCAGAACGACGGCCCCGGCGCTCCCGGCAGCAGCGCCGGATGCGCCAGCAGCACCCCGTCGTCCAGCGGAACGCGCTGCCGCACCACCTCCCGCACCCGCACCGCGCCGGGCTCGCGCACCTCCCCCGCCAGCGGCTGCCCGCGCTCGTCCAGCAGCGCCGCGGGCGCCTCCAGCAGCTCCCCCAGGCGGGCGACGACGTCCTCGGGCGCGAGCGTGCGCTCGTCGAAGGCCCGGTGGGCGGCCAGCACCAGCCTGGCCCGGTCGGTCTCCGGCTCGGCCAGGAAGAGCCGCGCCGCCACCAGCAGATCCAGCACGTCGGCCGACGCACCCAGCAGCGGCAGCCTGAGCCGGTCGGCCAGCCGCAGCGTCCCGTACGCCACCTCCCGCGCGGCCAGCAGCACCGCCGCGCCGCCGGCGTCCACCACGCGGCGCAGCAGCGCGTCCAGCCGCCAGTCCCCCGCCTCGACCGGCCCGGTCACCATGACCACCTCCCCAGCCCCGCCGGAGCCGGGCGGGTAGGCGGCGGGGTCGGAGAGCGGCCGCACGGCCGACACCGGCTCGTCCAGCCCGGCCGCCCCGGCGAGCACGCGCACCGCGCCGCTCCACTCCGGCAGCGCCAGCAGCCTGCGCACGGTGGTCATCGCCCGCCTCCCAGCAGCACGGGGTCGCAGTCGATCCCGTACGCCCGCGGCGCGACCAGCTCGATCCGCCCCGGATCCGTCCAGAACGCCGCGATCGGCACCTGCAGCACGATCACCTCCATGCCCGCCCGCACCGCGTCGCCGGAGATCGGCGTCACCGTGCGCCGGTCGAGCACCGCCAGCACATCGGGTGTCGAGGCGACCAGGCGGCCGTCGCGCAGCGCGAGCAGGTACTCGTTCTCCATCTCCAGCCGCAGCAGCGCGCCCGTGGCGTGGTCGGCCACCGTGACGCCGCCGCGCGAGAACCCCGCCCTGCCGTGCCGGCGAGGCCCTGGCCTGCGGGCCACCTCGATCACCCGCCCGAGCGCGAGCACCCGCCCGCCGGTCGCCTCCGCCAGCGGGCCGGGGCCGGGCGACTCGCCGAGCTCCAGCATCCGGCGGCCCAGCCGCAGCGCCGCCGACACCGACCCCGCGACGCTGCAGCAGGCCAGTTCGTGCACCGGCAGCGGGGCCAGTGCCAGCGCCGCCCAGCCGCCCGCGCTCGGCAGGAACGCCCGCACCGTGCGCTCCAGATCGGCGGGGAAGCCGGTGGCCTGTACCAGCACCTGCCCGCCCGGCTCGGCCAGCGCGGCCGGGGTGACCGGCCGGCCGCAGGCGTTCAGCGAGAGCTGGTCGAGCCTGGGCACGCCGCGCCCGGTCAGGTCGGCGTCCACCACCGGCAGGCCCAGGTCCCAGGCCAGCGGCAGCAGGCCGTTCAGCCCGCCGATCTCCAAGGAGGCGACGGCGGCCGCGCGGGTGCCGGTCCAGCGTTCGATGGCGGCCACGGCGGCGGCGAACTCCTGCCCGCCCGGCAGCTTCTCATTGAACACCGGCGTCGCGCCGACGACGCCCACCGGCACGACGTACGCCTGCGGCGGCACCTCATCGAGGGCGTGCACGACGACGTTCGCACCCGCGGCCAGGCGCCGGCGCAGCAGCAGCCCGGCGATGCGGGTGTCCCCGCCGCCGCCGGAGCCGAGCACGGCCACGCCCCGCTCCAGCGCCGGCACGTCCGGCAGCTCGATGCGCATCTTCCCAGCTTGCCGCACCGGCCCCGCCCGCCGCGCCACCGCCCAGGCGGCCACGGCCGCCGCGGAGCCCGCCGTGCCGGCCGCGATCAGCCGACGGCGGCCGGCGCCGGGTTGCGCTCCTCCACCGGGGTGAACGGGTGCGGCAGCCCGAACGCGGCCGGCCCGAACACCGCCAGCGCCTCCGGCGTGCGCATCAGCTCCGGCGTGGAGATGCCGACGACCGTCACGCGCTGCCCGTAGCGCAGGTTCTCCGTGGTGATCGGCTCGGCCAGCTCCGACTCCAGCACGCACACCAGGTCCGGCACCACGCACCGGACCTCGCCGTCCACCACCGCCACCAGGTGCTCGTTCTGGAACGTCAGCTCCAGCTCATGCCGCCCGTCGAACGACACCGCCTTCGCCCGGCCGCGCGCGAAGCCCGCCTCGGTGCGCCGCTCCACGTCCGACACCTTGCCGCGGAACAGCACCCGCAGATGCCCGTACAGGGTGCCGCGCAGCGCCTCGGCCAGCGCGGCCACCGGGTCCGCGCCCACCTCACGCGCCCGCCTGATCGCGCGGCCGATGGACAGGGCCAGCGAGAGCGTGCGCGGCACCGCGGTCCGCTTGACCTCGGCCCCGGTCATCGCGTACTCGGCGATGTGCGCCACGCCGCCCAACCTGACGGTCACCCCGCGCGCCAGCCACTCCATGCGCCGGTTGTCGGAACCGGTGTCGATGATCGTGGTCTCGCCCCGCTCCCCCGCCACCGCCATCGGCGAGCCCGGCACGCCGTACACGCCGAAGGTCTCCATCTGCAGCTCGGGGAAGGCCCGGCCCATGCCGTCGGCGTCCACCACGGGCAGCCCGGTCACCGCCGCCACCACCAGCGGGATCATCGAGTTGATACCGCCGCACTCGATCGGCATGGTGGCGCCGGCCGTGCGGCCGAGATGGCGTTCCAGGGCGCGCAGCGCGGCGACCGGCTCGGTGCCGCGCGGCAGCTTCTCGTGCACGACGGTCGGCGCGCCCATCTGCGCGGTGGGGATGACGAGCGTGTCGTCGTCCAGCTCGCCGGGATCCAGCACGGTGATGGGGCCGTGCTCGCGGATCGCCTGCCGCACCAGCAAGCGCCCCACGTACGGATCCCCGCCGCCGCCCGTGCCCAGCACCGCCGCGCCGCGCGCCAGGTCGGGCAGGTCGTCCTCGGTCAGCAGCCGGCTCATCGGCCCACCCCCACCGGGTCGACGTCGTAGCCGAAGTAGCGCGGCCCGGCCAAAGCCAGCCCTTCCGCGCTGTGCCAGCGCGGATCGCACGGCGCGAGGATCACGCTGACCCGCTGGCCGAAGCGCAGCGCCTCGGTGGTGATCGCCTCGCCGCTCTCCCGGTCGAGCGTGCAGATCAGGTCCGGTACGGTGCCGCGCACCTCGCCGTCCAGCTCGGCCACCAGATACTCGTTCTGGAAGCGCAGCACCAGTTCGCGGCCCGCGTCGCCGTCCATGCCCGCCAGCCGGGCGGTGCCGCGCGCGAACCCGGTGGTGGTGCGCCGCTCGACGTCGGTCACCTTGCCGGTGAACAGCCGCCTTCCGCCCAGCCGCCGCGTGACCGCCTCGACCGGGTCGGCGTGCTCGGCGCGGGCCTTGCGCGCCAGCGCGCCCAGCTCGGCGCACAGGCTCAGCGTGCCCGGCACCAGCGACTCGCGCGCCTGCGCGCCGGTCATCGCGTACAGGGCGATCATCGTCGAGCAGCCCATGTCGACGGTGGCCGACCGGGCCAGGCGCTCGGCCCAGTGGTTGTCCACCGCGTCCAAAACGACCTTGTTGCCCTTCTCGTCGGCGATCGACATGGGGGTGGCGCGGGCGCCGTACAGGGTGGGCAGCACCATCTGCAGCTCGGGGAAGGCGCGGCCCATGCCGTCGGCGTCCACCAGCGGCAGGCCGAGCTGCGCGGCGGCCACCACGGGAATGAGCGAGTTGACGCCGCCGGCCTCGGCGCAGGCGATGTGGGTCACCCTTTGGCCGAGGTAGCCCGACAGCGCCTCGACGGCCATGGATACCTGCTCGGCCGAGGGCAGCTTCTCCACCATCACGGTCGGGGCGCCCATCATCGCCACGTGCAGCACCGCCGCGTCGTCCGGCAGCTCCTCCAGGGGGCACAGCTCGACCGGGCCGTGCGCGACCACGGCCGCGGAGGCCAGCAGCCGGCCGATGTGCGGGTCGCCGCCGCCCCCGGTGCCGAGCACGGCGGCGCCGGCGGCGAGGTCGTCGAGGTCGGCGGTGGTGATCGTGCGCGTCATCGCCGCCTCACCGTCCCTTCGCGTCGGTCAGCTGCAGCTCGCCGACGGCCTTGGCTCTGATGCGGGTGGCGTTGCCCGGCAGGTACGGGATCGGCACCTCGTCGAAGTCCACGATCCGCACGCTGGACGGCGAGGCCCCGGCCGCGACCGCCCGGTCCACCGCCTCCTGCTTGGCGGCGTCCACCACCGCGTCGCGGCGGCCGGGCTCCACGGCGTAGACGCGGTCCACCTCGCCGCCGATCTGCGCGATGGCCGCGCCGATGGCGTTGGCGACCGCGTAGTGCTCCGGCCGGTGCACCTCGCCGGAGCCGGCCAGCTCATCGGGCAGCAGCATCGAGCCGCCGCCGACCGCGACCACCGGCAGCGGCTCGGCGGAGGTGCGCATGCGCTCCACCGCGTCGGCCACATCCGAGGCGATGCGCCGCAGCGCGGCCTCGGCCAGCTCCCTGTCCAGATGGGCCACCCGGGCCACATCGCCGATCTCGGCGCGGCCCGCGGCCACCGCGATGTCGGTGGCGGTCAGCGTGTCACCGCCGAACACCAGCGCCCGCGAGGTCAGCTCGTAGCCGACGCTGTCGGGGCCGACCGTGACCGGCCCGTCGTGGCGGACCAGGCTGCCGCCGCCGATGCCGATCGACAGCACGTCCGGCATGCGGAAGTTCGTCCTGATACCCGCCACGGTCACGTCGGTGGTGGCCTCACGCGGGAAGCCGTGCCGCAGCACCCCCACATCGCTGGTGGTGCCACCCACGTCGACCACCGCGCAGGTGTCGAGCCCCGACAGCACGGCCGCGCCGCGCATCGAGTTCGTCGGCCCCGAGGCGAACGTCGCCACCGGATAGCGGCGGGCGAAATCGACGTCCATGAGCGTGCCGTCGTTCTGGCTGAGGTAGAGCGGCGCGGTGATGCCCTCGCCGGTGATCGAGGCGGCCAGGCCGTCCACGATGTGCGCGGCCAGCTCGCGCAGCGCGGCGTTGATGATGGTGGCGTTCTCCCGCTCCAGCAGCCCCACCCGGCCGATCTCGTGCGACAGCGAGATCGCCACGCCCGGCAGCCGCTCAGCGATGATCTCCGCCGCGCGCGCCTCGAACTCGGCGTTGACCGGCGAGAACACCGACGTGATCGCGACGCTGCGCACCCCGGCCTGGCCCATGTCGTCGGCGGCCTTGCGCACCTCGGCCTCGTCCAGCTCGGCGATGTGCCGGCCGTCGAACTCGTGCCCGCCGTGCACCAGGTAACTACGCCCGGAGACGGCGTCGATGAGCCGCTGCGGCCAGTCCACCATCGGCGGCAGCGACGCCCCCGCCGGCAGGCTGAGCCGCAGCGCCGCGGTGGGCGCCAGGCGGCGGGCCTCGACCAGCGCGTTGATGAAGTGCGTGGTGCCGATCATCACGGCTTGCACGTCCGCCGGGTCGAACGCCCGCTGCTCCTGCAGCCCCCGCAGGGCGCTGACGATGCCGGAGGTGACGTCGGCGGTGGTGCCGGTCTTGACGGCGGCCAGCACCTGCCTGCCGTCCAGCAGGACGGCGTCGGTGTTGGTACCGCCCACGTCGATGCCGATGCGCACGAGTTCCCCCACTCCCCTATCAGGTGTCTTTGCTTGATTACGGGCTTGATTACGGGCTTGATCTCGGGGGCTTGATTCCGGGCCGCCCGCCTGTCAGGCGTTCGCCGGCTGGGGCACCGCGTCGGCCGTGCGGTGCGCCCCCACTCCCCGCACCCAGCCCAGCTTCCCGGCCACGACGTACAGCACGAACGCGAGCACCAGCGAGTTGATGCTGCCGAGCCCGACCTCCACGAACCGCCCCACCAGCGCCGAGACCAGCCAGATCGCCAGCGTCGCCGGCACCCAGTCGGGCGCCTGCTCGGGCACCGTGCCGCGCGCCTTGGCCTCCTCCAGATCGCCCCGCCAGCGCCGCACCACGAAGTACTCGGCCACCATGATCCCCGCGATCGGCGGGAAGACCACGCCGAGCAGCGTCAGGAAGTCCACGAACCGGTCGAGGATGCCGGCCGCGGCCAGCACGCTGCCCAGCAGGCCGATGACGGCGGTCGCCGCGCCCCGGTGCACCTTCTTGCCCAGCACGGTGCCGACGAAGTTCACTAGGCCAAGCCCGGAGGAGTACAGGTTCCAATCGTTGATCTTGATGGTGCCGGCGACGATGACCAGGATGCCGACCCAGCCCACCGACGAGGTGACGATGGTGGTGATCTCGCTGCTGCCCACCGCGTGCGCCAGCAGCACACCCGCCATGCCGATCACGTACTCGCCGAGCGTGACGCCCACCAGCGTCTGCTTGACCACGTCGGCCACGCCCCGGTTGAACCGGGTCATGTCCGGGGTGACGATCGCCCCGACGATGAAACCGCCCGCCACCAGCGTGGTGCCCTCCAGCAGGCTCAGCTGCGGCCCCGGCGGCGCCGAGGCCACCAGCGCGCCCACGTCGTGCCGCGACAGCTCGCTGATGATCGACCAGCCGACCAGGATGAGGAACGCCGGCACCGTCACGTACGCGGTCCAGGCCATCGACCCGAACCCCCACAGCACGATCGCGGTCACCACCAGCCCGAACACCAGCGACCACCCCCACTCGGGCAGCACGCCCACCAGGCTCGCCAGGCCCTGCGCCGAGACCGCCGACTGGATGCCGAACCAGCCGATGAGGCTGATCCCGATCGCCAGGCCGATCACCGCTGACCCGGCCCTGCCGAACCCCGTCCAGCGGGCCAGCATCGACGTCGACAACCCCTCGCGCACGCCGATCACGCCCACGAACACCGCGACCACCTCGAGGATGACCGCGCCCAGCGTCAGCGCAAGGAACGCCTGCCAGAACCCCATCCCGAACCCGAGCGTGGCGCCCAGCAGGAACTGGCTGAGCGCCGAGATCTGGCCGAACCGCTGCACGGCCACCGACCACCAGGAGTAGCGGGCGCCGCTGGGCACCCTGGACAGCGCGTAATCGTCGACACCGACGGCCGAGGCCATGCCGACCTCCCTTACCGAGCGAAACCAGTGGTTGGACGCTTACGGTAGAAAGCGGCGGCCACCGTGTCAGTGTGGACACTCCACAGCCGGAAGGCCGCGACTGTGCACTGTGCACGGTCGCCGGTTACGCCCGGCTCACAGCGTACGCGCGGCTCCGGTGAGCGCCTCGTCCAGGATGGCCGCGCAGCGGCCGGCCCAGCCGCCGGGCCCGCTCCTCCAGCCGGTCGCGCTCCACCACCCGCAGCACGGTGGTGCCGACGGCGGCCGCCAGCGGGTCGCTGACGTGCGTGGTGGGGAAGAGGAACCCCCGCTCGTGGGCGCGCCGCTCGATCTCGGCGCCGGTCACCACTGGCGGCGCCAGTCCAGCTCGCCCGAGGCGTCGGTGATCGCCGGAATGAACCGGTCGGGCACCGGCAGCGCGAGGTTGCCCGGCGCGGCGGGCCCGTAGCCCTTGCGGCCGGCGCTGCAGGTGGCGTTCGCGGCGGCCTGCGTCATGCCGTGCCAGGAACGCCCGAACGACACGATCTCGTGGCGGCCGGTGACGAGCTTGGCCCGCCGGCTCCACCACCGGTGGGCTGAGCATCCCGCTGTGCAGGTGGTCCAGCAGGACGATCTGCTCGCCCACGGTGGCGACGATCTCGGGGTGGCAGTGGCCGAGGATCGCGCTCATCCGCCCGGAGATGAAGTCGAGCAGCTCGCGGCCGCTCTCGGTGAACACCGACGTGCCGCTCGCGCGGACGATCAGCTCGGGCGAGAACGCGGCGTGGCCCGTACGCGCAGGCATCGACCAGCGCCGGCCCCAAGACGGCTCAGCCCTCCGGATAGAACAGGAACAACGTGCACCCCGTCGCCGACTGCGGCACATGCGACGACCCCGCCGGCGCATGGATGAACGTCCCCGCCGGATAGTCGCGCTCGCCGTCGTTGAACACCCCGGAGACCACAAAGACCTCCTCCGGCCCAGGATCGTGCACGTCGATCCCCTCCCAGCAGGATCCGGGATCCATCTCCAGCACGTACGCACCGGCCCCGCCCTCACCCCGCCACAACGGGCGCAACCGGATACCGGGAAACACCTCACGCACCGGGGCGTCCGCAACGGAAGACCACACGTACCCTGACATGTTCTGCTGCGTCGTCATGCACACCACCCTGACAGCCCGCACCCACCCCGGCCGAGTGTCAGAAAAGACATCATGCGCTACTTTTCCGACATGCAGCGCGTCACCGCACTCGTCCGCCCCGGACAGTCCACCTTCGAACTCGCCTGCGCCGCCCACATCTTCGGCATCCACCGCCCCGAACTCCCACCCGCCTACACCTTCGGCGTCTGCACCGAACACCCCGGCCCCATCCCCACCCGCGCCGGCTACGACATCCTCGTCACCGACGGACTCGACGCACTCGATCACGCCGACACGGTGATCATCCCCGGCTGGCTGCCACCCGCCGACCCGCCCTCCCCCGCCGTCACCGACGCCCTCCGCCGCGCCCACGAACGCGGCGCCCGCCTCGTCAGCATCTGCTCCGGCGCCTTCGCCCTCGCCCACGCCGGCCTCCTCGACGGCCGCGAAGCCACCACCCACTGGGCACTCACCGGCGAACTCGCCACCCGCTTCCCCAAAGTCCGCGTCGACCCCGACGTCCTCTACGTCGACCACGGCGACCTCGCCACCAGCGCAGGCGCAGGAGCCGGCATCGACCTGTGCATCCACCTCGTACGCCGCGACCAGGGCGCACGCTACGCCGCCCACATCGCCCGCGCCATGGTCATGCCGCCCCACCGCGAAGGCGGCCAGCTCCAATACACCGCACCACCCCGCCCCGCCCAGATCGACGGCACCCTCGCCCCGCTCCTCGACTGGACCGCCGACCGCCTCGCCGAATCCGTCACCGTCGAGACCATGGCCGCCCACGCCGGCGTCTCCTCACGCACCCTCACCCGCCGCTTCCTCGACCAGCTCGGCACCACCCCAGGACAATGGCTCCTCGCCCAGCGCATCGCCGCCGCCCAAGACCTCCTGGAGACCACCGACCTGCCGCTCGACGCCATCGCCCGCCGCACCGGCCTGTCCTCCGCCACCAACCTCCGCCGCCGCTTCCGCACCGCACTCGGCACCACACCCGGCGCCTACCGCCGCGCCTTCCGCGGCCGGAAAACGAAGGAGCCGGCCCGCAACGGACCGGCTCCTTCCTGAGGACCCGCGCGGACGCGCCCCCGGCAACCCACGACAAGGACTCCAAGGCGTGCCACCGCAAGCCCCGGACCGGCCCTTCGAGGGCGCGCCCGCCCAGCCCTCCGTCAGGGAGCCAGCGCCCGCCGCAGCACCGCGCCGATCTCGGCGATCTGCCGCTGCGACACCTCCGCCGACAACAGCGCCTGCGAACCGTGGAACGTCCCCGCCCACTGATGCAGCTCCACCGGCACCCCCGCCTGCAGCATCCGCAGACCGTACTCGATCGCCTCGTCCCTGTTCGGGTCGAACTCCGCCGTCGCGATGTACGCAGCCGGCAGACCCGACAGGTCATCGGCACGGCTCGGCGCCGCATACGGAGTGGCCGGCCGCCCGCCCAGGTAGTGACCCCAGATCTGCGTCACCTTGTCCCGGGTCATCCACGGCGTGTCGGTGAAGTTCACCGCCGACCACGTCTGCTGCCGATCGTCCAGCCCCGGCTGGTTCAGCAGCTGGAACCGGATCGGCGGCCCCTGCTCGTCACGCGCCCGCAGCGACACCGCCGCCGCCAGACCCGCACCCGCGCTGTGACCGCCCACCGCCAGCCGCTGCGGATCGAACCCCAGCTCCGACGCCTGCTCGTGAGCCCACCGCAGCACCGCCCACACATCCTCAAGCGCCGCCGGATACCGATGCTCCGGCGCCAGCCGGTACCCCACCGAGATCACCACCGCGCCCGACGCCTGCACCAGCCGGCCCGCCCACGGGTGCTCCGTCTCCAGATCACCCATGACGAATCCGCCGCCGTGCAGCCACACGATCGCGCCCTGCGCATCACGCGGACGGTAGACACGCACCGGCACGTCCGGATCCGCCGGCACCGTACGATCCTCCACCTCCACGCCCGCCAGATCCGGCGCGGGCACCGAGGTGGCCAGCTTGGCGAAGTTCTCCCGCTGCGCGATCGGATCACTCAGATCCGCACGGGGGAACAACGCGAGAAATGGTTCGAGTTCGGGATCCATGCCCCCATCCTCGCCACCCGGCCCCACCCGATCATCCGCCAACCGTCGCACATCCATCCCGCCACACGCACCGATCGGCGCGCATACGCTGTCAAGCGTGGAGGCACTCGCCGTACGACTGTCGCAACTCGATTCCCAAGCAGGCGGCGCCATCCGCGTCGTCATGTTCTACGACACGCTGATGCGCCGCCGTGTCGACCTGCCCGCCCTCGCCCGCGCCTCGGCCAGCCTCGCTGAATGCGTCGCCGGCATCCGGCTCCACGGCACCGGCCAGCCCATCCGCTACGCCCCCGACGGCCACCCCGCGAACGGCACGCTCCACCCGCCGTCCACCAGCAGCCCCATCCTTCTCGACGACGAAGAGATCGGCACCGTCTGGCTCGAACGCCCCGACACCCCACGCGCCCTCGACGACCTCCTCCTCGACCGCCTCGCCATCGCCGCCGCGGCCGTCGTCGAACGTTACGGCCCCGCCCGCACCACCATGGCCGACCCCGCCCTCGTCGAACTCGCCATCAGCGCCGACAGCGACGAAGCCGCCAGAGCCCGCGCCCTGCGCCTGCTCGGCTTTCCCCCCGACCTGCGCCTCCATGTCGCCGCCGTACACTCACCACTCCCCCTCGACCAGGTCGGCACCTCCATCTGCCCCGCACGCCCGGTCAAAGCCGCACCCCTGGCCGGCGTCGGCGCCATCCTCGCCACCACCCTCGACCCCGCCCGCTTCCCGCCGGGCGTACGCGCCGGACTCAGCACCGCCCCCGGCCCCGGCCGCGCCTGGCGCGAAGCCCGCACCGCACTCCGCTTCACCACCCCACGCCAGCCCATCGTCCGCTACGACGACCTCGGCGTCGTCGCACTCCTCGCCGACGTACCGGAAGACGCCATCCGCGACAACGCCGACGTCACCGCCATCGCCGCACTCGCCGAAACCCCCGACGACCTCGAAACCCTCGACGCCTACTGCACCACCGGCTCACTCCGCCGCGCCGCCGACCTCCTCCACCTCCACCACAGCAGCGTCGCCCGCCGCATCGACCAGCTCGGCAAGACCCTCGGCGTCGACCTCACCCAGCCCGCCGGACTCACCCGCGCCCGCCTCGCACTCAACGCCTGGCGCCTCCTCCACACCTGACGCTCGCACGGGGCGGGCCTTCCGCTGGAGCGGGTTGAGCGCACCCGACCTCGCCTGATGACCGGATCGCCGGCGAACGCTGGCGGCTGCGCACCGAGCCGGCCCGCACCAGCCGCCGGTTGTCTGCGACGGCCGCTCCGCACGCGGCCACCCGGCCCGAAGATGAGCAGGTCCATCGGGTGCCGAGCCGGCCCGGGACGCACGACCGACGCGACGTCGTGGACGCGATCAGGGGTCTGGTCGGCAACGGATGCACTCAGTGTTGCGGGCCCCGGCAAAGCCCCCGTGACCGGTGGCCTCCGTCCGCCTCGGCGAGGCCACCGCTCGCGAACCTTCACCCGGATGCGCTCTGGCCTCTGGCCTCGTGGTAGCGTGCCCAGCCTTCATCGAGAAGCCGGAACCCCGCATCGATGGTTGCTTCCGGATCTGCCGCGTTGATGGCGCTGAGCTGGATCTGCAGGGCGAAACGGACATAGAACCGGATCTCGTCGTTCGGCTCCGCGAGCCCGAGCTCCTTGGCGATCGCGGCAGCGAGGGCGCCCTCATGGCGGAACCACATCTTCTCCGCGTAATCGATCAGGGCCGGTGTCTCTTCCATGAGGGTGAGGATCTGGCGTTGGGGCCCGGACCTCATCGCGGCGATCTCGGAGAGGTAGTGCGCCTTCAGCGCGTCGGAGATCGTCGTCCCCGGCGGCCGGCCGCTGACCGCGGCCACGAGGCGCTCATGCCGTTCGTCCTCGTCGCTGAAGACAAGCGCCTCCTTCTGCGGGAAATGCGTGAAGACCGTCTTGGGTGAGACGTCCGCCTTGTCGGCGATCTCGCGAACGCTGACCCCGTCGAAGCCGCGCTCGAGAAACAGCGCCGTTGCCGCGTCCAGGATCGCCGCCCGCGTCGCCGCCTTCTTGCGTTCCCGCCGTCCCATGGCCGTTCCGTCAACCATGACCAGATCCTACTAGTGCCGAACTACAACTACATTGACAGTAAAAGTAGTCTCGGTGTAGTAAGTGTGCGAGTGAAGTTATCGGATGGCTCGGATCCCCCTGCTGCGTCGACTCGGCACGAACCCGCCCCGACCCCGGCGCACAGCGCCGGCACCGAAAGGACCATGACCATGGCCGGCGACATCAACCCGTTCTCGAACCTCGCACGAAACGACCCCGCGAACGGCACAAAACTTGAAGTGCTCACCCCCGACGCGCACCGGCCTCGGGAGCACCGAACCGCGGGAGCCTTGCTCATCGCGGGGCCGACGATCTTCTTACTCGCCGAGTTCATCGCCGCCGCGGCATGGACCGACCCGCCCTACAGCTACACCTACCACTTCATCAGCAACCTCGGAGTCCACGGGCCCTCGACACTGTTCGGGCAGTACATGTACTCACCGCTGGCATGGGTGATGAACACCGGCTTCTTCCTGTTCGGGATCACGATTCTGGCCGGCGCGGCCGTGCTGCGCGGTCTACGCGGCCGGCACCGCTGGGCAGCGCTTGCCCCCGCGACGCTGCTGGCCACCGGCGGCGTCCTGCTCGGCCTGTTCCCCGGATCCGGCGAGGCGATGAACGACGGCACCGGCGACTTCCACGCCTTGGGCGCCCTGGCAGGCTTCGTCGGCGGCAACGTCCTGGCCATCGCGCTCGGGAGCATGCACCAACGCGTCGGGCTCTCCCCGAAACTCGGGCGGACGCTGGTCACCGCCGGCGCGATCGGCCTGGTCTCGATGGTGGCCTACTTCGCCGACCTCATCTCCGGGGCCAACATCCTCGTCGGCCTCATCGAACGCGGCGCCGTCCATCCGTTCCTGCTCGGCCTCATCTGCGCGGGAGCCGCCCTCTGGCATGGGTACAGCCGCCACTCAGCGACCGGCTGAGCTGCGTCGCTCACCACCCGCGACCAGCACGATCACGACACCACAAGATCACACAGGCGATCCACAACACCCGCTTACGACACCGACGAGCCAGGATTGACCGCCAGCACGCACGCCACCGGCGGATCCAGCTCAAGCGTCTCGACCCGGAACCCCGCGAATCCCGCCCGCTCCCGCAGGTCCCGCAGCTCCCTCGCCGCACGCACGGTCGTCTCCCGGCTCGCGCCCGGACAGCGCGGCTGGCTCACCAGCGCGATCCGCCCGCCAGGCCGCAACAACCCACGCAGCTCACGCAACCGATCCACCGGCTCAGGCCAGAACCCCACGCTGTTCACCGCGAGGATCACATCCAGCGGACCCCCGAAATCCGGCAACCGCTCCACTGACGCCGCCACGAGACGGACCCGCCCCGCACGCACCGCCGCCGCGTTCCGCCACGCCGCCATCCGCACCATCGTCGCCGAGTGATCCACCCCGAACACCCGCCCCCGAACCGCACGCCGCGCCAACTCCGCGATCGCCACCCCCGGCCCGAACCCGACCTCCAGCACCCGATCCGCCGGCCGCACCTCCAGCAGCGACACCGCCCACCGGTTCCGCTTCCTGTTGGACGGCCGGTACGCGAACAGCGCCCCTTCCAGCCACCCGAACGCCCCACGCGGCCGATGCGCCTGACTCACCAGCGCCGCGACCACCCGATCCTGCAGAGAACCCTTCGTCATCCTCATGAGCCGCAGTCAACGACTTCACGTACGCTTGAAGTCAAATGGCCGAGCACCTGACGATCGGCGAGCTGGCGCGCCGCACCGGCGTCGCCACCTCAGCGCTGCGCTACTGGGAAGACCTCGGCGTGCTCCCCGCCCCCACCCGCGTCTCCGGCCGGCGCCGCTACCCGCCGTCCACCGTCGAGCTGGTCGGCCTCGTCCTGCTGCTGCGCGGCGTCGGTTTCACGCTCCGCGAGATCGCCACCTTCCTCGCCGCCCGCACCTCCGACGGCACCGGCTGGCGCGAGCTCTACCAGCGCAAGCTCGCCGAGCTCGACCACCGCATCGCCCAGGCCCAGGCCGCCCGCACCGCCATCGCCCACGGCCTGGCCTGCTCCCACGACGACATCACCGGCTGCCCCCGCTTCACCAGCGGCATCGCGGCCCTCCTCGAAGGCGCCTCACTCGAAGAGGCCCACGAGCGCGCCCACTCCGCCTGACCACCGGCCCCCGGCTCACCGCCTCGCTCCGGCCGCCTCGCTCCAGCCGCCTCCTGCCGGCTCCCGCCTCCTTCAGCCTGCTCCGGCCGGCTCCAGCCTCCTCCGGCCGGCTCCAGCTGACTCCGGCCGCACCGGTCGACCTGCCCGCACCGGTCGGCTCGCTCGCACCGGTCGGCTCGCTCGCACCGGTCGGCTCGCTCGCACCGCTCGGCTCGGCGCCGCACCGCTTCGCGCCGGCCACTCCCACCGGCCGCTCCCACGGGCCGGCCACCGCCTGGTGCCGAGCCCCTCCCCTGAGAGCCGCCCGTCCGCCGGAGCGGAAAGGATCGTGCAGGTCGGAAGCCCCTACCCTTCGGTGCAGTGTTCTTGTCCGGTGGTCAGGGGGTGCATAAACAACCCGACGCCTTTACATTGTAGATTCGTTAGTACGGGTCCTCGCCGGGCAGATGCCTGCGCATGGACAGCGAACGGGGAACGACCGAGCCCGCCATCGTCGTCGGCGCCGGGATGGCCGGGCTCGCCTGCGCCGTACACCTGCACGAGGCGGGCGTACCGGTACGGGTGCTGGAGGCGTCCGACGGAGTCGGCGGACGGGTGCGTACGGACGTCAAGGACGGCTTCCGCCTGGACCGCGGCTACCAGGTGTTCATCAGCTCCTACCCCGAGGCCCGCCGCGTGCTCGACATCAAAGCGCTGGACCTGCGGGCGTTCTCCTCCGGCGTGATCGTGCGAGGTCACAGGGCGAGCGCCAGGGTCATGCTGCCGTGGCGGCACCCCATGCACGCGTTCAGCGCGCTGATGGCGGGAGTGGGCACGCTCAAGGACAAGGCCGTGCTGTCCGCCGTCACCGCCCGCGACCTGGCCATGCCCGGCAAGGTGCTGCGCGACGCGCGCGAGCGGCGTACCGACGAGGAGCTGCGCGCCTGGGGCATGTCGCCGAAGATGATCGGCTGCCTGATGCGCCCCTTCCTCGCGGGCGTGCTGCTCGAACGCGAGCTTGAGACGTCCAGCCGGGTCTTCCACCTGTTGTGGCGGTCGTTCGCGCGCGGCACCATCGGCCTGCCCGCACTCGGCATGGGCGAGATCCCGCGCCGGCTCGCCGACCGGCTGCCACCCGGCACGATCACGCTCGGAGCGCAGGTCGTCGAGGTGTCGGACAGCGGGGTACGGCTCGCGGGCGGCACCACGATCAGCGGCTCCGCCGTGGTCGTGGCCGCGGACCCGCAGGCGGCAGGGCGGCTGCTCGACGAGATCGAGGTGCCGCCGATGCGGTCGGTGACGACGTTCTACCACGCCGCTCCCCGCTCCCCCATGGGCGAGCCGACCCAGATCGTGGACGCCACCGGCATCATCACCGACACCCTGGTCGTCACCGACGCGGCCCCGGAGTACTCGATGGACGGGCGCGCTCTCGTGTCCACCTCCGTGCTGGGCCTGGACGCCGACGAGCCTGCCGTGCGGCGGCGGCTCGCCGAGATCTACGGCAGTACGGACGGCTGGGAGCACGTGGCCACGTACCGGATCCCGGCGGCGCTGCCCGCGATGCCGCCGCCCTATCCGCTGCGCAAGCCGGTACGCCTGCGCGACGGCCTGTACGTGTGCGGCGACCACCGCGACACCGGTTCACTCCAGGGCGCCCTGGTGTCCGGACGGCGAGCGGCGGACGCGGTCCTGGCCGACCTGCCCGCACGTACGCGGTCCCGCCGTCCGGCCGCACGTGCCTGAGCCGCATGACCGCTCCCCCGCCGCGATGTAAGTTTCATCGGCCTGCGCCGAGCCGATCCGCATCGCGGCTGGTCAGCGGGCAGAGCCCGCGCGGGCCCGTTCCGCTTGATCGCGACCCTGGTAACGGCACCCGATGACCTTGTACGGTCCGTCAGGGCACGTCGGAGCGCGCGACCCGCCAGGCTGCCGCCATGATCGCGCGCCGTGCGGCGACGTCGCGGGCCCCGCACGCGCCCGGTCCCGGGGGAACCACCGGCTCCCCACGACAGCACCGCCTCAGGAGCCCGCATGTCAGGAAAACGCTGGGCGGCATCCGCGCTGCTCGCCCTGTCCCTCACCGCCGCCGGCGCCCCGCCGGCGACCGCCGCCTCCTCGGCCCCGGAGCGCCCGGCCTCGGCCGCCGCCGCCACGGTGCCGCTCGAGGAGATCAACACCGTCACCGAGCAGGTCGCCTTCGGCTTATACCGTCCCACCGCCCTGGTCGCGCCGGACGACGGCACCGGCCGGCTGTTCATCACCGAGAAGCGCGGCACCGTACGCGTCTACCATCCCGACACCGGCCTCGACGCCACCCCGATCATCGACATCACCTCATCGGTTGACGAGTCGGGCAACGAGCGCGGGCTGCTCGGCATCGCGCTCTCCCCCGACTTCGCCGACAGCCACGAGCTGTACCTGGCCTACACGGCGCTGCCGGACGGCGCGGTCACCCTCGCCAGGTACGACATGGACGACGCCACCCTCGACCCCCTCCTGGCCCAGGAGCACGCCGAGAACACCAATCACAACGGCGGCAACATCACGTTCGGCACCGACGGCATGCTCTACATGAGCATCGGCGACGGCGGCGGCTCGGGCGACCCGTTCGACAGCGGCCAGCGCCTGGACACGCTGCTCGGCAAGATCCTGCGCATCGACGTCAGCCGGACCTGCGGCGACCTGCCCTACTGCGTGCCGGAGGACAACCCGTTCACCGGCGTGCCGGGCGCGCGCGGCGAGATCTGGATGTACGGCGGCCGCAACCCGTGGCGCTTCTCGGTGGACCGGGCGGACGGCTCGCTGTGGATCGCCGACGTCGGCCAGGGCCGCTGGGAGGAGATCAACCACATCAAGCCGGGCGCGCAGGCCGGGGCGAACCTGGGCTGGTCCTGCTACGAGGGCCTGGAGGTGTTCGACGAGACGCAGTGCCGCGACGACGTCACGTACACCAAGCCGATCTTCACGTACTCGCCGTACACCGGCGGCTGCGCGGTCATCGGCGGCCAGGTGTACCGCGGCCGGCAGTACGCCGACCTGGTGGGCGGCACCTATATCGCCACCGACTACTGCTCGTCCACGGTGTGGGCGCTGCGCGAGGACGGCTCGGGCGGCTACGACCAGGCCGAGATCGGCCAGACGCCCACGCAGGTGACCGCGTTCGGCGCGACGCCGGAGGGCGAGCTGTACGTGGTCAACGACCTGCCCGGCGGCCTGCACCGCGTCTCGTTCGAGCGCGCGAAGCCGACCTGCCACGTCGAGTACACCAAGCGGGCGTGGGGCACCGGCATGTCCGTGGACCTCACGATCACCAACACCGGCGACACGCCGATCGACGGCTGGACACTGCGCTTCCCGCTCCCGCAGGGCCAGACGATCGTCTCCGACTGGAACACCGACCTCACCCAGGGAGGCGACATGGTGACCGCGGCGAACGCCGGTCACAACGCCCTCATCGAGCCGGGCGAGAGCGTCACCATGGGTTACCTCGTCAGCCACACGGGTGACACCTCGCTGCCCGCCCGGATCTCGCTCAACCGCGACGCCTGCTCCGTCACCCGCTGAGCGGCGGGGTTCCAGGACGCCGGAGATGCGGCGCGAGCCGCGTGCGGCTAAGGTTCTTGATCACATGCCGGGTGTGCCGGCGGGGTCGCTCCCCCGCCGGTCCGCCCTGCGCCGGTGCAAGAGCGATGACCAGGGACGTGAGTGGCCAGCCAGAGCAGGGGACGGCCGGGTTGGCTCCATGTGGGCGCGCTCGAGGATCGCGTCCGCCGGGCCTGGGATCCCGGCGCGTTCCCGCCCGCCGAGACGCTGCTGGCGATCATGACGCTGTCGGCGGTGCCGCGCGTCCTGGGCGACCGGCTGGCCGATCACCTGCACGGCGGCATCATCGTGGGGCCGGGGTCGGTGCCGGACTTACCGGGGTTCGAGCACTTACGCGGCACCTCGCTGCCGGTCCAGCAGGGCTGGTGGGACCGCAGCGCCGGCGTCTACGACCCGGCCAGGCGCGCCATCGGGGTCGGCAGCGTGCCGTCGCCGTCGGCGGGCGTGGCGGCGCACGAGCTGGGGCACGCGCTCGACGACATGGACGGCATGCCGTCGCAGAGCCCGTTCTGGATGGGGCTGCACGCCAGGAGCGCGCGGTGGCTGGCGCCGCCGTACCGTGAGACGGTGACCGAGCTGTACGCCGAGGCGTTCGCCTGCGTGCTGGTACGGCGGGCGCGGCGGCTGATCCAGCTCTTCGACGACGAGCACACCGCCCGGCTTGCCTACACCTGGTTCGCCAGCCGGTACGGGATCGGCTGAGCGACGGCCCGAGGCGGCGAGGAGTCCGGCGGCTATGCTGGGGTACGAGACCGTGATGATCGACACGCGCCGCAGCGGACGGAGGGGATGACGCAATGACCGCGATCCTGCTGGCCGGCGGCGTCCTGCGCGTCCCCGCGGCCACCGTGCTGCCCGACGGCACCCACGTCGACGGCACCCGCGACATCACCCCCGAGGCGCCCGACTATCAGGAGTGGCTGCCGCACGCGATCGACGAGAAGACCTCCTGGCACGGCGACCGCGACGACGAGGCCATCCTGCGCCGCTGGCGCGACTCCTCCGGAGCCTGATCCCTCCTCCGGGTCAGGTCGTCACCCGCACCTGCAGCGTCCGCGTGTCCGCCCCGCGCGGCGCGACGGCCATGCCCGCTCTGGTCAGCACCCGTACGGCGGTGCCGATCCTGCCCACCGCCACCGGGTACGGGTCCACGCACGTCACCAGGAACAGGCCCGCCTCGCCCGATGAGATGATGAAGCCGCCGCAGCCGGCCCTGCGCAGCAGCGCGCGGATGCGCTCGGCGTCGCGGTCGCGCTCGCTCCACAGCGGACGCCCGCCCGCGCCCACCCCGTACGTCGGCCCGTCGTCCTGCATGGGCGTCCCGGGGTGCCCGCCGCCGATCAGATGTGGGGCGCCTCCGGGCACGCGCCCGTCATCGCCCTTGTCGCCGTATTTCCGCATGGCGGTCACCTCCCGCCGCCGACTGCCCGGTAAGGGGGCGGTGAAACGGCGGGCACGGCGAAGGGACGGGCCGGAGCCCGCCCCCTCGCCGCCGCCACCCCCGCAAAGAGGGTTTATCGCCTTGCGTAAAGCCCGCGCCTTTCGAGCACGTCAGGGGCCACGCGAGCGCGCGCTCCAGGCCAAGATCGAACCTCAGCCGTCACACGCGTTTCGGCGATCCGTTTGTGCCAATTTTGTCAATCCCGCCCCAACCTGCCCAAACTTGACCTAGTCTTTAGGCACATATGAACAAGCTTCCTCATTCCAAACGCGCGGCCATCGCGGCCGCAGGCCTGGCCTTCACCGTGGCCACGGCTTCGCAAGTGTTCGTCACGGCCGGATCCGCCTCGGCCTCCGCCGCCCCCGCGCCCCAGGCGCCGACGCCCGCGCAGGCCGTCCCGGCCCCGGCCGGTGGCCAGAGCAGCGCCGCCCAGAGCAGCGCCGCGCTCGCCAACAAGTCGCTGGCGACCGCCAACCGGATCTACCGCTCCGGGCGCTTCGTCAACGTGAACTGCCGGCCCGGGTCCCTGCCCCGCGGCAGCACCGCCGCCTACAAGCGGTTCCTGACGCGCGTGACCAACTGCCTGAACAAGGCGTGGGCCGCCCAGTTCCGCAAGGTGCGCATGCCCTTCTCCAAGCCGCGGCTGCGCATCGTCACCAGGAAGGTGAACACGCCCTGCGGCCGCTGGACCACCGGCGCCGAGGCCGTGTACTGCTCCGCTGACCGCACCATGTACATGTGGATCAGCAAGCAGCAGCTCCGCCAGCCGTTCCCGCTGGGCATCACGCGGCTGATCGCCCACGAGTACGGGCACCACGTGCAGCAGATCTCCAGGATCTGGAGCTACTACTGGCCGGCCGCCGCCCGTGCGAGCAAGTCCCAGAAGCTCGCGCTGTCCCGCCGCTCCGAGCTGCAGGCCGAGTGCTTCTCCGCGGTCTTCATGTCCACGCTGCGCGGCCAGCCGAACTTCGGCTCGCGCGAGTGGAACTACACCGTGGACTGGTTCAGGAAGAACGGCGCCAAGGGCTGGCCGCAGAACGACCACGGCCGCGGCCCCACCCAGGCGGCCTGGATGACCCGTGGCTACAACAGCGGCTCCCCCGCCGCCTGCAACACCTGGAAGGCCTCCGCCAGGGCCACCCTCTGAGCAGGCCACGAGAACGCCGCGGCTCGTCGAGAGCATGAAAGGGCCGGACCTCCTCGGGTCCGGCCCTTCTGCGTCCGTGCTACTTGAACGGCCGCGGCATGTATGGCCGTGCGTAGAATGGGCAGATCGCTCCAGGCCGGGTCGCGAGACTCGGGTCCGGATCATCCGTCCCCCGCCGCCCTCCAGGAGCATTGGTGCAGCACGAGCCCGGTCTCACCGTCACCCACCAGCCGCGTTCGGCTCACCTCCACGTCCTCACCGTCTCCGGCGACCTCGACCACCACACCTCGCCCCGGCTGCAGGCGGCCGTCGACGACCTGGCGCTCGCGCCCGGCGACGCGCTGGTGGTCGATCTGTCGGCGCTGGCGTTCTGCGACTCCACCGGCGTCTCGATCCTCGTCGCCGCCCACCAGCGAGCCAGGGAGGCGGGCGCGCAGGCGGCGCTGGCCGGGCTGGCACCCGACATCGCACACGCCTTCAAGATCATGAGCCTGGACCGGCTGCTCTCCGTCCACGACACCGTCGAGGACGCCGTCACCGCCCTGGACTGAGCCTCCACGCGGCACCACGGCCTCCACGCGGCACCACGTACGTGCACCGCGGAAAACCCGATGACCCCCGACCGCCCCCGCTCACCGCACGCCCCACCTTCATCCACCCACCTTGGGGAGTACACCTTGACCACTTCCGCCGACACCGGCCGGCTCCGCATGGCCGAACTCCTGCGCGAGCAGGAGCGGACGATTCTCAAACGCTGGACCGACCTCGCGGTGACCACCGTCGGCGGACGGGCCGACCGCGGCGTGCTCGCCGGCCGGCTGCGCGACATCTACCAGGCGCTGCTCGACTCGCTCGCCGGGGACGGCGACACCAGCGACCTGCGCGGCCTGCTCGCCGACCTGTCCAGAGCGCAGGCCAGGGAGGGCTTCACGCCCTCTGAGACCGCCTCCGTCGTCTTCGGGCTCAAGGAGGCCGCATACGAGCCGCTGGAGACCGAGGAGGACTTCACCGCGCTGCGCGGCTACATCTGGCTGTCGCGGCTCATCGACGACCTCGGGCTGTTCACGTTCGAGACGTTCGTCAACGCCCGCGAGAGGATCATCTCCGATCAGGCCGAGCAGCTGCTGGAGCTGTCCACCCCGGTGGTCAAGCTGTGGGACGGCATCCTCGCCGTGCCGCTGGTCGGCACCCTCGACTCCGCCCGTACGCAGGTCGTCATGGAGAAGCTGCTGCAGGGGCTGGTCGACACCGGCTCCGAGCACGCCGTCATCGACATCACCGGCGTGCCCGCCGTCGACACCCAGGTCGCGCAGCACTTGCTCAAGGCCGTCGTCGCCGCCCGGCTCATGGGCGCGGAGTGCGTCATCTCCGGCATCCGCCCGCAGATCGCCCACACCATCGTCACCCTCGGCATCGAGTTCGGCGACATCGTCACCAAGGCGACGCTGGCCGACGCGCTCGCGTACACGCTGCGGCGCAGCGGCGTGCAGCTCAAGCAAGGCGCCGACAAGCAGGTCGTCGTGGGGCTGGAGCGGGCCTGATGGATCGTGTCCCCGTGCTCAAGCTCGAAGACCTGCTGATCGTCTCCATCCAGATCGACCTGCAGGACCAGAGCGTCCTGATGCTGCAGGAGGACCTGGCGGACGCGATCGTGCAGAACCGGGCCCGCGGCGTGATCATCGACATCACCGCCGTGGAGATCGTCGATTCCTTCATCGGCCGCATGCTCGCGACCATCGCCTCCATCTCCCGGATGCTGGACGCCGAGACCATCGTCGTCGGGATGCGCCCCGCGGTCGCCATCACGCTCGTCGAGCTGGGGCTCTCGCTCGGCGGCGTGCGTACCGCGCTCAACCTGGAAAAGGGCGTCGCGATGCTCAAGGAGAGCAGCCTGACCGGCCCTGCGACCAGTGCCGCAGCGGTGCCCGGGTGACGACCGCCATCGAGCTCGCCATCGCGGGCAACAGCGACGTGGTCATCGTGCGCCAGCAGGTCCGCACCAGCGCCCAGCAGGTGGGGCTGTCGCTGGTGGACCAGACCAAGCTGGTGACCGCGGCCAGCGAGCTCGCCCGCAACGCGCTCACGTACGCGGGCGGCGGGCACGTGCGCATCGAGGTGGTCAGCAACGGCCTGCGCGACGGCCTGCGGCTGTCGTTCACCGACGAGGGCCCCGGCATCCCCGACGTGGACCAGGCGCTCACCGACGGCTGGAGCACCGGCGGCGGGCTAGACCAACCGCGGCGTCGTCGCGCTCTACGCCGAGCTGGACGAGAAGTCGATGCAGCTCCGGCAGGCCAGCGACGCCAAGAACCGGTTCTGGGCCACGGTCAGCCACGAGCTGCGCACCCCGCTCAATTCCATCATCGGCCTCGTACGGCTGCTCACCGGCCCCGGCGGCGACCCGCTCGCCGCCGAGCAGGCCCGGCAGATCGAGCTGATCGGCTCCTCGGCGGAGACGCTGCTCGCCCTGGTCAGCGAGCTGCTCGACATCGGCAAGGCCGAGTCGGGCCGCCTCGACCCGCAGGCCGCCATGGTCGATCTCGTCGCCCTGGCCGAGCGGCTGCGCATGACGATGTGGCCGGCCAAGGGCAGCGCACGGGTCACGCTGGCGGTACGCGTGCCGCCACCGCCGTTCGCCATGCTCGCCGATGAGGCGATGCTCACCAGGATCCTGCGCAACCTGCTGGCCAACAGCCTGAAGTTCACCCAGGAGGGCGAGGTGCTGCTTGAGGTCACCCACGACGCGGCGGCCAGCGAGGCGGTCTTCACCGTGACCGACACCGGCATCGGCATCCCCGCCGAGCATCTGGAGCGGGTCTTCGAGGAGTTCTACCAGGTGCCGGGGCCCGAGCAGACCCGGGTCAAAGGCACCGGGCTCGGCCTGCCGTACGCGCGGCGGCTGGCCGAGGCGATGGGCGGCACGCTCACCCTCACCAGCCAGGCGGGTGCGGGCACCACGGCGGTGCTGCGGCTGCCGTACGAGCCGGACGACGTCCCCGTGGTGGGGCGCGTGCTGATCGCCGACGACGATGAGAACTTCCGCGCGGGGCTGCGGCGCATGCTGACCGGGTTCGCCGCGCACATCGACGAGGCCCACGACGGGACGGCGGCGCTGGCCGCGATGGCCGCGGCACCGCCCGACCTCGCCCTGCTCGACCTGCTGATGCCGGGCCTCGACGGCGCGGCCGTGCTGCAGCGCATGGCCGGTGACGAGCGGCTGCGCGACGTCCCGGTGATCGTGATCACGATGGCGCTGGCCGGCCGCCACCCCTCCGGCGCCGACGCGGTGCTCGCCAAGCAGGGGCTGCGCCGCGACATGCTGCTGGGCGCGATCCGGCAGGTGCTGGGAGGCGACGATGCCTGACGTCCCGCCGTGGGAGGCGACGATCCTCGTCGTCGACGACACCCCCGCCAAGCTGTACATCCTGTCGAGCTGGCTGCGCCGTGCCGGGTACGCGGTCGTGGAGGCGTCCGGTGGGCTGGAGGCGTTGCAGCGCATCGGCGAGCTGCGCCTCGACCTGGTCGTGCTCGACGTACGGCTGCCCGACATCTCCGGATACGAGGTGTGCGAACGCATCAAGAGCGACCCGGCGACCGCGTCCATCCCCGTCATCCAGATCTCCGGCGCCGCCATCACCGCCGCCGACCGTGCCATCGGGCTGCACCGGGGCGCCGACGGCTACCTCGCCGAGCCCATCGAGCCCGACGAATTCGTGGCCACCGTCAAGGCGGCCCTGCGCTACCACCGGGCGCGGCAGCGCGCCGAGCGGCTGGCCGGGCGGCTGCGCGCGCTCACCGACCTCACGCTGGCCATGAACGCCGCCCAGACCTTCGACGAGCTGCTGTCCACCGCCGTCTCCGGCACCAGCCGGATCCTCAACCGGCACGCCGGGGTGGTGGCGCTCGCGCCGGACGGGCGTACCCGCAGGTTCACCGCCGGGCCGCCGGACGGCGCCGCCGCGCTCAGGACCGCGCCGCCCTCCGCCCTGGAAACCCTCGGCAGGCAGGCGCTCGGCCAGCAGCCCGGCACGGAGCTGCTGACCATACCGCACGCCTACTGGTCGGCGGTCGCGTCCGACACCCCCGCGCGGCGCGACATCACGGCCGTCATGTCCCGCACCAAACGCGACCGGCCGCCCATCCTGCTCGGCGTCGAGCCCGATCCGCCGCTCGACGAGGACGAGGAGAGCATGCTGCGCCAGCTCGGCCAGGCGGTCGCGCTGGCCGTGGAGGCGCTGCGCGCGTACGCCGAGGAGCACGCCATCGCGCTGACGCTGCAGCGCAGCCTGCTGCCCTCCCGCGTCCCGCAGGTGCCCGGACTCGACATCGCCTGGCGGTATCAGCCCGCCGTGGACAACGTCGAGGTGGGCGGTGACTTCTACGAGGTGCTGGAGCTTGACGGCAAGGTGCTGTTCGCGGTCGGCGACGTCCAGGGGCACTCGCTGCTCGCCGCCACCGTGATGGCCGAACTGCGCCACTCGCTGCGGGCCTCGCTCATCGGCAAGATCGAGCTGGATCAGTCGCTGGCGCTGCTCAACGACGTGCTCCGCCGCTACCACCGGCGGATGACGGCGACCGTCTGCCTGATGCTCCTCGACCCGGCCACCGGCGCAGCCCAGATCGCCAACGCCGGCCACATCCCGCCCTTGCTGCTGGACGACGACGGCCAGCCGGCCGGCGGCGGGGGCTCGGACGGCGCGGGTTCGGACATCGGCGGCGGGGGCGTGCGCACGGCCCGCTACCACGACCGCTTCGGCAACCTCCTGCTGGGCGTGGCCGACGAGATCTACCGCATCGACCACGTCACCGTGCCGCCGGGGGGCGCGGTGCTGATGTTCACCGACGGTCTGGTGGAGGACCGCGACAAGTACCTCGACGACAGCCTGGAGATCGCCCGCCAGGCGGCCTCCAAGATCGGGGACGACGTGAACGAGGCCGCCGATCACCTGATCGCCGCCTTCGGCGCCCGCGAGGACGACGTCGCCCTCGTGATCGTCCGCCGCCACCGCTGACACCTTCGGGACCAAGGGCCGCCCGCATCGCCCTGCGGGCGGCCTCGCCGGTTGCTGAAAAGTTGCAGTGAGCGGTTGACAGGGGTGATGTTCACGTAAACACTCGGCGGGAACGTCACCCGAAGCCCCTTGCGGCGTCGGTTCGCATGCCGCGCCGGATCTGGATGTTAGCGCTAACACACGAACCTCGATCAGCCCCGCCGAAGGATGTCTCCCGTGTCACCGCGCCGCGTGATCGCCGTCTCATGCGCCGTCCTCCTCGGTCTCGCGCTCGCCCCGCCGCCCGCCGCCCAGGCCGCCTCCTGCGCCGCCTACGTGATGGGGTACTTCAACCGGTCGGGGGACAGGTACGCGCTCCACCTGGCGGTCAGCGATGACGGTCTCCAGTGGGCGCCGCGCAATCAGAACGAGCCGGTCGTCACCCCGGCCGCCGGCACGCAGGGCCTGCGCGATCCGTACATTCTGCGCAAGCAGGATGGCACGTTTTTAGTGCTCGCCACCGGCCTCAAGGGTCGCGTCTTCCATCAGAACGACCAGTACATCCACGTGTGGGACTCGGCGAACCTGACGAGCTTCACGAACCATCGCCGGGCGCGCCTGCACACCATGGCGACGCACTCGTGGGCGCCCGAGGCGTTCAAGGTGCCGGCGCGCAACGCGTACGCCGTCATCTACTCGGCCTGCAACGGCACCTCGAACATTGACGGCAACCCGTGGTCGCCGCTCGGGCAGCGGGCCTACACGCCGCCCATCAGCTCGAAGCACGCCAACATCATCCCGATCACCACCGCCGAGAAGGACGCGCTGATCTCCCTCGGGGGCCCGCCCCGGTGGAATCGCAGCAAGTCGTACGACTTCCCCGACCGCTACCCGCGGCACTCCGGGTTCGCGCTGCGCATCGACCCGCTCGGCTCCGGCTCGGCCCTGGCCGACCGGCAGGACGCCACCTTCATGCTCACGGACTAGGAGGTCCTGCATGCTCCGAAACCTGCGGCGGGCGCTGGCCGCCGCCCTGCTGATCGCCACCGCCCTGGCGATCCCGTCCGCGCCGGCCCAGGCCGCGCCGCTGACGATCACCAACGGCACCCAGTTCCGCGACACCGCCGGGAACGTCCTGCACGCCCACGGCGGCGGCGTGCTCAAGGCGGGCGGCTACTACTACTGGTTCGGCGAGAACCGCAACCCCGACAACACGTTCCGCGCGGTGTCCGTCTACCGCTCGACGGACCTGGTGAACTGGGAGTTCCGGCGCGACGTGCTCACCAGCTCGTCGCACCCCGAGCTGAACGTCGCCAACATCGAACGGCCCAAGGTCATCTACAACGCCGCCACCGGCCGGTACGTGATGTGGATGCACAAGGAGAACGGCCGGGACTACAGCGAGGCGCGGGCCGCCGTCGCCTCGTCGGCCACGGTGGACGGCGACTACACCTACCACGGCAGCTTCCGTCCGCTGGGCCGGCACATGTCGCGGGACATCACGCTGTACGACGACGGCGGCACCGCGTACATGATCTCGGCCGCGGACGAGAACTACGACCTGCACATCTACCGGCTGACCCCCGACTACCTGAACGTCGCCTCGCTGGTGGGCAACTTCTGGAACGACGCGCACCGGGAGGCCCCGGCGATGTTCAAGCGCGGCTCGACGTACTTCCTGCTGACCTCAGGCGCCACCGGGTGGAGTCCCAACCAGGCCAAGTACGCCACCGCGCCCAGCGTCTCGGGCCCGTGGACGGGCTGGACGAACGTGGGCGACGGCACGACGTTCGGCTCGCAACCGGCGTTCGTGCTGCCGGTGCAGGGCAGCTCGACGACGAGCTACCTCTATATGGGCGACCGGTGGGCGGGCGCGTGGGGCGGGCCGGTGAACGACTCGCAGTACGTGTGGCTGCCGATCACGTTCCCGTCGGCGACGAGCATGAGCCTGAGCTGGCACGCGCAGGTGACGATCGACGCCGCCACCGGGGAGATCACCGGCTCGGGCCCGGGGCCGGCGTACCGGATCACCGCCCGGCACAGCGGCAAGGTGATGGACGTGGTCAGCGCGTCCACGGCGGACAACGCCGAGATCAAGCAGTATTCGTGGAACGGCGGCGGCAACCAGAAGTGGTACGTCCAGGACGCCGGCGGCGGCTACCACCGGATCGTCAGCGTCGGCAGCGGCAAGTGCCTGGACGTGGCGAGCGCCTCGACGGCCGACGGCGCGAACATCATCCAGTACACCTGCACGGGCGGCGCCAACCAGCAGTGGCAGTGGACCCAGGTCGGCGGCTACTACCAGCTCCGGGCCCGCCACAGCGGCAAGTGCCTCGACGTGGTCGGCGGCTCGACGGCCGACGGCGCCGACATCCAGCAGTACACCTGCGGCAGCGGCACCAACCAGCAGTGGACCCGCACGCAGTCGTGACGACCGGTCAGCCGGCCCGCCACCGCTCCAGGGCCGGCTGCAGGTAGTCGTGCAGCACGGGCAGCTGCGGCACCAGGTCGAGGCAGGCGATGACGCGCAGCATGCCGATGGCGTCGGTGAAGCGCAGCACGTCTGCGTCGAGCGGCCGCAGGCCCTGGCGCTCGGCCCCGCGGTCGTAGGCGGCGGCGAGCTCGGGGCCGAGCCCGGCGAGGTCCCACTCGACGGGGCCGAGCGTGACCAGCTCGAAGTCGGAGTAGAGGTCGCCGGCGACGCCGTGGAAGATGTTGGCCGCCGGGGCGTCGCCGTGCACCGGCTGCACCTCGATGCCGGGGAAGCGCTGCTCGAAGGCGGCGCGGGAGCGTACGAGGGGTTCGAGCTCCCGCCACTCGCGGCGGGCCCGGTCGAGGTCGGCGGGGGCGATGAGATCGGGCCGGTCGCCCAGCCGGCCGAGGCTGTCCTCGACGAACTCGGGCTCGGCGGCCGACAGGAACGACAGCGGCACCGGGCAGTCGCGCAGCGCGGCATGGAGCGCGGGCACGCTCTCGGCGTTGGCGGCGTAGTCGGGCTCCTTGCCGCGGTCCTCCTCGGCGTACTGCCAGAACGTCATCGAGAACCCGTCGCGCCGCACCGGCCGGGCGGGCACGAGCGGGCTCGGCGCGATCACCGGAACGCCCCGCCCGGCGAGCCAGCGGGTCACGTCGAGCTCCGCCTGCTGGCGGCGGGCCAGCACGTCGGGAGTCGCGTACGCGGGCAGCACCACCGGCACCCTGGCCACCACCGGCGCGGGAGCCAGGTGCACGACCACGGAGAACAAGTCGTGCAGCACCTCGGCGTCGGTCACGGTGAGCCCCAGCTCGCGCCCGGCCGCGACGGCGGCGTCGAGCGCGGCGGCGGAACGGCGGGCGAGTGCCTGTGGCTGCGCGGAATCGGTCACATGCTGATCTTTCCATGCCGTACGACCGGCCAGGACGCCCGCCTGACCGCGAAAGTCGAGCGCTGGTTATCGAAAAGTAAGGTTGTGATAGATCCAGAACGTGGTATCACAATGACGCATGGCCGACTTCACGCCGCTTTTGCCCGGTGACCCTCAGCAGCTGGGCGGCTACGAGCTTCTCGGAAGGCTGGGCGAAGGGGGGCAGGGCGTCGTCTACCTCGCCAAGACCCCCATGGACGTGCGCGTGGCCATCAAATGGCTGCGCCCGTCCGACGACGAAGACAGCGTCGCGCGCTTCCTGCGGGAGGCGGAGGTCGCGCGGCGGGTGGCGGCGTTCTGTACGGCCGCGGTGCTGAGCACGGGCAAGGAGCACGGCCGCCCGTACATCGTCAGCGAGTACGTCGAGGGCCGCTCGCTCGACCGGGTGGTACGCGAGAACGGCCCGCTCGCGGGCGGCGATCTCGAACGCCTGGCCATCGGCACCGCCACCGCGCTGGCCGCGATCCATGAGGCCGGGGTGGTGCACCGCGACTTCAAGCCGGGCAACGTCATCATGAGCGCCAGCGGCCCGCGGGTGATCGACTTCGGCATCGCCCGTACGCTCGACCCGGCCACGATGACGAGCAGCACGCAGATCGGCACGCCCGCGTACATGGCGCCGGAGCAGATTCTGGGACAGGGCGTGGGCCCGGCGGCCGACATGTTCTCCTGGGCCGGCGCGATGGTCTTCGCCTCCTGCGGCCGGGCACCGTTCGGCAGCGACGGCACGCACGCCGTGATGAGCCGGGTGCTGAACGAGGACCCGCAGCTCGGGGCGCTCGAAGGCAAGCTGGCCGACCTGGCGCGCCGCTGCCTCAGCAAGGACCCGGCGGACCGGCCCACCGCCATGGAGGTGATCACCCAGCTCCTGCGCTCGCCCAAGCCGGGCGTGAACCCGCTGGCCGAGGGCACCAAGCAGGCCGAGCCCGCCGCCGGTACGCCCGCCGGATCGGTCGCGGGACCGACCGCCCCGCCGCCCCCGGGCGCGGCCGGCGCGCCGGCCGGAGGGCCGATCGCCGCCGTGCCCTCCGGGCCCCGCACGCCGCCCACCGGCCCGTCCGGGCGCCAGCGCCGCAAGGTCATGATCATCGCGAGCACCCTGGTCGCCGCGGCCGCCGTGACCGCCGCGATCACGGTGCCGACCCTCCTGGGACGCGACAACTCGCCACCGGCCTCGGCCGCTCCGGCCACCACCACACCGGCCCCCACCGCACCGGATGCCACCTCGCCCACGCCGTCGAACTCCTCCACCCCGACGCCCGCGGCCACACCGACCAGGAGGAAGCTGCCCGGCGGTGACATCACGCTGCACGAGAGTCCGTCCGATCCGATCACGCTCACCCGTTACGTCGTGGGCGATACCGAGTACGCCCGCCAGTCCCTGAACGGCGAGTTCACAAAGTACTCCGACGATCTCGAAGCGGCCCTCTCCCCTGACGGCCGCTACCTGGCGACCAGGCCCGAGGACTACACCTCCGACGGATACGACTCCATCCTCATCACCGACCGGCGCGACGGTTCGAGCTTCCGCGTGAAGACCGTGCGCGACCCGCTGATCGCCGAGATCCGCCACTGGACGAAGGACGGCTCCAAGGTTCTGCTCAACACCAGCCAGCGCGTCGGGAGCGGCGACGACAAGGAGTGGTACACCATCGGCTTCGTCATCATCGACGTGGCCACCGCCAAGGCGAACATCGTCCGGGTGAACGACGAGGAGATCCGCGGCAGCGACTTCGCGTGGGACGCCGAGGACAAGGGTGTGGTCATCGAGTACGGCGAGGGCAGGGGCCTGCGCTTCTTCGACGCCTCCGGCGAGCACGTCCGCGACGTGCCGGGCGTCGGGCCAGTGGCCTCGGGCACGATGGACATCTTCTCGCCGTCGGGCCGGCTGTTCACAACCGCATGTCCGAACGGCAAGGACGGCGAGACCTGCGTTTGGGATTCGGCCACCAGTCAGCGGGTGTACCGCTTCACCTCCGACTGCGACAAGGTGCTCGGCTGGTGGGACGAGCAGCACCTGTACTGCTGGGAGAACGACAACACGAGCAGGGATGAGGTCCGCGTGGTCTCCTTCGACGGCAAGCTGATGCGGCGGCTGCTGGACAAGGGAGACAAGGTGGACTTCGGCCCGTACTACACGATCGACCCCGTGACCTCCTGAACCCCCCGGCACCGGGCCCACGGGCCCTCGTGCGCTCGCATACATAAGCAGATGATATAAGTGTCTTATGCAAGATGATCCCCCCTCTCAACAGATGAACGAGCTGGAGCTCGCCACCGGCCTGATGCGGGTCAGGACGATGATGCGGCTGCTCGACTTCCCGCGGGATCGGTCGTTCACCTCGATGTCGACGCTGGGCCACCTCGAACGCGGCGGCCCGCGCCGTCTCACCGAGCTGGCCGAGCTTGAGGGCGTCACGCAGCCGGCGATGACCCAGCTCGTCTCCCGCCTTGAGCGCGAGGAGCTGGCAGAGCGCCGTCCCGACCCCGAGGACGGCCGCGTCGTGCTCGTCGCGATCACCCAGCAGGGCCGCGACGAGCTGGCCAGGCGCCGTGAGGCGCTGGCCAAGCGGCTGGCCGATGCGATGGCCGAGCTACCGGAGGCGGATAAGGCCGCCATCGCCGCCGCACTGCCCGCACTCGACCGGTTGGTCACTCGCGCACTTGGAGGCAACATATGAGCGGCGGCAGCGCCGGCAATCCCTTCCGGCAGCCGAAGGCCGTCTGGGCGGTGGCCTTCGCCTGCGTCATCTCGTTCATGGGCATCGGGCTCGTCGACCCGATCCTGCCCGCCATCTCCGAAGATCTGAACGCCTCGCCCAGCCAGGTGACGCTGCTCTTCACGAGCTACCTGGTCATCATGGCCGTCGCCATGCTGGTCACCGGCTGGGTGTCCAGCCGCATCGGCGCCAAGCGGACTCTCATCGCCGGTCTCGTGCTGATCGTGGTCTTCAGCGCGCTGGCCGGATCCTCCGACAGCATCGGCGGCATCATCGGCTTCCGCGCCGGCTGGGGCCTCGGTAACTCGCTGTTCGTCGCGACCTCGCTGGCCGTCATCGTGGCCGCCGCCAGCGGCGGCTTCTCCGGCGCCATCATCCTGTACGAGGCCGCGCTCGGCGTCGGCATCGCCGTCGGCCCGCTGCTCGGCGGCCTGCTCGGCCACATCAGCTGGCGCGGCCCCTTCTACGGCGTCGCCGTGCTCATGGCCATCGCGCTCGTCGCCACGATCACCCTGGTCCGCGCACAGCCCAAACCGGCGCGCAAGACCGGGCTGCTCGACCCGATCAAGGCCCTGCGCCACCGCGGCCTGCTCGTCATGAGCCTGACCGCGCTCTGCTACAACTGGGGCTTCTTCACCGTGCTCGGCTACGCGCCGTTCCCCATGGGGCTGCACGCCATCGAGCTCGGCCTGGTCTTCACCGGCTGGGGCCTGATGGTGGCGATCTTCTCGGTGGCCGGCGCGCCCTGGCTGCAGCGCAAGTTCGGCCTGGCGCCCACGCTCTACGGCAACCTGGCGCTGTTCGCGGTCGTCATCTTCGTCATCGCCGCCTTCACCGACAACCCGGCGGTGCTGGTCGCCGCGGTGATCGTGGCCGGCATCTTCATCGGCATCAACAACACGCTCACCACGCAGGCCGTGATGATGGTGGCGCCCGTGGAGCGGCCGGTGGCCTCGGCGGCGTACGGGTTCGTCCGCTTCATCGGCGGCGGCCTGGCCCCGTTCGCGGCCGGCAAGCTGGCCGAGTCCTTCAACGTGCACGTGCCGTTCCTGATCGGGGCGTGCTCGATCGTCCTCGGCATCGTGATCCTCGCCTTCGGCCACCGCGACCTGGTCCGCGCCGAGCGCAAGCAGGTCGAGGTGGACGCGCACGCCCGCGAGGGCGAGGAGGACGCCGAGCTGACCGAGGCCACCGAGGCGAGCACCGGCACGGTGAGCTGACGGCATCGGCACGGCGGCGGGCACCGCACGCATGCCGGCACCGCAGGCGAACCGAGGCCGCATCGACCTCGTCCGCATGAAACGACCCGCCGGGAGCCGCTCCCGGCGGGTCGTCGCGTTCCCGGCCGCCTCACCAGCGGACGGGGACCTCCTGAAGGCCGCCGACCAGCAGGCCCTCCACCCGCTTGAGGTCCTCCGGCGGCACGGCCAGCTCCAGGGTGGGCAGCCTGCGCAGCAGCGTCTCCAGCGTCACCTGCAGCTCGGTGCGGGCCAGCGCCTGGCCGAGGCAGGAGTGCGGGCCCGCACCGAAGGTCAGGTGCGGGTTGGGGCTGCGGCCGAGGTCCATCTCGCCGGCGCGGTCGAAGACGGACTCGTCGCGGTTGCCCGAGGCCATGGCGCACAGCACGGTCGTCCCGGCGGGCAGCACCTCGCCGCCCAGCTCGGCCTCCTCGGTCAGGTAGCGGCGCAGGCCGAAGCCGTGGTTGGCGTCGAAGCGCAGCGACTCCTCCACCGCCGTGCGCACCAGGGAGGGATCGGCCACCAGCCGCTCCCACCGGCTGCGGTCGGCCAGCAGCAGCGCGACCATCTTGCCGATCATGTTGGCGGTGGTCTCGTGCCCGGCGACCAGCAGTCCCATCGCGGTGCTGAGCAGCTCGGCGTCGGACATGCCCTGCCCCTCGCCCTCGCTCTCCCTGATGAGCATGCCGATGAGGTCGTCGGTGTCGCCGTCGCGCTTGCCGGCGATCTGCTCGGACATGTACGCCGCGAACTCGGCCTGTCCCGCCCGCGCCTCCTCCTGCGTGTAGCGGGTGACGCTGAGGAACATGTCGGACCAGCGGGAGAAGCGATGCCGGTCGTCGGCGGGCACGCCCAGCATGTCGCAGATGACGTACACCGGCAGCGGGAAGCCCAGGGCGGCCTTCAGGTCGGCGGGAGCGCCCTTGCGGACCATCTCGTCGATGAGGTGCTCGGCCGTGGCGGTCATCGACGGGCGCAGCGCGGCCATGCGCTTGGCGGTGAAGTACTTGCCGACCAGCCGCCGCCAGCGCAGGTGCTGCTCGCCCTTCATCGGCACGACCATGGTGGACTCGCCGGTGGCCGCCGCACCGCCCGAACCCTCGGGTGCCACCCTGGCCGCGTTGTCGGCGGCGGTGGGGCGGGCGAAGCGGGGGTCGGTCAGCAGGGCCTTGATGTCCGCGTGGCGGGTGAGCATCTTGGCGCGGTCGCCGCTGGGCAGCTCGATGGTGGCCACCGGGCACTGGCCGCGCAGCCGCTCCCACTCCTTGGGCGGCTCCAGTGCCGTCTCGTAGGGCAGCGGGTAGGACAGGACCTGTTCGTCGCTCGTCATATGGCCTCCTCGACCGTTCGCCGCGGCGCTGGCGCGCTCGCCAGGACATCTCCTTTGTGCACGATACACACGAAAAGCATCATGCACACGAGTTGCATCATGCATTCTCTGAGCATCATGCACATTGCCGTAGGGTGCAGGTGAGCGGAAGGCACGAGCGGAGGTTCGCCCATGGACGCCGAGCAGGCGAGCGCCCATCTTGAGCGGGAGCTGATGATCCTCACGCGGCAGCGCGAGCTCACCACGCCGCAGGGCGGGCCCGACGGCGAGCGCCTTGAGCGCAGCGCGTACGTGCTGCTCAGCAGGCTCGAAGTGCAGGGCCCGATGTCGATCGGGGACTTCGTCGAGGCGTTCGGGCTGGCCGCGTCCACCTTCAACCGGCAGACCGCCGCCCTGCTCAAGGACGGGCTGGTCGAACGCACCCTCGACCCCCACGGCAGCCTGGCCCGCAAGTTCCGCATCACCCGTGAGGGCCGGCGGCGGCTGGCCGCCGACCGCGCCAGGATCGTCGAGGGGCTGACGAAGGTGCTGGAAGGGTGGCCGCCCGAGCGGCTTGAGCGCTTCGTCGCCGACTTCCAGCAGTTCAACGAGGACATCGAACGCCTCGTCGGCCGGCCGTGGCCCCGCCCGCAGCAGCCCGCCGACGAGGCCGCGCCCTCCGCGTGACCGTCACCCGGCGCCGCGGGGGTCGTGCAGGTGCAGGCATGAGCCCCGACAATACGAGCATTTTTGAAACGTCCGCGATCACCGCCTCTTTTCGGAACGGTGGCCTACGATCATGGGTTTCCGGGCGAGCGGTGGCGGTGCCCGCACCCGTCTCCGCACGTCCCGAGGGAGAAAGGCGGTTTCGTGACGCAGCTTGTCATCGATGGCCCTGGTGGGTCGGTGGTCCTCGATCCCGGGCGGTCGTACCGGCTCGGCCGCGACCCGGGATCGGACATCGTGGTCAACGCCGACCGGGTCTCGCGTCACCACGCCGTGCTCTGGTTCGAGGGCGGGCAGTGGCTGCTGCAGGACGCGGGCAGCCGTAACGGCACGTACGCGAGCGGCCGTCGCGTCCAGCGCGTCGTCGTGAACCCGGGCACCAGCGTCGGTCTCGGCCAGGCGTCGGGACCCGGGCTGGTCCGCTTCCGCGCCGCCACCCCGCCGCCTCCCCCGGTTCCTCGACGCACGCGAGTGATGGCGCAGGCCGTACAGGCGGGAGCCCGGACCGCGGTGCAGACCGTGGAGGATCCCACGGTGGGCCCGGCGGCGGGGACGGTGCCGTTCCCGCGCGCCGGTCAGTGGCGCGAGCCGGTCTCCATCACGGACCTCACCGGCGTCCAGGTCGTCCGCATCGGGCGGGCCCCCGACAACGACATCGTGCTCACCGACCTGCGGGTGTCCCGGCGGCACGCCGAGCTGCGCGTCACCGCGGGCGTCGCCGAGATCGTGGACCTGAACAGCCGCGGCGGCACGTACGTCAACGGCCGTCCGGTGCGGCGCGCCCGCATCTCCCCCGACGACTTCATCGGCATCGGCACCTCGACGTTCCGGCTGGCGGGCGGCACGCTCACCGAGTACGCCGACACCGGCGAGGTGTGCCTGCAGGCGCACGGCCTGACCGTCACCGTGGACGGCGGCAAGGTGCTGCTGGACGACGTGACGTTCCCGGTAGGCGAGAAGTGCCTGCTGGCGATCGTCGGCCCGAGCGGGTCGGGCAAGTCCACGCTGCTGCGCGCGCTCACCGGGCTGCGCCCCGCCGACCAGGGCGTGGTCACCTACGACGGCCGCGACCTCTACCACGACTACGCCGAGCTGCGCTCGCGCATCGGGCTGGTGCCGCAGGACGACATCCTGCACAGCGTGCTGACCGTGCGCCGCGCCCTGCTCTACGCCGCCGAGCTGCGCTTCCCCGACGACACCAGCCCCCGCGAACGGGAGCGGCGGGTGGACGAGGTGCTGATCCAGCTCGGGCTGGACCACCGCGCCGACACCCGCATCTCGGCGCTGTCCGGCGGCCAGCGCAAGCGCGTCAGCGTGGCCCTGGAGCTGCTGACCAAGCCGTCCCTGCTGTTCCTCGACGAGCCGACGTCCGGGCTGGACCCGGGACTGGACAAGTCGGTCATGCACCTGCTGCGGGACCTGGCCGACGACGGGCGTACGGTCGCGGTGGTCACGCACAGCGTCGCGAACCTGGACGTCTGCGACCGGCTCCTGGTGATGGCGCCGGGCGGGAAGATCGCCTACTTCGGCCCGCCCGGGGAGGCGCTGCCGTTCCTCGGGTTCGACGACTGGGCGGACGTGTTCCTCGCCTTCGACGACCGCACCCGCGACTGGGCCGGCGAGTACGCCCGCTCGCCGCTGCACCAGAAGTACATCACCGCCGACCTCATCCAGCCCGCGACGCCGTCCGCGCCCGTGCACCGGTCGGCACCGCCGAAGCAGCAGAGCTGGCACAGGCAGCTCGGCACGCTGGTGCGCCGCTACTGCCGGGGCATCGTCGCGGACCGGTTGTTCCTCGGCATCACGCTCGTCCTGCCGATCCTCATGGGACTGCTCGCCCGCGTCGTGCCGACCGGCGACCTGACGGGGCCGCCGGGCAGCAACCCCAGCGCCGTCAACCTGCTGCTGATCCTGTGCGTGGGCGGCTGCCTCACCGGGGCCGCCAACGCGGTGCGCGAGCTGGTCAAGGAGCGCGTCATCTACCAGCGCGAACGCGCGGTGGGGCTGTCAAGATCCGCCTACCTGTGCTCCAAGCTGCTGGTGCTCGGCCTGATCACCGTGGCGCAGGGGGTCGTGCTGACGCTGGTGGCGATGGTGAACGTCGAGACGCCCGGCGAGGGGGTGTTCACCGCCCCGATGGCGGAGCTGGCGATCGCCGTCGCGCTGCTGTCGTTCACCGCGATGACGGTCGGGCTGCTCATCTCCGCGGTGGCCAAGACCAGTGAGACGACGATGCCGCTGCTCGTGCTGGCCACGCTGGTGCAGCTCGTGTTCTGCGGGGCGCTGGTGCACCTGGAGGGCAAGGCGGTGATGGAGCAGATCGCCTGGCTCGTCCCGGCCCGGTGGGCGCTGGCCGCGCTGGCGGCCACGCTCGACGTCGGCCTGCTCATGCCGCTCACCGACGACCCGCCGGACCCGCTGTGGGAGCGGGACCTCGGCACGTGGCTGCTCGACGTGGGGGTGCTGGCCGGGCTCGCCGTGGTCTGCTCGTTCGCGGTGGCCCGCCTGCTGCGGCGCCACGAGCCGGCGGTGATGCGCGCCCGCTGACCACGGCTCCCACCGGGGGTTTTCGCAGGAAATCCTCAGTTTTGCCGTATATGGTGACAGCCCCCGAGCAAGTCACCGAGCCGCCGTGACCCCTGACAGCCGTCCGCGCGGGCCCAGGGGCCATGGGGGCGGAAGGATCGAAAGTCGCGCCATGGGAGTCGTACACAAAGGGTTCAAACGGCGAGCACGACTTCTCCGCGAGGCGCTACGGCCACCCCGGCAGTTTCCGAGCTCGGAGCAGGGCAACTCCGGGCTCGCCGAGGGGCTGAAGGCGCGGCGGCCCCCGAAGCGCACCCAGATCGTCGACTACAACGTCCCGGCGGTGCCGCGGCTGGTGCGCTCCCCCGTCTTCGTCATCGCCCCCATACGTTCCGGCTCGACGCTGCTGCGCATGCTGCTGAACAGCCACTCGCGTATCCGCGCCCCGCACGAGCTGCACCTGCGCACCATCGAAGTGGCGCTGACGCCCGGCTTCTCCGAGGCGTCCATGCAGGAGCTGGAGCTGGACAAGGTGGAGCTGGAGCACGTCCTGTGGGACCGCATCCTGCACCTGGAGCTGCTGCGCAGCGGCAAGGACATCATCGTCGACAAGACGCCGGGCAACGTCTTCATCTGGGAGCGGCTGCGGTACGTCTGGCCGGAGGCGAAGTTCTTGTTCATGCTGCGCCACCCGGAGGGCGTGGTCTCCTCGCTGCAGAAGCGCAAGGACAACACCGCCACCCGGGAGTCGCTGGAGGCGACCGCGCTGAAGTACTTCAAGCCGCTGGAGCGGGCCCGCAACGAGATCGGCGGCCTGAGCGTGCGCTATGAGGAGCTGACCGCGCGGCCCGAGGCGGTCACCCGGGAGATCTGCGCGTACCTGGGCGTGGAGTGGGAGCCGGGCATGCTCGACTACGGCAAGCACTACCAGGGGCAGTTCGTGCCGAACCTGGGCGACCGCAGCGACACCATCAAGTCGGGACGCATCCAGGCCGCCCGCACGTTCGAGGACGTCACGCTGCCGCCCAAGCTCGCCAAGTACGCCGCCGCCTGGGGCTACCAGTAGTCAGTACACGCGGGCCAGCCAGCGGCCGTGCGCCGTCCAGCACTCGGCGCCGGCGAAGCCGGCGGCCAGCGCGATCCGGCGCACGTCGTTGGCCGAGACCGTGGCCCAGCCGAACCACTCACCCGCCCGCGCGCCCCGGCGCAGCCTGAGCCGGTCCACCCTGCTGCGGGTGCCGGGCGGTGCGACCTCGGCCAGGATCGTGCCGCCCGGCCGCAGCAACTGCCTGATCCGGTGCAGCAGCGCCTCGGGGTTGCCGCCGATGCCGATGTTGCCATCGGCCAGCAGCGCGGTCGCCCATCTGCCGCTGCCGGGCACCTCGTCGAAGATGTCGCGCAGCAGCGCGAACCCGCCCGCCCGCCGGGTCAGCGCGACCGCGCGCGGTGTGATGTCGATGCCGAGCGCGCGGATGCCGCGCCTGGTCAGCTCGGCGGTGAGCCGGCCGGGCCCGGAGCCCACGTCCAGGGTGGGGCTGGCGCAGCGGCTCAGCAGCTCCTCGTCGCCGTCGATGAGCCGGAACCAGCGGGCGGCCTCCAGCGGCACGACGGTGCCGTCCACGTACTCGATCTCGGCCGTCTCACCGGCGAGCGCGTCGGCGTACAGGTCTCCGATCATCGGCCCAGCTCCCGCAGCTTGGCCGCGAAGCCGGAGCCCGGCGCGGCGTCGGCCACGGCGGCGGCGTCCGCGGCGGTGTCGACGTCGATCAGCTCGGGCAGCCAGTGCACGCTGAGCCCGGCGCGGTCGAGCCGGTCGAGCTGGTGCTTGCCGGTCTCCGGATGCGACATGGGCACGCCGAGCAGCAGCGACGGGTCGGGGCGGCGCAGGCCGAGCAGCCAGAAGCCGCCGTCGGCGGCCGGGCCGTACACCGCGTCGTCGTCCTCTAACGCCAGTGCCGCCTCGCGCAGCAGCTCCGGCGTGACCTGCGGGGTGTCCATGCCGATGAGCACGATCGGCCCCGGCCGCAGCCGGTGGGCGTCGGTGAACGCGGCGGCGAGGCGCTCGTCCAGCCCGGCACCGCGCTGCGGGATCACCACGACGTCCGGCGGCAGCCAGCGTCCCGGCAGCCCGTCGAGCGCCAGGACCGGCCGGGCGGCCACCGCGGACGCGGCGCGCAGGCTGTCGCACAGCGCGGCCTCGGCCAGCGCCGCGGCCTCCTCCTGGCTGAACGGCGGCGTCAGCCGGGTCTTCACCTTCCCCGGCAGCGGCTCCTTGGCGATGATCACGATCTGCGGCTCGTTCAGGGTACTCATTCCTTCGCTGAGATCCCGGCCATGACCGGCCGCCGGGCGAGCGGCACGGCGGCCACGGCCAGCGCGGACGCGGTGTAGAAGACGGTGGCGAGGACGCCGGGCCCGGCCGGGCCGTCCACGTAGGCGATGGCGCCGGCCAGCGCCGTGCCCAGCCACTCCGGGCGGCCCGCCATCGCGGCCAGGGCGACCACGAGCAGCGCGTACCAGGAGTAGCCGGGGGTGAGCAGCAGCAGGAACGCGCCGCTCACCACCAGCGCGCCGTCCCAGGGCCGGCGGGCGTCGCCATGACGCAGGACGAGGACGGCGACGAGCGCCAGCAGCGCGATCGCCGCGTACGGCGCCCACGAGTCCGGCAGCAGCAGGCGGAGCACGGCGTAGCGGTTGCCGTCGGCGGCCTCCTCGTAGCGCTCCTCCTTGAGGTAGCCCGGCAGGTAGCCGATCACGGAGGGGCCGGAGGCCAGCACGTACGGCACGTACGACAGCGCCACCACCGCCACGGCGGGACCGAGCGTGGCCACGATCCGGCGCGGGCGCAGGTCGCCCGCCAGCGCGCCGGGCAGCGCCGTGACGGGCAGGAGCTTGGCCGCGACGGCGGCGCCGAGCAGCGCGCCGCGCCCCCGTACGACGGTGAAGGCCAGCACCACGAGCAGCACGCCCAGCATGTCGACGTGCGCGTTGTTGACCGCCTCCACCGGCACGGCCGGGCACCACGCCCAGTAGACGGCCTTGCGCGGCCCGGCGACCCGGCACAGCACGAGCAGCGCCGCCACGGCCAGCAGGAAACCGGCCACCTGCAGCGGCTTGAGCCCCGCGTCCTCCGGCGACAGCCAGTGGACGAGCAGGAAGTAGCCCTGTGCGAGCGGCGGGTAGATCGTCGGCACGGTGGGCCGGTTGATGCGCGTGCAGCCGCCGTCGGGCAGCGGGTACAGCCCGGTGCAGTCCTGCGGGAACAGCCAGGGGTCGCGCACCCCGGCCAGCGCCGGATCAGACGGCGGGTAGGCGTACGGGGAGATGCCCGCGGCCTGCACCTGGCCGTCCCAGACGTAGCGGTAGGCGTCGGTGCTGCTGCTCGGCGGCGCGGTCAGACCGGTGGCGGCCAGCACGATCCCGCCCGCGACGACCAGCGGGCCGAGCCGGCTCTCCGGCAGCCGCCGCGCCGCGAGCACGGCGGCGGCGAACAGCGCCCACGCGGCCAGGTACCACCCGAGGCGGGGCGGCCCCGAGACGGTCACGACCAGGACGGCCGCCAGGGCGGCGAGCGCCGCGCCGGATGCGAAGAGGGTTCGGCTCACGGGGCGCAGCCTGGCATCCCGCGACGGCTCGCGGGGCCCGGCGGCGGGGGTTGTTCGGGGTCCGTAAGAACCCTTACGAACCCCTTACGCGCGGTCGCGCGGCGGTGGCGGACGGCTAGCGTCGGCGGCGTGAGAGTCATGGTCACCGGCTCGGCCGGTTTCATCGGCCGGCACGTCGTGGACGGCCTGCGGGACGCCGGGCACGACGTCGTCGGCCTGGACATCAGTGACGGCGTGGACGTGCGCGACCCGGACGCCCTGGACGCGCTGCTGCCCGGCGTCGAGGTGGTGGTGCATCAGGCGGCCAAGGTCGGGCTCGGCGTGGACGTCTCCGACCTGCCCGACTACGCCTCGGTCAACGTGTACGGCACGGCCGTGCTGCTCGCCGCCATGGCCAGGCACGACGTGCGGCGGCTGGTGCTGGCGTCCTCGATGGTGATCTACGGCGAGGGCCGCTACGCCTGCGCCGAGCACGGCGACGTCCGGCCGGGCCCGCGCGCCGTGGCGGACCTGGAGCGCGGCAGGTTCGACCCGCCGTGCCCGCACTGCGGCGAGCCGCTGGCCTGGGCGGAGGTCGGGGAGGACACGCCGCCCGACCCGCGCAACGCCTACGCCACCACCAAGCTCGCCCAGGAGCACCTGGCCGCCAACTGGGCCAGGGAGACCGGCGGCAGCGCGGCGGCGCTCAGGTACCACAACGTCTACGGGCCGCACATGCCGCTCGACACCCCGTACGCGGGCGTCGCCGCGATCTTCCGCTCGGAGCTGCGGGCGGGACGGCCGCCGCAGGTGTTCGAGGACGGCCGCCAGCGGCGCGACTTCGTCCACGTACGCGACGTGGCCAGGGCGAACCTCGCCGCTGTGACCGCCGAAGTCCCGGCCGGCACGCTGCGCGCCTGGAACATCGCCTCCGGCAGCCCGCACACCGTGGGCGAGATGGCCTCCGCACTCGCCGCCGAACGGGGCGGGCCGCAGCCGCAGGTCACCGGCCGCTACCGGCTGGGCGACGTGCGCCACATCGTGGCCTCGCCCGCGCGGGCCGCCGCCGAGCTCGGCTTCCGCGCCGAGATCGGGTTCGACGCCGGTATGAAGGAGTTCGCCAGGTCATGACCGTCGATGTGATCCTGCCGTGCCTGAACGAGGAGGCCGCGCTGGCCTGGGTGCTGGAGCGCATGCCCGGCGGCTACCGGCCGATCGTGGTGGACAACGGCTCCACCGACCGCTCGCCGCAGATCGCCGCCGAGCTGGGCGCCGAGGTGGTGCGCGAGCCCGTACGCGGCTTCGGCTCGGCCTGCCACGCCGGGCTGCTCGCCGCGTCCGCCGAGGTGGTGTGCTTCATGGACGCCGACGCCTCGCTCGACCCCGGCCAGCTCCACCGGGTCGCCGCGCCGGTCCTCGGCGGCGAGTCGGACCTGGTGCTCGGGCGGCGGGTGCCGGGCGCGGCCGGCGCCTGGCCCGTGCACGCCCGGCTGGGCAACGCGGTGCTGGCTGGCATCCTGCGCCGGCACACCGGCGCTCCCCTCCACGACCTCGGCCCGATGCGGGCGGCCAGGCGTGCGGCGCTGCTCTCGCTCGGCCTGGCCGACCGCCGCTTCGGCTATCCCCTGGAGATGGTGCTGCGCGCGGCGGCGGCCGGTTGGCGGATCGGCGAGGTGGAGGTGGACTACCTGCCGCGCAAGGGCCGCTCCAAGGTGACCGGCACGCTGCGCGGCACGCTCAACGCCATCGCCGACATGCGCCGCGTCATGGCCGAGGTCCGCGCCGGCTGAGCCTGCCCGCCCGCGCTCCGGCCGGTCACCTGGCGGTGCGCGCCGGCTCAGGGGTGTGCGGGGCGGCCACCTCCCAGGTGCCGTGCCGGCGGACGCCGGGTACTGCCCTGAGGCGAGCCTACGTCCGCGCGGACGGGGTCAGCGGCTGAAGTACGCGAGCGTGCGGGCCTGCTCCTCCGCGCTGCCCAGCGGGCTGATCACCAGGTCGGTGACCCCGGCCGCCTCGAACCTGGCGATCTCCTTCTCGACGGTGCTCTCGTCTCCGGCGACGAGCAGCTCGTGCACGCCGGACAGGCCCTGCCGGTCGAGCACCGCGCGATAGGCGGCGAACTCGCCGGCGAAGCCCATCTGCGCCTGGAGCTCGCCGCGCACCCTGTCGGGGTCGGACGTGAGGCACACCATGACGGAGGTGACGATGCGGGGTGCGGGCCGTCCCGCGGCCTCGGCGGCGGCGGTGATGCGCGGCGCGATGTAGTCGGCGATGAACGGCGCGCCCGTCCAGGTGGTCATCGTGCCGTCGGCCAGCTCGCCGGCGATGCGCAGCATCACGGGGCCGAGCGCCGACAGCAGCACGGGCGGCGCGACCGCGCCCGGCGGGGTGAGCTGACCCTTCACCGAGAGCGTCTCGCCCTGGTAGTCGACGGGCTCGCCGCGCAGCAGCGGCCGCAGGGCGGTGAGGTAGTCGCGTACGTGCACGGCGGGGCGCTCGTACGGCACGCCGTACAGCTCCTCCACGAGGTGCTTGTGGCTGGGGCCCAGGCCGAGGGTGAAGGTGCCGCCGCTGATGGCGTTCGCGGCGAGTGCCTGCTCGGCCAGCGCGTACGGGTGCCTGGCGTAGGTGTGGGCGACGGCGGTGCCCACCTCCATGCCGGGGTTCAGCCGTCCGGCCAGGGCGGCCACGCTGATCGCGTCGAGCGAGGCGAACTGGTTGAAGAACGCGCTGTCGAACCCGGCTTCGCGGGCCGCGCGCACCTGCTCCAGCAGGGTGTCCAGGTCCGAGCCTCCGGTCAGCAGGGCGATGCCCAGTTTCATGCCGAGCTCCTTAAAATGAAGTGGAAATTCCGGTTCCGCTTGGGATGCTACACTAACCGGAATGCGATATTCAGGTTGAGGAGCGAAAGGCATGATGCGGGCCGATGCGCGGCGCAACCGCGAGCGCATCCTGATGACGGCGCTCGAGCTGTTCACCGAGCGCGGGCCCGGCGTCTCGATGGAGGAGATCGCCCAAGGGGCCGGTGTGGGCGTCGGCACCCTCTACCGCCACTTCCCCGATCGCCGCGCCATGGTGGAGGAGCTGGCGGAGGTGACGCTCGAGGGCCTGCGCGGCCGCATCCGGGCCCGGCTCGACGAGCGGCGGGGGACGTACTGGGACGTGCTGCTCGACGTCGTGCGCTACTGCGCCTGGCAGCCGCTGGCGCTGATCACCTCGCTCGCCGGGCCGGCGCCGCCGCCCCCTGCCTGCGTCAAGCTCAGGGACGAGGTCGGCGAGCTGATGCTGGAGATCGTCGCGGGGGCGCAGCAGGAGGGCTCGCTGCGCCGTGACCTCTCTCCCGAGCAGGTGCTGGACGTGGTGAGCGCCGTGATCCGCCGCCCCGCGGCCCGCTTCGACGACCCGCTCACCACGGTCGTGCTGGACGGCCTGCGCGCCTCGGCCCGCCGGGGGGCGTGACCGCCCGGAGAGCGGCTCCCGGCGTGCCGGGAGCCGTCGCCGCTCCGGAACCGGCCGTTCAGCCCGCCGCGCGGCGGACGATCTCGGCGATGCGCTTCTCGGTCTCGGCGTCCAGCTCGGTCAGCGCGTACGCGGTCGGCCACATGACGCCGTCGTCGAGGCTCGCCGCGTCGTTGAAGCCGAGCGTCGAGTACCGGGTCTTGAACTTCGACGAGGGCTGGAAGAAGCAGACGACCTTGCCGTCCTTGGCGTAGGCGGGCTGGCCGTACCAGAGTTTGGGGGTCAGGTGCGGCGCGTTCTCCTTGACGATGGCGTGGACGCGCTCGGCGAGCCGCCGGTCGCCCTCGGGGAACTCGGCGATCTTGGCGAGCACGTCGGCCTTGCCGTCGGCCTCGCTCTTCGCGCCGCGCCGCGCCGCCTTCTTCAGCTCCTGCGCGTGCTCCTTCATCGCGGCACGCTCTTCCTCGGTGAAGCCCTCGTAGCTCGTGGTGCTCTTGGCAGCCATGGGATGTGGTCCTTTCTGCGGCATATCTACGGCGTATCTATAGGTGTGGGGGAAAGTATGGGGTTTCAGCCCCACGCGCCGGCGATCTGGCGAGTGGTGGCGTTGACGCGGTTGAACAGGTTCGTGAGGCCGACCATGAGGATGATCGCGGCGAGCTGCTTCTCGTCGAAGTAGGTGGCGGCGCGGTCCCAGATCTCGTCGCTCACCGCGCCGGGACGGTCGGCGAGCCGGGTGGCCGCCTCGGCGAGCGCCAGCGCCGCCCGCTCCTCGTCGGTGAAGTACGGCGCCTCCCGCCAGGCGGCGACAGTGGCCAGCCGCTCCTCGTCCACCCCGGCCTTACGCGCGCTCTTCACTCCGGCGTCGACACAGGAGCTGCAGCCGTTGATCTGGCTGGCCCGCAGGTGCACCAGCTCCAGCGTGCTCTGGTCAACGCCGCCGCTGTGCACCGCCTTGAACAGCTGCTGGATGCCGTCCGTCGCGCCGGGAAGGACGAAGGCGGGGTTCTTCATTCGTGCCTGCATCGATGGTTCCTCTCCAGGTGTCCGCCGGCCCCGTCGGCCGGGCGTGACTCCATCACAGCCGTCCCGGCGCGCCGGCACGATGCCCGTGGGACACCGTGGGACACCCGCGACGCCGCTGGCCTGCGGAGATCCGGTTCGATAGATTTGCCGCGCAATGGGACACAAAGGCGGAGAAACGGTGCACCAGCGGACTACAGCGGACCCTCGCGACGAGCTGGCCACCCGGCTCCGGCTGATCCAGGAGCTGTCCGGGCGCAGCGTGCGCGCGCTCGCCCGGGACGCGGGGCTCAGCTCCTCGTCGCTGTCGCGCTATCTCACCGGCCGGTCGGTGGCGCCCTGGCCGGCCGTGGTCGAGCTGTGCCGTCAGGTCAAGCGCGACCCGCGCCAGCTCCGTCCGCTGTGGGAACGCGCCAACAGCCCGCTGCCCGCACCGCCGAAGGCCACCCGCCAGGTGCAGCCGCCCGCGCCGCCCGCCGGCGCCCCCCACCCGCCGCGCAACGACCTGCCGCGCGACGTACCGGACTTCACCGGACGGCAGGCCGAGCTCGAAGCCGTGCTCGATGCCGTGGCGAGCAGCCGGGTGGTCTCCATCGACGGCATGGCGGGCGTCGGCAAGACCTGTCTGGCGGTGCACGCCGCGCACCGGCTCGCCGCCGACTACCCCGACGCGCAGCTCTACATCGACCTGCACGGCTTCACCGAAGGCCGCGAGCCGCTCGGCCCCGACCCCGCGCTGCGCACGCTGCTCTCCGCGCTCGGCACGCCGTCGGAGAAGATCCCGCAGGAGGGCGGCATCGAGCCGCTGGCCGCCTGCTGGCGGGCCGAGCTGGCCGGGCGGCGGGCCGTCGTGGTGCTCGACAACGCCGCGAACGCCGAGCAGGTACGCCCGCTGCTGCCCGGCGCGGGCCCGTCCGTCGCGCTGATCACCAGCCGCAACCGCCTGATCGGCCTGGAGGAGGTGCCACCGGTCTCGCTGGACGTGCTGAGCCCCGAGGAGAGCGCCGCGCTGCTGGCCCGCGCCAGCGGCGAACCGGACGGCCGGGAAGGCAGGCTCGCCCAGGACCCGGAGTCGGCGGCCGAGGTGCTGCGGATGTGCGGGCACCTGCCGCTCGCGCTGCGGCTGGCCGGGGCCCGGCTGCGGCACCGGCCGGGCTGGACCGTGGGCGTGCTCGCCGAGCGCCTGGCGGAGGGCGGCAGCGAGTTCGACACCGCGCTCGCGATGTCCGTACGCCAGCTCGACCGGGCCCAGCGCCGCCTGTTCCGGCTGCTCGGCCTGCTGTCCGGGTCGTCCTTCGACGAGTACGTGGCCGCCGCCCTGGCCGGCCTGCCGCTGCGCGACGCGCGGGCGATGCTGGAGGACCTGCTGGACGCCCATCTCGTCCAGCAGCCCGCCGCCGGCCGCTACACGCTGCACGACCTGGTGCACCAGCACGCGCGCCGGGCCTGCGAGGAGCAGGACTCCCCCGCCGAGCGGGACCAGGCGCTGCGCCGGCTGCTCGGCTACTACGTGCACGCCGCGGCCGCCGCCGACGCGGCCATGCCGCACCCGTCGGGCAGCCGCCCGCCCACCGCGGGCCCGGCCCCGTCCGCGCTGCCCCGCTTCGCCGGCAAGCACGCCGCCCTGGCCTGGTTCACCGCCGAGTACGCCAACCTCATGGGGGCGTTCGAGCTGGCGATCGCGCTCGGGGCCGACGTCCACGCCTGCGAGCTGCCGCGTTTCATGCGGACGTACTTCGCCCGCCGCTGCGGCACCACGCACCTCAACGCGCTGTTCGAGCGGGCGGTCGAGGCGGCCGAACGGCTCGGCGATCCGTGGCGGCTCGCCGAGGCGCACAGCGACCTGGGCTTCGCCCGCTACAACGCGGGCCGGATGGCGGAGGCGGCGGCCGCGTACGAGACGGCCGCGCCCCTGGTGGCGAAGACCGGCGACCTGCGCTCCCAGGCCGACCTGCTGATGCGCCGCGGCTACCTGAGCTGGGAGGACGGCAGGGGCGACGCGCCGCTCGACCTGTTCCGGCAGGCGCGCGAGCTGTACGAGCGGGCCGGCTGCCGGGAGGGCGCCGCCCACGCCACCGCGTACGAGGCGTGGGCGATGCTCCAGCTCGACCGGCGGGAGGAGGCCGCCGAGCTGGCCCGCGAGGTGCTGGCGATCGACTACGACGACCCCGCCTGGCCGGCCGGGCTCACCGCGCTCATCACGCTCGGTATGGCGCTGGCCGACGAGCAGCCGGACGAGGCCGCCGCGCACCTGCGCCGCGCGCTCGACCTGGCGCGCGGCGACGGGCACCGGCACAACGAGGCGTGGTGCCTCAACTGCCTGGGCGTGGCGCTGCGCAGGATGGGCCGCCACGAGGAGGCGCTGGCCAGTCACCGGCAGGCGTTCACGCTGCTGGACGAGCTGTTCGAGGAGCAGTGGAAGGTGCACTTCCTCGACGCGTACGGCGAGACCTGCCGCCAGGCCGGGCTGACCGGCGAGGCGCTGCGGCTGCACCGCCAGGCGCTCGACCTGGCCACCAGGATGGGACACCGGCACAAGGAGGCGCTGGCCCACGAGGGCATCGCGGCCGTGCTTGAGGCCACCGACCCGGCCGCCGCGGCCGAGCATCGCGCCGCCGGGCAGGCGATCCGGCAGGACCTCGAGCTGGGCGCCTGACTCCCGCCCAGCTCAGGGACTATGGATCGTACGGATGTGGCGACTTAGGGTGAAGTCGGGCCTTCCGGTAAAACGACCGCGTAGCGAGGGAGCGTCATGACCGCGCCTGGCAACACGCCCGACATCCTCTCCCCGGAGTTCATGGCCGATCCGTACTCCGCCTACCGCGTCCTGCGGAACGAGGCGCCACTGCTGTGGCACGAGGGCACTCAGAGCTACATCATCTCGCGGTACGAGGACGTCGAGCGTGCCTTCAAGGACGAGGTGTTCACCACCGCCAACTACGACTGGCAGCTGGAGCCCGTGCACGGGCGCACGTTCCTGCAGATGAGCGGGCGCGAGCACGCCGTGCGCCGGGCGCTGGTGGTGCCCGCGTTCCGCGGCGCGGAGCTGCGGCGCACCTTCATGCCGGTCATCGAGCGCAACAGCCGCGAGCTCATCGACGGCTTCCGGCACGACGGCGAAGCCGACCTGGTGGCGCAGTTCGCCACCCGCTTCCCCATCAACGTCATCGTCGACATGCTCGGCCTCGACAAGGCCGACCACGACCGCTTCCACGCCTGGTACACCTCGATCATCGCCTTCCTCGGCAACCTCAGCCAGGACCCCGAGGTCACCGAGCGGGGGCTGCGCACGCGCGAGGAGTTCGCCGCGTACATGATCCCCATTGTGCGGCGGCGGCGCGCCGAGTTAGGCGACGACCTGCTGTCCACGCTGTGCCGGGCGGAGATCGACGGCACCCGGATGAGCGATGAGGACATCAAGGCGTTCTGCAGCCTGCTGCTGACCGCCGGCGGGGAGACCACCGACAAGGGGATCGCCAGCCTGTTCACGAACCTGCTGCGCCACCCCGACCAGCTCGACGCCGTACGCCGCGACCGCGGCCTGATCGCGCGCGCGTTCGCCGAGACCCTGCGCTACACCCCGCCGGTGCACATGATCATGCGGCAGCCGGCCCAGGACGTGAAGCTGAGCGGTGGCGTGGTGCCCGCGGGCAGCACGGTCACGTGCCTGATCGGCGCGGCCAACCGCGACGAGGAGCGCTACGCCGACCCCGACACGTTCGACATCTTCCGCTCGGAGCTGGAGGAGTCGACCGCGTTCTCGGCGGCGGCCACGCACCTGGCGTTCGCGCTGGGCCGGCACTTCTGCGTGGGCGCGCTGCTGGCCAAGACCGAGGTCGAGGTGGCGACCAACCAGCTCCTCGACGCCATGCCGGACCTGCGGCTCGCCGACGGGGCCGAGGTGGTCGAACAGGGCGTCTTCACCCGGGGACCGGCCTCGCTGCCGGTGCGCTTCACCCCGGTGGCCTGACCGCTTCCCCGCCGGGCGGCGACTTCGATGCGCCACGCCGCCCGGCCGGCGTTCTCTGCGGTTCTATGCGCCGCGCCCGCCCGGCCGCCGCGGGCATGAGCGGCAGGGTGGGCGTGAACACCACCGGCAGCCCGTACAGGCCGCGCATCCACACCGACGGCCGCCACCGCAGGTCCTTCGGCGCGACCGCGAGCGTCACGTCGGGCAGCCGGTCGAGCAGCACCTCCACGGCCGTCCGCGCGATGATCTCGGCCAGCTCGGGCGCGGGGAACGGGCAGCCGTGCTCGCCGTGCCCGAACGACATGTGCGCCCGGTTGGTGCTGGAGTCGCTGTGGGTGCCCGGCTGGACGTTCGGGTCGTTGTTGGCCGCGGAGAAGCCCAGCACCAGCAGGTCGCCCTTGCGGATGCGGCGCCCGCCGAGGTGGCAGTCCTGCACGGCCCAGCGGCCGATGAAGTTCTGTGTGGGGGTGTCCTTCCACAGCACCTCGTTGAGCGCCTGCGCGGCGCTGCTGCGGCCGCCCTGCAGCGTGACCGAGAAGCCGTCGTCGACCAGCATCAGGCGCAGGGTGTTGCCGATCCAGTTGCTGGTGGGCGCCTGAGCGGCGGCCATCACCACCAGCAGGTCGATGATGATCTCGTCGTCGGTCAGCCTGGCCGGGTGGGCGAGCAGCGCCGACGGCACGTCGTTGCCGGGGCGGGCGTGCTTGTCGGCGACGAGCTGCGCCATCCTGGCGTGCAGCCGCTGGTGCGCGGAGACGGCGTTGTCGCCGACGTCGAGCGAGTCGAACACGTCCTGCACGAGGGCGGGGATGTCGCCTTCCGGCAGGCCGTACAGACGGGCCACGATGCGGGCGGGGATCTGGTAGGCGTACTGGGTGATCAGGTCGGCGCGGCCGTCGCCGGCGAAGGCGTCGATGAGCCGGTCGGCGACCTGCTCGCAGGTGGCGATCAGGTCGATGCGGTTGACGGCGTCGAGCGCGTCGCCGATGGCGCCGGCCCGGCGCTGGTGCTCGCCGCCCTCGGCGTACATGACCGAGGGGGTCCAGCCGACGTACGGCATGAGCGGCCAGTCGGCCGGCAGCCGGTCGTAGATGTTCCAGCGGCGGCAGTCGCGGCCGAACCACTGCGGGTTGGCCGTGATGTGGTGCACCTCCCGGTAGCCCAGCACGAACCAGGCGGGCATGTCGCCGTCGAGCAGCACGGGCACGACGCTGCCCCGCTGGCGTAGCTGCTGGTAGAGCGTGCCGGGGTCCTCGGCGATGGCCGGCCCGTACAGCCGCACGGCGTCGGCGTGCTCGGGGTAGCCGGCGGCGAGCACGGGGTCGGCTCCGTGTCCGCTGGACGGGTGACGCTCGGAGGCGGAGGAAAGGTCGGTCACGGCGTGCTCTTTCTCGACGATGGGCTATGCAGGCACAACAGGTGCCGGACGAGGGTGATCAGGACGTTCTTGCAGGATTCCCGGTCGCGGGCGTCGCAGTCGAGCAGCGGCACCTCGGCGGGCAGCGTCAGCGCGTCGCGGATGCGGTCGAGCCCGGGGCCAGGCCCGAACCGGTTGACGGCCACCACGAACGGCGCGCGGTGGGCCTCCAGACGATCGATGGAGTACCAGGAGTCCTCCAGGCGGCGGGTGTCGGCCAGCACGACCGCGCCGAGGCTGCCGCTGAACAGCTGGTCCCACAGGAACCAGAAGCGCTGCTGGCCGGGCGCGCCGAACAGGTAGAGCACCCGGTGGGCGTCCAGCGTGATGCGGCCGAAGTCGAAGGCCACGGTGGTGGAGCGCTTGCCGGCCACCCGGCTGATGTCGTCGATGCCGGCCGCGGCCTGCGTCATGATCTCCTCGGTGCTCAGCGGCCTGATCTCGCTGACGGCGCCGACCATGGTGGTCTTGCCCACGCCGAACCCGCCGACGATCACGATCTTGAACGCGTCGGTGGCGGTGGCCGGCAGCGACGTGCCGGCCGGCTCGTCAAAGGTTGCGGAGTCCAATGAGCACCTGCTCCAGGGTTGCGATGTCGGGGACTTGGGTCCGCGTGGCGACCGGGTGGCGGGCGGTGATGCGGCCGCTGCCCAGCAGGTCGCACAGCAGGATCTTCACCACGCTGACCGGCAGGCCGAGCCGGGCGGAGATCTCCACCACGGCCACCGGGCGCCGGGCCATGCGCAGGATCTTCACGTGCTCCGACTGCATCCCCGGCCGGGGGTCGGCCTCGGCGACGATGAGGGTGACCGTGTCGAACGCGGCGGAGCCGGCGTGCGCGCGGCCGCCGGTGATGGTGTAGAGCCGGTCGGGGTTCTCCCTGTCGAGCGCACGCCCGCGCTCGGCGCGTCCGGCGGGGCCCGGGGGGCGGCGCTGGTAGGGCACCGCACCCTCGTGCTCGGAGCCCCGGCGCTGGTACGGGCCGGGGCCGCCGGGCTCGGGCGCGCGGCGCTCGGTCATGGGTGCCCGCCCCTATGCACGGGCTCGTGCACGGGCTCGCGCGGCGGGGCGGTGAGCAGCCGCCCGATCTGTTCCACCACCTCGTTCATGTTGTGCGCGACGACGCCGACGTCGGCGTCCTCGCTCGCCACCACCGCGAGGTGCGCGCCCTCACCGGCCGGCACCACGACCAGCATGCCGCCGCCGAACTCCAGCAGCGCCTGCCCGAACCCGCTGCGGTCGCCGAACTCGCCCGAGGCGGCGAGGCCGAGGCTCTGGATGCCGGCGGCGATGGCGGCGAGCTGGTCGGCCTGGTCGGGGTGGAGGCCGGGCGCGCCGGACATGGCCAGCCCGTCGCGCGACAGCACCAGCACGTGCCTGATCCCCGGGGTGTTGTCACGCAGGTCGCCGAGGAACCAGCCGAGGTCGCGCTCGGCGGCACTCAAGGAATTGCTCGAGCTCATAGGTGCGACGGGGCTCGCGGGCGTGCCCCTTGCCTCCCATCGGTGATCGCGGCTGCGGAAAGAGGTGTCGGTCATCGCGTCACGTAAGGTCGTCGTCCGCCGTCGAGGTGCGCTGCCTGCGGAAGGCGGCCAGCCGGTTCGCGGCGGCCTGCGGGTCGCGGACCCGCGCCGGCGGCTGGGCGGGCAGCGGCTGCGCGGCGGCGAGCGTGCCTCCGCGCGGCCGTTTCGGCAGGTATGCGTCCGGCCCGTCGGTGGAGGGCGGCGGGGCCGCGTGGCGGGCGACCGGCGCCGGGTCCTCGGCGCGCTCGGCTGGGCGTGCCGCCTGCTCGTCCTCGACCGGCGGGTAGACGACGAGCTGGCGGGGGATCAGGACGACCACGCCGATGCCGCCCCTGGCGGACGGCCGGAAGCTGACCGTGAGGCCGTACTTGCCGGCCAGGCGGCCCACCACGGCCAGGCCGAGCCGGGTGCCCGACAGCGTGGTCAGGTCGAGCGGGCGGCTGATCAGGCTTTCGGCCAGGCGGCGCTCGCGGGTGCGCATGCCGAGGCCGCTGTCCTCGATGGTGACCACCACGCCCGCGTCCTCTTCCTCGACGTAAACGTGCACGGCGGTGCCGGGCGGCGAGAACTTGGCGGCGTTGTCGATCAGCTCGGCGAGCGCGTGGATGACGCCTTCCGCGGCGTAGCCGACGACGGCGGCGGTGCCGGTGGAGTGGAGCTGGACGCGGCGGAAGGCGCCGATGCGACCGGCCGCGCCGCGCAGCACGCTCTCCATGGGGATGGGCTTGGTCCAGCGGCGTCCCGAACGCCCGCCGCTCAGCAGCGCGATGTTGTCGGCCAGGCGGCCCATCTGGGAGATGCGGTGGTCCATCTCCAGCAGGTGGGCGAAGACGGCCTCGTTGTCGCCGTACTCGTCCTCCAGCTCGCGCAGCCTGCCGAGCAGGCTCGTCACCTGCGCCTGGATGCGGGCGGCGGCCTCGGCGCAGGAGGCCATCGCGGCGGCGCCCTGGCGGTTGCCCTCCTCCAGCTCGCGGGCGATCTCCTCCCATAGCCGTTGCACGGCCTTCTGGCTGGGCTGCAGCTCGTCGGGCAGCGTGGGCTCGCCCACGCCCTTGCCCGCGTGGAGCCGGGCGAGCAGGGCGGGCAGCTGCTCGTCGGCCAGCCTGCCCAGCTCGGTCTCCATGGCGGTGCAGGCGGCCACGGCGGCGGCCCGCCGCTGCCGCTCGCCCTCCACGGTCTGCGCCAGCGACTGCACCAGCGCCTGCGTGGCCGGGTGCGACGGCTGGCCCAGCTCGGCGAGCACGCCGGGGACGGTGGCGCCGTTCCTGATGCGGTGGCCGAGCGCGGGCAGGATCTCGTGCGTCAGGCGCTTCAGCTCTTCCTGCAGCAAGCTTGTGGAGGCGTCGGTACGGCGCAGCCGCTCGCGCACCTCCCGGGCGTTCGTCGAGCAATAGGCGGCGACGGCCACGGCGATCGAGAACAGCGCGACCGCGCCGCCGCTGCCCACCCCGACCAGCGTCTTTCCTTCCGCGGGGATCCGGGTGATGAGCCATCCGCAGGCGGCGCTGGAAATGAGCGCGGCACCCAGAAAGAACAGCAGGGCGCGCCCCATGGGCGAGGTCTGGAACCGCGGGCGTTTGGAGGCGTGTACTGACATCGATCAGGTCCTCGTGGGGTGATGACGGCCAGGCACCGCAGGCGCATCAACCTGCCGATGCGGGAGACGGCAAGCAGTTTCGTGGTGTCCCGTGCGGTACTGTCCGCACGGGATCAGGTACAAACCGTAGCATCCCTGCAAATGCCTTGGACCCCTTAACGGCATTTCTTCATCGCCAATCCCAGAGAATGCGCTATCGACGAATATCATTCACGTTTTCCGCTATTCCGGGCGATCACGGCAGGCCCTAGTGAATGTTTCTCGCATTCCGCAGGGGAGGCGCTGGAGGGTGGGCAATTTCGGATATTACGGCATTTTTCACCACGATCCTTCACCTCTTGGAGAAAATCTTGTCAATACAGAGGCGTGGCTGGTGTGAGCCTTGGTACTTCAGGGAACGTCACTGGGCGGCGCCGTCCCCGCGCTCACGCACGGGAAGGGGACGGCGCCAACAACCTCCCTCCGGCCCCGCCCGCAGCCTCCCGCTCACACCTCCGGCTCCGCCCCGCGCCCTCCGGCATCGCTCGCACCCTCCGGCATCGCCTCCACCCACTCCGGTGCCCCACCGCCTCCCGCGCCCCGCCGCCGGCCGCTGTGCCGCGCCCTCCCACCGCCCTCGCGGCCGTCCGCCACCGCGCTTCCTCGCCGCGAAGCCCGGTGCGGACACCCCCACGATCACCGGTAGCGCCGACGCGCTCCAACGCCAGCGCCTACCGCGTCGGCGCCTCGCGCCCCGCCGCCGGCAGCCGTGTGGCGTCCCCCGTCGCCGTCGCACTGACCTCACCCGCGCCTCCGGGCCACCTCGCGACCGGCCTCACCCGCGCCTCCGGGCCACCTCGCGCTGACCTCACCCGTCTCCGGGCCACCTCGCGACCGGCCCCACCCGCCTCCGGGCCATCTCGCAGGCGCCCTCACCGCCCCTCGAGGCCGTCCGGTGCCCGCGAGCGGGTTCTGACCGGGGAATCTTCAGCCGTGACCTTTTCGTTACCTTATTTCAGTGTTTAAGTGCGTTTAGCGGGCATGGTTGATCTCGAAGTCCAGCAGAGGGCTTCGTCCCACGCGAATCAAGCGTGCCTCTGCCTGGGCTTTTTGTGTTTCAGGCGGGGCCGCAGCACCTTCTGGAGCAGCAGATGCCCGTCCTGACCCCCGCACTTGAGCAGTTCACCGCCGAAGAGCTTCTCTCCGAGCTGGCCGACCCCCAGATCTCCGAACTGCACGCCGTCCGCATCCGCGAGCGCCTGGTCGAGATGCACGAGGGACTGGTCGGCGAGGTCACCCGCCGCTACCGCTACCGCGGTGAGCCGATGGAGGACCTGCGCCAGGCCGCGTACGTGGGCCTGATGAAGGCCGTCAACGGTTACGACCCCGAGCTCGGCCACGAGTTCAGGGGCTACGCCATGATCACCATGATGGGCGAGGTGAAGCGCCACTTCCGGGACCGTACGTGGGCGATCCGGGTGCCGCGGGTCTACCAGGAACGGCGGATCGAGATGAACAAGGCCACCGCCGAGCTGACCCAGTCCCTCGGCCACTCGCCGACCGTGGCGGACCTGGCCGCGAAGATGGGCATCTCGGAGGAGGAGGTGCTGCTCGCGCTGGAGGCGTCCACCGCCTACAGCACGCTGTCGCTGGACGCCCCGGTCAACAACGGCGACGACGACGCGGCCGAGCTGAGCGACTTCCTGCCCGCGCAGGACGAGTCGCTCAACACCCTGCTCGACCGGCACTCGGTCAAGCCGCTCATCGACGCCCTGCCGGCGCGCGAGAAGAACATCCTGCTCATGCGCTTCTACGGCAACATGACGCAGTCGGAGATCGCCAAGGAGTTCGGCATCTCGCAGATGCACGTCTCCCGCATCCTGCGGGCCGTGCTGACCAAGCTGCGCACGGCCCTGTCGGAGTGAGACGCGCCCGGGCGGAGGCCCCGTACCGGGAATGTCTAGAACGCGAAGCCGCCCGGGCGGCCGTTGCGGTCGGCGATCAGCCCGGCGACGGTCGCCAGGGCGATCTCGGCGGGGGTGCGCGAGCCGATGTTGAGCCCGATCGGCCGGTGCACCCGGGCGATCTCCTCCGGCGCGACTCCCAGCTCGGTCAGCGCGCGCACGTGCGGGCCCTCGTGGCGCGGGCTGCCCATGATGCCGATCCAGCGCGCGGGGGACTTGAGCAGGTCGCGCAGCACCGGCCCGATCTCCTCGCGGTGGTGGTCGGTGAGCACGACGTCGCAGGTGCCGTCGATGACGTCGTCCAGCCGGGTGACCGCGGGCCGTCCGCCGGTGTGCCGGGCCGGGTCGGGGTCGAAGAGCACCGTACGGAAGCCCAGCTCGTCGCCGAAGCGCAGCAGGTGCTCGGCCACCGGGGAGACGAAGACGGCGACCAGCGTCCGCCCGTCGTCCTCGGCGGGGCTCGCGCCGTGAGCGACCTCGCAGGCCGGATCCTCAACGTGGTTGTGCGTCATACCGGCAGTCTGACACGGGCCGCCCCGCCCCCCTCGGCGCAGGCGGCCGCGTGGCGGGCCAGGCAGTCGTCGCCGCGGCCGGTGTCGAGCGTGAAGTCGCCGGCGATGCCGCTGGTGTGGGTGAGCAGCTGCCCGATCGTCACGCCGCGCGTCACCTGCGGGTCGGCGACGGCGAAGCCGGGCAGCACGTCCGCCACCCGGGTGCCGACCTCCAGCAGCCCGGCGTCGGCGAGCTGCGGGTCGCCCAGGTCGCGGTGCAGGAGGATGCCGATCAGCAGGCGCACGGGCAGCCCGGCCGGGGTAATGGACGGCCGGATTCGGTCATCGGGTCGGGGCGCCGGTCCGGGTATGTGATCGGGGTGACCTCCCCCGGGCCGGAAGGCAGGACGACGCCCATGAGCAGCAGGACCACCCGTGGCGTGTACGCGATCGCGCCCACCCCGTTCCACCCGGACGGCTCGCTCGACCTGGACAGCCTGCGCCGCCTGACCGACTTCTACGAGGAGGCGGGCGTGGACGGGCTGACGCTGCTCGGGCAGCTCGGCGAGGCGCCCAAGCTGACGCCGGCCGAGGCGGTGCAGGTGGTGGCGACGGTGCTGGACCGCACCGCGCTGCCGGTGGTCGTCGGGGTGTCCGCGCCGGGCTTCGCGGCGATGCGGGAACTGGCCTGCGAGGCGATGGCGCGGGGCGGTGGAGGTGCCGTCGGTGGTGATGCTCAAGCACGAGGACTGGCCGGGCCTGGGGAAGATCAGCGCGCTGCGCGCGGCCGAGGCGGCGGGCGAGATGCCGCGCCTGTCGATCCTGTGCGGCAACGGCGGCCTGTTCCTCGACCTGGAGATGGAGCGCGGCGCGGACGGCGCGATGACCGGCTACTGCTTCCCCGACCTGCTGCGCCGGCTCGCCCGCCGCGACCCGCGCGCCACGCTGCCGTGATCCCGCCGCGCTCGCTCGGCTTCAGCAGCGGGCCGGGGTGCCGTTGCCGGCCGAGCGGATGCCGCTGCCCACGCGTACCGCGTAGTAGTTGGAGCGGAACCTGTCGAAGATCGTGTCGTCCTCGAGCTGCAGCAGCGCCTCGTCGGCCTGGCGCAGGGAGTTCCAGCTCCAGTTGTGGCTGCCGGTCCAGACGATCTTCCGGTCGGGCACGCCGTAGTACTTGCCCTCGATGATCAGGTACTTGGAGTGGATCCAGATCGGGTCGGCGGTGCAGTAGTAGCGGACGTTGATCCCGTTGTACGCGCCGGTCGTCTTGACCAGCTCGTTCATCGAGGACACCTCGGAGTCGCTGTCCTTGTTGTAGTTGAGCGCGACCTCGACGTAGCAGCCCGCCTTGTCCAGGGCGAGCAGCTTGCGCGCCAGGTGGGTGCGGCTGAAGATGCCCATCGCGACCCGCACGATCGTCCGGTGGGTGCCGTCCACCGTGCCGACCTCGCTGTTGCCGTGGCACTCGACGTGGTCGAGCACCGTGGTGATGGTGTCCTCGGCCGGGTCGGTGGGGCTGCCGTTGCTCTCCTGGCGCGGGTAGAAGTGCACCTTGGCGGCGCCCGAGGTCACCGGTGTGCGGGTGTCGTAGTAGTTGTTGTTCACCCGCTGGGCCTTCAGGTCGTTGAAGTAGCCGGTGTACGCGTTGTAGATCCCGGCGTTGCCCGCCAGCACCAGGGCCGAGTTCCAGCCCTTGAGCCCGTCACGGCCGGTGTGCAGGTTGGCCGACGACTGCACGACGACGTTGTCGGTGCCGCCGGTGCGGGAGAACAGGAAGAACTTGTTGTGGTTCAGCGACACCGACCCGTACAGCGGGCGGTCGCCGATGCAGCCGCGCCCGTCCGGGCACACCAGCGCCCACGAGCTCTGCCCGGTGTCGGTGCCGAGCGCGGCGGCCAGCGACGCCAGGATGGCCGTCCCCTTCATCTTCTTGTCGAAGATGACCTGGACGTTGCGGCCGGCGTTCTTGGCGGCGATCAGCGCGTCGGGGATCGTCGGGTCGGTGGCGTAGTACATCGACACCCGGATCGTGGAGCCGGGGTCGGCGCCCTGGATGAGCTGCACGATCCGGTTCTGGATGGCGGCCGGGTCGTTGACGGGGTCGTTGAAGACGGCTTCCGTGGCGACCGCGGCGTGCGCGGGCACGGTCATGCCCGATAAGAGGGCGGCGGCGGTGGCGATCAGGACGAGGAGACGGCGATACACGGCTGTCCTTTCCCCGGCAGGATACAAGATCACCTCCAGACGCTAGCAGCGCGGGCCGCGCCGGGCACCCGTTTCAGGGTTCACCGCCGATCTGGGGTCTCAGGATCGCCACCAGGCCAGGACTCGGAGCGCACGCAGGGTGTTCCAGCGGCTCGGCCGGCCCACGCCGTCCTCGAACGCGAAGTGGACGCGTCCCGGATGGACCCGGTCGAGCCGCCAGCGGCCGTCGGGCTGCCGCTTGGCCTCGACGATCTCCGCCGCCTCCGCCATGCGGGGATCCGGAGCGGCTGCCGACCTGCGGAAGTAGTCGAGCGCGCGGAGCACGTCGTGCCGCCAGTAGTAGGGGAAGGCGAACTCCAGGAACGCCGGGTCGGCCACCTCGCCGGTGCTCTTGCGCCGGAACAGGCCGCGTTCCAGCAGGAACTCCTCCCCCGCGCGGCGCGCCTCCCGCACGGCGTCGGATCCGCCGGTGGCGCGCTCGTACTCCAGCAGCCCCTCCAGCACGTTGATCGTGGTGTGGAACGACGAGCGCACGGAGCCGTTCTCGGCCTCGCAGTTCCAGCCGCCGTCGGCCAGCCGCTCGTCCAGCAGGCGCGCCACGATGCCGGAGACGTCCACGCCGAAGTAGGCGCCGGTCTCGACCGTCCTGCCGTTGATGCACGGCTCGACCTCGCCGTCGAAGTACCGCTGGCCGGCGTGCTCCCACCTGCCGTTCCCGGCCACCCGGGCGATCACCTGCTGTGCCAGGTCCGACTTCGGGTCGAGGCCGAGGATCTGCAGGGACTGCAGGGTGTGCATGGTCGCCGTCCACGGCTGGCCCGGCTCGTCGCCGCGGTACCCCTGGGGGAAGCAGGCCCCGCCGGCCCACAGGCCGTCGTCGCCCCGCAACGCCAGCAGCCGGGCGCCCCAGCCCTCCCGTGCCACGCGTTCGCGCTCGGCGGCGACCTCTTCCGGTGGGGCGCCGGTGAGGTCGTGCAGCACCTGCCAGCGGATCGCGGGGTCGGAGTCGAGCAGCCAGCCGATGACGTCCATCGCCGCACCGTAGGCCATGCCCGGCCGCACAATCAACACCCATCCCGAAGCAGGGGCTTCTCGTCGGATCGGATTGACTGGCACCGATGAGTTTTCCCGGCGGCCGGAGTCTCCATGGGCATGACGACAACCCACATCCTCAAGACGGCTGAAGCCGACCTCGCCTACGACATCCACGGCCCGCTGCCGGGCGAGAGCGCCCACCCGCCGCTGTTCATGATCGGCCAGCCGATGGACGCCAGCGGGTTCAGGGCGCTGGCCGAGCGCTTCGGCGACCGTACCGTGATCACGTACGACCCGCGCGGGCTCGGGCGCAGCGTCCGCAAGGACGGCCGTGACGACCACAACCCGCAGACCCAGGCCGGTGACGTACACGCGATCATCGAGGCGGTCGGTGGCCCGGTCGACATGTTCGCCAGCAGCGGCGGCGCGGTGACCTCGCTCGCCCTGGTGACCGCGTACCCGAATGACGTGCGCACCCTGGTCGCGCACGAGCCGCCGCTCCTGCCGCTGCTACCCGACGCCGAGGCCGCCCTGCGCGCCAGCGCCGAGGTCCGGGAGGCGTACGAGAGCAAGGGCTGGGGCGCCGGGATGGCGGCCTTCATCGCGATGACCTCGTGGCAGGGCGAGTACACCGACGACTACTTCGCCCAGCCCGCCCCCGACCCCGCCGCGTTCGGCCTGCCGACGGAGGACGACGGCTCCCGCGACGACCCGCTGCTGTCCGACCGGTCGTGGGCGGTCAGCGGCTACCGGCCGGACTTCGCCGCGCTCTCCGCCGCGCCCACCCGCGTCCTCATCGCGGTGGGCGAGGAGTCGGCGGGGATCGTCACCGCCCGCACCGCCGAGGCCGCCGCCGAACTCCTCGGCCAGAAGGCGACCGTTTTCCCCAGCCATCACGGAGGGTTCACGGACGGCGAGTTCGGGTACGCGGGGCAGCCGGACGCGTTCGCGCGCCGGCTGCGCGAGGTCCTCGACGGCGCCTAGGCCGGCCGTCCGACGGTGGCGGCACGTGGTCCACGTCCGGTCGCGGCTCGGTGCACGGGCTCGTGGGCTGTGACCGTCCTGCCGGGTCAGTGACATTCGTCAGGTACGTACGGGCGGGGGCGCTGGTTAGGGTTGCAGGCATGAAGGCCCGGCTGTGGACCTCCGTTTACCTCGTCGTCCTGGTGTGGCCCATCCCCGGTTTCCTCGCCTCGGGCCCTTCGGCCGTCGTGGTCGCGGCGGTGGTGGCGGGCGTGGCCGGGTTCGCCGGGCTCTACCTGCGGGTCGCGTGGACCGCTCTGGAGCTTCCGCACCGCAACGCCACCCCGTACGCCCTCGCCCTGCTGTACGGGGTCGCGGCGGCGCTGGTGCCGGTGCTGGGCGAGCTGTGGGTGTTCGCCGCCTCGTACTTCCTCATCACGGCCGTCGCCACGGCGCTGCCCGAGCGGGCGCTGCCCGAGCGGGCGCTGCCCGTGGCGGCGGGGGCGACGATCGTGGCGGGCACGCTGGCCCTCGTCCTGCTCGGCCAGTCCCTGGCGGAGATGTGGTGGATTCCGGTCCAGTCGGTCGTGTTCACCGCGGCCATCCGGGCGTTCCTCCGGCTCAACGCCGCCAACCGGGCGTTGAGCGAGGCGAACGTGAAGGTGGAGCGGCTGGCCGTGGACAACGAGCGGCTGCGCTTCGCCCGCGACATGCACGACCTGCTCGGCCACAGCCTGGCGGTGATGACGGTGAAGAGCCAGCTCGCCGCCCGGCTGGTCGACGCCGATCCCGAACGGGCCAGAGCCGAGATGGAGCAGGTCGAGGAGCTGTCCCGGCAGGCGCTCGCCGAGGTGCGGCAGGCGATCGCCGGCTACCGGGAGCTGTCGCTGGCCGACGAGCTGGACGGCGCGCGCCGCGCGCTCGCCACCGCCGGCGTGCGGCTGACGGTTTCTGCCGGGCCGCTGCCGCCGACCGTCGAGCCGGTGCTGGCCTGGGTGGTCAGGGAGGGCACGACGAACGTCGTCCGGCACAGCGGCGCCCGCACGTGCCGGATCCGCCTCGGTACGGCGAACGGGCAGGCTTACGCGGAGGTGCGCGACGACGGGCGCGGCCCCGCGCACGCACGTGCAGGCGACCACCGCGGCTTGGCCGGCCGTGAGCCCGCGCCGGGCGATGTCGGTGATCTCGATGGCCTGGCCGGCGGCCGTGGCAACGGCCTGCGCGGGCTGGCCGAGCGTGTCGAGGTCGCCGGCGGCACGCTCGCCACCGGTCCGGCCGAGGGTGGCGGCTTCCTGCTCAAGGCGCAGATCCCCGTGCCCGGCGACGCACCGCCCGCAGGGGCTCCGTCCGGAGACGACACCGCACCACCCGCCGACGTCCGCTCCAGCGACCATCGTGATCCGCGCTCGGAGCTCATTCACGTTCCGCCCGCCGTCCCCGGGAAGCCGTCGTGAGCGATGTCCCGCCGACCGATGTGATCCGCGTGCTGCTGGCCGATGACCAGCATCTCGTCAGGGAGGCGCTGGCGGCGTTGCTGGGGCTGGAGCCTGGGATCGAGGTCGTCGGCCAGGTGAGCCGGGGCGACGAGGTGGCGGAGGCGGTGGAGCGGTGCCGTCCCGACGTGGTCCTGCTCGACATCGAGATGCCGGGACTGGACGGGCTGACGGCGGCGGCCGGGCTGACCGGCGTCAAGGTGATCATCCTGACCACGTTCGGCCGCCCGGGGTACCTGCGGCGCGCCAAGGACGCGGGCGTCGCCGGTTACGTGCTCAAGGACGCCAGGGCGGGCGAGCTGGCCGATGCCGTACGGCGGGTGCACGCGGGCGGCCAGGTGTTCGACCGCGGGCTCTCGGCCGCCAGCCTGTCCATCGGCGCGAACCCGCTCACAAGCCGCGAGCGCGACGTTCTGCGCGCCGCCGCCGAAGGCGGAACCATCGCCGACATCGCCCGCCGCCTCTTCCTGTCGGACGGCACCGTGCGCAACTACCTGTCGTCGGCGATCGGCAAGCTGGGCGCCCGCAACCGGGCCGAGGCGGCGCGGGCCGCGGAGGCCAGAGGCTGGCTCTGACGAACGTCACTACCGGCCCCGACCGGCGCTCGGAAGGCTGGAGACATGCTGAAACGCGTGGCGCCCGCGATCGGGCTCTTCTTCCTGTCGCCGCTGGCCGGCGAGTTCCTGCTGGGCAACCTGCCCATCACCATGCTGCCGGCGCTGATCACGCTGGCCCCGCTGTACGGCGGCGGCGCGCTCCTCGTCCGCGAGCTGGCCAGGCGGCGGGGCGCGGGCTGGCCCGGCATCGTCCTGCTCGCGCTGGCGTACGCGCTGGTCGAGGAGGGCCTGGTCACCCGATCCCTGTTCGCCTCGAACTTCGCCGGGATGGACCTGGCGGCGCAGGCGTGGCTGCCCGGGGTGGGCGTGAGCGCCTGGTGGGCGAGCTTCGTGCTCGGCGGCGTGCACGTCGCGGGCAGCATCTGCGCTCCCATCGCGGTCATGGAGGCGCTGGTGCCCGCCCGGGCGTCCGAGCCGTGGCTGCGCGTTCCCGGGCTGGTGGTGGCCGGGGTGCTGTTCGTGCTGGGCGCGGCGGCGGCCGCCGCGTACGCCGGGGAGGCGGCATTGCCGTCGGTTGTGCAGCTCGCGGGTCTGGCGGCGGTCGTGGCCGTCCTGGCCGTCACGGCTCTGCGCCGCCGTACGGCAGCGGCGGAGCCCGGCACGGACGCGCGGGTCGGAGAGTCGGCGCCGACGTCCGGCACGGTGGGGCAGGGCTCGGCGCCCGGGCCGTGGGTGGTGCTCGGGTTCTCGCTGGTGGCGGGGGCGGTGTTCTGGCTGGCCAACCTGGCATCCGGGACGCTCGGCGCCTGGCCGGTGGTGGCGGTCGACCTGGCGCTGTACGCCGCCGTCTGCGTGCTGGTGGCCCGCTGGTCGCGGCGGCCGGGCTGGGGTGTGCGGCAGACGTACGCGCTGGGGGCCGGCTACGTCCTCACCTACGCCTGGCACGGCTTCCCGCAGCCGCCCGCCGTGCCCGTGCCCGCCGCGACCGACCTGATCGGCAACGTCGTCTTCGCGCTGGCCGCCGTCGCCCTGCTGGTGTTCGCCGCCGTACGGCTGCCGGACCCGTCCCGCCCGCGGGAGGCGGCGCTCCGGCCGCAGTGAGGTGACGGCGCCAGCCCGGCTTCAGCTTTGCCGCGGCCGGACCAGGCCCTGGCCGGTGCCGACACCGCCCAGCAGCGTGTCGACCACGCGGGAGGCGGCCTCGTCGATGTCGTACTCGTGCATCCGAGCCGCCACCCCGATCAGGGCGTAGTAGCTCTTCCTGGCCCAGATCAGGTCGGCGTCGGCGCGCAGCACACCGCAGTCCTGTGCCTTCTTGAACAGCTCGTCGCAGCGCTTTTCGACCTCGGCGTGCACGCGGGCCGGCTCCTCGTGCTCCGGCCCGTACAGGTTGAGCGCGAACGGCCACTGCCGCTTGACCCGCAGCACGTTGACCGTGACCTGGTAGAACGCGACCAGCGGCGGGGTGGTCTCGGGACGTGCGGCTTCGACGGCCGCGGCGAACTCGCGGGCCGCCACGGCGCCCAGCGCCCCCAGCAGCGCGTCGCGGGAGGCGAAGCGGCGGTGCACGGTGGTGCGCGCCACCCCGGCGGCCTCGGCGACCTGCTCCATGCTGGCCGCGGGGTCCGAGCCGAACACCCGCTCGGCGGCCTCCAGGATCGTCCGCACCGTGCGCTCGGCGTCGGACCGCAACGGCCGGATCGTCCCACTCACGCACCGAAGGATACGCCATGGCTCCTCTTACCCCAGAACTTGCAACAATTCTGTGCAAGTTCTATGTTTCTCGCAACATACGTGATGCGACTGACAGTGGGAGTTGCTATGGATCTGCAACTGAACGGCAAGACGGCCGTCGTCACCGGCGCGAGCAAGGGCCTTGGCCTGGCGATCGTGCGGACGCTGACGGCCGAGGGCATGCGGGTCGTCGCGGCCGCGCGTACGATCACGCCGGAGCTGAAGGAGACCGGCGCGTTCGCCGTGCCGGCGGACCTGGCCACGCCGCAGGGCCCCGGCGAGGTGATCGAGGCCGCGCTCGCCGAGCTGGGCGAGATCGACCTGCTGGTCAACAACGTCGGCGGCGGGGACGCGCGGCCGGAACTGGCCGGCGGGTTCGCGGCCATGACCGACGAGATCTGGCAGCACACCTACGAGCTGAACCTCTTCAGCGCCGTGCGCGCCACCCGCGCCGCCCTGCCCAGCCTGCTGCGGCGCAAGGGCAGCGTGGTCAACATCTCCTCGATCTCCGCGCGGATGCCGCACGCGGGGCCGGTGCCGTACTCGACGGCCAAGGCGGCGCTCACGGCGTTCGGCAAGGCCCTGTCGGAGGAGGTGGGCCCGCAGGGCGTGCGGGTCAACACGATCTCCCCCGGCAGCGCGCGTACCGCCATGTGGGAGGGGCCCGGCGGGTACGGCGAGCTGCTGGCCGGCGTGCACGGCCTGGAGCTCGAGCAGTTCCTGGCCGGTCTGCCGGCGGCGACCGGCGTGACGACGGGCAGGTTGATCGAGCCGGAGGAGGTGGCCGCGCTCGTGGCGTGGCTCGCCTCGCCGTACGCCGTGAACGTGACCGGCTCCGACTACGTCATCGACGGCGGCGCGAAGAAGACGGTCTGAGGCGTGCGGCGGGCCGGCGCCCTACGGGCGGCGGATCCGGCGCCGGCCTGCCGCCTCAGACGGAGACCGCCTGGCGGACGCTGGATCGGTAGCGCAGGGGCGACATGCCCACCTCGCGCTTGAACGCGGTGCTGAACGCGCTCTCCGACCCGTAGCCCAGCCGGGCGGCCAGCGACCCGACGCGGACGTCACCGTCGCGCAGGGCTCGCTGCGCCAGCAGCATCCGCCACCGGTTGAGGTACGTCAGCGGCGGCACACCGGCCATCGTCCTGAAGCGTTCGGCGAACGAGGTGCGCGACATCGCGGCGGCCCTGGCCAGCTCCTCCAGGCTCCAGGGGCGGCCGGGCTCGGCGTGCATGAGGGTGAGCGCTGGGCGCAGCCGCTCGTCGGCCATCACCCGCAGCCAGCCCGGGGGCAGCTCGGCCTGGTCGATGTAGGCGCGCAGCAGCTCCAGCACCAGGAGCTGGGCGTACTGGCGGATCGCGAACGCCGCCCCGATCCGGTTCGCCCGCGCCTCCTCGGCCAGGGCGTGCAGGTTGCGGTGCAGGCCGGCGGCGGCGGTGTCGGCGGCGCGCACGTGGCCCACCGGCGGCAGCGCCTGGCCCAGCAGCGTCCTGCCGACGTGGTTGAGATCGACGTACCCGCCGACGACGAACCCGGCGGGGCCGCCGCCTTCGCCGTAGATGTTGAAGCCCGGCCCGGGGACGAATTCGGTCACCAGCCCGTCGCCGCTGCCGCCCTGGACGTCCAGCCAGGACCGGTCGTTGAGGATGGCGACGTCGCCGGGGCCCAGCTCGACCGGCGCGTCGAGGCCGTCGGTGAGCAGCCGCCCGTGACCCTGGATCATGGCGATGAGCTTCAGCGGGTGGTCGATGGCGTGCCGCGAGCGCCAGCGGCCCCGCACCTCGAACGCCCCCGACATCTGCCCCTGCACCTCGACGAGGTCGAACACCTCCGAGAGCTGGTCACCGCCCATGGACGTACTCTCGAGCAGAAATCATCGCCTGTCAATGAGCAGGAGTACGGGACGCGCCGGTCAGCGTCTCGACGGTGCGCAGCACGTGCTCGCGCAGCAGTGCGGCGGCCCGATCGGGTCGCGGGCCAGGGCCGCCTCCTCCAGCGGCGGTGCTCGGCGACGGCGTCCCGGCCGGGGGCGACGGCGCCGGACCAGCGGCGGGCCAGCTCGCCGGCCGTCCAGAGCCGGTCCAACTGGTCGGTCAGTGCCCTGGCCTCGGCGATCTGCCGCCATCTGGCCGCACCGGTGTCGGGCACGGCCGGAGGGTGCGGGCGACGACACCGGCTCCGGCCTGCCCGCCGGGGCCCTGCAGCTGCCCAACGACGCTCGCATGGCCCGCTGCATCGGCGCCGCGCCGCCCACCGGGCACGGCGAGCACCGCTGCTTCTTCACCGTGCGCGCCCTCGACGTCGAGGACATCGGCGTGCCCGCGGACGCGACCCCGGCCTACCTCGGCTTCACCATGGCCGGCCACACCCTCGCCCGCGCCACGCTCGTCGCCACCGCCGAGACCCCGGCGGCCTGACCCCCGTCATCCGGAACCGGCCCCTCCGCGATCCGGCCTTCCCGGCCGCCCTGCCGGGCTCGCCGCGCTCGCAGGAGAGGTCAGCGCGACGGGCCGGGGAGGCGTCAGCGCAACGTCACCGTGAGCGTGGTGCTCATGCCGGCCCGCAGCAGGGTGAGCCGGTCGGCCAGGCCCGCCGCGGCGAAGGCGTCCTCAAGGGTGCCGGCGCCCTCCGAGAAGTGGCCCCAGCCCTCGAAGTGCAGCGGCACCACGTGCGGGGCGTCCAGGATGCGGGCGGCCTCGGCGGCCTGGGCGCTGGTCAGCGTCAGGTTCGCGCCGTCCAGAAGGGCGGTCCTGGCCGCTCCGGCGAACAGCACGGCCACGTCCACCGGGAACCGTCCGGCGATCTCCGTGACGTGGCCGAGCGAGGCGTTGTCGCCGCTGACGTACACGGTCGGCAGCCCCTCGCCCGACAGGACGAACCCGGCGACCTCCCCCACGACGGGCTCACTGCCCTCGGGTCCGTGCAGGGCGGGCACCCGGGTGACCCGCAGCGAGCCGCCGCCGCGGCGGGGCAGGTCGACGTGCTCCCACACGGGCACGGCTCGGGTCGCGCCGCCCAGGCGGTCGGCCGCGCTCGCCGTGGTGAGCACGATCGGCACGCCTTTCAGATAGTCCCGCCCGCCGTCGTCCAGGTTGTCCTTGTGCTGGTCGTGGGAGAGCAGCACGGCGTCGATCGGGCCGACCTCGCCGGGGGTCAGCGCCGTCGGCGCGGTCTTGGTCAGGACGCGGCCGGGCGCGACCTCGTACGAGCCGGGCGGGTCGAACGTGGGGTCGGTGAGCAGCCGCAACCCGCCCACCTCCAGGATCGCGGTGGGTCCGCCGAGCGCGTGCACGCCGATCTGCGCCGAAGTGGTCATCGTCATCCTCCGTACTGGATCAGCCGGTGCGGTCCTCGGCGGACGCGCCGGCGTCGGCCGCGAACCGGTCCCACGCGGCCTGCCGTGACACGCCGAGCGCCGTCCCGATCCTGGCCCACGTCACCCCGCGCTCGCGCAGCAGCCGCACCCAGGCGCGCAGATCGCGCTCGGCCTGCTCCACGGTGAGTGCCTGACGGGGCAGCACCGCGGGCATGTCGTCGTCGGACATGCCCGCCAGGTACGCGTCGGTACGCGGGTCGGGACCCCGGTGCACCGGCCGGGGCGCGTCGCCGGAGCCGGGCGGGGACGAGGCGATGATCTGGGCGGCCAGGTCCACGCAGACGTCGCAGATGTAGACGCCGGGACCCGCGACCACGCGGACGGCCTCGGCGTACGGCTCGCCGCAGAACGAGCACCGCGTCGGCATGCCATCGGCCGGGCCGGCGGGGCGGGTACGTCTGCTGCGCGTCACGCGCCGATCATCCCATGCCCACTTGTCGCCCATAGGGGCCGCCGCGCGGCTCGTCCTGCCCGATCCGCCGGCGCTCGACCCGACGCCGGTGCCGTTCCGGGACGACCTGCGGGTGCCGGTGCCGGCGCTGCTCACCGAGACCGACGTCGTCACCCTCGACTACCTGTCGGCCCGGCGGCCCGACGGGCCCGCGCTGCGCGTGTGGGAGGTCGCCGCCGTCCGCCACCTCGCCCGCTGGGTGCGCGACGGCACGCCACCGCCGTTCGGCGAGGCCGCCGGCCGCGCGTGATCGCGGCCTGCGTGAACTTCCTCGTTAATCGCCCGCCTGGCTATTGTTGATCTCCACATCGCGGAGGGGGAACACGGCAAATGACTCAGGGCGGGCCCGAGACCTCTTTGGGCAGCCGGTACGTGCTGCTGGAGGAGATCGGCGGCGGTGCCATGGGCACGGTACGGCGGGCGCGCCAGCGCGACACCGGCGAGATCGTCGCGGTGAAGCTGCTGCGCGACGGCCTGGCCGGCGACCAGGATCTGGTGCTGCGCTTCGTTCAGGAACGCAACGTCATGCGCAGCCTCGACCACCCCCACATCGTCCCGCTGCGCGACTTCGTGATCGAAGGCGACCGCCTCGCCCTCGTCATGGACCTCGTCGAGGGCGGCGACCTGCGCGGGCTGCTGCGCCGGCGCGGCACGCTGCCGCCCGCCGAGGCGGCCCGGCTGATGGCGCAGGTCGCCGAGGCGCTGGCGGCCGCGCACGCCCTCGGCGTGGTGCACCGCGACGTCAAACCGGGCAACGTGCTGATCGACACCTCAGGGCGGGCGCGGCTGAGCGACTTCGGCGTGGCCCGCATCGTGCACGGCCCCAGGCTCACCGGCACCAGCTCGATCCTCGGCACCCCCGCCTACCTCGCCCCCGAGGTGGCCGAGGGCGACTCCCCCACCGCCGCCGTGGACGTCTACGCGGTCGGGCTCATCCTGTACGAGCTGCTGGCCGGGCGGCCTCCGTTCGCCGGCGACCATCCGATGGCGCTGCTGCGGCAGCACGCCACGGCCATGCCTCGCCGGCTGCCCGGCATGCCCGACGCCCTGTGGAGCCTGATCTGGTCCTGCTCCGGCAAGGACCCGCACGCGCGGCCGGCCGCCGCGGAGGTGGCCGCGGCGCTCCACCAGGCGGCGCCGTCCCTCGAGGGCCTGCCCGCTTTGCCGCCCGTCCCCCGCAGCGACCCCTCCTCCAGCACCTCCGAACCTCTCCCCGCCTCTTCCTCGGGTACCGGCCCGGGCCCCGGCCCGAACGCCTCTTCCTCGGGTACCGGCCCGAACGCCTCCGGCCCCGGCATCTCCGGCGTCCCGCAGGCCGGTGCGACTCCGCCGCCTTTCGGCCCTGCCGCTTCCGGTGTCTGGTCGCCGGAGTCGGCGGCACCCGGCGTGGTGGCCCCGACGCCGTCCGATCCCGCTGCCTCCGGCGCCTGGTCCCCTGGGCCGGGTGCCGCGCCGGGGCCGGTCACGTCCGGGCCCATGCCCGCCGTCCCCCACGCTTCCGTCACGTCCGGGCCCATGCCGGCCGTCCCCCAGTCCCCCGCCTCGCCGGGGCCGCAGCCCGTGCCGGTCCAGACGCCTTCGCAGCCGCCCGCCGGGCCGGTGGAGCCGCCTACCTGGCCTCGAGGGGCGGGTGCGCCGCCTGCCGGTGGGCGTCCGGGCGCTCCGGCAACAGGCGCGGGGGCTGCTGCTCCGCCGGGCAAGCGGTCGCGACGGGGGCTGGTGATCGCCGGGAGCGCCGCCCTGACGCTGGTGCTCGCCGGTACGGCGCTGGCCATCACGACACCGTGGAAGCAGGAGCCCGCTGCCCCGGTCGCCGCGCCCAGCACGCTCCCATCCACCCCGGCCGGGCCGAGCAGCGCGCCCCCGTCGGCGGCCGCCGTCGACTTCACCACGCCGACGCCGAAGTCGCTGGCCAAGCCCAAGGAACGACGCGAGACTCCGAAGGTGGTCGTCACGGTCACGACCACCGCGCCCAACCCGGCGACCTCGGCGCCGACGCGCTCCGCTCAGAAGCCGAAGACGAAAACGGCGGAGCCGGAGCGCCGGCGGACCGAGCCGGACACCGAAGGGGAGGAGGAGCCGCCCGTACGGGAGGCGGCCCCGCAGTGGCGCTGCCGCTCCTGGCTGCGCACGGACGGCGGTGTGGAGATGTCGCCGTGCATGGCCGTGACCGGGGACGTCATCCACCTGAAGGGCCAGGTCAGAGGATCGGTCCGGTCGGACGTCCACGTGCAGCTCTACGACACCGACGCCGATACGAACCTGTCCCAGCCGTTCATCTGCACGGGCGTCCTGCCCGGCCCCGGCGAGGTCGCCACGTGCGGCCCGTTCACGCTCACGCCCCCGCGCACCGGCGCCAAGACCGACGTGCGCCAGCGCTGGCGACTGACCGGCGACCCGTCGTGGGGCGGCGGCGTGGAGAGCCCGTACGTCGTCTGGTGACGTCCTGAAACCGGGCCGACGGCCGGTCGGTGCGCGACCCCGAGTCCCCACCGTCGCGCCTGGCGCGGGCGAGGGCGGGAGGCCGCACACATTCGCATCGACAATATGCGATGTTGATCCGACCTGTTGCCCGTCTTCTGTGATGAGGAGAAACCACCATGAGCGGGAACGACCGCCTCGACCTCGGCCCTTTCGGCATCTACACCTTCGACTTCGAGCACCTCCCCGCCGCACAGGTGCGCGAGTCGGTCCAGGAGCTTGAGGAGCTGGGCTGGCCGGCCGTGTGGGTGCCGGAGCTGCTCGGGCGCGAGGCGCTCACGCACGCCGCGTTCCTGCTGGCGAGCACCGGGCGCATCCGCGTGGTGAACGGCATCGCGCAGATCTGGTCGCGCGGCGCCAAGTGGGCGCACGGCGGCGCGCTGCTGCTCGCCGACGGCTACCCGGACCGGCACGTGCTCGGGCTGGGGTTCGGGGGCGAGCCGAAGCCGGGGGTGAAGCCGCTGGCCGCGATGGCGGCGTACCTGGACGAGATGGACGCGCTGCAGACCGCCAACCCGGCGCCGAAGGGGCCGATGCGGCGCATCCTGGCCGCGTACGGGCCCAAGATGCTGGAGCTGGCCCGCGACCGGGCGGCGGGCGCGCAAACTTACCACGTCAACGTCGCGCACACCGCGCAGTCGCGCGAGATCCTCGGGCCGGAGGCGTTCCTCGCGGTCGAGCACCCGGTGCTGTTCGAGTCCGACCCCGGCAAGGCGCGGGCGATCGCGCGCGAGCACCTGAGCCCCTACCTGTCGCAGCCGTACAACGTCGCCAAGTTCCGGCGGCTCGGCTACTCCGACGAGGAGATCGGCGGTGGCGGCAGCGATCGGCTGGTGGACGACTTCGTGTTCTGGGGCGAGCCGGAGGTCATCGCGGACAAGCTGCGCGCCCACCACGAGGCGGGGGCCGATCACGTGACCGTTCAGGTGATCGGGATCGAGCCGGGCGCGTCGGCGATGCCGCAGTGGCGGCTGCTCGCCGAGGCCCTCCTGCCTCGATGAGTCTCCCAGTCAGTACGATGTGAACACATCGGAATGTTAGGGGGCCGGCCAGTGGCGATCGTCCTGGCGCTGCTGTGCGCGGCGCAGTTCATGGTGGTGCTGGACGTGTCCGTGGTGAACGTGGCGCTGCCCTCCATCCAGGACGCGCTGGACGTCGATCCCCGCGGTCTGGCCTGGGTCGGCAACGCGTACGCGCTGACCTTCGGCGGGCTGCTGCTGCTCGGCGGCCGACTGGCCGACCTGTACGGGCACCGGCGGGTCTTCGCCACCGGCCTGGCCGTGTTCACCGCCGCGAGCCTGGCCGGAGGACTGGCGGACACATCCGGCCTGCTCATCGCCGCACGGGCAGGCCAGGGCGTCGGGGCGGCGATCCTGGCTCCGGCCACGCTGACCGTCCTGACCTCCGCCCATCCCGAGGGACCGCGCCGCACCAGGGCCATCGCGGTCTGGACGGCCGTCAGCCTGGCGGGCGGCACGGCGGGCAACCTCATCGGCGGGGCGCTGACGCAGTACCTGTCGTGGCGGTCCATCCTGCTGATCAACGTGCCGATCGGGCTCGCCTGCCTGGCCGCCGTCCGCCGCATCCCCGCCGGCCCCGGGCGGTCCGGGGACCGGCTGGACGTGCTGGGCGCGCTGACGGCCACCGGCGGGCTGGCGGCGCTGGCGTACGGGGTGTCCGGCTCGCCCGCCGCCGTGGCCGCCGGGTGCGTCATGCTCGGCGTGTTCGTCCTGGTGGAGGCGCGCTTTGCGGCTGTCCCGCTGATCCCGTACGCGCTGGTGCGGGCGCGGGCGATCTGGCTGGGCAACGTGGCGATGCTGCTGGCCGGTGCGTGCCTCAACCCGATGTGGTACTTCCTGACGCTGTCCATGCAGGACGTCCTGGGCTACGGCCCGCTGGTGACCGGGCTGGCGTTCCTGCCGCACACGCTGCTGACCATGCTCGTCGGGCTGCGGGTGACGCCGTGGCTGATGCGGCGTGCCGGTGACCGGGTGCTCATCGCCGCGGGCGCGCTGATCGGGGCCGCGGGCTTTCTCTGGCAGAGCCGCATCGCGCCGGGCGGCCACTACGTGACGGCCATCCTGGGGCCTGCGGTACTGATCTCCCTCGGCGGCGGGCTGCTGAACACGCCGCTGACCGTCACCGTCACGTCGGGCGTGACACCGGAGATCGCGGGGGCGGCGTCCGGGCTGATGAACACCGCCAAGCAGGCCGGCGGCGCGCTCGGCCTGGCCGCCCTGGTGGCGCTGACGGCCGGGCCCGGCGGCGGCGATCCCGCCGGTCTGGCGGAGGGTTACGGACGGGCGTTCGTGCTCATCGCCGCCATGCTGGCGGGCGTGGCCGCGCTCGCCGTCGCGCTACCGGACCGGCGCGACCGCACCCCCGCGACCGCCGATAAGCCGGCCGGGCAGGAGCACGCCCGCTGACGCCGGGCGTCACACGCCGGTCGGCACCGAGCCCGTTCTGCGGCCACCGATCCATAGGACCTCTCACCCGGGCCGCTGGGCGGCGAACAGCAGGTGCGTGCCGCCGTCCACGGCCCCGGGCTCGGCGCAGGCCGTCACCTCATGCTCCAGGAAGCGCGCCCAGCGGTCCTCGTCGGCTTCGAGCACGGCGAGCGTGGCCGGGTCGCTGAGCGAGGCCCAGTTGCTGGCGCTGAGCGCGACCGTGCGCCCGCCCGCCGCCTCGATCAGCGCGGACAGCTCTCCGGAGCGGAACATCCGGCAGATGTGCCCCTCCTGCTCGCCCTTGAGGCGCAGGTCGCCGGTGTGCAGGATGCGGTCGTTGGCGTCCTCGCCGATCACCTCGGCCTCCTCGGTGATCTGGGGCAGGTAGTGCCGCCAGATGCCGATCAGCGACATGACGGAACCGACCACCACGCCGCCCGGCCGGGTCACGCGCAGCAGGCCGCGCAGCGCGTCCTCGGCCTGCTCGAACGCGTACGACAGCGGGCCGCCGTAGGCGAGCACCGCGTCGAACTCGCCGTCGGCGTACCGGCCGGTGTCGCAGATGTCCAGCACCTCGCGCCGCTCCACCGCGGACTCGGCCGCGGTGCCCCGCAGGTGTTCGGCGTTGAGCGCGAGCTGGACCGGGGACAGGTCGGTGACGACGGCGGTCGCGCCCAGGGCGGCCAGCTCGACCGTGAACCGCCCGGGGCCCGCGCCGATCTCCAGCACCCGGTGCCCGGGCTTGACGAAGCGGGCCAGGAAGCGACGGTGCACCTCCAGGCTCACGCGTCCCTTGACGTCGCCGGTGAGCCGGTGCCACTCGGCGTCGCCGAACTCGTCGAAATAGCGCCGCACGCGCTCGCGGGACTCGGCCGTCATAGTCAGCATGATGACAGCGCGCCCGAACGCCGGTCGACCGCTTTTCCGGCGGGCGCGGACCGGTGACCGCTCGCCGCTGGAAACAGGCGGTCTCATCAGGGCATTGACGTGCGATGTCCTGCTCTGACGGTTTCAACGCTCGCTTTCAGGAAAGGAGCCTGCCCGCTGACCGTTACGTCATCCAACCCCCGGGAGACCCCCATGCTCACACCCATCGCCCCCACTCCCTCCGGCCGCAAGGGGGCGCGGGTGCTCTGCTCAGGCGACCGGTACGACCTCACCGGAGCCGCCCATGCGTGGAACGAGTTCGGCGAGGACGACCTGGGCATCACCTATCGCTGCGACGTCTGCGGCGTGACCGACGTCGGTCCCTGACCGCACTCGGACGGAAAGCCGGTAAAAGGATTTGCGGACGGCCACCGGCCTCCGGCAACGTTGCCCAGCGTGAAAATGCACGCCGACCAACTGACGATCTCGCCGGAGACCGTGCGCACGCTGGTGAACGAGCAGTTCCCCCAGTGGCGCGACCTGCCCGTCAGGATGCTCGACGCCCAGGGCACGGTCAACGCCATCGTCCGCATCGGCGACCGGCTCGCCGCCAGGTTCCCGCTGCAGCCCGGCGAGCCCGAGGCGGTGCGCCGCACGCTGGAGGCGGAGGCGCGAGCGGCCGGCGAGCTGGCGGCGGCCACCCGCTTTCCCGTGCCCGAGCCCGTCGCGCTCGGCGAACCGGGAGCGGGCTACCCGCTGCCGTGGTCGGTGCAGACCTGGCTGCCCGGCACCGTCGCCACCGACGACGACCCGGGCGAGTCGTACGCGTTCGCCCGCGACCTGGCCGGCCTCATCGGCGACGTCCGCGCCATCGACACCCGCGGCCGCACGTTCTCCGGCCGGGGCAGGGGCGGCGACCTGCGCTCCCACGACGAGTGGATGGAGACCTGCTTCCGCAGCAGCGAGCGCCTGCTGGACGTGCCCCGCCTGCGCCGGATCTGGGCGGAGCTGCGCGAGCTGCCGCGCGAGGCGCCCGACGTGATGAACCACGGCGACCTCATCCCCGGCAACGTGCTCGTCGCGGACGGGCGGCTGGCGGGCGTGCTCGACACCGGCGGGCTGTGCGCCGCCGACCCCGCGCTCGACCTCGTGAGCGCCTGGCACCTGCTGGAGGCCGGGCCGCGCAAGGAGCTGCGAGCCGCCCTGGGCAGCGACGACCTCGAATGGGAGCGCGGCAAGGCGTGGGCGTTCCAGCAGGCGATGGGATTGGTCTGGTACTACGTCGAGAGCAACCCGCCGATGAGCCTCATAGGGCGGCGCACCCTGGAACGCATCCTCGCCGACTCACCTGCGTGACGACCGATGCACGGGCCTGACCCGCCCGGTCAGAGAAAACCGGGTGCTTCGCCCCCTGGCCGCCCGCCAGAATGCGGACATGTCCCAAGCGAAGTTGCGTACCGACCGGATCGACCTCGTCCCCCTCGCCGACGAGCACCTTGAACACGAGATCGAGCTCGACTCCGACCCCGAGGTCATGCGTTACCTCACCGGCCGCGCCCGCACCCGCGAGGAGGTCGAGGAGGCACACCGGCAGCGCCTGGCCGTCGCCGAGCGCGTCCCCGGGCTCGGCTTCTGGGCGGGCTTCGTGAACGGCGACTTCGTCGGCTGGTGGATCCTCGAGCCGCCGCACCGCCCCGACCAGGGCCCCGTCGAAGGTCAGGCCGAGCTGGGCTACCGGCTGCTGCGCCGCCACTGGCGGCAGGGCCTGGCCAGCGAGGGCGCCCGTGAGCTGCTGCGGCACGGCTTCGAAGACCTCGGTCTCAACCGCGTCTTCGCCGAGACGATGGCGGTCAACACCGCCTCCCGCGCCACGATGGCCTCCGTCGGCATGACGTACGTCCGCACGTTCCACATGGACTGGCCGGAGCCGCTGCCGGGCAGCGAGCAGGGCGAGGTCGAGTACGCCATCACCCGCGAAGAGTGGCTCGCCCGCCACCCCGCCCGCGCCTGATCGCGACGATCCCGGTCGGTCGCCGCGCGGCGGACGCGTGCTCGCGGCGCTCACCGCTCGGCCCCCGCAGCCACGCACTCGCTCCCGCTTCGAGCGGTTCGCCCGGGTGCCTGATGCATCGACCGCGAACAGGCCCGTCCCCTCGATCGGCGACGCGCGCGGCGCCGCGGCCGGGGTCAGCCAGCAGCCGGGCTCGTAGGTGCGGCTCGTCACGTGGGCATCCCTCCTCAGCGGAGTCCCATGAGTACCCGCTTGATCGTAGGGTGTTGAGGTGAGTACAGCCCGAGCATCCTGGCGCAACACCACCCACGACTGGGCGATCGACATCGACCACGCCCACCTCGCCCGCATCCGCGAGAACCCCGCCGAATTCGCGCCCGGCGGGGTCCTGCACCTGATCCTCGAAGTCCTCGCCCACCCCGCCGACGAGGCGGCGTCCGCCGGCGGGGGGCACTGCACGGTGACCCTCCACCCCGACGGATCCGTGGCGGTCGCCGACAACGGGCGCGGCACCGACACCCGCTTCGACGAGCACGGCCGTCCCGTGAAGAAGCCGGTGATGGCCACGAAGGACCTGCGCTTCTTCGACGACCCGGCCGCGCAGACCCTCCCCGACGGGCATCCGCGCCGGGGCATGTCCGTCGTCGCCGCGCTCAGCGACTGGCTGGTCCACACCAACCGCCGGGTGAACGGGTCGTGGACGCAGCGGTACGAGCGCGGTGTACCCGTCACCGGCCTGGAGCCCGTGCCCGATGACGGCACGACCGGCACCACCGTTCACTTCCGGCCCATCGCTGATCTCGCCCCTTTGACCGTTGATGTGGGGCGTTTTGCCGATGCGTGGCCGGGGCTGACCATCGCGACCGCCTTTACATCGTAGATCAACTGATCGGCCGGCCGGCCGGGACGGAGCCCCTGGGCGGCCGGTCAGGACTCCCGCTTGACCGGCACGAACTCCGGCTGGTCGAGCACTCGCAGCCAGCTCCCGTCCGGCTGGCGGCGGACGACCTGGGCTCGGGCCCCCGCCCCGTCCTTGGGCGGAGTCGAGGTGAGCGCGATGTCACCGCTGATCAACGTCGGCAGCGGCTCCTCGGGCTCGAAGTGCGGCCGGTTGGCCAGTACCTTCTCCCACAGCCGCCGAATCGCCTCCCGCCCCCTGGTCTGGCTGCCCGGCGGGTAAGCGAGGACGGCGTCCTCCTCATAGAGCGCGGCGACCCCGGCGGCGTCGCCGGCGTTGGAGCGCTCCACGAACAGGCGGGTGATGTCCTCGGGCCGCATGGCCTTCTCGTACATGTATGTCCTTCCGCATGAAACTCTCGGCTTTCCTCCAGGGTGGCACCGGACCGTTCGAGAAGTCCAACAGCTAGTTCTGATGAGAACTAGAATCAACACTTATGGAACTGCGGCAGCTCGAATACTTCGTCGCCGTCGCCGAGGAGCGGAACTTCACCCGCGCGGCCGAGCGGGTGCACATCAGCCAGTCCGGCGTCAGCGCCCAGATCAGGCAGCTCGAACGCGAGCTCGGCGCGGAGCTGTTCGACCGTTCGGGGCGTACGGCCACGCTCACCGTCGCCGGCAAGGCCGCGCTCGACCACGCCCGCGCCGCGCTCGCCGCCGCCAACGCCGTCGAGCAGGCGGTCGGCGAGGTCGCCCACCTCATCAAGGGCCGGCTCGTCGTCGGCATGGTCAACGGGTGCACGATCACCCCGCTGTTCGACGCGCTGGCCGCCTTCCATCGGGCGCATCCCGGCGTGGAGATCTCGCTGCTGGAGGACAACTCCGACGTCCTCGCCGAGTCCGTACGCGCGGGCAGTGTCGATCTCGCGCTCGTCGGCACCGCCTCCCCCACCGTCTCCGACGGGCTGGCCGAGATGACGATCGTCAGCGAACGTCTCGTCGCCGCGGTCCCGCCCGCGCATCCCCTCACCGAGCTGGGACGGGTCACGCTGGCCGACGTGGCGGCGTACCCGATCGTGTGCATGCCGGAGGGGACGGGGCTGCGGCAGGCGTTCGACCAGGCGTGCGCGGCGCGCGGGTGCCGGCCCGCCATCGCGTTCCAGGCCACCGCCGCCGACGCCATCGCCGCCCTGGCCGGGCGCGGGCTCGGCGTCGGCGTGCTCAGCGAGTCGATGGTGGCGGACTACCAGGACCGGCTCACGTCCCGGGTCATCGACGACGCCGAGCAGATCGCCCGGCTCGCGCTGACCTGGAGGGATCCGTACGGGCCCGCCGTGCGCGCCTTCCTCACCCACGCCCGCCGCGCCTTCGCGCTCCCGGAGCAGGCCACGAGCTGACCCGCGACGGCCTTGGCCGGCGGGGAAGGCTTTGCCCCTTGCTGGGGGATTCCGCAGGTCGCCGTCGCTAGCGTGGGAAGGGTCTCACGCCGAGACGGCGCCTTCCGGGAAGCCGCCGCGGCCAGCGCCGATCCGGCACCTTCCGCAGGGCGGCCGGGCCGCTCGGCGGCGCGGGGCCGGCGCGGTTCTGGCTCCGAGCTACGCCGTCGTCACGACGATCTTGCCGAACTGCGTGTTCGACTCCATGTGCCGATGCGCCTGCACGATCTGCTCCAGCGGGAACACCCGATCCACGACCGGCCGGAACGCTCCAGCGCGCAGCCCTGAGGTGATGAACGCGGCGGCGCGGCGCAGCCGTTCGGGATCCTCGGCGATTTCGAGCATCGTGTACGTGCGCATGTTGAGCGCCGGCATGCCGAGGTCGAACCCCGGATACGGGGTCGGCTGCCCGCTGAGCGCGCCCCACAGGAACAGGGTGCCGCCGGGTGCCACGGCCCGCGCCAGGTCCACGACGCCGGGGCCGGCGACCGCGTCGAAGATGTACTCGGCGCCCTTGCCGCCGGTCAGCTCCAGCACGCGCGCGGTCACGTCCTCCTCGTCGGAGACGATCACCTCGGCGGCGCCCTCCTCGGCGAGCTGCCGGGCCTTGGCGCGGGTGCGGGTGACGGCAAGCGGCCGCGCGCCCAGCCGGTCCGCGGTGTGGATGGCGGCCAGTCCGACGCTGCTCGACGCCGCGTTCACCACCGCCACGTCCCCCGCTCTCATGCGGGCGACCTCGGCCATCGCGCCGTACGCGGTCAGGTACGGCATCCACACGGCTGCCCCGGAGACCGCGTCCACCTGCTCGGGGCGTGGCACGAGCGACCTGACGGGCACGATGGCCGCGTCGGCGTAGACGCCGTAATCGTTCTGGGAGAAGTTCGGCACGACGCTGACCCGCTGCCCCGGCTCGAACCCGGTCACGTCCGGCCCGACCGCCTCGATCACGCCGGCGGCCTCGTTGCCGAGCCTTGCGGGGAACCGCTTGACCGGCTCGATGTAGTGGCCGCTGCGGAACAGCGCCTCGGCCCGGTTGATGCCGATCGCCTCCACGCGCAGGCGTACCTCGCCGGGGCCCGGCTCGCCCGGATCCTCGTCCTCCAGCCGCATCACCTCGGGCCCGCCGAGCTCGTGAAAGCGCACCGTCCGCGCCATGCCATCCCCCATGTGTACGATCGCCATCGAACATTCGATGCCGATCTTACCCACATGGGTCCGCCATGCGCGCCACGCCACCCCGCGCCGGGGTCACGCGCCCCGCATCACCGCGGGCCGCGCGTCACGCTCAGCCCTCGGCGGAGGGTCCGCCGGCCACGCGTCCGCCCAGCCGAACCCCCGCGAAGGCGCGGCCGCCTCACTGGGGCGGCAGTACGCAGAACTCGTTGCCGTCGGGGTCGGCGAGGAGCACCCAGGGGACATCGCCCTGGCCGATGTCGATGCGCTCGGCCCCGAGGGAGAGCAGCCGTTCGACCTCCGCCTCCAGCTCACCGCCGGCGGCCAGGTCGACGTGCAGACGATTCTTGCCCCGCTTGGGCGCGACGGGCGGGCCGCCCCAGGTGATCTTGGGGCCGCCGCGCGGGGAGCGGATCGCGGTCTCCTGGTTCTGGTCCCACACCAGCGGCCAGTCGAGGGCGGCGCTCCAGAAGTAGCCGGCCTCCTGGGAGCCGTCGCAGGCGAGCGCGCCGATGAAGCCGCACTCGGCGAGGAACTTGTTGCCGGGCTCGATGACGCAGAACTCGTTGCCCTCGGGGTCGGCGAGCACCACGTGCCCATCGTCGGGGGTCTGGCCGACGTCGATGTGCCGGCCGCCGAGCGCGAGGGCCCGCTCGACCGTGGCCTGCTGCTCGTCGAGCGAGGCGCTGGTCAGGTCGAAGTGCATCCGGTTCTGGCCGGTCTTGACGGCATCGGTCGGCTGGAACCTGATGCGGAAGCCGGTGTCGTCGGCGGGCAGCAGCGCGACGCCGCCGCGCGGGTCATCGACGCTCTCCCAGCGCAGCACGCCGGCCCAGAAGCGGGCCAGTGCGGCGGGGTCGAGTGCGTCCCAGCTGAGTGCGACGAGCTGTGCCGTCATCGCGGCGGCTCCCCTCTGCAGGTACGTGACCTGCCTGGCGCGGAAACGCCGCCACCCTAGCCCGCGCCCCGGCCGCGAGGCCAACGATTATCAACGCATGCAGACGCCGGCGGTCGAACACGCAGCAGCGGCAGCCACGTCGTCGCGCACGTTGCCGGTGCCGGGGATCCCGATCGGGCGCCGGCAGGCGGTGAGGGTGGCGAGCAGCAGGTCCTCGCGCTGGGGCCGGTGGCGGTAGAGGACGGGGCGGCTGGCGCCGGCGCGGGCGGCGACCCCGACGGACTGAAGGCCGCGCCGGCCCGCTGGTTCAGCCCGAGCTGACCGGCGCGGCCTGCGACTGCTCGGCGAAGTCCAGCTCGGGCGGCGGCACCCGGAACAGCCGGGTCAGGTAAGCGAGGTAGGCGGCGCCGGCGGCCAGCCAGATCAGCCCGAGCGTGATGGCGTGGCCGTCGAGCTGCGTGAGCAGGTACAGGTCGATGACCGCGCCGATCGCCGGGGCCGCCACGTACGCGAGCACGCCAGGCCGCCGCCCGGCCCGGCGCTCGCGGACGTAGAGGGCGATGACCGCGACGTTGACGAAGACGAAGGCGGTGAAGGCGCCGAAGTTGATGAACGACGTGGAGGTGGCCACGTCCATCCTGACCGCGATGAGCCCGACCAGGCCGGTGAGCAGGATGGAGAAGACGGGGGTGCGCAGGCGCGGGTGCAGGTAGCCGAAGACGCGGCGGGGCAGCACGGCGTCGCGGCCCATGGCGTACAGCAGGCGGGTGGTGCTGGCCTGCGCGGCGAGCCCGGACGTGAACTGGGCCACCACCAGCCCGGCCAGGAAGAACGCGCCGAACAGGCTGCCGCCGATGGTCCGCGCGATCTCCGAGGCCGCCGCGGAGGAGTCGGCGAACGCGCCGCCGGGGTGGACGAGCTGGGTGACGTAGGCGACGACGACGAAGATGCCGCCGCCGATGAGGGCGACCAGCAGGATGGCGCGCGGGATGGTACGGCGCGGCTCCACGGTCTCCTCGGTGAGCGTGGTGACGGCGTCGAAGCCGAGGAAGGAGTAGGCGGCGATGGCCGCGCCCGCGGCGACCGTCGTCACGCTCGCACCCTCACCGGTGAACGGCGTCAGGCTGAACAGCGACGCGGGCCCGCGCCCACTGACCAGGTGGCCCGCGGCCAGCAGCACGAAGAAGACCAGCACGAGGATCTGGAAGATCATGAGCAGCGAGTTGGCCCGGTCGGCGACCTTGATGCCGGCGAGGTTGAGCCCGGTGGTGAGCACGATGAACGCGACGATCCACACCGGCGTCGGCACCGCGGGGAACTGCTCGGCCAGGTAGGAGCCGCCGATCAGCCAGATGACCATGGGCAGGAAGAAGTAGTCCAGCAGCACGGCCCAGCCGACGAGGAATCCGGCGCGGGCGTCGATCGTGCGGCGGACGTAGGTGTAGGCCGAGCCGGCGACGGGGTAGGCGGCGGCCATGCGGCCGTAGCTGAGCGCGGTGAACAGCATCGCGACCAGCGCCAGCGCGTACGCCGACGGCGCCGCGCCCGAGGTGGTCTCGGCGACGACGCCGAAGATGCCGAGCACGATGAGCGGCGTCAGGTACGCCAGCCCGAACAGGACGACGGAGCGCAGGCCGAGCGTGCGCCGGAGCGTGGGGTGAGAGGTGGATGACATGGTCACTCCGGGGGTGTGCCGGCCGGCCTCCACCGGCCGGGGTCGATGCGCCCCTGGTAGAGGGGCAGCTCCAGGGGCGGGTCGGCGTCGGTGAACTGCGACCAGACGCGGTTGAGCCCGGCGGTGCCGTGGCGGCGGACGCGGGTGACGTCGTCCAGGTCGAGCACGTCGGTCAGGACGGTGACCGCCTCCCCCGCCTCGACCCGGACGCGGCCCTCGGGGTCGGCGATCAGGCTGCGGCCGGTGCCCGTGGGCGCGGCGGCGTTGACGGAGACGACGAAGACCTGGTTGACGATGGCGTTGGCGCGGGCCAGCACCAGCTCCTGCGCCCGGTCGGCGGTGGTGGTCAGCACCGGGTTGACGATCACCTCGGCGCCCATCCAGGCCAGATGCCTGGCCACCTCGGGGAACCAGGCGTCGTAGCAGATGGCCAGGCCGATACGGCCGGTGCCGGGCAGGTCGCAGACGACGAAACGATCACCCGGCCGGTACGGCTCGTACGGCCGCCAAGGGAACACCTTGCGGTAGAAGGCCGCGAGCGTGCCGTCGGGGGCGAGCACCAGCGCGGTGTTGTGCAGCGCGCCGCCCTCGCCCCGCTCGCAGATCGTGCCGGGCAGCAGCCAGACGCCGAGGTCGCCGGCGAGCGCGGCCAGCTCCCTGACCAGGGGGCCGTCCAGCGGCTGCGCTGTGGCGGCCAGCTCGGCGTCGCGCTCGGCCGGGCGTACCCGGCTGCCGAACAGATGCAGCTCCGGGAAGATCACCATCCGCGTGCCGGGCAGGCTCGCCAGCACGTCCTCCACGTGCTCGGCGAACCGGGACACCGGCGTGCCGGCGGGCAGCGGCTCGCTCTGCGCGAGCGCGACCGGAAGTGGCCTGGGCATCGTCACCTGCCTTCTGACCAGCACGTACGCTGGCGATGCCCAAAAATAGCTCATATTGAGCTTTTTAAGCAACGTTACGGTGGTGGCCATGGACGCCCTGGACGCGCTCAACTCGGAGGCCCTGGAGGGGCTGCGGCGGCTCAGCGCGCTCGACACCGTGCGCGCCCGCATCGCCCTGGCCGTCGATCTGGGCCTGCTCAAGCCCGGCGAGCGCCTGCCCCCCACCGCCGACGTCGCCCGCGCGCTCGACGTCGGGGAGATCACCGTGCGGCGCGCGCTCACCGCGCTGTGCGAGGAAGGCGTCCTGGTACGCCGCAGGGGCCGCTCGGGCGGCACGATGGTGGCCGACGAGCCGGCGATCGGGAAGGTGGCCGAGACCGAGGCGTACCGGACGGCCGCCGCCGAGGTGCACCGGCTCATCGACCAGCGGCTGCTGCTGGAGTGCGGGCTGGCCCACCTGGCGGCCACCGCCGTCACCGCCGAGCGGCTGGCCGAGCTGAAGGCCCTGGTCGCCGAGATGGACCGGGCCTCGGGCTGGGCCGACTTCCACACCAGCGACGAACGCTTCCACCTCGCGCTCGCGGCGGCCTCGGGAGTGGAGTCGGCGGTCTCCCACTACGCGCCGGTACTGCGCCGCCTGTACCGCTACTACCTGCCCTACCCCCTCGATTACCTGCGCGAGTCGAACCGTGAGCACGCGGCGCTGGTGGCGGCGCTGGAGCAGGGCGATGCGGTGGAGGCGGTCCGCGTGGCGCGGGCCCACGTGGAGGTGCTGCACCGCACGATGTTCGTCGGCCTGATCCGCTGACCGCCGTCTCAGCGGCGTTCAGCGGCGGGGTGCGCGGGCCCGGCCGCGTGGCCCGCCGGCCGCCGTCTCAGCGGCGGCCTTCGCGGACCTCGACGCGCAGGATGCGGTCGTCGCCGGGGCGCGGGTCCGTGCCGCCCCAGGTGGCGCGGTCGGTGTTGGAGGTGACCAGCCACAGCGAGCCGTCGGGGGCGACCTCGACGGCACGGATGCGGCCGTAGTCGCCGTGGAAGTGGGCGACGGGGTCACCGGTGGCGGCGCCGCCCGCGACGGGGAGCTGCCAGAGCCGCTGCCCGCCCAGCGCCCCGATCCACAGCGAGCCCGCGGCGTGGGCGAGGCCGGAGGGGCTGGCGTCGTCGGGGTGCAGGGTGGCGATCGGCGGCACGCCGGTGGAGCCGTTGGTGCCCTCGGTCTCCGGCCAGCCGTAGTCGGCGCCCGCGCGCAGCACGTTCACCTCGTCCCAGGTGCGGTGGCCCAGCTCGGAGGCGTACGCGGTGCCGTCGGGCCCGAACGCGATGCCCTGCACGTTGCGGTGTCCGCTGGAGTAGATGGGCGAGTCGCCGGGGTTGTCCTCCGGCACGGACCCGTCGAGCGCGATGCGCAGGATCTTGCCGTTGAGCGAGTCGGGGGTGGCGGCGTTCTCCGGCTCGAACGCGTCGCCGGTCCCGATCCACAGGTGGCCGTCGGGGCCGATCACCAGGCGGCCGCCGTGGTGCCTGTCGGCGGTCTGGATGCCGTCGAGCAGCACCCGTTCCACGCTGACCCCGTCGTAGCCGGGTGCGATGGTGAGCGCGACGATGCGGTTGGCGTCCCGGCCGGAGACGGAGGCGTAGACGGTGCGGTCGGTGGCGAAGCGGGGCGAGGCGACGATGCCGAGCAGCCCGCCCTCCGAACCGGCGTGCACGTCCGGCACGACGCCGACCTCGCGCGCCGCGCCGCCCCCGGCCGGGATGCGCAGGATGCGGCCGCTGATGCGCTCCGAGACCAGCGCGGACCCGTCGGGCAGGAACGTCAGGCCCCACGGCGCCTGCAGGCCGGTGGTCAGCTCGACCGGCTCGCCGAGCGTGGCGACCGGGCCCGGCGACACGGTCACCTCCAGCCGGGACGCACTGGGCGTGGACGCCCGGGACGGGCCGGTCGCGGGTGCCCGGGCGTCCGCCTGGGACGGGCCGGGTGACGCTGGGGCGGGCGCCGCCGAGCAGGCGCCCGCCGTCAAGACCGCCAGCAGGGCCGCCGTCGCGGCGCGGGCTCTCATCGCTTGAGCTCCAGCGTCTCGGCGAACCCGAGCCGGCGCACGAACGCCTGCCTGGTCAGGTCGCTGAAGGCCATGACGTGCTCCACCCCTGCCTGGGCCGCGTCCACCACCGAGCGGAACGGCCGCTTGCCGACCGGCAGGGCGAGGATGCGGCGGATCTCATCGGCCACGTCCTGCGGGTCGGCGGTCGTGCCCGGCTCGAAGAGCTGCTCGTGGGCCTCGTGGGTGCGCTCGACCAGCGGGTCCAGCTCGGCGTACTGGGCGGTCACCCGGTCGTCGCTCGCCCGGGAGGCGTTGGCGAAGTGGTCGGTGCCCTGGGTGATCGGGCCGGGCATCACGATCGAGGTCTCGATGCCGAACTGCGACACCTCGTACGAGGTCACCACGGCCAGCGCGTCGAAGGCCGCCTTGGAGGCGACGTACGGGCCGAGGAACGGCGGGGTGCTGACCAGGCTGGTGCTGCCGACGTACACGAGGGTGCCGGCGCGGCGCTCGCGCAGGTGGGGCAGCGCCGCGCGGTTGACCCGGTGCGCCCCGATCGCGTTGACGTCGAACAGCCTCGCCACGTCGTCGCCGGTGAACGCCTCGGTGTAGCCGATGAACAGGTGGCCGGCGTTGTGCACGACGACGTCCAGCTCGCCCGCCTCCTCCAGGACGGTGCGGACGGCGGCGTCGGCGGACTCCTGCGAGGTGACGTCGAGCGCGACCACCCGCAGGTCGTGGCCCCGGTCCTTGGCCTGCGCGACCAGCTCGGCGGCTCTGGCGGCGTCGCGGCCCCCGGGGTCGCGCATGGTGGCGTAGACGGTGTGGCCGGCCGCGGCGAGCGTCTCGGCGGTGCGGCGGCCGATGCCGGTGGACGATCCGGTGATGAGAACGACGGACATGTGCTCGTGGCTCCTTTCGGGGCGCGCCGGGCTCAGGCGGCGCCGCCGTTGACGTAGATGACCTGGCCGTTCACCCAGCGGCCTGGCCCGGCGATGAAGGCGATGGCCTCGGCGATGTCGGCGGGCTCGCCGAGGCGGCCCATGGGGTTGAGCGAGGCGATGTGGTCGATGGTCTCCTGGCTCTTGCCGGCGAAGAACAGCGGCGTGGCGGTGGGGCCGGGCGCGACCGCGTTGACGGTGATGTCGCGTCCGCGCAGCTCGCGGGCGAGGATGAGCGTCATCGCCTCGACGGCGCCCTTGGACGCGGCGTACGCGCCGTACGTCGGGGCCTGCAGCCGGGTGAGCGAGGAGGACAGGTTGATGATCGCGCCGCCGGCGCGCAGGCGGCGGGCGGCGAGCCGGTCCACCACGAACGTGCCGCGCACGTTGACGCGCTGGATGCGGTCGAAGGTGTCGAGGTCGGTGTCGACGATGGGCGCGGTCGGCATGATACCGGCGCCGTGGACGACGACGTCGAGCCCGCCGAACTCGCGCTCGGCGAGGTCGAACACCGCGGTCATCGCGTGCTCGTCGGCCACGTCACCGCCCGCGATGACGGCCTGGCCGCCCGCGTCCCTGACGGCCTGCGCGACCTCCTCGGCGCGCTCCTTGCCGCCGGCGTAGTGGACGACGATCGCGTAGCCCTCGCGGGCCAGGCGCTCGGCGGTGGCCCTGCCGATGCCGCCGGAAGCGCCGGTGATCAGGGCGACACGCGGGGTGTCATCGGGCATGGTCGGTGCCCTCCAGTAAGATATGGACTATTCGTTCATTTCCAACCATACACAGAATATGAACATTCCGTCCATATGAGAGAGGTGCCGATGTCCGAGACCGCAGCCGTACGACGAGGCCGGGGCCGCCGGCCCGCCGCCGAGGTGCGCGCCGGCGCGCTGGAGGCCGCCGGGCGCATCCTGCTGCGCGACGGCATGCCGGCGGTCACGTTCGAGCGGGTCGCGACCGAGGCCGGCTGCAGCAAGACCACCCTCTACAAGTGGTGGCCGTCGCCTGGGGCGCTGGCCGCCGAGGCGTACTTCACCCACAGCAGGCAGCTGCTGGAGTTCCCCGACACCGGCGACATCCGCGCCGACCTGATCACGCAGCTCGAGGCGTTCGTCCGGTGGCTGAAGGAGTCCGGCGCGCAGGCACCCGTCTCGCAGCTCGTCGGCGCCGCCCAGCTCGACCCCGACCTCGCCGCCGCCTGGTCGCAGAGCTACGCCATCCCGCGCCGTGACCTCGCCGTCGAACGGCTGCGCATCGCCCAGCGCCAGGGGCAGCTCCGCGAGGACGCCGACCTGCACGTCATCGTCGACCAGTTGTGGGGCGCCTGCTACCACCGGCTGCTGGTGCTCAAGGTCGACTTCGACGCCTCGATCGCCGAGCGCCTGGTGGATCAGGCCCTCTACGGGGCGGCGCCGCGCGAGGCGTAGCAGCGCATGGCGCCGCCCCATGAAGCCGCCGCGCCGCGCGACGCGCCCCCGTAAAGCCGCCGCGCCGCGCGAGGCGCCCCGCCCCGGGCGGCAGGCGGCCTACGACGCATGGGCCCGAGCCGGCCCCGGACGCGCGGAGGGCCGCCCGCGCCGATGGCGGGCGGCCCTCGCAGACCGGCCTCTGGAAACCGCTGTCAGCGGCTGTAAGGGGCGATGGTGATCTTGTCGATGACCGGCGCGTACTGCGAGCGCAGCAGGATTCCCGGCCAGGTGTCGGAGGCGTAGCTGTCGCCGTCGAAGTTCGGCAGCTCCTCGCTGGCGAACGCGATCGTGTTGGTCCCCTTCTTCAGCCGCACCGGGACGGTCAGCTCCCAGAAGTTGTTCTCGTGGAAGGTGTGCGGGAACGACACGCGCTGAGCTTCGCCGCCGTTGACGGTGATGTCGGCGTGCCGGGCCAGCGGGTCGGGGTTGTAGTGGGTGGCGGGCGACTGCTCGGGGTTGGAGTAGCGCACCCGCATCGCGTACGTGCCGGCGGCGTCGGCGCGCACGGTGAAGGTGAGCGTGTTGGCGTTGCCCGGACGCCCGCCGACGCCGGTGACGGCGGCCCCGCCGTCGGCCTGGCTGAGCGAGGCGACCTCGGCGGTACCGGCCCGCTGCGCCGACTCGGCCTGGTAGGCGGTCCCGGGCAGCGCCTTCGCGTCCGGCCGCACGTCGAGCCGGTCGATGACCGCCTTGCCCGAGCGCCCGGTGACGGTGACCTTGTTGACGCCGCCCGACAGCGACACCGTGGCGGCGGCGTGGCCGCGCGTGGCGTCGCCGAGCACCTCGATGCCGTTGACGGCCACCTTCGCGGTGCCGGAGAGCAGCTTGAGGTCGAGGACGGAGGCGGCGTCGCGCGCCGAGTACACCCAGAACGTCGCCGTCTCGCCGCGCGCCAGCACCGCGCCGCCCGAGCCGGACACCTTGCCGCCCTTCACGTCGTACGCGGTGCGCCCGCCGCTCAGCTCGGCCAGCTCGGCCTCGTAGATCGCGGTGCCCGCCGCCGGGTTGGGCAGCCGCAGCACGATCCGGTCCACGATGGCGTCTCCCGTGGTGGCCCGCTCGCCGTCGAGGCTGCGCGCGGCCAGCGAGATGACGTGCCGCCCGGCGGTGAGCCGCACCGTGGTGTCGGCGTGGTCCCAGACCACCCACTTGTAGCCGAGCGGCAGGAACAGCTCCTGCTCCGCTCCCCCGTCCACGCGGACGAAGACGTTCGTGGGGCCCTGCTCGCGTACCGCGTCGTAGGTGTTGAGCGAGTTGGCGAAGACGCTCAGGTCGTAGTCCCCGGTCTCGGGCACCTCGACGGTGAAGTCGAGAACGACGTCGGAGCCGGTGCGCAGCCCGCCGACGTCGTAGCCGCCGGAGGTGTAGAACTTCGACACGTCCGACGGGGAGCCCTCGGGGCCGTTGCGGCTGTAGCCGGTGCCGCTGTGGGCGGCGTCCTCGGCCTCGTACGAGCCCTCCCACAGGTGCGGCGCGGGCGCGGTCACGGTGCCGGTTCCGGCCGGGGAGAGCACGATCTCGTACGCCGACGACTCGGTCAGCTTCGGCAGGTCACCGGCGCCGAAGTCGAGCACCACGGCGCCGCCGGAGACGGGCAGGTCGCGCTCGGCGACGACGCGCGGCTGCGGCGAGTCGCCGATCTGCCCGGTCCACGGGATCTCCCTGATCCAGGCGTGGACCTTGCCGCCGAACACCTCGCCCGGCACGTTCTCGAAACGGATGTGCCCGGCGCTGCTCGCGCCGCCGATGATCGCACGGGCCTGCCGCCTGGCCTCGTCCAGCGTGGCCACGCCCTGCAGCGTGTAGTTCTGGCCGGGGTAGGGCGGGGTGACGGCCACGGTGTGCCCGCTCATCTGCCCGTAGGCGTGCAGCAGCCACCACTGGCCGTTGCCGCGGTTGGCCTGCACGGCCGAGTCGCTGAGGTTGCCGTCGATGTTCCAGTACGCGATGTCGGCGTCCACCTTCGACTCCTCGAAGGCGGAGATCCACTGGATCATCTGGCCGGGCACCGAGGTGTGGTAGTTGAACGCGTATTCGTTGATGTTGATCGGCAGCTTCCTGCCTTCGTGCTCAGTGCCGTCGAAGACCTCGGCCTCCATCGCGCGGTAGCGCTTGACGCTCTCGCGCACCTGCTCGGGGTGGCTGAGCTCGTGCCAGGTCATGACGTCGGGCACGGTGCCCGCCTCGACGGTGTGCTCCAGGAAGCCCTTGACCTGGGAGTAGAGCACGCTGGTGTTGGGGCCCGCGATGCGGGCCGAGGGCAGCTTGCCCTTGATGAGCCGGTAGAAGTCGTCCCACGCCCTGAAGTAGTCGGTGGGGTCGCTGAGCCAGCTCACGCCGTTGTAGCTCCACTCGCCGGTGCCGAACATGTTGCCCTCGGGCTCGTTGAACGGCACGAACACGATGTGCTCGCGGTACTTCGGCTCCAGCTTCAGCACCTGATCCACCTGCTTTGCGATCTTCTCCCGGTACGTGGCGAGCTTCTCCTCGGGGGTGTCGCCCGGCCACTGGTAGGGGAAGCCGCGGTGGATGTCGGTCATGTAGATGTACACGTCGCCGCCGGTGCTGTCGGCGAGCGGCTTGACCACCTCCAGCGCGTCGGCGCCGGGGTGCTGCGGGCCGTCCTGCGCCTTGGTGGAGACCGTGCGCAGCTTCATGCCCTCGATGAGGTTGTTGGTCGGCACCCCCGGGCCGTAGAGGCCGTAGAGCGTGCCGGACGCGCCGCCGTGGAAGGGGCCGGTGTCCTTGGCCAGGTCGATGACCATCTGGCCCTCCCGGACCACGGTGACCTTGGCGGTGACGGGCCGCCCGGCCGCCGTGCCGTTGACGGTGAACGTGCCGGTGGAGGCGTAGTCGCCGGGGTCCACGGGATCCCAGGTGATGGGGACGTCGCGGTCGTAGCCGTCGGAGAAGGCGGCGCGGACCGCGGGCGGCAGGGCCGGCGCGGTGCCGACGACCGTGCGCACCTCGAAGGTGTCCCTGCTCAGCTCGCCCGGCTCGGGTGCGGGGCCCGCCAGCTCGGCGACCTGCTCGGCGGTGAGCGCCGCGCCGTAGATGCGGAAGTCGTCCACGGCGCCGTCGAACAGCGGGTCCGGGTAGAACGAGCGGCCGATGAACCCGGCGAAGGTGGTGGCGTCGTCCACGAGCTGACCGGCCGTGATCGTGGTCGGCGCGGAGGCGACGGCGGCGCCGTCGAGGTAGGTGGTGACGCGCTTCGCGACCGTGTCGAGGGTGACGGTCAGCGTCTTCCAGGCGTTCGCGGGCAGCGGCGCGTAGCCGGTGACCTGCGCCTCCCCGCCGCCGCCCGAGGTGGTGACCGCCGTGCGCAGCCGGCCGTCACCGTTGTACGGGGTGCTGAACAGGTAGCGGACGTTGTCCTTGCCGAGCGCGTAGATCCACTGCCAGGGGGCGGTGGTGCCGTCCCACTTGACGCGGGCGGACACGGTGAGATCGGTCCTGCCCTTGATCGCTTCCAGGGGCAGCTTGACGTAGGCGCCGTCCGAGGTGGGCGCGCCGCCGGGCAGGCTGAGCGCGTGCCCGCCGGACGCGCCGTCCACCAGCTCGGCGGTGCCGGCGTTGACCAGCTCGCCGTCCAGGCCGTTGCCGGAGGAGTCGGTGACGGTGCCGCTGGTGACGTCGTCGGCGTCGAACTCGTAGACGAGCACGGGCTCCGGGACGGCGGCGTTCGAGGGGGTGGCGGTTAACGGCAGGGCGAGCGCGGCCGGGAGCAGCCCGGCGCACAACGCCCTGGTCAGGCGCGGGAATGGCATGCGTACGTCCCTGGGGATGTGAGCGCTAACAGAGCCGAGGGAGCTTCAGCGCAACGCGACCGCAGGGTTACGGGTACGTTACGCAGCCCCGGCCGCGTCCGTCAACGCCCCAGCTCGGAAGCCCACCGGCGCACCGACCCATATTTCCGGCATGTCACGATTCGGTATCGCCGCCCTGGCTCCTCCTTGACGGCCGCCGTGCGGCGGAGCAACAGTCGAGCCACATCGTTCGAACCGGTTCGCCTCCTTCGGTGACCGCCGGAGGCCGCGACCGCGGTCTCCCCTGCCCCGATTCCCTGAAGAAGGCGAGCCCGGAGCGACGATGCGAGGGAGCACCGCAACGCGACCGTCGAACCGGTTCGACGAATCTGGAGGTGAGAGTGGCGACGATCGGAGACGTGGCCCGGGAGGCCGGGGTGAGCCGCAGCACGGCGTCGTACGCGCTGTCGGGCAAGCGGCCCATCTCGGAGGAGGTGCGCCGGCGCGTGCTGGCCGCCGCCGAGGCGCTGGCATACACGCCGAACGCGGGTGCCCGCGCCCTCGCCACCGCCCAGACCAAGGTCCTCGGTCTGCTCGCCCAGTTCCACGAGGACGAGTTCGCGCCCGCGATGATGCAGTACATCCTGGGCGTCACCAACACCGCACGCGACCTGGGCTACGACACGCTGCTGGTCACCGAGGCCGACGGCGTGCGCGCACTGCGGCGCATCACCGACTCGCGCATGGTCGACGGCGTCGTGCTGATGAACATCGCACAGGACGACGCCCGGCTGCCCATCCTGCGCGCCGCGCCGCAGCCCGGCGCGCTGGTCGGTCTGCCCGGCGACTGCTCGGGGCTCGACGTGTTCGACCTGGACTTCGAGGAGGCCGGCCGGGTGATGGTGGAGCACCTGCACCGGCTCGGCCACCGCGAGCTGATCCTCGTCTCGCAGCCGGAGCACGTGGTGGAGCGGGGCGGCGCGTACGTGTGGCGCCTGCGCGACGCCGCGCTGGAGCGCGCCCGCGCGCTCGGCGTCACCCTGCACGCCGTCTACGGCGAGTCGCGGCAGCCCGCCGTGGGCCGCCTGCTGCACGACCTGCTCGACAGATATCCGGCCGCGACCGGCCTGCTGATCAACAACGAGGCGGCCGCGGCGGCGCTGCCCTCGGTCACCTACGAGCGCGGGCTGCGGGTGCCCGGCGACCTGTCGGTCATCGGGCGCTATTCCGCCGAGTTCGCCGCGACGTTCTCGCTGCCCTACTCCTCCATCGAGAGCGCGCCCGACCGGCTCGGCGCCATGGCGGTGCGCCAGCTCGTGCGCCGCGTGGAGTCGGCGCAGGCCAGGCGGGAGCCGTTCGTGGTGCGCTTCATCTCGCCCGAGCTGGTCGACCGGGGCAGCACCGCTCCCCCGCGCCCCCACTCCCCCTGACCACCCGCTCACCCCCCATCAGTCCGGCACGCTCCCAATGTGAGCGTTAACATTGGAGGAATCGATGAACCGTCCGTCAGTGTCCGCCAGGGCGGCGGTCTTCGGAACCGCGGTCCTGGCGCTGTCCGCCCTCACCGCCTGCGCGTCCGCCCCGCAGGGCGGCTCCGGCTCGGCCACGGGGTCGGGCTCGGGCGGCGCGTACACGTGGTGGGACCCGTACCCGCAGCACGACAAGTCCTCCGCCTGGGCCGGACGGGTGAACGCCTGCGGCGAGAAGGCCGGCGTGACCATCGAGCGCACCGCCTACGACACGACCGCGCTGACCAACCAGGCCCTGCTCGCGGGCCAGGAGGGCAACGCGCCGGACGTCATCCTGCTCGACAACCCGGCCGTCTCGACGCTCGCGGACGCCGGGATGCTCACCACCATGGCCGACTTCGGCCTCGACACCTCGCGTTTCGACAAGAACCTGATCGCGGCCGGCGAGCTGGACGGCAAGACGTACGGCATCCCGATCGGCGCCAACACGCTCGCCCTCTACTACAACAAGAAGATCCTCGACGAGGCCGGCGTGGACCCTGACTCGATCAAGGACTGGGCCACGCTGGACGCCGCGCTGAAGAAGGTGAAGGCGGCCGGCAAGAAGCCGATCACGTTCGCCGCCATCGGCACCGAGGAGGGCTCGTTCCAGTTCCTGCCGTGGTTCTGGGGCGCGGGCGCGCAGCTCACCGCGCTGGACTCGCCGCAGGCCGTCGAGGCGCTGGACCTGTGGACGTCGTGGGTCAAGAGCGGCATCGCCCCCAACTCGGTCATCAGCAACTCCCAGAACACCACCTGGGAGGAGTTCCTGACCGGCGAGTTCGCCTTCGCCGAGAACGGCACCTGGCAGATCGACAGCGCCAGGAAGGCCGAGTTCCCGACCGGCGTCGTGCAGATCCCCGCCAAGAACGGCGGCGTCGCCCCCACCCCCACCGGCGGCGAGTTCATCACCGTCCCGGTGCAGAAGGACACCTCGCGCTACGAGGTCACCAAGAAGATCCTCGAGTGCATGACCACGCCCGAGGGGCTGGTGGAGACCGGTAAGACGTTCGCGTACTACATCCCCTCCACCGCCGAAGGGCAGCAGCAGATCCTCGACGCCGAGCCGAGCCTGAAGCCGTGGGTGGACGCGGTCCGCACCGCCAAGGGCCGCACCAGCGACAACCTCGGCACCGACTACCCGAAGATCTCCGAGGCGCTGTGGACCGGCGTGCAGAAGGCGCTGAGCGGCGCGGCCAGCCCCGCGGACGCGCTCAAGCAGGCGCAGGCCCAGGCGAAGCAGGCGACCGGCGGCTGAGCGGCTCATGATCTCGCAGTCGCACACCCGGACGGGCGCCGTGCGCGGGGCGGCGCACGCCGCCTCCCGCGGGCGGCGGACGGGGCGCTGGACGGCCGCCGCCTTCCTCGCCCCGCTCATCGTCTACCTGCTCGTCTTCTACGCCTATCCGCTCTACCGCAACATCGACCTCAGCCTGCACGACTACACGCCGCGGGCGTTCATCCAGGGCGACGCGGAGTTCACCGGCCTGGACAACTACCGCGCGATCCTGTCCGACGACACCTTCCTGCGGGCGCTGCGCAACACCGCCGTCTTCACGCTGGCCTCCATCGCCGCGCAGTACGCGATCGGCCTGGCTTTGGCGGTCTTCTTCCACCGCAACTTCCGCCTGTCGGGAGTGCTGCGGGCGCTGTTCCTGGTGCCGTGGCTGCTGCCGCTGATCGTCTCGGCCTCCACCTGGTCGTGGCTGCTCAACAGCGACAACGGCATCGTGAACGCGGCGCTGCAGGCGTTCGGCATCGGCCAGATCAACTGGCTGACCTCGCCGGGCACCTCGCTGCTCGCGGTCACCATCGCCAACATCTGGCTCGGCGTGCCGTTCAACCTGGTGATCCTCTACGCGGGGCTGCAGAACATCCCCTCCGACCTGTACGAGGCCGCCGGGCTCGACGGGGCCGGGCCGTGGCAGCGCTTCACCCGCATCACGTTCCCGCTGCTGCGGCCGGTGTCGCTGATCACGCTGCTGCTCGGGCTGATCTACACGCTGAAGGTCGTCGACATCATCTGGATCATGACGCGGGGCGGCCCCGCCGACGCCTCGACGACGCTGGCCATCTGGTCGTACCGGGAGGCGTTCGGCACCGGCCAGCCCGACTTCTCGCCCGCGGCGGCCGTCGGCAACCTGCTCATCCTCATCGCGTTCGTCGCCGGGCTCGCGCACGTGCGCCTGCAGAGGGAGGAGACCGCATGAAGACCCGCCATGTGAAGACCGCCAGGAGCGGCTGGAAGACGGCGCTGGGCGTCGTGCTGGCGGGCGTGATGCTCTTCCCCGTCTACTGGATGGTCAACGTCTCGCTCACCAAGACCCGCGACCTGCGCGCCGACCCGCCGCACTGGTTCCCGTGGAACCCCACCTTCGAGGGGTACGCCGACGCGCTCGGCCAGCAGCTTCCCGCGCTGGCGACGAGCCTGTTCATCGGCCTCGGCACGGTCGTCGTGACCCTGGTGGTGTCGCTGCCGGCCGGGTTCGCCCTCGCCAGGCTGCGGCCGCGCGGCACCCGCCTGCTCGACTTCCTGCTGCTGGCCGCGCAGATGATCCCCGCCGTGGTGATGGCCATGGGCTTCTACGCCGTCTACCTGCGGCTGGGGCTGCTCAACACCGTCTGGGGCCTGATCGTGGCCGACTCGACGCTGGCCGTGCCGTTCGGAGTGCTGCTGTTCCGCGCGTTCATGGCGGGCATTCCCGCCGAGGTGCTGGCGGCGGCGCAGATCGACGGGGCCAGCACGTGGCGGGCGTTCCGCTCGATCGTGCTGCCGCTCAGCCGCAACTCCGTGATCACCGTGTCGCTGTTCGCGTTCCTGTGGGCGTGGTCGGACTTCATCTTCGCCTCCACGCTCAACCGCAGCAGCGACGTCATCCCGATCACGCTCGGCATCTTCCGCTACATCGGCAACAACACCACGCAATGGAACTCGATCATGGCGACCGCCGTGATCGCGTCGCTGCCCGCGGCGGTCCTGCTCGTCCTCGCGCAGCGGTACATCGCCGCCGGGGTCACCGCGGGCGCCGTCAAGGACTGACAGAAAGGTACACGCCGTATGACCAGCCCCGTGCTGCCCTCCCACGGCCGGGTGCGCCCCCTCGGGCTCGCGCAGGTCTCGCTCACCGGCGGGTTCTGGGGCGAACGCCAGGCCGTGAACGCCACGGCGACCCTCGCCCACTGCGAGTCGTGGATGGAGCGCCTCGGCTGGCTCGCCAACTTCGACCGGGTCGCCGACGGCACCACCGGGCCCGACCGGCCCGGCTGGTCGTTCTCCGACTCGGAGGTCTACAAGCTGCTGGAGGCGCTGTCCTGGGAGAGCGCCCGCTCGGGCGCCCCGGAGGCGGAAGCGGCCATCAAGCGGCTGACCGCCCGCATCGCCCGCGCCCAGGACCCGGACGGCTACCTCAACACCTGCTTCGGCCATCCGGGACGGCCGCCCCGCTACAGCGACCTGGAGATGGGGCACGAGCTGTACAACACCGGCCACCTGCTGCAGGCCGCCGTGGCCCGGCTGCGCACCGCGGGCGAGGACGACCTGGTGCGCATCGCCCGGCGGGCCGCCGACCACGTGTGCCGCGCGTTCGGGCCCGGCGGGATCGACGGCGTGTGCGGGCATCCGGAGATCGAGGTCGGCCTCGCCGAGTTCGGCCGCGCGCTCGGCGAGCCGCGCTACGTCGACCAGGCCAGGCTCTTCATCGAGCGGCGCGGCCACGGCAGGCTGAAGGACATCCCGCTCGGCCGCGCGTACTTCCAGGACGACATCCCCGTACGCGAGGCCGAGGTGTGGCGCGGCCACGCGGTGCGGGCGCTCTACCTGGCCGCCGCGGCGGTGGACGTCGCGGTCGAGACCGGCGACGGCGAGCTGCTGGATGCCGTGCGGCGGCAGTGGGAGCGCTCGGTCGCGCGGCGCACGTACATCACCGGCGGCATGGGCTCGCGCCACCAGGACGAGGGCTTCGGCGAGGACTGGGAGCTGCCGCCCGACCGCGCCTACTGCGAGACCTGCGCCGGCGTCGCCTCGATCATGGTGTCCTGGCGGCTCTACCTGGCCACCGGCGAGGTCCGCTACGCCGACCTCATCGAGCGCACGCTCTACAACGTCGTCGCGGTCTCGCCCAGCGCCGACGGGCGGGCGTTCTTCTACGCCAACCCGCTGCACCAGCGCGCCGCCGGGCGGCCCGCCGACCCCGACGAGGTGAGCCCGCGCGCCGAGGCGGGCGAGCGGGCGGCGTGGTTCGACGTGTCCTGCTGCCCGACGAACGTCGCCCGCACCCTGGCCGGCCTGCACGGCTACCTCGCCACCAGCGACGACGACGGCCTGCAACTGCTGCAGTACGCCTCCTGCCGCATCCGCGCCGAGCTGCCCGGCGGGCCGCCGGTGGCGGTGGACGTCGAGACCGCCTACCCCGGCGGCGGCACTGTCCGCGTCCGCGTCGTGGACGGCTCGGACCGGCCGTGGACGCTCTCCCTGCGCGTGCCCGCCTGGGCCTCCGGGGCCACGCTCACCGAGGGCGGGCGCACCCGGCCGGTCGAGCCGGGCTTTGTGCGGGTGCGGCGGGCGTTCGCCGCCGGTGCGGAGATCGTGCTGGAGCTGCCGGTGACGCCCCGCTTCACCTGGCCGGATCCGCGCATCGACGCCGTACGCGGCTGCGTCGCGGTCGAGCGCGGCCCCGAGGTGTTGTGCGTCGAGTCGCACGACCTGCCGGACCCCGGCCTGCTCGACACCCTCGTCATCGATCCCGGCTCCGCGCCGCGCGCCGTCGAGGGCGGCGCGCTCGTCCGCGGCCGGGCCCGCGCCTTCCCCGACGCCCCCTGGTCGTACCGGGACCGGCCCGTGGACGGCGACGGCGGCGACTGGTTCGACGTGCCGCTGCGGCCCTACCACGGGTGGGCGCGGCGCGGCCCGGCCGCCATGCGGATCTTCCTGCCCCTCGCCACCGACCTGCGCCCCTCGCACCCCCCGATACAGGAAGGAGCCTGACCCCCATGGCCCGAACGCTCACCGCGCTCGCCTTAGCTTTGGTCACCACGGCCGCCACCGTGGTGACCGAAGCAACCCCCGCCGCGGCGGCCGGCGCGACGCTCACCGTCGACGTCTCCCGGCCGTTCCGGCCCGTCACCCACGCCGCCACCGGCGGGCTCTACGGCCTGGCGGAGAACAACCGCCCCGCCGACTCGACCCTGCTGCCGCTCAGGGTCAACTCGCTCACCCAGCCCGCGCCCGGCGTCGGCCAGCGCCCCAACGGCCAGCCGCCCGGCGGCGACTCCCTGCTCATCGCCCCGCAGGCCGACCGCGTCGGAGCCGGGCAGTACATCCGGATGCCCGACATCTACCCCGACTTCCCCTACCGGTGGGTGAGCTGGAACGACTGGCTCGCCAAAGTCGACACCATGGTCAGGGCCCGGCTGGCGGCCACCACCGTCACCAACGTCCTGGCCTGGGAGCTGTGGAACGAGCCCGACTACACCTGGAACACCTCCGCCGCGGGGCCGTTCAACGAGGGCTGGGTGCGCACCTACCGGGCGGTGCGCGCGCTCGACCCGCTCACCCCGATCGTCGGCCCCAGCACCGCCACCTACAGCCGCTCCTGGATGCAGTCGTTCCTCACCCACGCCCGCGACACCGGAACGCTGCCCGACATCATCTGCTGGCACGAGCTGCAGAACCCCGACAGGATCGCCGCCGACATCGCCGACTACCGCAACCTGGAGGCGTCCCTGGGCATCAGCCCGCGCCGCCTGTCGATCAACGAGTACGCCGCGCCCTCCGAGGTGGACGTGCCCGGCAGGATCGCCAGCTACGTCGCCAAGCTGGAGCGCGGCGGCGTCGAGTCGGCGCACCGGGCCTTCTGGTACGAGTACGGCACCATGAACGGCCTGGTCACCGGCAACTCCCAGCCGACCGGCACGTGGTGGCTGTACAAGTGGTACGGCGACATGGCCGGGAACATGGTCACGACCACCACCACCTCGTCCGGCCTCGACGGCTTCGCCGCCTACGACCCCACGCGCAAAGTCGTCAACGTCGTCTTCGGCAACGAGTCCGGCACCAACACCGTCAACCTCACCGGCATCGGCGCGCTCGGCTCAAGCGTGCGCGTCACGCTGCTGTCCACGCCGTCCAGCGGCCGCTTCACCGCCGTCTCCGCGCCCACCGTGGTCTCCACCACCACCCGGCAGGTCAGTGACGGGCGGCTCAGCGTGTCCGTGCCCGACATGGTCGCGACCAGCGCCTACCAGCTCCTCGTCGAGCCGGTCTCGGGCGTTCCCGCCTACCAGCAGCGCTACGAGGCCGAGAACGCCTCCGTCTTCCGCGCCCAGCGGCTCACCTCCTCCAGCGCCTCGGGCGGCGGGTACGTGGGGCGGATCGACAACTCCGGCACCCCGCGTACCGACAGCTACGTGGACTTCGTGGTGAACGTGCCGAGCGCACGGACGTACACGCTGACCATCGGCTACGCCAACGCCACCGGGGCGACCGCCACGCAGGGGCTCGCCTACAACGGCGGGCCGTGGACCACGGTCAGCTACCCGCCGACGCCGTCGTGGGGCCAGTTCGGCGCCACGGTCAGCACCACGGTGTCCTTGCGCGCCGGGTACAACGTGATCCGCCTGGCCAAGGGGTCGCCGTACTTCTCCGGCGGCACCGGGTACGCCGAGCTGGACTACATCGAACTCACCTGACCGACCGGCGATGACCCGCCGCGTGCGCCGGGGAAGACCCGGCGCACGCGGCACCCCCCGGGACCGCGCCACCATCCGCCGCGCACGGTGCCCCAGCACCGCGCCCCGTCCGGCGCGTCCGGCCCGCAGGACCGTGCCCCGCCCCGATCCCACGCGTGCCGCACGCAGAACCGCGTCCCGCCCCGGGGGGCCACACGCGAGACGGCGCCACAGGGGACGGGGCGACGCGGGACAGGGCGACGCGGGACAGGGCGACGCGGGACAGGGCGACGCGGGACGGGGCGGCACCGGACGGCGCGGCTCCGGACGGCGGATCCATTTGCGCAGGTAAAGTGGCATATTTACAGCTTTGACGGGATATGGATGCCTCATGGGCACACCCGCGAGCCGCCCCAGCAGGGAGCCGGCGGTCGTCACGATCGACATCGAAGGCGCCGTGACGGGCTGGAGCAGCACCGCCGAGGACCTGCTCGGCATCCCGCTCCAGACGGCGCTCGGCCGCGAGCTGGCGCAACTCCTCTTCCCCGCATCCCCGCAAGCGGACAGGCGCGAAGGCCTGCTGGAGATCCGCAACCCTGAGGGCGGGCGCGTCTTCGTCCGCCTCGACGGCGCGCCGCCGGACGAGCCCCGCGCCCCGGCCGCCGAGCTGCCCGCCATGCGCCCCTTCCTGGAGCCGCTGCTCAACCGCACCCCCATGGCGATCGCAATCTGGGACACCGACCTGCGCTGCGTCTGGCGCAACAGGGCCGCGCAGGCGTTGCAGCACGTGTTCCCCTACTACCAGGTCGGCCGCCGCCTCTCGGACCCCGAGCCGGGCCTGGACGCCCGGGCCGCCCGCGAGGCGATGCTGCAGGTGCTCGCCGACGGCGTACCGCAGATCGACCGCGAGGCGCACTGGACGTCGCCGGGCCGGCACGACGAGCACAAGCTGTCCACCTCGTTCTTCCGGCTCGACGACGAGCACGGCCGCCCGGTCGGCCTGTGCTCGATGGTGCTGGACATCGGACACAGCCACCCCCGCGACCGGCTGACCCTGCTGCACGAGGCCAGCATCAGCGTCGGCAGCACGCTCGACGTCCGCCGCACCGCGCAGGAGCTGGCCGACCTGGCGGTGCCGGCGCTGGCCGACTACGTCACCGTGGACCTGGCCGAGGCGGTGCTGCCCGGTGTCGAGCCCCTGCAGCGGCTGGAGGCGACCGAGATGCGCGTGCCCGCCTTCTACCGGGCGGGCGTGGCCTCCATCCACGACGGGCTGCCGGAGTCGCTGTGGGAGCGGGGCGAGGCGGTGTTCGTGCCGCCGTCGTCGCCGTTCACCGCCGTGCTGGCATCGGGCCGCTCCCACTTCGAGCCGTTCCTGAACACCGCGCCGGGCACCTGGCTCGACCAGGACCCCGACCGGGCCAGGATCATCCACGCCGTCGGCATGCACTCGCTGATCATCGTGCCGCTCAAAGCGCGCGGCGACATCCTCGGTGTCGCGGTGTTCGTCCGGACCGACAACCGGGTGCCGTTCACCACGAGCGACCTCGGGCTCGCCGAAGGGCTCGGCGCCAGAGCCGCGCTGAGCCTGGACAACGCCCGCCAGTACACCCGCGAGCGCACCGCCGCCCTGGCGTTGCAGCGCAACATGCTGCCGCCGCGCCTGATCGGCATCGACTCGGTCGATCTGGCCTCCCGCTACCTGCCGTCCGACGTGCACGACGTGGGCGGCGACTGGTACGACGCGATCCCGCTGCCGGACGGCCGGCTCGCGCTGGTGGTCGGCGACGTGACCGGCCACGGCATCCACGCGGCGGCCACCATGGGGCGGCTGCGGATGGCGGTGCGCACGCTCGCATACGTGGACCAGCCGCCCTGCGCGCTGCTCGGCCGCCTCGACGACCTGCTGATCCGGCTCGCCGACGAGAACTCCGACCCGCCGGGGACACGCCTCGGCATGGCCGGCGCCACCTGCCTGTACGTCGTCTACAACCCGGCCACCGGACGCTGCCGGCTGGCCTCGGCCGGGCATCCGCCGCCCGCCGTCGTGCACCCCGACGGCCGCGTCTCCTTCCCGCGCCCGCCCACCGGCACGCCGATCGGCCTCGGGTTCGGCGGGTTCGACTCGATCGAGGTGGACCTGCCGCCGAACAGCAGGATCGTCCTCTACACCGACGGCCTGATCGAGACCAGGGAGGCCGACATCGAGGCGGGCATCGACCGGCTCGGCACAGCCCTAGAGGCGGCCGCCGCGCTGCCGCTCGAACGATTCTGCGACGCGGTGGTGCGGACGATGGCGGGCGAGAGCGCCGAGGACGACGTCGCCCTGCTCGCCGCCCGCATCCGCGCATGACGCCCGTGCGCGCCTGACGCCCGCCCCGCGTGCTCGCGACCTGCGCGTCTCCCCCTGGTCAGCCGATGCGGCGGGCCAGGTGGACGGTGAGGTCGCCGCTCAGCTCCACGGTCTCGGGCAGCACCTCGAGGATGCGGCCCAGCACCTGCTCGCGCCGCTCGTCCGGCAGCATCAGGTACGCCGACACCGTGGACAGGTGACCGGCGTAGTCACGGGCGCTCAGCACGACACGCCGCGGGATCACCTCCTGCCGCACGTCGCGGAACCACTCCGACCGTTCAAGCTCGCTGCCCGGCCACTGCATGGGCGCGTCGGACGGCGTGCCGTCGGGGGCCGGGATCGTGTCGTCGGCGATGAACGGCCTCCTCGCCTCGGTCACGGCCTCCTCCAGCGCCGGATCGCACAGCCGCAGCGGCCCGCCGACCGAGGCGAACACGCCGCCCGGCTCCAGCAGCGCGGCCATGCGCGACCAGCGCTCGCTCGGGTCCGTCCAGTGCAGCGCCGCCGCCGCGTACACCAGCGGGTACGTCTCGCCCGGCCGCAGGTCCTCGAACGCGGCCCGCACGGTGGTGACGTTCGCCGGTACGTGCTTGCGCAGCTCGGCGAGCATCGCAGGGTCGGGGTCGGTCGCGGTGACGGCGACGCCGTGGCGGGCGAAGAGCCGCGTGGCCTTGCCGGTCCCCGCCCCGATCTCCAGCGCCGTCGTGACCGGCCGGCCGGCGTACGCCATGACCAGGTCGGCAAGCTCGTCCGGGTAGCCGGGCCGGAAGCGTTCGTAGGCGGCGGCGATCATGCCGAAGCTCAGGGCGCGTTGCGACATGCCGAGCATCCTGGCACGCGCAGATCACGTCCGGGGAATCGCGCGCGAGACCAGGGACGTCGCAACGGCCGCCGACCCGCCCAGGAGCCAGGCCGAAGACGGGCCATCGGGCAGGTCCGGGTGGCCGCTCCGGCCGTGATGCCCGGACGTACGATGTCGGCGTGCGTTCGGCGGAACCGGTTCGCGGGCCGCGGTGGGACATCGTGGTCCCGTCGCGACCTGTCCGCCTGCCGGGGCTGGCGATGGCGGGGTTCAGCGACCACGCCAACGAGTACCACGAGCTCGCGCTGGTGCCCCATCCCGCGGTGACGGTCCTCATCGAGCTGGGCGAGCCGTCGTTCGTTATCGAGGACGATCTCGGCGCACGAGAGAGCGGGCGCGTCGTCTCCGGCCTCGCCCCCAACGGCGTACGGGGGCGGGGACTCACCAAGGAGACCTCCTGCCTCCAGCTGCGCCTGACGCCGCTGCTCGCCCACGAGCTGCTGGGCGCGTCGCCGGAGCTGGGCGGCGCGGTGGTCTCCCTCGACGACCTGTGGGGACGCGATGCCGTACGTCTCCAGGAACGCCTGACCGCCGCCCCGACGTGGGAGGAGCGGTTCGCGATCGCCGAGTCAGCGCTGATCAGGCGGCGCGAGGACGCCCGCAGGGCGGTGGACGCGGAGGTGGCGCACTGCTGGCGGCGGATGGTGGCCCGCCGGGGGCGGATCCGCGTGGAGCGGCTCGGCGACGAGGTCGGCTGGAGCCGCAAGCGGCTGTGGTCGCGGTTCCGCGCGCAGGCCGGGCTCACGCCCAAGCGGGTGGCCAGGCTCATCCGCTTCGACCACGCCGTGCACCGGCTGGCCGCCGGGCAGGATGCCGCCTCGGTGGCGGCCGACAGCGGCTACGCCGACCAGTCGCACCTGCACCGGGACGTGGTGGCGTTCAGCGGGATGACCCCGGCGGCGGTGGCGGCCACGCCGTTCCTCTCGGTGGACGACGTCGCCTGGCCCGACCGCGACCGCCTCCCCACCTGACCACGCCGGGCACGGCGTCGGTGAAGGCACCCGTGACGCCGTGCGCGATCGCGGCACCCATCGCCCCGGCGGCCAGACGCGTGCCCACTGCGGGCGCGCGCGGGCACGCGCACCTCGAGACGGCGGCCGTCTCGAGATCGGGCGACCACGATGACCCGCTGCGGATAGCGGACGCGCCCGGATGCCGAACCGACCACCTGAACTCCACGATTGAGACTTTGGCTGAAGAGTCCGGCCTGTTCGTCAGCCAAGTTCACACTGGAGGTTCAACGATACCGTTGAGGGCATGGACATCAAGGACACAGCGCACCCCCTCGACGGCGCGGCCCTGTCGGCGTTCCTCGACTCCCTGCCCTCCCGCCCCCGCCTGCTCGGCCTCGGCGAGGCCACCCACCGCGTGAAGGAGCTGCGCGCGCTGCGCAACGAGCTCTTCCCCCACCTCGTCGAGCACGAGGGCTACCGCGCGATCGCCCTTGAGATCGACTGCCTCAAAGCGCGCATCGTGGACGACTACGTCACCACCGGCAAGGGCAGCCTCGACGAGGTCATGGAGCACGGCTTCAGCCACGGCTTCGGCGCCATGTCCGGCAACCGCGACCTGGTCCAGTGGATGCGCGCCTACAACGAGGAGCACGACGCGAAGCTGCGCTTCTTCGGCTTCGACGGCCCGCTCGAATACTGGGCGCGCAGCCCGCGCGAGGCGCTGACCGGCCTGTACGACCTCCTCCACGAGCCCCTCCCCTGCACCCGCGAGACCCTCGACTCGCTGCTCGGCGCCGACGAGCGCTGGGAGGACGAGGAGTCGGCCATGAATCCCGCCCGCTCCATCGGCCGCTCCCCCGAGGCCGTCGAGCTGCGGATCATCGCCGACGACCTGGCCGCCTGCCTCGACATGCAGGCGCCGCAGCTCAGCGCCGAGGAGCGCGAGCAGGCCGAGCTGTACGCCCGCACCGCCACCGGCCTGCTCCGCTACCACTACTGGCTGGCCGACGACTCGCCCGCCCGCTGGGGCCGCCTGTCGGCCCTGCGCGACGCGATGATGGCCGCCAACCTCGTCGCCATCGCCGAGCGGCACGGCCCCGCCCTGCTCTTCTCCCACAACCTGCACCTGCAGCGCAACGAGGCCCACATGCGGTTCGGCGACGAGGTGCTGCGCTGGTCGAGTGCCGGCGCGATCGCCGGCACCCGGCTCGGCGACGGCTACGCCTTCCTGGCCTCGGCACTCGGCACGGTCTCCGGCGACGCCCCCGCCCCCGGCACCGTGGAGGGCCTGATGGCCGCCCTCCCCTGGGACCGCTGCCTCCTCGACGGCGCCGAACTCGCCGCCGCCGTATCCGGCCTGAGCCCGCGCGTCTCGTCCGACTTCGCGTACTTCCCCCTCGACCCCGCCCACATCGCCGTGACCGACGGCGTCTACTTCGTCCGCGAGGCCACCGACGAGACGTGACGCCCGCGCGCAGGGCTCGTCCCCAGCGGATACCGGGATTCCTCCGCATCCACCATGGCGAAGGACGACTACGACGCATCCGCAAAGGAAATCGAGGCGGCGCCGGGGCCGAGGCTGCCCGCGTCGCGGCTGCCGGACTGCCCCGACCGGTCGGCCCCGACATTCAAGGCTCTCGCCGCTTATGAGCAGCGGACCGACGACGTTCTGTGGCCGGAGCCGACGCCTTTACAAAGGAGATCCGATACGCCCTGCCGCATGGGAGCAGATGCTGGGCACGGCGCCGTACACCGTGTTCGACGCCTGGTCCCACGCGGCGGGCTGAACGCTCACCCCCTCTCGGACGACCTGCTGGGGCCCAGGAGCCGGACGACCGGTGCGAGCGTGAGCAGCGGCACGATCAAGAAGACCGCGCCGGCCAGGTACTGGTCGGTGATGAGGTCGGGGGCGTCGTGCGGCCTGGCCAGCGCGAACCACCGCGCCGCGACCGGCGACCCGAGCAGCAGGCACGCCCCCACTCCCACGTACGTCAGGCCCGCCACCGCGGCGAGCCCGCGACGCCAGGCGGGCGGCACCGCGGGCCGGTCCGCGCCCACCAGCACCCAGGCCGTCGCCAGGCCCACGCCGAGGAACAGCAGTTCGGTGACCAGATGCTCGGCGTAGCCGGTGAGCGACCAGGTCAGCCAGTCCGTGCCGTACAGCAAGAACGCTAGAGCGGGCCAGGCGGTGGCCAGCAGGGCGAGGACGCGAGGGCTCGACGAAACCCCGCCGAGCGGCCGGGACATCGCCCGCGCGGCCGGCGTCATGGGCGCCCCGGCGGCCAGCAGCAGCGGCACGGCCAGCGCCAGCACGGCGTGTTGCAGCGCCTGCGCCGACACCATCGCCCGCGCGTACCCGCTCACCCCGCCGATCAGCACCAGCGCGGCCAGGGCAAGACCGGCGTACCAGGCGGCGGTGCGGGCGCGCGGCCAGCTGGGCACCCGGCGCGTCCAGATCAGGTACGCGGCGGCGGGCAGCGCGAGCAGCAGCACGAGCAGCGGGTCCAGCCGCACCTCGGTGAGCAGCGCGGCCGGGGAGAAGGGCGCGAGCGCGTACTCCAGCGCCGGATGGGCGTGACCCCCGGCGTCGCCGCCCGCCGGTGGCGGGGTACGTGCGAGGCCGACCGCCAGCCCCATCGCCACCGCCATCACGACCAGTTCGCCCGCCGCCAGCCGGACGAACGTCCTGCGCACCCCGCGATCGGCGACGCCGCCGACCGTGCGGCGGCGATGGGTCCAGCCGAACCATCCGAGCACCGCCAGCGTGGCGACCTTGGCGAGGAGGAGCAGCCCGTACGGGGTCTGCCACAGGCCGGACGGCGTGCCGAGCCGCACCCAGCCGCTGACCGCGCCGGAGAACGCGACGGCGGCGAAGCAGCACAGCGCGACCGCGCTGAAGCGCCGCAGCACCACCGGCAGGTCACGCGAGCGGCGGAAGTGCACCAGCACCGCGCCGAGCCCGCCGACCCACGTCGCCATCGCCGCCAGGTGCACCATCAGCCCGGACACGGCGAGATCGTGGTCGCCGGCGGAGGCGGCGTGGCCGACGTACGCGGGAGGCAGCAGCCCCGCCACCGCGAGCACCAAGGGCAGCCAGCGCGGCAGGCGGGGTGCCATCGTCGCCGTCGCCACCACGAACGTGATCGCCACCACCAGCAGCAACGCCCGCGTCTGCGGCAGCCCCGCCCCGAACCCGAGCATCCCCGGCTCGGCCAGCAGGTTCGCCACCGGCATCGGGATGAAGCTGGACAACGTCAGCAGGTAGGTGAGCAGCGAGCAGAACGCCCAGCCCAGCGCCCACCATCCGGCCGCGCGCAGGCACCGCTCGCGTTCCGGCGCGGCGGCCGGGGCCAGGACGCAGGCCGCGAGCAGCGTGCCCACGCAGGCGGCCGCGCACAGCTCGTACGCCAGCCGGGCCAGCGGCAGCCCCCACTCGGTGACCGGGCCCGCCGTCGGCAACCCGGCGATCCGCGGGGTGCCCGCTCCGCCGCCGAACCGCAGCGCCGCCACCAGCACCAGCGCGCCCGTTCCGACGAACGCGCCGGCGACCAGCGCCGGGTACCAGCGCGCGCTGCGCCGCGCACCCGGCCGCGCGTCCACCCTTAAGGAAACCGCCATCTACGCTCCTGCCGCCGCTGAGAGGCCACCCGCGGCTCCCGCCGGCCGCGTGTACACGGGTACGCACGGCCCGCGCCTCCGGTTCACCCACCGACGGCCACGCCTCGCAGGCGACGAGGGCGGCGGCCGGCCGCGCCGGCCCCGGCCGCCCCAGGCGGCAGCGGCAGGCAGGCCGTGCGCCGCGGCGCTGGGCCGGGTGCCCGCCACGCCGCTGTCAGGGGGAGAGACGGGGGTGGCGCGGCCGGTGCTAGCCAGGCCCCCGTTTCACAGCAGCCCGCCCAGCAGGTAGCCGGCCAGCGCGGCGGCGATGCCGGCGGTCAGGCTGCCCAGGGCGTTGAGCCCGGCTTGGGCCAGGGAGCCTTCTTCAAGCAGGCGCAGCGTTTCGAAGCCGAAGGTGGAGAACGTGGTCAGCGCGCCGCAGAAGCCGGTGCCGGCCAGGGCGAGCAGTCCGGGCGGGGCAGTGGCGAGCAGGATGCCGAGCAGCAGCGAGCCGATCAGGTTGACGGCCACGGTGCCGAAGGGGAAGACGCTGTCGTGGCGGGATTGGATGGAGCGATCCAGCACGTACCGGATCGGGGCGCCGAGGACGCCGCCGGCGAAGACGAGCAGCAGCGTCATGCCCGCTCCCGGCCCTCACCGGCGCGCGGTCCCGGGCGGCCGGCGTAGCGGTGGACCTCGACCTCGTCCATGATGACCAGCCCCTCGGTGACCAGCTCATCCAGCTGGGTGACGAAGTCGTCGATCTTCTCCGCGGCATCGACGATGACGATCGCGATGGGCAGGTCCTCCGACAGGGACAGGATGCGGCTGGTGTGGATGAGGGAGGAGGCGCCGAAGCCCTCGACGCCGCGGAAGACGCTGGCGCCGGCCAGCCCGGCCGCGTGGGCGCGGCGGACGATCTCGCCGCACAGCGGGCGGTGCTCGTAGTGGTCGTCCTCTCCGATGAGGATGGTCAGCCGGACGGCGCTGCCGTGCGGTCTCATGCGGTTCCTCCTGCCTGCCGGGTACGGCGGGTGCGGGTCAAGCGGCGGGCGGCGGCCATGCCGCACCAGACGGCGACCAGGCCCGCGACCAGGCTGTCCAGGGCGTAGGAGCCGGCCGGCGCCCAGTGCCCGCCCTGGGCAAGGTGGACGATCTCGCTGGTGTAGGCGGAGAAGGTGGTGAAGCCGCCGAGCACGCCGACGCCGAGGAAGGGCCGCACGTAGCGGCCGGCTGGCCAGACCTCCAGCACGAACACCATCAGCGCGCCGAGCAGCAGGCAGCCGGCCACGTTGGTGACGAAGGTGGCCCACGGGAAGCCGCCCGCCGGGGTGGGCAGCGCCTGGGCGAGCAGGTAGCGGGCGCTGCTGCCGAGGCCGCCGCCCAGCCCGATCACGGCCAGGATGACGGCGGTGCGGGCGCGGTGGCGGGCCGGCCGGACGGCGAAGACGTCCCGCGCCTGCTGCTCGTCCTGCTCCCTGGCGAGGGTGAAGCCGGCGTCGGTGGGCATCGGCGGGCCAGGATGGTCCTGGCCTGGTGTCACAGAGGTCATGGTCGTGTGGAGTCTTCCTTCATCGACGATGAGGACCGAGCAGTGTGCGCGCCGGCTGACGCGTTCGGTGGTGCTGCCGATCAGGCGACCCCACAGCCGGGAGTGACCGCTGCGGCCGAGCACGATCAGGCCGACGTGGCAGGCTTCGGCGGCGGCCAGGATCTCGTGGGCGGGGTGCCCGGCCCGGATCCGGGTGGCCAGGTGCCGCGTGTCGCCCAGCGCCACCCCGGCGACGATCGATGATGGACACCGGCAGCCCGGCCTCGACCGAGATCATGCCGCCGATCAGGATGGTCATCGCGAGCGCGGCGGCGACGAACAGCGAACTGCCCATTGGATCCGTTCCCCTTCCCGGACGCGCTGAGGTGCGGCCAGGAAGCCATCAGCCGCATCCGGCGGTTCGAACCCTCACGCGACGTGCTGCTCGCGGGGGCTCCGGCGGGATCCATCGCCGCCTACGAGTATAGGCGCGCCGCTTCCCCGCACCACCACAAGGGCGCACTCTGACCTGAGGGACGCATCCCGGCAGCCGACCGGGCTGCCATAAGGCGACCCATTGGCGTCATTTCGCGCCAGGCGGGCAAGGTCTCATGAGAAAGGCACAGCCCCTGCCGAGGGCGGGCGGTGAGGTCTTAGGCGAAGGAGCGTGCCATGAGGCTCGAAGGCAGCGCCTGCCGGCTGACCGTGATCGTGGGCGAGCGCGACCAGTACCACCACCGGCCCCTGTTCACCGAGATCGTGCACCGCGCCAAGCAGGCCGGCCTGGGCGGCGCCAGCGTCTTTCGCGGCCTGGAGGGCTTCGGCGCCTCCTCCCTCATCCACACCGGCCACCTGTGGCACCTCAGCGACGACCTGCCGATCGCCATCATCATCGTCGACGCCGAACCCAAGATCCGTGACTTCCTGCAGGCGCTCGACGATCTGGTCACCGGCGGCCTGGTCATCACCGACCGCGTCCAGGTACGCCGCTACCTGCCCGGCCCCGCACCCACCGGCGGCCCCACCCGATCGTGACAGGGGCACGGCGGATGACGGGCCACGGGTCGCGGCGGGCGGTGCAGCAACCGCGCGAGGGGCTCTGCGGACCCAGCCGCCGTACAAGCTCGGCCTGGTCCGCGCCGGTCTCCGCTCGGACCGCGTCCACACCCACCCGCTCAGCGATCAGCGGCGGCGCGATGGAACGCCTGACGGCCGAGGGGCTGCGGATCATCACCGCCCCCGAGCATTGAGCGCCGCCCCGCATGCGGTGTACTACCTGCCATGACCGTCCTGCGCTCGCTGCTGCTGTTCGCTCTCGCCGCGCTCGCCGAGATCGGCGGCGCCTGGCTGGTCTGGCAGGGCGTGCGGGAGCAGCGCGGCCTGCTGTGGGTGGCAGCGGGCATCATCGCGCTCGGCCTGTACGGCTTCGTCGCGACCTTCCAGCCGGATCCGAACTTCGGCCGCATCCTGGCCGCCTACGGCGGGGTGTTCGTGGCGGGCTCGCTGGCCTGGGGCGTCGTGGTGGACGGCTTCCGCCCGGACCGCTGGGACGTCATCGGCGCGCTGATCTGCCTGGTGGGTGTGCTCGTCATCATGTATGCGCCGCGCGGCTGACCGCCCGGTACTCATATCCGTACCGGATGAATGACCTCCGATCAGGCGCACAATCGGCTCGCGTGACCGCGCGGGCGGCAGGCTGGCGGCATGCTGAAGGTGATCCTCTCGCTTGTCCTGGCCGTCACGACCCTGTCCGCACCAGCCCACGAGGTGGTGCGCAAGGACTGGAAGGTTCGCGGCCAGGCCGGGCGGCTCGGCGTGCGCGAGGTCCGGCGCGACGGCCCGGCGCGGGGCCGTCCTGTGCTGCTGCTGCACGGTGCGCGGGTGCCCGGCATACCGTCCTTCGACCTGCCGGTACGCGGCGGGTCGCTGGCGGCGGACCTGGCGCGCCGCGGGCATCGGGTGTTCGTCATGGACGCGCGCGGCTACGGCACGTCCGACCGGCCGGCTTCGTTCGACGAGCCCGCCTCGGCGAACCCGCCGGCGGTCACCGGCGAGGAGGTGGTGGACGACATCGCGTCGGTCGTCGACTGGCTGCGCAAGACGACGGGCCAGCAGCGGGTCGGCATCGTCGGCTGGGCGACCGGCGGGCACTGGGCCGCCTGGTACGCGAGCGAGCACCCGTCCCGCGTCGAGAGCCTGGTGCTGTACAACAGCCTGTACGGCGAGCTGGACGACCATCCGACGCTCGGCCGCGGCTCGCAGTGGGAGGATCCGGATCGGCCCGGCCACTTCGACGACGCCCGGCACGGCGCGTATCGGCTGTCGACCGGCCCGAGCCTGCTGACGAGCTGGGATGCGAGCATCCCGGTCGAGGACAAGACGAAGTGGCGGGATCCGCAGGTGGCCGCCGCGTACGCCGAGCACGCCCTGGCGAGCGACCCGACGTCCGGCGACCGCGAGCCGCCCAGCTTCCGGGCACCCACCGGCGCCATGAAGGACAGCTTCTACCTGGCCACCGGGCACAAGCTCTGGGACGCTTCCAAGATCACCGCTCGGACGCTCGTGATGCGCAGCGAGTACGACTTCTGGTCACGCGAAGGCGACGTCTCCACGCTCGTCGCGGACCTGGACAACGCCCGGGACGTGCGCGCCGTACGGCTCGACGAGGCGACGCACTTCGCGCACCTCGACCGGGCCGAGCGCGGCAGGGACCGGCTGATCGGCGAGATCACCCGCTGGCTCACGTGAAAGCGCCATCGCTCACGCAAGAGCGCCGTCGAACAGCGAGCGGAAGTTCCGCACCGCCGGGTTGGCGTCGCCGGTGCGCCAGGCCAGGTCCAGCGTGACGACCCTGGCCGGCGGCACGAGCGGGCGGAAGGCGACGTCGCCGCGGCGCACCCGCGCCACCGACTCGGGCACGATCGACACGCCGATCCCGGCGGCCACCAGCCCCACGATGGTCTGCATCTGCACGGCCTCCTGGACGATCCTGGGCTCGAACCCGGCCGCCCTGGCCACGCCGGTGATCTGGTCGTGCAGCCCCGGCCCGTACCGGCGCGGGAACATCACGAACGGCTCCCGCGCGAGCGCCGCGAGCGGCAGCGACGTCCGGGCGGCGTGGGGATGATGGGCGGGCAGCGCGGCGAGCAGGGGTTCCCTGGCCACCGTCCGGGTCGAGAGCACCTCGGCGGCGGCTCCGGCGAGCGGCGCGTGCAGCAGGCCGACGTCGAGCCGTCCCTGCCGCAGCTCTTCCGCCTGCTGTGCGGTGGGCAGCTCGCGCAGCTCGACGTCCACTCCCGGGTAGCGGGCGCGGAAGCGGCGCAGCACCTTGGGCAGCGTGCCGTTGGCCGCCGACCCGACGAAGCCGAGCACCAGCCGCCCGGACTCGCCCCGGCCCGCCAGCCTGGCCGACTCCGCCGCCCGGTCGGCATGGGCGAGGGCGGCGCGGGCCTCGGCCACGAACGCCTCACCCGCCGGGGTCAGGCGGACCTGCCTGGTCGTGCGCTCGAACAGCCGCACGCCCAGCTCCTCCTCCAGCTTGCCGATCTGCCGGCTGAACGGCGGCTGCCGCACGCCCTCCCGCGTCGCCGCCCGGCCGAAGTGGAGCTCCTCTGCGAGGGCGACGGCATACCGTAATTGCTGGAGGTTCATACTCCGGTTATAGCCGTCAGGCCATCCGCCGATGATGTCCGGCCGCCGCGCGAGTCCGTACCCTTCGACCGCACGACCTGGCGGAGCTGACGGCGGTGACACGCGGCGGGACCGCGCCGAGGCGGCGCGGTCCCGTGGAACGGTCAGGGGTCACCGGGCGGAGCTGGGGATCTTGAGGGGATCGCGGGGCGCCTCGCTCTTGGCCTCGGCCATGCGCTCGCCCAGCTCCTGCAGCCGCTTGCGGCCGAGCGCCTCGCGCACCTTCGGGAACCAGTCCTGCTCTTCCTCTTCGACGTGGTGACGCACGTTCTCCATGAGAACGGTCATCCTGGCGTCGTAATGCTCGTCGGCGGGGTCGAGCTTCTTCAGCTCCGACAGCATCCAGACGACGACGTGGTGCTCCTCGACGCTCTCCAGGACGTGGCCGCCGGTCTCGGGCACGTCCGCGCGAGCGGCGGGATAGAAGATCGTCTCTTCGATGTACGTGTGCGCGGTCAGCTCCTCGATGACCTGCCCGACGATCTTCTGCTTCTCCTTGTGGGCCTTCGGCCCGGCCTTCTCGAACTGCTTGAACAGCCTCTCCACGGTCTTGTGGTCGTCTTTGAGCAGCACGATGGCGTCCATCGAGGGCTTCTCCTCAGGGGGTGTGCGGGGGACGGTGGTGTCCGGGCGTGGTCAGGCCGCGCTCTGCGGCCCGTACGCGCCCGCCGGGGCCCGGGTCGTGCCGGGCGTCAGACGTTGAAGATGCTCACCCCGCCGGGGCCGACCAGCAGCCCGACCACGATGAGGACGATGCCCCACAGGATGTCGCGCCGCGCCAGAAGCACGTAGACACCGGCGACGACGAGGATGACGGCGAGAATCCAAAGAAGTGTAGCCATGGGACCGCGACTGCCCTCAGGCCCGCCCGGGAAACGGAATCGCCTGGCGCGCGTGGTAACGCTTCGATCACGGTCGAATGCCAAGGTGACCGCGTAGCCAGGTCGGCTTACCGCCATGAGCTGCGCGGTATCACCGTGTGTAACTTTCCAAACGCGAACGGTTACGAGAGGGTGGGATCGTCCGAACCGCAGCACTCCCATGGAGGTAACACCCCGATGCGCCGCATCACCACCACGGCCGCGCGCCTGCTGACCGGCCTCGCCGTCGCCGCCGCCGTCACGGCCACCACGCTCCCCGCCCAGGCCGCGCCCCGCCTGGCGCTGCCCAAAGGCGTCTTCCGGCTCGCCGACGGCCAGCCCTGCCCACGGGCGACCCTGTGCCTGTACCGGGACTACAACCGCAGCGGCCCCGCGTACGGCGTCCGCGCCGGCTCCGACGTCGACCTGTTCGACCTGCCGATGCCCGGCGGCGTCGGCGGCCCGACCGCGGCGAACAACGTCTCCTCCTGGGTCAACCGCACGGGCTCGACCGCCGTCCTGGTCGATCTCAGGCGACTGAGGATCAGGCTGCTGTTCCCCTGGCAATCGATCGAGGAGCCGCCCGGCGACAACGACACGGTGGACTTCCTGCGCTGGCGCTGAGCCGCCTTCGCGAGCCGCCGCCCGGGCACCGGCGGGCGGCGGCGCCCCCCTCACCGCACGCGGTAGCGCAGGTGGGCGGCGACGCCGCCGACCGGTGCGCCCAGGGGCTCCAGCTCGGCCCGCACGCCGCCGAACAGCGGCGTCCCCTCCCCCATCAGAATCGGCATGACGTGCAGGTGCACCTCGTCCAGCAGGCCCGCCGTGAGCAGGCTCCCGGCCAGGTTCGCGCCCAGCACCAGGACGTCCTTGCCGCCCGCGGCCTCCTTGGCGCGCCGCGCCGCCGCCTCCAGCCCGTCGAAGGAGAACCTGCCGCCGTTGTCGCCGGTGAAGTCCTCCTCGATCCGGTGGGTGACCACGAAGCCGGGGGTGTGCGGCCAGGGCGTGCCGCCCCACGGGCGCAGGCCCAGCTCGAACGTTCGGCGGCCGATGAGCGCGGCCCCGACCGAGGCGTTGACCGCGTCGCGTACCTCGATGTCGGCCCCCGTGCCGGTCACGGCGTCCGGCCCCTCCCCCGCCATCCAGTCGTGCAGCCGCTCGCCGCCGTCGCCCATCGGCTCGTCGGGCCGCACGTTCGGACCGGCCGAGAAACCGTCGAGGGAGATCGACACGTCCAGCACGATCTTGCTCATGGTGCACCTTCTTCCGCTCCGGCGGCGCCGCCTCCCGGCTCCGTCACCCGGTAGTCGGAGCCGTCCCGCCCTCTTCGACACGTCGGCTCGGCCTTTTCGGCGGGCATGGAGAAGAACCTTCTCGGCGGGCACGGAGAAGCACAGGGTCCCTGTGCGGTCAGACGTTCAGCACCGCCGTGCGCGCGTGACCGCGAGTGCCGGCGACCTCGACCTTGAGCGCGCCCTTCGACCTGCGCACGCCCCGGTCCGCCTTGACGACCGACTTGATCCGCCAGGGCAGCGTGAGCTTCAGGTCCTCGGCCGTCCGCGACGGATCGGCGACGGCCAGGCGCACCTGGAGCTGCTCGCGGCGCAGCACCACCGCGCACGGCCCGTCCACGCTCAGCGGCCCCTCGTCGGTCTCGACCGTGCCCGCCTTCCAGAAGACGGCGGCCACCATGCCGTCACGGTAGATGGCCTGCACGGTGCCGGAGTTGGCGAGGATCTGCACGCGCCCCTGGTAGGCGGCGGTCTGGTGGACGGACGCCTCGGGCAGCACGGCGTAGGCGTAGCGCGCCTTGCGCGGGTCCACGCCGTGGTCGAGCACGATCGTCGTGTAGTGGCGGGTGACGGGTGTGGTGTCGCCGCCGGTGGTGGCGCCCTTGTCGATGTCGCGCCAGCGGCCGGTGCGCTTCTCGCGCAGCACCTTCGGCTCGGCGCCGTCCAGCAGCGCGTACCCGGCGACGCCGTCCAGGTGCACCCAGCCGTCGCCCCGCGACAGCGGCGGGTGCGCGTTGTGGGTGTTGCGGTTCTCGACGATGGTCTCCACGCGGCGGCCGTCGGAGGCGGTGATACCGGTGCCGAGCGCGATCACGGCGTCGTCGAGCAGGAACCACGCCTTCTTCGCCCGCAGCGACGAGCCGTCGCCGATCAGCTTCATCGCGGCCAGGCCGTACTCGCCGTCCAGCGCCACCCCGCCCGCCCACGGGGTCGGCGGGCGGCGGCGGGTGCCGTGGCGCAGGTCGGCGCGCTTACGGCGATCGACGGTCGTGCCGGGCAGCCGGTACGGGTCGATCGTCGGCCACAGCTCGTCGCTCCAGTGGGTGAGGTCGGAGGTGTAGAGGTACGTCATGCCGTCGCCGGTGTACCAGCCGTGCAGGTTCTCCCTGTTCATGGCCTCGACGGAGCCGATCCGCTTCGAGCTCATGCTGATCGCGTACGCCCAGGTGGGGCGGCGGTGCACGACCCGGTCCATGTCGGCGAAGACGTACGTGCCGGTGATGCGCGGCCCGACCGGAACCGACGGGTCCCGTAAGAGGGCGTCCGCCCGCGCGACGCTGGCCAGCGGCGCGAGCGTGTGGTACGGCACCGCCTGGTTGCGGGTCAGCCAGCCCTTGACCATGGGCCGCCACCGCTTGGCGTGCTTGTCGGGGGCGGTGTCCAGCAGTGTCAGGATGGCCTCGATGGTCTTCTGGCCGGAGTGGTGGTCGCGGTGGCCCTGCACGGAGATCTGCCGGCCGCGTACGCAGTCCATCATCAGCCCGTCGAAGACGAACGGCACGAAGGAGCGGTCCACGAGGTCGTAGATCGCGTCGATGCCGCGGATCTCCCAGGGCGAGCGGGCGAGCATGGCGATCAGCCGGGCCACGCTCTCCAGGTAGTCGACGCCGTAGCTGCCGGTGTACGGGTAGATGTCGTGCTGGATGAAGGAGCCGTCGCGGTAGAAGCCGTCGCCCGGCCCCTTGGTGAGGCGCAGCAGGTCGGCGACCGCGTTCCTGGCCCGCCTGACCAGCCGGTCGTCGTGGGTGAGCAGGCCGCGCATGGCCACGGCCATCGCCTTGCCCGCCCGGTTGGCGCCGGTCTCGACGACGCCGGGGTGGCTGATGCGCCGCTCGGGGTCGGGGCACCAGCGGCGCAGCGGGCGCAGCCAGCGCCTGAGCCGGTCTTTGGGCAGGCCGTCGTAGAGCAGGGCGCAGGTGTCGGTGAGTGCGCGCGGCACGCCGATCTCCCACCAGTACCAGTTGCTGCCCCGCCGGTCGAGGTGTTCGTTGTAGGCGTGCTCGTACAGGAAGTCGAGCGCCTTGACGGCGGTCTCGGCCACCTTCGGGTCGCCGTGCAGGGAGGTGCCGGGGGTGGCCCAGCCGAGCGCGAGCGCGCGCATGCGGTTGTAGGAGCGGTTGAAGTTGCCGGTGTTCGGGTCGCGCAGCGGCAGGTCGGGCCAGAGGCTCGGGCGGCGCCGGTCGAACCTCATCTTGCGCAGCACCGCCTTCGCCGACCCCTCGACGGCTCTGGTCTTGTCGGCGTAGGCGGGGTCGTACTTCGCGCCGGCCAGCAGGCTCACCCACTGCCTGCGCGCCGTGTCGAACGCCGCAGCATCCACCGCCGCCTCCGTCCCCGCCTCGGCGGCTGCGCCCTCGAGGGCGAGGCCCGCCACGGCCGCGGCTCCGAGCAGAGCGGACCGGCGGCTGAGGGGGTAGGTCATAAGGGCCTTTCCGGACAGCTCCAGCAACGTAGCGATCATATGCCGTCGTCAGGGCGCCCGTTGCGGCGTCGCCCGCGCGCCCGCGAGGCGATCTCAGCACGGGCCGCCTCCTGTATCCTCGGTGCATGCCCGCCGATCCGCCAGCAGCGATGGGCAAGGACATCGCACAGTCCTACGGGGGCTGCTCACCGAGCGCATCGCGCGACAGCTGGAGCACGACATCCGCTCCGGCGAGATCGCGGTAGGGGCCAAGCTTCCGTCAGAGCGCGAGCTGGCCGCCCAGTTCGGCGCCGGCCGCAACGTCGTACGCGAGGTGCTGCGCCGGCACCGATCCGCACCGCATCGAGGACACCTGGCAGTCGCTGTACCGGGGCGCGTACTGGCGGCGCGGCCCGGTCACGATGGCGGCCATCGCCGCCGTGGACACCGCGCTGTGAGACATCAAGGCCAAGGTCGCCGGGCTGCCGCTGTACCAGCTGCTGGGCGGGGCGAGCAGGGAGCGGGTGCCGACGTACGGGCACGCCTCGGGCCGTGACCTGCCCGAGCTGTTCGACTCGATCAGGGCCCGGCTCGCGCAGGGCTACCAGGCGATCCGCGTGCAGACGGGCGTGCCGGGGCTCAAGCGCGTCTACGGCGTCCGCCATGCCGGGGCAGCGTCCGGGGCAGCGTCCGAGGGCGCGCGGCCCGTGGTCGAGGACTGGGACACCGGCGCCTACCTGCGCAGCCTGCCCAAGGTGTTCGACGCCGTGCGCCAGGAGTTCGGGCCCGACCTGCCGCTGCTGCACGACGCCCACCACCGGCTCACCCCCATGCAGGCGGCCCGGCTGGGCAAGGACCTGGAGCCGTACGACCTGTTCTGGCTGGAGGACTGCACGCCCGCCGAGAACCAGGAGGGCCTGCGGCTCGTGCGCTCCCACACCACCACGCCGCCGGCCATCGGCGAGGTCTTCAACACCGTGCACGACTACCGGACGCTCATCGGCGAGCAGCTCATCGACTACGTGCGCTCGGCCGTCACGCACTTCGGCGGCGTGTCGCCGCTGAAGAAGCTCTTCGACTACGCCGCCCAGTACCCGATCAAGAGCGCCATCCACGGACCCGAGGACATCTCCCCCGTCGGCATGGCCGCCGCGATCCACCTGGACCTCGCGATCCACAACTTCGGCATCCAGGAGTACGCCGGCTACACCGAGCTGACCGAGGCCGTCTTCCCGCACGCCTACACTTTCACCGACGGCCGCCGCGCTGCGCGGCACCTGAGGGCGCGGCGCCTTCGACGCCCTGGTCAACAACGGGCCAGGCCCAGGCGGCGCTGATCGAGGACACCACCGAGGAGATGTTCGACCGGCTCACCCGGGTGCCGCTCAAAGGGCCGTTCTTCCTCACGTAACGGCTGCTGCCGCTGCTCGCCGACGGCGGCGCGATCGTCAACACCGGCAGCAGCTCGACCGCCGCCTACGGCGTGACGCCCGGGTACGCGACCTACGCCGCCATGAAGGGCGGCCTCAACGTGCTGACCGGCCACATGGGCAAGGAGTTCAGCGCGCGCGGCATCCGCGTGAACGCCGTCGCGCCCGGCCCGACCCGTACCCGGCTGGGCGGCGACGCCTTCGACCGCAACCCCGAGGCGATCCCGCCGCTCGCCGCCCGCACGGCCCTGGGCAAGATCGGCGACCCCGACGACGTCGCCGCGATGATCGCCGTCCTGGCCGGCGACGAGGACCGCTGGGTCACCGCGCAGATCCTTGAGGTGTCGGGCGGCTTCAACCGCTGACGCCGCCATCAGTAGATGCGGTACTTCCTGCCGCAGTTGTCGAATTTTCCGGCCCAGCAGGTGAAGGTGTACACCTTCTTGATCCCGCGGCCGCTCCAGGCGCCGGTGACCTTGCCGTCCCAGGCCTTGTTGAACTTCACCCAGCGGCCGTTCTGGTACACCTCGAACCAGACCCAGCCCTTCGTGCCGCCGCGCTTGTCCACGCCGTACCACTTCGTGAACACCTTGCCGCCGGACGTCCAGGTCTTGCCGAACGTGTACGCCTTGTGGTCGCTGGAGAAGACCTTGCCCCAGCTCGTCCCGGTGCTCGCCTGGGCGGGGGCGCTCATCGCGAGGCCGGTGACGGCCATCGAACCGGCGAGGGCGGCGATCGCCAGGGTCTTGCGCATGTCGGGTTCCTCCCCCTGTCATTCGGTGCGTTCCGCTTGATGACAGGGACGGTACGGGGCTGCGCGCCGGATGACTGTGGACGAATACGCACACCGCGTGTGACGGCCGCCACATCCACGTTCCTGCTGGTAGGGACCTGTTCTGTCGCCTGCCGTCGAGATGGCCGCCGCCGCGATGGGCCCGGTCGCATCGGGCGCGGCGGCCCCATGCGACCGGCATGCGGAATTCGTCGATCAGGGAGCGTCGAACGCCATGATCACCTAGGATGAATCTCTTCTCATCGAGAAGGCCGAGGGCGTATCGAAACACCGCAGTTCTCGACTGCTCCAGCACCCTTGGTGGCACGACTCCGCGATGATGTGGAATCGCCCGCCGCCGGCCGGGACATTCCGTTCATCGTGGCCGAACATGTCGGTTCGTCAATTATTCGAGAGGGCATGTGCGCACCTACGATGACGTCACGGCACTGGCGTTTCTGCTGCTGCTCGGCGATGAAAAGCCGATGGCGGGCCTGCTCGTAGCGAATTCGTATCAGAAATCGTCGAATGGGTTATTACAGAAGGCACGGATCGATGGGCTGCCGGAGATGCGATCCGTCGAGCGGGCGATGGCCGGCGAGCGGGTCCTGCCGGGCTGGGGCGTCCTCCTGGAGTCGGGCACGCTCGGCGTCGTCGCCCCGCACCACCCGAGGTTCGTCGAGGACTGCGCCGTCGATCTGCCCGGTGGCTGGGCCGAGGCGGCCGGGGCGCGCGGCGCCGTCCTCCTCGCGGTGGTCCATCCCGGCGCGTGGGACACGGTGGTCGCCGATTTCGAGTCCGCCGCGCAGGACGGGTACGTGCTGGGTGGCCTGGTGGGGTTCGACCGGGTGGTTCACGAGCCCGTGGAGGGCCCGCCCACGCTGCGCATCTTCCACAGCCCGATGGACCACCTGCTGAGCCTGGCGCAGTTCGTCAACGACGGCGTCATGACGCTCGATGAGGCCATGCGCAGGGTGCGGGATGTCCAGGAGCTCTCCGAGACGACGCCGGAGCCGGCCCGGCCCTCTGATGGGGCGCAGCTCGACCTGCTGCTGCGCGCCGGGCCGACGCTGCCCGGCACCGAGGTCCGCGGAGCGTACGCCTACGCGCGCATGCTCACCGAGATCACGGAGGCGAAGGGAGGCACGTACTGGGAGCGGGCCGCGGACCTGACGGTCGAGCACGCGGTCCGGGCGCTCGGGGTCACCGGCGACATGCGCCTGTTCCGGGACGCCGATGCGGTGTCACGGCGGCGCATCGCGATGTATCGACGCGACGGGGAGACGGCGAAGCTCGGGTGGGCGCTGGTCAACGCGGCGCGCCTGCACCTGGCCATGCAGGTGCCGCTCGACCGGGCCGGGGACGCGTACGCCGAGGCGGAGCCAGGGATGATGTCCTGCAGGAAAGCCCGCCGGACCTGGCGCAGGCTCGAGCATTTCACTGAGGCCGCCGGCGAGGAGCTGGACGCGCTGGAGCACAAAGTGGCGGCGATTCCCCTGCTGGAAGAGGCCGCGTCACTGGCCGACGACGCCACCCGTGCACGTCTCCTGGTCTGCGAGGCGCGGATGGGAGCCCGGCCCCGGCCGGGCGACGCCTTCGCGGCGGCGATGGTCAAGGACGGGCCGGAGCCCGCCTGCCGGCTCGCCCTCCTGCGGCTGGTCACCCCGTCCACCGCCGCCAAGGCCGCGAGGATCGTCTTCGCCGAGCCACCGGACGTCTACGCCGGCGGCGAGGGTACCGGCCGGGCGCGCGACGTGGTCTCGCAAGGACTCCAGATCGCCCGCGACGCGCGCGATCGTGCGCTGCTCTCCCGGGTCCTCGCTTGGGCGGACCAGTTGGGCGAGGACGACGACACGGCGTACCTGCGGCAGGTGTGGGAAGCCAGGCTCCACCTCGGCGAGGGCGTGTCATGCTCGGCCGGGGAGAGGAAACTCGCGAAACTGGCGGATCGCTTCCGTGACGAACGGCGCCGCCCGCCGGAGGCGGACGTCCTGCACCTGGCGGCCCACATACGCGAGGCCGGCCTGGCCGACCTGGGGCAGCAGCTCCTGATCGACCACGGATCCATCTGGCGCCGGTCCGCTTCGGGCGTGCTGGCCGCCGCGGATCTGCACGCACTGGCGGCCACTTGCGAGTCGCCATCCGAACAGTGGCCTCACCCGCAGACCCATCACGCGTACGCCGCGGCGAGGTATTCGGAGGTGGGCCTCTTCGACCTGGCGGGCGCCCACCTGGCCCTGTTCCGGCGCTGGCTGCGGGAAGCCGACGACCAGGCGCTGCGGCATGCCGTCGCGGCGCTGATGCAGGCGGCGCCGAGCCTGTACGGCAGCCGTGACCGTGAGCTCGCCGCCACGATCCGCAACGTCGCGCACGCCCTGACGTGGCAGGTGACCCGGCATATCGAGCACATGCCGCTCACCTACCTCCTGTACGCCATGCATTGCGCCAAGGGGGCCGAATTCGCCCGCTGGTACGGCGCCCGTGACCCGCTGGAGAGCCTCCCGCGAGCGATCGCGCCGCTGCTCAGCCGGTGCCGCCAAGCCGAAGCCGAGGTGGATCCCAGGGAGCTGGCCTCGCCGCCCGCATCGACGGATCTGCTGACCCCGTTGGAGGACGACCCGCCCGAGTCCGGGGCCACGGAGGCGGAGATCGTCCGTAACCAGCGCCGGTTCACCGATCGCCTGATCGACATGGGCCTGCTGCACGAGGGGCGGAACGGGAAACCCCTCGACGTGATGGGGCACATCATCCCCCTCCTGCAGCAGCGGAACCTGCTGGACGATCGCACGGTGTTGCTGGCCTGGTTCGTACCCGAGCCGGAGCTGATCCCTGGCGATGTCGTGCTGGTCGCGTTCACCCGCGACCACAACGCGGTGCGCGTCGTCGTCCCTGACGGATCCGCGGACGAGCAGGCGTCCGCACACAGACCGCTCACCGACGACGTCCGAAGGATACGCGCGGAGATCGTCGCCGATCCCCTGTTCGACGACCTCACGCCCGACGCTCGGCGCGAACTGGCCGACAACGTCCTTCTCACCGGCAGCGCGAGCGTGCTGGAGGCCTGCCGGCGGCAGGGCAAGGACCGGCTGATCCTCTGGCCGCACGGATCATTGCACTTCTTCCCGTTCCACCTGTGCTCGGTCGGCGGCCGTACCATCGCCGACGACTGGACGGTCACCTCCATCCCGAGTCTTTCCGCACTGGTGCCGCAGACCGCGCGCGTGCGACCCCGCCGTACGGCGGTGATCGCTTCCGCGCTGGGCGGAACCCCTTTCGGGCTGACCGCGGAGGACCTGCTGGAGGAGCACGCCTGCGAGGTCGCCGCCACGGCCGGCGTGCCGGCGATCGTCGGCCCCGAGGCGACCCGGCACCGGCTGCTGCGCGAGCTCGCCGACGCCGACGTCATCCACATCGCCGCGCACGGCACCTCCGACCCCGCCGCGCCGTGGTTCCACTGCCTGTACTTAAGCCCGGATCAGGACGACGACGGCCGGGTGTTCGCCCATGACCTGCTTTCGGTGGACCTGCGCGGCGTCCGGCTGGTGACGCTCGCCGCGTGCGACTCCGCGCTCGGCCGGTTCGACCTGGGCGACAACCTGCGCGGCATCCCCGGAGCGCTGCTCGCCTCCGGCGCCGAGGCCATCGTCGGCTGCCTGTGGCCGGTACGTCCCGAGCCCGCGACGGCCTTCTTCGCGGACCTGCACCGCCGGCTCGGCAGCGCGAGCGTCGTCGACGCATTCCGCGGAGCTCAGCTCGCCACCCGTGCCGCTTATCCCCAATACCGTGACTGGGGGGGCGTTCTCCCTCATCCAGGCCAGGATCACGACATCATGAACCTCACCACGCACCCCATCGATCTCCAGCCAGAACGCACCCTGGGCACCCCTCCGGACCTCGATGCGCTGCACGGCAGGCTCTCGTTCGGCTGGGACTGCCTGCCCGTGAGCGAGGGGATCGCGCCCGCCGAGTGGGTCGCGTACGCGGCGGCCGCGCCGGACCGCGAGCTCCGTCACCTCGTGCTGGTCTGCTCGTTCCATCCGGAGAGCCCGGACGCGCGCGGCGAGTTCGTGCGGGCCTCCCTCGGCCTGTCGCTGCGCACGCTCGCCGCCGACGGCCCGCCACCGAACGGCTCAGGTCCGCAGCACGACGATCCCCGTCCGATCGCGCGCGCGATCGAACCGGGCGAGCGGACCGTTCCCGGCGCCGCCGCCCAGTCCAAGATCACGCTGGAGGTCAAGGCGGGGCTGATGAACATCCAGGCGGAACGTCAGTCGCCCGATCCCGCCCCGGCTCACCACGAGTGGATCGTCCGGGGACACGGCGCCGGACAGCCTAAGCCCATGTGGCAATTCCGCCGAGTCCGCAAATATCCCTTGGTCGGCGATCACCACGTGGCGGCTCTCGTCCAGACGGTGCCCGGCCGCGTCAACCTCGCCGACGTCCTGCTCGCCGCGGAGGTGGAACACCATACCTTCGGCATCCGCCGCTACCGTGCCAGGCTCACCCCGGCGCTGTCCACCATCACCGTGTCGGACCCGCAGGCAGGGTGAGTGTCATGACCGTGCCTCTTCCAGGGGCCGGGGCGGCGGTGAGTGCGCCGCCGTGGAGGCGGGCATTCTCGGCGGCGATGGCCAGGCCGAGGCCGCTGCCCTCGCTGCGAGTGCGCGCGGAGTCGCCCTTGGTGAAGCGGTCGAAGACGTGCGGCAGCAGGTCTGCCGGGATGCCGGGACCGTCGTCGGCGACGATGACGGCCACCCGTTCGGGGTCCGCCTCGACGCGCACGCTCACCGACACGTCCGGGCCTCCGTGGCGCAGCGCGTTGCCGATCAGGTTGGCGAGGATGACGTCCACGCGGCGCGGGTCGAGCCGGACGCGCAGGCCGGTCGGCAGGTCGGTGCGGACGCGGCCGTCCCAGTGGCGCAGCGCCAGCGTCTTGCCGATCAGCTCGCCGAGGTCCACGTCGTCGAGGTGCAGCACGGCCGCACCCGCGTCGAAGCGGGACACCTCGATGAGGTCCTCGATCAGGCGGGTGAGCTTGCGGGTCTCGTCGGAGACCAGAGCCAGCGCCTCGGCGGTGACCGGCGGCAGCCGTCCCGAGGCGGCGTCGGCGTCGAGCACGCCGGTCACGGCCGACATGGCCGCGAGCGGCGTGCGCAGTTCGTGGGAGACGTCGGCGGCGAAGCGGCGGGCCCGCTCCTCCATGGTGCGCAGCGTCTCCGCGTCGGCCTGGAGGGTTGCCGCCATGGAGTTGAACGCGCAGCCCAGGTCGGCCAGCTCGTCGTCGCCGGTGACGGTGACGCGCGTGTCGAGGCCGCCGGCCGCCATCCGTTCCGTCGCGGTGCGCAGGCGGCGCACCGGGCGCAGCAACCTGCGGGCGGCGAGCAGCGCGGGGATGATCGAGGCCAGCGCGACCGGCAGGGCCCCGGCGCGCGCGGCGGCGGCCAGGTCATCGACGTCCTGCTGCTGGGAGGCCAGCGACATGGAGGCGTAGACGGTGAGCGGGGGCGGGTCGTGCGGGCGTCCTGCGGCGGTGACCGGGACGGCCACCGCCAGCCATGGCGTCTCGCCCTGGTGGAAGCGCTGGGCGAGCGCGGTCGTCGCCGTCGCTCCTTGGGCGCGCAGCGGGGCGGGCAGCGGCGGCGCCTGCGGGTTCGCGGCGACGAGCGCCCCGCCCCGGTACGACAGCGCCGTACGCCACCCGCGCGCCCCCGCGGCCCGGTCGAGCTGCACCGCCAGCGCCCGCAGATCCGCCGCCTCGGGGTCGGCGGGCAGGTCGGGGACCCGGGCGGCGAGGTGGCCGCGCAGCTCCTGGAGCAGGTCGGCCTCGGCGCGTTCGGCGATGGCGTCGCGGCCCTGCCGATACGTGACGGCGGCGGCGGTGACCGCACTCAGCGCCGAGACCAGCAGGAACGCCAGCACGAGCTGCGCGCGCAGGCCACGGGCGAGACGCGGGCGGATCACAACGGCCCGAACCGGTAGCCGAACCCGCGTACGGTCTGGATGTAGCGGGGGTTGCGCGAGTCGTCCTCGATCTTGGCGCGCAGCCGCATGACGCACGCGTCCACCAGCCGGTAGTCACCGTGGAACGCGTGCTCCCACACCTGTTCGAGCAGCTGCTGGCGGCTGAAGGTCTGCTCGGGCGCGGCCGACAGGAACAGCAGCAGCTTCAGCTCCGTCGGGGCCAGCGCCACCTCCTCGCCGCGCTTGAGCACCCGCAGCGCGACCCGGTCGATGAGCAGGTCGCCGTACGTTGAGCGGGCGTTACCGGTCGCCGCCTGCGTGGTGCGTCGCAGCACCGCCCGCATCCTCGCCTCGATCACCTCCGTGCTGGCCGGTTTGATCACGTAGTCGTCGGCGCCGGCCTCCAGGCCGACCACCACGTCCACGTCGTCGTCGCGGGCCGACAGGATCACGATCGGCACCTGGCTGAACGCGCGGATGCGGCGGCACGTCTCCAGCCCGCTCATACCGGGCAGCATGAGGTCGAGCAGCACGATGTCGGGCGCGCTCGCCACCAGCTCCGCCAGCCCGTCTTCGCCGGTGGCGACCAGCAGCGTCTCGTGCCCCTGATGGCGCAGGCCGAGGCCCACGCCGCGGCGCACGGCCGGGTCGTCCTCGATCACCAGAACGCGGGTCACGACGTCCCCTCTCCGCCGGCCGGGACCGCCGTGCCGTGGTCGTCGCAGCGGACCTCCCACGCGCGGTCCCCCATGCCCGGCTCGTACACCTCCACGACCGGACCGCCGCCTCCGGCGGCCGTGCAGACGAGCTGGCTCACCGCGAGGTGCGGCAGGTCGCGCACCAGCCAGGGCAGCCGCAGCTCGACCCGCCCGCCGGACGTCCGCGCCCGGACCTGCTCCTTCGTCGCGGGCACCCGCGTGGCAAGGCCGCGGGCGCGCTCGTCGGCGGTGGGCCCGGCGAGCAGCGCGTCCACCGCCTCCTGCACGCCGTCGCCGGCCACGACGGGCCGCGACACCGGCCAGGTGCCCTCGGGCGTGACGAAATAGACGCGCAGCAGCCGCCCGCTCTCCCCGGTCAGGCCGCCCTGGACCGGCTCGCCCACCGGGCGTACGCCGGTGCCGGTGATGCCGCAGCCGGCCGCGAGCGCCGCCACCGCCGCGACGGCCGCCAGGCGGCCGGGCATGCGCGGCATGTGTTCCCCTTTCACTCTTCGAGCCTGCTCACATCGACGGTCCCCGCGCCGGGCCGCGGCTGCGGGATCGCCGCCCACGCCACCGCCGCGACCGTGACGGCTGCGGCCAGCGCCGCCCATCCGCGGCGGCCGGTGGTCCAGCGGGCGCGGTGGCGTACCGGATCCTCGACGAGGGCCTTCGACACTACTGCAGCCGCCAGCGACAGCCCGGCGGCGACCGCCGTCCAGGCCCAGCCGTCCAGCCCGCCGTGGCGGGGCAGCAGCAGGTAGATCGGCCAATGCCACACGTACAGGCTGTACGACACCTCGCCGATCCTGCGCGGCACCGCGCTGCCCAGGACCAGCCCTGCGCGGCCCTCCGGTGCTCCGGCCAGCAGCGCGATCAGCGCGGCGCAGGCCAGCGAGTGGGCGAACATGCCGCCCTGGAACAGGCCCGGCGCCTCCTCCCCCGCCGTCACCGCCCACGCGACGGCCGGCCCGCCCAGCAGCAACGCGCATGTCAGGTCCACGGCCGTGCGCGGCAGGCGGGCCACGGCCTCGCGGACGGGCATGGTCGCGGCCGCCGCCCCCAGCAGCACGGAGAAGGCGCGGGTGTCGGTGCCCTCGTACGCGCGCGTAGTGTCCACCGCCGCCCCCAGCCTGACCATCAGCAGGAGCGACACGACCGCACCCGTGAGCGCCACCACCGCCACCCGCCACCGTTTCCCGCCGAGCAGCGCGACGATGAGCGGCCAGGCCAGGTAGAACTGCCACTCGACCGCGATGCTCCACAGGTGCGCGAACGGGCGGGTGTCCGAGGCGTTCCAGTAGCCGATGCGCTCGGCGATGTAGTGCCAGTTCACCGCCTGGGCGAGCACCCACGGCGTGTCCTGCTGCGCCGTCCTGAGCAGGTCGGTCCTGCCCGCCGCCCAGGCCAGCGGCGGAGTCATCACGATGAGGACGGCCAGCGCGGGCAGCAACCTGCGGGCCCTCCGCTCCCAGAACGCCGCCAGGTTGAGACGTCTCTTTTCCTGCAGCAGCAGGCCCGTGATGAGGAACCCGGACAGCACGAAGAACAGATCGACCCCGAGGAACCCGCCGCTCAGGTGGCCCGCGTGGAACAGCAGCACCCCGATGACCGCGATTCCGCGCAACCCGTCCAGCGCCGCGATGTGGGCCCGGCGAGGGGCGGGCTGCGCGCCGGACGGAGCCGCGCGCCCGCCCTCGGAAGCGCCCACCGCAGCGGGCGCGCAGCCGGCGGCAGAGCCGTCCGGGCGCTTACCGCCGGAGGCGGACGCGATGGGGCGTTCTACGCCGGCAGCGGAGACGGGGCGGTCGTGGCCGGAACCGCTGCCGCCCTCGACCCGCATAAGACGGCCCGGACGTCGCAGTCCGGCCCGCGTCAGACGCCCTGGAAGTCGTCGTCCGGCGCGCATCAGGAGCAGCCGAGCTTGCTGAACCGCTCATCGTCCGTCCACGGGCCGGTGGCCCACGCGGCGGGAGGGGCCGGGGTGAAGCCGGCCAGCTCGCCCAGCCGCTTGGCGAACCACGTGGCGAAGGCCGCCGAGCCCTGCTGGCAGGAGTGAATGCCGTCCTTGCTGCGCTGGGCCTTGTCCGCGGCGTAGTCGGTGCCCCACAGCTCAGAGGCGTCCAGGAAGCGGGCGCCCGGACCCGCCGCGGCCTGGGCTGCCATGGCGGGCGCGGACTTGATGGCGGCGGCGTACGGCCGGTAGAAGTCGTCGATCTTGAACGGCGGCGCGGAGACCAGCACCAGCCGGGCCCCGGCGTCCTCGGCCGTCTCGGCGAGCTTGCGGTAGGCGGCGAGCTGCTGGCGGGCGGTGCCCCAGTCGTACGTGGTGATCTGGTAGGCGATCACCGTCGGGCGGAAGGACGCGATGCGCTCCTTGAGCGCCTTCCACGCCTCGGCGGCCGCCTTGGTGGTGACCGGGTGGTCGCCGGGGACGAGGTTGCCGCCGCCGTCGGAGGTGGCGTTCTCGACCGTCACGCCTGCGGCCTCCAGCGCCGCCTGCACGGCAGGGGCCTCTGCCCCGGCGATCGAGTCGCCCGTCCAGAGCACGCGCACACCGGGCCGGTCGTCAGCGGAGGAGGAGGCGCCGCAGCCCCCGAGCGCGGCGCCGGCCACCACGGCGAGGACCAGGGCGCCGATCGGGCGTGACAGGGGGTGGGGAATGAGTCGCATGCCCCTCAGGCAAGCAGGCCGATCGGCGGGTGGGCCGCGTTGTCACCGTTCCATCACACAACGCGTGATTCGCCGTCACGAACGCCGCCGTACGGGGCCGTTCCGTGACAGGCTTCGCGACCATGAGCGGTCTCGATCATGTCCGGCTCCGGCTCGACCGCATTCGCGCCGCAGCCGCCGCCATCGATCCGGTGTTCCTGGACACGCCGGCCATGCCGTGCCCGTCTCCGGGCCGGGCGCTCGGCTCCTCGATCACGCTGAAGGTCGAGACGCTCAATCCGGTACGCAGCTTCAAGGGACGCGGCACCGAGACCGTCGCCGCCGAGGCCGCCGCGCGGGGCGCGTCCCGCATGGTGTGCGCGAGCGCCGGCAACCTCGGCCAGGCGCTGGCCTACAGCCGGCGCGCGCCGGGGCATCGACGTCACCGTGGTGGCCGCCATCACCGCGAACCCGCTCAAACTCGCCCAGATCACCGCACTCGGCGCCGACCTCCGGCTCCATGGCCAGGACATCGAGGACGCCCGCCTGCTGGCCCGCGAGCTCTCCGAGGCCGAGGGCGCGTACCACGTGGAGGACAGCCTCGACCTGGCCACCTGCGAGGGAGCCGCGACGATCGGCCCCGAACTCGTCCGCGACGACCCGGACCTCGACGTCGTGCTCGTCGCTCTGGCCGGCGGCGCGCTGGCCGGCGGCGTCGGCTACGCCGTACACGCGCTCGCCCCGGGCGCGGAGGTGATCGGCATCCAGCCGACCGGCGCGCCCGCGATGGCCCTGTCGTGGCAGCGCCGTACCGTCGTCGAGACCGACCGCATCGACACGATCGCCGACGGCGTCGCCGGCCGCTGCCCGATCCCGGAGGTCCTGGACGATCTGCTGGTCATGGACGACGTGCTGCTCGTCGGCGAGGACGCGATCAAGGCCGGCATGCGGGCCGTGTACGAGCATGCCGGCCTGGTCACCGAACCCTCGGCCGCCCTCGGCATCGCCGCCGTCATGGAACACCCCGCCCGCTTCACCGGCCGCCGCGTCACCACCGTCCTGTGCGGCAGCAACGTCCTCCCGACCGACTTCGCCCGCTGGGTCCTGGAACCGTGAGCGACCACCCTCCGCTGACGGTTCAGCGCCGGAGCCACTCGTCGAGGAGGGCGGCCTCGGCTCTGGTGAGGGTGGGCAGGCTGGGGAGCAGGGTGCGGAAGGCGGCGATCACGGCTGCGGGGTCCTCGGCGGGGGCGGTGTCGTCGGTGAGTATGGCGCGGGCGACCGCGTCGAAGGCGGCGTCGGCCAGGCGCGGGTCCTTCTGGTCCGGCGGCAGCGTCAGCAGCGTGTGGACGGTGCCGATGCCGGCCGCGTGGATGAGGTTGACCGCGCGTTCCTCGCTCACCTTGAGCCTGCCGGCGACGGCGATCCTGTGGACCAGCTCGGCCAGCATGCGCAGGCCCTCGGCCTGGGCCGGGGTGTCGCGCGGGCGGGCGAGCAGCAGGCTGAAGACGTGGGGGTGGTCGAGGCCGAAGCCGATCTGGGTGTCCCAGCCGGCGCGCAGGTCGGCCACCGGGTCGCCGGTGGGCGCGGTGGCTCGCTTGCGCGCCACGTGCTCGGCGAAGACGTGCTCGACGGCGGCGTCCAGCAGGGCGTCCTTGTCGGGGAAGAAGCGGTAGAGGGCCGGGGGCTGCAATCCGGCTTCCTGGGCGACGCGGCGGGTGGTGACCGCGGCGGGCCCTTGCTCGGTCAGCAGGCGGGCCGCGGTCGTCACGATGCGCTCGCGGGTGAGGTCACGCCGCTGTTGGATCTGCGCCATGTGAACGATGGTACTCCCAGCGCCATCGCGTTGAAAGCAAGCCTTCAGCCGGTTTCGACAACAACGGTAGTAACAACGTTAGTATCAGTGCTAACGTCAGAGGCGTTCCACCTAGAACATCCCGTGCAGACTGGAGCCAACCCATGCTGATCGTCACCGGAGCCACCGGCCGTCTCGGCTCGCTGATCCTCGACCGCCTGCTTGAGCGCGTGCCCGCCGAAAAGGTCGGGATCAGCGTCCGCGACGTGACCAGGGCCGCCGCCCTCGCCGAGCGCGGCGTACGCGTACGGGCCGGAGACTTCACCGAGCCGGACACGCTCAAGCTCGCCTTCGAGGGCGCCGAGCGGGTCCTGGTCATCTCCGCCTCCATCCGGGGAGAGGCCGCCACGGCCGCCAACATCGCCGCGATCGACGCGGCCCGCGCAGCGGGCGCGCGGCGGGTCCTCTACACCAGCCACCAGGCCGCCTCCCCGGCCTCGCTCTTCGCGCCGCAGCCCGTGCACGCGGCCACCGAGGAGCACCTGCGGCGGCTCGGCATCCCCTACACCGCCCTGCGCAACGGCTTCTACGCCTCCACGCTGGAACTCTTCCTCGAGGCGGCCATCGAGACCGGCAGGCTGGCCGCGCCGCTGGACGGCCCGGTGTCCTGGACCTCCCACGAGGACCTGGCGGAGGCCGCCGTCCTCGCGCTGACCGAAGACGGCGTGTTCGACGGCGTCACGCCGCCGCTGACCGCTCCCCGCACGCTCGACTTCGCCGGCGTCGCCGCCATCCTCAGCCGCATCACCGGCAGGACCATCGAGCGGGTCGTCATGGAGGATGAGGAGTGGGTGGCGGCGATGGTCGCCGACGGCATGCCCAGACCGGCCGCCGCGTTCCTGTTGACCATGTTCCTGGCATCGCGTAAGGGGGAGTTCGACGTCACCAGCCCGGCACTGGAGTCCGCGCTCGGACGTCCTGCGAGGTCCGTGGAGGAGGTGCTGGAGGCCGCCGTACGCTCACGCTGAGCGGTCAGGCGGATGGGCAGACGGTTTCCGGTACGTCTCGAGGCAGGCCGCGCCGCTCCTCGGCGTCAAGGTCACGTCCGAGGATGGCGCAGAGCCGCGAGGCCCACAGCTCCGGATCGACCCGGAGCACATCGGCGAACTCGCCGCGATCACGCAGCAACGTTCTGCCTTCGTCGGCCGACGCCATGAACTTCTGCTGGCCGGAAAAGGAGTAGGCCTCCACGTTCACCTCGCCCGAGCCGGTCAAGCGCAAGAAGTGGACGAAACGTCCAAACGTCAGAAAGAAGCCGGGGTTGCCGTCACCGTCCTCCTCCATCCTCCCCACCTGGGAACTTTCAGGCGCCAGGGGTCCGAGCCCGCCGTAGATTTTCCGAGGGTTCTGGCGATCGGCCACCGCCCACAGCTCGATCACCGAACCGCGCGTCAGCACCATGGCATAGCGCCCGCTAGGCTCCACCATCGCGGTGACCATGTCGTCTCCCAGCCGTATGCGCAGGTTCGGCTCCTCCTTACCGGTCGCCAGACTCACTGCGTGCAGGCTGTGGCTGGTCCTGTGCGCAACCTGTATATACCCGGGCTTGTAGTGCCGCAGTACCTGGAAGTCATTGAGCGCCAGCCCGCCTTTGAACACGCCACGCAGGTCGATAGGTTCGGATATGCGCCGACCGTCGCGAGCGTTCCAATGCTCGACCACGGTGCCGGAGACCGTCACGATCTCGTCGTCAGACAGGAAGACGAGGTTCACCTCTGGCTGGCTCCCCGTCGAGTCGCGTGAAGGTAGGCGAGCAGTGAACGTGCTCACCTCGCGCAGGTCAGGCAGGGTGTAGACGGTGATCTTGTTCGAGCCGGACACGTCGGCCACCAGCGTCTGGCTCCGGTTGGTGGCGAGTAGGTGGTTCGCGTCGGAGGGCACGGGAGGGATGGGCGCCGAACCGAGCGTTCTCCCCTTGCCTTCGACCTCCGCGACGACCAGACGGTCCGCGATCTTCCCGCCTCTCTTCCCCGTCCGGAACACAGCTGCTTGACCGCCTCTGAGGAGCACCGGCGGGTTGAACGCGCCAAGCCCGGCATCGCCGTGCAACCGCCACCCTCTCACGTCGGCTTGGCCGCGCTGGACCACGACGGGCTCCTCGGGCGTGCCGAGGAGCGGCCCCATCTTACCGATGGAGGTAATGTCTGGCCCGGTGAATCGTTGTGGCGGCGTGCTCGCTCTATCGCCGACGATCACCCAGGTGCCGCTCCCCTCGTTGACGGCGATGCGATCACCGGTCGCCGACATGGCAGGGTCGTGGCACACGCTGTACCTGGCGGTAGAAACGTAGCGGGTCAGCTCCCGGCCATCCGCGACGCGGAAGACCCGATAGACGGCTTTTTCGGCTGGTTTCCTGCACACGACCGCGACGCTGCCGTCCGCCGAGATGTCGACCCTCGGCGACAGCAACGCGTGCACGTCACGTTCAAACTTCCACACGGCTCCGGTGCGCAGATCGATCCTCACCAAAGGCTCATCATCAGTCAGCAGCGTGCCCACTAACGTGTGCTCGTCGGGACCGAACCAGACCTGCCGCAGCTTCGGCAGCCGTTTCGGCGGGTTCTGGAGCCGCCGCGTCACTAAGTCCCACACCCGCACCTGGCCCTCGAAGGCCGCCGTCGCGATCCGCCGTGCGCCCGGCGAGAAGGAGACGACGTTGTGGCCGCCGTCCCGTCCTCCGAGGGTGAACTTCCGCAGCGCGGCGCCGGGCAGCCGCTGCGCCGGTCCTAGGACGATGTCGCGCTCGGTGTAGCGCACGTCGTGCCAGTACATCGAGTCGCTACCGTCTAGCGTGTACGCGATGCGCCGGGCATCCCCGCTGATCAGCGGGAAAGTCGCGTTTCCTGGGAGCCCGAGGTGCTTTCGCAGCACCTTCCCACCGGCCTGCCGATGGAACATCGTCCCCCGACCGCCCTTGGAAACGCCGAACAGCGCGGAGCCGTCGGCGCTCATCGCCATGTTCATGATTTCGCCCTGGAAACCGGAGAGCATCCAGGCCGCGTCGTTCAACGCTTCGTATCGCTGCAACAGGGCGTTCACCGCCTCCTGAGTGGGAGCGACCCGATAGGCGGCGACGGCCGCCAGGGCTGCCAGCCCCGGATCGCTCTCCAGCAAGCCCTCGATGGAACTCGCCAGTATGCGAGAGGTGTTCTCCTTCTCCCGCTCCGCGGTGGCCTGGCTCTGAGTAACACCGAAGGTGGCCAGGCCCGCGATCAGCGCGACCGCAGCCGCCACTGCGGTCCGCAGGAGACGACCGCGCCGCTTATCCGCCCGATCCCGTTTTTGTGACATGGCGATGAAGCGCCGCTGCTCCTCCGTCAGATCCCCTTCGCGCCCGGCCGACCACTGCTCGACCGCCGCGAGCTGCGCACCGGTGAGCAGCGGGCCGCCGCGCTCGTGCCGCCGCAGGTCCTGCTCCAGCTCCGCCTGCCCGGCCAGGAAGCGCCGGTCCTTCTCCACCTGGTCGCGCAGGGCGGGCCAGGCGGTGATCAGGGCCTCGTGGGCGAGTTCGGCGCTCTCCTGCTCGCCCTCGCCGCCGTGCAGCACCAGCAGCCGCGCTTCGGCCAGCTCGGTCGCTATCCGCCACTGCTGGTCGTCCACCTCGTCACGGGTGAGCCTGCGGCGGAGCAGGATGCCGCCGTCGGGCAGCATCCGTACGAGCCTGGTGAGCAGCCGGCGCGCCGCCCTCTCGCGTTCCTGGCGGCCGGCGAAGAGACGCTTCCACGTTTCGTCCGCGTGTTGCTCCAGCGCGCCGGAGACCCGGCCGAGCTCTTCGTACGCCGCGTTGCGCAAGTGGCCGCCGTCCTGGCGTTCCCATAGCTGCTCGAGCACGAACCCCAAAAGCGGCAGGATGCCCGGCTCGTCACCGGCGTCGTCCAGCATGCGGCGGACCAGACCCGGCTCGTACGACACCGCAGGGAGCCGCTCCACCGGCTTGGTGATCACCTCTTCGAGCTGACCCGCTGTCATGGGGCGAGCGGCACCGTACGTCCGCCGAGCAGCGCCGGGCCCAGCTTGGGGTGGCGCAGCACCGCGTCCACCAGGTCGGAGCGGAGTGTGACGAGCACCCGCACGCCGCTCAAGCGCGTGAACAGCACGTCGACCAGTTCGTCGATCTCGGCGGGGGTGCGGTTGAGCAGCGCCTCGGCCTGGTCGAGGACGATGACGAGGTCGCCGGTCGCGTCCCGGCGGACGCGGTGCAGGGTGTCGCCGAGCCCGTGGTCCCGCAGCCAGCTTTCGATCTTGTCCACGCCGTACGAGCGGCCACATGCCTCGTGCAGCTCGGTGGCCAGCACGAACCTTATCGAGGAGATGTCCCCGGCGTTGAAGACCAGCGCCTCGTGCCCGTCCGCCCGGACGCGAGGCACCACGCCCGCCCGAGCCAGCGAGGATTTGCCGCAGCCCGACGGGCCGTAGACGGTCACCGTGCGGGAGGCGTACAGGGCGGCGACGACGGCGGTGATGTCGTCCTCGCGGCCGAAGAACACCTCAGCGTCGCCCTCCTGGTACGGCTTCAGCCCCCGGAAGGGCGAGCGCGGGCGGATGACCGGGCCGAGCGCGGGGATCTCGCGCACGATGGTCCTGGTACGCAGCGCGTACGCCTGCTGCGCCTCCCCCACCGGCTGCGCGGCCACCACGAGCCCGACCACCGCGTTGAGGGTGTCGTCCCAGACGGGGCTGCCGCTGAAGCCGGGCCGGACGTGCGCGGTCTGCCCGTCGGCCCTGGACAGCTCGATCCAGCCCTCACCGGTGGGGCCGCCGAGCCTGCCCTCGAACCAGGTGCCGCCGGGCGCGTCGCGCGGGAAGCCCACCACGCGTGCGCGCCCGCCGCGTACGCCGTCGGCCTCGGCCATCGGCAGCGGGCGGGCCCCGGGGATGGGCTCCCGCAGGCGGAGCACGGCGAGGTCGCCGGTCCGTTCGGCTCTGACCGGCACCCAGGTCTCGACCGAGGCAGGCCATCCGGTGCGGGGGCCGCCGTCCGGCGGGGGCTCGGCGAGCGGCAGCTCCACCCTGACCGGCGTGCCCGCCGCAACCTTGTCGTCGCGGGGCCGGCCCAGCGCGTCCGACACCACGTGGGCGCAGGTCAGCACCAGGTCGGGGGCGATGAGGAAGCCCGCACCTCCCAAGGAGGCGGCTCTGACCTGGACGATGCCCGCGGCCAAGGTGTCGTACAGGCTGCCCGACCACGCCCGCGCCGTCTCCGTCACCGCTCGGACGCCTCCGGCCGCTCGGGGCGCTTCCACGTCAGGCTCACCGAGAAGTTCGCCTCGCTTGCGGTGCTCGCGATGACCACGTCCGCCTCGGCCGACAACGACACCCCGAATTCCAGCACCATCTCGTCCGGCGCGTTCTCAAGCTCTTTGAAGCGTGTGACGAAGCTTTCGGCGACGGGACGTACAGTGTCCAGCATGCGGCCGAGCGAGCGCCCCGCCCGCGTCACGGCGCCGTCGCCCCGGCCCACCCGCACGAGCCCCTCGTCCACTTCCCTGATCTGGACGCGCACCACGTCGCCGCCGTCGTCGCTCACCGGGACCTCCACCGTGTGCACGGGACGAACACTCACGGCATCCTCCAGACGTTCGCACGGCCGGCCCGGGTGAACGGCACGGCCACAGCTTCTTCACATGGCAGGTCGACTGCGAAACGCGCCGGCTGTATCGGCGAGTAAACGGGCGATTATCCGCAGGTAATCGCTGGAGTTTACCGATCGGCACCCCCGCGCCGCAGGCGATTCGACCGCCGGGAATGTACGACGCAATTGTGCACGCGCCGTCGCCATATAAGAGCCCGCCCGAATATCCTCAAATACCGTAAATATCGGGAAAACCGGCGCGGCTACTCTCGAGGCACTGGACACGCCGCAACCGCCCGCCGCCGAGCCACCGCCGCCCGCGCCCCGAACGGCACCATCCACTACAGCCAGGCCACGGGAGGCCCACCAACCGGGCGCGGCGCAAGGGCGCGCAAGCACCGCCCGACGCGGATCAGGCCGGCTTCGGCAGGTCCAGGCGCGCGAGCCGTTCCGGATCCGTCACGATCGAGATGGCCGTGATACGCCCGCCGGCGACGCTGAACGCCAGCAGCGACAGCGGCCTGCCGTCCGCCCGCCAGGCCACCACCCCGGGCCGCCCGTCCACCAGCACAGGCCGGCTCGCCGCGACCCCAGCCGTCCAGCGGCGGCGCGCGCCGGCGGCCACCGCGGTGCAGCCACGCCTCCTGCACCACGTCCTCGGCGTCGGCGTCGGCGTGCGAGCCCAGCATGCGGTACGCGACCGCGTGCAGCCGGTCGCGCTGCGCCTCGAACGCCGCAGCCACCGAAGCCGCCGAAGCCCCCGACGTCACCGGGCCGGTCTGGGACATGTCGTTACCTTCCTCGCATCCGCTCCGTCATGGGGATGACGAGCCCGCAAGGGCACAGGTAACCGATGAAGGAGCACGACCCATGCAAGCACGGATGAACCGGCCGTCGAACCCGGACGTGACCACCGCCGTCGGGCACCTCTATAAGGCCGTCCACTCGGGCGGCGTCGATCCCCGCCTCCTGGAGCTGGTGCACCTGCGCGCCAGCCAGATCAACGGCTGCAGCCCCTGCGTGTACGCCGGGGTCGCCTCCGCCAAGAAGCACGGGGAGACCGACGAGCGGCTGCACAGCCTGGTGGCCTGGCGCGAGACGCCGTTCTACACCGGCGCCGAGCGTGCGGCGCTCGCGTTCACGGAGGCGGCCACCCGCATCCAGGACGGCGCGCCGGAGTGACCGACGAGATCTGGGACGCCGCGGCCGCGTACTTCGACGAGGACCAGCTCTCGTCGATCATCCTGCACATCGCCTGACCAACTGCTTCAACCGGATCAACCGGGCGATACGCGAGCAGGCCGGCAAGACCTGGTAGCGGGACACCCGAAAGATCGTCTTGGTACTAATGTGACGCCCATGGCGAGATTTGTACTGTTGCTCGAGTTCAAGAACGAGGACGACCGCCTGAAGGTGCGCCCGGCCCACCGGGAGCACCTTCAGGCACTGCTCGAGCAGGGCCGGCTGGTCACCGCGGGGCCGTGGGCCGACGACAAGGGCGCGATGCACATCTACGAGGTCGAGGACGAGGCGGAGTTGCGCGAGATCCTGGATCGCGACCCGTACACGGCGGTGGACGCGTACGACATCGCCTTGCTGAAGGAGTGGACCCCGATCCTCCCGTGACGAGTGGCTTCGTATCAGGACCACCCCGGCGTCCTGATACGAAGCCTCGTTTCGGCCCGCCGCCCGAGATCATGGCTTCCGGATGATCAAATCGGGCATGCTCTGTCGTACGTACCGGAACCCCCCGTGAGGTGACGAGCATGGGCACCCCCCGCTCTTGGAGCTTGACCGATATACCCGACCAATCTGACAAGATCGTGGTTGTCACCGGTGCCAACAGCGGCATCGGGTACGTCACGGCGCGCGAGCTGAGCCGGCGCGGCGCGCACGTCGTGCTGGCCTGCCGCGATCCCGAGCGCGGCAAGAACGCGCTGGACAGGATGCGCGCGGAGGTTCCCGACGCGCGGCTGGAGCTGCGGCAGGTGGACCTGGCGAGCCTGGCGTCCGTACGCGAGTTCGCCGCCGGGTGGGACCACGACCGGCTCGACCTGCTGATCAACAACGCGGGCATCGCGGCGGTGCCGTTCGCACGGACCGCCGACGGGTTCGAGTCGCAGTTCGGCGTCAACCATCTGGGGCCGTTCGCGCTGACCGGGCTGCTGCTGCCGCACCTGCGGGCCGCGCCCGCCGCGCGGGTGATCTCGGTGAGCAGCATGGCGCACCGGCTGGTCCGCTTCGACCTGGACAACCTCAACGCAGAACGCTCCTACCGCGCGGCCTTCCACTACGGGCGGACCAAGCGGGCCGTGCTCTACTTCGCCATGGAGCTGCAGCGCCGGGCCGAGGCCGCCGGGCTGAAGCTGCGCAGCATGGGTGTCGAGCCCGGTTTCACCAGGACGAACGTGATGACCGGCGGCGCCAACGCCGCCCGCGGCAAGCTGTATCTGGCCACCATGCGGCTGGCCGAGCGCATCGCGTTCCGGCCGCCCGAGGAGGGGGCGAAGACCTCCCTGTACGCGGCCACCGTGCCCGGCCTGCCCGGAGGCTCGTACATCGTGCCCGACTGGCCGCTGCAGATGCGCGGCGAGCCGACCCGGCGCACTCGCGAGCCCGCCCTGTACGACGCGGTCACGGCCGGCCGCGTCTGGGAGCTGTCGGAGCGCCTCACCGGCGTCACGTACGACCTGCCCAAGCCCGCGTGAACCGCTTGCCGCGACCGGCGGCGCCTCCTTTCCCGCCGCCATCGACGGCGGGTTGGAGGGCAGCGACGCCTTAACGCGAGCTCCGCGCCGACGAGCGGCCCGTCGCCGTCATGCTCGCCGTTCACGGTCCGGCACGTGAGCGGCGACTCGGCCTGACGTCGGTCCGGCGCTCAGGAGTCGGTACGTCGGTCCGGCGCTCAGGAGTCGGTACGTCGGTCCGGCGCTCAGGAGTCGGTACGTCGGTCCGGCGCTCAGGAGTCGGTCCTCGTCTGGTCGCCGTCCTGGGATTGCTCCCGGCGGTCGTCCGGCAGGCCCGCCAGCCAGGCGTCGTACGAGCGGCTCTCCCCGCGCCCGCGCACGGCCACGATCACCCCGATCGAAACGAGCACCGCGACTGCGATGCCGCCGGCCAGCCACCACGTCCCGGCGTTCGAGGTGTGCCCGGGGACCGTGATGAGCTGGAGGTCCTTCCCGCCGGAAGGCGTCGGGAAGTTCCTGGGGATGGTGATCTTGTCTTCCTCGGTGAAGAGGTCGTTGTTGGCGCGGAAGTCGTCGAGATCCTCATAGTCCTTGCCTTGAGAATCGATGATGACGAACTCGCCGGTCTCCTTGTGGCGCACCGAATAGAGTTTGATCCACTCGAAGCTCCCGTCCTTCCTGTGCACCAGGACCGGCTGTTCGTACACCTCGGGGCCTGGAGAGCCCGACGGCGATGGCGCGGGTGAGGCGCTCGCCGAGACGGCCGGCGCACAGACGGCGAGCAGCAGGAGGAACGGCAGCGCGATGGCTGAGCGCACGGCACGGGCGGCGGTACGCGGCGCCACGCTCGTCTTGCCCGGCATCGGTCATCCTTTCTGAGCCGAGATCGCCCATCTTAGGGATCACCCGCCGGGACCGGTCCCGGCACAAGGGCCGCAGCGCCCGTACGATCGCGAACCCGCGCGCATCCTCCCCGCGACATCGGGTAACGCAGAGTGCATGGGATACACACCCGATCAGGAGCACCGCCGCCCCGAGGGGGCGGATGACCAGGCGGTACGCGCCGCCGGGATGGTGTCGGAGGCGCTGGAGACGGTCGAGCGCGCACGGGGGCACCTGTACTCGTTCCACCAGCTCACCGGCTCCGCCCACGCGACGTTGCACAAGGCCGTGAAGCTGCTGCGCGAGGGCGGGCACGACGAGCTGGCCAAACTCCTGCAGACCGAGCTGGTCGGCCGCGACGTCCTGCCGGGCCACTGGACGTTCCAGGTCGTGGAGACGTACGACGACTACTACTACGCCGTGTTCCGCGACATCGAGAAGCAGGTGCGGGACCGGCTCACGGGCGGGCGGCGGCACGTGTACGAGGCGGAGCTCAAGCAGCGCTCCCAGGCGGCCGGGGAGGCGTAGACCCGACGGAGGGCCGCTCACCCTCAGCCGCCTCAGGTGCCGCACGCCCCGCCCCGGAGGCCGGACGCCCCTCCTTGGAGGCCGGACGCTCCGCCTCGGGCGTCTTCGCCGGGTCCGCGTCGCCCTCCCCCGGCGTCTCCGGCTTCTCCTCGTCCGGTTCGGGGCCGGGCGGTGCGTCGGCGGGGCCCTCGTCCTCGGCCAGGTACGCCTCCGGCACCTCGGGCATGAGCGGCATCATCTCCTTGCGCGCCACGAACGTGTCCACCAGCGACAGCAGCATGGCCAGCACCGGCACCGCCAGCAGCGCGCCCACCGCCCCGAACAGCTGCGCCCCCAGCAGCACGCCCGCGAACGCGACCCCGGGATGCATGTTCACCGACCGGCCGCTGATGCGCGGCTCCAGCGTCAGGTTCTCCACCTGCTGGTAGAGGATCCCCCAGGCCAGCGCCGCGAGCCCGACCCAGGGCCGGGGCGAGACGAGGCCGACGACGGTGGGCAGCGCGATCGCGATGTACGTGCCGATCGTGGGCACGAACTGGGCCACCACGCCCGTCCACACGCCGAGCGCCAGCCACGACGGCAGGCCGATCAGCATGAACACCAGGGTCGAGCAGAAGGCGTTGATCGCCGCCAGGATGAGCCTGGCGGAGACGTAGCCGCCGGTCTTGACCAGCGACACGTCCCAGATCGTGATGAAGACCTGCTGGACGCGGCCGGGCAGGAGCTGGGCGAGCCAGCGCCGCAGCCGGGGCCCGTCGGCGGAGAAGTAGAACGTGAGCAGCAGCAGCGCGAAGGTGTTGAACACCGCCGCGGTGATCGTGCCGAGCAGCCCGAGCACGCCGCCCACCAGGTCTTGCGCGTAGGTGGCGGCCTGCTGCGGGGTGAGGTTGATGGAGCTGAGGATGGTATCGATGTCGTAGCGGGTGCCGAATCTTCCGTTGATCCAGTCGATGGCGCCGGTGACGACGTCGGGCAGCGCCTGTACGAGCAGCGCGGCCTGCTCGACGAACAGGTTGCCGAACAGGTAGAGGAAGAGGCCCGCGAGCACTGCGATGCCGGCCATCACGAGGACGGCCGCGGCCCCGCGGCGCATGTGCCGTGACAGCCGGCCCACGGCGGGCTCCATGGCGAGCGACAGGAACCAGGCCATCACGACGACGATGACGAGCGATCCGGCGTCGGTGAGGATGAACCTGATGAGGTACACCACGACGGCGACCGCGACGACGGCGAACCCGACCCGCCACACGTTGGCGGGCGACAGCAGCACCTGGACGCGGCGCGGCTCATCGGAGCGGTGCTTCCGGCTGCCGGGGTCGCGCGGCTCGGCGGGCTTGGTCATGGCATTCTCCTGAGCGGACCTGGATTCCACCACCAGTCTCTTCCCCCTGCCAAGCCACCATGCACGATCTCGGCCACGAGATCGACACACTGAGTCGCCACGTCGCCACGTCGCCACGTCGCGGCCGCGGCCGGTCCGGTCACCCGCACCGGCCGACGGCGAACGGCGCGGGCGACCGCTCAGCTCACGGTTCCCCGCGCGGGAAGGCGGAGCGGCCCCGCGCCGGGCCGGCGTGCGAGCGAGCGCGAGGCGGCGCTCAGCTCACAGCCGGACGGTGCGCCTGTTCGATCGCGGCGGGACGTTCCTCGCAGCCCGCGGGGGCGCTCGCCGTAGTTCCAGGACGACTCGCCGGGCCGTACGCCGGGGCTCCACCGGACGCCGCCGAACTCGCTGCGGTACCGGCGGGTCTGCCGCGTGGCAATGCCCCCATTTGCCACGCGGCGCCGCCGCGCACAAGCCCCGGCCGCTACCGGAGGCCGCCGACGGAGAGCCCGCCGCGCCAGTGCCGCTGCAGCACGAAGAAGGAGATGATGAGCGGGATGATCGACACCAGCGCGCCGAGGATGATGAGGCTCCACAGCGAGGTGGTGCCGGCGTTGTTGGCCGAGGCGATGCCCTGCCAGAGGCCGAGCCCGACGGTGACGGGGAAGAGCCGGTTGTCCGACAGCATGGCGAGCGGCAGGAAGTAGTTGTTCCACGAGGCCACGGCCGACAGCAGCAGCACGGTGACCACCGCGGGCCGCATCAGCGGGAACGCGACCTGGAGGAACGTGCGGATCTCGCCCGCGCCGTCGGAGCGTGCCGCGTCGAGGATCTCGTCAGGGACCGCGTCGCGCGCGTACACATGCATGAGGTAGACGCCGAACGGGTTGAGCAGCGACGGCAGGATGACCGCCCAGATGGTGTTGGTCAGCCCGGCCTGGGAGAACATCATGAACGTCGGGATCACCAGCGCCGTGGCCGGGACCATGAGCGCGCCCAGCACGAGGGAGAAGCTGAAGCGCCGCCCGATGAAGCGGTATTTGGCGAACCCGTAGCCCGCCATGACGGCCAGGATCGTCGCGCCGATGCCGCCGGCCAGCGCGTAGAGGGTGGAGTTGAGTATCCACCTGCCGTAGATGCCGTTGTCGTAGGTGAACAGCTGCTGCAGGTTGCCGATGTAGTCGATGTTCTCGGCGAACCACAGGGTGTTGCCGCCGCCGAACAGGCCCGCCGCGTCCTTTGAGCTGTTGACGATCACCCACCAGAACGGCACGAGGAAGTACACGACCAGGAAGGCGAGCAGCAGGTGCAGGGGGAGGTTGCGGTTCGGCCGGCGGCCGGTGCGCGTGCTGGCGGTGGTCACAGGAAGCTCCTCCGCTTGCGGGTGAAGAACAGGAAGGCGTAGACGCCGGCGAAGACGACGCCGCCGAGGGCGAAGGAGATCGCCGATCCGTAGGTGAAGTTCGCCAGGCCGAAGGCCTGCTGGTAGGCGTACATGTTGGGGGTGAAGTCGGGGCCGATGGCGCCGGCCGCGAGCGAGCGCAGGATCTGCGGCTCGTTGAAGAACTGCAGGGTGCCGATGAGGGAGAAGACGAGGATCAGCAGCAGCGCGGGCGCGATCATCGGGATCTTGATGCGCAGCGCGATCTGCCAGCCGCTGGCGCCGTCCATGCGGGCGGCCTCGTAGAGTGCCGGGTCGATACCCTGCAGCGCCGCGTACAGGATGATCATGTAGTAGCCGGCCCACTGCCAGGTGACGATGTTGACCAGGCCGTAGAAGATCAGGTTGCTGCTGAGGAAGTCGGGGGCGGTCGCGCCGAACAGGCCGAAGATGTCGGTCAGCGGCCCGAAGCTCTTGCTGTAGAGGAAGCCCCACATGACCGCGCCGATCACCGTGGGGATCGCGTACGGCAGGAAGATCATCAGGCGCGAGAAGCGGGCGAACAGCGACGTGACCGAGTCGAGGATCAGGGCCAGCACCAGCGCGACGATGATCTGCAGCGGAATCGAGACCAGCGAGAAGCGGATGACGAACCAGGTGCCGGAGAGGAAGCTCGGGTCGGTGAACGCCTTTACGTAATTGTCGAGGAAAACGAAACTGGTGCCGCCGATCAGCCTTTTCTGGAACAGGCTGAGATACAGCGCGTACGCCAGTGGCGCGATGAGCAGCGCCAGGAAGACGAGCCCGAACGGCCCTACGAAGAGCCACCCCATCAGATGCTCGCGAAGGCGCACCTTACCGCGACTGCTCGATTTCCTGCCCTGCGTGCGTGGCGCACTCTTCTCCATCGTTAGGGTCATTTCTGGCTCCGGGAACGGTCTTGCTCAGGGGGTCGTATGCGGGCCGGCCGCCACGCTCGGGCGGCGGCCGGTCCCACGGCGTGGCGTCACTGGACGGTGAAGCCCTGCTCCTTGGCGTAGCGGGTGACGTCCTCCTGCAGCTTGTCGGCGGCCTCCGATGCGGTGACGGAGCCGTCGATGAGCGCGCTGACCTGCTTGGTCATGGCGTCGAAGTAGTACTGGCCGAACGGCGCGTACGTCATGCCCTGATAGGCGTTGGCCGCCGGGACGTACACTTCCTTGTTGGCCTGCTGGCCGTCGAAGAACTCGACCTTCAGCTCCTCGAACGCGGGGTCCTTCAGCGCCTTGAGGTTCAGCGGGAAGATGATCTGGTTGGTCCAGCCGTCGGTGAGCGACTCGTTGTCGGCGTAGAGCCCGTAGGCGACCTTCGCCGCCAGCTCGGGGTTCTTGGCCTGGCTGGTCACCGAGAAGGCCGAGCCGCCCCAGTTCACCTGCACCGGGTTGTCGGGGTCCCACTGTGGCAGCGGCGCGACGGCGAACTTGCCGGTGTCCTCGCCCTTGCCGACGCCGGCGCCGGTGAGGTAGCCGGGCGCCCAGGCCGCCGAGATGTAGGTGGCGTACTTGCCGTTGATGACGCCGGAGATGTACTCGGGCGTGAACTGGTCCTGCGTGCCGACCAGGCCCTTCTTCGCCAGCCGCCCCCAGTATTCGAGCACGTCCTTGGACGCCTGGTCGTTCAGCTTGATGCCGATCGTGTCCTTCTGCGCCGGGTCGTAGGTGAACGGCTTGGCGCCCTTCTGGATCTGCAGCGCCATGGTGAGCGCCGAGACGTTGGCGGCGAAGTCGCCGAACGCCGGGCCGCCCGCGTCCTTGACCTTCTGGGCGGCCTGCTCGTACTCGGCCCAGGTCTTCGGCGGCTTGATGTCGTACTTGTCGAAGATGTCCTTCCGGTAGATCATCGCGACCGGGCCGCCGTCCACCGGCACGCCGTAGATCGCGTCACCGACCGAGACGTCCTTCCACGCGCCCTCGCTGTAGTTGTCCTTGACGGACTCGTAGCCGTACTGCTTGATGTCGACGAGCGCGTTCTGGATCTGGAAGGTCGGGATGCGGTCCATCTCGATCATGATCACGTCGGGTGCCCCGGTGCCCGCCGCGATGGCCGTCTGGAACTTGTCGTACTCGTCGCTGCCCTGGCCGACGTTGGTCCAGCAGACCTGCACCTCGCTGTTCTGCTTGTTGAAGTTGTCGACGACGAGCTGCATGTTCGGGTACCAGCCCCACATCGTGACGACCGGCAGGTCCTTCTTGGGGATGGTGTTGGTGCAGTTGCTCGCGCTGTCGCCGCCGCTTGCGGCGGTCGCGCCGTTGGTGCCGTCGGTGCCGTTCGTGCCCGTGCCGCCACCGAGGTCGGGGGCGCAGCCCGCGAGTGCGGTCGCGGCGGCGAGCATGATCGCCGCAGTGGAGAGCCGTGTCTTCTTCATGTGTGTTTCCTTGCGATCGCGGCGCACGCGGGGGTGGTGCGCCACCGGTGGGGCGGAGTGATCGGCGTGGACGGGGCACGAATGGCGTCCGTGCCCCGTCCTTCGCCGGTCCTCGTGTGAGCGCTAACACGATCCCGGCCGGTCACTGCCCGGCCGGGACGCCGTGCTCAGCGCTTGAACAGGCGTGGTGCCAGATCGATGAGGTTCTTCTGCCAGACGTCCCAGCCGTGCGGGCCGGGGGTCACGCCGTCGAACTCGTAGCGGATGCCGAGCCGGTCCAGCGTGGCCAGGGTGTCCTGGAACGACGGGTAGACGAAGTCCGTCTGGTCGCCGATGTACAGCCGCAGCATCTTGGTGCCGCGGTTGATCGCCTCGGCGTCGACGCCCTCGGCGCTGCCGAACCCGGCCGAGAACACCCCGATGTAGGCGAACCTGCCGGGATGCGCCTTGAGCACGCCGTACGTCTGGCCGCCGCCCATCGACAGGCCGGCGAGGGCCTGCTGGGACGGGTCGTCGGAGACGTTGTAGCGGGCCTGGACCGCCGGGACGACGTTCTCCAGCAGCTCGGCGTTGAAGTCCGGGACGTTGCCGTTGCTCATCACCACGACCATCGGGACGAGGTTGCCGTCCAGGAAGTGACGGTCGAGGATCTGCTTGGCCCGGCCCATCTCGGTCCAGTCGGTGTAGCTCTGGCCGCCGCCGTGCTGGAGGAAGAACACCGGGTACGGCTCCGCGCGGTCGGGGTCGTAGCCCGGCGGAGTCCACACCAGCGAGGTCCGCTCCTGGTTCACGACGTTGCTGTGGTAGGTCAGCTCCTCGACCTTGCCACCCTTGCCCTCGGGCACGTCGGTGAGCAGCCTGGAACGCTCGCCCTCGATGAGGAACGTGCTCCAGGTGGGCTCGGAGGTGACCTTCGTCGGGTTGGAGGTGTCCTTGACCGCGGTGCCGTCCACGATCAGCCGGTAGTGGTAGAACCACGGCTCCAGCGGGCCGACGGTGCCGCGCCAGCGGTCCCCCGCCTTGGCGAGCGGGACGCGCAGCCAGCTTCCGCCGGGAGCCCAGTTCGCCCACACCGTGACCTGCTGGGCGTTCGCGAACTCGGTCGTGGTCTCGAACGTGACGAACCCGTCGTCGCTCAGGAACGGCGTCGGCGTGGTGCCGGGCGGCGGCGGGGTGAACTCACCCTTCAGCTTCCCGTGCCCCTTGCTCGGGCCGTGGTCGCGCACGTTGCGGAACAGCCGCGGCAGGAAGTCGATCAGGTTCTCCTGCCAGGCGTTCCAGTTCGCACCGGCGTCGGGGTTCACGCCGTCGAACTCGTACTTGACGCGGGCGCGGTCCAGCGCCTTCGTCAGCTTGACGGTCGCGTTGTACGCGGGGTCCGTCACGTTGCCCGTGTAGAGGCGCAGCAGCTTGAGGTTGCGGGCGGGGCCGTTCGCCTCGGTCAGCAGGCCCGAGAACGAGCCGGCGTAGTCGTACTCGGCGGGGTGGCCGAGCGCGGCGCGCAGCGCCTGCGACCCGCCCTCGCCCGCGCCGGCGATGGCCTGGTGCGCCGGGCCGCCGTGCACGTTGTAGCGGTCGGCGACCGCCGTGCGCAGCTCCTTGCCGGCCTCGCCGTCGCTGAAGACGACCACCATGGGCTCGATGGCCTTGCGGGCGGAGAGGTTGTCGAGGATCTGCTTGGCCCTGCCGAGGTCGAGCCAGTCGCTCGCGGCGATGCCGTTCCCGGAGTTGAGGTACAGCACCGGCAGCTTCTTGCCCTTGCCGGTGTAGCCGCGCGGCGTCCAGACCAGGGCGGAACGCTGCTCGCCGCCGCTGCCGTAGGCGAGGGTCTCGACGTTGCCGCCCTGCCCCTCGGGCACGTCGGCGAGCAGCGCGGCCTCGTCACCCGGCACGAAGAACGTGCTCCACAGCGGCTTGGAGGCGACGCGGGTGCCGTTCGTCGGGTCCTTCAGCCCCTTGGTCCCGTTGACCGTGACCTGGTACGTGTACAGGCCGGGCGGCAGCGGGCCGAGCACGCCGGTGAACGCCTGCCCGCGCAGGGTCAGGCCGAACTGCGCCCACGTGAAGGAGGGGCCGAAGTTGCCCTCGATGAGGACCTGCGAGACCGAGCCGCCCGCCTCCGCCTCGACCTCCGAGACCGGGACGGTGAACGATGCGTAGCGGTCGTCGGAGACGTCCAGCCACGGTGTGGCGGCAAGGGCCGGGCGCGGTGCGAGGACCGCGGCGGCGATCGCGATGAGCCCCGCGGTGATCGCGGCGGTGATCCTCAGCACGCCTGGGTGGCGTGACCTGCCGTGATAAAGTAAAGAAGGCATGCAAAAACTCCCTTGATGGCCGACCGTGGTTGACGCTGTGCTGGTCGGCCTGATTCGTGCGATGGACACTTGATGGTTGGTGTGCTTCGCACCTCCAATCCGTCGTGTGGATCCGCTTGCCCACCTGACTCCCGTGGCCGCGGGTGTCAGGTGCGCGGGCCTTCGTTACCGAACGTGGTCACATCGCCGCTCTCGGTGGTGCGGTGGAGCGGCGCACGACCAGGCGGGCCGGTAACACGATCTGGTGGGGGCCGTCCCACTCGCCGCGTACGAGCGCCTTGAGCATGCGGGCGGCCTCGTAGCCGAGCCGGTAGACCGACTGGTCGACCGTCGTGAGCGCGGGTTCTGCCAGCGCGGCCTCCGGGATGTCGTCGAACCCGGCCACCGACAGGTCGCCGGGCACGCTGAGCCCGAGGTCCTTCGCGACCTCCAGGGTCGTCAGCGCCATGTCGTCGTTCGCCGCGAAGATCGCCGTCGGCCGGTCGGGCCGCTCCAGCAGTGCCCGCGCGAGCGGCGCGGCGGAGCCGGGGTGGAAGTCGCCCTTCGCGATCAGCGCCGGGTCGGCGGGGATGCCGGCGCGGGCCAGCGCCTGGAGGTAGCCCTCCTCGCGGGAGCGGGAGGCGACCAGTTCCGAGCGGCCCGCGATGAAGCCGATACGCCGGTGCCCGAGCTCGATGAGGTGCTCCACCACGGCGGTCGCGCCTTCGAAGTTGGCGGCGGTGACCGAGGGCACCGTCGAGTCGGTGGCGGGATCGATGGCGACGACGGGTGTGCTGCTGCGGATCTCGCCCGAGGGCGTGACCACGATGCACCCGTCGGTGAGCGTGCCCGCGAGGCGGGACAGGTGCCGCTGCTCCCAGCCTTCCGCGTACGTGCCGTACAGGTCGCTGTCGGCGTAGATGATCAGGTCGAGGCCGGACTGGCGCAGCGCGTCCATCACGCCCTTGAGCACTTCGGCCGTGTAGGACTGGAAGCTGTGCGTCACCAGCCCCAGCACGTCCGTCTTGCGGCGCCGCAGGCTGGAGGCCACCAGGCTCGACTCGTAGCCGAGCCGTTCGATCGCCGAGCGGACCTGGGCGATGGTGCTGGCGCTCACGCCGTACCGCCCGTTGACCACGCGTGAGACCGTTGTGGTGGAGACGCCCGCCAGTCTGGCCACGTCACTCATCGTCACGGGCGAACCGCCGCCCACGGCCATACCGCCTCACTCGGTGCAATCGTTATCGGTTACGTTTGCGACGACAACGTAAGCAATAACGTTCGCGAAAAACAAGAGTAAATTTCGGTGATGACCGAACTGTGACTGACCAGGTGATCAGGACGGAGCGGGCCCGGTCGAGTCGCGGATGCTGAGGCTCGTCGCGAGCTGCAGATGCCGGGAGGCGGGCTGCACGCCCTCGGCCATGCCGAGCACGGTCTCGACGGCCATCCTGCCCATGCCGACCAGCGGCTGATGGACGGACGTCAGGCGCGGGGTGGTCCACTGCGTCTGCGGGGTGTCGTCGAAGCCGGTCACCGACAGCTCGCCGGGCACGGAGATGCCCAGCTCACCGGCCGCGGCCAGCACGCCGACCGCTATCTCGTCGTTGCCCGCGACGATGGCGGTCGGCCGGTCGGGGAGCGTGAGCAGCTCGCGGCCGTGCCGCTGCCCGGCCTCGACGGCGAACGCCTCGTGCCGGATGAGCGCGCGGTCTGGCGTGATGCCGGCCGAGTCGAGCGCGGCCTGGTAGCCGTGAAAACGTTCCAATGAGGGGGCCGAGCCGAGCGGGCCGCCGATCCAGCCGATGCGGCGGTGGCCGAGCTTGATGACGTGCTCGGTCGCCGAGCGGCCGCCCGCCCAGTTGGTGGAGCCGATGCTGACCAAGCGCGACTCGGTGGTGTCGATGGGATCGATGGTGACGATGGGCAGCTCGACGTCCTCGGCCGCCTCGATCACGGGGTCGGGTACGGCGACGGCCAGCGCGATGAGACCGACGACTCCGGACGCCTTCTGATCCTCCAGCCAGGAGCGGGCCGCCGCGCGGCTGGTGCTGACCGGCTCGCTGGGCGGCAGGCGCAGCAGCAGCTCGGCCTGCGCCGCGGTCGCGGCCTTCAGTATGCCCTGGAGCACCGTCCCCGCATACCGGGACTCGACGATGTCGAGCACCGTGACCAGCGTGTTGTCGCGGGGCCGTTCGTGCCGCGCCGCCGTGGGCTTGTAGCCGATCTCGGCCATGACGCCCAGCACCAGCTCGCGGGTCTTCGCGCCCACGTCGCTGCGGCCGTTGAGCACCTTCGAGGCCGTCGTCGGCGAGACGCCGGCCAACCGGGCGACGTCGGCCAGGGTGACGCGCTCGGAACGACCTCGCCGTCCCATCCAGGGCTCCCTTCAGGCTCTACGAAATTATTTCGCAACCTACCACGTGCCTCGGACTCCCTGGATCGCATCGTGATTTACCCGTTGACACCGGACAGACAGGACACCTAATGTCCTCGCAACACCGAACATGTTGCGAAATAATTTCGTAACCGGCTCAGGACGAGAGGCGAGACCCCATGCGGCTCTCCCGGAAGCTCAAGCTCCTCTGCGCGGCACTCGCACCCATGCTCGCGCTCACCGCGTGCTCGGGCGGCTCCAGCACGGCGGGCGCCGAGGGCGCGGACAGCGGCGAGAAGGTCAAGATCACCGTCTGGAGCTGGGACGGCACCGTCGAACGCGCCGTACCCGGCTTCCAGGCCGCGCATCCGAACATCACGGTCGAGGTCGTCAACGCGGGCTCGTCGCAGGACGAGTACAAGGCGCTCGACAACGCCATCCAGGCCGGATCCGGCGTGCCCGACCTGGTGATGTTCGAGTACTTCGCGGTGCCGTACTTCGCGGTCCCCGGCAAGCTCACCGACCTCGGCGAGCTGGGCGCGGACAAACTGAAGAGCGACTACGTGCCCGCCGCGTGGAACGACGTGACGGTCAACGGCAAGGTCTACGCACTGCCGTCCGACTACGGGCCGTCAGCGATGTTCTACAACGAGGCCACGCTGAAGAAGGCCGGCATCGACGAGCCGCCGGCCACGTGGGACGAGTACTACGAGGCGGCCAAGAAGATCCGCAAGCTGGGCGACGACTACTACATCGCCCAGGACACCGGCGACATCTTCTTCCTGCTCTCGCTCATCTGGCAGGCCGGCGGCCGCCCGTTCAAGGTGGACGGCACCAAGGTGCACATCGACTTCAGCGACCCCGGCACCACCAAGGCCGTGGCGTTCTGGCAGAGGATGCTGGACGAGGGCCTGATCAACACCAAGATCACCGGCTGGTCGGACGACTGGAACCGGGCGCTCAACGACGGCACCCTCGCCACCCAGACCATGGGCGGCTGGCTGACCTCGACCCTTCCCGAACGCGCGCCGGAGGCCAAGGGCGACTTCAAGGTGGCCCTGATGCCGCAGTGGGAGAAGGGCCAGAAGGTCGGCGCCGCGAACGGCGGCAGCTCCTTCGGCATCCCCGCGGCGGCCGAGCACAAGGAGGCGGCCTTCGCCTTCCTGGAGTACTTCACGCACGGCGACGGCCTGCAGACCCGCGTCGACGCCGGCGCGTTCGTGCCGAACCTTTCGGTGCTGGAGAACGAAGCTTTCACCGGCAAGCCCAACGAGTACTTCGGCGACCAGAAGGTGGGCGCCGTGCTGGCCGAGGCCACGGAGATCGTCCCCTCCGACTGGCAGTTCCCGCCGTTCTTCGAGTATGCGCGCTCGATCTACGGCGACCTGGCCTCGCCGTACTACACCTCGGGCCAGGGCTCGCTCGCCGAGATCCTGGAGCAGTGGCGCCAGCGCTGCATCCAGTACGGCAACGAGCAGGGCTTCCAGGTGGACTAGCGGACTCGTGCCGGGGACGGGCGGGCCTCGTCCCCGGCAGGAACCGGAAGGAACTCCGACATGACCCAGGCACTCGCACCGGCGCGCAGGCGGCGCCGGTCGCAGACCGGGCTGGCGTTCATCGCGCCCTTCGCGGCGCTGTTCGCGCTGGTGTTCATCGTGCCCATCGCGTACGCCGCCTACCTCAGCCTCTTCCAGGACAAGCTGGTCGGAGGCAACGTCTTCGTCGGCCTGGACAACTACACCAAGCTCTTCCAGGACCCGCAGTTCTGGGACGGCGTCGGGCGCGTCGCCGGCTTCACGCTGGTGCAGGTGCCGATCATGCTGCTGCTCGCGACGGCGCTGGCGCTCGCCCTGGACAGCCGGCGGCTGCACGGCGCGCGGTTCCTGCGGGTGACGATCTTCCTGCCGTACGCGGTGCCGGCGATCGTGGCGACCCTCATGTGGGGGTTCCTGCTCGGCGTCAAGTACGGCCTGTTCGGCAGCCTCAACGACGCCCTCGGCACCGACATCGACCCGTTCACCCCCGACACCACGCTCATCTCCATCGGCGTGATGGTGACGTGGGCGTTCACCGGCTTCAACATGCTCATCTTCTACGCCGCGCTCAAGGCGGTCCCCCGCGAGCTGTACGAGGCGGCCGCGATCGACGGGGCGAACGAGTGGCAGATCGTCCGCTCGATCAAGCTGCCGGCGCTGCGCGGCTCCCTGGTCGTCACCGTGATCTTCTCGATCATCGGGACGTTCCAGATGTTCAACGAGCCGCAGATCCTGCCGACGATGGTGGCCAACAGCGGCGTCACCAGCTTCTACACGCCGAACCTGTACGCGTACAACCTGGCCTTCACCGGCTCGCAGCAGGGGTACGCGGCAGCGCTGGCGCTCGTCATGGCGGCTATCACGATCGCCGTCGCCTACGCCGTACAGATCAGAGGGCTGAGGAATGCAAGCGACCAGTAGCGCTCCGGCCGCGGCGAGGACGCTCCGCCGGGGCCCCCGGCTCTACACGGTGGACAACCCGCGCAAGAGCACCACGCTCACCGTGATGACCGGACTGTTCACGCTCTACTGCCTGCTGCCGCTGGTGTGGCTGGTCATCAACGCGACCAAGTCGCAGGCGGACTTCGTCTCGACGTTCGGGCTGGCGCCCGGCCGCGAGTTCGCGCTATGGGACAACATCGTCGGGGTCTTCACCTACCAGGACGGGATCTTCTCGCGGTGGCTGCTCAACACCGTCCTGTACGTCGTGGTGGGCGCGACCGTCTCCACGTTCCTGGCCGCGCTCGGCGGGTACGCGCTGGCCAAGCTGCACTTCACCGGCAAGCGGATCTTCCTGCTGGTCATCCTGGGGTCGATCTCGGTGCCCGGCATCGCGCTGGCGATCCCGCAGTTCCTGCTGTTCGCCAAGCTCGGCCTGACCGACACCCCGTGGGCGATCCTCATCCCGTCGTTCATCAACCCGTTCGGGCTGTACCTGATGTGGGTGTTCACCGCCGAGGCCGTGCCGACCGGGCTGCTGGAGGCGGCGAAGATCGACGGCGCCGGGGAGTTCCGCACGTTCCTGCAGATCGCGCTGCCGCTGCTCGCCCCGGCGGGCGTGACCGTGCTGCTGTTCTCGTTCGTGTCGATCTGGAACAACTACTTCCTGCCGCTGATCATGCTGAAGGATCCCGACTGGTATCCGCTGACCGTCGGCATCAACCAGTGGAACAAGCTCGGCTCGTCGGCCGGCAACGGCGCCCTCGTGCAGAACCTGGTCATCACCTCGTCGCTGCTGACGATCATCCCGCTGATCATCGCGTTCCTCTGCCTGCAGCGGTACTGGCAGTCGGGCCTGACCGTGGGCGCCGTCAAGGGCTGAACCCTCTCCTGTTGTTTTCCTGCTCATTCGAATGAAAGCGAGACCATGACGAGCGACGCTGTGCCCGCATCCCGGCTGCTCATCGACGGCGAGGAGCGCGACGAGACCGCGTTCCCGCACGTGTGGAGCGCCTGCATCGGAGCCGGGCGGGCCAACGAGGCCCTGCGCGCGGACTGGCAGCGGCAGTTCGCCGAGGTGGCCGCCGCACTCAACGTGAAGTACGTGCGTTTCCACGGCCTCTTCCACGACGACATGTTCGTCTACCGGGAGAGCTACGGCGGCGGCTTCGGCCCCAACAGCCCGCTCCCCTCCCCCGTCTACACCTTCTCCTACGTGGACAAGGTCTTCGACTTCCTGCTGGAGCAGGGCGTACGCCCGTTCGTGGAGCTGGGCTTCATGCCGCGCGAGCTGGCCACCCAGACCGAGACGCTGTTCTGGTGGCGGGCGCACTGCAGCCCGCCCAAGGACATGGCGCGCTGGGCCGAGCTCGTCACCAGGACGGTCGAGCACTGGGTCGATCGGTACGGCCTGGACGAGGTGCGCCGGTGGCGCTTCGAGGTGTGGAACGAGCCCAACCTCGTCCCCCACTTCTGGACCGGCACCAAGACCCAGTACTTCGAGCTGTACGAGGCCACCGTGCGGGCGATCAAGGCGATCGACCCCGAGCTGAAGGTGGGCGGCCCCTCCACCAGCGTCTTCGTGCCGGACGACCGCTACAAGGGCGAGACCGAGGACCGCTCGGCGATGGTGGAGACGGCCGCCGCGACCGACGTGGACGCCCTCGACTGGCGGCCGGTGTGGATCGAGGACTTCCTCGCCTGGTGCGCCGAGCGCGAGCTGCCGGTCGACTTCGTCTCCACGCACCTCTACCCCACCGACTACGCCTACGGCGCCGACGGCCAGGCGGTGCAGATCACCCGGTACGCCGACGCCACGTACGACGACCTGACCCTGCTGCGCGCGCTGCTGCGCGACAGCGCCTACCCCGACGCGGAGATCCACATCACCGAGTGGTCCACCTCGCCGTCGTCGCGCGACTTCATCCACGACACCGTGTTCGCCGCCACCTCCATCACCCGCTCGTACCTGCAGTGCGCGTCCCTCGCCGACTCGATCTCCTACTGGACGTTCACCGACGTCTTCGAGGAGGGCGGGGCCGGCATCGGACCGTTCCACGGCGGGTTCGGCCTGATCAACGAGGACGGCGTCCACAAGCCGACCTACCACGCGTTCACCATGCTGGAGCGGCTCGGCGACCGGCTGCTGCTCGCCACGCCCGACGGGGTGGTGACCCGCGACAGCCGCACCTCGGCCGTGTCGGCGGTGTTCTTCAACTACCCGGACGGCATGGGGCTGAAGGGGCTGAGCGCGCGCGGCACGTACGCGGCGACCCGCGAGCTGGCCGCCGTCGGGCCGAGCCGCAGGATCCGCCACACGATCGAGGGCCTGGAGCCGGGCAGCACGTTCCTCGTCGAGGTGCTCGACTGGGAGCACGGCAACGTCGCCGAGGCGTGGTACGCCCTCGGCGCGCCGCTCAACCTCACCAGGGCGCAGCGCGAGCACCTGGGCAGGGTGGCCGACGCGCTGCGCGCGTACACGCTGACCGTGCCCGACGACGGCGTGCTGAAGCTCGACGTCGAGCTGGCGCCCTGGGCGGTGATGTCGCTGCGGCAGTCGGGACGGGAGGCCAGGGGCTAGCGTTGCAACCGCACCGGGGCGCTGGAGGCCTTGCGGCGGACCAGCCACGCCTCGGTGATGTGCGTGAACATGGCCTCGCTCGCGCCCTCGGGATCGTGCGCGGCGATGCGCTCGTAGATGCGGCGATGGCCCTGGTTGGAGGCCACGCACTGCGCGCGCTGGGGGTCGCCCATGTAGCGGGCGGTGTTGATGACCTGGCTCTCCAGCGCGCGCACGACGGCCCTGGCGATGCGGTTGCCGGACGCCTGCATGATCACATCGTGGAAGGCCCGGTCGTGGTCGGCGTAGGTGACGTGGTCGTCCACCAGCTCGTCCATGCGATCGACCAGGGCGAGCAGCCTCTCGATGGTCTCCTCGCCGGCCAGCCGGGCGGCGAGGTAGGCCATGTCGGACTCGAGCAGGCGGCGCGTGACGACGAGGTCGTCGAGGATCGCCAGGCTCTCGTCCATGTCAATGGTGGCCGCGAGCACGAGCTCGTCGAGCATGTCCCACGACGTGGACGGGGTGACCATGGTGCCGGCGCCCTGCCTGACCTGCACCAGGCCCTTCTCTTGCAGGATCTTCACCGCCTCGCGGACGACGGTCCTGCTCACCCCGAACGTCTCGCACAGCACGGGCTCAGGGGGCAGGGGCGTGCCGGACGGGTGCACGCCGCGCACGATGCGCTCCACCAGCTCCGCGGTCACCGCCCTGGCGAGATTGGCCGGCCTGCGCACCCACGCGGGCGGGACCGAGACGCCCCCGGGCGATTCCTGCGACGCCGTCATATCCCCCTCCACACCAGCGCCGCCGCCGGGGCGGCGCCCCGCCAGTATAGGCCACCCCCATTGACGTAATACGTCATACGAGTTACGTTTTCGTGGCATGCGGCCGGGGACGCCGACCGCGCTCTGGGGAGTGAAGCCATGAAGCAGCGAAGCCTCTGGGCGGCCGCGCTCGCCGTCGGGCTGGCCCTGACAGGCTGCGGAAGCGCCGCACCGGCGCGGCCCTCATCCGAAAGCACCACGAACAAGCTCGTCGTCTGGGACTGGAAGTCCGGCGAGCCGGGCGTGGCGTCCTACCTCGAGAAGGCGAAGGCCGACTTCGCCGCCAAGCACCCCGACGTGACCGTCGAGTTCGTGGCCCAGCCGTACGACCAGTACTACACGCTGCTGGGCACGGCGGCTCAGTCCGGCAAGGGCCCCGACGTCATGCTCTTCAACGGCGGCGGGCAGCTGCGCGACCGCGTGGACATGCTGCTGCCGCTCGACCGGTACGTGGCCCCCGACAAGCAGCGGCTGGCCGGCTGGGACGCCTTCAGCAAGGACGGCACGATCTACGCCGCCCCGGTGACGCTGCAGGGCCACCCCGTCTACTACAACAAGGCGATCTACGCCAAGGCCGGGCTGGACCCGGCGAACCCGCCGAAGACGTGGGAGGAGTTCGTCCGCGGCTGCGCCGCCATCAAGAAGGCCACCGGCGCCAGGTGCTTCGCGCTCGGCAACAAGGAGGGCTTCGGCATCCAGTTCTTCATGTCGGGGCTCGGACCGGGCATCCTGACGCCGAAGGAGTACGACGACTGGATCGCGGGCAAGCGCGACTGGACCTCGCCCCACGTCAAGGAGATCTTCCGGCTCTGGAAGCAGGCCGAGGACGACGGCCTGAACAACGACGGCGCCAACTCCACCGCGCTGTTCAACGACGCCTTCGCCCTCTTCGACACCGGCAAGGCCGCCCACGTGATCGGGCTGATGTCGGACGTCGGCCACTGGAAGGACTTCGGCGAGTTCCTCGGCCCGGACAACGTCGGCGTCATGACCGCGCCCGTCGTCACCGGCGATGCCGAGCCCGTCCTGCCCTATGACGGCGGCATCGGCTACGGCGTGGCCAAGACGACCAAGGATCCGGCGCTCGCCGCCGACCTCGTACGGGCGCTGACCTCGACCGCCGCGCTGACCGCCTTCTCCGCCGACGCCGGCGCGATCACCTCCGACACCACCATCGCCGCCCCGCAGGACGCACCGGCCGTCGCCGCGATCGTGCCGCAGATCACCAGCGGCAAGCCCGCGCTGCACGTCGCGCTGTCCAGCAAGGTCCTGGACCTGATGGGCCGGCTCTCCCAGCAGCTGCTGAGCGGATCGGCCGGCGTGGACGACGTCGTACGGCAGCTGGCCGCCGCGGACGAGGCGAGCTGACCGTGCCGGTCGGAACGACCTCACCCGCGCTGCGCCCCGGCCGGACCGGGCACGGGCGGCCGGGGCTGCCGCGGGGAGCGAGGGCCGAGCGGCTGGCGCCCTTCGTCCTGGTGGCGCCGGCCGTCCTCATCATCGTGGCGCTGCGGCTGTGGCCGCTGGTGCTGGGCGTCAACTTCTCCTTCACCGGCGACGGCGAGCGCAACGGCACCCCCGTCGGCTTCGACAACTACGCCGAGCTGCTGGGCGACCCGCTGTTCCGCACCGCGCTCGGCAACGTCGGGCTGCTCGTGCTGCTGCTGCCGGTCGCGGTGGCGATCCCCGGCCTGCTGGCCACGTTCATCTATCTGAAGGTGCCCGGCCACCGGTTCTTCCGCAGCGTCTACTTCTTCCCCGCCGTGCTCTCCCCCGTGATCGTCGGCGCGATCTTCAACCTGATGCTCGGCTACGACGGCCCGCTGAACACCGCGCTCGCCGCCTTCGGCCTCGGGCCCGTCGACTGGCTCGGCGACCCCGCGCTGGCCAAGTTCACGGTCATCGGCGTGCACATCTGGGCGACGTTCGGCATGGCGCTGGTGGTCTTCCTGGCCGGGTTCTCCACCCTCGACGCCGCCCTGCTGGACGCCGCCAGGATCGACGGCGCGTCGCTGCCGCGGATCATCTGGCACGTCATCATCCCGGGGCTGTCGCGCACCATCCAGTTCGTCGTCGTCACCACCATGATCGGAATGCTGACGTCCATGTTCGGCCTGCTGTACATCATGACCAGCGGAGGACCGGAGGGCTCGACGTACCTGCCGGAGTTCTACGTGTGGATCCAGCAGGGGCAGATGAACCGCCCGGCGCTCGCCTCGGCGGCCTCCACGGTCCTGTTCCTCATCATGCTCGTGGTCGGCGTCGCGCAGGTGGCGCTGCTGCGCAGGGCGGGGAGCGAGGACTGATGCCCGTCCTGCGTCTGGGCCGGTGGCTGGCCGCCGTACCGATGGCGCTGCTCGCGCTGGCCACCATCTATCCCCTGGTGTTCACCGCCAACGTGGCCGTGAAGACCCGGCGGGAGTACATCCTCGACCGGTTCTCCCCTGCCAGTGGCCTGCACCTCGACAACGTCGCCGCGGCGTGGAGCAGCGTCGGCATGGCGCGCTACTTCGCCAACTCGCTCATCGTGGTCACGGCGTCGGTGGTGGTGCTGCTGCTCCTCGGGTCGATGGCCGGGTTCGCGCTGAGCCAGTTGCGCTTCCGCGGCTCGTCGGCGCTGTTCCTCGGCTGCCTGGCGGCGCTGTTCATCCCGTTCCAGGTGATCATGGTGCCGCTGGTCAAGGTGATGGCCGACACCGGGCTCATCGACACCTATCCGGGGCTGATCCTCGCGTACGTCGCGCAGTTCCTGCCCTTCACGGTCTTCCTGATGACCAGCCACTATCGGACCATCCCGGCCGACATCGTGCACGCGGCCCGCATCGACGGCAACTCCACCTACGGCGTCTACCGGCGGATCATGATCCCGCTCGGCGCTCCCGCCCTGCTCTCCGTCGGCATCCTGGACGCGCTGTTCTGCTGGAACGACGTGCTCATCGCGCTGCTGATGATGCCGTCGCCGGAACACCGCACGCTCATGGTCGGTGTCACTTCGCTGCGCGGGCAGTACTCCGACAACATCCCCCAGTTCGCCTCAGGGGTGCTCATCGCCGCGATACCCGTCCTGCTGATCTATCTGTTCCTCCAGCGCCAGATCGCCGACGGGGTCACCGCCGGCTCTACGAAGGGCTGACATGCGAATCTCGGGGTATCGGACGTTGACGACGGTGCAGGCGTGGGGCCGCCCCGTCGGGGACGCCAACGGTGTGCACGCCGACGGGAACGTGGCCGTGCCGATCGTCCTGGTGGACACCGATGAGGGGATCACCGGCGTGGGCCTCGGGCCGCACGCCCACCTCGACGCCGTGTTCCCGGCGATCGAGGGCGAGGATCCGCGCGCCGTCACCGCGCTTTACGACCGCATGCTGCGGCGGACGTTCAAGGCCGGCCACGCGGGCGCGGTGTTCGGCGCCATCGGCGCGTTCGACACCGCGCTGTGGGACATCAAGGCGCAGGCGGCGGGCGAACCGCTGTGGCGGCTGCTCGGGGGCCGCGACCGGCGGGTGCCCGCGTACGCCTCCGGGCTGGACATCGCGCTCACCGACGACGAGCTCGTCTGCGTGCACCAGGAGTACGCCCGGCACGGGCTGCGCGCGGCCAAGCTGAAGGGCGGGCTCGACATCGACCGCGACCGGCGCCGCCTGGAGCTGGTCCGCGACGTGCTGACCGAGGCGGGGCGCGGCGCGCGGCCCGCGCTGATGCTCGACGCGAACGAGACCTGGCACCGCAAGCAGGCGGTCAGGCACGTCGCCGAGCTGGAGCGCACGCTCGACCTGACGTGGATCGAGGAGCCGGTACGGCGCTGGGACGCCGAAGGGCTGGCCGCCGTCGGGCGCGGGGTCCGCGCCTCGGTCGCGACGGGCGAGAACCTCACCGGCCTCGACCAGTACCGGCCGCTGCTGGCCGCGGGCGCGGTGGACGTCGTCCAGGCCGCCGCCGTATGGGGCGTCACCCACTTCCTGCGCGTCGCCACGCTGGCGCACGCCCACGACCTGCCGGTCAGCCCGATCGGCACCACCCCGGTCGGGCTGCTGCACGCCGCCACGTCGGTGCCGAACCACCTGGTCAGCGAGCTGCAGGACCTGCGTCCGCCGCTCGGGATCTCGGTGGACGTGACCGTCGAGGACGGCGCGTTCGTCCTGGGCGACTCGCCGGGCCTCGGCATCACCGTCGACGAGACCGCGATCGCCACGCCTCCCCTGCCGCGAGACGGCACCCCCGACGTGCGGCCGGAGCGCGCCGGGCTGCGGCTGTTCAGTCCCCCGTCATGACAGCACTCACAGGAAAGGGAGTAACCGTGCGTCCACCCATCGTGTCGCGCAGGCGAACGCCCGCCGTGGCGTCCGCCGCCTTACTGATCGCCGGCGGGCTCATCGCCGGTCCCGCCGCCGGACCGGCCCAGGCCGCACCGGCCCGGACCATCGTGGTCGCGCCCACCGGCGCCGAGAACGCCGATGACCGGGGCCCCGGCAACGCCGGCAGGCCGCTCGCCACCCTCCAGGAGGCGCAGCGCCGGGCCCGCGCGGCGGCGGCTGAGGGCCGTGACGTCACCGTCGAGCTGCTCGACGGCACGTACCGGCTGACCGAGCCGCTGCGGTTCGGCCCCGCCGACTCCGGCAAGAAGGGGCACATGGTGACCTGGAAGGCCGCGCGGGGAGCGGGGCCCGTGCTGAGCGGCGCCCGTCCCGTCACCGGCTGGACGCTCGACGACCCCGACAAGGGCGTCTACAAGGCGCAGGTCGGCACGGACGCCGAAAGCCGGCAGCTCTACGTGGACGGCGCGCTGGCCCAGCGGGCCCGCATCGAGCTGCCCCGCGACGCCATCACGCTCACCGCGACCGGCTTCACCCTCGACGACCCCGATCTGGCCTACCTCGCCGGCCTGCCCGACCAGCAGCGCATCGAGCTGCAGGCGAAGCTGTCGTTCACCAACCGCTTCGCGCCCGTGCAGCGCATCTCCGGCACCACGGTCGTCATGCAGCAGCCGGCCTGGGACAACAACACCTTCGGCTACGACACCATCCAGTCCCCGCTGCGCACCCCCACCTTCTACCTGCAGAACTCCCGGGCGTTCCTCGACGAGCCCGGAGAGTGGTACCTGGACCGGGGCGCCGGGACCGTCTACTACAAGCCGCTGCCGGGTCAGGACATGTCCCGTGCGCGGGTGGAGCTGCCCCGCCTGGAGCGGCTGCTGGAGATCGGCGGCACGTACGACGAGCCCGCCCGCAACCTCCGCTTCGAAGGGCTGACCTTCACCGGCACCACGTGGCTGCAGCCCGGCACCAACGAGGGCTACGCCAACCAGCAGACCGGCACGTTCATCGCCGGCGTACAGGAGCACCGGCCGCAGGACGCGTTCACCTCGTGCGCCTTCGGCTGTAAGGGCTTCGAGGGCGCGCGCAACAACTGGTCGCAGGCGCCCGCCGCGGTGCAGGTGTCGGCCGCGGAGAACATCACGTTCACCGGCGACACGTTCGTCAACCTCGGCTCGGTCGGGCTCGGCATCGGCAATGACGCCAACGCCCACGCCACCGGGGTCGGGCTGGGCGCGCACAACGTGACCGTCAAGGGCAGCACGTTCACCGCGAGCGCCGGTGGCGGCATCGTCGTCGGCGGTGTACGGCCCGACGCGCACCACCCGTCCGACCCGCGCATGGTCAACAAGGACATCCGCATCAGCGGCAACCGCATCTACTCCACCGCCCGCGAGTTCCTCGACCAGGACGGCATCTTCGCCAGCTACGTCACGCGGCTGACCGTGGAGCACAACGAGGTGGCCGACATGCCGTACACCGGCATCGGGATCGGCTTCGGCTGGGGCGCCAACGACCCGGGCGGCAGCCCCGAGTACATCAACCGCGGCCTGTACGACTTCCAGCCCATCTACGACACGCCGACCACGTCCAGCGAGGTCACGGTCGTGGGCAACCACGTACGCGACGTCGTGCACACGATGTTCGACGCCGGCTGCATCTACACCCTCTCCGCGATGCCCCGAAGCCGCATCGAGCAGAATTACTGCGAGAAGAGCGGACAGCTCGGCCTGTACTTCGACGAGGGCTCCCGCTACATCTCGGCGAGCCGCAACGTGTTCGTCGGCACCGCCGCCCAGTGGGCGCACGCCAACAACCAGAACGGCAACCGCACCGGCGACATCACGCTGACCGGCAACTACACGACGAACCCCGCCATCACGGGGCTGGTGGACGGCGAGCGCGGCAACACCGTACGCGACAACACCACCGTCACCGCCGGCGACCTGCCCGACGAGGCCAAGAAGATCATCGACGAGGCCGGTCCCACCTCGAAGAACGCGCGCTGACCCCGAAGACACCGAGTGGAGCGCCCGCGCCGGGCGGCTCGATCCCGAACGGTCGAGCCGCCCGGCGCGGCCCTGCCGTCCTGCCCGCCGCTCACCGGCTGCGCGCGGCGGAGACCCCCGCCGCCATGACCACCGCCGCCAGCACGGCCGCCGCCAGGACACCGCCGCCGATGGCGAGGAGAGGGTAGCCCGCGACGGCGACGACGACGCCCGAGAGCATGCCGCCCGCGGCACCGGCGACGGAGATGGCGGTGTCGACCATGCCCTGCGTGCGCGCGCGGACGTCCGGCGGGACGGCGTCGGCGACGATCGCGGTGCCGGCGACCAGGCCGAAGTTCCAGCCCAGTCCCAGCAGGGCGAGGGCCACGGAGAACGCGGCCACGGAGCCCGCGGGGGCGGTGGCGGCGACGATTCCGGCGATCAGGAGAACAGGCCCGGAGGCGACGGCGATCGTGAGACGGCCGTAGCGGTCGACGAGCCAGCCGGTCAGGGGCGAGGCCAGGTACATCGCGCCGATATGGAGGGCGATGACCAGACCGGCGGCGGCGGTACCGTGACCGTGGTCGCGCATGTGCACGGGCGTCATCGTCATGATCGCGACCATGATCAGCTGGGTGAGCACCATGACCAGGGCACCCACCGGCACGCCGGGGAGGCGCCTTACGGTCGCCCGGCGTGCCGGGTCGGCGGCGTCGCCAGGTCTGTCGCCGGAGTCCGCGGCGCCGTGTTCGGCGTCGAGAGCGCGAGCCAGCAGCAGCGGGTCCGGGCGCAGCCAGACGGCCAGGACGGCGGCCGCCACCGCGTACGCGGCACCGGAGAGGAGGAACGGCCCGGCCAGCTCGGGGACGCCGAGCGCGGCGGCGACGTCGCCGAAGGGCGCGGCGAGGTTGGGCCCGGCCACCCCTCCCAGGGCGGTGGCGACCAGCACGATGGACACGGCACGGGCTCGGTGGGCGGGAGCGGCCAGATCGGCGCCCGCATAGCGGGCCAGCAGGTTCGCCGCCGTGCCGGCGCCGTACACGAACAGGGCGATGAGCAGCAGGAACGCGCTGCCGACGACGGCGCCCGCGATGACGCCCGCGCTGCCGGCGGCACCGGCCAGGTACCCGGCGGCGAGCCCGGAGCGGCGGCCGCGAGCCTGCGACAGGCGCCCGATGGCGACGGCCGCGAGCGCGGCACCGGCGGTTCCCACGGCGCTGGGCAGGCCGGCGAGGCCGGTGGAGCCGAACACGTCCTGCGCGAGCAGGGCGCCGACGGTCACGCCCGCCGCCAGTCCGAGACCGCTGAGGATCTGCGCGGTCACCAGGACGATCAGGGCACGGCGCTGAGCCTGGAGGCGCGGGATGTCCCCGGTCGTTGCAGGCACACCAGATCTCACGAGAAGGCACCTTCGGTAGAGGTCGGATGGAGGCCGCCGCGGCGGCCCCGGGCAAGCGCGCACGAAGGCGGAGCCGGCCGACCGCCCGGCTGCTGCCGGCCGAGGCGGCAAGGTAGGTGTCCACGCCTGGCACCCGGTGTCCGGCGGCCGGCCTGGCGATGCTTGCCCGGTCAGCTCGGCCGGGCGAGGTCAAGCCGGTCGGCCAGCCCTGCGGCGGCGAAGGCCGCCACCAGCGCGTCGCGCCCCTCGGTGAGGTGGGCCCAGCTGTCGTAGTGGACGGGAACCACCCGCCGGGCGCGCAGGATCTTGGCGGCCTCGGCGGCCCGCGCGCTGTCGAGAACGATCGGCTCGCCGTCGAAGAGCACCGCGAATCGGGGGCTGCCGGCGAACAGGATGGCGGTGTCGATCGGGGCGAAGCGGCGTGCGATCTGCTCGACCGCGTCGAGCGAGGCATTGTCGCCGCTGACGTAGACGGTGGGCAGACCCGCCCCGGTCAGGACGAAGCCGACGACCTCGCCGGTGACCGGTTCGACCTCCTCGCGCGGTCCCGGTCCGTGAATGGCGGGCACGCCTGTGACGGTGATCGTGCCGCCGCCGGGGCGGTCCAGCTCGATCGCCTGCCAGTCCGCCAGCCCCTTGGCCCCCTGCCCCAGGCGGCGGCTGCCTCCGGGCGTGGTGAGCGTGAGCGGGACGTCGGCGAGCAGCGCCCGGCCGGAGTCGTCCAGGTTGTCGGGGTGCTCGTCGTGCGAGAGCAGGACCACGTCGATGCGGCCGAGGTCGCCCGGTACGGCGGCGGAGGGAGGGGGCCGTCTTGGTCAGCCGTCCGCCCGGGACCTCGTAGTCCCCGGGACCGTCGAAGGTCGGGTCGGTCAGGAAGCGGAGACCTCCGTAGTCGAAAAGGGCGGTCGGGCCGCCGAGAACGCGGACAGGAATCTGCTCGGCGGTCCTGCTGCTGTCAGTCATCTCCAACACCTCACGGATAAGGGACGCTTTATCCGTGAGCAATGTAGACGTATCTCACGGATGGCTGCAAGCCGTACCATGAGAGACATGAGGGAGACCGTGACCGCCGAGTCCGTGCCGCCGCCCGCACCGGGAGCGGCGGACTACGTCGCTCTCGACTTCGCCAACAGCGCCATCGCGTTGCCGGGCGGGCAGTTCATCGATCTCCTCGGCACCCCGGAGTCGACGAATCGGTGGCTCGCCGAACGCGGCCTCGCCCCGCCCGGCGCCGGGGTCCAGGAGATGTGCGTCACACAGCTGCGCTCACTGCGCGAACATGTCAGGGCGCTGCTCGCCGCCCGCGTCGCCGGGCTGCCCGCGTTGCCCGCGGCTCTGGCCGCCGTCAACGACGCCTTGACCAGGGCCCCCACGGCCCCCTTGCTGTACTGGGACGAGAAGCGCGGCCCCTATCGCGCGGCACCGTGCCCCGTCAACGAGGTGCTGGACCACGCTCTTGCGACCCTCGCCGCCAATACGGCCGACCTGCTCACCGGTCCCGACGCAGAGCGCCTCATCACCTGCGACTCCTCCCCCTGCAACCGCTACCTGCTGCGCCACGGCCGCCGTCACTGGTGCTCCACCCGCTGCGGCGATCGCGCCCGCGCCGCCCGCGCCTACGCCCGGCGCAGCCGGCCGAAGCCCGGCTGACACGCCTGAAAAGGTCTGGCTGGCGCGCCGCACAAGGGTCTGGCTGGCGCGCCGCACAAGGGTCTCGCTGGCGCGCCGCACAAAAGGTTGCGCCCGCGCCGGAAGTCGTCCTCTGCTTCCGGCGCGGGCGGGTCCAGGGGTTCGTTCAGGAGGTGTGCGACCACCGCTGGTTGGGGCCGCCGTGGCAGGTGTAGAGCTGCAGGCCGGTGCCGTTGGCGGTGCCCTGGCCTATCGCGTCGAGGCACAGGTTCGACTGCACGCCGGTGATGG